>NZ_BAAGSX010000001.1:1346502-1719735 GCF_054782215.1 Lysobacter terrae
TTTGGCTTTGGCTTTGGTGCGCAGGTAGTCGGCCAGGCCGCCCAGTTGTTGTCCCTGCACCTGATCGACGACGGGTACGAACTTGCGCAGATCATCCGGCGTATAGCCACCGGCGCGATACCACAGGGTGATCCGGGTGCCGCCTTCGACTTCGGCGAAGCGCCACTCCATCGCGCCGCTCAAGCCCATGCCCTGCAGCGGGCCGAGGCCGCCGGTCATGCGCAGTGTGTGTTGGGGATCGACGAAGGTCACGGTCATGTGCAGCGCCTGCCGTTCGCCATCGATTTCGCAGAAGCAGCCGCCGGCGCGCGGCTGGATCGACAGCTTGCCGGCATCGCCCCACCAGGTGTGGTCCTTGGGCCACCAGCGGCCGACGTCGTTGATCAGGGCGTTCCAGGCGGTCTTGGCATCGACCGGGACCGTTTGCGAATTTTCGAGGGTGAACCCGTTCGCCGCGGACTCTTTGATCTCCGCGCGCGCATCGGCCGCGGTCAGCGCCGCGAAGACGAAGACTGCCGTCATGAGGCTGCGCATGCCGATTCCCCCGAGGTGAAGTGGCCCGATTAACGCGTGGCGTACGCAAGCGCGCAAGGGTCATTGGGAACGGTCGGTATGCATTGAATCCGCCTCTCCCTCGCCCCGCTTGCGGGGAGAGGGAAAGCGTCGCGCAGCGACGCAGGGTGAGGGGACGCCCCGTCGCGATCCCCGCACGGCCAGGCGGCACCGGTGGGCAGTCGCGACACGCCGTAAATCCGTCCATGGAGGCTTGATCGGCGGCATCCATGCCGCCGACAGTCGCGCCTGCCCACCGGCACCGCCTGCCCTTCCATGCATCTCGATTCGCCACGCAAAAAAGCAAAAAATAGTTAACACAACAACTGCGACGCTACACCCGTAGCCCCCGCATCCTGGGGGATGACGCGCAAAAGCGACAGCATGATTCTTGTGGAATTCCCACCAGTAGCAAGCGATGAAAACCTATAAGAACGATCCAGTTGAGGCAGCTGCTAAGGCCGTGATTTTTGCGGCAGCGGGGGTTTTGATTCTCATTGTTGGCGCGGCCTGGTGCCTTTCAGTCAAGCGGTTCGTCGACCGAGCCGAAACTGCAGATGGCATTGTTACGGGATTACCTTACGGTGGCTCCCATCCCGAGGTGACCTTCACTACAAAAGACGGACAAGTGATAGAGGCCGCACAAAATGGCATGATCGGGGGCTACCACATTGGCGACCGCGTGCAGGTTTTTTACGATGCGAAAAGCCCTAGGGACTGTACGCTCAAGACTTTCGGAGCCCTGTGGGGATTTCCCATAGGGGTGCTTGTTATGGGTGCGATTTTCATCGTGTTTGCTGTTTCGGCGACAGACCAAGAACCTGCGCAATGACATCGCCGGGAGCCAAGACCGCGCAGTTGATCGGTTAAGTGCATGGAAGGCAGAGGCCGGGGACGCCTAGCGCTTCGCCCCCAATTCAACCATCCAGTTCGGCCCACCGGCTGTAGGCCGCATCCAGCTCGACCTGCGCCGCGGCCAAGCTCGCGTTGTGCGTCGCGATTTCGGCACTACCACGCTGATAGAACGCCGGATCGTTCATAGCTTCGGTCAACTCGGCGACGCGCGCTTCCAGCGCTTCAATTCGCGCCGGCAACTGCTCCAGTTCGCGCGCGTCCTTGTAGCTGAGCTTGCGTTTCGCAGGTGCCGGCGAAGCCACTGCGACCGATGCCGCCGCAACCGGCGCGGTCGCTGCGGGCTTGGCCGGCTGCGGCGCCGCCATCTGCGGCCGCTGGCGCAACCAATCGCTGTAGCCGCCGACGTATTCCCCCACCCTGCCCTGGCCTTCCATCACCAGGGTGGAAGTCACGACGTTGTCGAGGAAATCGCGATCGTGACTGACCAGCAGCAGCGTGCCCGGATAGTCGGAGAGCAGATCTTCCAGCAACTCCAGCGTTTCCACGTCCAAGTCGTTGGTCGGCTCGTCCATCACCAGCAGATTGGATGGCTGCGCGAACAGCCTGGCCAGCAACAGGCGATTGCGCTCGCCGCCAGACAGGCGCGTGATCGGCGCACGTGCACGCTCGGGCGTGAACAGGAAATCCTGCAGATACCCGATCACATGCTTGTGCTTGCCGTTGATCTCCACGCTCTCGCGGCCTTCGGCGACGTTCTCGATCGCGTTCCAGTCCTCGCGCAGCGTGGCGCGGTACTGATCGAAATACGCGACCTGCAGGTTGCTGCCGAGCTTGATCTCGCCGGAAGTCGGCGCAAGTTCGCCCAGCAGCAGCTTCAGCAGCGTGGTCTTGCCGCTGCCATTGGGACCGATCAGGCCGATGCGGTCGCCGCGCATGATCGCGGTCGACAGATCGCGCACGATCGCCTCGCCGCCGTAGCCGAACGAAACATCCTTGGCTTCGATGACCTTGCGCCCGGACGCCTCGCCCTGCGCGACTTCCATCCTCACGTTGCCGGTCAGATCGCGGCGCTGCTGGCGCTCCGAGCGCATCGCCTTGAGCCGGCGTACGCGGCCCTCGTCGCGGGTGCGGCGCGCCTTGATGCCCTGGCGGATCCAGACTTCTTCCTGCGCCAGCAGCTTGTCGAAGCGCGCGTTTTCCTGCGCCTCGGCGTTGAGCCGTTCTTCGCGGCGGCGCTCGTAGTTCGCCCAATCGCCGGGCCAACTGGTCACCTGACCACGATCGATCTCGACGATACGGGTGGCAAGCGCACGCAGAAAGCGGCGGTCATGGGTGACGAACACCAGCGCACCCGCCCAGGCCTTGAGGAAACCTTCCAGCCAGTCGATCGCTTCGATGTCGAGGTGGTTGGTCGGCTCGTCCAGCAGCAGCACGTCCGGCGCGGACACCAGTGCACGCGCCAGCAGCACGCGGCGTTTCATGCCGCCCGACAGTCCGGAGAACACCGCGTCGCCGTCCAGGTCCAAGCGGGTGAGCGTCTCGGTCACGCGCTGGTCCAGCGACCAGCCCTGTGCGTCTTCGATCTTCGCCTGCACCCGGGCAAGCGCCTCGGTATCGACGTGCTCGGCGTGGCTGAGGTGGTGGTATTCGGCCAGCCAGGCACCGAGTTCGCCCAGGCCCGCGGCGACCACGTCCCAGACATCGCCCTCGGCGCCCGCGGGGACTTCCTGTTCGAGCCGGGCGATGCGCACGCCGCCTTCGACGCGGACTTCGCCGTCGTCCGCGTGGATCTCGCCGGCCAGCAGTTTCAGCAGCGTGGACTTGCCGGCGCCGTTGCGGCCGATCAGGGCGATGCGCTCGCCGGCATCGATGGAGAGGGCGACATTTTCCAGCAGCAGCGGGCCGCCGACGCCGTAGTCGGCGTTTTGCAGGGTAATCAGGGGCATCCCGTCAGTTTACGCGGTGGCCCTGCCGATGGCCCGCCTTATCTCAGGCGCACCGGCAGGTCCCGCCCGGCGATGGCCGCGTTGCCGCTGTAGTCCTTCGCGGTGATGCGGAGCATGTAGTCGCCCGCGGCCAGGTCATGGGGCAGCCAGGCGCCTGTTGCGAAGGTTCCATCGCGCACCGTGTTGGTGACAACGTAGCGGAAGCGCGTCACCTGGCTGCCGTGAACGGTGATGCCGCTGTCGGCCGCATAAGCGAGCTTGACCGCTTCATCTGAAGGCATCAGGCCGAAATCGATAGACATCCGCGGCGTCTCGTAACCAGCCATGGGCCGCCCGGCGGCATCGAGCCACTGGTATCCGAGCGCATGCAGTCCGAGGCGCCGGCGCGGCAGGTTGTGGTCGACCTGGTCCCAGGCATCCACGACGATCCGCACGCCGTCGAGCTCGCGCCCCAGCAGCACGCGTCCGTCCTGCGTCTGCCGCAGCGGCTGCTCGCGCGTGTCGAACAGATCGATCCGCTCGATGTGCGGCGCGTAGTGGTCCGCATAGTTGCGGAAGCCCAAGGCGATCGCGTTGCGTTCATACCCGGTCGTGCCGACGACCAGGTGCACGTGCGCCATCGGATTGATCGTACCGAGCACGTCGCCCGCCTTGAAACGCGTTCCGCGTCGCACGCGCACCCGCTCGAGCGTGCCAGCGGCATCGAATATCTGGACGAACCGCGCTGGGTCGATCGGCACGTCCTGCGCCGTGCGCCCTACCCGCATGTGGATGTAGCTGATGTCGTCGAGGGCCATGCCCTCGCCCAGTTCGTATACCGAGCCCCAGCTCGCCGAAGGATTGCTGACCTTGCCGTCGGCGATGGCCACGACTTCCTGCCCCACATCTCCGCGTATGTCCAGGCCGTTGTGGAGATGATCGCGGCTTTCGCCCTGGTAGTTCCCGCGTACTTCGCCGAGCGTTCCCACCACTTCATGCCAACCGTCCTGTGGCCGCAGGGGCCAGCGTCCCTGCGTGTCGGGAAGCGGATTCGCCGGCGCTGGACCGGTCACGCGAAGTGCGAGCGGCAAGGACTCCGCGGACGCCGGTCTGATGGCATGAATCCGGTACGCGCTAGCATCGGCTACGTACAAGCCATCGCCGCCATCCAGCGTGATGCCGGCCGGTCGCGCCAGTCGTTGTCCGGGCGTGGCATCGACGATCACGGCGATGCGTCCGTGCGGCACGACCTGCAGCACGCGCCCCTGGAAGAGTTCACCGACGTACAGCATGCCGTCATGGGTGATCGCGATGCTGACCGGCCGGCGCAAAGTCCACTGCGCCTCTTCGCCTGTGCGAGGTGCCAGCGTCGTGACGATGCCCTGCCTGCTTACGCGCCGAATGGCGTTATTGCGCGTGTCGGCCACCCAGACATTGCCGCGCGGGTCCACCGCCACCGCGCTGGGCGTATCGAAGCGCGCTTCGGTGCCGCGCCCGTCCTGATCGCCGGGGCCGTCGCCGCCTGCCAACGTGCGGACGATGCCATCTGTCCCGATGACGCGGATGCGATCGTTGTAGGTGTCGGCGACGTAGACCTGGCCAGCCGCATCCACGGCGACGCCGATGGGGCCGTTGAACTGCGCCTGCGCGCCCGGTCCGTCGCGAAATCCGGCCACGCCGGTACCCGCCAGCGTGGTCACGGCGCCGTCCGGCGCAACCTTGCGGATGGCATGGTTGCCAGTATCGGCTACGTAGAGGTAGCCCGCGTGATCCAGTGCGATGCCGGAGGGCGTATTGAACGCCGCCGAGGCGCCGACGCCGTCGCGGAAGCCTTCGGCCGAACCCGTCCAGGTCGTGACGGCACCATCGCGACCGATCCTGCGGATGCGGTTGCTGTCGCCGGCATCGGCCACGTACAACGTTCCGTCGTCCGCGCGGGCGATACCGTACGGATCGCTGAATCGTGCCTGCAAGGCCACGCCGTCGCGGAAGCCGCGCACGCCATCGCCCGCCACCAATCGCACCTGCGCGGACCAGCCGACATGGGTGCGCGGCAGTGCCGACGTTGTGCTCGGCGACGGTTCGAACACGTACGTCGCTGCCAGCGCCACAACGGTCAGACCGCTTACCAGCCACAGCCATGCGTTCCGGGTCATGCGTTCGATGCGTCCTGCGTAGATGGGACGCGAATTCTAGGCAGTGCGCCGCGGATCAGGAACTGCAGGACAGCATCGAACAGCCCGCCTTCTGCCGCGCCCAGTCCGGCCGCTTCTGCGCAAAGGCCTCGCGTCCGGGCTGCTCGTCGTACGGCTTGCGCATCACCTCCAGGAGCTCGTGCACACCGTCCAGATCGCCCTGCTCGGCCCGATCGATCGCTTGCTGGGCCAGGTAGTTGCGCAGCACGTACTTCGGGTTCGCCCTGTCCATATGGGCGCGACGCGTCTCGGGATCCGCATCGTCCTCGCGCACCCGCGCCGCGTAGCGCGCCAGCCAGGCGTCGAAGGCGGCGCGCGCCGCCTCGCGCTTGTCCTCGGCGTAGAACGCATCGGCCAGCGACGCCAGCGACGGTGCGTGCACGTCCACCTGCGACAGACCGCGGAACCACAGCGTCATGTCCACTTCCGCGTCGGCTAGCAGCGTGTGCAGATCCTGCATCAGCTCGACATCCGCATCGCGGCACTCGGCCAGTCCCAGCTTGCGCGCGATGGTGTCGCGATCTTCGCGGGTGTAGACGTCGGCAAACCGCTGCAGGCCTTCGTTGAGCCGCTGCGGGTCTTCGAACAGCGGCGAGATCGCGTGCGCGAGACGGATCAGGTTCCAGTAGGCGATCTTCGGTTGCCAGCCGAAGCGGTAGCGGCGGCCCTGTGCGTCGGTGGTGTTGGGCGTCCAGTCCGGGTCGTAGTTGTCTATCCAGCCGTAGGGGCCGTAGTCGATGGTGAGGCCGAGGATCGACATGTTGTCGGTGTTCATCACCCCATGTACGAAACCGACGCGCATCCAGTGGGCGATCATCACCGCGGTGCGCTCGCAGACCTCGCCGAACCAGGCCGCGTACAGCGCTTCGCCGTCGCCTTCCAATTCGGGGAAGTCGCGGCGGATGCAGAAGTCCACCAACTGTCGCAACAGCGGCAGATCGCTGCGCGAGTACGGCAGCTCGAAGTTGCCGAAGCGCAGGAACGAAGGCGCCACGCGGCAGACGATCGCGCCCGGTTCCGGGCGCGGATGGCCGTCGTAGAACATGTCGCGGACCACGGCCTCGCCCGTACCGACCAGACTCAGCGCACGCGTGGTCGGCACGCCGAGGTGATGCATCGCCTCGCTGCAGAGGAATTCGCGAACCGAGGAACGCAGCACCGCGCGGCCATCGGCGGTGCGCGAATACGGCGTCAGCCCGCTGCCCTTGAGCTGGAGCTCCCAGCGGTCCCCGCCGCGATCGATCATCTCGCCCAAGGTGATCGCGCGTCCGTCTCCCAACTGCCCGGCCCAATGGCCGAACTGGTGGCCGCCGTAGTTGACCGCGTAGGGATCCATGCCCGGCAGCAGCGCATTGCCGCCGAACACTTCGGCGAAGCGCGGCGAATGCACTTCGGCCTCGTCGATGCCGAGCCGCTCGGCCATCTCGCGCGAATAGGCGAGCAGCCGCGGCGCGGTCACCGGCGTCGGCGCGACGCGCGACCAGGCCGCGCCTTCGACCTGGCGCACCCGCGCGCCGGTTTCGGCATCGCCGGGAAGTTCGCGCAGGAAGCGGTTGTCGAATCGCAGGTTCACGGGAGTGCTGCCTCACCACAAATCAAACCGCACCCCTTCCCGCTCGTTGTCCCAGATCGTGCTCACCACCCACCAGCGCCCTTCTTCGTGGCAGAGCTGGATGCTGTTGGCGCCGCGCTTGATCACCGCGGGCGAATCCGGCGCGGTGCGCGCCTCATACAGGCTCCAGGCATGCGCGACCTGGCCGAAGACCTGGACCCGGTGGCCGATGTCGATCTCGTAGAAGTCGTTCACCGCGAAGAACGGCTCGACGTCGGCGATGTACTGCTCCTGGGTGAATATCTGCGGGCGCGTCGCGCCGTCCGGCAGCACCACCGTGCGCAGGCTCAGCGCTTCGGGACGATGCAGGAAACGGAACCGCCGCCAGTCGCGCGGCGCGCCGGCCGGGCCGGAAATGCACGCGTACATCGCGCGGATCAGGCTGGGGATCTCGCGTACGTCGTCGTTCCATTGCGGGTTCGCTGTGGTTTCGCTCATCGTGCCTCCTCGCTAGTCGTGACCCTCGCTTAGCGTGCTCTCGCTTAGCGTGCTTCCGGTGATCGGGATGTCGAGCCGAGACTCGGGCGCCTGCCGTTACACTATGCGCCCAGACCGGCCATGCGCTGGCGTCATCGAGGCTGCCATGAGCGCCCCCACCCCCCCGACTTCCCCGCCCACGGACACGCCGTCCGTGAAATTCACCGATCTCGGCCTGTCTGAGCCTCTGCTCAAGGCGCTGGCCGACGTCGGCTACGAAACGCCCTCGCCGATCCAGGCCGCCACCATCCCGCCGCTGCTGCAGGGCCGCGACGTGCTGGGCCAGGCGCAGACCGGTACCGGCAAGACCGCGGCCTTCGCGCTGCCGATCCTCGCCAGGATCGACCCGGCGCAGCAGAAGCCGCAGGCGCTGGTGCTGGCGCCGACGCGCGAACTGGCCATCCAGGTCGCCGAGGCCTTCCAGAAGTACGCCCACCACCTGCCCGGCTTCCACGTGCTGCCGATCTACGGCGGTCAGAGCTACACGCCGCAGTTGGCGTCGCTCAAGCGCGGCGTGCAGGTCGTGGTCGGCACGCCCGGCCGCGTGATCGATCACCTCGAGCGCGGTTCGCTGGATCTGTCGCAGCTGCGTTGCCTCGTTCTTGACGAAGCCGACGAGATGCTGCGCATGGGCTTCATCGACGACGTCGAGGCGGTGCTGAAGAAGATCCCGGAAACGCGCCAGGTCGCGCTGTTCTCCGCGACCATGCCCGCGCCGATCAAGCGCATCGCCCAGACCTATTTGCGCGATCCGGTCGAAGTGGCGATCAAAACCACCACGACCACCGCCGCCAACATCCGCCAGCGCTATTGGGCGGTGAGCGGCGTGCACAAGCTCGATGCGATCACGCGCATCCTCGAGGCCGAGCCCTTCGACGCGATGATCGTCTTCGCCCGCACCAAGCTGGGCACCGAGGAGCTCGCCGACAAGCTGTCCGCGCGCGGGATCTCCGCCGCCGCGATCAACGGCGACATGGACCAGAAGGCGCGCGAGCGCACGATCAGCCAGCTCAAGGACGGCCGCATCGACGTGCTCGTCGCCACCGACGTCGCCGCGCGCGGCCTCGACGTGGAGCGCATCAGCCATGTGCTGAATTTCGACATTCCGTACGACACCGAAAGCTACGTCCACCGCATCGGCCGTACCGGTCGCGCGGGCCGCAAGGGCGAGGCCATCCTCTTCGTCACGCCGCGCGAGCGCGGCATGCTGCGTGCGATCGAACGCGCGACGCGGCAGCCGATCGAGCCGATGGCGCTCCCCACCATCGAGACGGTGAACGAGCAGCGCGTGTCGAAGTTCCTCGGCCGCATCACCACGGCGCTGGAAAGCGACGAGCTGGCGATGTTCCGCGATCTGATCGAACGCTACGAGCGCGAGCAGAACGTGCCCGCGGTGGAGATCGCCGCGGCCCTGGCCAAGCTGGTACAGGGCGACATGCCGCTATTGTTGCAGGCCACGGCGCAGCAGTTGCGTCCGCATCGCGAAGATGCCGGTTTCGAGAAGACGCGGTTCGACGGTGCCCCGGCAGGCAAGGCGCCATTCGCCAAGCGCATGTCCGAGCGCGCGCGCAGCGACTTCGACGGCCCGCGCACCGGCAAGTTCGAACGCGATCGTCCGCGTCCGCAGGAGCACTCCGGGGCGGTGGGCGAAGTCGTGTCGCACCACGCTGGCCACAACGCGGCCGAAGCGTTCTTCGATGACGAGGCGCCGCGTGCACCGAGGCCGCCGCGCGAGGAGCGCCGCGCGCCCGAGGCGGGCATGGAGACGTTCCGCATCGAAGTCGGGCATCGCCATGGGGTGAAGCCCGGCAACATCGTCGGCGCCATCGCCAACGAGGCGGAGCTAGAGAGCCGTTACATCGGCCGCATCGACATTCGCGACGACTTCAGCCTGATCGATCTGCCCGAGGGCATGCCGCGCGAGGTCATGGAGCACCTCAAGCGCGTGCGCGTCGCTGGCCAGCCGTTGCGCATCAGCCGTCCTGGTGAAGGTGGCGGCGATCGGCCGTTCCGCCGCGATGACGATTCGCGTCCTCCGCGTGGGCCGCGCCCGAGCGGCGGCGGGCCTAAGCCGCGCAAGTTCAAGCCGCATTCGCGGTGATGGTTTGAAAAAGGGGCGATTACCGCCCCTTTTTCGTGTGTGTCTGTGGGATCCCGGCAAGGGCAGGCGGCGCCGGTCGGTCTGCGTGACACGCCGTGAATCCGCCCATGGAGGCTTGGTCGGCGGCATCCATGCCGCCGACAGTCACGCAGACCGACCGGCACCGCCTGCCCCTCCACAGATCACGGATGCGCTGAGCAAAAAAGCGAAGGCAACTCGCTGCGCTCGCTCCCCTCAACTGCCCTTCGGGCATCTTCTCCCCGCGCGCGGGGAGAAGAAGAGCGTGCAGATCGTCATTTCGGCGCGGAAAGCTTTGCTTTTTGCCAACGAGTCCGCGATGTGTCGGGGGCAGGTGGTGTCGGTGGGCAGGCGTGACTGTCAGCGGCATGGATGCCGCTGACAAGCCTCCATGGACGGATTCACGGCGTGTCACGACTGCCCACCGGCACCGCCTGCCCCGCCCGGATAGGCACAGCCTGCCCGCCCGGATAGGCACCGCCCGCCCCGCCCGGATACCTGCTCCCCCACTCGGGATACCAACTGCCCTTGCCGCGCCGCCGCATGACATACCCGTACGTATGGGTATGCTCGCCCGCGATGCGCCGTGGGGCCCGGCGCAGTGAGCAGGACTTTCCGCGGCGAAGCCGTTGGGCCAAGCCGCTGCAGTTCGAGGGAACGAAACATGAGGAACCTTGTTTGCGGCCTGCTGTTGGCCGCCGCGGCACCGTGCGCCTCCGCCGCTGACGTCACCGGAGTCGCCTTCGTCCATGGCACCGGATCCCAGACCAACGCCTACCAGGACTACTGGCAACCAGCCATGGTCGACTCCGTACGCCAGGGCCTGACCAACACCGGCAACTACGTCGTCATCAACTGCGACTTCACCCAATACATGTGGGACAGCCGCGCCGCCGGATGCCTGGCGGGACAACTCAGCAACTTCATCAGCAGCAAAGGCATCACCCGCCTCATCGTCATCACCCACTCCAACGGCGGCAACGTGATGCGCTGGATCCTGTCGAATCCGACCTGGGACAGCCGCTACCCCAACATCATCAGCAAGATCGTCCGCGTCAACGCACTCGCACCGTCCTCCGCGGGCACGCCCCTGGCCGACGCCGTCATCAACGGCAACGTGTTCGAAACCTCGCTGGGTTGGCTGCTCGGCTACCAGTCCGACGCCGTGCGCCAGCAACAAGTGAGCTGGATGGCCTACTACAACGCCAACTACCTCTACGGCACCAGCGGACGGCCGGCGCTGCCCAAGACCTTCCGCAGCGTGGTCGGCACCGACGTGGATTCCTCGCCGTTCGACAGCGACAGCTATTGCGGCGGATACACCGAAAACGTCGGCCTGGAAACCACGCAGAACTGGCTCAACAGCTGCTCCGACGGCTTTCTCAATTGCACGAGCCAGTCCGCGGCCGGCAGCGTGTGGTTCTACGACACCAGCCGCACGGCCGGCGCCGAACCGCTCAGCCACAACCAGAGTCGCCGCGCCTGCTTCACGCTCGACACTATCCTCCGCAACGATCTCCGACTCTAAGGGGCGACCATGCGCATGAACCTCAATGCCGCGCTGGCCGCGGCCCTCGCTTCGTTTTCGCTCGCCGCCGTCGCGGCGCAACCGCTGCTCCCGCCCGGCCAGGCCGATCAGGTGCCGACGCGACTGGTGGCGCTGCCTGCACCCGCTGGACAGTTCGAACGTGCACCTGTTTCGTTTTCCTGGCGGCTCGAACCCGACGCGACCCTGTCGCCTTCGCCAACCTTCGCCGCGGAGAGTCGCGAGTACTGGCAGACCGTCGACGGCGCCGAACTGCGGAACGGCGTTGCACTGAAAACGTCCGCACCGGGCGCACTGATACGCATCAGCCCCACCCACGGCGCGGCGCCGCTCGATGCCGGCAAGATCGCCGTGCACGGCAACGGCCGCACCGCGCGACTCGAACAGGCCGCCGACGCCGATGCCTTGCGCGCGGCAGGCATGGACGTGAGCACTGGGACGGCGGTCGTCAAACTGGCGCGCGAAAACGGCGCCGGTGCGTATTCGCTGCGCGCGGAACAGGCGCAGGGCCGTTACGTCGTCCACGTGTTCGAGCCCGATAGCGATGTGGTGCTGACGGCGAAGACCGATCGCTCGCATGTGCTGGGCGGCGACACCGTCACCGTAGCCGTGGCGCTTTCGCGCACCGGCCGCGCCATCCCCGCACAGGCCGAAGGACTGCTGGTGGCCCCCGACGGCAGCAGTCGCGCGATCACCGTCAAGCCGGACGCCCAGGGCCAGCTCGTCGCACGCGCGAAACTGCCGTTGCAGGCCAGCGCCTCGCCCGGCCTGTGGGAACTGCAGGTGTTCGCCACGGGCGACGGCATCTCGCGCGACGCACGCACCGCCTTCGCGGTGGCCGCGCCCACGGCGCACTTCGGCGGCGAGGTGACGGTGGACGCAGCGCAACTGCGCGCCGTCGTGCCGGTGGAAAACGCTTCGCCGGGACGCTACGAAGTGCGGGGCACGCTCTATGCCACCGGTGCCGACGGTTCGCTGGCCCCGGTTTCGCAGGCGCATTCTGCGGCGGGGTTCGAGCGCGGCCAGCACACGCTCGTGCTGGGCTTCGATCGCGCCCACGTGCCCGCCGGCTTCGGCGCGCCGTACGAAATCCGCGCGCTGGAATTGAACGACCAGAGCCGGATGGCCCCGCTCGAAAGCCGCGGCCGCGCGGTTCGCTTTTGATCGTTCCTGATCGCACCGCAGTCTGGAGGGGCCGGCCTCGTGTCGGCCCCTTCCACGCCCTCGGGCTATTCTGGGCCATCGTCCCGAAGTGACCGAATGCATGAAGAAGTGGCTCGCACTTGCCGTTCTCGCCTTCGCGCTTGTCCTCGCTTGGCTCGCCGCCGGCCCCTTCGTCGCCGTCCATGGCATCCGCTCCGCGATCGCCGCACAGGATGCCGCCAAGCTTTCCGAGTACGTCGACTTTCCGGCGCTGCGCACCAGCCTGAAGCAGCAGATCGACGATTACGTCGTGCGACGCGCCGGAGCCGACGTGCAATCGAATCTCCTGGGCGCACTGGCGCTGCGTCTGGCTAGCGGAGCCAGTGGCACCGCGGTCGATGCGCTCGCGACCCCTGCGGGCCTGGCCGCGCTGCTGGAAGGCCGCAATTTCTGGCATCGCCTGAGCGGGCAGCGCCAAAGCGACGACGCGTACGCGGCCGCGCCGCCACGCGATCCGCTGGAAGGCGCGTCCTATCGCTATGAATCCCTTTCCCGCTTCACCGCCACGGTGCGCAATGCCGACGGCGATCCGGTGACCTTCGTGCTCAGCCGGCAAGGCTGGGTTTGGCGCGTTACCGACGTGCGACTCCCATTCACACCCGATCCGGCGGCGCTCGACGAGTGATTCGCTCGCCGATCTTTACGGCCGCGTAATCCGCCCCGGCGCATTTTCACGGGTCACGGCCAAGCGCTTTCCTCACGCAACACGGCACGCTTCGTGCATTCCTCGTGCACGTGGATACGCGGCGTCCACGCGCGGACAGGCACGCTGGTTTTCTCAGCCCCGTCGCCAAGGTTTCGCGAGACGTACTTCATGAAGATTGCCCAGGTCGCACCGCTCTACGAGGCCGTTCCGCCCAAGCTGTATGGCGGCACCGAGCGCATCGTCGCCTACCTCTCCGATGCCCTCGTCGATCTGGGCCACGAAGTCACCCTGTTCGCGAGTGCGGACGCCGTCACCCGTGCCGAGCTCATACCCGTGCGCGACCAGGCGATCCGCCTCGATCCGGCGCCGCTCAAATCGGATCTCGCCGCCCATCTGTCGATGCTGCACGAAGTGCGGCGGCGCGCACACGAATTCGACATCCTTCACTTCCATGTCGATCTGCTGCATTTCCCGATGTTCGAAGACATCGCCGAGCGCACGGTCACCACCCTGCACGGACGGCTCGACCTCAAGGATCTTTCGGAGGCGTACTGGCGCTGGCCGCAATTTCCGCTCGTGTCGATCTCGGACCACCAGCGGCGTCCGCTGCGCTTCGCACGCTGGCTGGGCACGGTGTCGCACGGCTTGCCTTCCTCGCTGCTGCCCTACTCGTCCGTGCCGCGCGGCGGCTATCTCGCTTTCCTCGGGCGCCTGTCGCCGGAAAAACGCCCCGACCGCGCGATCGCCATCGCGCGGCGCACCGGCATACCGCTGAAGATCGCCGCCAAGGTCGACAACGCCGATCGAGCCTACTTCACCCATGAAATCCGCCCGCTGCTGGACGACCCGCTGATCGAATACATCGGCGAGATCAACGACACCGAAAAGGCCGCGTTCCTGGGCAACGCCGCCGCCCTGCTGTTTCCGATCGACTGGCCCGAGCCCTTCGGCCTGGTGATGATCGAGGCCATGGCCTGCGGCACGCCGGTGATCGCCTGGCCCTGCGGATCGGTGCCGGAAATCATCGAGGACGGCGTGACCGGCCGCATCGTGCACAGCGAGGATGAAGCGGTCGCAGCGGTGTACGAAGTCGCGCGGCTGGATCGCCGCCGCGTGCGCGCCGTCTTCGAGCGGCGCTTCTCCGCCGAAGTCATGGCGGATCGCTACACGGATCTCTATCGCCGCCTGATGCGCAGCGGCGAGGCCGGGCAACTGCTGACGGCGTGAGCATGGAGCCGATCGCGAGCAACTCCCTGTCCATGACTTACGTCCTCAAGGACGGCGACAGTTTCATCGTGGCCGACGCTGCGGGCGACATCGAGGGCGGCAGCGACGGCTTCTTCCACAACGACACGCGCCTGCTTTCGCGCTATGCATTGCGCCTGGGCGACTCCGCGCCGGCCCTGCTCAGCGCCGCGGTGACCCGCGACAACGTGATGTTCGTCGCGCACCTTACCAATCGGCCTCTGCCGCCACTCGGGGGCAGTCCCGCCGCGCAGGGCGTCATCCATATCCAGCGCGAGCGCTTCCTGCGCTACGACCGCCTGTATGAACGCATCTCCTGCACCAACTTCGGCCGCGACGTCGTGCGGCTGCCGTTGCGTTTGACCTTCGCGGCCGACTTCCGCGACATGTTCGAAGTACGCGGCTCGGTGCGCGCCGCGCGCGGAGAACTGCTCGCAGCGGAACCTGCGCCGCATTCGGTGCACTTCCGTTATCAGGGATTGGACGAGGCACTGCGCTCCTCGGTGTTGTCGTTCTCGCAAGAACCTTCCGTATGCGCACCCGACGCGGCGGAGTTCGTGCTGGAGCTGCAACCGGGCACCCGCCAGGAGCTCTATGTCGAATGCGGGATCGCGACCGCCGACATGCCGTCGCCGCAACGCTTCCGCGACGCCGCCGTGCAGGCGCGCGCTGCGATGCGCAGCCGCCAGCGGCGCAGCAGCCACATCCACAGCGGCGGGCCGCTGTTCGACGCGTGGATGGAAAAGTCGCGCGCGGACCTGGCGCTGTTGACGAGCGAACTGGAAACCGGCCCCTATCCCTACGCCGGCATTCCCTGGTTTTCCACGCCGTTCGGCCGCGATGCGGTCATCACTGCGATGCAGACGCTGTGGCTGGATCCGGCCATCGCGCGCGGCGTGCTCGCCTTCCTCGCCCATCATCAGGCGCAGGAGGAATCCGCCTTCCTCGATGCGGCGCCCGGCAAGATCATGCACGAGACGCGCAAGGGCGAAATGGCGGCGATGCGCGAACTGCCCTTCGGCCGCTATTACGGCGGCGTCGACACGACGCCCTTATTCGTGACGCTGGCGGGCGCCTACGCGGAACGTACCGGCGACCTGCTCTTCATCGAACGCCTGTGGCCTGCGCTGCGCGCGGCCACGGAATGGATCGAGCGCGTTTGCGATGCCAACTCCCACGGTTTCCTGGACTACGCGCGGGCATCCGCCACCGGCCTGGCGAACCAGGGCTGGAAAGACAGCGAGGATTCCGTATTCCACGCCGACGGCACGTTCCCGCGTGGGCCGATCGCGCTGGTCGAAGTACAGGGCTACGCCTTCGCTGCATTTCGCGCCATGGCCGTCCTGGCCAAGCGCCGCAACGACATCGACTCGGCGATGCGCTGGCAGGAACGCGCGGAACGCCTACGCACCGCGGTGGAAGACCGCTTCTGGATGAGCGATGTCGGCTACTACGGCATCGCCGTCGACGGCGAGGGCGCGCTGTGCCGCGTGCGCGCGAGCAATCCGGGGCACCTGCTATTCGTCGGCCTGCCGGATCCCGAGCGCGCCGCGCTGGTCGGCGCGAACCTGCTGACGCCGATGTTCCATACCGGCTGGGGGCTGCGCACGCTCGCCGCGGACGAGGTTCGCTACAACCCGATGTCCTATCACAACGGCTCGGTGTGGCCGCACGACACCGCCCTGTGCGCCGCCGGCCTGGCGCGTTATGGCGATCGCGCCGCGGCGGTGCGCCTGCTGCGCGGCATGTTCGAAGCCGCTGTCCATTTCGATCTGCGCTTGCCGGAGCTGTTCTGCGGGTTTCCACGCGCGCAGGCGTCGACCCCGGTCGCGTATCCCGTCGCCTGCCTGCCGCAGGCGTGGGCCGCCGGATGCGCCTTCATGCTGCTGCAGTCCTGCCTGGGACTGGAAATCGACGGCTGGCGCGGCGAGGTGCGCGTCGAGCGGCCGATGCTGCCCACGGGCATAGACCGCGTCGCCGTGCGGCGCTTAGCGCTGGACGACAAGCGCGTGGATGTCGTGTTCCAGCGCCAAGGGGACCGCGTCGGCACGCACCTCGAAGGCCGCGATGCGGCGGTGGTGCCGTTGCGGTTCGTGGGTTGATCAATGCGCGGCGATGTAGATGTCGCGCAGCACGTCTCGCTCGAGCGCCAGTTCGTCCAGGCGATTCTTGACGATGTCGCCCAAGCTGACGATGCCCACGAGCTCATCGTTGCTGATCACCGGCAGATGGCGCAGGCGCGCATGCGTCATCATCGACATGGCCTGCTTGAGACTGCTCTCGGGTGCAATGCTCTCGATGGCGCTCTTGATGAACTGACTCAAGGGACGCCCGCCGGCCTGCGCACCATCCTGGGCCACGGCGGTGACGATGTCCTGTTCGGACACCACGCCCACCGGGCGCGCCAGGCGGGTCACGACCAAGGCCGCAATCTTATGGGCCGTCATCTTCTGGGCTGCGGCTCCGATCGTGTCACCCACATCGATGGTGACCACGGCGCCGGACTTGGACTTGAGCAATTCTTGAATCTTCACGGGAGAACCTCAGGAGTGATCGGACTCGCCTACCAGGACCAGCGCGAGCCAGTACGCGCAAGTTTGCGTTCCAAATCCAGATGCACTAGCCCGATGGAAGTGACGGAGTGTTGCAGCGTTCGCGACTAGCTCGTTTAGCCTGGAGCCGGCATTAACGCTTTTTTTCTGAAGCCTCAGCCAGTCACTCCCTTGATCCGGATTGTCTGATTCACTTCGGCTGGCAGCATCGCCTCCGGAATCTCGAAATGGAGGCGGCGCGCCTTCGCGTAGTCGTAGACCTCGTACGACATGCCCTGCCCCTTCGCCGCGAATCCGCTCACTACCAGGGCGTGTGCGTCGAAAAGAGGTGCAGCGAGGTCGAATGTATCCAGATCTCCATCGGATGCGGGGATCCGATACTTTCTTTCCCAGGGAACGTCGACGACCAACTCGCGCGCCGTGCCGCGTCCCCGATCGGGAATACGGTCCACGACCAGCCGACCACGCTTGGACGTGACAGCGATGTCGACGCTGTTGCCATCGACCGTGAATTCCTCGCCCCGCAGATGCACGCCGCAATCGCGCACTCTCACCAGCTCGACTTCGTCGGAACCGGACGAAAAGACGACGCGATAGGCCTTGGGGTTGAACTGGAGGGTCTCATACCCTCGGCCGTGTCCGCCGAGCAGTCCATCGATGAAGTTGTCGGGCGTGTGATACGTGAGCTCGTCGCCACGCACGACACAGTCCGAGTTCGAGTCGTAATCCCCGCTCGACAATTCCACGCCACGATCGAGCGACGGCCTGGCGATGCCCAGGATCACCAAGGGCACCAGAGCCAACCAAACCCATGCGCGCTTCATCTGTCCGGCAGTCCTGGTCGGCTAAGCAGCGACCAGCCTATATCCCCTGCCCCATCCGTGAAACCGGAACCCGCACGCCCCCGGGCAAGTCGAGTTCGAAGCGCTCCATCACGGCGAACCCGCTGGCCAGATACAGCGGTTCGCCCGGCAGTGTCGAGACGAGTTCGAGCCTGGAGAAACCGGCGAGCCGGGACGCCGCGACGCAGGCATCCATCAGCTGACGGCCCAGGCCTTGGCGGGCCATCGAGGGAGCGACGAAGAAGGCGCGGATGCGGGCCGCTTCCGTGGCCGGGTCGAGCAACGGATCGGGACCGCGCTTGGTCTGATCGCCACCGAAGAGGGTGCGGCGTTTGCTCCATCCGCCGCAGGCCACGATGCGCTTGCAGGCTTCGATGACGAAATAGGTCTGGTCATCGATCAACTGGGTGTCGACGCCGAAGACATGACGGGTTATGGCGTCCGCCTGTTCCGCGGAGTAGTAGCCCACACTGAGTGCGCGGCCTGACGCCGCGATCAGCTCCTGTAGCGCCGGAATGTCCGCGTGTCGTGCGAGGCGAAGCTCCGGCATGAAGACTCCCGGTAACGTCAGTTGCGATTCGCCACACCGTGCGGCACGTGCCCGGCAGCCACGTGATCGCGTGCGGAAACGATGTTGTGCTCGGAATCGTCGAAGAAGATGTCGGCGCCGAAGGCTTCGAGGAACGGGCCCTTCGATCGGCCTCCCAGGAACAGGGCTTCGTCCAGGCGGATGCCCCATTCGCGCAAGGTACGGATGACGCGTTCGTGCGCGGGCACCGAGCGTGCGGTGACGAGTGCGGTGCGGATCGGCGAGGCCTGTCCGGGCGGGAACGCCGCCTGCAGGCGATGCAACGCATCGAGGAAACCGCGGAACGGACCGCCGGACAGCGGTTCGCCCGCATGTGCGCGTTCGTGCGCGGCGAAGGCAGCGAGTCCACCTTCGCGCGATACGCGCTCGCCTTCGTCGTCGAAGATCACCGCGTCGCCGTCGAAGGCGATGCGCAGCTGGTCGTGGCGGTGCTGCGGCGCCTTGGCGGGAAGCAACGTGGCGGCGGCAATGCCGGCAGCGAGTGCGTTGCGCACGTCTTCGGCGTGGGTGGACAGGAACAGGTCCGCGCCGAAGGGACGGATGTAGGGATATGGCGCGGCGCCGTTGCTGAAGGCGGCACGTTTGATCGCCAGGCCGTGGTGCGCGATCGAATTGAAGATGCGCAGGCCGGTGTCGGCGGAATTGCGCGAGATCAGAATGACTTCGACACGCGGCGCGTCGGGCGGCGCGCCTTCGTTCAACGCGAGCAGCTTGCGGACCAGCGGAAAGGCGATGCCTGGTTCGAGGATGTCGTCCTCATGGGTTCGCTGGAAGTCGGCGTAGGCGTCGATGCCCTCCCGTTCGAACAGCGCGTGGCTGTCCTCCATGTCGAAGAGGGTACGGGAGGAGATCGCTACGATCAGCGGGTCGGCGTCGCGGTCGGGCATGGGGGAATGGTACGACGGAGCGGTCTCGTTGGTTGCGATGCTCGTCATCCCCGCTTAGGCGGGGATCCAGAGACTTTGCTTATCTCTGCTTTAGGAGCTGTCTTCTTCGGCGGGACGCGCTACCCGCCGAGATGGGGGTGGCTCCGACCCTCCGGACGGCAGTCCTGCCTTTAGTCGGGCCGCGGACCATCCCTGGTCCGCTCTCCGCCACCCCCATCCCGGCGGGCAGCGCTAAGCGCGAGCGTGACGATCGCCATTTCCAATGAAAGGCGCGCCTCGCTCTGCTTTGTACTTTGCACTTTGCTCTGCTCTTTGACGAGCAACCGCGATGTGTGTGGGGAGGGCGGTGTCGGTGGGTCTGCGTGACTGTCGGCGGCATGGATGCCGCTGACAAGCCTCCATGGACGGATTCACGGCGTGTCACGCAGACCCACCGGCACCGTCCTCCTGCCCGTACAGCGGCTGTTGCTTCAGCCTCACCCGCTAGTGAACTGCTCCGCCAGAATCCGCTCTTCCAGGTTGTGCTCCGGATCGAACAGCAGCGTCACCGTCCGGTCGCGCGATTCGCGAATGGTGACTTGCACGATGTCGCGGACCTCGTGCGAATCCGCGGTGGCGCTCACCGGCCGCTTGAACGGATCGAGCACCCGGAAACACACCTCGGTATCGGCCTTCAGCACCGCACCACGCCAGCGACGCGGCCGGAAAGCGGCGATCGGCGTCAAAGCGATCACGTTCGCACCCAGCGGCAGGATCGGTCCGTGCGCTGAGAAGTTGTAGGCCGTGCTGCCCGCGGGCGTAGCGACCAGCACGCCGTCGCAAATGAGCTCGTCGAGGCGGGTCTGCCCATTGAGATCGATCGACAGATGCGCAGCCTGGCGCGTCTGCCGCAACAGCGAGACCTCGTTGTAGGCGAGCGAACCAACCGTTGCGCCGGATTCGGTCTGCGCGACCATTTCCAGCGGCCGCAGCATCGCGGGCTCCGCGGCGTGGATACGCCCGATCAGATCCTCGCTGCGCTGGTGATTCATCATGAAACCGACCGTGCCCAGCTTCATGCCGTACACCGGCTTGCCCAGCCGCGCGTGGCGATGCAGCGTCTGCAGCATGAAACCGTCGCCCCCGAGGGCAACCAGCACGTCCGCTTCCTCCGGCGCGTGGTCGCCGTAGCGGGCCGTCATCTGCGCCAGCGCACTCTGCGCCTCTTCGGAGGGACTGGCGAGAAAGGCAAGGCGTGGCGTCGCGGTCATCGGCGGCTCCGTTGCGAATGGCGTGGAGCATACCGCGGGGGCGTGACGAGGCAAGCATGCGGCCGGCTGCGCATTAATAACGAAATCGCTGCCATCCATGGCGAAGCAGATCGGGCTTCGGGTCGTCCGGCCCGGCCATCCATGGCCGAGCGTTCGCGTTCGCGGACGCAGCCGATGCCAATAAGGCATCGGCTAAGCGCGTTCACTCACCCGCGGCTTGCCACCTGCGACAACCGCTGCACCGCCACCGAAGCCGTCGGGTAATCCAGCGACTTCTGCGCCGCCAGTTCGTTGAGCATCGACAGCGTGAAGCGCAACGACGCATCGTCGCGCTGCAGCCAGCTTTGCACCTTGGCCTCGGCATTGGCGCCCGGCATCGCCAGCACCTGCTGCACCAGCGCACGATGCTGCGTGGCCAGTTCCTCGCGCAGCACGCCGCGGGCGACCGCATGCCAGCGGCCCTCGACGGCGAGATTGTCGATCTGCGTGCTCAGCCACGGCAGGTTCAGCGCTTCGCCCAGTCGGAAATGGACCTTCGCGACGTCGACCACCTTGAGCTTGCGCTCGCGGGCGATCTCGATGACGTCGCAGGCCGGCTCCATGTACGGTAGCGCGGACAACTGCAGGGCCAGGTCGTTCGGCACGCCCTTGGCCTTCCACTCGCGCAGCGAGGCCTCGTACCCCGGACGCTGCAGCGGGCCAAGAATGTTTTCGCCGGCGCGGATGTCCTTGTAGCCGTCGAAATAGCGGTTCACCGCGGTCGCGATGTCCGGGATCGCACCCGGACGCGACAGCAGCCAGCGGGTGAACGAACGCTGCAGGTTCCAGATCACCTGCAGCGCGTCGATCTGCACCGACTCGTGCACCTTGCCGTCCAGCCCGTCGATTTGCGTCCACAGTGCGCGGGCATCGAGCGTCTCGCGGGTAATCGTGAAGGCCTTGGCCACTTCGCCCGGCGTGCGGCCGCTGTCCTCGGTCATGCGCAGGGTGAAAGTCGCGCCCATGCGGTTGACCATCGAGTTGGTCACCGCGGTGGCGATGATCTCGCGCTTCAGGCGGTGGCCTTCCATCGCCTTGGCGTACTTGTCCTGCAAGGGCTTCGGGAAGTAGCGCACCAGCTCCTTGGACAGATACGGATCTTCCGGCACGTCGGACTCGGCCAACTGCTGGAACAGCACGATCTTCGAATACGACAGCAAGATCGCCAGTTCCGGCCGGGTCAGGCCCTGGCCGCGCGACTTGCGGTCCACCAACTCGGCGTCGCTGGGCAGATATTCGATCTGGCGATCGAGCAGGCCTCGCGATTCGAGCGTCGAGATGAAGTGGCGCTTGGAACCCATGCGCGACACGCTCATCCGCTCCATCAGGCTGATCGCCTGGTTCTGGCGGTAGTTGTCGGCCAGCACCAGGTCGGCGACTTCATCCGTCATCGACGCCAGCAGCTTGTTGCGCGCGTCGAAGGTGAGCTTCTTCTTCTGCACTTCGCCGTTGAGCAGGATCTTGATGTTGACCTCGTGGTCCGAGGTATCCACGCCGGCGGAGTTGTCGATGAAGTCGGTGTTGAGGCGCACGCCATGCTGCGCGGCCTCGACGCGGCCGAGCTGGGTCAGGCCCAGATTGCCGCCCTCGCCCACCACCTTGCAGCGCAGTTCGCGGCCGTCCACGCGCAGCGCGTTGTTGGCGCGGTCGCCGACCTGCTGGTTGGTTTCGCTGGTCGCCTTGACGTAGGTGCCGATGCCGCCGTTCCACAACAGGTCGACCGGCGCCTTGAGGATGGCGTTCATCAGCTCGTTCGGGCTCAGCGCGCTGACGCCTGCATTTCCATTAGGAGCCTCGATACCCAAGGCGGCGCGGGTTTCGGCCGAGACTGGAATCGACTTGGCCGAGCGCGGGAACACGCCGCCGCCCTTGCTGATCAGCTTCTTGTCGTAGTCGTCCCACGACGAACGCGGCAGCTTGAACATGCGGTCGCGTTCCTTGAACGAGATCGCGGCGTCCGGGTTCGGATCGAGGAAGATATGGCGGTGATCGAACGCCGCCAGCAGGCGAATGTGCTTCGACAGCAGCATGCCGTTGCCGAACACGTCGCCCGACATGTCGCCGACGCCGACGACCGTGAAGTCTTCCTTCTGGCAGTCGCGGCCCATCGCACGGAAGTGCCCCTTGACCGACTCCCAGCCACCACGCGCGGTGATGCCCATGCCCTTGTGGTCGTAACCGACCGAGCCGCCGGACGCGAAGGCGTCGTCGAGCCAGAACTTGTGCGCGGCCGCGATGCCGTTGGCGATGTCGGAGAACGTCGCCGTGCCCTTGTCCGCCGCGACGACCAGGTACGGATCATCGCCGTCGTGGCGTACGACATTCGTCGGGTAGACGATCTTGCCGTCCGGCGTGATGTTGTCGGTGATGTCCAGCAGGCCGTTGATGAAGCGCTTGTAGCAGGCCACGCCTTCGTTGAACCACGCATCGCGGTCCACGCTCGGGTTCGGCAGCTGCTTGCAGTAGAAGCCGCCCTTCGAACCGACCGGCACGATGACGGTGTTCTTCACCATCTGCGCCTTCACCAGGCCCAGCACCTCGGTACGGAAGTCCTCGCGGCGATCCGACCAGCGCAGGCCGCCACGCGCGACCGGGCCGAAGCGCAGGTGCACGCCTTCCACGCGCGGACCGTAGACGAAGATCTCGCGGTACGGACGCGGCTTGGGCAGATCCGGCACCTGGCTGGAATCGAACTTGAAGCTGACGTAGTCCGCCGGGCCGCCATCCTTGCGCACGCCGTTGCTGTACTGGATGTAGTAGCTGGTGCGCAGCGTCGCGTCGATGACGCCGAGGAAGCTGCGGAAGATGCGGTCCTCGTCGAGGCTGGCGACGCGGTCGAGCAGCGCCTTGAACGCAGTGCGCGCGGTGTCGACCTGCGCAGCGCGCTTGCCCGAACGCGCGTCGACGACGGGCGAAACGGCGGCCAGCAGCGCGGCATCGTCGCCGGCCAGCGCGGCCAGCTGCGCGCGGAAGCGCTCCATGCCGGACTTGATCTCGGCCTTGCTCTCGCTGCCGGTGGCGGGATCGAACTTGGCTTCGAACACTTCCACCAGCAAGCGCGCCAGGATCGGATAGCGCGCGAACGTCGCTTCCACATAGCTTTGCGAGAACGGCACGCCGACCTGCAGCAGGTACTTGCAGTAGCCGCGCAGCATCGCGACCTGGCGCCAGGACAGGCTGGCGCCGAGGATCAGGCGGTTGAAGCCGTCGTTCTCGGCGTTGCCGCGCCAGATCTGGGCGAAGGCGTCTTCGAAGTTCTCATCGAGGCTGGCCAGATCGAGCTCGGCGCCGGTCGTTTCGACTTCGAAGTCCTGGACGTAGAACACCTGGCCGTTCGCGCTGATGCGGTACGGATGCTCGGAGATCACCCGCAGGCCCATGTTCTCCATCATCGGCAGCGCGTCCGACAGCGGGATGTCGTCGTTCTGGCGGTAGAACTTGAAGCGCAGGCCGCCCACTCCCTTGTGGGTGCGGTGCAGGCTCAGGCGCAGATCGTCCGCACCGGTCAGCGCGGCGAGATTGGCGATGTCCTGCGCGGCGACTTCGACGCCGACCTCTTCGATGTAACCGGTCGGCAGCGCGCGGCCGTACTTGTTCGACAGCACCAGGCCGTCGTGTTCGCCATGGCGAGCCACCAGGGTTTCGCGCAGGTCGTCCTGCCAGTTGCGGATGATCTTGGCCAGGCCGGTTTCGATGGCAGCGTTGTCGACTTCGACGACGTCGCCCGACTTCGGCCGGATCACCAGATGCAACTGCGCCAGCGGCGATTCGCTGAGCTGCACGTTGGTGTCCACGTATTCGCCGTGCAGCATGTCCTTGAGCATCGCTTCGATGCGATGGCGCACGTCGGTGTTGAAGCGATCGCGCGGGATGTAGACCAGGCCGGAGAAGAAGCGGCCGTAGCGGTCGCGGCGCAGGAACAGCTTGCTGCGCACGCGTTCCTGCAGGCCGAGGACGCCGGTGGCGGTGCTCAGCAGCTCCGGGCCGGTTGCCTGGAACAGCTCGTCGCGCGGCAGGGTTTCCAGAATGTGGCGCAGCGCCTTGCCGCTGTGGCTGTTCGGCGCCAGGCCCGACTGCTGCATGACGTATTCGTGGCGCTGGCGCACCAGCGGGATGTCCCACGGACGGCGGTTGTAGGCGCTGGAGGTGTACAGGCCGACGAAACGCTTTTCGCCGATGGCCTTGCCCTTGGCGTCGAAATCCAGCACGCCGATGTAGTCCATGTAGCCCGGACGGTGCACGGTCGAGCGGGCGTTGGTCTTGGTCAGGATCAGCGCTTCGGCGCCTTCCTTCTTGCTGACGCTGTGCGCCGGCAGCGACTTCACCGAACGCGGGCGGCCGGCGTCATGGCCGCGCATCAGGCCCAGGCCGGTGCCGTCGATCGCACGCAGCACTTCGTCGTCGCCCTGCTTGGCCACTTCGTATTCGCGATAGCCCAGGAACGTGAAGTGGTTGTCCGCCGCCCAGCGCAGGAATTCCTGCGACTCGTGGCGCGCGTTCTCGTCGGAGGGGAACTTGCGCGAACCCAGCTCGGCGGCGATCTGCTGCATGCGATCGCGCATCTGCGCCCAGTCGCGCACGATCGCGCGCACGTCGGCCAGCGCGGTTTCGATCGCCTTCTGGATCTTCGGCATGTCGCCGGGCGACTGGCGATCGATCTCCAGATGCATCAGCGATTCCGGCGTGCCGTTGCCGACCGCGACCAGCTTGCCCGCCTTGTCGCGCTGGAACGTCACCACCGGATGGCCCAGCACGTGCACGCCGATGCCCTGCTCGGCCAGCGCCATCGTCACCGTGTCGACCAGGAACGGCATGTCGTCGTTGGCGATCTGCAGCACGGTGTGCGCCGATTCCCAACCATGGCTCTTGATCGAGGAGTTGAACAGGCGCACCAGCGCCGTGCCCGGCTTGCGCGCGCGGGCGAAATCGAGGAAGTCCACCGCCAGCGCGGCCCAGCCGTCGGCGCTGTGCTGCGGCAACTCGTCGTCGCTCATGCGGCGATAGAACGCGTTGATGAAAGCTTCGCCCTCGGCATGGCGCGCCTTGGGCAGGCGCTTGCGCATGGCGGCGAGGATGGGCTCGAGCGAAACGGCCTGGCTCTCGTTGGCGGGCGCCCGCTTGGCAGCGGCAGGCTTGGCGGCGACAGATTTGGCGGTCGCCTTGCTGGCGGCCTTGCGCGGAGCTTTGGGTACGGTGCTCATGGGAACGTGGGAATCCGGTCCGTTAGGTGTGGTTAGTGCAAATACGTAAGTGGCGGTGCAAAGCAATCAGGCCCGCGGTGCTAGCGCGGGCCTTGGGGGAAACTGCTTCAGCGCAATCCGGTTTCGTTGCGCGCGATGACCAGGCGCTGGATCTCGCTGGTGCCTTCGTAGATTTCGGTGATCTTGGCGTCGCGGAAATAGCGCTCCAGCGGCATTTCCTTGGAATAGCCCATGCCGCCGTGGATCTGCACGGCCTGGTGGGTGATCCACATCGCCGCTTCCGAAGCGGTCAGCTTGGCGATCGCCGCCTCGTTGCTGAAACGCGCGCCGCCCTGCTCGAACTGGCCCTTCTGCCAGGCCGCACGCAGCGTCAGCAGCGTGGCCGCGTCGAGCTTGCATTTCATGTCGGCGATCTTGGCCTGGGTCATCTGGAAGGTGCCGATCGGCGCGCCGAAGGCCTTGCGCTCCTTCACGTACTCGATGGTCTTCTCGTAGGCGGCGCGGGCGATGCCGATGGCCTGCGATGCGATGCCGATACGGCCGGCGTCGAGCACGCCCATTGCGATCTTGAAGCCCTCGCCTTCCTTGCCCAGCACGTCTTCCGGCTGGACGACGTAGTCGGCGAATTCGATCTCGCAGGTCGCCGAGGCGCGAATGCCGAGCTTGGGCTCGGTCTTGCCGCGGTGGAAGCCGGGATTGGCCGTGTCGATCAGGAACGCGGTGATGCCGCGCGCGCCCTTGTCGGCGTCGGTCATCGCGAACAGCACGATGTACTTGGCGACCGGGCCGGAGGTGATCCAGCTCTTCTTGCCGTTGATGAGGTAGCTGCCGTCGGCCTGCTTCACCGCCTTGCAACGCATCGCGGTGGCGTCGGACCCCGACTGCGGCTCGGTCAGGGCGAAGGCGCCGATTTCGCGGCCTTCGGCAATGGCGCGCACGTACTTCTGCTTCTGCTCTTCACTGCCGAACTTGAGGATGCCGTTGCAGAACAGCGAATTGTTGACCGACACGATCGTCGAGTGCGCGGCGTCGCCGGCGGCGATTTCGATCATCGCCAGCACGTAGCTGATCGGATCCATGCCCGCGCCGCCGTATTCGGCCGGCACTTCGATGCCCATCAGGCCGTTCTCACCAAGGGTGCGGATGTTCTCCAGCGGGAATTCGCCGGTCTGGTCGTGGTGCTCGGCGCTGGGCGCGATCTTCTCCTGCGCGATGCGGCGCGCCACGTCCTGGATCATCAACTGCTCTTCGGTGAAGCGGAAATCCACGTCGGTACCCTTTTGCTGACTCGGCGAAGACGCGAATTGTAGCCCTCGGCGCGAAATAACCCCACCTTTTGCCTGTCTTGCTTGACCCGATGGGACCGCCGGCCCACACTTATCGCTATATCGCGATAGGTTGATAAAAGGCTCCGCATGGATCTGGAAGGCTGGTCCTCACGATTGAAGGTTTTCGCCGACGCCACGCGCGTGCGGCTGCTGGCCTTGCTCGAACGCGAGGAGCTCACCGTCGCCGAGCTGTCGGCGATCACGCGCCTGGCCCAGCCGCGCGTGTCCACGCATTTGTCCAAGCTCAAGGAAGCCGGCCTGGTGCGCGATCGCCGCTCTGGCGTGTCGGCCTATTACCGCTTCGACGAAGGCGCGCTCGACGCCGCGCAGCGGGCGCTGTGGCAGACCCTGCGCGAAGGCAGCGACGACCCGCTGCTGCGCCAGGACCGCGATCGCGTGACCGGCGTGCTGGCCGCGCGCGCCAGCGAGCAGAACTGGGCCGACTCGGTGGCCGGCGACATGGAGCGTCATTACTCCCCGGGCCGCACCTGGGAAGCGCTGGCACGTTCAGCGGTGCCGCTGCTGCAGCCTGGCGACGTTCTCGACATCGCCTCCGGCGACGGCGTGCTGGCGGAACTGCTGGCGCCCCACGCAAATCGCTACGTGTGCCTGGATTCCAGCACCAAGGTCGTCCTGGCCGCGTCCGAGCGGCTGCGCAAACTGCAGAACGTCGAGGTGCGCGAGGGCGACATGCACAACCTGCCGTTCCAGGCCGAGCAGTTTGATCTGGTGGTGCTGATGCACGCGCTCACCTATTCGGAGCATCCGGGCCAGGCCGTGACGGAAGCTGCCCGCGTGCTGCGCCCCGGCGGCCGCCTGCTGCTTACCAGTCTGGCCAAGCACGAACACCGCCAGGTCGTGGAAGCCTACGGCCACGTCAACCTCGGTTTCAGCGAGAAGGACCTGCAGAAGTTCGTCGCCAAGGCTGGCCTGGACATCATCAGCAGCGAAGCGGTGACCCGCGAACGCCGCCCGCCCCATTTCGAATTGATCGCCCTGATGGCACGCAAGCCTGGCGACGCCAAACCCGACAGCACACCCCGCAAGACCGCAAAGAAGAACTGAAATGAACGCCCTCCCCTGGCTCAACCCCGCCCGCGTCGAAGCGCTGCAGCGCCTGCTGCAGCAGCGCATCCTGGTGATCGATGGCGCGATGGGCACCATGATCCAGCAGTACCAGCTGCAGGAAGACGATTACCGCGGCACCCGCTTCGCCGACGGCTACGACGGCCAGCATGCGCCGGACGGCCACGCCCACGGCGAAGGCTGCGGCTGCTCGCGCGACCAGCGCGGCAACAACGACCTGCTGAGCCTGACGCGCCCGGAGATCATCCGCGAGATCCACACGCAGTATCTCGATGCCGGCGCCGACCTGATCGAAACCAACACCTTCAACTCGACAACTATCTCGCTGGAGGACTATGGCCTCCAGCACCTCGCGCGCGAGCTCAACGAAACCGGCGCCCGCCTGGCCCGGGAAGCCTGCGACGCGGTCGAAGCCAAGGACCCGTCCAGGCCCCGCTTCGTCATCGGCGTACTCGGCCCCACCAGCCGCACCGCCTCGCTGAGTCCGGACGTGAACCGGCCGGGCTTTCGCGCCATCAGCTTCGACGCGCTGCGCGTCGCCTACCGCGAAGCCACCGACGGCCTGATCGACGGTGGCGCCGACGTGATCATGGTCGAAACCATCTTCGACACGCTCAATGCGAAAGCGGCGCTGTTCGCCATCGAAGAAACCTTCGAAGCGCGCGGTGCGCGCCTGCCGGTGCTGATCTCCGGCACGATCACCGATGCCTCCGGCCGCACACTGTCGGGGCAGACCGCCGAAGCATTCTGGTACTCGCTGCGTCACTCGCAGCCGCTTTCGATCGGTTTGAATTGCGCGCTGGGCGCCAAGGACCTGCGCGCCCACGTCGACGTACTGGCCCAGGTGGCCGATGCCTACGTCAGCACGCATCCGAACGCCGGCCTGCCCAATGCGTTCGGCGGCTACGACGAGACGCCCGAGGACATGGCCTCGGTCCTGCGCGAGTTCGCCCAGGCCGGTTTGTTGAACCTGGTCGGCGGCTGCTGCGGCACCACGCCCGCTCATATCGCCGCGATCGCGCATGCGGTCGCCGACGTCGCTCCCCGGCAGGTGCCGCAGTTGGTGGACGCCGCCTGATGTCGCAAGCACTTCCCCGCCAGACCCGGCTCAGCGGTCTGGAGCCACTGCAGATCACGCCGCAGAGCAACTTCGTCAATGTCGGCGAGCGTACCAATGTCACCGGCTCGGCGCAGTTCAAGAAACTGATCCTGGAAGGCCGCTTCGACGAAGCCGTCGTCGTCGCCCGCCAGCAGGTGGAGAACGGCGCCCAGGTCATCGACGTCAACATGGACGAGGGCCTGCTCGACTCCGAGCAGGCGATGGTCACCTTCCTCAACCTGATCGCCGCCGAACCCGATATCGCGCGCATCCCGGTGATGGTCGACAGCTCCAAGTGGAGCGTGATCGAGGCCGGCCTGAAGTGCCTGCAGGGCAAGGGCATCGTCAATTCCATCTCGATGAAGGAAGGCGAAGCCGAGTTCCTGCGCCAGGCGCGGCTCGTGCGCCGCTACGGCGCGGCGGTGGTGGTCATGGCCTTCGACGAAGCCGGCCAGGCCGACACCATCGAACGCAAGATCGAGATCTGCTCGCGCGCCTACCGGCTGCTGACCGAACAGATCGGCTTCCCGCCCGAAGACATCATCTTCGACCCCAACGTGTTCGCGATCGCCACCGGCATCGAGGAGCACAATGACTACGCGGTAGCCTTCATCGAGGCCTGCCGCGAACTCAAGCGCCGGCATCCTTTCAGCCACATTTCCGGTGGCGTCTCCAACGTCTCGTTCTCCTTCCGCGGCAACGAGCCGGTGCGGCAGGCGATCCACGTGGTCTTCCTGTACCACGCGATCAAGGCCGGCATGGACATGGGCATCGTCAACGCCGGCGCCCTGCCCCTGTACGACGATCTGGACGCGCTGCTGCGCGAACGCGTCGAAGACGTGGTGCTCAACCGCCGCGCCGACGGCACCGAACGCCTGCTGGAAATCGCCGACCGCTACAAGGGCAAGAAGGGCGAGAAGAAAACCGAGGACCTCGCCTGGCGCGAAAAGCCGGTGCGCGAGCGCCTCTCGCATTCGCTGGTGCACGGCATCGACCAGTACATCGAGGCCGATACCGAAGAGGCCCGCGCGCAGTCCACGCGCCCGCTGGACGTGATCGAAGGCGCGCTGATGGACGGCATGAACGTGGTCGGCGACCTGTTCGGCGCCGGCAAGATGTTCCTGCCGCAGGTGGTGAAGTCGGCGCGGGTGATGAAGAAGGCCGTCGCCTACCTCCTGCCCTACATCGAAGCCGAGAAGCTGCGCACCGGCGACGTCGGCAAGTCCAACGGCAAGATCGTCATGGCCACGGTCAAGGGCGACGTGCACGACATCGGCAAGAACATCGTCGGCGTCGTGCTCGCCTGCAACAACTTCGAGGTGATCGATCTGGGCGTTATGGTGCCGGCGCAGACCATCCTCGACCGCGCCAAGGCGGAGAATGCCGACCTGATCGGCCTGTCGGGCCTGATCACGCCCTCGCTGGAAGAAATGAGCCACGTCGCGCGGGAAATGCAGCGCCAGGGCTTCCACATGCCGCTGCTGATCGGCGGAGCCACCACGTCCCGTGCGCACACTGCGCTGAAGATCGATCCGCACTACAAGTCGCCCACAGTGTGGGTGAAGGACGCCTCGCGCGCGGTAGGTGTGGCGCAGTCGCTGATCAGCACCGACCTGCGCGGTCCATTCGTTGCCGCCAACGATGCCGACTACGCGGAGATCCGCCAGCGCCACAAGAATCGCGGCGATGGCAAGCGCCTGGTGTCGCTGGAGAAGGCGCGTGGGCAGCGGTTCGACGGCGGCTGGAGCGACTATGTGCCGCCGGCGCCGAAGCAGCCCGGCCTGCACGTGCTTGACGACTACCCGCTGGCCGAGCTGATCGAATACATCGACTGGACGCCGTTCTTCAACACCTGGGAACTGGCGGGCAAGTACCCGGCGATCCTCACCGACGACGTCGTCGGCACGCAGGCCAGCGAGCTCTATCGCGACGCGCGGGCGATGTTGAAGCGGATCGTCGCCGAGAAATGGCTGACGGCGAAGGCGGTGTTTGCGCTGTGGCCGGCGAATGCGAGCGGCGACGACGTCATCGTCGAAACCGACGCGGGTCCTGCCACGTTCTGCTTCCTGCGCCAGCAGGCGGACAAACCGGCGGATCGCCCGGACTTCTGCCTCGCCGACTTCGTAGCCCCGAAAGATTCAAGCCGGCAGGACTGGATCGGCGGCTTCGCCGTCACGGCGGGTATCGGCATCGAGGAACACGTCGCCCGCTTCGAAGCGGATCACGACGATTACAACGCGATCCTGCTCAAGGCCCTGGCCGACCGCCTCGCCGAAGCCTTCGCCGAACGCCTGCACCAACGCGTGCGCCGCGAATTCTGGGGCTACGTCGCAGACGAAGCGCTCGACAACGACGCGCTCATCGACGAGAAGTATCGCGGCATCCGCCCGGCCCCCGGCTACCCCGCGTGCCCGGAGCACAGCGAGAAGGCCACGCTGTTCCGCCTGCTCGATGCGGAGCGCAGGGCGGGCGTGAAGCTCACCGAAAGCTTTGCCATGTACCCCGCCGCTGCCGTCTCCGGTTACTACTTCAGCCATCCGCAGAGCCAGTACTTCGTGGTCGGGCGGGTGTCGAAGGAGCAGGTGGAGGACTACGCGCGGCGCAAGGGGGTATCGCTTGCGCAGGCGGAGCGGTGGCTGGCCTCCAACCTGGACTACGATCCGGAGTAGCCGAATCTTCAACGCGCCGTCGCGACGCTTATGACCGGACTTTCCAACGCCGATTTCATCGAACGGCACGCCGCACCGGGCAGGATCGGCCTGTGCGGCGGCCGCGACCTGATCAACAAGCTGATCCGCAAGGCGCAGGCGCCGCTCACGGCGGATGGCCACCGCAGCTTGTGGTCGCACGCGTTCGTTTTCAGCGAGCGGCGCAGCGATGGGCAATGGTGGGTGATCGAATCCGACCTCGACGTGCGCTATCGGCAAGTGCGCCTGGGGGTGCAGGAGAACCGCGCGTCGCGCTACTTCGATGAGGACGCCTTCCCCAACCTGGCGATCCTGGATTTCCACCTGGACGCCACGCAGACGCGCCAGGTGCAGATGGCCGCGCTGGACCTACTCGCCGGTCTATCGAGTTATTCCCTGTTGGAACTGGCCGGCACGCTGCTGGCCATGCACAGCACGCGACTGCGCAGCCGCAACAACCTGCTGGCGCAGGAAGGCGCGCTGTATTGCTCGGCGCTGGTCCAGCACTGCTACGCGGCCGCGGGCCTGGAATTCCTGCCCGGCGTGCACGGCAAGAATGTGGCGCCGCACGACATCGACGATTCGCCGCTGCCGCACACCTCGCATCGCCTGATTCGCGACCTGGGCATCTCCAAGCTGCGGCGCGCCATCCAGGCACTCGCGACCTGAGTCAGCGCACCGTTCTCGCGGACCTCACCACACCAGGTCGTCGGGCACCTGGAACTGCGGATCGGCGTACGGATCGTCTTCGGCGGGTGCGTTCGGGTCGACCTTGAGTGCGATCGCCGGCGGGAAGATTTCCTCCGCCTGGGCGACGAGTTCCGCCGTGACGAGCAGATAGCGGCCGTCGAGCTGCAGCACCCCCAGCTCGCCGGCGTTGAGCGCCTTGAGCTGATCGGCGGTGACGTAGATGCGCTTGATCTTGCCGCCATAGGGAAAGTGGCGGGCGATTTCCGCGTCGGCGACGTTGAGCCCCTTGTCCTTCACCAGCTCGGTGAGCTTGGCGCGCGCTTCGCGGCGCTTGCGCGCTTCTTCCTGCTTCGCGGCTTCGGCGGCGATGCGTTCGTCCTTCTCGCGCTGCGCGCGCAGCGCATAGGCCTTGCCCAGATCCATCTCGTCGCGCCCGCGCGGCGCTGCGCCCGGCTTCTGCCCCGAGCGCTGCTGAGGCTTGCCAGGGGCTCCACCGTGCTTGCGGGCATCGGCTTTGCCAGGGTGCGGCTTGCCGTGAGGCGGCCTGCCCTGTTGAGGCTTGCCGTGCTGGGAGCCGGGCTTCTTGGCCTCGGTTCGTTCGGGCTTGGGCGCCGGCTTGAAGCCGAGGCCGAGCAGCTGATCGCGAAGACTGTCGCTCATTGCGTTGTTACTGCGGATTGCAGGTTCAGTAGTGCGGGGGCGGCGGTTCCAGCGAAGCATCGCCGGTCACGGGCGCGGAGGAAAGCGTGGTGCGTATCGCCTTGAGCTCTTCGAGCGCGCGATGCAGCAATAATGCCGTACGCGCTTCTTCGTCGCGAGCCGCGGCCAGCGCATCGCTGAGTTCGATTAGCGCCTGTTCCTGGAACGCGATCCGCGTTTCCAGGTCGGTCAGGCGCTGCTGGACATCTTCGGGCGCCATGGCTCAGCTCATGCCGTTGTTCTTGACGGAACGGCCGCGGCCGATGCCGTAGTAAGCCAGGCCTGCCTGCTCCACTTCCTGCGGTTCGTAGATGTTGCGGCCATCGAAGACGACCTTGTCGGTTAGCGTGGCGGCGAGGCGGCTGAAATCCGGGCTACGGAACTGCTTCCACTCGGTGAGGATGACCAGCGCATCGGCGCCTTCCAGCGCCTGGCGCGCGCTTTCGCACAGCACCAGATCGTCGCGCTGGCCGAAGATGCGCTCGGCTTCGTGGCCCGCTTCCGGATCGTAGGCACGGACCTTCGCGCCCGCTTCCCACAAACGCGCCAGCAGCGCGCGGCTCGACGCCTCGCGCATATCGTCCGTGTTCGGCTTGAACGCCAGGCCCCACACGGCCACGGTCTTGCCGGCGACGCTGCCGCCGTAGTGATCGTTGAGCAGTTCGAACACACGGTGCTTCTGCCGCGCGTTCACGGCTTCCACGGCTTCCAGAATTTGCGCGGAGTAGCCGTGTTGCTTCGCCGTGCGCTCCAGTGCCTGCACGTCCTTGGGAAAGCACGAGCCGCCGTAGCCCGCGCCCGGATAGATGAAGCTGTAGCCGATGCGCGGATCGGAACCGATGCCGTGGCGCACGTGCTCGATATCGGCGCCGACGCGCTCGGCGATGTTCGCCATCTCGTTCATGAAACTGATCTTCGTCGCCAGCATCGCGTTGGCGGCGTACTTGGTCAGCTCGGCGGAGCGCACGTCCATCGCCACGATGCGCTCGTGGTTGCGGTTGAACGGCGCGTACAGGCGCTTGAGCTGTTCGATAGACGCGGGATTGCTGGCGCCGATGACGATGCGGTCCGGGCGCATGCAGTCGTTGACCGCGTCGCCCTCCTTGAGGAACTCCGGGTTGGAGGCGACATCGAATTCGATCTGCGCGCCACGCGCCTGGAGTTCGGCGGCGATCACCGCGCGCACCTTGTCGGCGGTGCCCACCGGCACGGTGGACTTGTCGACGATCACCGACGGCTTGGACAGGTTCTGCCCGACGGTCTTGGCCACGGCCAGCACGTACTTGAGGTCGGCGCTGCCATCCTCGTCCGGCGGCGTGCCCACGGCGATGAAGATCGTATTGCCGTGCTCGATCGCCTTGGCCGCATCGGTGGTGAAGTGCAGGCGGCCGGCGGCGTGGTTCGCCTTGACCATGGGCTCCAGGCCCGGCTCGTAGATCGGGATGATGCCGTTGTTCAGGCCATCGACCTTCGCCGCGTCGATGTCGACGCAAACCACGTCGTGGCCGACTTCGGCCAGGCAGGTTCCAGTGACGAGGCCGACATAACCGGTGCCGAAGATGGTGACGCGCATGCAGTGATTTCCTTACCTGGCCGGTGGTATGAGCGGGAGTATGTGGGAGCGCACATTCCGCCGGATTTTCGTGCGGGCTGCAGCGCAGCCCGCGAACTTACGCAGCGGCGGTTTCACGCCGAGTGAAACCGCCACGACAGTTTCATGGCACCCGCGCTTACTTCTGTTCGGGCTTCACGATTTCAAGCAGTTCGACTTCGAACACCAAGGTGGCGTTCGGGCTGATCGGACCACCCGGGGTACCGGCTTCGCCGTAGCCGATCGACGCCGGGATCCACAGCTTGTACTTGCTGCCGACCGGCATCAGCGCGAGACCTTCGCGCCAGCCGGGGATGACGGCCGAAAGCGGGAAGGTCGCCGGCGTATTGCGATCGTAGGAGCTGTCGAAGGTCTTGCCGTCGAGCAAGGTGCCCTTGTAGTGCACCTTCACCACGTCGGTGTCCTTGGGCTTGGGACCGGTGCCTTCGGTGATCACCTGGTACTGCAGGCCCGAGGCGGTCGTCTTCACGCCCGGCTGCTTGGCGTTCTCGGCGAGGAACTTGGCGCCGGCTTCCTTGTTCTTCTTGGCGTCGGCCATCATTTTCGCGAGCTGCTTGGCCTGCATTTCCTGGCCGAAGGCTTCCGCGATCTGCTGCGCCTGCTTGTCGTCCATCAGCATCTTTTCGCCGGCGACCGAGGATTTGATCGCCTTGGCGATGACGTCGACGTCGACCTCATCCTTGACCTGTTCCAGCGACTTGCCCATCTGCATGCCGATCATGTAGCTGACCTTGTCCTTCTTGGACGGCAGACCGGCGATCTGCCCGCCAAAATCCTTGTCGCCCGCTTCGGCCTTGGCATCGGTCTTGGCCTTGTCGGCGGGGGGATTGCAGGCAGTGACGGTAACGGCCAGTGCGGCAGCAGCGAGGGCCACGGACACGTGGCGCAAAGACTGGATCATCGAAAAACTCCTGGAAATCGAAGGGCAAGGCCGGGGCAAGGTGCATGGCCCCGGCTGAACGCCGCGTCAGTGCGCGGCGGCTGGTTGCGACGGGTTATTGCGGCAAAATCGCCAACAGTTCGACATCGAACACCAGCGTGGAGTTCGGACCGATGGGACCGCCGGGGGTTCCCTTGGGGCCGTAGGCCAGGTCGCCCGGGATCCAGAAGCGGTACTTCGCGCCCACCGGCATCATCTGCAGACCTTCGGTCCAGCCCGGAATCACCTGGCCCAGGCCGAACTCGGTCGGCTGGCCGCGTTCGTAAGAGCTGTCGAATACGGTGCCGTTCAACAGGGCGCCCTGGTAGTTGACGCGCACGTGATCGGTAACGCGCGGACGCTGGCCCGCGCCCTGGCGCAGCACCATGTACTGCAGGCCCGACGGCGTGGTGAACACGCCCTTCACCGCCTTGTTTTTGGCGAGGAACTGCGCGCCTTCGGCGTTGTTCTTGTCGGCGGCCGCCGCGGCTTCGAGCTGCAGCTTCGCCTGCATCTTCTGCGAGAAGGCCTGGCGGACCGTGTTGAGCTCCTCATCGCTCATCAGCAGCTTGCCGTTGGCGAGCGTGGTGCGCAGCGCCTGCATCAACACCGGCAAATCGATCTCGCCCTGGATCCGCGCCAGCGAGCGGCCGACGTCGGTGCCCACTAGCAGGCCGACCTTGTCCTTCGCCACGTCCGGAGTCTTGCCATCCGGGGCGGGACGTCCATTGCGCGCAGCGATACGCGCCATCAGCGCCTCGCCCGTGGCCTTGGCCTCGTCCGGCGTCAGCAGCGGCTTGCCGCCTGCGAAGGCATTGCGGACGGCCTTCTCGAAGGCCGCCGCGTCGAGATCGGGGCCGACCGGCGCGATCTCATGGGCGACGTCCGAACCCACCATATAGCTGGCTTTCTCACGATCAGTGGTCAACACGGTCTTGTCCTGTGCGAAAGCGGTGGCGCCGAACAGCACGGCCGCCGTGGTCAACAGCGCAGCGACGCTGCGCAAAAAGAGCTTCATGAACACTCCTGGTGGGACGCGCCGATCGATCGGCACGAAGCGGCTATTGTCGCGGGGCTGCGGAGCATGAGCAATGCAGCGTGGTTAGCAGTTTTCTGCACTGCATGGATCTGCGAGGAGAAACATGCCCGCGCCGCACTGGCGACGCGGCGCGCGCCGGATGCGGTGCATGTCTGCCTCGATCGACGTGAAGCGCTGGATTTTTAGCGTCGGGGAAGCCACCGGACTCCTTTCCCCGCCCCCATTTCGCCGTGCCGCTGCTGCGCCCGTTGATTCGGTTGTCCCGGCAGAAAGTCGGCTCCAGCGACCTTCCCCGCTGCTCGGCTCCGCATGGAGAACCGGTAAGCCACTGATTACTAAAGAAATCATGGCGACACCGCGCAAACACCCCCAGCACAACCGCCCATGACTTCAGTTGGGTAACCGGCCGGTTGACTGTATGTGTTTAGGTGTTATAGTTGCATACAACACCGGTCTACCAACGAGCAGGACGTTCGCCATGAACCGCAAGCTCCGCAATTCGCTCTCCGCCGTCACGGCGTCCGGCGCCGCACTCGCCATCGCACTGATGGTTGCGGTGCCCGCCGGTACCACGTCCGTGCAGGGCGGCGCGCCGCAAGATTTCCGTACCGCCGCCGGCCAGCACGAGGACATCGACTCGCTGGCCCAGGCCGTTGCTCTTTCCGCCAGACTCGCCGCCGCTTCCGCGCTGGCGATCGAGGCGAACGGGGACATGGACGCCCAAGCCACCCAACGCTCGCCCCGCAAGGGCCTGCGCCACCGCCGGCAGACCATCGTCATGCCGTACTTCTCCTTCTCGCCGCGGGGCTGATATGACCGCAATTCAATGGAGCGACAGCGCTCCCATCTATCGCCAGCTGAAGGAGCGCGTCATCGCGATGATGCTCGATGGCCTGCTCAAGCCTGGCGATGCCCTGCCCTCCGTAAGGCAGGTCGCCGCCGAGTATCAGCTCAATCCAATCACCGTCTCGCGCGCCTATCAGGAACTGGCGGACGAGGCACTCGTCGAAAAACGCAGGGGTCTGGGCATGTACGTCACAGAAGAAGCCGCAAGGAAGTTGCTGTTCAACGAGCGTGAGCGCTTCCTGCGTGAGGAATGGCCGCAGGTCATCGAACGCATCAAGCGTCTGGGCCTGAAGATCGACGAGCTGCTCGCGGCCGAAGCCACTGGCGGTGCGCAATGAACGCCTCCGACACCATCGCCACCGAAAGCCGCCCCGTCGTCGTCGCCCGCGGCCTGCGCAAGCACTACAAGAACAAGCTGGCGCTGGACGGCACCAACTTCGAAATCCCCACCGGCCGCATCATCGGCCTGATCGGTCCCAACGGCGCCGGCAAGACCACCGCGCTCAAGGCGCTGCTGGGCCTGATTCCGTTCGAGGGCGAACTGTCGGTCCTCGGCCGCGACCCGCGCACCCAGCGCGACGATCTGATGCGCGATGTCTGCTTCATCGCCGACGTGGCCGTGCTGCCGCGCTGGATCAAGGTGAAGGAAGCCATCGAGTTCGTCGCCGGCGTGCACCCGCGCTTCGACCGCGCCAAGTGCGAGCGCTTCCTCGCCCACACCCAGCTCAAGCCCGAACTGCGCGTCCGTGAACTCTCCAAAGGCATGATCGTGCAACTGCACCTGGCCCTGGTGATGGCGATCGACGCCAAGCTGCTGGTGCTGGACGAACCCACGCTCGGCCTGGACATCCTCTATCGCAAGCAGTTCTACCAGCGCCTGCTGGAGGACTACTTCGACGAAGAGAAGACGATCATCGTCACCACCCACCAGGTCGAAGAGATCGAACACATCCTCACCGACGTGATGTTCATCCGCGACGGCAAGATCGTGCTCGATGCGCCGATGGAAACCCTCGGCGACCGTTACGTCGAAGTGCTCGTGAACGGCGACCGCGCCACCGAGGCGCGCAGCCTCAAGCCCATCGACGAGCGCGCCCTGCCCTTCGGCAAGACCGTGATGCTGTTCGACGGCATCGAACAGGGGCGTCTGTCCCCGTTCGGCGAAACCCGCATCCCGGGCCTGGCCGACCTGTTCGTGGCCATCATGAAAGGGACCTACGCATGAACGCCGTTGCACAAACCCATCCCCACGTCGTGACCACGCCGCATCCCACCCACAAGCTCAAGCTGTTGCTCAAGCGCGAGTTCTGGGAACACAAGGGCGGCTTCTTCTGGGCACCCCTGGTCGCCGGCGGCATTTCGCTGCTGCTGACCGTCCTGGCGATCCTCTTCGGCGAGATCGCCGCGCGGCGCGCCATGAGCGACGGCAAGCTGCAGATCGACGGCGACGTCATGATCAACGGCCTCGACCTGGGCGCCCTCACCGGCAAGCTCGGTCCGGAGGAAATGGCGCACCTGGGCAAGGGCATCGACTTGAGCCTGGCGGTCTCCTCGGCCTGGCCCTTCATCGTCCTGGGCTTCGTCGTCTTCTTCTACTGCCTGGGCGCGCTGTACGACGACCGCAAGGACCGCAGCGTCCTGTTCTGGAAGTCGCTGCCGATCTCGGACCGCGACACCGTCGTCTCCAAGGGACTGAGCGCTCTGCTGGTCGCACCGATCCTGGCCCTGGCCGCTTCGCTGGCGACGATGATCGGCTTCATGCTGATCCTGAGCGTGGTCGTGCTGCTGCACGGCGGCAACCCGATCACCCTGCTGTGGGGTCCGGGCAGCCCGCTCTCCGTGGTCGCGAGCTTCCTGATCGCTCTGCCGGTCTATGCCTTGTGGGCGCTGCCCACCGTCGGTTGGCTGCTGCTGTGCTCGGCCTGGTCGCGTAGCAAGCCGTTCCTGTGGGCGATCATGATTCCGGTGTTCTCCGGCATCTTCGTCACCTGGTTCGATGTGACCAAGCTCTTCAACCTGGACGCGTCCTGGTACTGGTCGAACATCGTCGGCCGCCTGCTGCTGGGCACGTTCCCGGGCACGGACATCCTCTACCAGAAAGACTTCGGCGAGCACGCCAACAACTTCAACGGCACGCTGCACCAGTTCTCCGCGATGACCGCGATCGAAAGCCTGAAGATGCCCGGCATGTGGATCGGCGCGATCGCCGGCCTAGTCATGATCTTCGGCGCGATCCGCCTGCGCAGGTGGCGGGACGAGGGGTGAGGGTGAGGCGCCGCGCTTATGCGCTGCCCTATCGGCAGCGCATGCGGCGCCGAACGCCCGGCCACGGATGGCCGGGCAGGACGACCCGAAGCCGATGAGCCTCGCCAAGGACGGCAACTGCAGAGCCAAAAGAAGCGCCACCTACACGGCACCGTAGCGCAACCGAAGCAACAACCGCAGCGTTACAAACCACAAAGCCCCTTGCACCCAAGGACCCACCCATGAACGCCCGCCACCTCGCCACCGCCCTGCTCCTGAGCATGCCGCTGGTCGCCTGCAGCAACTCCTCCAAGGCACCGGCTGCACCGGCTTCTTCCACCCCCTCGGCGTCCACTACGCAGCCCACCAGTTCGCTCGGCAAGCTCGTCGACGGCGAGATCAAAAAGGCGCGCGAGAAGCTCGCGACCGAAAACATCAGCCTCAATGGCGGTGTCCACACCAAGTCGGGCGATCATCACGGCGTCAGCGTCTTCAGCGATGACGAAAACGACAAGCGCCCGAAGGCCGAGATCACGCCGAAAGGCGACTTGCTGATCGACGGCAAGGCGGTCGCGATCAACGCCCAGCAGCGCGCGATGCTGCTGGAATACCGCGCCCACATCATCGGCGTGGCCGAGAGCGGCATGGAGATCGGCGTGCAGGGTGCCGACCTGGCCGCCAAGGCCATGGGCGAAGCCTTCAAGGGCATCTTCTCGGGCAAGTCCGACAAAGACATCGAAAAGAGCGTCGAGGCCGAAGCCGGCGGGATCAAGCTGGCTGCGGCCAAGCTCTGCGGCCGTCTGCCCGCGATGATGGCCTCGCAGCAGCAGCTCGCCGCCTCGCTGCCGGAGTTCAAGCCATACGCGACGATGACGCAGGAAGACATCGACGAGTGCATGAAGGAAAACGACGAGCACGCCGACATGCACCATGCCTCGCACGATGAAATCCGTCAGGAAATTCGCGAAGAAGTCCGCTCGGCGGTCCGCGATGCCGTCCGCAACGAAACGCCGCAGGACGCGACCGCGAAGAAAGACGCCGGAACCGAAACGAAGCGCTAAGCGCGCAACGAGTGCACAGGACGGGTTGGACTCGCCGCATGCCGGTGTCGGCGGGTCCAACCCCATCCTTTTCGCAGGCGGCTAACCGCCGCCGGATGATCCGCCGTGGATGCCGCCCTTCGTAAGCGCGCGGGCATCGAGCAGTCGGCGTAGTTCCTTCTCCGGCAATCCGCTGAGTTCGATGGCCACGTCCAGAACCGCGCGCCCTTCCTTGTAGGCTTGCTTGGCGATCGCCGCGGCCTTCTCGTATCCGATGATCGGATTGAGCGCGGTCACCAGGATGGGATTGCGGTCGAGCGCTTCGCGGACGCGGTCCTCGCGCACGCGCAGGCCGGCGATGGCCGCATCGGCGAGCAAGCGCATCGAATTCGCCAGCAGCCGGATCGAATCGAGCAGGTCGTAAGCGATCAGCGGCAGCATCACGTTGAGTTGGAAGTTGCCGCTCTGTCCGGCCACCGTGATCGCCGCGTGGTGGCCGATCACCTGCGCGCACACCATCGCCAGCGATTCGGGAATCACGGGGTTGACCTTGCCCGGCATGATCGAGCTGCCCGGCTGCAGCGCCGGCAATTCGATCTCGCCCAGGCCCGCCAGCGGGCCGGAATTCATCCAACGCAGGTCGTTGGCGATCTTCATCAGCGCGACGGCGAGGGCATTGAGTTGGCCCGACAGTTCCACCGCATCGTCCTGCGCGGCGAGGCCTTCAAATTTGTCGTCGGCGGATTCGAAGCGCGTGGTCGTCATCGTCGACAACGCGCGCGCCATGGCGCGGCCGAAGCGCGGGTCGGCATTGATGCCGGTGCCGATCGCGGTGCCGCCTATGGGGAGGCGGCGCAATCGCTTCAGTGCGTCTTCGATGCGGTCCTGGGCGGATTGCAGTTGCGAGGCCCAGGCGCCGAATTCCTGTTCGAAGGTCAGCGGCATCGCATCCATCAGGTGGGTGCGGCCGGTTTTGGTCACCTTGTGGAACGCTTTGCCGCGCCGTTCGATGGTCTTGCGCAGGTGTTTGAGCGCGGGCAGCAGTTGTTCGGTCGTGGAGAGTTGCGCCGATACGCGTATCGCGGTCGGGATAACGTCGTTGGAGCTCTGGCCGAGGTTGACGTGGTCGTTCGCATGCACCTTGGCGCGGCCGTTGCGCGTCGCCAGGGTGGCGATGACCTCGTTGGCGTTCATGTTGCTCGAGGTACCCGAGCCGGTCTGGAACACGTCGATCGGGAATTGGGCGTCATGGCGGCCATCGGCGACTTCCATGGCCGCGGCGCGGATCGCGGCCGCTGCGGTCTTGCCGAGCAGGCCGAAGCCGCCGTTGACTTCGGCCGCCGCTGCTTTTATCAGGCCGAGTGCACGGATGAACTCGCGCGGCATCGCGACGTTGGAGACCGGGAAGTTCTGCACGGCGCGTTGCGTCTGCGCGCCCCAGAGCGCTTCGGCGGGGACACGCAGTTCGCCCATGCTGTCGTGTTCCAGGCGGAAGCCCTGGGGTTTCTTGCCTGCGGGTTTCTTGCCTGCGGGCTTCGAGCCTGCTTTGGAACTGCGGGGCTGCTTCGCCATGACGCTCTCCTTGGGGGCTGTCTCCAGCTTACGCCGCCCGGTCTTACGTCGGCACCGCGCTGATGGCTTATCGGCGCGGGCAGGCGGCGCCGGTGGGCAGGCGTGACACGCCGTGAATCCGTCCATGGAGGCTTGTCAGCGGCATCCATGCCGCTGACAGTCACGCCTGCCCACCGGCACCGCCTGCCCTCCCATACATCTCGGGCGCGTTGGCGAAAAAGCGAAAGCAACTCGCTGCGCTCGCTCCCCCTCATCTGCCCTTCGGGCATCTTCTCCCCGCATGCGGGGAGAAGAAGAGCTCCGGCGCCGAAGTGGCGATCTGCATGCTCGCGGTAAGCGCTGCCCGATGGGATGGGGGTGCGGAGAGCGGACCAGGATGGTCCGCGGCCCCGACTAAAGGCAGGGATGCCGTCCGGAGGGGCGGAGCACCCCCGTCCCGTCGGGTAGCGCGTCCTACCGAAGAAGCCAGCCCGAAGCCGATAAGCCAAAGCAACGTCCCTGGATCCCCGCCTTCGCGGGGATGACGAGCAAAGGCCAGGCCGACCCCACCCCCTGTAGAATTGCGGTTTGCCTTTCGCAGCCCCGCCCGCCATGTCCGTCGAAACCCAACTGCTCGCCCTGTCCCCGCTCGATGGCCGCTATGCCGGCAAGGTCGACGCCTTGCGCCCGATCTTTTCGGAATTCGGCCTGATCAAGGCGCGCGTGAAGGTCGAGGTCGAATGGCTGCTGGCCCTGGCGAACGAACCGGGCATCGTCGAGCTCAAGCCGTTCTCCCCCCAAGCCACCGCCCGCCTGCGCGCCCTGGCCGACAACCTCTCCGTCGCCGACGCCGCGCGCGTGAAGGAAATCGAGCGCACCACCAATCACGACGTCAAGGCGGTCGAATACCTCATCAAGGAACGCCTCAAGGACGACGCCGAACTTGGCCCGGCATTGGAATTCGTGCATTTCGCCTGCACCAGCGAGGACATCAACAACCTCAGCTACGCGCTGATGCTCAACGAAGCGCGGCAGGACGTATTGCTGCCCAAGCTCGACGCACTCATCCAGACCTTGCGTGCGATGGCGCAGGAACACGCCGCCGTGCCGATGCTCTCGCGCACGCACGGCCAGACCGCCTCGCCCACTACCGTCGGCAAGGAACTGGCCAACGTCGTCGCCCGCCTGCAGCGTCAGGGCGAAGTGCTCGCCGGTTTGCCGATGCCGGGCAAGATCAACGGCGCCGTGGGCAACTACAACGCCCACGTCGCCGCGTATCCCGATATCGACTGGACGACGTTCTCGCGCCGCTTCGTCGAATCGCTGGACCTGACCTGGCAGCCCTACACCACCCAGATCGAACCGCACGACGGCGTCGCCGAGCTGTGCGACGTGTCCAAGCGCATCGACACCATCGCCATCGACCTGTGCCGCGACATCTGGGGCTACATCTCGCAGGGTTACTTCAAGCAGGCGGTGAAGGCCGGCGAAGTCGGCAGCTCGACCATGCCGCACAAGGTCAATCCGATCGATTTCGAGAATGCGGAAGGCAACTTCGGCATCGCCAGCGCGCTGTTCGAGCATTTCGCCGCCAAGCTGCCGATCAGCCGCTGGCAGCGCGACCTCACCGACTCCACCGTGCTGCGCGCACTGGGCACGGCGTTCGGCCACATGCTGATCGGTTTCGAATCGCTGCAGCGCGGTCTGGGCAAGCTGAGCATCAATCCGGAACGCCTGGCCGCCGACCTCGACGCCGCCTGGGAAGTGCTCGCCGAAGCCGTGCAGACGGTGATGCGCCGCCACGGCCTGCCGAACCCGTACGAGCAGCTGAAGGCCCTGACCCGCGGCCAGGGCATCAACGAAGCGTCGATGCGCGAGTTCATCGCTACGCTGGATCTTCCGGCGGACGCGAAGCAGCGGCTGCTCGCCATGACGCCCGCCAGCTACATCGGCCTGGCGGACCGCCTGGCGCGGGAGATCTGATCGGATGCGAAGAGGGCCGCTTCACGCGGCCCTCTTCTTTGCACCGCTCGCTTCCCAACGCTCAGCAAACCCGCAGCGAAGTAGAATGCGCGCCCCACATCGCAGGGGCGTGCCGTGAAGCTGCTGCTCAACCTGGACGTACCCGAGATCGCGACCGCGGAAGCCTTCTACACCGCGGCCTTCGGCCTGCACGCCGGGCGTCGTTTCGGCGCCGACGCCGTGGAATTGCTCGGACTGGAAGCGCCGCTGTATCTGCTGGCGAAACAGGAAGGCACGATCGGTGCCGGCGATTCCCCGCGCGCCTACGCGCGGCATTGGACGCCGGTGCACGCCGACCTCGCTGTCGACGACCTGGACGCCGCCCTGGCCCGCGCCATCGCTGCCGGCGCAGTGCAGGAAGGCGCGACCCGCGATGCCAAATGGGGACGCCTCGTGCAGCTCGCCGACCCCTACGGGCATGGCTGGTGCCTGATCGAATTCCGCGGTCGTGGCTACGACGAAATCGCCACGCACTGAGCCCTCACTCCGACAAAATCGCCATGGCACAAAAGAAAGCCCAGTCGACCGCACCCGCTGCGGCAACCAAGCACGCGCTGTTCGAGATCGACGCGCGTGCGCATCCGCCCCTCGGCATGCCCGCCGCGCAATTCCTGCGCGAGTACTGGCAGAAGAAGCCGCTGCTGATCCGCAACGCCTTCCCCGATTTCGAATCGCCGATCCAGCCCGAAGACCTGGCCGGCCTGGCCTGCGAGGAAGGCACGCTGTCGCGCATCGTCGCCCACGACCGCGAGCGAGATAGCTGGATGCTGCGCCACGGTCCGTTCGAGGAAGCGCTTTTCCCCGACATGCCGCACCACGACTGGACGCTGCTGGTGCAGGACGTCGACAAGTGGGACAGCGACGTGGCGGCGTTGCTCGATGCCTTCGACTTCCTGCCGCGCTGGCGTATCGACGACATCATGGTGTCGTTCGCGGCGCCCGGTGGTTCGGTGGGCGCGCACGTCGACCAGTACGACGTCTTCCTGCTGCAGGCGCTGGGCCATCGGCGCTGGCAGATCGACGCGTCGGAATCCTTGGGCAAGGGCACGCCGTCCACGGAATTCCGCAACGACGTCGAGCTGAAGCTGCTGCGCGAGTTCCACCCCACGCACGAATGGCTGCTGCGGCCCGGCGACATGTTGTACCTGCCGCCGGGCGTGCCGCACCACGGCGTGGCCGAGGATGCCTGTCTGACGTTCTCCGTGGGCATGCGTGCACCCAGCGCGGCGGAATTGCTCGGCGACTTCGTCGACACGCTCGCGGCCGATGCGGACGAGAGCCTGCGCTACGTCGACCCTGACCTGGCCCCGGCCAAGGACCCGGCGCAGATCGACGACGACGCGATGCGCCGGGCGATCGAGGCGCTGAACGCACTGCGCATGAACGATCCGGAGCGGCTCGGCGATTGGTTCGGCCGCTTCATCACGCTGTACCGCAATGCGGGCGAAGTGATGGCCGCCCCCGAAACCCGGTCGCGCATCGAAATCGAATGGGACCTACAGCACGGCGGCGCCACGCTGATGCGGCATCCGTATTCGCGCATGGCCTGGCGCAAGGCGGGCCGCGGTGCGCGGCTGTTCGTCAACGGCCAGGGGTACGAGTTGCCGGTTCGCGACGCCAAATCCGTTGCCAATGCCAAGGGGATCGATGGCGCGGCGTACGCGGCGCTTTCGCAGACCGGCAGGGATCGCATCCACGAGTTGTTGCAGGCCGGCCACTACAGCCTCTCGAGCGGAGGCGAGGAAGAAGAATGAGCGTCGTCACCGCGCCGGAACCGGCATTCACCGTCCAGGCCGTCGATTACCAGGCGGCGCTGCCGCAGTTGCGCGCGGTGCGCGTAGCGGTATTCGTGCAGGAACAGGGCGTGCCGCTGGAGCTGGAGTTGGACGCGCTCGATTCGCAGTGCCATCACGTCGTTGCGCTGGATGCGCGGGGTGAGCCGATCGGTACGGGCCGGCTGACGCCGGAGCACAAGATCGGCCGCATGGCCGTGCTCGCCGATTGGCGCGGCCGCGGCGTCGGCGATGCGTTGTTGCTGGCGCTGCTGGACAAGGCGCGCGAGTTGGGTTGGCACGAGGTTTCGCTGCATGCGCAGGCCAGTGCGATCGGTTTCTATGCGCGGCATGGGTTTCTGCCCTATGGCGAGCGCTTTCAGGAAGCGGGCATCGAGCATCAGTCGATGCGTCGCCTGCTCGATGCGGCCAATCCGGTCGAGACGCACGAGGCCGCGATCGCTGCGATGCTCGGCGTGATCGGCACGGCACGCCGGGAGTTGTGGATCTACAGCCGCGAACTCGATCCGGGGCTACTGGACCATCCCGACGTGGTGGCGGCGCTGCGCCGTTTCGGTACGCATCGCGGCACGGCTCACATCCTGCTGCAGGACGCGGTCGCGCCGCAGTCGGCGCATGCGCCGCTGATCGCGCTGTCGCAGCGGCTACCCACTGCTTTCGCGTTCCGCGTGATCGACGAGCCGGTGGACCGTGCGTATGCATCCGCCTTCGTAGTCAACGATCGCGGTGGCTGGTACTTCCGGACGCTTGGCCATCGTCCCGAGGGCGAAACCCGGATCGATCAGCCGGCTCGTGCTCGACAGTTGCAAGGCGTGTTTGAGCCGGTGTGGGAACGGGCGCGGCCTTGTAGTGAATATCGGGCGCTAGGGATCTAAGCGGCATTGCTACCACGCGTCATGTGTACGGGCGGGCAGTCGGCGCCGGTGGGCAGTCGCGACACGCCGTGAATCCGTCCATGGAGGCTTGTCAGCGGCATCCATGCCGCTGACAGTCGCGCCTGCCCACCGGCACCGCCTGCCTCTCACTCATCTCGGGCGCTTTGATAAGAGCAAAGGCAACTCGCTGCGCTCGCCTCCCCTCATCTGCCCTTCGGGCATCTTCTCCCCGCTCGCGGGGAGAAGAAGGTGCGCATGGGCCGAAGCCACGAACTTCACGTTCGCGATTAGCGCTGCCCGCCGGGATGGGGGTGGCGGAGAGCGGACCATGGATGGTCCGCGGCCCGACTAAAGGCAGGACTGCCGTCCGGAGGGTCGCAGCCACCCCCATCCCGGCGGGCAGCGCGTCCCGCCGAAGCCGGCAGCTTCTAAAGCAGAGACAAGCAAAGTCCCTGATCCCCGCCTTCGTGGGATGGCGAGCAAAAGCAAGAGGGACCGTTTTCAGTCGTAACGTCACGGCGAAAACTCATCGTTCCCGGCACGGACTTCCTCCGCTCCGGCCGCGTCCCCACATCGACGACAGGCCCGCCCGGGCCGCTTATTCCGTAACCGCTTGATGCAGCGCGACATGGCCTGCGGCTATAATTTTGGCCCTTTCGCGTCACCTGCAGCCCGACGCACCGGCGCACCCCAAAAAAGCTCGCCGGATCAACCGCTTGCCTCACAACTTGGATCTTCCCGACATCATCGTGGACAGTCTTCTCAAGCAGTTTGCCCAGTCCTCGCAGCTCGGCGCCAACGCCGCCTATATCGAAGACCTGTACGAGCAGTACCTGGTCGACCCCGACAGCGTCGGGGCCAAGTGGAAGACCTATTTCGACGGCCTCAAAGGCCGCGAAGCCGGTGACGTCCCCCACTCCGCCGTCATCGAGCAGATCGGTATCGCCGGTCGTCTCGCCGCTTCCGGCAAACTCGCGCCCGCCACCGGTGCGGGCGATGAGCGCGAACGCGCCGTCGGCAAGCTGATCACCGCCTACCGGTCGCGCGGCCACCTCGCCGCGAATCTCGACCCGCTGGGCATGATGGCCAAGGTCGAGGCGCCTGATCTCGCGATCGGCTTCCATCACCTCTCCGAGAGCGACCTGTCCGCGGAATTCAGCACCGGCGGCGTCGCGGGCAAGGACCGCATGAAGCTCGGCGACCTCGTCGCTCTGCTCAAGGCCACCTACACCGGCAGCATCGGCGCCGAATACATGCACATCACCGACGTCGAACAGCGTCGCTGGATGCAGGAGCGCCTGGAAAGCGTCGCCGGCAAGTTCGGCCGCAGCGCCGAAGACAAGAAGCGCATCCTCGAACGCCTCACCGCCGCCGATGGCCTGGAGCGCTACCTCGGCACCAAGTACGTCGGCCAGAAGCGCTTCTCGCTCGAAGGCGGCGACGCGCTGATCCCGCTGATGGACACCACCATCCGCCGCGCCGGCGAACAGGGCGCCAAGGACGTCATCATCGGCATGGCCCACCGCGGCCGCCTCAACGTCCTGGTCAATACCCTCGGCAAGCCGCCGCGCCAGCTGTTCGACGAGTTCGAAGGCAAGTTCGAGCACGTCCACAACGACCTCGCCCACCAGGGCGACGTGAAGTACCACATGGGCTTCAGCGCCGACGTCGCCACGCCCGGCGGCCCGGTGCACCTCGCCCTCGCCTTCAATCCCTCGCACCTGGAAATCGTCGACCCGGTGGTCGCCGGTTCCGTGCGTTCGCGCCAGACCCGCCGCGGCGACAAGGGCCGCCAGCAGGTCGTGCCGGTGCTGATCCACGGTGATGCCGCGTTCGCCGGCCAGGGCGTGGTGATGGAACTGTTCCAGATGTCGCAGGCGCGCGGCTTCGCCGTCGGCGGCACCATCCACATCGTCATCAACAACCAGGTCGGCTTCACTACCAGCGAACGCCAGGACGCGCGCTCCACGCTGTACTGCACCGACGTGGCGAAGATGGTCGGCGCCCCGGTGCTGCACGTGAACGGCGATGATCCCGAAGCGGTGGTGTTCTGCGCCGAACTCGCGCTCGACTACCGCAGCCGCTTCGGCAGGGATGTAGTGATCGACCTGGTCTGCTACCGCCGCCACGGCCACAACGAAGCCGACGAGCCGGCCGCAACGCAGCCGCTGATGTACCAGGTGATCCGCAAGCACAAGACGCCGCGCGAGCTGTACGCCGCGCAGCTGATCGCCGAAGGCGTGGTCAACGACGCGCAAGCGCAGGCGCTGGTCGATGGCCTCCGCCAGAAGCTGGACGATGGCGTCGTCACCACCGAGCTGGTCGCGGTCACCCCGGACGAATTCGCCATCGACTGGACGCCCTATCTCAAGGGCAAGCTCAGCGACAAGGTCGACACCAAGTTCGACGGCAAGAAGCTGAAGAAGCTCGCCGAAACCATCAACGAGGTCCCCGACACGCTGAAGCTGCACCCGCGTGTCGCCAAGATCTACGAAGACCGCCGCAAGATGACGGCCGGCGAACAGCCGGGCGACTGGGGCTTCGCCGAGAACCTCGCCTACGCCACCCTGCTCACGGAAGGCTACAAGCTGCGCCTGGTCGGCCAGGACTGCGGCCGCGGCACGTTCTTCCATCGCCACGCGATCCTGCACGAGCAGACCACGGACGAATACGTGCTGCCGCTGCGCCGCCTGGTGAAGAACCCCACCGACGTCACCATCATCGACTCGCTGCTGAGCGAAGAAGCGGTGATGGCGTTCGAATACGGCTACTCCACCGCCGATCCGCAGACGCTCGACATCTGGGAAGCGCAGTTCGGCGACTTCGCCAACGGCGCGCAGGTGGTGATCGACCAGTTCCTGTCCTCGGGCGAAGCCAAGTGGGGCCGCCTGTGCGGCCTGGCGCTGTTCCTGCCGCACGGCTACGAAGGCCAGGGCCCGGAGCACAGCTCCGCGCGCCTGGAGCGCTTCCTGCAGATGTGCGCGCTGGAAAACATGATCGTCTGCACCCCGACCACGCCGGCGCAGGCCTACCACATGATCCGCCGGCAGATGCGCATGACCACGCGCAAGCCGCTGGTGGTGATGACGCCCAAGTCGCTGCTGCGCCACAAGCTGGCGGTGTCGACGATGGACGATCTGTCCAAGGGCAGCTTCCAGACCCTGATTCCGGATGCCACGGCCGACGCCAAGAAGGTCAAGCGCGTAATCGTCTGCGGCGGCAAGGTCTATTACGACCTGCTGGAAGAAGCGCAGAAGCAGAAGCTCGACAACGTCGCCATCGTCCGCGTGGAACAGCTGTATCCGTTCCCGCGCCCCGAACTCGCCGCCGAGCTCAAGCGCTTCGCCGGCGCGACCGACGTGGTGTGGTGCCAGGAAGAACCGCAGAACCAGGGCGCCTGGTACCAGATCCGCCATCACCTGGCCGCGTGCCTCGCGCCGAAGCAGTCGCTGCACTATGCCGGCCGCCAGCGTTCGCCGTCGCCGGCGGCGGGGCATTTCGCCGATCACGTGCTCGAACAGAACGCGCTGGTCGCCGATGCACTGGTGAATCCGCTGCGTGGCGAAGCCAGCCCCGAATAACCGCCGCTCCTCTCGAACCTGCCTGTTCGATACAGCAATCTCTTCTCCAAGGACTCATCCATGAGCACCGAAATCAAAGTCCCCGTCCTGCCCGAATCGGTCTCCGACGCCACCATTGCCACCTGGCACAAGAAGGTCGGCGACGCGGTCAAGCGCGACGAGAACCTGGTCGACCTGGAAACCGACAAGGTCGTGCTGGAAGTGCCCTCGCCCGTCGACGGCGTGCTCAAGGAAATCAAGTTCGCCGAAGGCGCGACGGTCAACAGCCAGCAGATCATCGGCGTGATCGAAGCCGGCGCCGCCGCGGCCGCGGAAGCGCCGAAGGCTGCCGCCAGCGACGACGCCAAGAACAAGGCCGCCACCACCGCTGAAGCGCAGCCGGTCGTTTCCAAGGCCGCCGCCGCTGCCGCTCCGGCCGCCGCCAAGGCCGCCGGCGTCGAACTGCCGCCGGGTGCGCGCTTCGCCGCCGCCAGCGCCGGCGTCGATGCCGCGCAGGTCGAAGGCACCGGCCGCCGCGGCATGGTCACCAAGGAAGACATCGTCAACTACGCCAGCGGCAAGACCGCCGGCGTCGGCGGCGGCGCGCGTCCGGAAGAGCGCGTGCCGATGACCCGCATGCGCGCCCGCATCGCTGAGCGCCTGATGCAGTCGAAGAACTCGATCGCCATGCTCACCTCGTTCAACGAAGTGAACCTGGGCAAGGTCATGGCGATGCGCAAGGAGCTGGGCGAAGCCTTCGAGAAGGCCAACGGCATCAAGCTCGGCTTCATGAGCTTCTTCGCCAAGGCCGCCGCGAACGCGCTGCAGAAGTACCCGGTGGTCAACGCCTCGGTCGACGGCAACGACGTCATCTATCACGGCTATGCCGACATCTCGATCGCCGTGTCGACCGACAAGGGCCTGGTCACGCCGGTCGTGCGCAACGTCGAGCGCCTGTCCTTCGCCGACATCGAAGCGCAGATCGCCGAATACGCCAAGAAGGCGCGCGACGGCAAGCTCGGCCTGGACGACCTGCAGGGCGGCACCTTCACCATCACCAACGGCGGCACCTTCGGCTCGCTGATGTCGACGCCGATCGTCAACCCGCCGCAGTCGGCGATCCTGGGCATGCACGCCATCAAGGAACGCGCCATCGTCGAGAACGGCCAGGTCATCGCCGCACCGATGATGTACATCGCGCTGTCCTACGACCACCGCATCATCGACGGCAAGGACGCGGTGCTGTTCCTGGTCGACATCAAGAACCAGCTGGAAAACCCGCACCGCATGCTGCTGGGCATGTAATGCATCGGGGACGGGAACCGGCAGCGGTTCCCGTCCTGCGTTTGGCCCACAGGTTCGAATCCCTCCCCCGCTATCAGCTTCGCGCAGCGCGTTCGCGCTCCGGCTAGAAAGAAGAGACCTCCATGAGCGAACAGCAGAACTTCGACGTAGTCGTCATCGGCGCCGGCCCGGCCGGTTACCACGCCGCCATCCGCGCCGCGCAGCTCGGCCTGAAGACCGCGTGCATCGACGCCGCCCTGGGCAAGGACGGCAAGCCGGCGCTGGGCGGCACCTGCCTGCGCGTGGGCTGCGTCCCGTCCAAGGCGCTGCTCGACAGCTCGCGCCAGTTCTACAACCTGCACCACCTCTTCGGCGACCACGGCATCACGACCCAGGACGCGAAGATCGACATCCCCACGATGATTGCCCGCAAGGACAAGATCGTGAAGCAGTTCACCGGCGGCATCGGCATGCTGTTCAAGGCCAACAAGATCACGCCGTTCTACGGCTTCGGCACGCTGCAGCCGGGCAACGTCGTCAAGGTGAAGCAGCACGACGGCAGCGAAGTCGAGCTCAAGGGCACCAACGTCGTCATCGCCGCCGGTTCGGACTCGATCGAACTGCCGTTCGCGAAGTTCGGCGAGCACATCGTCGACAACGTCGGCGCGCTGGATTTCGAATCGGTGCCGAAGCGTTTCGGCGTGATCGGCGCCGGCGTGATCGGCCTGGAACTGGGCAGCGTGTGGAACCGTCTGGGTTCGGAAGTCACCATTCTCGAAGCCCTGCCGAACTTCCTCGCCGCCGCCGACGCAGAAGTGGCCAAGGTCGCCGCGCGCGAATTCAAGAAGCAGAACCTGGACATCCGCCTGGGCGCCAAGGTCAGCAAGACCGAGGTGAAGAAGGACGGCGTCCATGTCACCTACACGGACGACAAGGGCGAACAGACCATCGTCGTCGACAAGCTGCTGGTGTCCGTGGGCCGCCGCGCCGCGACCAAGGGCCTGCTCGCAGAGGGCACCGGCGTCAAGGTCAACGAGCGCGGCATGATCGAAGTCGACGAGCACTGCCACACCGGCGTCGACGGCGTGTGGGCCGTGGGCGACTGCGTGCGCGGCCCGATGCTGGCGCACAAGGGCTTCGAAGAAGGCATCGCCGTGGCCGAACTGATCGCCGGCCTGCCGGGCCACGTCAATCTCGACACGGTGCCGTGGGTGATCTACACCGAGCCGGAAATTGCCTGGGTCGGCAAGACCGAAGAGCAGCTCAAGGCCGAAGGCATTCCGTACAAGGCCGGCAGCTTCCCGTTCGCGGCGGTCGCCCGCGCGGTGGCGATGGCCGAACCGGCGGGCTTCGTGAAGGTGCTCGCACATGCCGAAACCGACACCGTGCTGGGCATGCACCTGGTCGGCGCCAACGTCTCCGAGCTGGTGCACGAAGGCGTGCTGACCATGGAGTTCAAGGGTTCGGCCGACGACCTCGCCCGCATCTGCCACGCGCATCCATCGCTGTCGGAAGCCGTCCACGACGCCGCGATGGCCGTGCACAAGCGCTCGATCCACAAGGCCAACTGAGCCTTTCCCGATCGACTGCGGTAAATTGGAACGGCGCACCTCGGTGCGCCGTTCTGCTTTTCGGACCAGGAGTTCGCGCATGACTTCGGCAAACCCGATTCGCAACGTGTCCGACACCGCGCTGTGGGTCGCGATCTACCGCGCGATGGAAAGCGAACGCGCGGATGCGATCTTCCGCGACCCGTACGCGCGCCGCCTCGGCGGCGAACGCGGCCAGGCCATCGTCGACGCCATGCCGCGCGGCCGCACGATGAGCTGGCCGATGGTCGTGCGCACCGCGGTAATGGACGAGATCATCCTGCGCTGCGTGCAGCAGGGCGCGGCGACCGTGCTCAACTTGGCCGCCGGGCTGGACGCACGGCCGTACCGTCTCGACCTGCCCGCTTCGCTGCGCTGGCTGCATGTCGATCTGCCGGACATGATCGACTACTTCCGCTCGCACATGGACGCGGAGACGCCGCGCTGCCAGTTGGAATTCGTCGCCGCCGACCTGCGCGATGCCGCCGCGCGGCGCGACGTATTCGCACGCGCGGCAGCGCATGGCCCGGTACTGGCGATCACCGAAGGGCTGCTGATCTACCTCGAATCCGAAGACGTCGCCGCCCTCGCGCGCGACCTGCACGATGTCGCGCAGGCGAAGTGGTGGCTCTCCGACCTCGCCTCGCCGATGCTGCTCAAGTTCCTGGAGCGGCAATGGCAGCCCTTGCTCGAACAGGGCAACGCGCCGTTCCGTTTCGGCCCGGCCGAGAACACCGCCTTCTTTGCGCCCTTCGGTTGGCGCGAAGTGGAGTTCCGGCCGCACTGGGACGAATCCCTGCGGCTGAAGCGCACGATGCCCAACGCCTGGCTATGGAATCTCCTGCGCTGGCTGCAACCGAAACGGCGGCGCGAAGCGATGAAGCGTTTTTCCGGCATCATGCTGCTCGAATCCACCTGATCATCCGTAGAGCGATATGCGTTCCGTCTGTGTCTATTGCGGCTCCAATGCCGGCAGCAAACCCGTCTATACCGAACGCGCGATCGCGCTGGGCAACCGCCTTGCCAAGGAAGGGCTGGCGCTGGTGTACGGCGGCGGCAATGTCGGCCTGATGGGCATCGTCGCCGACGCGGCGCTCGAAGCCGGCGGCGAAGTGATCGGCGTCATTCCCGAGCAGTTGGTCAACTGGGAAGTCGCACACAAGGGCCTGACCCGGCTCGAAGTCGTCGCCAACATGCATGAGCGCAAAGCGCGCATGTTCGATCTTGCCGACGGCTTCGTCGCCCTGCCCGGCGGCTTCGGCACGCTGGACGAGATGTTCGAGATGCTGACCTGGCGCCAGCTGGGTATCGGCGACAAGCCTTGCGCCTTCCTCGACGTCGATGGCTTCTATGCGCCATTGATGTCGATGCTGGATCGCATGGTCGAAGAGCGTTTCCTGCATCCGGACCAACGCCGCGACCTTTGGCACGGCGATGACATCGCCACGATGATCGAGTGGATGCAGGCCTACCGTCCGGCCGATGCGAACAAGTGGATGGACGAAAAGCGGCGCAAGCAGCTGCGCTGACAGTCTCTTCGCTCGTCATCCCGGCGCAAGCCGGGATCCAGGGCTTTTGCCGTTGCTCTGCCGCTGCTTCATTCAAGGACGAATCAATGAAGGATCCGTGCGTCTATATTCTCGCGAGTCAAAGGAATGGGACTCTGTACGCCGGAGTGACCTCGGATCTCGTCAAACGCGTTTACGAACACAAGACCGACGCCGTTGAGGGTTTCACCAAGAAGTATGGCGTCCATACTTTGGTTTGGTACGAGCAGCATCCGACGATGGCGTCCGCGATCGAACGTGAGAAGGCGCTTAAGGAGTGGAAGCGCACCTGGAAACTGAAGCTGATTGAGACTTCAAATCCAGAGTGGCGTGACCTGTATCCTGACATTCTCGGCTGATACAGCGATCTCGGTTGTGACACGATCAAAGGCACTGGATCCCGGCTTACGCCGGGATGACGAGCAAAAACAAATGCCCACACCCACCGACTTCACCGCCTTCCGCATCCACAACGACGCCAGCGGCTACCGCAGCGGCATCGAGACGATCTCGCTCGACGATCTCGCGCCCGGCGAAGTCGTCATCAAGACCGCTTTCTCGTCGGTCAACTTCAAGGACGCGCTCGCCGGTACCGGCCAGGGCAAGATCCTGCGCCGGTTTCCGCTGGTCGGCGGCATCGACGTGGCCGGGCACGTGGTCGCGTCGACCGATACGAAGTTCAAAGAAGGCGACGCGGTGCTCGTCACCGGCAGCGGCCTGAGCGAGACGCGCGACGGCGGCTATGGCGAATACGCGCGGCTGGAATCGCAATGGGTCATCCCTCTGCCTAAGGGCCTGAACCTGCGCGAAAGCATGATCCTGGGTACCGCCGGGTTCACCGCCGCGCTGGCGCTGTTCCGGATGAAGGAGAACCGACAGGCGCCCGCCCTGGGCCCGCTGGCCGTCACCGGCGCGACCGGTGGGGTCGGCTCGCTGGCGGTCGATATCTTCAGCCGCGCGGGCTTCGAGGTGCACGCGATCAGCGGCAAGCCTGAGCATGCCGACTACCTCACGGCGATCGGCGCCAGCCAGGTGCTGGGCCGGGACGCGCTCGCGACCGCGCGGCCGATGGAATCCGCCCGTTTCGGCGGCGGCCTCGACAATGTCGGCGGCGGCATGCTCGCCAGTCTGCTGGCGCAGACGGCCCCCTACGGCAATGTCGCCAGCGCAGGCCTGGCCGCGACCGCCGATCTGCCGACCACGGTCATGCCGTTCATCATCCGCGGTGTCTCGCTGGTCGGCGTCGCTTCGGCGGGTACCGCCCGCGACATCCGCGAGGCGGTCTGGCAGCACCTGGCCAGCGACTGGAAGCCGCGACATCTCGACCGCATCTGCACGCGCGAAATCACTTTGCCGCAATTGCCCGAAGTGTTTGCGACGATGCTCACAGGTGGCTCATTCGGCCGTACCCTGGTGGCGGTCTAGCGGGTTGCGGCGTCACTCCGCCCCGTTACAATCGGCCGACTTCCTGGGGAAATCCTGATGGCTCGCATCCTGATCGTCGACGATTCGCCTTCGCAGCTGATGGGCATCCGTCGCATCGTTGAGAAGCTGGGTCACGAGGCGCTCACCGCCGAGGACGGTGCCGCCGGGGTGGAAGTGTGCAAGCGCGAATTGCCGGACCTGGTGCTGATGGACGTGGTGATGCCGAACCTCAACGGTTTCCAGGCCACGCGCTCGATCAGCAAGGATCCAGCGACGGCGCACATCCCGGTCATTCTGGTAACCACCAAGGACCAGGACACCGACCGCGTCTGGGGCATGCGCCAGGGCGCCAAGGCCTACATCACCAAGCCTTTCAGCGAGAGCGATCTCGCCGAGATCATCACCCAGGTGATCAAGTAAGAAAAAAGGCGGGCCAGGCCCGCCTTTTTCGTTGCCCTGCCAAGCCGCTCAGTCGCGGCGCCAGTCGTCGCCGAAGGCATCGCGCATCGCTTCGTACGCCGCCTGCTGCGCCGGCGTCTCCGGCTTGGGCGACAGGATTTCCAGCTCGACGATCTGGTCGCCCGGCGTCGCGCCCGGCAACCCACGGCCGCGCAGCCGCAGCTTGCGCCCGCTCTCGGAGCGCGCTGGGATCTTCAGCTCAACCGCGCCGCCCAAGGTCGGCACGCTCACCGTCGCGCCCAGCGCCGCCTCCCAAGGGGCGACCGGAAGCACGTAGATGATGTTGCGGCCGTCGACCTCGAACTGGGGGTGCGCCGCGTATTCGATTTCCAGCAGCAAGTCGCGGCCCGCGCTGCCCTGCCCGCCCAGGCGGATGACCTGGCCCGGCCTGATGCCCTTGGGAATGCGCACGTCCAGCGTGCGATTGCCGACCCCGATCCGCGCCGGGCTACCGGCATAGACCGACTCCAGCGACACCGCCAGCTTGGCCCGCGTATCGCCGCGTGGTGGTGCCGCGCCGCCGAAGCCACCGGCGCGGCCGCGACCGAACAGGTTCTCGAAGAAATCGCTGAAACCGCCGCCCGCGCCGCCGCCGGCGAAGATCTCGTCGAAATCGACGCCGCCGTAGCCATCGGCGAAACCGCCCGGCGGCGGCTGCACTTCATCGCCCGGCCGATAGCCGCGCGCACGCAGCTGGTCGTACGCGGCGCGCTTCTGCGGATCGCGCAGCGCTTCGTACGCCTCGTTGACCGCCTTGAACTTCTCCTCCGCGCCCGCCTCCTTGCTGACGTCCGGATGGTACTTGCGCGCCAGCCGACGATAGGCGGTCTTGATCTCGGCTTCGCCAGCGCCGGGCTCGAGGCCAAGCGTTTCGTAGTAATCCTTGAATTGCATGGGACTCCGGGGTGGGGCCTGCGGCCGGCCGCCGCTGGCATTCGAGGTTAGCGCATCGCGCGGCGGGATTGACGTCACCTTCCTCCAAGGCGTCTAGACTGCGTGAAGCTCCTCCCACACGAGACCCCACATGACGATCCAGGTAGGCGACCGCATCCCCGAAGTTCCGCTGCAGCGCATCCACAACGGCGTCGAGATCGTGGATACGCCGACGCTGTTCGACGGCAAGAAAGTCGTGCTGTTCGCCGTCCCCGGTGCGTTTACGCCGACCTGTTCGGAGCGCCATCTGCCGGGCTACGTGGAGCACTTCGATCGGTTCAGCGCGCGCGGTATCAGCGTGCTGTGCATGTCCGTCAACGATCCGTTCGTGATGCAGGCCTGGGGCCAGAGCCAGCACGTGCCCGACGGTCTGCTGATGCTGGCCGACGGCAACGGCGACTTCACCCGCGCTTTGGGCTTGGAACTGGATGCCAGCGCCTACGGCATGGGCAAGCGTTCGCGCCGCTTCGCCCTGTATGCGGACAACGGCACGGTGAAGAAGCTGTTCGTGGAAGCGCCGGGCGAGTTCAAGGTGTCTTCGGCGGAGTACATGCTGGACGCCCTCGCTGAAGCAGGCTGATTCAGAGCAGCGAAGCGTCAGCGCAGTACCCGGAAGCTCACCCGCGACCACGCTCCAGTGTCGGCGAGCGCGGTCAGCGTGTGCGCACCCGCGTCGCCGAAGTCGTAAGGAAACAGCCCCGCGCCCTGCGATTCGCCGACGAGCTTGCCGTCCAGCAGCCAACGGATGCGCGCATCGCTGCCGATCGCACGCACCGACAAGCGCAGCGGCGCGGCGCTGTTGGGCGCGCGGGCGAGCGTGGCGGCGTCGTGGATGCCTTCGATGCGCAGTTCTTCGGTCGCCTCGCGACCGTCGGCACTGCAATCGGGCGAGAGCGCCGGCAGGCGTGCCGCGGCGCGCGCTTCCTGCGACAGCCACGGCGAAGCGAGCGCCGGCCAGCGCGCGATCTGCGACGGACGCCGCTCGTGCGGCTGGGCGCAGTCGGCGGACAAGCGCAATCCGGTGCGTGCGTCGACTTCGAAGCGCTCGCGCCCAGCGTTCCACAGGCGCGCATCGCGTTCGGCGAACGTCGGCGGCACGACGCCATCGAGCGTCCAGGCCTTCAATCGGCGTCGGCATAGCTGCGGCGACTGGGGATCCGGCGGTAGACCCAGCGGCCAACAAATGTCGATCTGCTCGACATTGCGCGGCGGCGGCCGCGGCGCCGCATCGCCGCGCTGCGCCGGCAGGCTGTCGACGACTTCGAACAGCAGCGGCAACGCGGTCACTACGCCGTACTGGCCCGGCAACGGCGTGCCATCCGGGCGCCCCACCCACACGCCGACGGTGTAGCGGCGTGTGCTGCCCAAGGCCCACGCATCGCGGAAGCCGTAGCTGGTACCGGTCTTCCACGCCACGCGCGGACGGCCGCCCATTTCAAACGTATCGGCGATGCTGCCGGGCCGCGGATTCGCTTCCAGCGTGTCGCGGATGATCCATGCCGCCCCCGGCGACAGCAGGCGGCGTTCGACACGCGGATCCTGCGGCTGATAACGCACGCGTCCGGCGACGCCTTCGCGATTCAGCGCCGCATAGGCGCCGACGAGGTCTTCCAGGCGCGCGCCGGTGCCGCCGAGGATCATCGCGAGATTGGGCTTGGCGCCGTCTGGCCATTTCAAGTCGATGCCGGCATTCGCCAGCCGCGCGGCGAAGCGCGAAGGGCCGACGCGATCGAGCAGATCGACGGCGGGCACGTTCAACGACAGACGCAGCGCTTCGGCGGCACCGACCGGGCCGTTGAACGCCATGTCGAAATTGCCCGGCCGGTAATCGCCGAACGCCTGCGGCGCGTCCACCAGCAGGCTTTCGGAATGGATCAGACCATCATCCAGCGCCAGGCCGTAAAGGAACGGCTTCAAGGTCGAACCGGGCGAGCGCCACGCCTTGACCATGTCGACGTGGCCGAGGCGCGCCTTGTCGGCGAACTCCACCGAGCCGACATAGGCGCGCGCTTCCAGCGTGGCATTGTCGACCACCAGCAGCGCGGCGGAAGTTCGTTCGGGCAAATCGGAGAAGTACGCGGAGACGCGGTCTTCCAGCGTGCGCTGCAAATCGGCGTCGATGGTCGACTCGATCCGTGTCGTCTGCGGATGGGCGAAACGCAAGCGTTGCGCCAGCAGCGAAGCGTGTTGCGGCGGCTGCAGCGAACGCGCGACGACGGGTTCCATCCGCGCGTCGCGCACTTCCTGCGCCGACCACACGCCGAGCGTCTGCATGCGCGCCAGCACCTTGTCGCGCGCGACGCGTGCGCGTTCGGCTTCGCGATCGGGACGCAGGCGGCTGGGCGATTGCGGCAGCACGGCCAGCAGCGCGGCTTCGGCATGCGACAGACGCGCCGCGGGTTTGCCCAGGTACGCCCAACTCGCGGCTTCGACGCCTTCGATGGTGCCGCCGAACGGTGCGCGGTTGAGGTACAGCGCGAGAATCTCGCGCTTGCTCAGATGCACTTCGAGCTGCACGGCTCGCGCGAGCTGGCGCAGCTTCGCCCAGGGCGTACGCGTTTGCCGGCGCCCCGCCGGCTGGTCGAGGATGCGCGCGACCTGCATGGTCAAGGTCGAACCGCCGGAAACTACACGGCCCTGACGCAGCCACTGCCCGCCCGCACGCGCCAACGCAAAGGGGTTGACGCCGGCGTGGCGCCAGAACCAGCGGTCCTCATAGTTGAGCAGAGCTTGCAGATACAGCGGCGAGACCTGCTCGGTCGTTACCGGGTAACGCCAGATCCCGCCGCGATCGGCGAACGCGCGCAGCGGCGTGGCATCGCGCGCCAGCACCACCGCGCCGGCGTCGCGTTGCTTCGGCAACGGCAGCGGAAAGGCCAGGTCGAGCAGCATCGCCGCGGTGAGGAGCAGCAATGCCGCCAGTGCGAATTGGAGCGGGAAGCGGCGGTGGATGCGGAGCCTTCCGAAGGAACGGAAGGCTGGCCGCTCTTGTTCGTCATCCCGGCGTAGGCCGGGATCCATTTTGCTGTTCAACCCTCACCGCCCCGGCTGCTTCACCGTCAACATCGCCGGGCTCGCCTTGCCCACACCGCGCATATCGGGGCGATACATGTCCTCGACCAGCGGCGGCGGGACGGTGTACGTGCCCGGCGTCACCGCGCGCACCAGATAGAACAGCTTCGCGGTGTCGTAGGTGTTGAGCTTGAGCGCGGCCACGTAGCGGTCGTCGCGATATTCCTCGTGGCGCGTCTCGGCGGCCTCGTCGCGGTCGGCGATCTCGATGCCGTCGACAACCACGCCCGCCCACTGCTTGGCATCGCCGAGATTGAAGTTCTCGATCTCCAGGCCAGCGGGCAGCAGATCGGTCACCAGCGCATCGGGAATGTTCTCGCGGCTCTTGATGGTCAGCTGCACGATCAGGCTGTCGCCCTCTTCCAGCGTGCCGCCGCTCCACTCGCTGCCGTCGGTGTTGTAGTACTTGCGCGTCACCGTGACGAGGGTGGCATCCGGCTCGGGCGCCGTGCGCGGCACGCCGGCCACTTCCAGGCTCGCGTACAGCGGCGGCTGCCCCTGCGGGAGGAAGCTCACGCCGCGCGACAAGGCGTCGTAGTTGACCGTGCGGCCGGTGATGCGCGTTTCGGCGACATCGAAGGTCTCGCCGGCGATCTTCCATTGGCCCGACACCATCTTCTTCTGGTCGGCCATCAGCGCCTTGCCCAGGCGTGCCAGCGCCACCTGCTCCTGCGTGCTCAGCCAGAACCAGCGCATGTTGCGGCGCGCATCGAGTTCGCGACCCAATGCCACCGAGCGCGCGTCGTATTCCGGCTTGGCGTAACCGCGCTCATGCAGCAGCGCGATCATCAGGGCGTCGTCGCGCAGGCGCGTGCCGTAGTCGGCCAGGTAGATCGGGCGTTCCTTCGGGTCCATTGCGAAACCCGCTGCGATCGCCTTTGCACCGCGCGTCTTGTCGCCCTGCAACGACAGCGCCAGGCCCAGATGCACCAGCGGCAGGCCGGTCATGCTCTGCTTGCGGTTGTTGTCGTACAGCGCCCGCAGCGTGCCCAGCGGCGCGCGGTTGACGCGCGCCAGCACGTAGCCGGCATGCGCCTGGTAGGCGAACTTGAGGTGGTCGCGATTGTCGTAGCCGTAGAACGGCGCGCCACCGGCGAGCAGGTCCTCGTTGAGCGCCTTCAGCGCCTTCTGCAGCATGGTCTCCGGTACCGCGAAACCGGCTTCGCGCGCGTCCAGCAGGAACTCGACGATGTACGGCGTCAGCGCCTGGTTGATGTAATCGCCGTCGCCCCACATCGAGAAGTGGCCGGAGCTGACCTGCATCGAGGCCAAGCGGCCGAACGCGCCTTCCATGCGCTCGCGGCGCTGCTTCGCGTTGAGACCGGTGACGCCGAGCATCTTCGCCGTCGCCTCATCCAGTTTCAGCGCCGCATAACCCTTGCTGGTCGTCTGTTCCGCGCAGCCGTAGGGATACTTCAGCGCGTCTTCGAGCGCCGCGGCGAAGGGAATCGGCGGCAATGCGCTGACGACCATGCGCGCCTGCACCGAACCGGGCATCAGCCCGTCGGCGAGATCGGTGCCCAGCGGCACCGGGCCCAGCTCGTTGAGCACGCGCGTGCGCGAACGCATGACCGCCGACCACGCCGGCCGCACCGGCAGGTCGTACTTGCGATCGACGCTGAAGCCGTTGCCGTTCACCCTCACTCGCACCTGCGCGGTCGTGTAGCCCTCGCGCGCGACCAGCGGGAAGGTATAGGTCGTCTTGCCATCGACACCGAGCTTCGCGCTGCGCGTGCCATCCGCCAGCGACAACGGACCGATGCCGTCGACCTGGACCTTGAACTCGCCGGCCTTGCCGGTGAAGTTCTGCACGTCCAGGGTCACGCTGCTGCGGTCTCCGGGCGCCAGCACGCGTGGCAGGCTCGCCTCGGCGAGTACCGGCGCGCGCACGACGGTTTCGTCGTCCTTGCTGCCGTAGCGATTGCCCGCGAACACCAGCGCCGAGACGCGCAGCGTGCCGTTGAAATCGGGCACCGCCAGCTTCACTCGCGCCAGGCCCTTGGCGTCCAGCTTCACCGGACCGGTGAACAGATCGACGGTCTGCACGTGCGCCGTCGGCCGGCGCGCCTGCGGCAGGGCGAGCGGCGCCATGTCGCCGCCGAAGCGGATCTTCGCCGTGCCGCCGTCGAAACTCTCGATCACGCGGCTGTACACGTCGTACGCATCCACGCCGAGGCGACGCTGGGCGAAGAAGTGCTTACCGGCATCGGGCACCGGGAAGCGGGTGATGTTGAGAATGCCCACATCCACCGCCGATACGGTGACGAAAGCCTCCTGCCCAGCCAGCTGCGGCACGCTCACGGTCGCCGCGAGATCGCGCTCCGGACGCATCTGCTTGGGCACCGCCAGGCCAACCGCCACCGTGCGCTCGCGGCGATCCATCGGCACGTGCGCGATGCCGACCGCGCGCGCCGGGGTGATCTTGTCGGAGGCGGTGCCGCCGCGGAACACGAGCGCGGTGACATAAACGTCGTGGCGCTCCCAATCCTTGGTCACCGGAACCTCGAACGTACTGCCCGCCTTCGCCTCGATGTCCTGCACATAGAGCATGTGGTCGCTCTCGACCATCAGCAGGCCCTTGCCTTCGTGCGGCGGCGTCAGCGTGACCTTGAGCAGGTCGCCGGCCTTGTAGGCGGTCTTGTCGAGCGCGAGCTTGACCTTGTCCGGCCGCGCATCGAGGCCGCGGTTCTCGTCGCTCCAGCTCCAGCCGGCCTTGAACGGATAGCGCGTGGTGAGCTTGGTCGCCGGGTCATAGACATCGAGCCGGTAATCGCCCCACTCCACCGGGAAGTCGATCTTGGCCGGCGACACACCGACATCGAGGGTGCGGGTGGCGATGTCCTGGTAGCGGCGGGTGAAGTCGTAATCCCAGCCGTCGTCTTCCCAGTTCCAGTGGTAGTCGCGGTGTTCGCGCACCAGGGTGACGCGCAGGCCATTGCCCGGATAGAGCTTGCCGTCGCTGCCATAACGGGCGATCTGGAAGGCGGCGTTGGCGTTGGCGTCCGACCCTTCCTTGTCGTCGAACAGCGGCCGCACCGCGACCAGCCTGTCCGCCGGCCACAGCACGCGCTTGAGACTGCGGTTGACGCTGCGGCCGCCGGTTTCGAACACACTGCCGGTCACCATCGCGGCGATGGTGCTGACCGGTTTGGCCTCGGCCGGCAGCGCGATGTCCTGCTGCAGCTTGCCGTCGGCGTCGAGGCTGGTGTCGATGACGTCCCTGGCTTCCTTGGGCAGATCGAGGGTGGGATCGCCGAAGAACCAGCCCGGCAGTTGTTCCAGCGGATGTTGCTCGACCGCGACGGTGAGCTTCGCGGTGAAGCGGTTGGACGCGGCGGGCGCGCCGTAGAGATAGGCACCGGTCGCCTGCAGGCGCAGCGGTTCGCCCGGCTTGATGACTTCCTGCGCGGCCAGATCCAGCTTCATGCGTTCGGGCAGGAATTCCTCGACGCGCAGGGTCATGCCCTGCACGGCTTCCTTGCTCGCGGGGTCAGTGCGGAACTCCACGCGCCAACGGCCCGTCGCCGCATCGACCGGAATCACCTGGGTGTGGCGGACGTAACCCTGCGCGTCTGGCTGCAGGCTGGTTTCCAGGAAGGTCTTGCCGTCGGGCTGGACGTAACGCACGAAGACGGGTTGCAGTCCCTTCTTGCCCTTAGGCGCAATGGGCTGGCCGTCCTGGTCGCGCAGCAGCGCCGACAGGCGCACGGTTTCGCCCGGGCGGTAGAGATCGCGGCCGGACCAGGCGAACACGTCGAACCAGGCCTGCTCGCGCCCTGCGACCGCGAACTCGGACAGATCCAGCGCCGGCTGGTTGAACGGCAGCATCGACACGTCGCTGCCGCGCTGCGCGATCAGCACGTGCGCGGCGTCGAGCTTGTAGTCGAGCATGGCGTTGCCGTTGCGGTCGGTGGTCGACTTCAGCACGGCCTCGCCGTCGCCATTGAGCACCTTCAGCTCGACACCGCTGATGGCAGCGCCGCTTTCAAGCGAAGCGGCGTGCACGAACAGGCGATCCTTGTAGGCGCGCGCATGCAGGCCCAGGTCGCTGACGGTGAAGAAGGCGGTGTCGAATTCCTCCTTGAACGTGCCGGCCTTCTTCATCACCGCGAAATACAGGCCCGGCTCGCGCAGCTCCTCGATGTCCTGCAGCGGCAGGTAGGTGAGGACGCGCTCGTTCTTCTTGCCGCCCAGGACGAAGCGGTTGACGTAGACCGGCTCGGCCAGCTTGGACAGCGGCGTGCGGCCGTGGCTGATGCCCTCGTCGTCGTCCCAGGAATACTCGCGCTCCAGGTCCCAGGCGCTGCGGCGGCCGCCGCGCTGGAACTCGGCGAAGAACTTGGGCAGTTCCTTTTCCTTGATGCGCAGGAACTCGACGTCGACCTCGGACACGTTCACCGACACCACCGGCAGGCCGCGGCTCTCGCGCGCCGGCAGCACACTGCCCTGCGAGGCGAAGGCGACCGCCGGCTCCAGCGGTCCGGTGTAGATGGTGCGCTTCTCTTCCTTGCCCAGGCGGTTGCCGTCGGCGGCGGTCAGGCCGGCCTTGAGCGTGACGATGTATTCCTTGCTCGCTTCCACGTGCGGGAAGCGCAACACCTTGGCTTCGTCCGCGCCGTCGTCGTCGAGCACCCAGCTGCCTTTGACCGGCGCGCCGTCCTTGTCGGTCACGGCGATCAGCGAGTCGAATTCCTGTGTGCCGACCAGGGGGCGGCTGAACTCCAGAGCGAGCGCGAGTTCGTCGTCGCTGGCCTGATCGGGATACGCGGCGACCAGGCCGAAGCCCTTCACCGCTTCGCGCTTGGCGGCGATCTTCTCGCCGCTGACTTGCGGCAGCTGCCCGTTGGCGTCGCGCTTGCACCCGCCGAGGGCGAGCATCGCCGCCAGGGCGAAAAGCGCCAGCCCCTGCCACACCACATGCTTGGAAATCGAACGACCAGACAGCGGACGGCACTGCACGGATCCGTCCGAACACGTAACGCGCTTCATGCGACTCTCCCCAGGTTTGCGCACAAGCGTATAGAACCGGAATGGCGTCACACAATGGCGTCGATCGCGTGCGAAAACGTGCCAGTGAACTGGCGTTTAGCATCGCTTCGCCGGGAACGAGGGCGCCCGAAAGATGCAGCCTTACGTGGTTTCGCGGCGGCGCCGGCCAACCGGTTTCGGCACACGAGTTCTCTGACCCAAAAAAGAAAAACGCCGCCTGGGAAGGCGGCGTTTTCGACCCTGCTACGGGCGAGAGATCAGCGAGTTTTAGTCAGCCTGTTCTGTGGGATGCGCCGCATCCGGGACGACTTCCATCGGCCCCGGAATCACCGCATCCACCTCGCCATCGTCATCCAGCGACGCATCCAGCCGCTCGATCGCCTGCAGGGACTCGTCCGCGGCCAGGCGCATCAGGGTGACGCCCTGGGTGTTGCGGCTGACCTGCGAGATCTCGGCGGCGCGGGTGCGCACCAGGGTGCCGCCGTCGGAGATCAGCAGCACTTCGTGGTGATCGGACAGCTGCACCGCGCCCACCAAGCAACCGTTGCGTTCGGTGGTCTTCAGTGCGATCACGCCCTGGGTGCCGCGGCCCTTGCGCGGGTATTCCGACGCCGGGGTGCGCTTGCCGTAACCGCGCTCGCTGGCGGTGAGGATGTCGCCGTCGCCGTCGATCACGATCAGGCTGACGACGCGCGCGCCGGCTGCCGGCGCGGCGGCGGTCTCGTCGCCCTCGCCTTCGCCCTCGCTATCCACTTCGCCCGCGGCCAGGCGGATGCCGCGCACGCCGGTGGCGGTACGGCCCATCGAGCGGACTTCGCTCTCGGCGAAGCGCACGGCCTTGCCGTTGCTGGCGAACAGCATGATGTCGCGGCTGCCGTCGGTCAGTTCGGCGTTGACCAGCGCATCGCCGTCGTCGAGGTTGATCGCGATCTTGCCGCGCTGCAGGCGGAAGGCGAACTCGGTGAGCGGGGTCTTCTTGACCGTGCCGTTGCGGGTGGCGAAGAAGACGTACTTGCCTTCCGCGTACTCGCGCACCGGCACCACCGCCTGGACCTGTTCGCCGGCTTCCAGCGGAATCCAGTTGATGATCGGGCGGCCACGGGCGTTCGGACCAGCATCCGGCAGTTGGTGCACGGACAGCCAGAACACGCGGCCGGCGCTGGTGAAGGTCAGCAACGTGTCATGGGTGTTGACCAGCCAGAGCTTGTCGATGAAGTCCTCGTCCTTGGTCGACGCCGCACTGCGGCCCCTGCCGCCGCGTTTCTGCGCGCGGTAGGCGCTGACCGGCTGGCGCTTGGCGTAACCGGAGTGCGACAGCGTCACCACCACGTCTTCCGGCGCGATCAGGTCGAGGATGTCGAGGTCTTCTTCCGAAGCGCGGATCTCGCTGCGGCGGGCGTCGTTGAATTCTTCCTTGAGGTTGCGCAGCTCGGTGCGGATCAGTTCGAGCAGCACGGCCGGGTTCTCGAGGATCTCGATCAGGCCGGCGATGGTCTTGAGCAGTTCCTTGTACTCGTCGGTGAGCTTGTCCTGCTCCAGGCCGGTCAGGCGGTGCAGGCGCATTTCCAGGATCTGCTGCGCCTGGGTCTCGGTGAGCTGGTAGCCCCCGTCGATCAGGCCCACGCCCTGCGGCAGGTCTTCCGGACGCGATGCATCGGCGCCGGTGGCGGCGAGCAGCGAAGCGACCAGGCCCGGCTCCCAGGTGCGCGCCAGCATGCGTTCGCGCGCCTCGTTCGGATTCGCCGAGGTCTTGATCAGCTCGATCATCTCGTCGATGTTGGCGAGCGCGACCGTCAGGCCTTCCAAGATGTGCGCACGGGCACGGGCCTTGCGCAGTTCGAAGATGGTGCGGCGGGTGACGACTTCGCGGCGATGGCGCACGAAGGCTTCGAGGATCTGCTTGAGGTTCAGCAGTTGCGGGCGGCCGTCGACCAGCGCCACCATGTTGATGCCGAACACCGACTCCATCTGCGTCTGCTGATAGAGGTTGTTGAGCACCACTTCAGCGGACTCGCCGCGCTTGACCTCGATGAAGATGCGCATGCCGTCCTTGTCGGACTCGTCGCGCAGCTCGCTGATGCCTTCGAGCTTCTTTTCTTTCACCAGCTCGGCGATCTTCTCGATCAGGCGAGCCTTGTTGACCATGTACGGGATCTCGGTCACCGCGATGGCTTCGCGGCCGGTGTCCTCGTTCACTTCGATGTCGGCCTTGGCGCGCATGCGCACGCGGCCGCGACCGGTGCGGTAGGCGAGCTGGATGCCGGCGGTGCCGTTGATGATGCCCGCGGTCGGGAAGTCCGGACCGGGGATGTATTCCATCAGACCGTCGACGTCCAGCGCCGGGTTGTCGATCAGCGCGATGGTCGCGTCGACGACTTCACCGAGGTTGTGCGGCGGAATATTCGTCGCCATGCCAACCGCGATGCCGGCGGAGCCGTTGACGAGCAGGTTCGGCACCCGGGTCGGCATGACCGTGGGTTCGAGTTCCTTTTCGTCGTAGTTGGGCTGGAAGTCGACGGTTTCCTTTTCGATGTCCGCCATCAGCTCGTGCGAGAGGCGCGACATGCGCGCTTCGGTGTAACGCATCGCCGCGGCGGAGTCGCCGTCGATCGAACCGAAGTTACCCTGCCCGTCCACCAGCATGTAGCGCAGCGAGAACGGCTGCGCCATGCGCACCAGCGTGTCGTACACCGCGGTGTCGCCGTGCGGGTGGTACTTACCGATCACGTCACCGACGATACGCGCCGACTTGTAGTACGGCTTGTTGCTGTGCGCGCCCAGTTCGTTCATCGCGTACAGAACGCGGCGATGCACGGGCTTGAGACCATCGCGGACATCCGGCAGCGCACGCCCCACGATCACGCTCATGGCGTAATCGAGGTAGCTGCGACGCATCTCGTCTTCGAGGTTGACCGGGATGATTTCCTTGGCGAGCTCTGCCATTCGGGTTCCGTGTGCTTGCGGTGTGCGGACCGCCAGGCGCGGGGCAAAAAAGCCCAGGCAAAACGCGCCCGGAGCGGGCGTGTTTTGCGGCTCGCTCGGGGCGGCTTCAAAAGACGTGAAATCGTATCACAAAACGTGATATCGAGACAGCCTGATTCCCACGTGGAAACAATGGGTTACGAGGCTTTTTATGGATTCAACCTAACCCGCTGTTCACGGCCTTCGGCGGGGTTGGAACGCGGGCGGGTCCGAGCCCGCCCGATCACCGAAAATCAGCCGCCGAAAGCGGCCCGCATCGCCGCCTCGTCCGGTCGCTCGATCACGCCCTTCTCGGTCACGATCGCGTCGATCAGCTCGTGCGGCGTGACGTCGAACACGGGGTTCCAGGCGCCGATGTCGTGGGCGGCGGTGCGCACGCCGCCGATGGCGAACATCTCGCCGGGGTCGCGCTCCTCGATGTGGATGGCGGCGCCGTTGGGCGTGTCCATGTCCACGGTGGAAGACGGTGCGGCGACCATGAACTTGACGCCGTGGTGGCGCGCGGCGATGGCGAGCTGGTAGGTGCCGATCTTGTTGGCGGTGTCGCCGTTGGCGCAGATCCGGTCCGCGCCGACGACGACCCATTGCACGGCGCCGGTCTTCATCAGGTGCGAGGCCGCGGAGTCTGCAATCAGGGTCGGCTGGATGCCGTCCTGCTGCAGCTCCCACACGGTCAGGCGCGCGCCCTGCAGCCAGGGCCGGGTTTCGCCGGCGTAGACCTTGCCGATGCGTCCTTGCGCGACGCCGGCGCGGATCACACCAAGCGCCGTGCCGAAGCCCGCCGTCGCCAGCGAGCCGGTATTGCAGTGCGTGAGCACGCCGCTTTCCGGCGTGATCAGTGCCGCGCCCAGCGCGCCCATGCGGCGGTTGGCGGCGAGGTCTTCATCGGCGATCGCCTGTGCCTCGCGCGCGATGACGTCGCGCCAGTCGGGGCCGGCCGCGCCGAGCACGCGGCGCATGCGCGCCAGTGCCCAGGCCAGGTTCACGGCGGTCGGTCGCGCATCGTTGAGGCGCTGCATGGCGGGTTCGAGCTTGCGCACCGCTTCGGCGCCGTCGGTGGCCTCGATCTTCATGCCGGCGAGCACCACGCCCCAGGCGGCGGCGATGCCGATCGCGGGCGCGCCGCGCACGGTGAGCGAGTGGATGGCGGCCGCGACTTCGTCGCTGGTTTCGCAGCGCACGTACTCGACCTCGAACGGCAGCTTGCGCTGGTCGAGCAGTTCCAGTGCATCACCGGTCCAGCGGATGGGGCGGATGCGGTCGTAGCGGTCGAAGTCGAAGGTGTCGTTCATGCTTGGGATTCTAATCCTCGCTCGTCATTCCGGCGAACGCCGGTGCTTTTGCTTCGCTGTTGCTCGTCATCCCCGCGAAGGCGGGGATCCAGGGACTTTGCTTTTGCTAGCGGGCAGGCAGCGCCGGTGCGTATGCGTGACACGCCGTGAATTGTCCCATCGTTCAACCGCAGACACGCGCTGCGGCGCGCTCAACGCAATCGCAACTGCTTTTTTGCGGGGGCGCGGCTTGATCGGCGGCATCCGTGCCGCCGACAGTCACGCATACGCACCGGCACTGCCTGCCCCGACACATCTCGGGTGCGTCGATAGAAAGCGAAGCAGAAGCAAAGAAGCCACGACGCTCGCGGTGAGCGCTGTCCACCGAAGCCGGTAACGAACTACGCTCGAGCGAAATCGAAGGCCAGCACATCGGCTATCCGCGCAGTGCCGAGCATCGCCATCATCAGCCGATCCATGCCGAGCGCCACGCCGGCGCAGGCTGGGAAACCGGCAGCCAACGCGGTCAGCAGGTTGTCATCGCGAGGTGGCAGCACATCGCCGCGCTCCTGGCGCCGCTGTCGGTCGCTGTCGAAACGTGCGCCCTGCTCCACCGCGTCGGCGAGTTCGTGGTAGCCGTTGGCGAGTTCGAGCGGACCCAGGTACAACTCGAAACGCTCGGCGACCGGCACGTCGCCGTCGTCGCGGATTCGCGCCAGCGCGCATTGCGAAGCCGGATAGTCGTACAGCGCCAGCAACTGATCGGCCTGGAACGCCGGCTGCAGGCGGTGGGTCATCAGCAGATCCAGCCAGTCGTCACGCGTCAATCCGGCCGGATCGATCACCACGTCGCCCAGTGCGGCGCGCATCTCGGTATCGCTCGCGGTCGCCGGATCGATGCCCAGCCGTTGCTGGTAAAGCTCGTGATAGCTCACCTGGATCAATTGCGCGCTGCGGCCGACCAGCGCCAGCGCAGCGTTTACCAGCGCAGCGGTTTCCAGGATCAGCTGGCGATGGTCCCAGCCGGTCCGGTACCACTCCAGCATGGTGAATTCGGGATTGTGGCGGCCGCCGGCTTCGCCGTCGCGGAACACGCGGCCGAGCTCGTAGCAGTCGCCGAAACCGGCGGCCAATAATCGCTTGAGCGCGTATTCCGGCGATGTGCGCAGCCAGCGCGTGCGCGGCGCGCCGTCGGTGCGGCCGCTGAATTCCAGCGAGAACGAGGCGATGTTGGGATCGGTGTTGCCGGCGCGCGACAGCACCGGCGTTTCCACTTCGGTCACGCCGCGCTCGGCGAAGAAACCGCGGATGGCAGCATTGAGTCGTGCGCGCAGCCGCAGTGCTTCGAAACTGGCTGACGACCGCCAGGCTTCGCTCACTGGCCGTTCTCAGCGAGGAACGCCAACAGCCGTTCTTCGTCCCAGATCTCGACGCCGAGCTCCTGAGCCTTGGCGAGCTTGGAACCCGCGGCTTCACCCGCTACGACGAACGAGGTCTTCTTCGACACGCTGCCCGAAACCTTGGCGCCCAGCGCTTCCAGCTTGGCACCGGCCTCGTCGCGCGACATCGCGGCCAGGCCGCCGGTCAGCACCACGGTCTGCCCGGACAAGGGCCCTTCGCTCGCACGCTGCGGCGCGCCTTCCTTCCAATGCACGCCGTTGGCGCGCAGCGCGGCGATGACTTCGCGGTTATGCGGCTCGGCGAAGAAGTGCGCGATGCGCGCGGCGACGACCGGACCGATGTCCGGCACGGTGCGCAGCGTATCCACGTCCGCCGCCATGATCGGATCGAGCGCGCCGAAGTGCTTGGCCAGCGTCTTCGCGGTCGATTCGCCGACGTCGCGGATGCCCAGCGCGTACAGCAGGCGCTCCAGCGTTGTGCTGCGGCTGGCGTCGATGGCGGCGATCAGGTTTTCGGCCCAGCGCGTGGCGACCTTGCCGGACTTCACCGTGGCTGGCGTCGCGCCCGCCGACTCATCAGCGCGGCGCTTCATCTCGAGGAAGTCCTCGAGTGTCAGTTTGTAGAGGTCGGCGACCGTGTGGACGTAGTCGAATTCGACCAGCGCTGCGATGAACTGCTCGCCCAGGCCCTCGATATCCATCGCGCGCCGCGAAGCGAAATGGAACAGGGCCTGCACGCGCTGCGCCGGGCAGAACAGGCCTCCGGTGCAGCGGGCAACGACCTCGCCTTCCTCGCGCTCCACCGCCGAGCCGCAGGCCGGGCAATGCGTGGGCATCACGAATGGCGGATTCAGCGGGCGGCCCTTCGCGTCGGTCGGGCGGCGTTCCTCGATCACGCGCACGACTTCGGGAATCACATCCCCGGCTCGGCGGATGATCACCACGTCGCCCTTGCGCACGTCGAGGCGTGCGACCTGATCGGCGTTGTGCAGCGTCGCCTTCACTACCGTGACGCCGCCGACGTGAGTGGGCGTGAACACAGCGAACGGCGTCACCGCGCCGGTGCGGCCGACGCTGACCTCGATCGACTCCACCGTGGTGGCTTCTTCCTGCGCCGGATACTTGTGCGCGATCGCCCAACGCGGCGCCCGCGACACGAAACCCATCGCGCGCTGCTGGTCGTAGCGGTCGAGCTTGTAGACCACGCCGTCGATGTCGTACGGCAACCCGTTGCGCTGGCGGCCCATGTCTTCGAAATACGCCAGCAGACCTTCGGCGCCCTGCGCAGTCGTCGTCTGCGGACACACCGGCAGGCCGAAGTCGCGCAGCAACGCCAGCGTCTGCGAGTGCGTGGGCGGCAGCTTCATGCCCTCGACCTCGCCCAGCGCGTAGGCGAAGAAGCTCAATGGGCGCTGCGCGGTCACGCGCGGATCGAGCTGGCGCAGCGAGCCGGCCGCGCCGTTGCGCGGATTCGCCAGGGTCTTTTCGCCGTTCTCGCGCGCCCATTCGTTGTAGCGCTCGAAGGCGGCGCGCGGCATGTAGACCTCGCCGCGCACTTCCAGCACGGCCGGTGCCTTGCCGCGCAGTTTCAGCGGAATGGCGCGCACGGTGCGCAGGTTGACCGTGACGTCCTCGCCGGTCGCGCCATCGCCGCGCGTGGCGCCGCGGACGAACTGGCCGTGTTCGTAGCGCAGACTGATCGCCAGGCCATCGAGTTTGGGCTCGGCCGAGAATGTCGGTTCGAAGTCGCCGGTTTCCTTGCCGATGCGCGCCACGAACTCGTGAATCTCTTCGGGGCTGAAGGCATTGGCCAGCGACAGCATTGGCACGGCATGCCGCACTTCGGCGAACTTTCCGGAGGGCACGTTGCCGACGCGCTGCGTCGGCGAATCGGGCGATGCCAGTTCCGGATGCTCGGCTTCCAGCGCTTCCAACTCGCGCAGCAGCCGGTCGTACTCGATGTCCGGGATGTTGGGATCGTCCAGGACGTAGTAGCGGTAGTTGGCGTCTTCGATCCGCTGGCGCAGGTCGGCGATGCGGGCTGCGGGTCTCACCACCGCCCCGGCTTGGTCAATGGCGGCGCTTCGCGCTGGCGGTCGTAGGCGCGCAGTTCGTCGCGGATATGCGCGATGCGCTGGCGGCCGAGTGCATTGCGCGAATCGTCCAGCACCACGCCGTCGAGCAGTTCGGCCATGCGCTGCGCGGTCGGCAGCATGGTTTCCCAGGCGTCGAGCGCCGGCACGGATGCGGGCAAGGTCAGGAAGAAGGCGATCGCCGGCGTCTCCATCGACTGGATGGTGGCCATGTCGAAGCTGCCCGGCTTCATGATGTTCGCCACGCTGAAGACCGGACCGCGCTCGGCGTGATTGTCGATCAGGCGGTGGAACACGCCCATGTGGCCGTAGGTCAGCCCGGCCTTTTCCGCGGCGACGACGATGTCCGGGCCGTGCAGCCGGGCGCCGGCGCGCGCGGCGAGATACAGGGTGACGATCTTTTCGAACGATTCCTCGTTGCGCTTGCCCAGGTCGTTGGAGACCGCGGCGGCAGGTGTCCCCGCTGCGCTGTCCAGCGCCAGTTCGCTCTGCGTGGCGCGCTCGTCGTAGTTGTCCGCGGGCACTTCATCGCTGCGGGTGCTCAGCGTGGGCTCCATGCGCGGCGCGAAGGCATCGGCAATGCTCGGGCGCGGCACGCGCTTGCCCTGTTCCTGCTTGCGCGGCCGGCCGAAGAAGATGATCGCGCCGATCAGGATCAGGCCGGCGATCAGGATGCCGATGCGGAGCAGGGTTACGTCGGACATCAGGCGAACTCCCTCACGAATTCCAAAGGCGGGAATGTAACGTTTTGTCTTAAGCCGCACCCGCCAGGCGCGTGGCCTCGGCCAGGTCGACGGACACCAGGCGGCTGACGCCCGGCTCGCGCATGGTGACGCCGGACAGCTGCTGCGCGGCTTCCATCGTCGCCTTGTTGTGGGTGACGAACAGGAACTGCACCTGCTCGCTCATCTCGCTGACCATGTTCGCCAGGCGGCCGACGTTGGCTTCGTCCAGCGGTGCGTCCACTTCGTCCAGCAGGCAGAACGGCGCCGGATTCAGGCGGAAGATCGCGAACACCAGCGCCACCGCGGTCATCGCCTTCTCGCCGCCGGAGAGCAGCGAGATGTTCGAAACGCGCTTGCCCGGCGGGCGCGCCATGATCGTCACGCCGGTGTCGAGCAGGTCTTCGCCGGTGAGCTCCAGATACGCGTGACCGCCGCCGAACAGGCGCGGATACAGTTCCTGCACGCTGGAATTGACCCGGTCGAAGGTGTCCTTGAAACGGCCGCGGGTCTCGCGGTCGATCTTGCGGATGGCTTCTTCCAGCGTGTCCAGCGCGGTGTTGAGGTCGGTGAACTGCGAGTCGAGGTAGTCCTTGCGCTCGGCGGCTTCGGCGTGCTCCTGGATCGCGGCGAGATTCACCGGCTCCAAGCGGCGCAGCTTGCCGTCGAGGTCGCTGACGGTGCGTTCCCAGACCGATGCGTCGGCGTCGTCGGGCAGCGTGTTGACCACGTCTTCGATGACGAAGCCCGCTTCGATGATGGCCGCACTCAGCGTTTCCGCCTTCAGCACCAGGGCCTGCTGTTCGAGGCGGCGCTGACCGATGGCTTCGCGCTGGGCGATCGCCTGGTCGTCGCGGGCGTGGCGGGTCTGTTCGAACTGGCGCAGCTCGTTGTCGATGCCGTCCAGCGCGGTGCGCGCGGCGGTGAGGTTCTGCTCGACGAGCACGCGCTGTTCCAGCGCGACCTGGCGCTGTTCTTCCAACTGGTGCACCGGTTCGTCGCCTTCGGCGAGCTGTTCGGCGAGTTCGCCCAGGCGCGAATCGAGCTGTCCGCGCTGGCCGCCCATGCGATCCAGCGCCTGCATCAGGCCGGCGATCTGGGCGCGCTGGGTCTCCACGCTGAGCAGCAGCGCCTGCGCGCCGTCGCGCGATTCGCGAGCCATGGTGCGCGCCTGCTCGCGCGCCTCGAACAGCGCGCGGCGCTCGGCGTCGAGCTGGAGACGGTTGTCTTCGTGTTCGGCCATGCGCATGACCGCCTCTTCCTGGCGGGCGCGCGCTTCGCTGCCCTGCTCGCGTGCGCCGTCGAGCGTGCCGGCGAGCTGGGCGAGTTCGGCGTCGATCTTCTCGATGCGGTTGCGGGCGTTGTCGAGGCGGCCCTGCTGGCTCTGCAGCTGGCCGGCGAGTTCGGACACGCCGCGGTGAGCCATGTACAACGCGCGCTGCGCGTCTTCGCGATGCTGCTCGGCGGCGAGCAGGCGGTCGCGCCACGCGGTGATGCCGCGTTCGAGTTCGTGTTCGCGCTGCTGCAGTTCTTCGATCTGCGCGCGCAGTTCCTGGATCTCGCGCTCGCGCAGCAGGGCACCCTGCTTGGCGGCGCCCGAACGCAGCACGCGCACCCAGCCGGCGCCGAGGCGCTCGCCGTTGCGGGTGATGATCGACTCGCCCTCGCCCAGTTGCGGCAGCAGTGCGCGCGCGTCGGCCAAGGTTTCGGCGGTGTGCAGCTTGGCGAGGATGCGGCGGATGGCAATCGGGCCGGTGACCTTGGAGGCCAGCGAGGTCGGCGCGAAAGACACCGCGTCGTTGTGCGGATCGACCAGCGCCAGGCGGCCTTCGCCCAGATCGCCGATGGCGTCGACGAGCGCTTCGGGCGCTTCGACCAGCACGCCTTCGATCAACTGCCCCAGCGCGCTTTCGACCGCGTTTTCCCAGCCCTTTTCGACGACGAGCTTCTCGCCGACGCGGGCCGCGTTGTCGAGACCGCGCTGGCGCAGCCATTCGCTCGCGGCGCCCTGCTCCTGGCCGAGCGCTGCGTGCTGCAGGGTTTCCAGTGAGGAGAGGCGGCCGCGCGAGGTCTGCGCCTGCTTGCGCACTTCGGCCAGCCCGGTCTGCGCGGCGCGCTGCTGGTCCTGCAGTTCGGTGAGCGTGTGCTTGCGCTGTTCCAGCTCGGTGGTGAGCGTGTCCAGCGACTCTTTCTGGGTGTCGTGCTGTTCCTGGATGCCGGCGAAGGCTTCCGACAGCGCGGTCAGATCGAGGCCGGCGCGTTCGGTCGCGAGCGTTTCGCGACGGCGATCGGCGTCGAGGGCCTGGCGATCCAGGTGTTCGATGCGGGTGCGTTCGACGTCGGCGGCGCGGGCGGCCTCCGCCTGCGCGCGGGTGTGCGTGTCCCAGCGCTGCTGCCAGTCGTTGAGCCTGGCTTCGGCGTCGCGCAATGCATCCTGGCGCGCTTCGTCCTCGGCACGCAGCTGTTCCAGGCGCGGTTCGGATTCCTCGATCGAAGCGCGCAGCACGTCAAGCCGGGACTGATCGCTACCGATGTGCTGGGCGATCTCGGCCAGCTGGTTCGCGGCTTCGTCGCGGGCGCGCTGCAGGCGCGTGGACATCTCGCGCTGATGCTGGATCTGCTGTTCGATGCGGGCCAGCGCGCCACCGACTTCGTAGCTGGCGGCCTGGGCCTTGTTGAGCGCTTCGGCGGATTCTTCGCGGCGCACGCGGCCGGTTTCGATCTGGCGTTCGGCTTCGCGCTGCTCGGCGATCAGCTGCTGCAGGCGGGTTTCCTGCTGGCCGAGCTTCTCGCGCTGGGTCTGCAACTTCTGGTCGAGGGCGCGGTGTTCCAGCGCCTTCCACTCGGCGTCCTTGACCTTGCGTTCGGCCTGGATCGCCTGGTACTGCTCGGCCTGGCGGGCCTGACGCTTGAGGTGTTCGAGCTGCTTGCCGACTTCTTCGCGCAGGTCGTTGAGGCGGTCGAGGTTCTCGCGGGTGTGGCGGATGCGGGTCTCGGTTTCCTTACGGCGCTCCTTGTACTTGGAGATGCCGGCGGCTTCTTCGAGATAGACGCGCAGTTCTTCGGGCTTGGCCTCGATGACCTGCGAAATCATGCCCTGCTCGATGATCGAGTAGCTGCGCGGACCCAGGCCGGTGCCGAGGAACAGATCGGTGATGTCGCGGCGGCGGCACTTGGCGCCGTTGAGGTAGTACTGGCTCTGGCCGTCGCGGCTGACCACGCGCTTGACCGAGATTTCGTTGAACGCCGCGAACTCGCCGGCGATGGTGTGATCGGAGTTGTCGAAGATCAGTTCGACCTGCGCCTGCGACACCGGCTTGCGCGCCGAGGAGCCGGCGAAGATCACGTCCGTCAGCGAATCGCCGCGCAGGCGGCTGGCCGAGCTCTCGCCCATCACCCAGCGCACGGCGTCGATGATGTTGGACTTGCCGCAACCGTTCGGGCCGACCACGCCGGTCATATTGGTCGGCAGGTGCAACGTGGTCGGGTCGACGAAGGACTTGAAGCCGGAGAGCTTGATGGTGGAAAGACGCATGCGGCAGAGCAGCCCCTGACGCCGCCCCGGAGGCAGCGCCGCTGATTGTCAAAACTAATTAGAATTATTGTCTAAGCCATTGATTGACTTAGACAGTCTTGCGCCAAATGACACAAGCTTGCCGGGAGTATACCGGCTAGGGCGATGCCCGCGGAGCGCGGCTCAGCCGCCCGCTTTCAGGCGTTGTCCGCTCGGCGCATCGAAGAAGTGCAGCGAGCCCGGGGCCAGGCCCAGAGCCATCGCCTGACCGGCCCGGACGGGCACGTCCGGGGCCAGCCGGGCCACCAGCGATTGCGAGCCGTGGCGCAGGTTGATGTAGGTCTCGCTGCCGACGGGTTCGACGACTTCCACTTCCGCGGAGAAGGCCGAGGCAGGGCCGGGAGCGACGGGAAGCAGGTGCTCGGGGCGCACGCCGACGGCCACGTCGCGTTCCAGCCAGGACTCCGGCACGGTGGCGGCCGCACCGTCGAGGGCGACGCGCCGTCCCTCGCCCAGCTCCAGCGCCAGGCCATCCGCGCGAACCAGGCGGCCGCGCAGGATGTTCATGGCGGGGCTGCCGAGGAAGGTCGCGACGAACAGGTTCGCCGGCCGCGCGTACAGCGCCATCGGCGTGTCGATCTGCTGGATCTGCCCGTCCTTGAGCACGACGATGCGTTGCCCCAGCGTCATCGCCTCGATCTGGTCGTGGGTGACGTAGACCATGGTCGTGCCGAGGCGGCGGTGCAGCCGCGCGATTTCGACGCGCATGCCGCTGCGCAGCTTGGCGTCGAGGTTCGACAGCGGCTCGTCCAGCAGGAACACCTGCGGATGGCGCACCAGCGCCCGCCCCAGGGCCACGCGCTGCCGTTGCCCGCCCGACAGGGCGCCGGGCTTGCGCTCCAGCAGTTTGTCCAGCTCCAGCATCGCGGCCGCTTCAGCAACGCGCGCGACGATGTCGGCCTTCGGCATCCCGCGCAGCTTGAGGGCGAAGCCGAGGTTTTCGGCCACGGTCATATGCGGGTAGAGCGCATAGCTCTGGAACACCATGGCGATGTCCCGCTCCTTGGGCGGCAGCTCGTTGACGCGGCGCTCGCCGATGCGCAGTTCGCCGCCGCTGATGGCTTCCAGGCCCGCGATCATCCGCAGCAGGGTGGACTTGCCGCAGCCGGACGGGCCGACCAGCACCATCAGCTCGCCGTCGGCGATTTCGAAGCTCGCATCGGCGACGCCGACGAAGCCGTTCGCGTAGACCTTGCGCAGGCGATCGAGTGTGACCTTGGCCATGGCTTGCCGTTTCCCTCCGTCCCGCGCGGGGACATGCATCCGACCGAATCGTGGGCTATCCTGCGCCATGTAACCGTTTTCATGCCCAGTAATCAACGGCCCCCGGCCACGGAGACCCTTCTCGATGAATGCGCCCAAGAACCAGGCCCCTGTCTTTCCCGACGGATTCCTGTGGGGGGCGGCCACTGCCGCGCATCAGATCGAGGGATCGCCCCTGGCCGACGGCGCCGGACCGAGCATCTGGACCCGCTTCGCGCATACCCCGGGGATGATGCTCAACGGCGACACCGGCGACGTCGCCTGCGATCACTACAACCGCTGGAAGGACGACGTGAAGCTGATGCGCGAGCTGGGCCTCAAGGCCTACCGCTTCAGCGTCTCGTGGTCGCGCATCCTTCCGGAGGGCACGGGGCGTATCAACCAGAAGGGGCTGGACTTCTATTCGCGCCTGGTCGACGAGTTGCTCGCGAACGGCATCGAGCCGTTGCTGACGCTCTTCCATTGGGATCTCCCCGCGGCGCTCGACGATCGCGGCGGTTGGCTCAACCGCGACATCGCGGATTGGTTCGCCGAATACGGCAGCGTGCTGTTCCGCGCGCTCGACGGCCGGGTCAAGAAGTGGGTGACGCTCAACGAGCCGTGGGTGGTCACCGACGGGGGTTATCTGCACGGTGCGCTGGCGCCGGGGCATCGCAGCAAGTTCGAGGCGCCGATCGCTTCGCACAATCTGATGCGGGCGCACGGCGCGGCGGTGAAGGCATATCGCGAGCTGGGCAAGCACGAGATCGGTCTGGTGGTGAACATCGAGCCGAAGTACCCGGCGTCGGATTCGGCGGAAGACGCGGCGGCGGTACGTCGCGCGCATGCCTACATGAACGAGCAGTACCTGCACCCTGCTCTGCTCGGACACTATCCGCCTGAGTTGAAGGAGATCTTCGGCGAGGCTTGGCCGGAGTGGCCGGAAGACGATTTCCGTCTGATCAATCAGCCGCTGGATTTCGTCGGCATCAATTACTACACGCGCAGTGTGACCAAGGCGGCGGAGAGTTATCCGCTCAATACCGGCGTGGTGAAGCAGCCGCTGGGGACGTACACGGAAACGGGTTGGGAGGTCTTTCCGCAGGGTCTTACTGATCTGCTGCTGTGGTTCAAGAAGACTTACGGCGATCTTCCCGTGTACATCACTGAGAACGGTGCGGCGTTCTTCGATCCGCCGACGGCTGAGGTCGACGACGCCGGCAACCGCCGTGTGCGCGATCCTCTGCGGATGGGTTATCTGCGCAAGCACATCTCGGCGGTGCACGATGCGATCCAGGCGGGCGTGGACGTGCGCGGCTACATGCTGTGGTCGCTGATGGACAACTTGGAATGGTCGCTGGGCTATTCCAAGCGCTTCGGCATGGTGCACGTGAACTACGTGACCCAGGAGCGCACGCCCAAGGACAGTGCGCGCTGGTATTCGAAGGTGATCGCCACGCATGGACGGTCGTTGGCGGATCCGCTGCCCTACTAACCCCCTCGCCCCGCTTGCGGGGAGAGGGACAGCTTCGCGCAGCGAAGCAGGGTGAGGGGACGTTGCTATAAGCGGTAGCGATCCCGGCACGGGCAGCCGGCGCCGGTGGGCAGTCGCGACACGCCGTGAATCCGTCCATGGAGGCTTGATCAGCGGCATCCATGCCGCTGACAGTCGCGCCTGCCCACCGGCACCGCCTGCCCTCCCACTCATCTCGGGCGCTTTGATAAGAGCAAAGGCAACTCGCTGCGCTCGCTCCCCCTCATCTGCCCTTCGGGCATCTTCTCCCCGCACGCGGGGAGAAGAAGGAGCAGCGTGACCGAAGCGGCGATCTGCACGCTCGCGGTAAGCGCTGCCCGGCGGGATGGGGGTGCGGAGAGCGGACCAGGATGGTCCGCGGCCCCGACTAAAGGCAGGGATGCCGTCCGGAGGGGCGGAGCACCCCCGTCCCGTCGGGTAGCGCGTCCTACCGAAGCCGACGCTTTACGCACCCCATCGGGTAGCGCGTCCTACCGAAGCCGGCCGCTCTTCAAAACCAGCAGAAATAAAAGCAAAGTCGCTGGATCCCCGCCTACGCGGGGATGACGAGCAAAGGCCCCAGCTATCGCTCGACAATTACCTCGGCCGGGACACGCGTGATGCGCACCTCGCCGTTCTTCACCAGCGCACCACCGCGACTACGTGCATTCCGCCATTGCGGCGGCAGCGAAAGCACGACGCCGCCCTTTGGCAGAGACAGACCCGGGCGCAACGCCAGACGCAAACTGTCGCCCTTGGCCTGCAGCGAATACGACAAGGTTCCCAGCGGCGTGCGTAGCCCCTCCACCGAGACGCCCTCGCCTTCCAGCCATTCCGCCGGCAGGCCTGCGCCGATCACCAGCGCATCGTCGCGCTCGCGCGTGTAGGCGAACATGTCGAGCACCGAGCGCACGTAGTCCGATTCCACCCACGCGTGCGGCAGATCGCCGACGAAGAACGGCGTGCGTGGCGTACGCGAGACCACCTCGGCCCACTGGTTCCAGCCGCGTGGTTGCTGGTCGGCGAAGAAGAAATCCAGGGCCTCGTGCGCACGTTCGCGCCAGCCTAGCCGCACGAAGGCCCCCACCGTGCGCAGCTCGTACGGCGTGTAGTCCTTCCACTCGCGAGTGCCGTCGCGGCGCGCCACGAATTCGCGCCCGTAGCGCTCGAAGGTGTTGAGCAACAGGTCTTGCGGCAGCGCGTCCTGTTCACCACCCGGCGCGAGCGCGATGGTGGTCGAGGTCGCATCGAAGTCGCCCAGCTCGGCGGCGCCGGGCAGGAAGTCGATGCCCTTTTGCCTGGCGGCGGCGGCCAGCGATGCATGGAGGTCGGAGCGGAACTCGTCGCGCGATTTGGCAAACGCCGCGGCTTCCTTTTCCTTGCCTAGCCACTGTGCGATATCCACCGCGTCCTTGTAACCGCGCAATGCCCAGAAGTTGTCCCAGTACGAGTGCATCGGCTTGGCCGAGTAGCCCTCGTGGCTGATCGACACCGGCATCATTCCGTAGAAAGCAGCGTTCAACGCGCGATTCTGCGGTGTGCGCTCGCTCAGGCGCAGCTCGTCCATGTACTTCACTGCGCCCGCGACATGCGGCCACATCGCCTCGAGCAGTTCGCGATCGCGCGTGTAGCGATAGAGCTCGGCGACGGCGAAGATCAGTTCTCCGTTGCTGTCGTTCTCCGGCACCGGGTCGCTGCCGCGATCGTCAACGCAACAAGGCACCTTGCCGTTGTCGAATTGGTACGGCGCGTACCAGCGCAGGAAGTCCTCGGCCACATCCTCGCGCCCCATGCGCAACAGGCCCTCGGCGATCATCGCGCCGTCGCGGATCCACGCACGCGCATACGAACGCGTGCCCGGCTGCAGGCGCGGCCCCGTGCGGCTGATGAGCATGTGTGCCAGCGCGGTGCGCAAGGTATCGACGAGCGGCTGACCCTGCGCGGGTACCTGCAGCTTCACGCGATCCAGCTTGTCGTGCCAGGTCCGCGCAACATCCGCCTGCACGGCAGCGGCCGGCAGCGCCGACGGCGGCAGCTCGCCTGTCAACGCCGTCCGCCAATCCAGTTCGTAGCTTTCACCCGGGGCAAGACTCACCCGATAAAGCAGCCCCGCCGAGCCGATCCCAGTCGCGTCCGCCGCGCGGGCATCGTCTTGTCCGCACGCGGAACAGCTACGCAGGCGATCGACGATCTCTCCCTCGTCGAACGTGGAGGCGATGGCGATCGTTCCCGGCCGCGACGTCTGCACCGCGCGTCCGTCGACGGCGAAGCCCTTCTTGCCGGCGGCGATATCGCGAATCGCGCTGACACCACCCACGGTATTGAGGAACTGCGATGGCGGATTCACCTGGAACGGCCGCGCCGCCAGCACCAGGGTGAAATCGCGCGCACGCGCGCCGGTGTTGGTGAGGCGATAGCGCGCGTGCAGTTGCGACTGCTCAGGCTCGCCGTTGGCGAATGCGCTGATTTCCAGACCGAAATCCGGATGCCGCCACAGCACGCTCGGGATCGGCAGGTAACCGTCCTGCAGCGACTGCGTCGCCTGCACGTCGGCCCAGGTAACGAGCTTGCCGTCGCTGATCACGAAGGGCTCGATGCTGAAACGCCCCTTGCCCACTTCGACCGCGCCATCCTCGCCGATCAGGCCCTGCTCGCGTCCGCCGTCGATGCCCACGATCGTCCAGTACGGCTGCTCACCATGGAAGCCCCGCGGGTACTGGCCGCGCGGCGCGTCCTTCGCCAGTGCGCGGACGAAGTCGTTGGGGGTGGCGCCGAAGGACAAAGGCTCGATATCGATGCCCGCCAATCCGTAGCGCGCACCTTGCCCTTTCTTCAGTTCGAGGCGAAGGTAACGCGCCTCCGACTCCGGCAAGGCAATGGGATCGTCGCCGCCATTACCGGCGGCGACGCGGCGCACGTCCTGCCACTGCTTCCCGTCCTGCGAAACGGCGATGTCGTAAGCCGTGGCGGCCTCACCCTGGTTCCAGTGCAGACGCAGGCCGCCGAATTCGCGCGGGCGGCCCAAGTCGAGCGTGAGCGTCGCGGGACGTTTGCTACCCACCCGCCACGCGGTATCGGCGCGATCGTCCACGGCGTTCGCCGGCACGTTGTTGCCGAGTGATGCCGTCGCCGTCGCCTGAGGACGCGGGGGCGGCGATGTCTCGACCGGGCGCGCGCGAAATTCCAGCGAGTCGAAGCACACCGCGCCCTTGCCGCCCGCGCTGTTGTAAACCGTGAACTCGACCTTGCGGCTGGCATGCAATACCGGATCCGGCGCAGGGCCCCACGCCTTGCCGATGTGCCGCTTCTTGTAGACGACGCGCGTCCACTGCCTGGGGAAGTCATAGCGCGGCTTGTTGACCCACCAGACGTTGTCGCCGCTGGCGTCGATCAACTTGAACTGCAGGTCGTTCCCCGGCGAGTCGCCGCGCAGTTGAAAGGAGAATTCGTAGTCGTCGGGATACTCCAGCGGCAGATCGCGCTGCAGGCCGACATAGCCGGAGACGCCGTTGAAGTCGTAGTCCAGGCACAGAGCACGGCCGTCGGCGCCTTCGGTCTGGCGCAGGGTTCCGCTGACCTGGTTGGAGGCGATCACGCGCCAGGGCGAAGCGTCTTCGAAATTGTCGAGCAGGTCAGTGGCGAAGGCGCTGGTCGCAGGGAGCAGAGCCAGCAGCGCAACGATCCGCAGACGCAGCCTCATCCCTTGACACTCCCCACCAGCAAGCCTTGCAGGTAGTACCGCTGCAGCACCAGGAACAACAGCAACACCGGCAATATCGTGACCACCGACCCGGCCATCATCATTTCGTTGTCCTGGTAGTGCTCGCGCGACAACGAAGCCAGGGCGACCGGCAAGGTGAACAGGTGACCGTCGCTCAGCACGATCAGCGGCCACATGAAATCGTTCCACGATGCCAGGAACACGAAGATCGCCAGCGTCACCAGAATGGGCTTCAGCACCGGCAGGATGATCTGGAAGAAGATCCGGAACTCGCCAGCACCATCGATCCGCGCCGCCTCCAGCAGCTCGTCGGGAATCGAGCGCGTGTACTGCCGCACCAGGAAGATGCCGAAGATGCCGGCCATGCCCGGCACGATCGCACCGGCATAACTGTTGACCAGCCCGAGCTGCTTGAGCATCAGGAACAGCGGCATCATCGCCACCTGCGCCGGAATCACCAGCGCCGCCAGCAGGCCGCGGAACAAGCGCTCGCGCCCGGCGAAGTGCAGCTTGGCGAAAGCGTAACCCGCCATCGTGTTGAGCAGCAGCGCGATCAGCGTGGTCAGCGAGGCGATCAGGAAGCTGTTGAACAAGTAGCGACCCATGCCGGCGCGCGCGAACAGCTCGTGGAAGTTGTGCAGCGTCGGCGCTTGCGGCAGGAACGGCGGCGGATAGTGGCTGGCCTCGCCGGGCTGCATGAAGGCCACCGACAGCATCCACAGCAGCGGTGCCAGGCTGAGCACCGCCAGTCCGATCAACAAGCCGTTGATGATGGCTTTGGCCAGGCGAGGATTCATCACTCCGCTCCCTTCCGCCGCGCGAACCACAACAGGCCGCTGGTCACCGCGATCATCAGCGCGAACAACAGGAACGCCACGGCGGAAGCATTGCCGAGGTTCCACCAGCGGAAGCCTTCCTCGTACATGAGGTACAGCACGCTCACCGTGCTCTGCTGCGGCCCGCCCTGGGTGATGACGTAAGGCTCGGCGAACAACTGGAAGTAGCCCGCCATCGTCAGGATGCTCACCAGCAGCAGCACCGGCCCGAGCATGGGCAGGGTCACATGCCAGAACTGCCGCGGCGCCGACGCGCCGTCGATCCGCGCGGCTTCGTACAGATCCTCGGGGATCGACTGCAAGCCGGCGAGGAAGATGATCATGTTGTAGCCGAAGTTCTTCCACACCGCGAACAGGATGATCGTCGGCATCGCCCACGACGGATCGCCCAGCCAGTCGATCGGATCGATGCCGAGCCCCGACAAGCCCCAGTTCACCAGGCCGTAGCGGGTGTGGAACAGATAGCGCCAGATCACCGCCACCGCGACCACGGTGGTGACCACCGGCGCGAAGAACGCCGTACGGAAGAACGGCTTGAACAACCCGACCCGCGAATGCAGCAGCAGCGCCGCACCCAGCGACACCGCGATCGACAGCGGTACGCCGACCGCGACGAAGTACAGCGTGTTGCCCAGTGCCTTCCAGAACAACGGGTTCTGCAACAGGCCGAGGTAGTTGTCGAGGCCGACGAAGCGCAGGTTATGGATATCCGCCAGCGCATAGATATCGAAATCGGTGAGGCTCAGGGCGAGCGCCGCCAACACGGGAATACCGAAGAACAAGGCGATCACCGCCAGCGCCGGCCCGGCGAAGATCCAGCCTGCCGTGGAGGCGCGGATCACGGCGCGGCTCCGGTCGCTGCGTGATCGAGCATCCAGCGCCGCTTCTCCAGCATCTTGTCGGCGCGGCGATCGAGTTCGGCCGCCGCTTCATCGACGCTGTAGCGTCCGCCGACCATCTGTTCGCCGATGATGCGCATCTCCTGGGCGATGCGTTCCCACTCAGGCACTTTGGGCGTAGGTCGGGCACGTTCCAGCTGCTCGCGGAATGCGCGCGCATAAGGATCGCTGGTAAGCGCCGGACTCGCCCACGCGCTGCGTCGCGGCGGGAGATCGCCGGTGAGCGCATGGAAGCGTGTCTGCATGGCCGGCTCGGAGAGGAAGGCGACCAGCTTCCACGACGCATCCTTGTGCTTGGATTGACTGAACACCACGAAGCTGGTGCCGCCGCTCACCGACGCACCGGGCCCATTGGGTCCAGGCAACGGCATCGTCATCCACGAATGCGCCAACCGCGGCGGCAAGCGCTTGCGGAACTCGGCGATGTTCCAGGGGCCGTTGACGTAGAAGGTGTAATAGCCGCGACCGAACTCGTCCCATACGTTCGAGATCTGCACGTTAGTGACGCGCGGCGCCCAGCCCTTGTCGAACATTTCCTTGTAGAAGGCCAGCGTGCGCTTGAAGCCGGGGCTGCGGAAGTTTCCGTAGCGGCCGCCGTCGCGCAGCAGCGGATCGGGCTGCTGGATCGCCAGATTCAACATCGGCTCGAATTCGTTGAGCGGCAGCAGAATCGCGTAACGGTCCGGCCCTACCTTGGCCTTGACCGCCGCGAGCGCCTGGCGCCATTCGTCCCAGGTGCGGGGCGGCTGCTTCACGCCGGCTTCCTGCAGCAGGTCGATGCGGTAGAACGGCACGCGCGTCTCGACGTACCACGGCACGGCGTACACGTGGCCGTCGATCACGCCCGAATCCCAGGCACCGGGGAAATAGTCCTTCGCGTCGACTTCGGTCGAGGACGCGAGGTACGGGTCGAGCGGCGTCAGCGCACCCAGCTGGGCGAACTCGGGTATCCAGGTATTGCCCAGCGAGCACACGTCCGGCAAGGCATCGCCCGCGAACGCCGTAAGCAGCTTCTCGTGCGCAGCCGTCCACGGCAGCTGCTGCACTTGCACGTCGATGCCGGGATTGCGGCGTTCGAACTCCGCAATCAGCTGCGCGACGACTTCGCCCTCGTAGCCCATCGCCCAGAAGCGCACGACCTCGCGCTGATCCTGCTTGCGCGTGCACGTCGCCAGGACCAGCACCAGCAGCACCGCGCCGAGTACCCGACAGACGGTGCGGATTGCACGACCCTGGCCTGACCCTCGCATCGACATCCGCTCAGTTTCCGGCTTGCGACCCGTCCGCATTCTGCCCCGAAGCCGGTTGCGCCGGCGCGGAGGCATCGAGCCACCCGCCGCGGAAGCCCGCCTTCTTCAGGCCGGCGCGGATGTACGGACTGCGCTTCATCACGTTCCAGACGAATTCGTTGCGGTAGTTGGCGATCATCGTGACGATCGGGCCCTGGTCGATGCCGAGATAGTCGCTGGCCACCCAGCCCTGACCGGGCACGATCCGGCCGGTTACCAATGGCGTTTCGTAGCTGAAGCTCGGGTTGAACGAATCCAGGAAGCCGTAGCTCGAGTACAGGAATTCGCCGTAGCGTTTGTGCATTTCCAGCGTCGCCGGAATCACCTCGTCCGGCGCGAACGGCAGCGAGGCGACGGCCGCCGTCGGCGCGAGCGTGCCGTCGTCGAAGTTGTCGCCCAGTCCCGCGCCGCGCGCGGAGTAACCGCGGAACTCGCGCTCCTTGCCATCAAACGATTGACGCGTGTTGACCGGACCATCGCAAGCGGTGAGGCCCCAGACGTTTTTGCCGTAGCCCTTCCAGCCATCCGGATTGGCGATCGCATAGTCGCGCTGCGCCAGCACCGCGCGGCGACTGTTCTCGAAGTAATCGATGCCGCGCTTGCGCATGTAGTCGTCCTGGATGCCGCGGAAGTCGATCCAGACGTGACTGTACTGATGGCCGAACAGCGGACCGAAGGCGAGGAATTCCTGCCCCTGGAACTTGCCCCAGGTGCGGTCGTAGGTGCTGGTCCACTGCGTCCACGCCTCGGGACCGATGGGATGCGTGGGCGAACCCAGCGCCAGCACGTACACCATCATCGCTTCATTGAAGCCCTGCCAATCGTGCTCGATGAAGTCCTGCTTCTCGGGATTCCAGCCCATCGAGACCAGCGGCGCACGGCGCTGCATCCAGGTCCAGTCGACGCGCCGGTACAGCTCGTCCGCCAGCGCGCGGATCTGCTGTTCGCGTGGATCCGCGCCGGTGTAGTACTCACGCACGAACAGCACGCCCATCATCAGCAGCGTGGTATCGACGCTCGACAGCTCCACCCATTTGTCGAAGCGCTGGCCCGACTGCATGTCAAGGAAGTGATAGTAGAAGCCGTGATAAGCGCCCTTCCCCGTCGCCTCCGGTCCAGCAGGCAGATCGCGGAAGAACTTCAGCGTCGTCAGCGTGCGATCGACCGCCTGCGTGCGGCTGACCCAACCGTTCTCGATCCCGATCGGATATGTGGTCAGCGCGAAGCCCACCGACGCGATACTGGAGAACGGCCGCGACGGATAGCGATCCGGCGTCAGCCCGTTCTTCTCGTTGGTGGTGTCCCAGAAGAACTGGAAGGTGCGTTTTTCGATGTCGTCGAAGAGCGGCGGGAGAGCCTTGCCTGAGGCGTGCTTCGGCGCCGGCGGTGCCGGCGGCGAAGCTTGCGACGAGGTAATCGAATTACTCGAACCGCATGCCGACAGGCCTCCCGCCAGCAACAGCGGGAGGACGAGGCGCATCACTGTCGATGCGCCTCGCACGTGTCGCCGACCGCTCACCAGTTGAGGCCCAGCGTCAGCTTGAACTCGCGCGTCTTGTAGGACGCGGAGTTCGGATGGCCGAAGGTCGGATTGGCGACGCCGGCAAAACCCCACCAATCGTCATAGCCGGTGTAGTTGGTCCAGTTGAATACGTTGAACACATCGCCGCGCACGCGGAACTTGATATCGCTACCCGTATCCCACTGCTTCTCCATCGCCAGATCCAGCCGCTTTTCGCCATACGTGCCATCTGGTTCGTACTGGTCCACCGTGCAATCGTTGCCGCCGGCCAGGCAGTTGGTGCCGTAACGCGGTGTCTGCGAGGCTAGCGTCAGCTTGCCCGAGAAGGTGAACCCCATCGGCGCCGCGTAGATGCCGGTCGCGACAAACCGGTGCTCGGGGACACCGCCTGCCTTACGCCACCCGTAGCCGGCCAGCGTCGGATAGTCCAAGGAATAGTGCTCGCCGAACTGCCGATTTTCCTTGGCGTCCGTGTACGTGTAAGCGAACGTGGCGCTCCAGGGCGAGGCGCTGGTGAACGGCTTCTCCAGGCTCACCAGCACCGAGTTGGCGCGGGTTTCGATGCCGTTGATGCCCAGGATCAGGGCGCCAAATCCAGGAACGCCCGCACCCCACGGCGGTCCCCAAGTGGCGCCCGGCGCGAAGAAACTGCCGTCCGGATTGCGATTGCCGAGCAGGTAGGCGAATCCGTCATGGCCTTCGATTCGCGACAACGTCACCGACGACGCCCATTGGGCGCCCCACAGCTGGAAAAGGTTGCGCATGCCCAGGCTGTACTGATCCGAATACGGGGTCTTCAGATCGTTGCTGAGCATGTCGATTTCGCGGCCGGCGCCCGTCGATGAGGCCAGCGCGTACAGGGAGGCCGGATTGAAGAAGTTCGGATCCCACTGATAGCAGTTGTTGACCCCGACGGTGCACGAATACGTGGGCGAGTTGAAGTAGAACTGATATGTCGGGAACGTCGCCTTGGTGTTCTCCAGTTGCAGCCAGTCGAACAGGTTGCGGTCGTAGGAACGTCCGGCTCCTCCGAAGATCACGTGCCGCTGATCGGCGAAGAGGTCGTACGAGAAGCCCAGCCTGGGCTGCCAGCCATCCTTGAAGTCCTTGCGGTTATGGCCGTTGCTGATGAAGTCGTTGATGTTGATGCCGCCCAGCGCCAGGGACTGCGCATAGGTCTGCGTGCCGTTGCCGCGCGGATCCACCGCGTTCAAGGCATCGATCACCGACGTAGGAGTGACATAGTCGGTATACGCGGGCGTCTGTTCGTAGTCCCAACGCAGGCCAAGGTTCAGCGTGAGGTGGTCGTTGACCGTCCAATCATCCTGGAAATAGATGCCGAACTGCTTGTTGTCGGATTCAATGCTGCCATCGCCTACGCCAGCCAGCGGCGCGCCGAACCGAGCCGTGAACGGCACCGTCGTGCTCTGGTCGATGTTGTAATAGAACTGCGGGTTGTAGGGCTGCTGCTCGGCGGCCTTGATAGTGACCTCCTTGTATTTGATGCCCACCTTGAACGCGTGGCCGTCGATGCCGGTGAAAGCCAGGTCATCCTGGAATGCCCAGCCGTCTTGTCCTTTGTCCTGGAAGTCGGCGCCACCGCCCAACTGGATGATGGGATTCCACCATTCGTTGTTCTGAGTCAGCACATAACCAACGCCACCGTTGAGCGGGCGCGGGTTGAACGACGAGTCTTCGTAGGTCAAATGCGCATCATTGAGCCAGTCGCCCAGCGTCAGCTGATAGCGCAGGTCCAATCTAGTCTCGTCGTTCTTCTTGGCTGTGCCGTGTTCTAGCGTGACCGTGCCGTTAACACCGGTGACCTCCGTTTCTTCTCGACGTTTGGCGGTCAGTTCGAAGTAATGGTTCTCGCCGATTTGCCAGTCGACCTTGCCGAAATAGAGATCTTCCTCGAAGGGCACGCTGACGTGCCCCAACCCCTCGAACCCGTTGGCGAAGACATAGCCGCGTCCTGGAATGACGTCGCGCGGGCGATTGAACTCCTTGCGCTCGTACGTCACGAAGAAGTGCGCCACGTCCTTCACGATCGGGCCACCGAAGGAGGCGCCGTACTGCTCCTCGCCCGACTCCTGCTTGAAATTGCCGCGCTCTTCGAAGTCGTTACGCGAACGCCATGCCGTCGTCGTCTTGTCCCAGAAGAAGCTGCCCTCGAAATCGTTCGTACCACTCCGCGTGGCCGCCACGATGGCCGCGCTGCTCAGCTGGTCGAATTCAGCCTTGTAGTTCTGGGTGATGACCTTGAACTCGCCGATCGCCAACTGCGGGAAGGGATTACCGGAAGAAGCATCCTGGCCGGAGATGCCTCCCTGCAGGACATAATTCTTCTGACCGACGCCATCGATGAAGACGTTGACGCTGTTCGCGCTTTGCGCGCCGCCCCGGAGCGAGGTTTCGCCGTTTTCGTTCCGCTTGAATTGCACGCCAGGCACGATGTCGGCGAAGGCGAGGAAGTTACGTGACGACTGCGGGAGCTTCTCGATCTGCCTGTTGCTGATATAGGTCGCGACTTCAGACGTTTTGGTTTCCGCCAACTGCACGCCCGTCACCGTCACCGCCCCCAGCTCCGTCACCGGCCCGGTCGCAGCGGACTCGGCCACACCGCCGGCCGCCAGGTTCAACGTCGCCGTCTGGCCCACCTGCAGCGTGACCACCTTGGAAGTGGTATTGCCGCCGGCTTGCACGTCGATCCGGTAAGTACCCGGCGGCAGACCCGCGACGGAGTAGTTGCCGTTGCCGGAGGCTTCGACGCTGCGGACCAACCCGGTCGCAACGTTGGTCGCAGTGACCTTGGCCTGCGCGGCGGGACCGGAATCGACGGTCACCTGGCCGCGCACGGTGGCGGCGGTGCTTTGGGCGAATACGGGTGTCGCTGCGGCGAACAGGCAGCTCGCCAGCGCGCACGCCAGCAGCGTCGGCGTGGGGCGAAGGATGTTTCCAGTGCGGTGTTTCATACGTCTCCCCCTCCCAGGGTTTTTTGGCATGTAAACGGTTACATCACGTCTTGAAAAAAGTGGCCGTCAGGAGCTGTCGCGGTCGAGTGGGCGGCGGCTGGACTCGCGGATCACCAGTTCCGGAACCATGGGCTCCGGAGGCTCGGTCGCAGCTTCTTTACCCAACCGGCCCAGCAGCATCCGCGCGGCGGCGGCGCCCAGGCCGCTGATATCTACGTTCATCGTGGTGAGGCCCGGATAGACGAATCCGGCCAGCGGAATGTCGTCGAAGCCCGCGATCGCGATGTCCTGCGGCACGCGCACGCCCGCCTGCGAAAACGCGAATAGACAGCCCAACGCCATCATGTCGTTGGCGGCGAACACGGCGTCGGGCCGTTCGCCGGTTGCGAGGAGTGCTTGCCCGGCGCGATGTCCGGAGGCCTCATCGAATGCGCCGGGCAGCACCCATTCCTGCGCCCCCAGCTCGGCCATCGCGTCCTGATAGCCGCGAAGGCGCTGGTAGGCGTCGAAGTTGTCTTCCGGACCGGCGATGAAGGCGATGCGCCGGTATCCGGTGGAAATCAGGTGCGCCATCATCGCGCGCGCACCTTCGTAGTTGGCGATGCCGAGCGAGAGGTAGTTCTCGCCGGCGTATTGGCTGTTGATAAGCACGACCGGCAAGCCCGGCGCGACATCGTCCGAAGCCGCCGGCGAAGCGGCGTACGGCGACATCACGAGCAATCCATCGACACGGCCGCGCATCGAGCGCATCGCCGCGCCCTGCTCGTCGCGATGGCCGTGATAGCTCGACACCAGCAGGTGCATGCCGTGTTCGCGCGCGACCTGATCGATGCCACGCATCAGTTCGGAGAAGAACTCGCCATACAGATCGGGCAGCACGACGCCCAGCATGTGCGTGCGCTTGCTACTGAGGCTGCGCGCGGCGGCGTGCGGCGAGTACTGCAGGCGCCGGGCGACCTCCAGCACGCGCTGGCGCACCTCGGCGGTGACGTTGGCCTGGCCATTGAGCGCGCGCGACACCGTCGCCACCGATACGTTGGCGGCCGTCGCGACGTCTCTGATGGTGACCCCACCTGCCATGTAACGTTTCCGTTCCCGTGGACGCGTCACGAAATGTAAACGTTTTCAGGGCAAAGGGTAAATTTGCCGTAACCCGACCCTGAAAAACGCTCCATCTAACTGTATTGCAAAGACTTTTCTGCCATCACCGATTGCTGCAACGCGGCAATTATTAGCCTTTCTCGGCTTCGGCCGGCGTACGCGCCCGAATGGCCAGCGCATGGATGTCGGTCGTCATCAGCTCCCCCACGGCGGCATACACCGCGCGATGGCGGGCGATCGGCGTCATGCCGGCGAAGGCCGCGCTGATCACGTCCACACGAAAATGGCCGCGACCGTCGCGCGCACCCTCATGGCCGATGTGCTTGTGGCTTTCGTCTTCGACCTCCAGCGACGCCGGGGCCAGCGCGGACGCGATGGCCGCGCGGATCGCCTCGACCCGCTCTGCCCTGGGCAGCATCACGGCAGCACTCGCTTGAACGGGCGCACGTCGACGCGAGCGTAGACGCCCGCCGCCACGTACGGGTCTGCGTCGGCCCAGGCGCGGGCCTCGTCCAGCGACGGGAATTCCGCCACCACCAGACTGCCGCTGAAACCGGCCGGACCCGGATCTTCCGCATCGATCGCCGGGCATGGGCCGGCCAGCATCAGGCGACCCTCGTCGCGCAGCGCCGTGAGCCTGGCCAGGTGGGTCGGCCGTGCCGCAAGCCGCTTGGACAGGACATCCGGGCCGTCATGGCCTTCGATCACGTACCACATGCCTTTACTCTTCCCGATGCGGACAAGCCGTGGATTTTAGCTGGCGCGCCCTCGCTGCGCGGGCGATGCGCGGGATTTGGTCGCATTCCGGGCGCAAACCGGCTGGACACGCCCAGCCCCACCCCGTACCCTTGGCGACAACTAACCTGAGGCCGGAAGCAGCGGCCGTCGCGACAGGCCTCCCCACGCCGTCGCACACGCACGTCGATGTGCGTTGCTGCCCCTCCCGGCCCACGCCCGCAAGCCACGCCGCCTCATCGCCCCGCCCCGCGGGTGCGCAGGCTGAAGGCCATTCGGGCACCGGGGCCAGCTTTTATCGAATCAGCTCTCGACTTTGCTGTCCGTAGCACCTTGCGGCCGTGTTCGCAGCCTGGGCTCTGTCCCGCTGCCCGCACCGCCGATGCCGTAAGCCAACGCCAGGGCCCGGAGGGGCCGGCTTCGAAATGACCGACGAAGTAACCAGCGGCGATGTAAACAGCGGCGGCAATGAGCCCGCCGCGCCGCAGAACAATCGCAACGGGAACCAGCGTCCGCAGCAGCAGGAAATGCCGCTGGCGATGGTGCTCGGCCAGCCGGTGCTGCAGATCCCGCAGGATCTGTATATCCCGCCGGATGCGCTCGAGGTCATTCTCGAGGCCTTCGAAGGCCCGCTGGACCTGCTGCTGTACCTGATCCGCCGGCAGAACCTGGACATCCTCGACATCCCCGTCGCGGAGATCACCCGCCAGTACGTCGAGTACATCCAGACGATGCACGAGATGCGCTTCGAGCTGGCGGCCGAGTACCTGGTGATGGCCGCGATGCTGGCCGAGATCAAGTCGCGCATGCTGCTGCCGCGTGCGGCGACCGAGGATGCCGAGGAAGACGATCCGCGCGCGGAACTCGTCCGCCGCCTGCAGGAGTACGAGCGCTTCAAGAAGGCCGCCGAGGACATCGACGCCCTGCCCCGCCAGGACCGCGATACCACGCCGGTAACCGCCTTCGTGCCCGACCGCGCCAGCATCAAGCTGCCGCCGCCGGTCGAGCTGAAGGAAATGCTGCTGGCCCTGCACGACGTGCTCAAGCGCGCCGAGCTGTTCACCCAGCACGCGATCAAGCGCGACGCGCTGAGCGTGCGCCAGCGCATGGGCGACTTGCTGGAGGCGCTCAAGGATGGCGTGTTCCACCGCTTCGAATCGCTGTTCACGGCGGAGGAAGGCAAGCTCGGCGTGGTCGTCACCTTCCTCGGCCTGCTCACGCTGGCCAAGGAACAGCTGGTGGAGATCGTCCAGGAAGGCCCGCTGCAGCCGATCTACGTAAAGTCGCTCGCGTTGATGAAGGATGGCGAGCAGATCGAACTGAGCAGCGAGTTCGACGAGCCGGCGGCGAATGACGACTCGCGCGCCTGATTCGCTGCGAGCAAACACCCAGGTACCTTCAATGGACCACTCGGCTCCCGCCTTTGAACTCGAACACCCCAACCGTCCACACCGCAATTTGACCCTGATGGACCAAGACCTAATCAACCGTATCGTGGAAGCGGCGCTGCTCGCCGCCAACCAGCCGCTGACGCTGGCGCAGCTGCATTCGCTCTTCCCCGAGGACCAGCCGGCGCCCAACGACGCCGTCGAACAGGCGCTGGAAACCCTGCGTGAAGACTGCGCCGGCCGTGGCGTCGAACTGGTGGAACTCGCCTCCGGTTTCCGCTACCAGGTGAAGGCCGACGTGCATGCGTGGGTCTCGCGCCTGTGGACCGAGCGCAAGACCAAGTACACGCGCGCCACGCTCGAAACGCTGGCCCTGATCGCTTACCGCCAGCCGATCACGCGCGGCGAGATCGAACAGGTCCGCGGCGTGGCGGTCAGCAGCAACATCATCCAGGCGCTAGAAGAACGCGAGTGGATCCGCGTCGTCGGCCACCGCGACGTACCCGGCAAGCCGGCGCTGTACGGCACCACCAAAGGCTTCCTCGACTACTTCGGCCTCAAGCGCCTGGACGAGCTGCCGCCGCTGTCGGAATTGAAGGACATCGGCGAGCTCGAACCGCAGCTGCAGTTCGACAACGTGATCGATCCGACACCGATCGAGGCCGGCGGCATCGGCGCCCAGGCGGGCGTGGAAGCCGAAGCGAGCCACGGCGAGTCCGGAGATTCCGCCGGCGACGTGCGCGATGACGCCGACGATGAAGACACCGCCAGCGATGGCGAACCCGAAGCCGCGACGGGCGAGTCCGCGGCAGACGAGAACGACTTCGTAGCCGCCGCAAGCGATGACGAAGACTACGCAGAAGACGAGCACGACCACGCCGTCGCGATGACGCCCGGCTTTGCTGATAACAGCACCACCGATGACGACGCTTTGGCCTCGTCGGAGCAAGAAAGAAATGACTGAAGAAAAGAGCCGCAAGCTCACCCTCAAGCGTCCCGGCGCCACGCCCGACGCACCCCGTCTCGAAGAACGCCTGCACAAGGTGCTGGCCCAGGCCGGCCTCGGCTCGCGCCGCGCGCTCGAACAGCGCATCGCCGATGGCCTGGTGAAGATCAACGGCGAGACCGCCCAGGTCGGCCAGAGCGTCACCGGCGGCGACAAGGTCGAGATCGACGGCAAGACCTTCGTCGCGACCGCGCTGACCGAACCCGCGCGCGTGCTGATGTACAACAAGCCCGAAGGCGAAGTCACCACGCGCGAAGATCCCGAAGGCCGTCCGACCGTGTTCGAATCGCTGCCCATGCTCAAGGGCGCGCGCTGGATCGCGATCGGTCGCCTCGACATCAACACCACCGGCCTGCTGCTGCTCACCACAGACGGCGAGCTGGCCAATGCACTGATGCATCCCTCGTACGAAGTCGAACGCGAATACGTCTGCCGCGTGCGCGCGCCGGAAGGCCAGGAGGTGGTGCCGGACAACATCGTCGACCGCCTCGCCCGCGGCGTCGCCCTGGAAGACGGTCCGGCGAAGTTCGACGAAATCGAACGCATCGGCGGCAGCGACTCGCACGACTGGTTCCGCGTCGTGGTGAAGGAAGGCCGCAACCGCGAAGTGCGCCGCCTGTGGGAATCGCAGGGCTGCCAGGTCAGCCGCCTCAAGCGCATTCGCTACGGCAAGGTTTCCCTGCCGCGCGAATTGCTGCGCGGTCACTCACAGGAAGTGGCGTCCGACAAGGTCGAGGCGCTGCGCAGCGAACTCGGCCTGGAAAGCGACACGCCTTCGGCATTGACGCTGCAGCCTGTGATCGGCCAGCGCAAGGCGACCAAATCCACGATCGATCTCACCGGCAAGAGCCGTTCGCAAGGTTATGTCGGCGGCCACAACACCGCCGACGAAGGCCGCGAGCTGCGCCGCTTCGACCATGTGCGCGAAGACCGCCGCGGCGGCCGCGGCGGCAAGAAGCCGCACGGCGGCCTGACCGTAAGCGGCGAAATGGCGGCCAAGCAATCGCAGAAGCCGTTCAAGCAGCGCAAGGAAAAGGGTCCCCGGCCGTTGCCGGAAGGCAATCCCGCCGCGTTCCGCACCTGGTACGTGCCGGAAGGCGTCGACACCGGTCCCACCGGTCATCGCAATCCGGAAAACCGCGGTCCGAAGAAGTTCGGCAACAAGCCGCGTCCGGGCGGTGGTGGTTTCGGCCAGGGTGAAGGCGCACGCGGCCCTGGCGGCGGCGGTGGTGGCTACCAAGGACGCGGCCAGCGTTCCGGTGGCGGCGGCTACGGCGGTGAACGTAGCGGTGGTGGTGGCTACGGCGGCGAACGTAGCGGCGGTGGCGGCTACAGCGGCGAACGTAGTGGTGGTGGCGGTTACGGCGGTGAACGCAGCGGCGGCGCCCAGGGCAAGCCGCGCGCACCCAAGCCCTACGGCCATCCGGGCAACGCACCGAACTTCCCGTCCGATCACGCCGGCAGCGGCGGTTTCAATCCGTATGGCGACAAGCCGCGTGGCCCGCGTCCCGCTGGCGGCCGGCCGGGCGGTAACCGTCCCGGCGGCAACCGTCCGGGCGGCAACGCCCCCGGCGGCAAGGGTCCACGTCCTGGCGGCCCGCGCCCGGGTGGTCCGCGTCCCGGTGGCCCGCGCGGTGGTGGCCGTCCGGGCGGCGGTCGTCACTCCGGTGGTTGATCGCACCGCACAATGAAGCAACTCGCGAGGGCGCCTTAGGGCGCCCTTCGCTTTTCTGAGCACTGGGCATTGGGCACTAAAGCGTCGGCTTCGGTAGGACGCGCTGCCTGCCGGGCTGGGGGTTGCTCCGACCCTCCGGACGGCAGTCCTGCCTTTAGTCGGGCCGCGGACCATCCATGGTCCGCTCTCCGCAACCCCCAGCCCGGCAGGCAGCGCTAATCGCGAGCGTGCAGATCGCCGCTTCGAAGAAAAGCGGTGCACTGCTGGGCTCTTCGCTCTTCGCTCTTCCCCGCTTTTTGCCAACGCACCCGCGATGTGTGGGAGGGCAGGCGGTGCCGGTGGGCATGCGTGACTGTCGGCGGCATGGATGCCGCCGACCAAGCCTCCATGGACGGATTCACGGCGTGTCACGCATGCCCACCGGCACCGCCTGCCCTCGCCGATACGGCATGGCTGCCGCCGACAAACCTTCATGGATGGATCGCCTTTGCTGCGCGGCATCACATATTCGTTTGCACCAATAGCTGCTTCGTTCACACCGAAGCCGCGATAGCCCATTAGTCACCCTTGACGCCCTCGCGTAGCGGCGGCGAAAGTCGCCGAGCACCCTCTTTCTACTTGCGCGCCTGCAGGCATGACGCCGTCGGGCCCACAACAGCGGAGCATCGCGATGCAAAGACGTGATTTTCTCAAGGCTTCGGGCTTCGGCCTCGCCGGCCTTACGCTTCCGTTCTACGGCAATGCCATCGCCGCCGAAGACCTGCTCACCAGCCTCGACGTCGGCATGAAGAAGTCGATCGCCGACGCCGCCATGCAGGCGGCGCGCGATGCCGGCGCGACTTACTGCGACGTGCGCGTCGGGCGCTATCTGCGCCAGTTCGTAATCACCCGCGAGAACAAGGTCCAGAACGTCGTCAACACCGAATCCACCGGCGTTGGCATCCGCGTGATCGCCAACGGCGCCTGGGGCTTCGCCGCGACCAACGACCTGTCGCCCAAGAGCGTAGTGAAGGCCGCGCAACAGGCCGCTGCGATCGCCAAGGCCAATTCGGGCACGCGCACCGAGCCGGTGCACCTGGCCAAGGCGCCAGGCGTGGGCGAAGTCGCGTGGAAGACGCCGATCAAGAAGAATTCGATGGCGGTGCCGCTGAAGGACAAGGTCGACCTGCTGCTCGGCGCCAATGCCGACGCGCTCAAGGCCGGCGCCGACTTCGTCAACTCCATGCTGTTCCTGGTGAACGAGCAGAAGTACTTCGCCTCCACCGACGGCTCCTACATCGACCAGGACGTGCATCGCATCTGGGCGCCCTTCACCGTCACCGCGGTGGACAAGGAAAGCGGCAAGTTCCGCACCCGCTCCGAACTCTCTTCGCCGATGGGCATGGGCTTCGAATACCTCGACGCCGATCCCTCGCAGAAGTTCGTCTCGCCCAACGGCGTCGTCAACTACGGCCGCTCCTACGATCTGCGCGAGGACATCGTCGCGGCCGCCAAGCAGGCGCGCGCCAAGCTCAAGGCGCCGTCGGTGAAGCCGGGCAAATACGACCTGGTGCTCGATCCTTCGCACACCTGGCTCACCATCCACGAGTCCGTCGGCCACCCGCTCGAACTCGACCGCGTGCTGGGCTACGAAGCGAACTACGCGGGCACCAGCTTCGCCACGCTCGACAAGATGAAGGACAAGTTCAAGTACGGCAGCGACAAGGTCAACATCTTCGCTGACAAGGTGCAGCCGGGCAGCCTCGGCGCCGTCGGCTTCGACGACGAAGGCGTCAAGACCAAGCGCTGGGATCTGATCAAGAACGGCGTGCTGGTCGACTACCAGGCGATCCGCGACCAGGCGCACATCCTCGGCAAGAGCGAATCCGACGGCTGCTGTTACGCCGACTCGTGGTCGAGCGTGCAGTTCCAGCGCATGGCCAATGTCTCGCTCGCGCCCGGCAAGGACAAGCTCAGCGTCGCCGACATGATCAAGGACGTCGAGAACGGCATCTACATCATCGGCGACGGTTCGTTCTCGATCGACCAGCAGCGTTACAACGCGCAGTTCGGCGGCCAGCTGTTCTACGAAATCAAGGACGGCAAGATCACCCAGCAGATCGAAGACGTCGCCTACCAGCTGCGCACGCCGGAATTCTGGAATGCCTGCGCGGCGGTCTGCGACGAGAGCGACTACCGCCTGGGCGGATCGTTCTTCGACGGCAAGGGCCAGCCGGGCCAGGTGTCGGCGGTGTCGCACGGTTCGGCCACCGCCCGCTTCAACGGCATCAACGTCATCAACACGGCCCGTTCGCTCGGCTGATCGACTTTAGGAGAACCCGATGAGCATCTTTACCGAAGCCGAAGCCAAGGCCATCCTCGACAAGGTCGTCAAGCTGTCCAAGGCCGACGAGTGCACCGCCACGCTGACCGGCTCCACCAACGGCAACGTGCGTTTCGCCCTCAACAACGTCACCACCAGCGGCATCGTCGACAACGTCGACCTGGCCGTGCAGGTCGCGTTCGGCAAGCGCGTAGGCGTGGCGACGATCAACTCCTTCGACGACGCCTCGCTGGAACGCGTGGTCCGCCGCGCCGAAGACCTCGCCCGCCTCGCGCCGGAAAACCCGGAATTCATGCCGGCGATTCCGAAGCAGACCTACAAGCCGACGCCGACCTTCGACGCAGGCACCGCCGCGATCACCGCCGACTACCGCGCCAAGGTCGCCGCCGATTCGATCGCGCCGTGCAAGGCCGACAAGCTGGTCGCCGCGGGCTTCCTCAGCGACAACGTCAACTTCTTCGCCTCCGCCAACAGCAACGGCAACTTCTGCTATCAGAAGGCGACGGGCGTGGACTACACCTGCACCGTGCGCACCGACGACGGCCACGGTTCGGGCTGGGTTGCCCGCAACCTGCGCGACGTCGAGCGCTTCGACGCCAGCCGCGAGATCCGCACCGCGATCCGCAAGGCCAAGGATTCCGCCGAGGCCAAGGCGATCGAGCCCGGCAAGTACACCGTGATCCTGGAACCGGCCGCGTCCGCCGGCCTGATCTCCTTCATGATGTTCTCCTTCGACGCGCGCCAGGCCGACGAAGGCCGCAGCTTCCTGTCGAAGAAGGGCGGCGGCAACAAGCTCGGCGACCAGGTCTACGACAAGCGCGTGAACATCTGGGCCGATCCGTGGGACGCCGACTCCGCGGTGTATCCGTGGGACGAAGACGGCCTGCCGCGCGAGAAGACGCCGATCATCGAAGACGGCAAGGTGTCCTTCCTGCAGTACTCGCGCTACTGGGCGCAGCAGAAGGGCAAGCGCGCCGTCGGCCAGCCCGGCAACCTGATCATGGCCGGCGGCGACAAGTCGACGGCCGACCTGATCCGCGGCACCGAGAAGGGCATCCTGGTCACACGTACCTGGTACATCCGCATGGTCGATCCGCAGACCGTGCTGCTCACCGGCCTGACCCGCGACGGCACGTTCTACATCGAGAACGGCGAGATCAAGCATCCGATCAAGAACATGCGCTTCAACGAATCGCCGGTGATCATGCTCAACAACATCGAAGAGCTGGGCAAGCCGGTGCGCGTGGGCGACGACGAATCGCCGTTCGTGATGATGATCCCGCCGATGAAGCTGCGCGACTTCACCTTCACCTCGCTCTCGGATGCGGTGTGACCCATCGTGCAGCGCCGTGACTTCCTGAGCCTCTCGGGGCTCGGCCTTGTCGGACTGCTGCTGCCGTACGGCCGCAGCATCGCCGCCGAAGCCCTGCTGGAACCTGCGGATACAGCGCTGCGTCGACAACTCGCCGATGCAGCACTGGCCACCGCCCGCAAGGGCGGTGCGAGCTATTGCGACGTACGCGTCGCCCGCTACCTGCGCCAGTCGATCATCACCCGCGAAACCCGGGTGGAGAACGTGGTCAACAGCGAGTCCGCGGGCGTCGGCGTGCGCGTGCTCGCCGACGGTGCCTGGGGTTTCGCCGCCACCTACCGGCAAACGCCCGAGGCCGTGGTCGAAGCCACGCGCTCGGCGCTCGCGATCGCCCGCGCCAACGCGAAGACCTCCAGCCGCAAGGTCGAACTCGCGCCCGTGCGCGGTGTCGGTGAAGCGCGCTGGGCCACGCCGATCCGCAAGAACGGCATGGCCGTGCCGCTCAAGGAGAAAGTCGATCTGCTGCTCGGCGTGAATGCCGCGGCGATGAAGGCCGGCGCGGACTTCTTCAATTCCACCCTGTTCCTGATCAACGAGCAGAAGTACTTCGCCTCCACCGACGGCAGCTACATCGACCAGGATATCCACCGCATCTGGCTGCCGATCACCGCCACCGCGGTGGACAAGGCCAGCGGCAAGTTCCGCACGCGCAATGGCCTGTCCGCGCCGATGGGCATGGGCTACGAATACCTCGACGCCGATCCTGCGGGCCGTTTCGAACAGCCGGGCGGCATCGTCGGCTACGGCCGCAGTTACGACGTGATGGCCGATGCGCTGGCCGCCACGCGCGATGCGCGCGCCAAGCTCAAGGCGCCGTCGGTGAAGCCGGGCAAGTACGACCTGGTGATCGACCCGAGCAACCTGTTCCTCACCATCCACGAAAGCGTCGGGCATCCGCTGGAGCTCGACCGCGTACTCGGTTACGAAGCCAACTACGCCGGCACCAGTTTCGCCACGCTGGACAAGCGCGACGCGGGCTTCCATTTCGGCAGTCCGATCGTGAACTTCGTCGCCGACAAGACCCATGCGGGCAGCCTCGGCGCCGTCGGCTATGACGACGAAGGCGTGAAGACCAAGCAGTGGGACCTCATCCGCGACGGCGTCCTCGTCGACTACCAGGCCACGCGCGACGAAGCGCATATCCTCGGCCACGCCGAATCGCACGGCTGCAGCTACGCGGACTCGTGGTCGAGCGTGCAGTTCCAGCGCATGGCCAATGTCTCGCTCATGCCGGGCAAGCAAACGTTGAGCGTGGCGGAGATGGTCAAGGACGTCGAGAACGGCCTGTACATCCATGGTCGCGGCTCCTACTCCATCGACCAGCAGCGCTACAACGCGCAGTTCGGCGGGCAGCTGTTTTACGAAATCAAGAACGGACAGGTCACCGGACTGGTCGAAGACGGGGCCTACCAGATCCGCACACCGGAATTCTGGAATGCCTGCGTGGCGATCTGCGACGAACGCGATTTCCGCCTCAATGGCTCGTTCTTCGACGGCAAGGGCCAGCCCAGCCAGGTTTCCGCGGTGTCGCACGGCGCCAGCACGGCGCGCTTCAACGGCATCAATGTCATCAATACCGCGCGGTCGTTATGAACCGCGCGCAGTTCCTCCGCCTGTTGCTTACGGGCGCGACGGCCGCGGCCGTGGCGCCGCTGGCGCAGGCGGCCGGCGCCTACGATTTTCGCTTCACCCGGCTGAAATACGAATCCGGTGACTGGGACGTCGACCAGCGCATGCCCTCCAACCTGATCACCGCGCTGATCGACTACACCAACCTGCGCGTGGACCCCAAGGAGCATGTCGTCGCGCTGTCCGACGCGCAGATCTTCAGCGCCCCCTTCTGCTATCTCGCCGGCCACAAGCTGGTCGAATTCAATCCGGCCGAGCGGCGTAATTTCGAACGCTACGTGCGCAACGGCGGCTTCGTCCTCGTCGACGACTGCAACCACGATATCGATGGCATGTTCGCCCGTTCGTTCGAAGCGCAGATGCGCTCGATCTTCGGCGAGACGGCACTGCGCAAGCTGCCGGCGAATCACCCGCTCTACCGCAGCTTCTTCAAGTTCGACGGCCCGCCCGCGACCGCGCTGGAACTCAACGGCTGGGGCGACGACATCGTCCACGAATACCTCAAGGGCATCGAGATCGACGGCCGCCTGGGCGTTCTCTACAGCAACAAGGACTACGGTTGCGAATGGGATTACGACTGGCGCAACAAGCGTTTTCTTGCCGAGGACAACACCAAGTTCGCGGTGAACATCGTGATGTACGCACTGAACAACTAATGGCCGAGTAGCCAGGAACACCCATGAACGACACCCTCACCGAAGCCGGCATCCGTACGCGACTCGCGCAGATCACCACGCTGCGCCAGGCCATTGCGCAGGCCATCGTCGGCCAGGAAACCGTGGTCGAGCAGTTGCTCATCGGCCTGCTCGCCGGCGGCCACTGTCTGCTCGAAGGCGTGCCCGGTCTGGGCAAGACGCTGCTGGTGCGCTCGCTGGGCCAGGCGCTGGAGCTGCAGTTCCGCCGCGTGCAGTTCACGCCCGACCTGATGCCCAGCGACATCCTCGGCACCGAGATCCTGGAAGAAGACCACGGCACCGGGCGGCGTCTGTTCAAGTTCCAGCCCGGCCCGATCTTCACCAACCTGCTGCTCGCCGACGAACTCAACCGCACCCCGCCGAAGACGCAGGCCGCGCTGCTCGAAGCGATGCAGGAACGCACGGTGAGCTACGCCGGCGTGACCCACACCCTGCCCGCGCCGTTCTTCGTGCTCGCCACACAGAATCCGATCGAACAGGCCGGTACTTATCCATTGCCAGAAGCGCAGCTCGACCGCTTCCTCCTGCACGTGCGCGTCGATTATCCCGACGAAGCCGAGGAGCGCAGCATCCTCGCCCAGACCACCGGCACCCGCAGCGCCGACGTGCCGCGGGTGATGTCGGGCGAGGACGTGCTCGAACTGCAGGCGCTGGTGCGCCACATCCACCTGGGCGACGACCTGCTCGCGTGGATCACGCGTCTGGTGCGCGCCACGCGTCCAGGCTCGTCCAAGGATGGTGCCGAGGCGCCCGCGGACATCCGCCAGTGGGTGAAATGGGGCGCGGGTCCGCGCGCCGGGCAATCGCTGGTGCTCGCCTCCAAGGCGCGTGCGCTGCTGCACGGGCGCCTGGCAGCCACGCGCGACGACGTCTTGGCGCTCGCTGCACCGGTGTTGCGCCATCGCATCCTGCTCTCCTTCACCGCCGAAGCGGAACAGAAGAGCACCGACGACGTCGTCGCCGCGCTGATCCGCAGCGTGCCGTTCGGCGCGTGACGATCGCTCGGGTCTGCTGAGTCAGTCGCGATGTCGGCTCCGGATTTCATTCCGCGCGAGGTACGCGCCCGCCTGAAGGACGTGCGCCTGATACCGCGCCGCGCCACCGGCGCGCACGGCTTCGGCCTGCACCGCAGCGTCAGCCGCGGCGCCGGCCTGGAGTTCGCGCAGTACCGCGCCTACGAACCCGGCGACGAGCTGCGCCAGATCGACTGGAAGCTCTATGCGCGCTCGGACCGCTTCTTCGTGCGCGAATCCGAACGCGAGAGTCCGATTCCGGTCTGGCTGCTCATCGATGCCACGGCCTCGATGGCGCAAGGCGATGAGGCACGCAAACACTGGACGCGACTGGATGCCGCGCGCGGCCTGGCCGCCTGCCTGATCGAAGTCGCGCTGCGCCAGGGCGATCGCTTCGGCATCGCTTCGCTGGGTGGGCACGGCCTCGAGGTCGTGCCCGCCAATGCCGGACTGCGCCACCGCGACCGTTGCCTGATGGCCCTGCGCGAACTGCGCGCGGCCGGGACCTGGCCCGAGGAGACGACGCTACGCCCGCTGTGGGAGCGCATCGCGCCTGGCGCACTGGTGGTGATGCTCGGCGACGGCTTCGACGACAACGCCATCGCGTTCGCGCAGCGCCTGTCCGCTGCGCGTCGTGAGGTCGTGTCCATCCGCATCCTCACTAGCGAAGAGCGCGATTTCTCGTTCCGCGGCGGGCATCGTTTCGTCGACGTCGAATCCGGGGCCGAGCTGCTCACGGATGCGCCTTCGGTACGCAGCGAATTCCTCGCCCGCTTCACCGCGGCGCGCCGCGCCCTGGCGCTGCAGCTCGCGGCCAACGGCATCCGGCAGGTCGAATACGTCCTGGACGAAGCGCTGGATGCGCCCTTGCGGCGGCTGTTCGCCATGTATGGGGACACCGAGTCGGCATGAACTTGGCCTTCGCGCTGCCGCTGGGACTTGCCGCGCTCGCTGCGGTGATCGTGCCGCTGCTGATCCATCTACGCCGGCGCAGCGAGCAGCACCGCACCGCGTTCGCGGCATTGCGCTGGTTGCCGGCGCGTGCGCGGCCACGCACGCGGCTGCGCTTCGAGGAGTGGCCGTTGTTGCTGGTGCGGATACTGCTGCTAGTCGTATGCGCGCTGCTGCTCGCGCAGCCGTTGTTATTCGGCGGACCGCAGGCGAAGCGTTGGCTGGTCGTAGTGCCTGGCGCGGACACCGGCGCCGTTCCGCCAGCCGACGCCTTTCACGGCGAACGTCGTTGGCTGGCGCCCGGCTTTCCCGAGCTGGAACGCCGCGAGCCCGCGCGTTCGCAAGCCGTCGGCAGCCTCCTGCGTGAACTCGACGCGGCCCTGCCTGCCGACACGCAAGTCACGGTCGTCGTACCTGCCCTGCTCGACGGCGCGGATGCGGTCGCGCCGGTTTTGCATCGGCGCGTGGAGTGGCGGGTAGTAGCCAACGCCACACCGGAATCGCCCGCGTCCGTTTCCCAAACCAATGAATCCACGAAGCGCCCGCCGCTGATCATTCGCTATGCGACGAACGACGCCGCGGGCCTGCGCTATCTGCGCGCGGCCGCGATCGCCTGGCAGGCGACGGCTTCGCCTGCGGGTAAAGCGTCGAACGATCAAGTGGACGTGGGCGCCACTGCACAAGCATTGCCCGCAACCGACAAACCACTGGTGTGGCTCGCATCGGACGCCTTGCCGCCGGCACTGATCGATTGGGTCGACAAGGGCGGCGTGGTGTTGGTCGATGCGGCGGCGCAGGTGCCGATGCCGTCGGATACGAGTGTTCCGCTCTGGCAGGACGCCGCCGGTGCGACGCTCGTCCGCGGATGGGCGCACGGCCGCGGACGCATCCTGCAGTGGACCCGAGCGTTGACGCCTTCGGCCCTGCCGCAACTGCTGGAAGCGGACTTTCCGCAACGGCTGTGGGCGCTGTTCGCACCCGCTGCACCGTTGCCGACCCGCGTAGCCGCACAGGACTACGCGCCGCGTACCGGCGCGCGCGCCTGGCCGGAGCAGCCGCGTGACTTGCAGCCATGGCTGATCGTGCTGATCGCGGCACTGTTCGTTATCGAGCGCCTGCTCGCCACCGCGCGTCGCGAGGCGGCGCCGGCATGACGACCTCGACGGTCTCGCTGCTGTCTTCGTTGCTGCGTGCATCGCGACTGCGCGTGGCGGCCCGCGCGTTTGCGTTCGCGCTGCCCGCGGTCGCGGTGCTGGTGGCACTCGCATGGCGCTTGGGCGGCACACCGTGGGCGTGGGCGACGCTGGTCGCCGGCCTGGTTATTGCCTGCGCGGTCGCTGCGTTCGCGATGCGCCGCATCGGCACGGACTGGCTGGCCCGGCGCCTGGATGCGCGCGACCCGCGCATGGACGATAGCGCGGCGCTGCTGTTCGTCGATGCCGCGCACCTCACGCCACTGCAACGCTTGCAGCAGGAACGGCTTCGGCAACGCTTGCAACTCGCGCCGTCACCCGACCTGCGACCACAGTGGCCGATGTCGCGACTCGTGGGCTGTACGTTGCTGGCCGTCGTGCTGGCGGCAGGCTTGCTGCTGTGGCCGCGGCACTCGGCTTCGCACGCCACCGATTCCGCTGCGGCCTCTGCGCCAAACGACAAGACGCGTCCGGATCACACGCGCGTGACGCAGGTGCGCTTGCAGATCACGCCACCCGCGTACACGCAGCTGCCCGCGCACAACGAGGCGACTTTCGAAGCGAAAGTGCCCGAGCGCTCACAGGTGCGCTGGAGGTTGCAGTTCGATCCTATGCCGAAGAGCGCGGCCCTCGCCTTCCACGACGGCCAGCGCATCGCGCTGGTACGCGACGGCGATACGTGGACCGCCTCGCGCCGGATCGATTCGCCCCTGCTGTACCGCATCGTGCTCGACGCTGCGCCGCCGCTGCGCCCCGATCGCCTGTATCGCCTGGATGTCGCGGCCGACCAGGCGCCGCAGGTCAAGGCGCTGACGCCGGAAGACACGCTGACGCTGCGCCGCGAAGGGCAACGCGACTGGAGTGTGTCCTTCGAAGCGCAGGACGATTACGGGCTCGCAGCCTCCGCGCCGCTGCGGATCACCCTTGCGCAGGGCGAAGGCGAATCCATCCGCTTCGAGGAGCGCATGCTGGTGCTCGCCGGCCAGGGCAGCGCGACGCGCAAGCGCTATACGCATCGCTTCGACATCGCGGCGCTGGGACTGGCGCCGGGCAGCGACTTCGTCGTGCAGCTCGCGGTCACCGACAACCGCGCGGCCAGTCCGCAGACCACGCGCAGCGCGAGCTACATCCTGCGCTGGCCGCCGGAAGACACGACCGAAACCAGCGGCCTCGACGGTCTGGTCAAGAAGGCGCTGCCGGCCTACTTCCGCAGCCAGCGACAGATCATCATCGACAGCGAAGCCCTGCTCGCGCAGCGCCGCAAGCTCGCCGCGGAGCAATACCTGGAACGTTCCGACGGCATCGGCGTCGACCAGCGCCTGTTGCGCCTGCGCTACGGTCAGTTCCTCGGCGAAGAATCCGAAGGGGCACCCAAGCGCCCACTGCCCACCGCCGAAGCCGATGCGGAGCCCGTCGCGCCACCGCGCCCCCTGTTGCCCACGGCCGACGCCGAAGACGAAGCCGATGCGGCACGCGCACAGGCGCCGCGCGAGCAACCGGCGCATGAAGAACGCGCGTCCACGCCGACCGCGGACGCGCACGACCACGAAGACGCCAGCAGTCCGACGGTCTTCGGCCAGGCCGGCGACGTGCTCAGTGAATTCGGCCACACCCACGACAATGCCGAAGCCGCGACCCTGCTCGATCCCGAAACGCGCCGCACGCTGAAGTCGGCGCTCGACCAGATGTGGCAGGCGGAACTGCATCTGCGCCAGGGCCGCCCCGATCTCGCCCTGCCCTACGAATACAAGGCGCTGGACTACATCAAGCAGGTCCAGCAAGCCGGTCGTATTTATCTGGCGCGCGTGGGCTCCGAATTGCCACCGATCGACGAAAGCCGGCGCCTCAGCGGCGAACGCAACAACCTCGCACCGCGCGGCGATCTGTTGACGGCCGCGACGCCCGCGTCGCCCTTGCTGGATACGCTGTGGCGCGCACTCGCCGTGCCGCCGGGCCGCACCGCGCCGGCACTCGACCTCGATGGGGCCGAACGCTGGCTGCGCGCGAACGAGCGCCGCATACCCGATGCACTGGGCGTGATCGCCGCGATCGATGGCGTGCGCAGCGATCCGGCGTGCGCCGCGTGCCGGCAGTTGCTGCGCAGCCGCTTGTGGCCGTTGTTGAAACGTCCACCGGCGCAGCCCGCGCCTCGTCCGCAGCCGGATCGCAGCGGCCAGGCGTATCTCGACGCGTTGCAGGAGCGGCCGTGATGGAAATGCAACGGTGGGCCGTGCTGCTTCTGGTGTTCGCCGTCGTCGTCGGCAGTGCCCGCGCGTCGTGGTTCGCGTGGCGCCGTACACCGCGTCCGCTGGCCTGGCGCGTCGCGGTGCTCTTGCTGCTGCAACTGGCGTCGGCGGCGCTGCTTTACCGCACGCTGTTTCCGCCGGCCATCAAGACCGGCAGCGAAACCTTGGTGGTAGCCACCGCTCTGGCGCCGTCCGATCTCGGCACGACGCTGACAGCGAACGAGCGCCTGGTATCGCTGCCCGAAGCCGGCGCGACAGCATCGGCGGAGCCCGTTCCCGACCTCGCCACCGCGCTGCGGCGCCATCCCGACACCGCGCGTCTGCGCATCGTCGGCCGCGGACTTACGGCGCGCGATCGCGACAGCGTGCCGGGCCTGCCCTTCGATTTCGTCGCCGCGCCGCTGCCTCGCGGACTCATCGAGCTTCCGGCTTCGTTGCGGGCGCAGTCGGGCGCGGACTTCGCGGTAAAGGGACGCATGCATGGCGTCGCGAGCGGCCACGTCGAGCTGCTCGATCCCGCCGGCCAGCGCATCGACCGGCAACCGCTGTCAGCGGATGGCCGCTTCGTGCTGACCGGTGCGACGCGCACGGCGGGCTTCGCCGAATTCCGCGTACGTGTCATCGATACGCAGGGCGAAACCGTCGAAGAAGCCGCATTGCCTGTCGACGTCTTCGCCCCGACGCCGATGCGCGTGCTCGTGCTCGCCGGTGCTCCGGATGCGGAAGTGAAATACCTGCGCCGCTGGGGCCTGGACAGCGGCGTACGCATGACGGCGCAGATCCAGCTCGGTGCCGGTTTGCAGCTGGGCGACGCGCCGATCGCCTTGAATGCGGCGACGCTGAAGAACTTCGATGCCGTGGTCACCGACGAGCGCGCATGGGATGCGCTCGGCGAGGCACGCCGTCGCGTGCTGCTCGACGGGGTGCGCAACGGGCTTGGTCTACTGTTGCGAATCGATGGTGCACCGCCGGCAAACGTGCGCAACGCGCTGGCGGTCTCGGGGTTGCGCATGGCCAGCGACGGCTCGCCGGCGACATTCAAGCTGCCGGAACAAGATGGCGACGAATTCGCCGCGGCCCGCCTCGGCCCGGGTTCGGCGGATGCGCCGACCGCCATCGCCACCGATCGGCTTCCCGAACTCTCGCGCCAACCGCTACGAATCGATGCCCAGGTCTGGCTGCGCGACGACGCGGGGCGGGCGCTCGCCGCATGGCGTCCATTGGGCCGCGGCCGCATCGCCGCCTGGTTGCCGATGGATACGTTCCAACTCGTACTGGCCGGTCGCGACGATCTGCATGCGCAGCTATGGAGCGACGCTGTGGCTGAAGTCGCGCGCCCGCTCGCGCGTCCGGCGCTCGCCGTTCCCACGGATGGGCGCCAGGGCACGCGCATGGTCTTGTGCGGACTGAAGGATGGCGCGAGCGTTGCTGCGTTGGGCGAGCAAGCCGACCCGCTTCTGATCGATCAGGCCACCGGTTCGGCCCGTTGCGCCGGTTATCGGCCGCGCAGGTCCGGCTGGCACACGCTGCACGACGGCGCTGCGAGCGCTGCATTCTTCGTTCGTGATGCGCAGACTTTGCCTGGCATCGCCGCGCGGGAAATCCACGACGCAACCCAGCGTCTAGCACTGCAACCGGCGAGTTCTGCCGGCTCGATGACGACGGCGCCGGGAAGACGCTGGCCCTGGTTCCTCGCGTGGCTGCTCGTTTCTGCCGTGCTGTGGTGGCTGGAGCGTTCGCGTCTTGGCCGCAGGCGACTCGTTTAGCCCCGGCATGCAGCGGGATTGAGCTGCGCGGCCACACTTCGCATCCGCTTCACACAGCCGCCCCAGCCGCTTCGCAACGCGGCGCGATCCTGCCTCCATCACGACTCGGCGGCAGGCAATGGCAGCAGGTTTCTTCGATTTCGATGTTCTCGTCGTCGGTGCGAGCTTCGCCGGCGCGGCCACCGCCCTCGCCGCGGCGCAACGCGGCCTGCGCGTGTGCGTGCTCGAACGCAAGCACGATCCGGGCGACAAGCTGCGCACCACCGGCATCATCGTGAAGGAAGCCGCCGAGCAGACCCTGCTAAATCAGCTCCCCGCGCACCTCACCCGCCGCATCGAGCAGGTGCGCTTGTACGCGCCCAGCCTCAAGCAGATCGCGCTGGCCGCGCCGGGCTATTACTTCCTCACCACCGACACGCCCGGCGTGATGCGCTGGCTCGCGGACGAGCTGCGCAACAACGGCGTCGACTTGCGCCTGGGCACGGCCTTCACCCGCTGCGAGCGCATCGACGGGGGATGGCAGATCGAAGGCGTGGGACGCACGCGTTATCTGGTCGGTGCCGACGGTGCGCGCTCGCGCGTGGCCGAGCGCTGCGGGCTGGGCCACGTGCGCCAGTTCCTCTACGGCATCGAATACGAATTTCCAGGCGCACGGCTCGCCGACGACGACGCCCTGCACTGCTTCATCAGCAAGCGCTACGCACCCGGCTACATCGGCTGGGTGGCGCAGAGCCCGACCGGCGTGCAGGCGGGACTCGCACTGCGCCACGACCCGGCCCATCCACGCGTGCCGGACATCGACGGTTTCCTGCTACGGGTCGGCGTGGCCGGCGGCCTGCCGCGTCATCTGAAACCCGGCCACACGCGCGCCGGATTGATTCCCTGCAGCGGGCCGGTGCAGCACATGGCCGACGCGCGCGTAATCCTGACCGGCGACGCCGCCGGCATCGTGTCGCCGGTGACCGCCGGCGGCATTCACTCCGCCTGGGAACACGGCTGGACCGTAGGCCGCGCGATCGCCGCGCATCTGCGCGATGACGGCCCGTCGCCCGAAAGCATCGCCATCGAATCCGCGCCGCGCTTCCGTACCAAGCGCGCTCTGCGCTGGGCTTACGACAAGTTGCAGTTCGATTGGCCTTTCGATTTGCTGCTGTATTCGCCGCCGCTGCGGTGGGCTGCGGAGCAGGTCTACTTTCACAAGCGGCGCTGTTGACTTTGAGTTGACGTGCGTCGGCGGTGGCTATCTCGGCACGGGCAGGCGGCGCCGGTGGGTAGTCGCGACACGCCGTGAATCCGTCCTTGGAGGCTTGGTCAGCGGCATCCATGCCGCTGACAGTCGCGCCTACCCACCGGCACCGCCTGCCCTCCCACTCATCTCGGGCGCTTTGATTAAGTGCTAAAGGCAACTCGCTGCGCTCGCTCCCCTCATCTGCCCTTCGGGCATCTTCTCCCCGCGCGCGGGGAGAAGAAGGGCTCCGGCGCCGAAGCGGCGCGCTGCACGCTCGCGATAAGCGCTGCCCGATGGGATGGGGGTGCGGAGAGCGGACCAGGATGGTCCGCGGCCCCGACTAAAGGCAGGGATGCCGTCCGGAGGGGCGGAGCACCCCCGTCCCGTCGGGTAGCGCGTCCTACCGAAGCCCAGACGCTCTTAAGAAGCCCAGACGCTCTTAATAAACGTAAACGTCAAAGGCGCGAACCAACCTCACATCCCAGAGTTCGTCTGCGGCGCCTGCTCCGGCTGCGGCTGCGGTTGCGGTTGCTCCATCGGCGCCGCCGCCGGCATCGCCTGCGCACCCGCGTAGTCGATCACCAGCGAAACACGGCGATTGTCGCGCCCGGCCTCGCCGACCGCACCCGGACGCACCTGGCGGTTGCGCGATTCGCCATAGCTCACCGCACGTATCTGCGCGTCATTGATGCCGCCGGTGCCGACAAGGTAGTCGCGCACGGCCTCGGCACGGCGCTGACCTAGCCGCTGGTTGTAACCAGTGGCGCCCGACGGATCAGCGAAGCCTTCCACAGTCACCACCGCATCGGTGTGACTGGTCTTTATCACGCGCGCGAAGTCGTCGAGCAGCGGCTTGTCCTGATCGCTCAACACGGATTCGTTGGTGGCGAAGTGCGCACTGGCATCCACGCGGATGCGTCCTTGCATCTCCGTGACCAGCGCATCGTGTTTGCGGCCCAGCTCATCGATCTGCTGCTGCAGATGCTGGTCGGCCGCACGCAACTCGGCGACGGTCCGATCGAATTCGTCGCGCTTGATGTAGCTGGCGCAACCGGAAAGCGTGACCGTCGCGACGGCGGCGGCAAGGGCGGTACTGCGAAGGATGTTGCGGGGCATGGCACTCTCCAGTCGATGACACGCCCATCGCAAAAACTCGAAAGCCTCATTGGGAAGGCGCAGGGGGATTCATTAATGGAGGAAGATGAATCGCATAGCGGTTGTTAACGTCATGTTTGAATGCGGGCCTTCGCGTAAGCGACCGTTCAGTGCGAATGAAATTCGCCGAGACACCCGAGAGAGGGATTGACCGTATCGGCCACGGACGCACACTGCGCTACAACCTCGGCCGTCATGGCCGCGTGACGCATGGGCGACGCGGCCAGGCGTGATGAGAGGTTCGCGAATGAGACGACAGCCCGTCGTCCAGGTGCTGCATGCTCGGAGGAGCGACCGTGGAACTCTCCCGACCTCACATTGCCTCCACGCGGCCATGGTGCGCGCCGGTCGATCTCGTGTGCGGACTGCCGGTCGAACCCGTGCCGATTCCGTATCACTTGGATTACGCGGATCAGGATTACTACTTCTGCTCGCTGCGGTGCTTGCAGAAGTTCAAAGCAGAGCCCGCGCGGTACATCGGCGATCCGACGTCGTAGCCGTCACCGTGGCGTGCACCAGCGCCGCATTGCTCACCCCTGCAGCGTAAACGCATCCCCGTCCAGCATCGCCGGGAACCGTTCGCGGTGTTCCAGCAATGGCGCCGCCTGCAACAGCATCGTGGAGACGACCTCCTCGTCGGTCGCCTCGGTCAGCGGATGGCCGAGGAAGTCGACGATGGCGCTATCGCCGGAATAATGCAGGCCGTTGCCGTCGGTACCGACGCGATTGACGCCGGCGACGTAGCACAGGTTCTCGATGGCACGCCCGCGCAGCAAGGTCTTCCACGCATAGTTGCGCGCGGAGGGCCAATTGGCGACGTAGATGAGCAGGTCGTAGTCGAGCCCGCCCGCGCGCTCCACGTCGAAGCGGTTGCGCGAGTACACCGGGAAGCGCAGGTCGTAGCAGACCAACGGGCAGATGCGCCAGCCCTTCCATTCCACCGTGAGGCGGTCGCGGCCGGCGGCGTAGCGCTCGTGCTCCTTGGCGTAACGGAACAGATGGCGCTTGTCGTAGCTGCGCACTTCGCCATCGGGCGTCACGAACAGCATGCGGTTGTACACGCCCTGCCCATCGCGGATCTGCACGCTGCCGCAGATGGCGGCATCGATGCTGTCGGCCTGCTCGCGCAACCAGTCGATGGTCGGGCCCTGCATGGTCTCGGCATCGGCGATCGCGTCGTTGCTGAAACCGCTGGTGAAGGTCTCCGGCAAGATGACCAGGTCGGTGGTGTTGTGCAGGGGCTCGATCAATGCGGCGTAATAGTCGCGGTTGCCGGACGGGTCGTGCCAACGGGTTTCGCCCTGGACCAGGGAGACGCGGAGATTCTTCATGGCGCGCACTTTAACGCCGGCCGATTGATGCGTCATGCCAACATCGCCCCATGACCGAGTTGCGTACCCGCCCCTTGCGACGCACCGACTGGCCCGTCATCGAGGCCTTGTTCGGCGCCAACGGCGCCTGCGGCGGATGCTGGTGCATGTGGTGGCGCGTGCCCATGGGCGGCAAGACCTGGGACGAGGCGAAGGGCGCTCGAAATCGCAAGGCGTTTCGTGAGCTGGTCGAATCCGGCGAGGCCTCGGGCGTTCTCGCCTTTGATGGCGACACGCCAGTCGGCTGGTGCTCGATCGCGCCCCGCCCCGTCTTCCCACGCCTGGAACGCAGCAAAGCGCTGAAACGCGAGTGGAAGGCGACGACGTGGTCGCTCAACTGCCTGTACGTGCCGGCGCGCCACCGCGACCGCGGCGTGGCCAGGCTGCTGGTCACGGCGGCCGTGGACCTCGCCAAAGCCCGGGGAGCCGCGGAAATCGAGGCCTACCCCCAGGCGGTACGGGCCGGCGAGCGCCAGGCAGGCGCTTTCGTGTGGACCGGAGTTCCCGCCCTCTTCGAGCCGCTGGGCTTTCGCCCGGTTGTGAAACCCGAGCGCGGCCGCACCTTGTATCTGCTTCCGTTGCGCCGGTAACCATTTGCGGCACCGCAACATGGAAGCCCATAATCGGGCTGTTCCGGCCGCGCGCCGGCTTCGCCCTATTTCTTTTGGAGTACCCATGAGCGACGTCGTCATCGTCGGTGCCAAGCGCACCGCCATCGGTTCCCTACTCGGTCAGTTCACCGGCGTGCCGACGCCCAAGCTCGGATCCACCGTCATCGCGGCTGCACTCGAGCAGGCCGGCGTCGCCGCGGATCAGGTCGATGAAGTGATCATGGGTTGCGTGTTGCCGGCCGGCCTCGGCCAGGCCCCGGCCCGCCAGGCGTCGATCGGCGCCGGCATCCCCACTTCGGCCGGCTGCACCACCATCAACAAGGTCTGCGGTTCGGGCATGAAGGCGATCATGCAGGCGCACGACGCGATCAAGGCCGGCTCGTCCGGCGTCGTCGTCGCCGGCGGCATGGAGTCGATGACCAACGCGCCGCACCTGCTCAACAACTCGCGCACCGGCACCAAGTACGGCACGGTCGAAATGCTCGACCACATGGCGTGGGACGGCCTGACCAATCCCTACGACAAGCAGGCGATGGGCGTGTTCGGCGAGAAGTGCGTTGAGAAGTACGGCTTCTCGCGCGAAGAGCAGGACGCATATGCCGCTGAAAGTGTCCGTCGTGCGCTGGCCGCGCAGCAATCGGGTGCTTTCAAGGACGAAATCGTTCCGGTGACCGTCGCCGGCCGCAAGGGCGATGTAGTAGTCGATAGCGACGAACAGCCCGGCCGCGCCGACATCAACAAGATCCCGAGCCTGCGCCCCTCCTTCAAGAAGGACGGCACCATCACCGCCGCCACTTCGTCGCCGATCAACGACGGCGCCGCGGCGACCGTGCTGATGTCGGCCGAGGAAGCGGGCAAGCGCGGCCTCAAGCCGCTGGCGCGCATCGTCGCCCACGCAACCCACTCGCAGGAGCCGGAGTGGTTCACCACCGCCCCGGTCACCGCGATCAGCAACGTGCTGAAGAAGGCGGGCTGGTCGGTCGGCGATGTGGATCTGTGGGAAATCAACGAAGCCTTCGCCTGCGTCGCGATGACGCCGATGAAGGAGCTCGGTATCGCGCACGACAAGCTCAACATCCATGGCGGCGCCTGCGCCCTCGGCCATCCGATCGGTGCCAGCGGCGCCCGTCTGGTGGTCACGCTGATCAATGCCCTGCGCCAGCGTGGCGGCAAGCGTGGCGTCGCCTCGCTGTGCATCGGCGGCGGCGAGGCTACGGCGCTGGCGATCGAGCTGGTCTGACCCGGCAGGCACTTCGCACCCAGGGCGAGTGTGCAGACAAGGTGAAGTGGCGGCCCGCGCTTAATGTGCGGGTAACCCTTGTCCTCGGCTTGCGAAGAACCTAACAACGGCATAACGAAATAAAGACGGCCACCCGCTTGACACGGGTAATGGCCTTGTCATCATTGTTGGCGACGCGCTTGTGTGCGCGTTGACCCATTCCACGACGAGGAAACCAACATGACTTTCAACAAGGCGCTGATCGCCCTGGCTCTGGGCTTCGCTCTGGCCGCTTGCTCGAACCAGAAGCAGGCCGAAGACGCCGCTGCCGACGCTTCGGCTGACGCGGCTCAGGCTCAGGCTGCTGCCGATACCGCCGCTGCTTCGACCGACCAGGCTGCTGGCGACGCTGCCCAGCAGGCCGCCGACGCCGCCGCCCAGGCTGCCGACGCTGCTGCCACCTCGGCCGACGCGGCTGCAACCGCTCCGACCGCTGCGGCCGCCGACGCTGCTGCCGACACCGCCAAGCAGGCCGCCAACTCGGCCGAGCAGGCGAAGGACGCGGCCAAGGAAGCGACGGAAGAAAAGAAGTAACAGTTACTTCCTTAACAGGGAAATCTGTTACAGTGAACAAGGAAGGGCCGTCGGCTTGCCGGCGGCTCTTTCCATGTGGGTCAGTGAACGATAGGTAGCCGGCACCCTGCCGGATCGCTGCGCGCACTGGCGTTGCCTGACGGTAAAACTAGTTTTTCAGACAACTCCTCGGAGACATCAATGAACACCAAGCTCTACGTCCTCCTCGCCGCTGCGGTCCTCGCCCTGTCGGCTTGCAACAAGGCTGAAACCACCGACACCGCCGCTGCTGACGCCGCTGCCGCTCCGGCCGCCGAAGCTCCGGCTGCCGACGCTGCTGCTGCTCCGGCTGACGCCGCTGCCACCAGCGCCGACGCCGCTGCTGCCACCGACGCTGCCGCCGCTCCGGCTGCTGACGCCGCTGCCGCTCCGGCCGCCGAAGCTCCCGCTCCGGCTGCCGACGCTGCTGCTGCTCCCGCTGCTGACGCCGCTGCCGCTCCGGCCGCCGAAGCTCCCAAGAAGTAATCTTCTTTCGCTTCTGCAATACCCGAAGGGGCCCGCGCAAGCGGGCCTCTTTTTTTGTGCGCAGGCAACCATGGCCGCCGCAACCGCTTTGTGGTCTGATGCCCAGCTCATCGGCAGTCGTCGACTCCATGCCCGCGCTCAACTCCCAACTCGATCCCCGTTCGCAGGAATTCCAGGACAACGCCAGCTACCACCGCGCCCTGGTCGAAGAACTCGATGCCCGCCTCGCACGCGCCGCCAACGGCGGCGGCGAGAAGGCCCGCACCAAGCACACCGAGCGCGGCAAGCTGCTGGCGCGCGACCGCATCACGGCCCTGCTCGATCCGGGCTCGCCCTTCCTGGAAGTCGCCCCGCTCGCCGCCGAAGGCATGTACGACGACGCGGCGCCCGCCGCCGGCATGGTCTGCGGCATCGGCCGCGTCATGGGCCAGGAAGTGGTGATCGTCGCCAACGACGCTACGGTCAAGGGCGGCACCTACTTCCCGATCACGGTGAAAAAGCATCTGCGTGCGCAGGAGATCGCGCGCGAGAACAACCTGCCCTGCGTCTATCTCGTCGACTCCGGCGGTGCCTTCCTCCCGCTGCAGGACGAGGTGTTTCCGGACAAGGAGCACTTCGGCCGCATCTTCTACAACCAGGCGCGGATGAGCGCGGAGAACATTCCGCAGATCGCCGTGGTCATGGGCTCCTGCACCGCCGGCGGCGCCTACGTGCCGGCGATGTGCGACGAATCCATCATCGTCAAGGAACAAGGCACCATCTTCCTCGGCGGCCCGCCGCTGGTGAAGGCCGCCACCGGTGAAGTCGTCGACGCCGAAGCGCTCGGCGGCGCCGACGTGCACACGTCCGTATCGGGCGTGGCCGACCACTTCGCCGAAGACGATCGCCATGCGCTGCAGATCGCGCGCGATATCGTCGGCACGCTCAACCGTACGAAAGTCCCGCCGGTGGCCGTAGAAGGGGTGCGCGATCCTTTGTTCGCCGCCGAAGAGCTGTATGGCATCGTCCCGAAAGACACGCGCCGGCCCTTCGACATCCGCGAAGTGATCGCCCGCATCGTCGACGGCAGCGAGTTCCAGGAGTTCAAGGCCCGCTACGGCAAGACCCTGGTGACCGGCTTCGCGCATCTGCATGGTTATCCGGTCGGCATCGTCGCCAACAACGGCATCCTGTTCGCCGAGTCGGCGCTGAAGGGCGCGCACTTCATCGAGCTGTGCAACCAGCGCGGCATCCCGCTGGTCTTCCTGCAGAACATCACCGGCTTCATGGTCGGCCGTAAATACGAGAACGCCGGCATCGCGAAGGACGGCGCGAAGATGGTCACGGCCGTGGCCTGCTCGCACGTGCCCAAGTTCACCGTCGTGATCGGCGGCAGCTTCGGCGCCGGCAATTACGCGATGTGCGGCCGTGCGTATGGCGCGCGCTTCCTGTGGATGTGGCCGAACGCACGCATCAGCGTCATGGGTGGCGAACAGGCCGCGTCGGTGCTGGCGACCGTCAAGCGCGACGGCATCGAAGCCGCCGGCAAGGTGTGGACGCCGGAAGAAGAAGAAGCCTTCAAGACGCCGATCCGCGACCAGTACGAATCGCAGGGCAATCCTTACTACGCCACCGCGCGCCTGTGGGACGACGGCATCATCGATCCGGCCGACACGCGCCGTGTGCTCGGCCTGGCGATTTCGGCGAGCCTCAATGCGCCGATCGCGGATCGCACGCGCTTCGGCGTGTTCCGCATGTGACCCGGACCCACGCAGTCACACTCGCAACGATGTTTGTTTCAGAAATGTTGAATACCTGAACGCCGCTAAATCGCGTGCAGTGCACAGCGCACACAACGTGTGTTTGCTGCACCGTGTCACAGCGCCCATGGCGCAGGTGCGTGCTAGGCTCGAAGATCGCATACGGTCCTTCCCGTCCCCCCAACAGAGGAGTCCGCGCCATGGCGATCTTCAACCAGCCATCCGCCCCGAAACGTGATGTTCCGATTACCCCGGAACCGCCTAAGCCCGTAGAAACCGCGCTCAAGCGCGAACCCGATCCCAACGAATACAATCCCGTCGCTGCAGCATCGCCCCGTCCCGTGGCGGTCGAACGTAGCGAAGGCAAGGAATCGCTGATCGCTTCCGACCTCACCATCGAAGGCAAGATTGAAGGTGCCGGCCACATCCGCATCGCCGGCCGCTTCAAGGGCGACGTGCATGTGCAAGGCGATCTGACCATCGAAGTCGGCGCCAAGCTCAACGGCGGCGTGCGTGCGCGCAAGGTCGTGATCGCGGGCGAGCTCGAAGGCAATATCGAGTCCGCGCAGCGCGTCGAACTGGTCGCCAGCGGCGTGATGATCGGCGACGTCAAGGCCGAAACCGTCACCGTGGCCGCAGGCTCGCGCATGAAGGGCCAGGTCGAGTTCGGCGGCGAAGAATCCGCTGGCAAGAACGGCAACGCGGAGTCCGGCGCGGCGTCATGAGCACCCCGCGCCCGGGCACGCCGGGAGCCACCCGCACCTGCCCGCACTGCAAGACGGTCATCCTCGAAAGCGCCAGTGTCTGTCCGGCGTGCCGGCACCACTTGCGCTTCGATGAAGCCGCGATCGCAGGGACGAAGACGAAGATTTCGCCCCTGCACGTGGAGGGCACGATCTCTCCGCCTCCAGGCGATACCGCGTGGGAATACTCGATGGTGCTGTCGATCAAGAACGAACGCGGCGAGGAAATCGCCCGCCAGGTCATCGGCGTCGGTGCGCTGTATTCGGACGAACAGCGCACCTTCACGCTGGCGGTGGAAATGACCGAAGCCACCGGCGCGAAGGCGCGGCGTCGTCACTGAGCTGATTTGGTCCGGCGTGGCTCGTTGCTACGCCGGCGTCTTACCCGGCCTTGCCGGTATCGCAGCCGTTGCAACTGCCGCAGCTGCCCGCTCCTGTCTGCGGCGCTGGTGCGATCCAGCGCCCCAGGCGCCGCAGCCATCCGGCCCGCCCTTCGCGCACGAGCGGCACGGCGGCCGCGACACGCAGACGGCGCACGCCCGCCGGGAATTGTTTCTGCGCGACAAACCCGGCGCTGATCGCTACGGCGATCGCGATCACTATGTACTGGGCCAGTAGTCCGGCGTGCATCATCCCGCTCCCAGCGCAACAGCGACCTGGTAGGTGACGAGAGACGCCAGGTAGGCCATTGCGAACAGATAGCCCGCGCTGATTCCGACCTGCTTCCAGGAATGCGTCTCGCGCTTGATCGTCGCCAACGTCGAGATGCACTGCGGCGCGTAGATGTACCAGACCAACAGCGACAAAGCGGTCGCCAGCGACCAGTCGTGCGCGATCAGCGGCGACAGCGCCTGCGCGGCGGCCGCATCGTCGGTAGCAGAGAGTGCGTACACGGTCGCCAGCGAAGACACGGCGACTTCGCGCGCCGCCAGTCCCGGAATCAAGGCGATGCAGATCTGCCAGTTGAAGCCGATCGGAGCGAACAAGGTCGTCATCGCATGGCCGATGCGGCCGGCGAAGCTGTAGTCGATCGCGGCGCCTGCGTAGTGTTCGGGCGGCGTCGGAAAGGTCAGCAACACCCACAACAGGATCGTGAGTGCCAGGATGATGCCGCCCACGCGCTTGAGGAAGATCGCGGCGCGCTCCGACAGGCCCAGCGCGAGATCGCGCGGATGCGGCAGCCGATAGGACGGCAGCTCCAGCAGCAGCGCGTGCTCGCTCTTGTCGCGGCGCCACTTCTTCATCACCCAGGCCACCAGCAGTGCGCTGAGGATGCCGGCGGCGTACAGCGCGAACAGCACCAGGCCCTGCAGGTTGAGCGGCCCCACCTTCTGCTGCGGAATGAAGGCGCCGATCAGCAGCGCATACACCGGCAGCCGCGCCGAGCAGGTCATCAGCGGCGCCACGATAATCGTGGCGAGGCGGTCGCGCGGATCCTGGATCGAGCGCGTGGCCATGATGCCGGGAATCGCGCAGGCGAAGCTCGACAGCAACGGAATGAACGAGCGGCCCGACAATCCGGCCGACGCCATCAGGCGATCCAGGAGGAACGCAGCGCGCGGCAGATAGCCGGATTCCTCCAGCGCCAGGATGAAGGCGAACAGGATCAGGATCTGCGGCAGGAACACGATCACGCCGCCGACGCCGGCGATGATGCCGTCGACGATCAGGCTCCTGAGCGGACCGGCCGGCAATACCGAGCCGGCCCAACCGCCCAGAGCCGCAGTACCTGCATCGATCAGGTCCATCAGCGGCGTGGCCCAGGCGTAAACGGCCTGGAAGATCAGGAACATCACCACCGCCAGCGACAGCAAGCCCACCACCGGATGCAGCAGCCAGCGATCGAGCGCATCGTCGATCTCGGCGGTACGGCGCGGCATGGTCACCGCGAGGGCGAGCAAGCGACGCGTTTCCGCATGCAGTGTTTCGGGATCCACCGGGCCGTTGGCCAGGTGCGTGCGCGGTTCGTGCAGCGTGTCGGCGACGGCATCCAGCTTGGCGACGAGCTGACCCGCGCCGTCGCGATGCACGGCCACCGTGGGAACGACGGGAACGCCCAGTTCGCGCTCGAGCGCAGCGAGGTCGACTTCGATGCCGCGCCGCCGCGCCGCATCCATCATGTTGACCGCCAGCACCATCGGCTTGCCGAGCTCGCGCACTTCCAGCGCGAAGCGCAGGTGCAGGCGCAGATTGGTCGCATCGACCACGCACACGATCACGTCCGGCGCTGGCTCGCCCGGATAGAAGCCGCGGCACAGATCGCGGGTAATCGCTTCATCCAGGCTCGCCGCGTGCAGGCTGTAGGCGCCGGGCAGATCGAGCAGCGCGTAGTGGCGCCCGGATGGCGCATGGAAGCGGCCTTCCTTGCGCTCCACGGTGACGCCGGCGTAGTTGGCGACCTTCTGGCGGCTGCCGGTCAGCAGGTTGAACAGCGCGGTCTTGCCGCAGTTCGGATTGCCGACGAGGGCGAGACGGATGGCAGCGGTGTGGCTCACGCGACGCTCTCCGCGGACTGCGCCGTGACGACCCGCACCCTCGCGGCCTCGCTCCGCCGCAACGCGAAGCGGGTGAAGCCGACCTGGACCAGCAGCGGCTCGGCGGCAATCGGCCCGGCGGCCATCACTTCCACGCGCTCGCCGTGGACGAAGCCCAATTCACGCAGTCGCCGTGCGATGGCATCGTTGGGCATCTGGTCTTCGACGCGCTCGACCGTGGCGGCGATGCGGCGTGGCAGTTCGGACAGCTTCAAGGGGTTCGCCCGGGGCCGGCGGCCCACAAATGGGAATTGTTCTCATTCTAGCAGGGACCTGCGCCGGCGCGTCGCGCCGGCGGGCTGGTCGGGGAACACCCCTCGCTCGCTATCATTCATGTTTCCCGACACGGATATCGCCATGAGCCAACCGCTCCTGAGCCTGCGCGAGGGGCCCGTCGCCCGCCTGCGCCTGAATCGCCCGGATCTGCACAACGCCTTCGACGCCGACCTGATCGCCGCCCTCACCGCCGCGCTCGAGGCCGCGGGCGCCGATGGCAGCATTCGCGTGGTGGTTCTGGAAGGCGAAGGTCCGTCGTTCTCCGCGGGAGCTGACCTCAACTGGATGCGCGGCATGGCCGCCGCGAGCGAGGCGGCCAACCGCGAGGATGCCCTCGCCCTCGCCCGCCTGATGCGCACCCTGGACGAACTCCCCAAGCCGACCATCGCCCGCGTGCACGGCGCAGCGTTCGGCGGCGGCGTGGGCCTGGTCGCCTGCTGCGACATCGCCATCGGCACGCCCGAAGCCAAGTTCGGACTGACCGAAAGCAAGCTCGGCCTGCTTCCCGCCGTCATCTCCCCCTACGTGATCGAAGCGATCGGCGCGCGCCAGGCGCGGCGTTGGTTCGCGACCGCGGAAATCTTCGACGCCGCCGAAGCCCGGCGCATCGGCCTGCTTCACGACGTGGTCGACGCCGGCGCGCTCGACGCCGCGGTACAGCGGCAGACGGACTTTCTGCTGAAAGCCGGCCCCATCGCCGCCGCATCGGCCAAGCAGCTGGTACGCCGCGTAGCCGATGAGTCGCACCGCGACCGCCTCGACGCCGACAACGCGGCCCTGATCGCACGCTTGCGCGTGTCCGCCGAAGGTCAGGAAGGCCTCGGCGCCTTCCTCGAGAAGCGCAAGCCCTCCTGGTGCAACTGACGAGGAAAGGAAGAAACGCCTGATGTTCTCCAAGATCCTGATCGCCAACCGCGGCGAAATCGCCTGCCGCGTCATCCGCACCGCGCGCAGGCTCGGTATCCGCACTGTCGCGGTGTATTCGCAAGCCGATGCCGACGCGCAGCACGTGCGCCAGGCCGACGAGGCGTACTGCATCGGCGGTCCGCGCCCGCAGGAGTCCTATCTCCGCGGCGACGCGATCATCGACGTCGCCAAGCGCAGCGGCGCGCAGGCCATCCATCCCGGCTACGGTTTCCTCAGCGAAAACGCCGACTTCGCCGACGCCGTCGTCGCCGCCGGGCTGGTCTTCATCGGCCCGTCCGGCGCGTCGATGCGCAAGATGGGCAGCAAGGCCGGCGCGAAGGAACTCATGCAGGCAGCAGGCGTTCCCGTCGTACCGGGTTACACCGGCGAAGACCAGTCGCCCACCGTGCTGCAACGCGAAGCCGACGCGATCGGCTACCCGCTGATGATCAAGGCCGCGCACGGCGGCGGCGGCAAGGGCATGCGCATCGTGCGCTCCAGCGCCGAGTTCGCCACCAATCTCGAAAGCTGCCAGCGCGAAGCGCGCAACGCCTTCGGCCGCGACCGCGTCCTGCTCGAACGCTACGTCGAGAAGCCGCGCCACATCGAGATCCAAGTGTTCGCCGACACGCACGGCCACACGCTGCACCTCAACGAACGCGAGTGCTCCGCGCAGCGCCGCTACCAGAAGGTGCTGGAAGAATCGCCCTCGCCTTTCCTCACCCCGCAACTGCGCGATGCGATGGGACAGGCCGCGGTGATGGCCGCGCGTGCGATCGACTACGTCAACGCCGGCACGGTGGAATTCATCGTCGGCCAGGACGGCGGCTTCTATTTCATGGAGATCAATACGCGCCTGCAGGTCGAACACCCCGTCACCGAGCTGGTGACCGGGCTCGATCTGGTCGAATGGCAGCTGCGCGTCGCCTCCGGTGAAGCCCTGCCGCTCGCGCAACAGGACATCCGCCAGCAAGGCCATGCGATCGAAGTGCGCCTGTACGCGGAAGATCCGGAAGCGGGTTTCCTGCCCGGTTCCGGCAAGCTCGAGCGCCTGCGTCTTCCCGCTACCACCGACCATGTCCGCATCGATTCAGGTGTAGTCGAAGGCGATACGGTGACGATCTTCTACGACCCGATGATCGCCAAGCTGATCGTCTGGGATCGCGATCGCCCGCGCGCCCTCGCCCGCCTGCGCGATGCGCTGGCGCAGTGCGACATCGCCGGACCGAAGTCGAACGTCGAATTCCTGGAGCGCCTCGCGCGCCATCCCGCCGTCGTCGAAGGCACGATCGACACCGGTTATCTCGACCGGCACCTGGACGAATTCGTGCCTCAGGACGCGGGCACGGCCGACGCCGATCTGCTGGTCGCCGCGACCGTCGCGCATCTGCTCGCCCAGGAACGCGCAACCTACGAGCACGCGCAGGCTTCCAACGATCCGACCTCGCCCTGGGCGATCGCCGATGGCTGGCGCCTGGGCCATGGCGGCCATCGCAGCCTCGCCTTCCTGCATCGCGGCCAGCGCATCGAGCTGCGGACGCATGGCAACAACGGTGCGTATCGCATCGAAGGCATTGACCTCGGCGCCCCCGTCCATATCTCGGGCGCAAGGTTCGAAGGCGAACAGCTGAGCCTGCGCATCGGCGACGCACCGGCAACCAGCCGTTCCCGCCGCTTCGCCGTGCTCGAGCTGGGCCGGCAGCTGGTCGTGCACGACGGTACGCAGCGGCTGGGGCTGGAACCGGTGGCGATGTATCGTCACGAACAGGCAGCGGCGGGCGGCGGCGCGGATCGCGTCACTGCACCGATGCCGGGTCGTGTGGTGGTGGTGCGGGCGGCCCCGGGCGACAAGGTCGAGGCCGGCCAGGAGGTGATGGTGATCGAAGCGATGAAAATGGAGCTGAGCCTGAAGGCGCCGCGCGCCGGCACCATCGCGGAAGTGCGTGCCGCCGGCGGCGATTTCGTCGAAGCCGATGCCGTACTCGTCACACTGGAGGCATGACATGGGCATGCCATCGCAGGTACGCATCGTCGAAGTCGGGCCGCGCGACGGCCTGCAGAACGAGAAGGCCGTCATCGCCACCGCGGACAAGATCGCACTGATCGATCGCCTGTCCGCCACCGGCTTGCGCAGCATCGAAGCCACCAGCTTCGTCAGTCCCAAGTGGGTACCGCAGCTCGCCGATGCCGCCGAGGTGTACGGCGGCATCCATCGCCAGCCGGGCATCAGCTATCCCGTCCTGGTGCCGAACGAACAAGGCTACGAACGCGCGCGCGCCGTCGGTGTCGCCGAGATCGCAGTGTTCACCGCTGCGTCGGAAGCCTTCAACCGCAAGAACATCAACGCCGGCATCGACGAATCCCTGGCCCGCTTCGCACCGGTCATGGAACGCGCGAAAGCCGATGGCGTCAAAGTGCGCGGCTATGTCTCCACCGTGCTCGGCTGCCCGTACCAGGGCGAGGTGCCGCTGTCGGACGTCGTCCGCGTGGCCAAGGCCCTGCACGACATGGGCTGCTATGAAATCTCGCTCGGCGACACGATCGGCGTAGGCACTCCGGCCAAGGCGCGCGCCATGCTCCAGGCCGTCGCCGGCGCAGTGCCGATGCCGGCGCTGGCGATTCATTTCCATGACACCTACGGCCAGGCCCTGGCCAACATCCTGGCCTGCCTGGAGGAAGGCGTCGCCGTGGTCGACGCCGCGGTTTCCGGCGCCGGCGGCTGTCCCTACGCGAAAGGCGCGAGCGGTAATGTCGCCAGCGAGGACGTTGTGTATATGCTGCAGGGACTGGGCATCGAGACCGGCGTCGATCTGGGCAGGCTCGCGGAAACCGGGCGCTGGCTCGCCGCCCTGCTGGGGCGCGAAACCGGCAGCAAGGCGGGAAAGGCGCTGCTTTCGAAATGACAGATTTGAGATGACGGGTTCGAAATGAACAACAAGGGGCCGCTGCCGCTGCGAGCCGTCAAGACGACATCGGAAGCCGATGCCGCCACGACGCTCGCGGCGCTGGAACAGGCCTGCAGCGACCCCGCCCTGCCCGCGCACCTGCGCCCCCTGCTGCAGCAAGCCCGCGACGCCCTGCGCGACGCCGACCAGGCGGCGGACGCCGAACGCAGCCGCTATCGCGCCGTCTTCGATGCCGTCCCCGATCCGGTCAGCATCATCGACTGGGACGGCACCGTCCTCGACGTCAACAAGGCGGGCATGACCGCCTACCAGCGCACGCGCGAGGAAATCGTCGGCAAGCCGATCGAGTTCCTCAATCCGGACCTGCCGCGCGATCACCTGCTGCCAGTGTGGGAATCACTGAGCCGCGGCGAGACCTACGTCATCGAAGTCACCAACATGCGCGCCGACGGCACGCGCTTTCCGGTGGAAGTGCACTCGGCCGGCTTCAGCGACGATGGCAAGACCCGGATCGTGGCCGTCGCCCGCGATCTGAGCGGTCGTCATCAGGCAGAGCTTCGCTACCGCGAACTCATGGAGGCGATCGACAAGGGCATCATCGTCCGCGACTCCGCCGGCCAGATCATCCATGCCAATCCGGCGGCGATGCGCATCCTCGGCATCGAGGACGAAAGCACGCTGCAGGCCGACCTGCAACAGGACGTGTGGCAGACCTTCGACGAACACGGCCGCGAAGTGCCGCAGGCCGATCAGCCGGCGACGTATGCCCTACGCACCGGCAAGATCGTCGAAAGCACGGTGCTGGGTTTCTACAGCCGGCGCACGCGCCAATTGAAGTGGCTCTCGGTCACCTGCGTTCCGCAATTCGAAGCCGGCGGCAGCAAGCCCTCGCGCGTGCTGTCGCTGTTCTCCGACGTCACCGCGCTCAAGCGCGACAGCACGCTGTTCGATCGCGCGCAGTCGCTGGCGCATATCGGCGGCTGGGAATGGGACACCGGCCGCAACGCGCTCTATCTCACCGAAGAAGCCAAGCGCATCCTCGGCCAACATCCTTCGCCGGCCACGATGGACGATCTGCTCGCGTGCCTGCGCGAGCCGGACCGACGGCGTCTGCGCGCAGCGCTGGAGCATGCCACCGCGCACGGCCGCAGCCTCAACCTGGACTTGCAGGGCTGGCATGCCAACGGCCATCTGTTCTGGATCCGCGTGATCGGCGAGGCCGAGACCGGCAGCCCGATCAGCGCGCACATCACCGGCACGATGCAGGACATCACCGAGCGCAAGCAGGCCGAGGAAACCCTGCGCGTGCAGGCACGGACCGACCCGCTCACGGGGCTGCTCAACCGCGATGCCGTGCTCGAAGAACTGGAGACGCGCCTGTCCGATCCGGCGCTGCAGCGCGCGGCGGTGCTGTATATCGACCTGGACCGCTTCAAGATCGTCAACGACGTACTCGGCCACGCCGCGGGCGACCGCCTGCTGTCGGCCGCGTCGCGGCGCATCCAGCGCGCGATCGGCAGCGAAGGCCTGATCGCACGATTCGGCGGCGACGAATTCCTGGTCGTGTGTTCGACCGGCGACGAACCCACGCGCCCTGAGCGCCTCGCCGACGCCATCCTCGAAGCCTTCTCGGAAAGCTTCCGCATGGATGGCGAAGAATTCAGCATCACCGCGAGTATTGGTATCGCCCGCGCGCCCATCGACGGCCGCCGCGCGCAGCAGCTGATCCAGAACGCCGACGTCGCGATGTACGACAGCAAGCGCCGCGGCCGCAACGACTGGCAATCCTTCACCGCCGAACTTGCCGAACAGCAGCTGCAGCGCCTGCAATTGGAAACCCATCTGCGCCGCGCGGTCATCAACGACGAATTCCATCTCGTCTACCAGCCGCTTGTGGAGATCGACACCGGCACCGTGGTCGGCGCCGAAGCGCTGATCCGCTGGAACAACCGTCTGCTCGGCGAGATGCGGCCGGATCACTTCATCAGCCACGCCGAGACTACCGGCGACATCGTCGGTATCGGCGGTTGGGTGCTGCGCGAGGCGTGCCGGCAGATGCGCCGCTGGCGCGACCGCGGCCTGCCCCTGGAACGCGTGGCGGTAAACGTGTCCTACCGCCAGTTCCTCGGCGAAGACCTCGCCGAGCACGTGCGCGCGGCGCTGGCCGAATCCGGCCTGCCGGGCTCCGCGCTCGAGCTGGAATTCACCGAGCGCGTGCTGATCGAAGACGCGCCCGATACCGTGCGCACCTTCGCCGCGCTGCGCGACATGGGCGTGGTGCTGACCATCGATGACTTCGGCGAGGGCTACAGCGCGCTCAACTACCTGCGCCGCCTGCCGATACACGGACTCAAGCTCAGCCAGCTCTTCGTGCAGGGCGTGCCGGACCGCAAGTCCGACGTCGCCGTCTGCCACGCGGTCACCGGCATCGCGCGCAGCCTCGGCCTCAGCCTGGTGGCCGAAGGCATCGAGACCGAACGCCAGCGCCGCTTCCTGCTCGACATCGGCGTGACCATCGGGCAGGGATTCCTGTTCTCCGCAGGCCTCGCTCCCGAAGAGCTGCAAGCGATGTATCCACCTCTCAAGGAGCCCAATTGATGACGCCTGTGTGGAAGATCCGGCCGATCCAGCCCCGCGACGATGCAGCGGTGGCCGCGATCATCCGGACCGTAATGCCGGAATACGGCGCGATCGGGGACGGTTTCGCCATCAACGATCCGGAAGTCGACTGGATGCAGCGTGCGTACTCCCTGCCCCGCAGCGCCTACTTCGTCGTCGAGCTCGACGGCAAGGTCGTCGGCGGCGGCGGCGTAGCGCCGCTCGTGGGCGGCGACGAGGACACTTGCGAACTGCGCAAGATGTACTTCCTCAAGTCCATCCGCGGCCAGGGCATCGGCAGCGAAATGCTGCGTCGCTGCCTGGACGCGGCCAAGTCATTCGGCTTCCGCTACTGCTATCTGGAAACGCTCGCCGGCATGAATGATGCGATCCGCCTGTACGAGCGCCACGGCTTCAAGCGCATTGGCGCGCCGCACGGGCGCACCGGACACGGTGGCTGCGATACCTACTACCTGCTGGAGTTGTGAGCGCCGAGCGCACGCCCCGCGCACGGCTCGTAGTGTCATCGGCACTGTGACAGAATCGGTTGGCGGGACATCGGGGGATGTCCCGCTATCTACCAACCGTGTACTAGGGGAAATCATGAAGATGGAAAGGATTCGCTCCCTGCGGGCGATCGCGATCATGCTGTTCGCGTGTTTCATGCTGTCGGGCTGTATCTCCGCCAAGATGTACGTCGATCCGGCGCTGCCCAAGGTGGTCAAGGCCGACGTCGCGCCCGCCGCGCAAACGCGCCCCGTGCAGGTGCTCTTCGAGTTCCGCACCAAGGGCAAGGCCAATGCCCGTGCCACCGCGGAAATTCGTCCGCGCGTCGTCGCCGTCGCCGCCGAATCCGGCCTCTTCAGCGCCGTGTCCAGCAATGCCGATGGTTCCGGCGATGCCGGCGTGCTCAAGGTCGTGATCGACAACGTCGCGATCACCGACAACGCGGCCGCCAAGGGCTTCGGCACCGGGCTGACGCTCGGCCTGGTGGGATCGATGGTGACCGACGGCTACGTCGCGACGGCTACCTACTCGCACGACGGCAAGGTCACGCAAGCCGAAGTCAAGCACGCCATCCACACCACCATCGGCAACCACAAGGGTCCCGAAGGCCTGACCGCGATGGAGCCGCAGGCGGCCGTGCATGAAGTGATGGACCAGATCACCTGGAACGCGCTCAAGCAGCTCGCCGAGAAGAAGGCGTTCGACTGAGGAGCTGACCGACATGCGCGGATTCCTACTGATTCCGGTTCTGTCGCTGTCGCTGGCGGCATGCGTAAGCATGCCGCCCCCCAGCTACCAGCCGGGCATCTCCAATACCGAACAGCTGCTGCAGCGGCGCACCGGCAAACTCACCGTCGACAGGTTCGATGCCGCAAAGGGTGTCGCCAACAAGAGCCTCAGCGTCCGCGGATCGCAACTGACCGGCGGCAGCGACGGCACCTTCGGGACCTATCTGCAGGAAGCGCTGGTCACCGAACTGAAAGCCGCCGGCCGCTACGACGGCGATTCGCCCTTGCATGTCTCCGGCACCCTGCTCCGTAACGAGCTGGACGGCGCGATCAAGACCGGGACGGCCCAGGTCGCCGCCCGTTTCGTGGTGAAGCGCGGCGACGTAGTGGTGTACGACAAGTCCTTCGAGGCCAAGCACGAGTGGGAGTCGTCCTTCATCGGCGCGCTGGCCATACCGGCGGCCATGGACAACTACGCCGGCGCGGTCCAGAAACTCATCGGCATGCTGTTCGCCGATCCGGACTTTGCGAGCAGTACCACGGCCCAGGGGATGCAATAGACAACCCGGTTGGGTCAGGTAGGCCTGACCCAACCGCGAACACCGTGCGGCCTTCACGGTTCGTAAATGTCATGTCGAACATACAAATAAAGGAACGGGACATCCTTGAAATGCTCGCGCGAGCTTTCTATGGCCTCCCCACCCATTCCTATTTCATAGAGCGCGCCATCGCGGCCTCTAAATTCGACATTTTTTGTCTCCCAGCCGCAACATAAGAATCTAAGCCTTCCAGTGTGAGCCCAGGAATTTAACCATTTCTCGGTTTTCGCTATGTCTTGGCCTTTGACCTTGTACGTTGCCTCAAGGGTGTTGCCACTGGGATTACCCATAGACACAGGCTTGCATTTATCAAAAACAATTTCGGGCCTCCCCAGTTTAAGTTGCTTCAGGAAGTCGCCGCACTTAGCAGGGGGGAGTGCCGCTCTTTCGCCAGCATAAGCGCCTCGCGTTTCGTCAGCATGCGCCATGCTTGGCGCTGCGAAAGCAACTAGGAGAGGCGGTAGTAGCTTCATTGCGTTCGTCACCTGGCACCTGGACAGGAAATCAACTGCCTTGCTGCGACAAGACGCCCTCAGTCGCATGCGCTGTTGTATTCCACGATAGCCCAACCCGCCTTGTCCCTAGAACGACTGTGTCAATGCATGCATCACTTGCTGCTTCTAGCTCTATGTCATCTTGGTTCTTGAGCTTGACACTGTAGGTGCGATCCCTGGCTTCACCATAGTTAGGAATTTGCCCTTTTGCCGTTGCCTTGCTTAGAACTTCACGCTCGGGTTCGAGCTCGCCGGTGCCATAGAAAGAAAGCTCTACGGACTCACCCAAATGAGCATCTATGTAGGATTTGGGGTGTGCGCTCTCTGGCATGCAAAGCACAGCGTTGGCAAGCGCCTGCGCTTCGTCGGCATCTGCAATGCTGGGGCGAATGGACTCCCACGCCTTGGACAAACTGTCACCCTCGCAATCCCAGCGAGCTTGGCTCGGAACGTGCGGCAAGGCGGATTTGCACGAGACAAGGCCCACTAGGCAGACGCCCAGCAGCAAGCAATTCATAGAACTCCAATGCGGCTGGTGGACCCTATTCGCACTGTGAAGATAATTCCAGAACCGTCCATCTCTTATGGGCGTATCTTGCGCTTATCCGCTTTGCGCAGACCTCGTTTATGTAATCAATAACGACGCTTGTTTTGGTCGGAATGGATATTTCAGCGCGATCCAATTTTGCGCTTGCAGCGATTATTCCAATAGCCTCGTTGGCTCCAACATTTCTCACATCGGACTCAATCTCCCCTTCTTGGCCGAAGTGCTCTTCTGTGTATCGGACTGTCTTGGCTAGGTGCGAGCGCAGAAGCGCCATCCCGCGCTGCGAAGTTGGTGTGCCACATAGAATTGTCGAGACCAATGGCCACAATCGCTTCGGGTCTGCGGTTCGTGAAAACACCGCAGAACGGAATTTTGAAATCTCTTGCTTTTTGCAAGGCTCGACCGATGAGGCGTAGGCGCCCCTTGCCTTGTCAGCGTGGGCCATGTTTGGCGCGGCGAAAGCAACTAGCAGGAGAAGCGGATAGCGCCAAGCATTGGGCGCCGGATCATCGACCACGACCCGCGTTTCGTCCTCGAAGATGTGACGTTCTGCAATTGGCTCTGCGCCGGACGTCTGTGCATCTTCCACAGCTGTTGCTCGCTATTCGTCGAGTTACTCGATGGGAACACGGACGTAAGCGAATATCTATAAGAATTGTCCGAATTGTTTATTCGGATTTGCAGTGAGCTGCCCACTCGACTGCTCGCCGGAAGCTGCGGCTTACCGATCAGCAGACACGCCCTGCTCCGGCCACCACGCTGCACGCAACACCGCATCCGCTCGTCCGCGAGCCGATGGAAGCATTGGGTCAAGGCGTGATAGGTCAGCGCCGCGTCGCTATAGAGGCGGCGCACGCAACGTTTGCAGGAACGGCTCCCCCGTGTGCCGCCCGGCCGGGGAGCGTTTGCCCTGGGCCCCAACCTGAATAGCTCTCGCCCAAAAAGCATTGGGCTCATGGAGAGGGGGTTGACATCATGATGTATATGCACCATCATGCCTCCCATGAACACCAAGCTTCCCAATAAATCCGAAACCGACAGCCTCGTCGCTGAGGTGACGAAGCACTGCCTGATGACGCGTACGCGACGCATTTCCCGCGTAATCACCAACCTGTTCGACCAGGAACTGCGTCCGCACGGATTGAGTTCCTCACAGTTCTCCTTGTTGGTGCTCATTGCACGCATGGACGGTGCGAGTCGCGCCGAGATTGGCCGTGCCAACCATCAGGAGCGATCGACGTCTACGCGCAATCTGCAGTTGGTGCTGGACCAGGGCTGGGCGGAGGAGATCATTCCGGAGAAAGGGCGTAGCCGCCCCATCCTGATCTCTAAGGCCGGCCGAGATCTGCTCGCCCAGGCCATGCCGGCGTGGCGAGCGGCTCAGGTCAAGGCGAAGCAGCTACTCGGTGTTGACGGGGCGTCTGCCATCGTCCAGCTGTCTGCTGGCCTGCCCATCGAAGAGCTAGCCGGATAACCCCCTTTTTTATCATCAATGGTGTATCTACACCTTTAAAGCAGGACCACTCTCGTGACCATCGTAAAAGCCGCCGCAGTACAAATCAGCCCGGTGCTCTACAGCCGGGAAGCCACCATTGAAAAGGTAGTTCGCAAGATCCGCGAACTCGGCCAGAAGGGGGTGCAGTTCGCCACCTTCCCGGAAACCGTGGTGCCGTACTACCCCTACTTCGCCGCTGTCCAAACGGGCATCGAGCTGCTGTCCGGCAAGGAGCACCTGCGCCTGTTGGAGCAGGCCGTGACTGTCCCCTCCCCCGCCACGGATGCGATTGCCCAGGCAGCTCGCGAAGCCAACATGGTGGTGTCCATCGGCGTCAACGAGCGCGACGGCGGCACCCTCTACAACACGCAGCTGCTCTTCGATGCCGATGGCACGCTCGTGCAGCGTCGTCGCAAGATCACGCCGACCCATTTCGAACGCATGGTCTGGGGCCAGGGCGATGGCTCGGGCCTGCGCGCGGCGGATACCAAGGTCGGCCGAATCGGCCAACTGGCCTGCTTCGAGCACAACAACCCACTTGCGCGCTACGCCATGATCGCCGACGGCGAACAAATCCACTCCGCCATGTACCCGGGCTCGGCCTTCGGCGAAGGGTTTGCGCAGCGCATGGAGATCAACATCCGCCAGCACGCCCTGGAATCGGGTTGCTTCGTGGTGAACGCAACCGCCTGGCTCGATGCCGACCAGCAGGCGCAGATCATGAAGGACACCGGTTGCTCGATCGGCCCGATCTCCGGGGGCTGCTTCACGACCATCGTCACGCCCGAAGGCATGCTGATCGGCGAGCCCCTCCGCGAGGGCGAAGGCGAAGTCATCGCCGACCTCGATTTCTCCATGATCGACCGTCGCAAGCTGCTGATGGACTCGGTCGGTCACTACAACCGTCCGGAGCTGCTAAGTCTCCTGATCGATCGCACGCCTGCCGCGAATCTCCATGAGCGTACCGCGGGCCCGGCGAACGCCGCCGCCGGCTTCGAAATCCTCTGAACAATTGCGAACCCACCCATGAACACTCCCAACGAAACCCCCATCCTGGTCACCGGCGCTGCCGGTGACGTCGGCGCTATCGGCCGCAACGTCGTGGCCATGCTGCTCGCCAAGGGCCACAAAGTACGTGCTCTGGTACGACGTGAAGACGAGCGCGCCGAGAACCTGCGCAAGCTCGGTGCCGAGGTCGTCGTCGGCGACCTGACCGATCTCCAGTCGCTGCACCGTGCCATCAAGGGCACCAAGCGCATCTATTTCGGCATGTCGATTTCGGCCGCCTATCTGGAGGCCACGGCCAACGTGGCAGCAGTCGCCCGTCACTATGGCGTGGAAGCCATCGTCAACATGTCGCAGATGACGGTGTCGCAGATGAGCATCAACGACACCACCGGCAGCCCGCAGCACAAGCTGCATTGGCTGGCGGAACAAGTGCTGGCCTGGTCCGGGTTGCCGGTGGTCAACGTGCGCCCTACCGTCTTCCTCGACGGATTCTTCCTGCGCCTGGCGGCAATGGGCGTTCGTGAGAACGACGAACTCGCGCTGCCACTGGGCGATGCCAAGACCTCCCCCATCGCGGCCTATGACGTGGCACGCGTCGTCGCGACGATTCTCGACAATCCAGCGCCGCACATTGGACAGATCTACAACCTCACGGGACCGGAATCGGTCGGCGTTGACCAACATGCACGCGCCTTCTCCGAAGCCCTCGGCCGTACGATCCGTTATCGCGACGTACCGGTGGCGCCGTGGAGCGAAAAGCTACGCGAGCTTGGCGTTCCACAGCATCTGATCAGCCATCTCGTGGTGATGGCCGAACTGCACACGCAAGGCCGCTACGACCGCGCGACCGACGATGTCTTCAAACTCACCGGCAAGCCGGCGATGAGCACGGGCGAGTTCGTCAAGCTGCATGCGGCGGAGTTCACGCCATGAAGTTCACCGACACCGCCCCCACCCTACCCCGCCCCTCCGGCCCGCCGCCGTGGCTCGGCAAGATCGCACAGAATGCAACTCTCGAAGGCGCCGTCCTCAAGCGTCCCGTTCACGGCAAGGACAACATCCTTACCCTCCTTTCGCATGCACGCACCCTGTACGAATTCCAGGACTACACACATTACGGCGACTTGGACAGCGGATTCTTCATGGAATCGTATCGGTCGAGCGTCAACGGAGTGCCTGTGGAATGCTCCATTCTCGTGCACATGAACGAAGACGGTGAAGCGGATTCACTGCTGATCCACCACTATCCGCTCAACGCCACGTTGGAGTTCTCCCGGCTAATGGGGGAGAAGTTCGGCGATCAGTTCAGCGATCTGTACCTCAGCGCCTCACAGGCCGATGCCCTGTCCAAGGCCTCGCGCAAATAGAGAACCAAATGAAAGTCATGGCTATCGCCACCAAAACCCCTGCTTGGACACCCGAGCAGTTTGAAAAGCTCATCCGGCATGAGGCACCGCACACGCTGCAGCTGTATCTCGATGGCAAGATCGAACCATAAAGGGGTCAGGTTCATTTACTCGATGCGGTAAATGAACCTGACGCTCCAGTACCGCTTCCGTCCGCCGGGGCTGATGAAAACTGAGCCGCCCTTCTCTTTTGAGCGTGACGGACAGGCATTAGCGGTGTGGGCATCCGGGCCAACAGCACGGCCTGCGCATGCCTCCTCGCATCTTATCGATACCGACGTCGATGCGACGCTTCCTTGTAGCTTCTTGCTTGGCCGAAGTGACCCAGCAGATCCACTCGTTTCGCGCCAGCGGGGTGATATCGGCCCATAGGCCCGCGGCCGCGGCATCGAGTTCGATGGCATTTCGGAAATCTGCGGGCAGCTTATGAACCGTGCCGTCCGCGAGCTTTTGAGCGTTCATAGGTCCATATGTGTCTGTTTGGCCTAACGCCTGAATTAGCAGAGCCGCGAGGCGGCTTCGGCTGGAATAAATTGTTAGGCCGAGCACCCTCTGTCACTCCGCATCAATCGCCTCATCTTTCACCTCAAATTCGACGGTCGTAACGACCATGCTGTTTAGGAGAATTTCAACTCTATACAGGCCGATTGGCCAACCATCAGGTTTGCTCACATTGAAGGCAGTCACATAGTCACCGGCGGGCACTTCTTGCGAGTTCCTACTAACTTCTTGCCCGTCTTGAAAACTCCATCTGGCCGTCAATTTGCTCTCTTGATTTGAACTGGTATTCACCGAAGCGTAAAAGGTATCGCTAGGTGTGAATGTGGTGGACGGATCAACAATCGCGTTATCAGCATCGATGCGATTTCCTAGATCTACGCCTTTGACTGATGCGTAGGGTTCATGCGCTTCCTGGCCAGTCGTTTCGACTTCCACACCGACTGGAGGAGGAGGTGTGGCGACGGCCACAGCGGGCTCTTTAGGGAAGATCTTGTCCCAGTTGTTCAGTGCTGCCGCGCCGATTGTTCCGAGAATGCCAATGATTGCGGTTGCTATGAGTACACGATGATTACGCGAGTCGTTCTCTGCCATGAGATTTCTCCGGATGACTCTTACGTGCCTAACGCCTGAATTAAGCCGAGCCGCGAAGCGGCTTCGGCTTGAATGAATTGTTAGGCCCCAGCGTCATAGCCGGACGTGGAAGCCAAAAGCCAACGTTTCGCCCCATGATAGCGACGACTGCGATGGATCAAGGAAGTCGACGCTTGAGGAAACACTTTGATAGGCGCGATGCATGGCCGAATTGACGCGAGGTATGTCAATAGCCGTATGTTTTACAGTGTATTGAAGTGTTGTGACCCAGCACTTGTTATGAGTGTCATAAACAAGGGAGTGCATGTCAGCAGTTTGCGGTTGACTCATGCATATGGTGTAACTGGAACTTCCATTAGCCCAAGAGATTGCCCCAAGAATGGGGTAGTCAACTGTGGAACTTGCGGATAAGTCACCACGCATGTGTTGGAGGTGATTCCTCGCAGTCTCGACGGACTCAAGCGTCTCTCGCAGCAGGCGTAGCTCAATGGTCTTCTTATTGATCAGCGGGAGCGCATCGACAACTGACCCAAAGCGGTGAGAAAAGTCAATTAATGCAACAGCGGCCAACAGTGGGGACGCCGCTCTGCCCTGGATGTCAACTTTGGACTGAATGTCGGGCTCTAACGCCGCGAGCTCTTGCGTCAAGCGGGCGAGAATAAGATCCGAGGCGAGAAGGGACCGTCGAGCTGTCTCAAACAGCAGGACAAACTTTTCTTGTGGTGATCTCGTCATTGGGGCCTAACGCTTGAATTAAGCCGAGCCGCGGAGCGGCTTGGGCCTTAATGAATTTTAGGGCGTACCGCGTGTACGCCCCGGCGCGAATTGAATTGCTAGGTCCCTGAGCTCGCCCGGTTGAACTGGCGCATCTTTGATGCCAAGCCACTCAAATAGTAGGCGCGCACAGTCCTGCTTTACGTAAATAAAAATCTTCTGCATAACATCGATCGGCAAGCTAATCTGGTGCTCTTCTGTGATGAGTGACCCGAGCACTTTGAGGCGTCGATACTCCTCGTGCCGAACTTTTCCTTTCGCGTGGAGAACAGCATGACGGACTATCCGCAAGTCACCGTGGATATCCGACTTTATGCGGTTAGGCTCGACACCTGCAGCTGCGGCTAATCGAGGCCTTATCTCGTCTTCCCAATACGTGAAGAGAAAAATAAGGATGGCCCGCGCATGCTGCTGCTCGTTCAGTCCAGTCTTGCCGTTTTCTGCCAAGTAGTCTTCAGCACGGCTGATGCGATTGTGGATGACATCCGGCCGGCTTGGATCTTCGTAGCTCGACCAAACAACGACGGGCATCCCGTTCTCAATCTTGCGACTGATGGGGCGAGTGACGCGGTGGACTTGAGTCTCGACCCGAGCGACGTTGCCCTCAAAGCCTGATAGGGCATCCATGTACATACCCACCTGCTGTGCCAGGAAATCAAGGTAGTCGCGGATGACTTCATCGAAGCGCTCGTTCATCTGGCCTATATCTCCATGTGCGCCCCAACGCCTGAGTTAAGCCGAGGCGCGAAGCGGCTTCGGCTTGAACGAATTGTTAGCGCGCTCCCTGGAATGCCAGACGCAGTTGAACGAACTCTTCATCAGAAATCTCATCGCTAGGGTAGTCATCAGGATCCTCTATTTGCCAAGGAATGACAGATGTGACGACGTGCTTGTATCCAACGCGAAACCCATTGGGTGCATAGACCATTTGAACAAATGGCGACTGCTCCCAGGCCTTCCTGATGTAACACTCCCCAGGTGCGGGAAGTAACCAAGGCAAGTTTCCGAATGACGAAAACTGGTTGTTGACAATGCCTTCAAAGTTTCTAATGGCTTCTAAGGCTAGCTGCTTAACGTTTAACTCAGTTTCCAGATTGAAGTGGATGGCGCGGTTGCGTCGCTCAGTTAGCTCTAGAAATTGCGCTTCTGCCTCTGGCGTGAGAATGCCCCATTGAGACAGGGCATCGATAGCCAATGGCCAGTGGTCAAACGAATCCTTGCGATAGACCTTCTTGTAGAGATCGTGCGCTTTGTAGTGGCCACGAAGTCCGATAACAAGATGATTTAGGACGCGCTCCCCAAGTGCGCACACGGCCGTAAGTGCGGGATAGTACTGGCCATGAACAAAGGCGTGTCGGGCTTGGGACAGAAACTCGTTGTGAAAAGCGACGACTGAGAAAGGCTTTGGCCCGAGCGCTTTGAAATTCTCCAGCTTGGCGTCGAAATGCAACTCACCGTAATGCTTCTTCAGCTCGGCGAGAATTCCGGCTTGAGTTGCTAGATGCAAATCTCTTACCGCATCCTCCCAGTGGTCGGGGATGGGGTCCAAGAACAATGCTCGGCTGTCAAAGTCAAAGCTTAAGATTCGATAACGTTGCATAGAGCGCGCTAACGCCTGAATTAAGCCGAGCCGCGAAGCGGCTTCGGCTTGAATGAATTGCAATTGTTAGATTGCGTCGCCAAGCGCTGGAAACCGCCAGGGCTTTAGCTTTACACCAACAACCTCTCGCAAATGCGTCCTTGTTTGAGAAATTATTGAACGAGCGCTCCTTTCCGTAACGCGCCTGCGATTGTGGTGGGAGACTTCGAGAATCGGAGTGGCATCCTCCAGGATTCTGAAGGAGAAGCCGTTTCCGTGATCTTCGCTAGAGAAACTGCACTGATACGGCAAGAATGCCGTGGAGAGGATCTCCGCGAACTTTTCAAAGGAAATCTCGCTGCGATGATCGTTCATAAGCAATCTAACGCCTGAATTAAGCCGAGCCGCGAAGCGGCTTCGGCTTGAATGAATTGTTAGACCTTGACGCCTGATGCCAGTGCAATGATAGATGCAGTGGCACAAACGATTTGGCCGAATACAAGCAAGGCCTGGGTCTGAGAGGTTTTGGCGGTAAATTTTGCGCTTGCCATGAGATCTCCCCGCATGGCTATTTTAAAGGTGCGCCATGCAATGCATCGGTACGGAAGCAGCAGACCGCTGAGGAGTCGGTTGATAAAAGCCGGAAATACGAATCTTTCCGCAGAGCCAATGGCATCACCTAGCTGTTTGGCGATACGCTCATTTGAGGCGAGGCCAGACATTACGCTCACAGAAAGAAGACGAGCGAGCATTCCTAGTAGAAGCGAAGCGGTGAACCAGTACAGTGCCCAGCGGATGCTGTATGACGAGAAAAACTTTGCAACTGAATCTATATTTGTAAGGAACAAAGTGAAGGCAGCGCCAAGGCCTGCCATCAGCCATGCTGAAAATTTGGATAGAAGCGGTGTTGAAATCGCTGCGCCTTGCAGAAGAAGGTCACCGGCGATCTTCTGCTCAGTGCTGAATCGCATTGGCTTTTTCAATCGACGCTCCGAGGGGTTGGATCAAGGTCTAACGCCTGAATTAAGCCGAGCCGCGAAGCGGCTTCGGCTTGAATGAATTGTTAGGGCGCACTAGCCGACTCCGCCTGAAGCCGCTCTAGCTTTTTTAACTTATGCACAAGTAGTCGAGCCCCGTCCGTGTCTATGAAATCCTCGTACATCATGGTGCTGTCGCGAAAGTGATTGTCGAGGCGATTCAAAGCTGCTCTAAGCGCGGCAAGCATGTCCTCAACCCGAGCCCTACTGATGCCGCTCAGTGGGTTGGAGCTGCGATTACTCAGGTAGTTGTGGTCTTGGTGCGCGATGCGCTTGTTGCGGTGCTCTCGCGCAAACTCAGCTTCGGTCACGGCTTTGGAACAAAGATCTTGGACTTCTGCGGCAAGCACCGGGTCGGCTAGAAGTAGCGGAAGAGATTGTATTGTCAAGTTTTTGTTGCGGCCTGTGGCAGGCGGGTCGGTCATTCTGGATATGCCAAGAAGGACGCTATCCCATAGCTCGTCTTGCACGACCTTAAAAAATAACCCAGCACTCCGATTGAGTAGCTGCACAGTGTCGAAATCAGATCCAAAAAGCTGACGGTACTGTTGCCAGACAATGTGAAGTTCAACGAGCTCCCGATACAATTCGTAGAAGCTGTCGCCAAGCTCCTGTCCCATGGAGGAGATGTACTCTGCTCTTACTTCATCGGGTGATCGCGTTGCCATCCGAGTGCGCCCTAACGCCAGAATTAAACCGAGCCGCGAAGCGGCTTCGGCTTGAATGAATTGTTAGGCCCCAAGCCCGCAGACCTGACCGTGCAGTGGTTTTGACGCCTCGTCTCGGCCACCTTTGAGCATTCTCTGCACGAAGCCCCGATCGAGTGCGGCCTCCGAAAGCTGAGCCTCGTGAAGGGCGCGAAGCAGCCCGCCCACATCTTGAAGCCGACCGAACGCTGCTGCCTCTTGGCAGTCATTGCCAAGCGCCTGATAGGGCTCCCGGCAAAGATCGACTGCGGCCGCCTGTTGTGCAACCAAGGCACCAAGCCCCTGCTGGATTTCACGAATCGATTGCCCGCCATCTAGCTGTCGCTGAGCGGTTGCGATTGCAGCTTTTTGAGCATCAAGCAACCGATCGACGGCCGAGCAATCAGGGGCTGGATACTGCTCGGCGCATGCCGTGAGCAAGAATAAAAAGATGAGCGAATATCGGCGCACGATGATGTTCTCTGGGGCCTAACGCTTAGTAGATCCCAAAAGCTGGGATATGGACCGGATGTTCAGGCAGCCTCAAAAACCCGTCAAGGCGGGTCTCGGCCCGGGAAATCATTGCCTTATGGCGATACGTCCCCGCCCACGTACGATCGTTCAGGCGCGCATATTGGGCTAACTGGGGTGATAACAGATATCACCTCATTTTGTGGCTTTTGCGTGCCGCTGCCAGTGACCGCCCTGGGTCCGAAGCAGACTTCTAATACGGCGAGGCGTTGATCTCTGTTCGCTCAGACCTATAGGTCCAGCGGCAAGGCTCTTTAGGTGCTAGCTCAGACCAGGGAAGGTCTTAGATCAAGGCTTCTGGGGTACTGGGTCACGCCACGGAAGGTCTTCGGCCAAGGCGTCTGGAGTACTAGGTCAAGCCTCGCAAGGTCCGAAGGCACGGCTCCAGCGCCATGAGTTAGGAGCTAAGAAGGTCTTGAGCCAAGGCTCCCGGGGTACGACTTGAGGCCTCGGAAGGTCCGAAGCCGAGGCTTTGGAGGTGCTGGCGGAAGACTCGAGAGGTCTTAGGGCTAGGCTCTTGGGATATTCGCGAAGACCTCGGAAGGTCTGAAGCAAAGACTTTTAGGGTCTCAGCCAAGACCTGAGAAGGTGTTGCCGGAAGCGCCCGAGCTATTGATCAGCAGGCATGCGCTGCTCCGGCCACCACGCTGCACGCACCACGGCATCCAGCTCATCCGCGAGCCGATGGAAGCATTGGGTCAAGGCGTGATAGGTCAGCGCCGATTCGTCGAAGTCCTCGCCGCGGGGCGTGGCCAGGTTGGCGAGCAACCGCAGGTTGTCGCGGCTTCGCAGCAATGCTTCGTAGCCATCTTCGGGCAGCTGATAGGCCCTGCCTGCAACAGGGCGAGAACGGTGTTCCTCTTGCATTGCGGTTGCTCCAGACAGCCGGAGGGAGGCTGCTTGCGCCACGGCGTGGCGCAAGAGTGTCGGGAGGGTAGAAACCGCACACAGCCGGCGGGCAGTTTTCCCCTTGCGGGTGTTGTATAGCTGCCGCCCTCCCGACGCAGAGCACCTGCGTCAGTTTGCGCCCCAAGAAAAACCTTGGGGCACAAAAAGCCCACCAGATTGACGGAGGTGGGCGCCGCTGTGTGACCGGAGTTTCTACGCTCCGAGAACAGTCTCTTGTCGGCAATTCAGTCGGTCAAGGCCAATATCCCTATCGCTGTGGGCAGGCAGCCCTTCAATCGCGCGCGAGACCGCGCGCAGCGGCGACCGCAGCCTGCAGGACCTTGACGTACCTCACGCGGGTCTGCGCCGCTTGGCCTGCAGCGGCCTCCAGCCCCTCGACATACGCCGCCATCAACGCAGACGCGTTGTGCTGGTCACCTAGCTCGCGCATTGTCTTGGCCACCGCGTCGCGCAGATGCCAGTCCACGTTCTTGCCCTTCTCTGCTTCAATGGCGAGGTCGACGACGCGCAGCAGATGCGGCGTCACGAGACCAACGACGGTGGCTTTCATCCATTCAACCCTGCTTTCCGAATGCCGCAAGGTTAACGCAGGGGGCTGTACTCGTGGAGTGGAAACCGGGGTTCCCTCGCCGCGCCGCCCCCTGCCTCATACGACGGCGTCTGTCGGGCGGCTATGGCAAGTCGGTCGCAGTTGACGTATAGAGTGCCAGCGTTTGGCGCACTTCCGGGGGGAGGGGGAAGCCATGGGCATGGTCGCCACTGACGTAAAGACGACGCAAACCAGAGTCGCGCGCGGGGATGCCACGCCCACAGCCATTGGTGCGGTCGCACCGGGTTATGTGCTTCGCGGGGTCACCGGCGACTTATTCGGGCGGATCTTCCACATCGAGCGCCCATCGACGATCGGAAGGTCGCCGGAATGCGACATCCACATCGACGACCCGGGGATATCGCGGGAGCACGCTCGCCTGATCCCGTTGGATAAGGGCCTGCGTATCGAGGACATGAATTCGACCAACGGAAGCTACATCAACGATCTGCAAGTGAATTGCGCATCAGCGCTCGACGGCGATGAGGTGAGATTTGATCGCCTGCGGTTCCGGGTCGAGGTCCGGCATGGTCCTGAGGCTGTTGCGCGTGGCGAGTTGCGCGACGCGCGCGAGCAAACGCGCCGCAGTGCGCTTTGGACGGCTATCGGCGTAGCGGTCGTCGCTATCGTCGGCGCCGTTACCTACGCTGCCTTATGGGCCATCAGCTAGAGCGATTGAACAGCGTCGCGTTCCTAGCTTGCGTCGAGGTCGATGCCAGCCTGTAGTTGGAAGGCCGGAAACTCCCCAGTGCGACGTATGGCACGAAGGCGAAGTTCTTCAAGCACCCGTTCGCCAGTGAGGGTCAACCTAATGGGGTCGCCTTCGATCAGTCCGCGATTCGCCAGACCGAATCTAACTGACGGCGCCATGTGTACCTCAGCCCGCTCAACGCGTTCGAGGACCCGCCTTAAACCTTGTTCTTCCAGACTGAGTTTTGCCATTACTTCCGATCCGCCCCCGTGCGAATCCATCGTAAGTCAGCTTTACGCGACAAATAGGTGAAAACCCCCTCCTGCCGTTGAAAAGCGAGACGTTGGTCGCACTTGGCGGCAGGAGGCAGCTCACGGGGTAAAATCGCCTTTTTCCGCCTCATCAGGACCGCCCCATGCAGCTCAATACCGTCCGCGCCATCGTCACCGGCGGCGTTTCCGGCCTCGGCCTGGCCGTGGCCAAGCATCTGGTCGCCCACGGCGGCAAGGTCGCGCTGTTCGACGTGAACGACGAGAAGGGCGCCGCCGCGGTCGCCGAACTCGGCGACGCCAACGCGCGCTACTTCAAGACGGACGTGACCAGCGAAGCCGGTGTCACCGCCAATGTCGACGCGGCCAAGGCCTTCCTCGGCGGCCTCAACGCCGCGATCAATTGCGCCGGCATCCTCGGCGCAGGGCGCATGCTCGGCAAGGATGGCCCGATGCCGCTGTCGCAGTTCCAGACCACGGTGATGGTGAACCTGGTCGGCAGCTTCAACGTCGCCAAGGCCGCGGCCGCGGTGATGCAGAACAACGAAGCGGGCGAAGACGGCGAACGCGGCATCATCGTCAACACCGCCTCGGTCGCAGCCTACGAAGGCCAGATCGGCCAGGCCGCGTATTCGGCCAGCAAGGGCGGCGTGGTCGGCATGACCCTGCCGATGGCGCGTGAACTGTCGCGCTTCGGCATCCGCGTGATGACCGTCGCGCCGGGCGTGTTCTGGACCCCGATGGTCGACGGCATGCCCGAATCCGTGCAGCAGTCGCTCGCCGCCACCATCCCCTACCCGTCGCGCCTGGGCCGTCCGGAAGAGTTCGCCGATCTGGTCGCGTACATCCTCGGCAACCGCTACCTCAACGGCGAGACCATCCGCCTGGACGGCGCGACGCGCCTGGCGCCGAAGTGAACAACGTGCACCCGCGCACCACGCAGTGGATTCTCGAGCGCTGGCCGGCGATCCGCGCGCGTGGTCTCGTTCGTTTCCTGCTGGTGCGCGGCGTGCTGACCTGGGGCGGCATCGTGGCGATCGCCATGGCCGCTCTGGTGACTTTCAAGCTGGGCATCGACCATCCGCGCCTGCCCCTGCTGCTCGCCATCGATGCCCTGCTCAGCGGCATCAGCGGTGCGGCCTGGGCCGCCTGGACCTGGTGGGCCAGCGAACGCATCTACCTCTCCCTTACTTCCGACCGAAATCCATGAAGGCTTACGACGTAAAGAAAGGCAACGTTGTCGAACACAACAACGCCGTCTACCAGATCCGCGACATCGAGCGCAGCTCGCCGCAGGGCCGCGGTGGCAACGTGAAGTATCGCTTCACCATGTACAGCGTTCCGGGCGGCGCGAAGCTCGACGTCAGCATGGGCGCTGAAGACGAACTCAAGGAAGTCGAACTGAGCCGCCGCCAGGCCACCTTCTCGTACAAGGACGGCGAAGCGTTCGTGTTCCTCGACGACGAGGACTACACGCCCTACACGCTCGACGCGGACGTGGTCGGCGACGCCGCCGGCTACATCGTCGACGAGCTGTCCGGTTGCTATGTGCAGATCATCGACGACCAGCCGGTCGCGGTGCAGCTGCCGCAGAACGTGGCGATCGAAGTCGTGGAAACGCCGCCGGAGCTCAAGGGCGGCACCGCCACCAAGCGCCCGAAGCCGGCGAAGCTGTCGACCGGCATCGAGATCATGGTCCCCGAGTACATCGGCAATGGCGAGAAGGTGCTGGTTAATACGGCCACCGGCGAATTCGCCGGACGCGCGGACTGATTCCGCGCCGCGACGATGGGGACCGGTCGACCTCGGTCCCCATCCCGCGCCGGATGGACCGACCTGTCCATCTGCCGCAACATCGTTGACACGCTCGCCGCGCAACACTTGCCTGTCGCGGCCCCGACGGCCGCATAAGGAGATGCGCCATGGTCGACGGAACCCGCCGTGATTTCCTCAAGCTCGCCGGCGCCGCCGGTGCGCTGAGCCTGTTGCCGCCGAGCATCCGCGCCGCGCTCGCGACGCCCGCGGCCACCGTCACGGGCACGATCTCCGACGTGCAGCACGTGGTGATCCTGATGCAGGAGAACCGCTCGTTCGACCACTATTTCGGCGCGCTGCGCGGCGTGCGCGGCTTCGACGATCCCCGCCCGATCTCGCTGCCCAACGGCAAGACCGTGTGGAATCAGCCGAAGACTGCGACCCGGAACATCCTGCCGTTCCACTTGAGCACCGAAACGACGGCGGCGCAGTGCCTGGCCGACATCGACCACAGTTGGAAGGGTTCGCACACGCTGTGGAAGGACTACAACGCGTGGGTCAAGGTGAAAGGCGAGATGTCCATGGGGCATTTCACCCGCGACGATCTGCCCTTCTATTACGCGCTCGCCGATGCCTTCACCGTGTGCGACGCCTACTACTGCTCGATCTTCGGACCGACCAATCCGAATCGTCTGCATCTGTTCAGCGGTACCAGCGGGCTCACCGTCGGCAACAACGGCACGCAGGCCGTCAACAACGCCGACGACGGCAACTGGACGGCCGACATGGCCAAGGACAACGCCGCCTTCGCCGGACTGGGTTGGAAGACCTACGCCGAACGCCTGCAGACCGCCGGCGTGGACTGGCGCGTGTATCAGGAATACGACAACTACGGCGACAATCTGCTGCAGAGCTTCGCTGCCTTGCGCAAGCTCGATACGGCATCGGCGCTGTATCAGCGCGGACGCGCCTGGGTGCCCGGTTCGACGTCGGCGAATGCATCGGCGTCGCGCGGCGAACATCTGATCGCGGAGTTCGCCAAGGACGTACGTAACGGCACGCTGCCGCAAGTGTCATGGATCGTGCCGCCCTACATCATGTCCGAGCATCCGGCCGCCACGCCGGCCTACGGCGAATCGCTGACGGCGCGGCTGCTCGAGGCGCTGGTCGCCAATCCGGAGGTGTGGGCCAAGACCGTTTTCATCATCAACTACGACGAGAACGGCGGCTTCTTCGACCATGTCCCCGCGCCGCTGCCGGCCATCACCGGCAGCCTGGGCAAGAGCACCGTCGACACCAGCGCCGAAAGCTACGGCGGCGTCCCGGTCGGACTGGGCGTGCGCGTGCCGATGCTGGTGATTTCGCCCTGGAGCAAGGGCGGCTGGGTCAATTCGCAGGTGTTCGACCACACCTCGGTACTGCGCTTCCTGGAGGCGCGCTTCGGCGTGGCCGAACCCAACATCGGTGCGTGGCGCCGCGCGGTGACGGGCGACTTGAGTACCGCGTTCGACTTCGCCAATCCCAATGCGGCGTGGCCGTCGTTGCCAGACACCGGCACCAGCATGACCAACGCGGACCAGAGCTGCGCGTTGCGCACGCCGACCGCGCCGAACAAGGCCTCGATGCCGCGCCAGGAGCTCGGTAGCCGGCCCGCGCGCGCCCTGCCGTATTCGCTGCACGTCAACGGCCGGTTGGAAGCCGCCAGCGGACGTTACTGGCTCGATTTCGGCAACGACGGCGTCGCCGGGGCCGGTCTCACCGTGTACGCGCGCAATCGCAGCGACGGCCCGTGGTTCTACACCCTGGGCGCGAATACGCAGTTGTCGGACTACTGGAGCGCCGCGCAGTACACGGCCGGACGCTACGACCTGTCGGTGTATGGGCCCAACGGATTCCTGCGCGTGTTCCAGGGCGATCTGTTCAAGGCGACGGCGCAGGGCGGCGCGAATCCCGAAGTGCAGGCCAGCTACGACGTAGTGAACCAACAGCTGCTGCTGCGCTTCACCAACACCGGCAGCGGCGCCTGCACGCTCACTTTGCATCCCAACCTCTACAGCTCCGCCGCTGCGCGCCTGTATGCATTGGCCGCAGGCGCCAGCATCACCGACACCTGGCCGCTGACGGCGGGAGGGCGCTGGTACGACCTGAGCATCACGTCCAATTCCGACACCACCTACCTGCGCCGCATCGCGGGGCACCTGGAGACCGGCGCGCCGAGCGTCAGTGATCCGGCTATCGGCGCTTGATCCACTTCGCCGCCATCCGCTGCATGGATTCGTCCGCGTGCGCGTCGTTGGCGATCTCCGCCACGTCGCGCCATGCCAGCGCGTGCGATTCGTCGCTGACGACGAACTGCTCGTCGTCGCCCGCGTGCACCACGTAGCGCACGTCGTAATGCCAGTGGCCGGGCACGTCGCCGCGCTCGGGAATCCAATGGCGGTCGAGATCGAAGATGCGGTTCTCGACCGTCAGTCCGGGTAAGCCGGATTCTTCTTCAGCTTCCTTCAGCGCGACCCGGGCGAGATCGCGATCGCCATCGGCATGGCCGCCGAGCTGCAGCCAGCGGTCGAGCTTGCGATGGTGCGTCAGTAGCGCGCGTTCGCCCGAGCGATCCACCAGCCACGACGAGGCGGTGAAATGTCCTGCCAGCCGTTGCCGGGTGAAGGGGTCGTCGGGACCGTTTTCAGCGAGCAAGCCGCCAAACAAATCCACGACAGCCGCCTCCGCGGGCCATCGCTGCGCATAGTCCCGCAACTCATGATGCAGTGCGTCAATTTCGGATTCGCGGGAAATGGCAGTCGGGGCGGAGGCAGCGGGGTCGTTCATGGGCGCGGTGCTCGTACGGCCCGCGATTATCGCTTGTACCGCCCTCTGACCGCTGCGCCTTGTGCCCCCGCGTCGCCACAAGGTATGGTGCGGCCGGCTCACGTACCGCCCCACTGCGGATCCCGTGCGTCTGGACAATCCGCTTCTCGGGGAGAACGTAATGCTGTTTCAACGCAGGAAACCGCTGGACCTTATTCTGGAGACCGCCAGCAAGCGCGCGCTGACGCGCCAGCTCGGCGCCTTCGACCTAACGATGCTCGGCATCGGTGCGGTCATCGGCACGGGTATCTTCGTGCTGACCGCCGTCGCGGCCAACAAGGCCGGTCCCGGCATGATGTATTCGTTCGTGATCGCCGGCATCGTCTGCGCGCTCACTGCGTTGATCTACTCCGAAATCGCGGCGATGGTGCCGGTCTCCGGCTCCGCCTACACCTATTCCTATGCCGTGCTGGGCGAACTGATCGCCTGGATGGTCGGCTGGGCGCTGATCCTTGAATACGCGGTCGCCGCAGGCGCGGTCTCGGTCGGCTGGTCCGGCTATGCCAATGGCTTCCTGGCCCAACATGGCGTCGGTTTGCCCGACTTCCTTACCGCCGGTCCGTTCTGGATCGAACACGTGAAGGATCAGGGCGACGTCGTGCACATGGTCGATGGCGTCACGCACAAGGGCGGCTTCAACCTGATCGCCTTCCTGCTTGCGCTCGCCGTGACCGGACTGCTCGTCGCCGGCACGTCGAAGTCGGCCAAGGTCACCGCGGTGCTGGTGCTGATCAAGATCGTGGCCCTGATGGCCTTCATCGCACTGGCCTTCCCGAAGGTCCAGGGCACCAATTTCGAACCCATGCTGCCCAACGGCTGGGGTACGCCGCTCTCCGGCGTCGGCGTGCTGGGCGCGGCGGCTTCGATCTTCTTTGCCTATGTCGGCTTCGATGCGGTATCGACCGCGGCAGAGGAGACCAAGAATCCGAACCGCAACATCCCCATCGGCCTGATCGGCTCGCTCGCCATCTGCACCATCATCTATCTGCTGGTCGCCTACACCGCGGTCGGCTCGATGGGTGCGCAGCCGGGTGGCCCGCTGTCGGAAAGCAAGGAACCGCTCGCCTTCGTGCTGCGCCAGATCGGCCACCCGATGGTCGGTGACATGGTCGGATTCGCCGCCATCCTGGCGCTGCCGTCGGTGGTTCTGATGATGATGTTCGGTCAGACCCGCATCCTGTTCACCATGTCGCGCGACGGCCTGCTGCCGGAGAAGCTGTCGCACGTCCATCCGCGCTTCCACACCCCGCACGTGATCACCTGGATTACCGGCGTCTTCGTGGCGTTTTTCGCCGCGCTGTTTCCGGTCGACATCCTGGCCGACATCTCCAATGCCGGTACGCTGTTCGCCTTCGCGGCGGTCGCCATCGGCGTGATGGTGCTGCGCAAGACGGAGCCGAACCGCGCGCGTCCCTTCCGGACTCCGCTGGTGTGGATCGTCGGCCCGCTGGCCTTGGCCGGCTGCGCCCTGTTGTTCTTCAGCCTCGGCTGGAATCCGACGATCAAGTTCTTCGTCTTCTGGGCGATCCTCGGCCTCGTGGTGTACTTCCTGTACGCGCGCCGCGGCAGCCATCTGGCACCCGGCAACGAACACCTGCTGCACGGCCTGGCGGGCGACAAGCTCCCGCCCGACCCGCTGGTCCACGAAGGCCCCGCCACCGGTCCGTAACCGGCCCCGCGGTCGCTCAGGAAAAGCCCGGCTTCGGCCGGGCTTTTTCGTTATGAGCCGTCGCCTTGGCCTTTCACCCGGGTTGCTACAATTTGCGCATGAATTCCACGCTTCCCTATGACCCCGCCCGCCTGGCCCAGTGCGCCATGGAGATCATCGTCAACGTGCGCGAACTGTCCGCGCGCGGGTGGACGCCGGCGACCAGCAGCAATTTCTCCCGCCGGATCGACGCGCACAACGTCGCGATCACCGTGTCCGGCCGCGACAAGGGCAAATTGAACGAAGCCGACATCATGGTCGTCGATCTCGATGGCCGCCCCGTCGCCACCGACCTGAAGTCGTCCGCGGAAACCCTGCTGCACACCCAGCTGTACAAACGCTTCCCGGACATCGGCTGCGTCCTGCACACCCATTCGCACAACCAGACCGTGGCCTCGCGCCTGTACGCGGGCATGGGCCACGTGCACCTGGAAGGCTACGAACTGCTCAAGGCCTTCGCCGGCACGACCACGCACGACGTCGAGATCGACGTGCCGGTGTTCGCCAACACCCAGGACATGCATACCCTCGCCGCCCAGGTCGACGCCCTGCTCGACAAGCAGCCGCTGTGGGGCTACCTGATCGACGGCCACGGCCTGTACGCCTGGGGCCGCGACATGGCCGAGGCACGCCGTCATCTGGAAGCCTTCGAGTTCCTGCTCGGCTGCGAACTCGATCTGCGCCGCCTGCGCTCGTGATACGGAAATAGACGATGAGCCGCCTACGCATTTTCAACGAAGACAATCCGCGCGAGCCGCAGTTCGCCACCGAGGATCAGGCCGAAATGGCGCGCCAACTGGCGAAGATCCAGGTGGGCTTCGAGCAGTGGAGCGCCGGCAAGCCGGTGGTGCCGGGCGACGCACCCGACATCATCCTCGACGCCTATCGCGCCGACATCGACCGCCTGATCGCCGAGCGCGGCTTCAAGACCGTCGACGTGGTGAGCATCGCGCCGGACAACCCGCAGAAGGAAACGATGCGGGCCAAGTTCCTCAACGAGCATTTCCACAAGGAAGACGAAGTGCGTTTCTTCGTGGCCGGCTCGGGCCTGTTCACGCTGCACGTGGCCGACAAGGTCTACGAGATCCGCTGCGAACAGGGCGACCTGATCTCCGTGCCCGATAGCGCGCTGCATTGGTTCGACATGGGACCGGAGCCGAGCTTCGTGGCGATCCGCTTCTTCACCGTGCCGGATGGGTGGGTCGGGCATTTCACCGGGACGGACATCGCGCAGCGGTTTCCGCGCTATGAGTAAGAGCACCCCCATGCCCATCCGCGCCATCCTCACCGACATCGAAGGCACCACCAGCAGCATCTCCTTCGTCAAGGACGTGCTGTTTCCTTACGCGCGTCGTGCCCTGCCCGCCTTCGTCGCCGCGCGCGGCAAGGAGCCAGGCGTGCGCCAGTGGCTGGACTCGGTCGCCGCGGAGAACGGCGGCATGTGCGACGACAGCATGATCGTGGAAGTGCTGCAGGGCTGGATCGACGAAGACCGCAAGCACACCGCGCTCAAGGCGTTGCAGGGCATGGTCTGGGCCGACGGCTACCGTTCCGCCGATTTCACCGCGCACATCTATCCCGATGCGGCACCCGCGCTGCAGGCCTGGAAGGAATCCGGATTGCCGCTGTACGTGTATTCCTCCGGCAGCGTGCCGGCGCAACGCCTGTTCTTCGGACACAGCGCGGCGGGCGACCTGACGCCGCTGTTCTCGGGCTGGTTCGACACGGAAATTGGCGGCAAGCGCGACGCGGACAGCTATCGCCGGATCGCCACGGACATCGGCCTGCCGCCTGCTGAGATCCTGTTCCTTTCCGACGTGGTCGAGGAACTGGATGCGGCACGGGAGGCCGGACTATCGACGGTGTTGATCGATCGCCGCGACGACTATCCGTCGCCGCGCACCGGCGATGCCGCGCGCGGGCATGCGCGCGTCGAATCTTTCGCGGACATCGCGCTGCGCCCTTAGAAACGGCAACGGCAACGCTCGCTGCGCTCGCGCCCCTCACCCGCCCGTTGGGCACCCTCTCCCCGCAAGCGGGGAGAGGGAGGCGTACAGCGCGACTGAAACGACAATATTCCCTCTCTTCTCCCCGCTTGCGGGGAGAAGATGCCCGGAGGACAGATGAGGGGGAGCGAGCGCAGCGAGCTGCCTTGAGCGTTCACGGCGAAGCATCCATGAGCCGGTACGTGGTTTCCGCCGTATCGAACTGCCGTCCCGGCGTCGTGCCTAACGCGCGCACGGCCACGCGATGTTCGCCCGCTCGCAGGTTCGTCGGCAGCGCAGCGCGCCATAGATGCGCAGACGCCGAGGCTTCGGGCAGGCGGTCGTAGCCACGCAGGGCTTCGGCCTGGTCGTCGCGCATGTTCTCCGCGACTACGCGCGGGTCCGGCTGTTCGATTCGCTGCATCGCCTTCCATTCGCCCTCGTCGATGCGGAACTCGACACGGGTGTCGTCGCGCCCCATGAACACGTTCGCGTAGACGAAGGTCCCCGGCCAGGCGCCGCGACGCAGCACCTTGGGTGCGTGCAATGCGATCGCCGCCTCCACGTCGCGCGCGGGATGCCAGGCCAATTGATAGCTGCGGTCGGTCGCGATCCGCAACGTGGCGAAACCGTTCGGCGTGCCGTCGGCCATCATGGTGTCCGGCATACCTTGTGCATCCTTCACGCCGGACCAGAACGAGCCGCACGCCGCACCGACGTTGTATTCATGCAAAGGCTTCGCACCATGCCAGCCGCTGGAGGCGTCATGGAATACATGACGCTGCGCATGGCTGTGCCCGCTGAGCAGGAGCACGTGCGGAAAATCCCACAGCAGCGCGAACAGGCGCTCGCGATCGGCGTGGCGGAACGTCTCCTTGCCCGGCGCCGCGTCGAAGAACGGGATATGCACACCGATCACTATCAAACGATCGCGCGGCACGGTCGCCAGATACGACGAGAGAAAGGCGAACTGCGTTTCGCGCAGCCCGCCGATGTAATCGCCGGCCGGACGCGGATGGTAGATCACGTCGTCGAGCGCGACGAAGACGGCGTTGGCTTCCTCCCAGACGAAGGTATCCGGGCCGTAGGTGTTGCGGAACGTGCGCAGCGAATCCTCGTCGCGCGGCGCATCGGCGTCCAGGTCGTGATTGCCGGCCACGTGCAGCCAGGGCACGTGCATCTTCGCCGTCACGCGATTGAGCGCGGGATACAGCGACAGATCGTCGTTGACGATGTCGCCCAGGCTGATGCCCAGATCGGCGGCGGGCGACGGACGCGAGGCCAGGACCGAAGCGACCACGTCGCGGTCGTAGTAGCCGACATCGGTCAGCGATTTCGGCTGCGGATCGGTGAAGACCAGCACGTCGAGCGCCCCATCGCGCCGCGGCTTCTGCGGCACCAGGGCGAAGTCGCGGCAGCCGGCGGGCTGCCGCGGAATCCCGCCGTACTTGAGCGACGGTCCCGCCTGTGCTTGCAGATGACGCCAGAAATCCGGCGTGCCGTCCGCGCGTGCGGGGAAGCCGTAGCCGGCCGGCTTGATGACGAATACCGTGCCATCTTCGATGGGCAAGGAGTAGCGCCCGTCGCGCGCGGTCACGACGATGCGTTCGCCGTCCGACACTTTGATCCCGGCCAGGCCGGGCTCGCCGCGGTCGCGCCGGCCGTTGCCGTTGTCGTCGCGATACACGACGCCGGCGTTGCACACGGCCGATTGCGCGAAGGCCGGCGTCGTAAGCGCAGCTAGGACAAGAAAAAGCAGGAATCGCATGCGGCCTCCGTGGTCGCAGCGATTATCCGAGGCGGCGGTGACCTTGCAAGCGCCGCTGGCTAGGTTGTGGCCGTGCCGGCATCGCGATGCCGCGAGCGCAGCACGGCCACCGCGTCGGCCAGCGAGAGTCCGCGCGAACGCAGCAGCACCAGCAGGTGGTACAGCAGGTCGGCCGCTTCGCCGGCCAGTTCGGTATCGCCCTGCGCGACCGCGGCGAGCGCGGTCTCCACGCCCTCCTCGCCCACCTTCTGCGCGATACCGCGCACGCCCGCTTCGAACAGACGCGTGGTGTAGCTGCCCGCCGGACGTTCACGCTCGCGCCGTGCCACCAAGGCTTCCAGTTCGGCGAGGAAGTCGCCCGGGGCCTCGGGGAAGCAGCTGGTCCGCTGCAGATGGCAGGTCGGGCCGTGCGGACGTGCCTGCACCAGCAGGGTATCGCTGTCGCAATCGGCCTGGATCGAAACCAGTTCCAGCACGTGACCCGACTGCTCGCCCTTGGTCCACAGCCGCTGCTTGCTGCGGCTGTAGAAGGTGACCTTGCCGGTCTCCAGCGTCGCAGCGATCGCCGCGCGGTCCATGTAGCCCAGCATCAGCACGCGCAGGGTTTCGGCGTCCTGCACGACGGCGGGCAACAAGCCGTTCTGCTTGTCCCAGGCCAATGCATCGATCTGTAATTCCGTGCTGGCGCTATGCGGCATGGCGCACCTCGATGCCCTGTCCACGCAGGACTCGCTTGAGTTCGCCGATGCGGACAGCACCGGAATGGAAGACCGAGGCGGCCAATGCCCCATCTACGTCGGCCTCGTCGAAGACCTGGGCGAAATCCGCAATGGCGCCGGCGCCGCCGGAGGCCACCAACGGCACATGGCAGATGGCGCGTACCGCGCGCAGTTGCGCGATGTCGTAGCCGGCGCGGACGCCGTCGCTGCCCATGCAGTTGAGTACGATCTCGCCGGCGCCGCGCTGCTGCGCTTCCACCACCCAGTCGAGCGTGCGCTTGGACAACGCGCGGGTCCGCGAGGGATCGCCGGTGTACTGGCGCACACGCCATTCGCCATCCGCATCGCGCAGGCTATCGATGCCGACGACGACGCATTGCACGCCGAAGGCCTCGGCCAGCTCGTCGATCAGCTCCGGACGTTCCAGCGCCGGCGTATTGATGGAGATCTTGTCCGCGCCGGCATGTAGCAGCGTGCGTGCATCGTCGGTATCGCGGATGCCGCCGGCAACGCAGAACGGAATATCGATGACGCGCGCCACCCGCTCGATCCAGCCGCGATCGGCGCGGCGTCCCTCAGGACTGGCGGTGATGTCGTAGAACACCAGTTCGTCCGCGCCCTCGTCGCGGTAACGCAAGGCCAGATCCAGGATGTCGCCCATGTCGACGTGGTCGCGGAAGCGCACGCCCTTGACCACACGGCCGTCGCGCACGTCCAGGCAGGGAATGATGCGGCGGCTCAGCATGCGTATTCCTCGCGTAGCGCCTGCGCGAGTTCGAAGTGGCCTTCCAGCAGTGCCTTGCCCAGCACGGCGCCCGCGCAACCCGCTTCCCGCGCCGCGGCGATGTCCTCGATGCCGCGCACACCGCCGGAGGCCTGCAGGCGCACGCCCGGCGCCTGCGTGGCGATCTGGCGATACAAGGCGATGTTCGGGCCGGCGAGCATGCCATCGCGATCGATGTCCGTGCACAGGGCATGACGCAAACCAGCCTGTGCGTAACGGGCCAGCAGTGCATCGAGCGAAATCCCGCTTTCCTGAGTCCAGCCTTCGGTGGGCAACTGCCAGCGTCCATCCGCGCAGCGCGCGTCAAGCGCGACTGTGACCCGTTCGCTGCCAAACAGATCGAGCCACGCCAGGACCGTGTCGGGCTCGCGTACGGCCAGAGAACCGACGACGACGCGATCCGCGCCCGCGTCGAGCAATCGGCGAACGTCCTCTACCGATCGCACGCCCCCGCCCGTCTGCACGGACAGCGCGGTGTCTTGCTTGATCCGCTCCAACAACGGTGCCAGCGTGTAGCCGCCTTCGCGTGCGGCGTCCAGATCGACCAGGTGCAGCCAGGTCGCGCCGCTTTGCGCATAGCGGCGCGCCACGTCGAGTGGATCGCCCGTGTAGCGCGTCTCCTGCGCGTAGTCGCCTTGGCGCAACCTGACCACTCGGCCAGCGCGCACGTCGATGGCGGGATACAGAGTGAAGCCGCTCACGCCAGTCGCTCCGAAAGAAAATTCTCCAGCAGGCGCGCGCCGACCGCGGCCGACCGCTCGGGATGGAACTGCGCACCCCAACAGCGCCCGCGGCGCACGACCGCGCTGAATTCCTCGCCATGCGTCGTCGTGGCGAGCGTGGCATCGCTCACCGGCGCGGCATAGCTGTGGACGAAATAGGCCTGCGCATCGGCCGCCATCCCGGCGAGCAACGCATCTTCGCGGTGTACCTGCAATACGTTCCACCCCATGTGCGGCACGCGTACGCCCTCGCCGCCCGCGAGCTTGCGGACGCGGCCTGGAATCAGCCCCAGGCAGGCGGTCTCGTTCTCCTCGGAGGATTCGAACAGCAACTGCATGCCCAGGCAGATCCCCAGCAAGGGTTGCGAGAGCCCGCGCACGAGATCGACCAGTCCCAGTTCGCGCAGGCGCGCCATGCCCGCGCCGGCCGCGCCGACGCCGGGCAGGATCACGCGATCGGCCCTCGCGATCGTCCCGGCATCCGCGCTGAGCCGCGCGTCCACGCCCAATCTCTGCAACGCGTACTGCACCGATCCGATATTGGCGCCGCCGGAATCTATCAGCACCACCTCCATCACAGCACACCTTTGGTACTCGGCAAGGCGCTGCCTTCACGACGAACCGCTTGCCGCAACGCGCGCGCGACCGCCTTGAAGCAGGCTTCGACCTTGTGGTGATCGTTGTCGCCTTCGACCTTCAAATGCAGGTTGAGCCCCGCGGTTTCGCACAGCGAGCGAAAGAAGTGCGGCACCAGCTCGGTCGGCAGCTCGCCGACGCGCTCGCGCCGGAAGCTGCCGTCGAACACGAAGTAAGGACGCCCGGAAAAATCCAAGGCCGCACTGGCTAGCGCCTCGTCCATCGGCAAGGTGAAGCCGTAGCGGCCGATGCCGCGCTTGTCGCCGAGCGCCTGCTTCAAGGCCTGGCCCAGTGCAAGCCCGCAGTCCTCGACCGTGTGATGCTCGTCGATATGCAGATCACCTTCGCAGCGCAGAGTGAGGCCGATCCCGCCATGCTTGCCCAGCTGATCGAGCATGTGGTCGAAGAAGCCCAGCCCGGTCGCTACCTGCGGCTCGTTCGGCGTATCCAGGTCGATGCGTACCGCGATCTGCGTTTCGCGCGTCGTACGTTCGATTTCCGCGATGCGCGGCGACGCCAGCAAGGCCTGGGCGATGCCGGCCCAGTCCCACTCGCCCCCGAACTGCGCGGTCTTCAACTGGAAGGCGCGCACGCCGAGATTGCGCGCGAACGCCACGTCGGTTTCGCGGTCGCCGATCATCGCCGAGCGCGTCCAGTCGATGCTCCTGTCGCGCAGGTAGCCCTGCATGAGACCCAGCCCGGGCTTGCGCGTGGGCGCGTTGTCGGCCGGAAAGCTGGTGTCGATCAGCACGTCGCGGAACTCGATGCCCTGGCTGGCGAAGACGTTCATCATCAGGTCGTGCGGACCGTCGAAATCCGCGCGCGGGAATGCGTCCGTGCCCAGACCGTCCTGGTTGGTGACCATGACGAATTCATAGCCCGAATCGCGCAGCCGCAGCATCGCCGGGATCACGCCCGGCACGAAGCGCAACTTGTCGAAGCGGTCGATCTGGAAATCCGCGGGCTCCTCGATCAGGGTGCCATCGCGGTCGACGAAGAGGATCGCGCTCATGCCGCCACTCCGGCCTGTGCCAGCGAGGCGACGGTCGCGATCACACGGTCGTTCTGTTCGGGCGTGCCGATGCTGATGCGCAACGCGTCCTGCAGACCCGGCATCGCGCGCAAGTCGCGGACGACGATGCCTTGCGCCAGCAACGCGTCGAACATCGCCTGGGCGTCGAAGCAACGCACCAGCACGAAATTCGCGCGGGACGGTACGACACGACGGACGGCCGGCAAGGTTTCAAGGCGAGACTGCAGGCGTTCGCGTTCGAGCACGCACTGCGCCACGCGCGCCTGCGTCGTTGCGATCGCCTCCGGTGTCAAAGCCGCCAGAGCGGCGTCCACGCACGGCACCGGCAAGGGATAAGGGGCCTGGCAGCGCTGTAGCACGGCAATCAGCTCGGCATCCGCCATCACGGTACCGATGCGGGCAGCGGCAAGCGCATGCGCCTTCGACAACGTGCGCAGGACGACGATATTCGGCTCGGCCGCCAGCAGCGTGGTCGCCGAAGGCGCCTGCGCGAATTCGATATAGGCCTCATCGACTACGACGACCGCGCGCTCGCGCAGACGCTGCGCCAGTGTTGCGACCGCCTCCAGCGACAGCACGTTGCCGCCCGGATTGCCCGGTGAGCAGAGGAAGACGATGCTCGCCGCCTCCCGCTCCGCAGCCTCCGCCACCGCCGCGAAATCGCAAGCGTAGCCGTCGGTCTCCTCCCCCAACGGAACATCGACGACGCGCGCGCCATGCAATCGTGCGCAAACCGCATACATGCCAAACGTCGGCGTCGTCACCACCACCGTGCCAGCGCCGGGACGGCACAAGGCGCGCAACAGCAGATCGATGCCCTCATCGCTGCCCCGCCCGGCCAGCAGTTGTTGCGGCTGACAGCCGTAGAGCGCCGCCAATGCCTCGCGCAAGCGCTGCGGTTGCGGGTCGGGATAGCGGCGCAGCGCTGCCTGCGTGTCGGCAGGATTCGGCCATGGCGATTCGTTGGCATTGAGCCACACGCTGCCCTCGAGCCGGTCGCTGCGCGCCGATCGATAGCCGGCGAAGTCGCGCAGATCGTCGCGAACCAGATTCAGCACGCTCATGCCGCGAGCGCCTCCAGCCGCACCTTCACGGCGAGGCCGTGGGCGTCGAGCCCTTCGGCGGACGCCAGTTCGACCGCGCACGGGCCGATGTTGGCGAGACCGTCGCGCGCCACTTCCTGCACCGTGATCGCGGTCTGGAAGCTGGCCACGCTCAGGCCGCTGCACCAGCGCGCGGCGCCACTGGTGGGCAGCACGTGATTGGTGCCGCTGCAGTAATCGCCCAAGGCTTCCGGCGCCCAATCGCCGAGAAACACCGAGCCGGCGCTGCGCACGCGCGGCAGCCAGCGGCGTGCGTCGCGCAGGGCGAGGATGAGGTGTTCAGGCGCGTAGTCGTTGCTGATGGCGAAGGCCTGCTCCAGCGAAGCCGTACGAATCGCCAGCGACGCCGCCAAGGCCTGCACGGCGATCTCCACCCGCGGCAAGGTCTTCACCTGTCGCGCCACCTCAAAGATGACGGCATCGAGCATGGCCTCGTCATCGCTGAGCAACACCACTTGCGAATCCGGACCGTGCTCGGCCTGCGACAGCAGATCGGCCGCGACGAATACCGGGTTCGCGCCGGCGTCGGCGATCACCAGCACTTCCGACGGCCCGGCGGGCATGTCGATGCCGGCGCCGCCTTCGGTCATCGAGACCTGACGCTTGGCCTCGGTCACGTACGCGTTGCCGGGACCGAACAGCTTGTCGCATCGCGGAATCGAGGCCGTGCCGAACGCCATCGCGGCGATCGCCTGTGCGCCACCGATCTTGAACACGCGCGCGATACCGCAGCAGCGCGCCGCGAACAGCACCGCCGGATGGGCCGTTCCATCCGCGCGCGGCGGCGTGCACAGCACGATGTCGTCGCAACCCGCCAGCGCCGCGGGAATGCCGAGCATCAGGGCCGTCGACGGCAGCGGCGCCGAGCCTGCGGGCACGTACAGTCCTACGCGCGGTATCGGTCGCAGGATGCGGCCGCAGGCGACGCCATCGGCGGTTTCGATGCTGAATTCCTGGCCCATGCCGGCTTCGTGGAAGCGGCGGATGCGTCCGGCGGCTTCCGCGATCGCGGCGCGCAAGGCGGGCGTCAGTGCCGATTCGGCGGCGTCGAATTCTTCTCCGGCCACGGCGAAGTCGACCAGATCGACTTTGTCGAAGCGCGAACTGTATTCGCGCAGAGCCGCATCGCCGCCGCTGCGGACCGCTTCCAGGATCGTGGTCACGGCGACCGTCGTTCCCTGCGCCGTGACTTGCGCGGGCCGACGCAGCAACGTGGCACGTTCGCCGGCTTCGAGGCTGTTCCAATCGACGCGCTTCATGCCAGCAGGCCCTCCACCGGCAGCACCATCAGGCCGCGCGCGCCGGCGCGCTTGAGGTCTTCCAGCCGCTGCCAGGTCAACGCACCGTGGCAGAGCGCCTGCAGCGCCAGGCGCTCGGCGCCGTCGATCTGCATCACCGTCGGTTCTTCCGCGTCAGGCAGCAGCGGCAGCAGCGCGGGCAGCAGCTCGCGCGTCGCCTGGAACATCAGCAGCTTGCTGCGGCGGATACGCAGCGCACCATCGAGGCGGCGCTGCAGCAGCTCCATCAATTCGGCACGCACGTCGTCGAAGTCGGCGGCGGGACCGGCGAGCACCGCTTCGCTCTCCAGCAACGTCTGCACCGGCTTGAGCTGATTCGCCGCCAGGGTCGCGCCGCTGGACACCAGATCGCAGATCGCATCCGCCTGGCCCAGGCGCGGTGCGATTTCGACCGAGCCGGACAGCAGCACCACCTGTGCGTCGACGCCTTGCGCTTGCAGCCAGTTCGACAGCAATTGCGGATAGCTGGTCGCGATGCGCTTGCCCGCAAGCTGCGACGCGTCGCGCCACTCCCAGCCATCGGGCACGGCGATTGAAAGGCGGCAGCCGCCGAAGCCGAGCGCGCGCAGTTCGCGGAAGCGCGCACCGCCCCCCTCAGGACGGTTGGCAAGATCCAGTTCGTTCAATACGTTGCGGCCGACGATACCCAGATCGCACACGCCCTCGGCGATCAGGCCGGGAATGTCGTCATCGCGCACCAGCAGCAGGTCGATGGGCAGGCTCTCGCCGTAGCAGAACAGGCGGTCGCGGCTTTCGCGCCAGCTCAGTCCGCAGGACGAGAGCAGCGCACGGGCGGGCTCGGCGAGGCGGCCGGACTTCTGAATGGCGATACGCAGGCGGTCGCGGCCGACCGCGGCAGTCACAGGACTCATTGGGCGGCCCTCAACGCGCGGCGCGGCGCTTGAGCGCCGCCGCATAGCCACCGGCACCCCGTTCCAGGGTCCGGGCGACGCGTCCGATCGTGGTGACGCTGACCAGCGTCCGATCATGGATCTCGCGATACGGAACCCCTTCCGCGACCAGGGGCACGACCTTCCAGCGGTCGCTCATCGCCTCCAGCTCCGCCGGCGTGCACAGGTCTTCGAGGAAGGCGCGCACCTGCGCGGCGGTGCCCAGGCGCGAGAGCGCACCGGCGAGGTCGTCGAGGGCGTCCTCGGTCTGTTCAGTGTCGTTGGGGCGGCGCTTCATGGGGAAATGGCTCATTTAATGTATTAACGCGCTAATACATTAGCCAAGGCGGGGCACTCGCGTCAAGCCGGGCGTCACCCACCGGCCCGGTCGACGGCGACACGAAGCGCTCTTCCCGCTGAAGTACACTCCCTTCACGCCGCCGCGCGGCTGCCAGGGGCTCGAATGGGGATCGTTCGGTTACTACTGGGTGTGTTGTGCCTGACCGCACTGATGGCGCTGTCCGCCCCTGCGCGCGCGAACCATGACGGGGTCGTCCTCACCGATGCGACGGCGCGGGTCCCGCTCTCGCCCCACGTCGTGTACTACCACGACGCCGCGGCACGCGATTCGCTGCAGGATGCCGCGCACAAGCTGGCGAACAGGCGCTTCGCCCATCTCCCCGACGAAAGCGCGGCGTTCGGCTTCCAGAACGGCGCGTACTGGTTCCATGCACGCCTGCTCAACCGCGCGCGCACGCAGCAGCGCTGGGTGCTCGTGCAGCAGTACGCGTTGAGCGATCACCTGGATGTCTATGCGCGTTTCGCTGACGGCCGCACGCAGCACTGGCAAGGGGGCGATGCCCTGCCCTTCGCCGAGGGCCGCAGCATCCGCTACCGGCATCCGAATTTCCTGATCGACCTGCCGTACGACCAGCCGGTCGACGTGTTCGTGCGGGTGCAGAGCCAGAGTTCGATGCAGGTTCCGCTGACGCTGTACACGCAATCGGCGTTCACCGAAATGTCGCGCGATGCGCAGTTGGGCATGGGTGTCTATTACGGCATCCTGTTGGCGTTGTTCTTCTACAACATGGTGCTGTGGCTGACGCTGCGCGATTCCAGCTACTTCTGGTACCTGCTGCATATCAGTGCGTTCGGGCTGGTGCTGTTCACGCTCAACGGGCTCGGCTTCGAATATCTGTGGCCACGCTCGCCGTGGCTGGCGGACAAATCCGTGCCGTTGTCGATCTGCCTTTCGCAGGTCGGCATGCAGCAGTTCACGCGGACGTTCCTGGGGCTGAGCCAGCGCTGGCGCCTGGGCGATCGCATCACCCTGGGCATCATCGCCTTTTATGTGCTGCTGGGCTTCGCTTCGGCCCGGCTGCCGTATCACGTGTCCACGCCGATCGCGTCGGCGTCGGTCTTCCTCAGCATCACCTGGGTGGCCACGCTGGGCCTGATGATCACGCGGCGCGGTTACAAGCCGGCGGTGATCTTCCTGTTGGCGTGGGCGATGTTCCTGCTCGGCACGGGTATGTTCGCGGCGGTGGCGTTCGGGTTGATGCCGAAGGTATTTTTCACCGAGTACGGCAAGGAGATCGGTTCGGCGATGGAGATGTTGCTGCTGTCGATCGGCCTGGGTTACCGGTATTCGGCTTTGCGCAGCGAGAACGAGCGCATCATCCGCGAGTCGCGCGATCAGTTGGAGCAGAAGGTCGCGCAGCGCACGTCTGAGCTCAGCAACGCGCTGAATCAGCTCGCCGACGCGCACGGGCGCTTGCGCGAATCGAGCCAGCGCGATGGCCTGACTGGGTTGCATAACCGGACCTATTTCCATGAAGGGTTCGAGAGTCTGCTTTCGCAGGCGCGCAACGGTCGACGGCTGTCGCTATTGATGATCGACCTGGATCACTTCAAACAAATCAACGATCGCTACGGTCATCTGGTCGGCGATGCGTGCCTGCGTTGGGCGGCGGGGGTGATCGGGCAGACGCTGCGTCAGCACAATGCGTTGCTGGCCCGTTTTGGCGGTGAGGAATTCGTCGTCGCGCTGCCCGGGATGGATCTGGAATCCGCCTCGCACATCGCCGAGGAATTGCGCGTACGTCTGCGCGCGGAGCCGTTCCGTTCGCACGGCGTCACGATTCCGGTGACTGCCAGTTTCGGCGTGCATGCCGTGGACACTGGCATGAAGGGCGGCGCCGAAGCGGCGCTGCAGGTCGCTGACGAGGCGCTTTATCGGGCCAAGGCTGATGGGCGCGATTGCGTTCGGACTTCGTCGGTGATGGCGGCCTGACGCCTACTGATCGATTGCTGCGCCCCCTCCCTCTCCCCGCTTGCGGGGAGAGGGAAAGCGTCGCATCAGCGACGCAGGGTGAGGGGACGTGGCGTGTGCCAGTAATGCGATCCGGGCACGGGCAGTCGGCGCCGGTGGGCAGTCGCGACACGCCGTGAATCCGTCCATGGAGGCTTGATCGGCGGCATCCATGCCGCCGACAGTCGCGCCTGCCCACCGGCACCGCCTGCCCTCCCATATATCTCGGGCACGTTGGCAAAAAAGCGAAGGCAACTCGCTGCGCTCGCTCCCCTCATCTGCCCTTCGGGCATCTTCTCCCCGCGCGCGGGGAGAAGAAGAGCATTGACGCCGAAGCGGCGATCACAACGCTCGCGGTTAGCGCTGCCCGATGGGATGGGGGTGCGGAGAGCGGACCAGGATGGTCCGCGGCCCCGACTAAAGGCAGGGATGCCGTCCGGAGGGGCGGAGCACCCCCGTCCCGTCGGGCAGCGCGTCCTGCCGAAGCCGACGCTTTACCCACCAGCACCAACAAAAGCAAAGTCCCTGGATCCCCGCCTTCGCGGGGACGACGAGCAAGAGCGAAACAAAGTCCCTGGATCCCCGCCTACGCGGGGATGACGAGCAAAAATCAGCCGCGCGCTGCGGCGAGCACGATGCCGTCGCGAACCAGCCGCACCGCCGTGGCGACTTCGCCGTCGAGGGCGCGATCGCGGGCCAGGAACGGCACATGTTCGCGAATCGCTGCATGCGCGCGGGCAACCGCATTACCCGGATGGAAGGCCTCGGCGCTTGCGAGTTCGGCGCGCAGTGCTTCGACTTCGGCGAGGAAGCCCGCGCGATCATTGCTGCCCGTCGCGGGACCACCCACCACCTTCGCGGCTAATCCTTCGGCATCCGTGCGTGCGGCCAACGCGCGTGCGGCATTGATCATGTCGCGGCGCAGATCCAGCGCCTGCGCGCCGGTATACAACTCCAGCGCCAACACCTTGCCGAGGTCATCGGCCATCGCCAGTACATGGCGGGCCTCGTTGGCGCCCATCGACACATGGTCCTCGGCATTCGCACTGGTGGGAATCGAATACACCGACGCCGGCATCGCGCGGCTGGACAGATCGTTGACGATAGCCGCCGCCGTGTACTGCACGATCATGAAGCCGGACTCGGTGCCGTCTTCATTGCCGATCAGGAAGCCAGGCAAACCATCATTCGTGGCGCTGTCGACGAGCTTGTTGAGACGGCGCTCGGAAATGCTAGCCAGCACCGGAATCGCGGCCTTCACGTAGCTCATCGCCAGGGCCAGCGGCATGCCGTGGAAATGGCCGGCAGAAATTACCTGCTGCTCGACGTGCTCGGCCTTTGCGTCCGGGAACACGATGGGATTGTCGGTGAGCGCATTGAGTTCGATCTCGAGCACCCGCGCCGCCTGCGCCAGCGCATCGCGCACCGCGCCATGCACCTGCGGGATGCAGCGCAGCGAGTAGCTGTCCTGCGGCTGATGCTTCTTGCCGCCGCGGAACGGACGGAAACGCTTGTAGAACTTCTCGCGTCCGTGGCGTTGGGTGAATGGCACCCAATCCCAACCGATGTCGAAGCGCAGTTGCTGCGACTCCGGCGTGTCCCAGCTCTCCGGCTGCCACGCGCGGAAGCGCGGCACCAGGTGATAGGCGATGTCGCTGAGCGTCGAGCCTTCCAGCAAGCGACGCAGATTGGCGGCGGTTTCGACCTGACCCGGATGCGGACGCAGGGCGTGTACTTCCTCCGCGAAAGCACCGAGGCGACCGGCGAAAGCATCAATGGTCATGGCCGCGGCGAGGTCCGCGGTTTCGACCAAGGCTTCGAGCTTGGCCAGCGCCAATACGCCCGTCGCTAACATCTGCGCCGTGCCGTTGTTGAGCGCCAGACCTTCCTTGTACGACAGCTTGACCGGCTGCAGGCCGGCGCGCTCGAGCGCTTCGCCGCCGGGCAGGCGTTCGCCTTGGTAGAACGCTTCGCCGCCGCCGAGCAGCACGATGGCCAGATGCGACAGCGGCGCCAGATCGCCGCTCGCACCGACCGAACCCAGTTGCGGCACGACCGGCACCACGCCCGCGTTGAGCAACGCGGTCAGCGCCTGCAGGATCTCGACGCGAATGCCGGAGTGGCCGCGCAGCAGCGTGTTGATGCGGATGCAGAGCATCGCGCGGACGACATCGGGCGCGAACGGCTCGCCCACGCAGACCGCATGGGTCACGATCAGGTTGCGTTGCAGCTCTTCGTGCAGGGTCTCGCTGCTGGCCTCCGCGCCTGCCAATTTCTCGCGTAGCCGGTGCGCACCGAGGAGCTTGTCCGCGTTGCTGCCGAAGCCGGTGTTGACGCCATAGATCGGCTCTTCGCGGCGCGCCTGCTCGGCGAGGAAGTCCGCCGCGCGCTGCACCGCCGGCAATTGCGCGGCATCCAGTTCAACCGTCGCGCCGTGCGCGACCGCTACCAGCTGCGCCCGCGTCAGCGAGCGTCCGTCGAGGCGAATCGATTTCATGCGTGTGAGCCCTGCAGTACTTCGGCCTGCGCGAGTTCCACGCGCAGGGCGCCGACGAGTTCGTGGCGATCGATGGTGAATTGGTCTTCCCGGCGCAGGTCCTTCACCGTGACCGAGCCCTTGGCGATTTCGTCCTCGCCGAGCACGATCACGAAACGAATGCCGGCCCGGTCGGCGTACTTGAACTGCTTGGCGAGCTTGCCGGCTTCCATCACCACTTCGGTGTTGAAACCGGCGCGACGCAGGTCGCTCGCCACGGATAGGCAGTGCGGCAGGTGCGCCGCGTCCATCTGCGTGACCAGCACCTGCACCGTGCTGCCGGAGGCGGCACCGAGCAGGCCGGCTTCGCGCAGCTGCCAGAACAGGCGCGTCAGACCAATGGAAATGCCGACGCCCGGCAGCTTCGACTTGGTGTAGTGGCTGGCCAGGTTTTCGTAGCGGCCGCCAGAGCAGATCGAACCGATCTGCGGGTAGTCGTTGAGCGTGGTCTCGTACACCGTGCCGGTGTAGTAATCCAGGCCGCGCGCGATGGAGAAGTTGAGCGCGTAATGCGTCTCCGGCACGCCCATGGCGCGCACGAGTTCCAGCACTTCGCGCAGCTCGGCGATGCCTTCGCGCAACACTTCGCTGCCCTCGCCCAGCGCGTCCAGCTGCGCCAGCGCATCGGCGTGCGAGGTCGAACGCACCTTCACGAACGCCATGATCCGGTCCACCGCTGCGGCCGGCAGATTGAAGCCCTCGCCCGTCAGCGTCTCGCGCACGTAGTCCTCGCCACGCTTGTCGAGCTTGTCGACCTCGCGCAGCACCAGTGCCTGCAGCTCGCCGTCGGCGACACCCTGCGCCTCGAAGAATCCGCGCATCAACTTGCGGTTGTTCATCTGGATGGTGAACGCGCCGATGTCCAAGTCCGAGAACACCGAATAGATGACCGCGGGGATTTCCGCATCGAAGCGGACGCTCAACGCGTCCTTGCCGATCACATCGATGTCGCACTGGTAGAACTCGCGGAAACGGCCGCGCTGCGCGCGCTCGCCACGATACACGCGCTGCATCTGGTAGCGACGGAACGGGAACGCCAGGTCGTGCTCGTGCTCGGCCACGTAGCGCGCCAGCGGCACGGTGAGGTCGAAGCGCAGCGCCAGCTCTGGCAGGCCATCGGACTGCCCGCTTTCCGACTTGCTCAGCGCACCGGTCGACTGGACGAAATACACCTGCCGCTCGGTCTCGCCGCCGGACTTGGTCAGCAGCACCTCCGACAGCTCCATGACCGGGGTTTCCACCGGCAGGAAGCCGAAACGTTCGTAATTGCGGCGGATCACGTCCAGCATGCGCTGGAAGGCGACCTGGTCAGGAGGCAACAGCTCCATGACCCCGGGCGGGGTACGCGGCTTGATCAAGCGGGTGCTCCAAATTGCGGATGTCGGGATGTCCCGGGAGGCCGGGAATCCGGCGCTTTCGCGCGGCCACACAGTTTAACTGGCGCCGGACCGGCCATGCCCGGCCCGCCAATAATGGCGACTGATGGCAACTGACCACTTGCCCGAAGTGAAGCTCGCCTTTAGAATGCCGGGCTCTGCCGTCGGGGTGTAGCTCAGCCTGGTAGAGCGCTACGTTCGGGACGTAGAAGTCGCAGGTTCAAATCCTGTCTCCCCGACCAATCGATTCGCGAAAACGCCGGCCTTGCGCCGGCGTTTTTGTTCTTTTGCCGTCTTTAGGCGGCGCGCCAAGCCACGCCGGCTCAGCCGGCTGGATTCAGCAGATCCGGGTGCCGCACCTGCCCCGCTCCGCGCACTACGTAGCGCTCGATCGTCAGCGATTCCAGGCCCATCGGGCCGTAGGCGTGCAGGCGGGTCGTGGAGATGCCGATTTCGGCGCCCAAACCAAGTTCGCCGCCGTCGTTGAAGCGGGACGAGGCGTTGACCATCACCGCGGAGCTGCGCAGGCCGCGCACGAAGGCTTCGGCGGCGGCGGGATCGTCGCTGGCGATCACTTCGGTGTGGTCGGAGCCGTAGCGCCGGATATGCGCGAGCGCGTCGTCCAGCGAATCGACCACGCGCACGGCGATGACCAGGTCGAGGAATTCGGCGGCGTAATCGGCGTCGGTGGCTGGATGCGCGTCGGGCCAATAGGCGCGTACACGCTCGTCGCCGCGTATTTCGACACCGCGCACCGTCAGTGCGGCCATGGCGTCCGGCAGGAAGACGCCAGCGAACTCCGCATGCACCAGCAGGGTTTCCAATGCATTGCAGACCGCGGGGCGCGAGGCCTTGCCGTCGAGCAGCAAGCGCGTGGCAAGCGCGGGATCGGCGGCCCGGTCCACGTACAGATGGCATACGCCCTTGTAGTGCTTGATCACCGGGACGCGCGCGTGCTCGGCGACGAAGCGGATCAGCCCTTCTCCGCCGCGCGGGATGGCCAGATCGATCAGATCGGTGAGTTGCAGCAGTTCGAGCATGTGTTCGCGCGCCGGATCTTCGATGAGCGAGATGGCCGCTTCCGGCACGCCGAATTCGCGCAAGGCGCGACGCAGGCTTTCCGCGATGGCGCGATTGCTGGACCGCGCCTCGGAACCACCGCGCAGGATCACGGAATTGCCGGCCATCAGGCAGAGCGCCGCGGCGTCCGCCGTCACGTTCGGTCGCGCTTCGTAGATCATCGCGATCAGGCCCAGCGGTACGCGCACGCGCTCGATGCTCAGGCCGTCGGCACGCACGTCCTTGCGTGTCACCTGCCCCACGGGATCGGGCAAGGTCGCGATGCGGCGCAGTGCTTCGGCGACGCCGGTGAGGCGCGCTTCGTCTAATCGCAGGCGATCGAGCATGGCGCCCGCCGTACCCGCGGCGCGTGCGCGGCGCATGTCTTCATCGTTGGCAGCGAGAATCGTGGCGCGATCGGCTCCCAAAGCCGTGGCCATCGCTTCGATCAGGTGGCGGCGCGACGCCGTATCCAGTGCGGCGATCGCGATCTGCGCCTCGCGGGCGGCTTCGGCCAAGGCGCGGACGTAACCGGAACCGGTCATGCGTGTTCCTCTCGGGGCTGTTCGCCCGGCGACAGCATGACCAGATCGTCGCGATGGATCACGGCTTCACCATAGCGATAGCCGAGGATCGATTCGATGTCGCGGCTGTGACGGCCGGCGATGCGGCGCAAGTCGGCGGAGTTGTATTGGGCCAGCCCGCGCGCAAGCACGGTGCCGGAAGCGTCGCCCGCCAGCCGCACTTCGATGAGATCGCCGCGGCCGAATTCGCCTTCCACGGCGGTAACGCCGCCCGGCAGCAGGGAAGCACCGCGCGCGTCCAGCGCCTGCGCGGCGCCGGCATCCACGCGCACGCCGTGCAGGCCCGTGGGCGCATGGCGCAGCCACAACTTTTTCGCGATCAGGCGATCGCCATGCGCTTGCAGATACGTGCCGTGCAACGTTCCCTGCGCCAGTGCGGCGACCACTTCCGCGTCGCGACCGCAGAACAGCACGGTATCGATGCCGGCCGCTGCAGCCTTGCCGGCTGCTTCGAGTTTGGTCCGCATGCCGCCCGTCCCTAGGGCGCCGGCGTCGCCTGCCGCCATCCGCACGATGTCGGGCGTGATCCGCGCGACGTGCGGAACGGGTCGCGCCTGCGGGTCGTGCACGGGATGGCCGCTATACAAGCCGGGAATGTCGGTCGCGATCAACAGCAGATCCGCGTCCACCAGCGCGGCGACGACGGCGGCCAGGTTGTCGTTGTCACCGAGCTTGAGTTCGTCCACCGCCACCGTGTCGTTCTCGTTGATGACGGGAATGGCCTGCAGGCGCAGCAGCTCGCGCAAGGTCGAACGCGCATTGAGATAGCGGCGCCGATTGCGCAGGTCGTCATGGCTGAGCAGCACCTGCGCCACCGGCGCATCCAGCAGCCGCTGCCACAGGGCGACGACATGCGTCTGCCCGAGCGCGGCAAGGGCCTGGCGTTGCGTAAGCCCGGCCGCTTCCGCCTGCAGCACGCTGCGGCCGGCGGCGACCGCGCCCGAGGACACGATCACGACTTCGCGCCCCTGCGCGCGGCTGTGCTTTACGAACGCGGCGAGCGCCGCAGCGAATCTCTCCGAAACGCCGGCGCCGTCCGCGGCCAGCAGGCTGCTGCCCACTTTCAGCACGGCGCGCCGCCATGTGGGCAACGACTGCGTGCCGAAAGCGTGCGCGCCCATCAGGTCAGCGCCGCCCATCGCGCGCGCAAGACATCCAGACGCAGATCCGCCGCCGCGCCGGGAGAGGTGCGCGCCGCCAGGCTCGCTTGCGGATCGCCTTGCTCCCAGCGCGCGGGATCGGCCGCCTGCTTGTAGGCATCGCGGAACGGCATGCCTTGCCGCGCCAGATCGACGGCGAGATCGGTCGCGTACATCGACGGATCGAGCGCGGCGCGCAGGCGCTCCGGCTTCCATTCGAGGTTGCGCAGCAGATCCGGCAGCAGTTCCAGTGCGCCAAGGCCGCGGCCGAAGGCGTGGAAGATCGCGCCCTTGGAGAACTGCAGATCGCGGTGATAGCCGGACGGCAGCGACAGTAACTGTTCGATTTCGGTGCGCGCCGCCGCAGCCGCGGAATACGTGGCGCGCATCAGCTCGATCACGTCGGGATTGCGCTTGTTCGGCATGATCGAGCTGCCGGTCGTGTATTCGGACGGCAAGGCGACGAAATCGAATTCGGCGCTGGTGAACAGGCTCAGATCCCAGGCCAGGCGACGCAGGTCGAGCAGGGCCGAAGACAAGGCTTCGATCGCCGCCATCTCGAACTTGCCGCGCGACAGCTGCGCATACGCGGCCGACACCTGCATGCGGCCGAAACCGAGCGCCTGCGTGGTGTGTTCGCGCGCCAGCGGCAGGTTGACGCCATAGCCGGCGGCACTGCCGAGCGGATTCGCGTCGACCCACGCCAGCGTCTGCTGCGCGCGTTGTGCATCGTCGATGAAGCCTTCGGCCCAGGCGGCCCACCACATGCCGGCCGAAGACACGACCGCGCGCTGCAGATGGGTGTAGCCGGGCAACGGCAGCAGGCTTTCCGCTTCAGCGCGCGCCAATGCGACTTCGGCCGATTCGCGGCACAGCGCGGCCACGCGCGCGAGCCGGTCTTTGAGCCATAGGCGCGTGGCGACCAGGATCTGGTCGTTGCGGCTGCGGCCGGTGTGGATCTTGCGGCCGGCATCGCCGAGGCGTTCGACCAGGCGTGCTTCGATCGCGGAATGGCCGTCCTCAAAGCGCTCGTCAAGCACGAACAGGCCGCGACGGAAATCTTCGGCCAGCGCCGCTAGTTCGCCTTTCAGTGCGTCGAGCTCCTCTCCGCTAAGGATGCCGATCTGCTGCAGGCCTTCGGCGTGCGCGCGGCTGGCCTGGATGTCGAACAGGAAGAACTCGCGATCGAGGATCACGTCTTCGCCGGCCAGGAATTTCTGGATGCGTGCGTCGACCTTGACGCCGGGTTTTTGCCAGAGCAGATCGGACATGGTCGTTGCCTTACACGGGGATGCCCGCGGTTTCGTCGAAACCGAAGGCGAGATTGAGGTTCTGCAAGGCCTGCGTCGCCGCGCCCTTGAGCAGGTTGTCTTCGGTGGACACCACCACGAGCCGGCGTCCGTCGTCCGCCAGCGTGAAGCCGCCGACGTCGACATGGTGGGCGTTGGCGATGTCGCTGACCCACGGTGCCGCATCCGCGACGCGCACCAGCGGCTCGTCCGCGTAGCGCTCGCGATAGCGCGCGGCCACTTCGTCGCGGGTGAACGGGCGCTGCAGATGCAGGTTCGCGGTGATCGTCAGGCCGCGGAAATACGGCGCGACGTGCGGCATGAACTCCACCGGGTGACCGAGTTGGCGGGTGACTTCGCGCTCGTGCACGTGCCCGGTCAGGGCATACGGCATGAGGTTGTCGCGCAGCTTCTCCGGATCGTTCTTGTCGGACGGCGTCGTGCCGGCGCCGGAATAGCCGGATACGCCGAAGCACTGCAGCGGTCCCTCGACGGCGTCCAGCATCGGCGCTATCGCCAATTGCATGGCGGTGGCATAGCAGCCGGGATTGCTGATGCGCCGCTGTCCCGCGTACTTCGCGCGGGTCAGTTCCGGCAACCCGTAGTACCAGCCGTCGTCGAAGCGATAGTCGGCCGACAGATCGATGATCAGCGTCTGCGGCGCAATCGCGTCGGCCGCGGCCACGAACGGCGCCGCCTTGCCGTTGGGCAGTGCGAGTATCAGCGCATCGACGCCCTGCCCCGCGGCTTCCTCCGGGCCATAGGCGACGTAAGTGAGATCGCCCGAGTAACCGGCCTCGTGATCGCGCAGCCGCTGACCCTCGCGTTCGCGCGAGGACACGAAGGCCAGTTCGAAGCGCGGATGCGCCGCGATCAGCCGGATCAGTTCCGAGCCGACATACCCGCGCGCGCCGACGATACCGATCCGTTCAGCCATGACGGTACTGCTCCAGCTTGAACTGCAGATGGCGCTTCACCGCCGGCCATTCCACGTCGATGATCGAAAACACGACCGTGTCGCGCGGGCTGCCGTCGCTGTGGCGGCGGTTGTTGCGCAGCACGCCGTCCTGCTTCGCGCCCAGACGCGCGATCGCGGTGCGCGAGGCGTGGTTGAACCAGCTGGTCTCGAAGACCACAGCGATGCAGCCCAGCGTCTCGAAGGCGTGGGTGAGCAACAGCAGCTTGGCTTCGGTGTTCAACCCGGTGCGCTGCACCTGTTTCGCGTACCAGGTGTAACCGATGCTGACCCTGGGAACGACCGGGTCGGGCTCGTAGAAGCGCGTCGAACCCACGATCTCACCATTGGCGGCGCGCACGGTGAACGGCAGTGCGCGGCCTTCCGCCTGCATGTCGAACGCGGCCTGGACATAGGCCTCGACGCCTTCCGGCGCCGGCACGTTCGTGTACCAGCATTTGGACAGCTCACCGTCGCCCAGCGCCACACGCAGGCCCTCGGCGTGCGCCGGCCGCAGCGGTTCCAGCGCGACGTGTTCGCCGCGCAGCAAGGGCACGCGCTGCCAATCGGTCGGAAGTTGCACGACGCTCATCTCAATCCTTCAGGGTGGCCGGCCGCGTACGGCAGTGTTCCACGCAACGCTCGATCGCGTCGAAGCCGTCGAACCCGTACCAGAACACCTTCCACTGCGGCTGCTTGAGGCAACCGTCGGATTCGGCGTAGTAGAACGGATTCACCGGATTGCCATGGCGCGAGCGCCAGAACAGGCTCGGGTTCTGCTCGCGCATCACCTGCCAGACGGCGCGCCCCAGGCCCTCGCCTTGCGCCTCGTCGAGTACGGCGAATTTGTCGAGATACGTGCCCGCGTCTTCGGCGGTCAGGATCACCGCCGCGCGATAGTTCTCGCTGACGTAGGCGTGATGCAGGCGCGTGCGCTCGAAGTAATCCGGCAGCAGCCGGCGACCGAAGGCGGATTCGATCAGGCCGCGCAGACGCTCCAGATCGAGTTCTTCCCAGCGCGCGGCTTGCAGCACGCGCTCACCCCGACGCACCAGCGTGCCCGAGCCCTTGTGGGTGAACAGTTCCTTCGCCAGATGCGAAGGCTTGGTGATCGACACCGACGAGGACAGCGGCAGTGCGTACAGCAGGTCCTTGATCTGTTCGATCTTCACCTTCATGCCGCCGTTGATCCACGGCTGCTCGATCAGGTGCTCGTACTCGGTGGACAGGTTGATCGAATCGATCACCTTGCCGTGTTCGTCGAGCAGACCACCGGTGCCGGTCAGGAACACGATCTTGTACGGCTGCAGGGTCTTGATCAGCTCGTTCGCCGCCCAATCGGCATTGACATTGACGATCTGGCCGTCGGCGGTTTCCGCCAGCGAGGCGATCACCGGAATCGAGCCGACCTTGATCGCCGCCTGGATGCCTTCGATGTCTACGCGGGTCACCTTGCCGACCAGTTCGTACACGTTGCGATCGAGGAATTCGGCCTCGAACACGCCGGACTGGATCGAGGTCGCGCGCACGCCCTGCTCCTGCAGGGCTTCGACCAGGCGCAGGTTCTCCTCGCGCATCACCCGGCGCACGACCGCCAGCACCGGGCCGTCGGTGACGCGCAGGTTGTTCACCGTGCGCTTCTCGATGCCCGCCTTCTTCATTTCCTCGTCGAGCTGCGGGCCGGCGCCGTGCACGACGATCGGCGTCAGTCCGACCTGCTGCAGGAAGGCGAGCGAGGACACCAGCGCGTCCATGTCGTCGCGCAGCACCGCGCCGCCGACCTTGACCACGGCGAAGCGCGAAGCGTCGACCCCTGAGAAGCGCTTCAGGTACTGCTGGATCTCCTTCGCGCTGGCCATGTTGGACAGCAGGCGGACGATCGTGTTGCGCATGTCGGTCATGGTGGCTTTGGGCTCGGCGTTCTGGAACTTGCGCGCTGCGGGGACGGAATCGATCTGTGCGTTCATGCGGATGAATCCAGCAGGCGCTGGTAGGTGGAGGCGGCGGTGGCGAGCTGGTCGAACGCCACCCACTCGTCGGCAGTGTGTGCCTGGGCGATGTCGCCGGGTCCATACACCAGTGCGGTGAGGCCCGCGGCGGAGAACAGCGAGGCTTCGGTCCAGAAATCCACGGCGTTGCCGATCGGCAGGTCCATTGCATCGGCCAGATCGCGCGCTTGCAGGCGGCGCTGTTCGGCGCCGGCGATGTTGCCGCTGGGCAGCGACGGGCCGTGGAAGGTCTCCTGGTACGACTCGATCGCCGCCGCGCCACGCAGCGAACGGAAGTGCTCGTGCAGCGCGTCGATCGGCATCGACGGCAGCGGCCGGAAACCGAACCGCACTTCCGCGCTGGGCGCGATCATGTTCGCCTTGATCCCGCCCTCGACGCGGCCGATGTTGAAGCGTAGGCCGGTCAGGCCGCCGAAACGCTGGTGCGCCTGCGACTCGACGAACTCGAGCGCGTTGTGGCCCCAGCGCATCGCGTCGTGCAGCGCACTGGTGTGCAGCGCATCGGCGCCGGAGGCATGTCCGGCGTGCCCGCGGAACTTCATCAGCACCGAGGCGATGCCGCGATGCGCGAGTACGGCTTCGCAGCGGGTCGGCTCGGCGACGATGGCTTCACTGAATCCGTGGTCGCTGGCGAGGAACGCGGCGATGCAGCGCGCGTCATTGGCTTCCTCGTCGGTGCTGAAGAGGAAGGCGGCATCGCCACTCGTGCGCGCGGCCGCGGCCAGTAGACCGGCCGCCGCGCCCTTGATGTCGCACGCGCCCAGACCGATCGCGCGGTCGCTGGTGAGCCGCAGCTTCAGCGGATCCGCCGACCACGCCTGCGACGACGGCACCGTGTCCAGGTGCACGTTGAACAGGCGCGACGGATTGCCGCGCACGGCGAGCAGCGACACCGCGCCCGCGCCGTGATCGGTGACTTCCACACGGAAACCGTCGAGCTGCGACCGCAGGTAGTCGAAGATGCCGCCGGTACCGATGTCGCGCGGCGGATTGCGGGTGTCGTACGACACCAGCGCTTCGAGGTGCTGCAGGGTCTGGGCCAGCAGGTCGGTCATGCGTTCACCAGGTCGAGATTGGGCACGTATTTGCGATTCACGCTCAGCGATTCACTTCGGCCCACAGGGTGCTGCTCATGCCGAACAGCTTGATGAAGCCTTCGGCCTCGGCCACGCCCCAATCCGCCGCCTGCGCATAGGTCGCGCCCTTGGCGTTGAGGATGTGCCTGGATTCGATGGCCACGGCATTGACCACGCCGCCCTGCGTTTCCAGCACGACGTCGCCGGTGACGGTGGACTGGCTGGAAGCGAGGAAGGCTTCCAGGTCGGTCTTGAGCGGATCGTGATAGAAGCCCTCGTACACCAGCTCCACCCACTTGCGCGCAACGTCCGGCTTGAAGCGGTTCTGCTGCTTGCTCAGCACCGCCTCTTCCAGCGCGCGGTGCGCGGTGAGCAGCGAGATCAGGCCCGGCGCCTCGAAAATAATGCGGCCCTTGAGACCGATGGTCGTGTCGCCGGTGTAGATGCCACGGCCAACACCATAGGCCGCGAACAGCGAGTTGAGCCGGGCCAGCAGCGTATGGCCTTCCATCTTCTCGCCATTCAGCGCGACCGCTTCGCCGTTGACGAAGCCGACCTTTACCCGCAGCGGCTCCGCCGGCCATTCGGCGCGCGGCTTGCACCAGCCGCGCGCGCCCTCGCCCGGCGCCTGCCAGCGGTCGATCTCGCCGCCGGACATGGTCAGGCCGAGCAGGTTCTCGTTGATGGTGTAGGCCTTCTGCTTGGCGCGCACGCCGAAGCCGCGTTCTTCCAGGTACTTCTGCTCGTAGGCGCGGACTTCGGTGTGTTCCTTCTGGATTTCGCGGATCGGCGCGACGATCTCGTAGTCGCCCAGCGCCTTCACCGCCAGGTCGAAACGCACCTGGTCGTTGCCCATGCCGGTGCAGCCGTGCGCGATGGCCTTGGTGCCCAGCTCGGCGCAGCGCCTGAGCGCGGCGTCGACGATCAGGTAACGGTCGGAGACGAGCAGCGGGTATTGGCCCTGGTAGCCCTCGCCCGCCCACACGAACGGCTTGACGAAGCCTTCCCAGATCGCCGGGCCGCCGTCGACGGTGACATGCGAAGCCACGCCCAGTTCGGCGGCGCGCTGCTCGATGAAGGCGCGTTCCTCCGCGTCGACGCCGCCGGTGTCGGCGAAGACGGTATGCACGTTCCAGCCGCGTTCCTGCAGATAAGGCACGCAGAAGCTGGTGTCGAGGCCGCCGGAGAAGGCTAGGACGATGTCGCGATTGCTCATGGGAATTCCGTGGGGGCGATGTGTTGTATGAAAGGAGCGTTGCAAAGAAATGTCAGCGGACCAGCGCGGCCATGATCGCCTTCTGCACATGCAGGCGGTTCTCGGCCTCGTCGATGGCGATGCACTGCGGCGAATCCATCACCGCGTCGGTGGCCTTGACGTTGCGGCGCAGCGGCAGGCAGTGGCTGAAGACGCCGTTGTTGGTCAGCGCCATCTTCTGTTCGTCGACGATGAAGTGCTTGAACTGGTCGCGGATGGGCTTCTCCGGCGCCCAGTTGCCGAAGAACGGCAAGGCGCCCCAGCTCTTGGCATAGACCACGTCGGCGCCGCGGTAGGCGCTTTCGATGTCGTGGCTGACCGCGAACGAGCCGCCGCTTTCGGCAACGTTCTGTTCGGCCCAGCCCATATAGCGCTCGTCCAGCAGATAGTCCGGCGTCGGGCACAGCAGGGTCACGTCCATGCCCATGCGTGTGGCGATGGTCAGGGCGGAGTTAGCCACCGCCGTGTTCAGCGGCTTGGGATGGTAGGTCCAGGTCAGCACGTACTTCTTGCCGCGCAGGTCGGTGGTGCCGAAGTGCTCCTGCAGCGCGAGGATGTGCGCCAGCTCCTGACAGGGATGGGTGATCGTTTCCATGTTGATCACCGGCACCGGCGAGTACTTCGCGAACGACTTCAGGACGATGTCCTCGCGGTCGTAGCCCCAGTCGACGAACTTGGGAAACGCGCGTACGCCGATCAGGTCGACGTAGCGGCCGAGCACCTGCGCGACTTCCTTGATGTGCTCCTCGGTGTCGCCTTCCATCACCGTGCCCAGGTCGAACTCGATCGGCCACGCATCCTTGCCCGGCTGCAGCACGATGGCGTGGCCGCCGAGCTGGAACGCGCCCAGCTCGAAGCTGGTGCGGGTGCGCATGGACGGATTGAAGAACACCAGCGCGATCGAGCGGCCCTTGAGTTCCTCGCCGAGCTTGTATCGCTTGAAGTTGGCGGCCTGCGTGAGCAGGGCGTCCAGGTCCGGGCGGGACCAGTCCTGGGTGTTTAGGAAATGCTGCTGGACGGCAGGCTTGTGGATGGACTTCATCGCGGTCTCCAAGGACAAATCAGTAACTCGTCGCTGGGCCGTAAAAACAAAAGAGCCCAGCGCACAGGCTGGGCTCTTCGTGTGTCATGCCATCGTTCAATCCAATGGCGCGGACGCGCTACCCAGCCAGCAGTGGCGGGAACGGTCGGCGCGCGCGCGAGGTCATGCCCGCCGCCATCCAGGCGGAGGTCATTACGTCAGCGTCGGCGCGCAGGGTCTTCATGAGGGCGCGAATGTTTGCACGGCCCGCCCCCCGACGCAACCTGTCGCCCATCACGATGCGGAATGAGCCGTTATGAGGGCCTGAAGTCGGGGCCGTGCGGTCAGGGCGTGGTCGCGCCCGGCACGGCCGGGGTAATGGCGATGCGGATGCGCAGGCGGTTGCCCGGGTCCTCGGGCAGGCGCGAGCGGAACTTGGCGCCCTTGTAGACGTAGTCGACGTCGTAGGCGATCGGGCGGCGGAATTCGCGCTCGACCGGCACGTTCTGGCAGTTGCTGCCCTTGTTGTCGTCCCGGCGCAGGACGTCCTTGATCGCCCCGACGGCGCGCGAGAGCCGCGATTTCTCCTCAGGGGTGGGTTCGCAGCGCTGTTCGGTGCGCGTCGCAGTAAGGGTCTGGTAGACCGGCGTCACCCGCAGCACCTGGGCGTAGTCGTAGCGGACGTTCTCCTGCTGGATGACCGTGTGCTGCTGAGCCACGGCCGGGCCGGCCAGGAATGCCAGGCAAGTCAGCAGAATGGACAGCCACAGACGGAGACGGGTCATCGCGCTCGAAATTGGTCGAATGGGGGAATTGTAGGCGACCGCCGCGGCGAGGCCCTGAATCCCGGCTTAGGCAGCAGGCCCGCTAGAGTCCAGGCCCGCTAGAATTGCCGCACTTCCAGCGGTACCCCCATGAGCCTGCAACTCTTCAACAGCCTGACGCGCCGCGTCGAACCCTTCGCGCCCCTCGATCCCGCCCGCGTGACCATGTACGTGTGCGGACCGACGGTCTACAACTACGTGCACATCGGCAATGCGCGCGGCCCGGTGGTCTTCGGCGTGCTCGCCGACGTGCTGCGCCGCCGCTACGGCGGACTGGCCTACGCCCGCAACATCACCGACATCGACGACAAGATCAACAACGCCGCCGGCGAACAGGGCGTGCCGATCTCGGTCATCACCGACAAGTTCGCCGCCGCCTACCGCGAGGACATGGGCGCGCTGGGCGTGCGCCCGCCGGACCTGGAACCGACCGCCACCGGCCACGTCGCGCAGATCATCGACATGATCCAGCGCCTGATCGATACCGGCCACGCCTACGCGGCGGAAGGCCACGTGCTGTTCTCGGTCGCCAGCTTCGACGGCTACGGCAAGCTCTCGCGCCGCGACACCGAGGAAATGCTGGCCGGCGCGCGCGTCGAAGTCGCCCCGTACAAGCGCGACCCGGGCGACTTCGTGCTGTGGAAGCCCTCCACCGGCGGCCTGCCGGGCTGGGACTCGCCCTGGAGCTACGGCCGCCCGGGCTGGCACATCGAATGCTCAGCGATGGCCGAGGCGCATCTGGGCGAAACCATCGACATCCATGCCGGCGGCGTCGACCTGCAGTTCCCGCACCACGAGAACGAGATCGCGCAGAGCGAATGCGCGCACGGCGGCAAGCCGTTCGCGCGCTGGTGGCTGCACAACGGCATGCTGAACTTCGGCGGCGCCAAGATGGCCAAGTCGGTCGGCAACATCCAGCGCGTGCACGACCTGGTGCGCGAGCAGCCGCCGGAAGCGCTGCGTTATTCGCTGCTGTCGGCGCACTACCGGCAGCCGCTGGAGTGGTCGGACGCGCTGATCGAGCAAAGCATCCGCACGCTCGACCGCCTGTACGGAACTTTGCGCGATCTGGCCGGTGTGGAAGCCACGGCGCAGATTCCGGCCAGCATCGAGGCCGCGCTGGACGACGACCTCAACACGCCCGCCGTGCTCGCCGAGATCGCCCGCATCGCCGCCGAAGCGCGCAAGGCGGAGAGTCCCGCCGACAAGCAGCGCCTGAAGTCGGAGCTGCTGGGCGCCGGCCTGGCGCTGGGCCTGCTGCAGCAGGGTCCGGCGGCCTGGTTCGCACGCGGCGCGTCCAGCGACGACGATGCGCGGATTCAGGCGCTGATCGACGAGCGCGCCGCGGCCAAGAAGGCGCGCGATTTCGCCCGTGCCGATGCGATCCGCGAGCAGCTCTCCGGTGAAGGCGTCCTGCTCGAAGACACGCCGCAGGGCGTGCGCTGGAAGCGAGGCTGATTAACACGGCGGCGCGCCGTCAGCCGCGCCGCCGCTGGAAACCGTCGTTCCGGCCAGCGTTCCCGACGAGTAAAGACCGCGCGACGATCGCGCCGGCCAGCCGCAGTAAAATTGCCCCATGGACGCTTCCACTTTCCCGCTCGAAGCCAGCACCGGCGACGCCCAGAGCGCCATCCGCGAAGAATTCGCCTTCTTCGGCGACTGGGCCGAGCGCTACCAGTACCTGATCGACCTCGGCCGCAAGCTGCCCGTCTTCCCGGAGGCGGACAAGACCGAGGAGCATCGCCTGCACGGCTGCCAGTCGATGGTCTGGATCGTCGCTTCGGGCGGCGCGGAGCGCCTGGATTTCCGGGCCATCAGCGACTCGGCGATCGTCTCTGGCCTGATCTATCTGGCGTTGCGGGTGTATTCGGGCCGCAGCGCGCAGGAGATCCTGGCGGCCGAGCCGGACTACATCGCCGAGATCGGCCTGGCCAAGCATCTCTCGCCGACCCGCAGCAACGGGCTGGCCGCCCTGCTCGCCTTCATCCGCGACCGCGCGCAGAAGGCGCTGTGAGCGCGGCTTCGTGAGCCAGGCGGCAGGGACCGACGCTCCTGGCGAAGGCGCTGGCATCCGGGTTCTACTGCGCAACCGCGGTTTCACTGGCCTTTTGACCTATCGCCTGCTGGGCATGCTGTCGTACCAGATCGTCGCGGTGACGGTCGGCTGGCATGTCTACGAAATCACCCACGATGCATTCGCGCTGGGCCTGATCGGCCTGGCCGAGGTCATCCCGTATTTCTGCTTCGCGCTTTTCGCCGGTTACGCCGTCGATCATCTGCGGCGGCGCGTGCTCGGCATGCTGGCCTGCTTCGGCTTGTTCCTGACCACGCTCACGCTGGCAGGCGTCGCCAGCGGCGTGATTCCCGCAGGGGCGTTCGGCTACGCCACGCTGATCATCTACGCGGCGATTGCGGTGAACGGCATCGTGCGTGCGTTCCTCGCGCCGGTGTACATGTCGCTGTTCGCGCGCGTGCTCAAGCGCGAGCAGTTCGCGCGCGGCGCGGGCGTCAGCAGCGTGGTCATGCAAACCGGGCTGGTGCTCGGTCCCGCGATGGGCGGCTTGCTGGTTGCCTGGGGCGGCAAGAGCGCCGCGTATCTCGTCGCCGCCGGTTTCGCGGCCGCCGCGGCCATCGCCGTGATCAGCTTGCGCGTCACCGAGCCCCCGCTCCCGACCGAACGCGCCCCGATATTCCAAAGCATCGGCGAAGGCCTGCGCTTCGTCTTCCGCACGCAAGTCGTGCTGGGCGCGCAGGCGCTGGACATGTTCTCGGTGCTGTTCGGCGGCGCGGTCGCGCTGCTGCCGGCCTTCATCAAGGAAATCCTGCACTACGGCCCGGAAGCATTGGGCCTGCTGCGCGCGTCGCCCGCCGTCGGCGCGGTGCTGATCGGCGTGTACCTGGCGCGACGCCCGCTGCAGCGTCATGCCGGCCGCGTGCTGCTGGTCGCGGTGGCCGGCTTCGGCCTGTGCATCATCGGCTTCGCGCTGTCGCGCTATCTGTGGCTGTCGGCGCTGATGTTGATGCTTTCGGGCATGTGCGACGGCGTGTCGGTGGTGCTGCGCTCGACCATCCTGCAACTGGCGACGCCCGATCACATGCGCGGGCGCGTGTCCTCGATCAACGGCATCTTCATCGGTTCATCCAACGAGCTGGGCGCCTTCGAATCGGGTGTCGCCGCGCGCCTGCTGGGGCTGGTGCCTTCGGTGATATTCGGCGGCTGCATGACTCTGCTGGTGGTGGCGACGACGGCCCGGCTGGCGCCGCGTTTGCGACGGCTGGACCTGCGCGAACTGCACTGAGCGTCGCTGCGCCGGTGTCGCTGCCGCGGCGTAGACTGCAGGGGACAGCTCAACCGGGGAGACGGCCATGAGCAAGGAAACCGTGCGCGGCCAGAAGGTCGTCATCCATTTCGATGGCGAGCGCTGCATCCACTCGCGCAACTGCGTGCTGCAGCACCCGGACGTATTCGTGCCCAACGTCGAGGGCGAGTGGATCCATCCCGACGCGGTGAGTCCGGAGGAAGTCGCGATGATCGCGCGCTCGTGTCCCTCCGGTGCGATCCAGTACGAGCGCATCGACGGCGGCGAACAAGAGCCCGCGCCGGTCGTGAATCTGGTGCGCCTGCGCGAGAACGGGCCGCTCGCCTTCAACGCACCGCTGCGGATCGCGGGGCAGGACGAAGGGCTACGCGCGACGCTATGCCGTTGCGGCCTGTCGAAGCGCAAGCCGTTCTGCGACAACAGTCATGCCGAGGGCGGCTTCGTCGCCAGCGGCGAACGCGCGCCGAAGGAATCGCAGCCGCTAGCGGTGCGCGATGGTCCCCTCGCCGTAGAACCGCAGAAGAACGGACCGCTCAAAGTCACCGGCAATCTGGAAATCGTCAGCGGCACCGGACACACCCTCGACCGCGTCACCGAGACCTGGCTGTGCCGCTGCGGGCATTCGAAGAACAAGCCTTATTGCGATGGGTCGCATCGCAAGGTTGGGTTTGAGGCGGATGGGGCCTGATCTGTCGCTCATGAAACAGAAGCTCCGCAGGTAGTAGGACATTCGTAGCTACGTGCAGAGCGAGAGCTGTTTGTCTGCCCGCGCGGCGATTTGTTCCCTCTAGCGCTGCGCGTCGCACTCGAACCGTCCGAGATACTTCAACGAGGACCTTTCTGGTGTCATTGGGACATTTGGACAGAAGAGGCAAATGGCGCAATTTGCGCTGAGGTCCGAACGGACCCGAGGCACCCACTGCCCTGCATATGAGACGCCCCGCAGCAGCTCTGCGACGTTACGTGCAGTATCGAAGTGAACGGCCTCTATGGCCGCAGGCTCATATCCCTTGAGAGTGACTTCTCGCATGAAGGATGACGGAACCATGTCACCCTCTTCGGAGTAGCTAGGCTCATAGAACTCCCGAAGCTTCTGGCGGCTCGAAAACCGGCTCTTCGATACAAAAACATGCACATAAATCATGAGGCAGACCCTCTGACCCGAGCTCTTCCAATGGTCAGACCGCATACCGCCACCGCAGCCCATGCGGCAGCGACGGCGGACCGAACAGAATGTGGAGGACTCTGCGCAGGCTGCTGCCCGTTGCCTTGGACGAGGCATGCAGCAGCAAAGGACGCATCGCCATTACCGATCCGCGCGCAGCCGTACACCGAATCTCCTCGGATCGCGCACGAATTTCGAAGGCGGTACCGGCATCGACGCGCCCCATCCTGTGGGACCCCGGCACAACGCGGAGCGGGCCATCGTCGTCGCCGCAGGGATCGAGGTGGAGGCGAACCGCGATCAATTGCTGCAAGACCTCCACAGGGGCTTGGACGTAGAGCGAGCCTTCCTTTTCCGACCAGCCGCTGAGCGGGGCATCCGCGATCCTCTCCGCCACGGGAATGCTGAGGTCCTGGTGCACGGGCACCAGCCAGTTGGTGGCGATGGATTTTTCGAAATAGGTGCACTGCGCCGCCACATGGTCAGGTGGGATCAGTGAAGAAAGTGCGGGATGCCGGCGGATGCTGATGGCAAGCGCGGCGCACCAGTCAAAGTCCAATGAGCAGCGCGTGCCGGGCGTGCCCTTGGTTTGCAGTGCCTCGGAAACTTGTAGGCATTCTTCGTCCGTGAGGACGCCGGGAACTATGGCAAAGCCTCTTTCTTCAAGTTCGCGGTCTGGCACGGACATATCGTTACTCTGCGTTGCCTGTTCAATATTTCCAGCTCTTGCGATGTTCCAAGGCCGCAACGGAACCGGCTAGTCATCGTGGCGATGAATTTCGCAGTGGTTCTGGTTCTGACAATCCAAGCGCCACTCCCCCTCCTCGTTTCGCAATTGTCTGGGACGCAAGTAGACCTGCGCTTCGAAGTCCTGACGAAAGGAATCGCTATTGGGTTCGGGCGTGAATACGCGCGCGAGGCCCATTCCGAAAACACCTTCCGAGCCACGAGGAAGAGTGCCCGCGCAGTCGTCCGGGTCGGAGAAGATCACCCATAGTTCGCTGACCTTCCCCGCATCGTCTTCTTTCCAGCCGCGTGCCACGGCTCCGCGTATGAAACCGAATCGGGGATCGATCGGGCGGCCATTCCGCCGAACCTCATTGGCGAGCGCGGCACCGATCGCGGTGCCATTGTCCATGCGCCATCGCGACCCGGGGTCGATGACGCGTATCGTACGCAGGTAAACCAGCGGTTCCCAACAGTTCGAGTAGTACAGATAGGCGCGGCGCGTCGGATCGTTGGGAAAGAGGACCACACCGACGCCGCTTCTACCGTCAGGGACTTCTCCGACCTCTACGTTGTCCGCGCCGAAGACCTGGCGCAGGACATCGGGCGTGCTCATGGGTGTGAACAGACCAGGGAGTACGAGTCGTGCCGGCACTTCACTGGCCTCTGCTGCGACGGGCTGCGGTGCGCTTGCAGGCGCCTCTACGGGCGATGGCTGCGCTGCTTGTGATGCACGCGGAGCTGTTTCGCGAATGCAGGCCGCTAACAACAGTACGCAGACCATCATGAGGCCAGCGCGTGCTCTGGTGATTCGACTCATCGCCCTTCCCTTTTGCCGGACTCCGCGGACCGGGGCTCATCCTGAGGGGGTGTCGCGATCTTTATGCCCGCGCTAAGGCAACACCGGATTGCTTGGCACGCAACGGTCGGCATGGGCGATACCGACGCGGGGCTGGGCTAGCAAAAAACTGGGCGAGTCAAAATCTATTGAATTTGACGAGTTTGTTGTTTGCAAAGATAAAGGTCATGTTTTTGACTTCTATTCTTCGATTCTTGTCAATCAAAGTCTTATAGAACAACTCCACCGTGTCCTTTTTGGCGCTTCTGTTGGTAGGCGCGCCGAATTTTTTCAAGATGCTGTCAATGCCGTCTCCGATGTTGAAGTTGAGCGTAAACGTCTCCCAAGTAATAATTTTCCAATGCGTCCAAGCGACCCGGACAGCAACAAGCGCAAAAGGGAAGGCGCAAAGTAGAGTCGTCAGAATTTGTCTGGCCACGATACTTTTTAGGCCCTGGAGAAAGTCAAATCCTTCCCCGCCTAAAGAGGCGACAACAATTCCAACAATGAGCCCACCAACGCCACCGATAGCGGCCGCCTTCACAAGATAAGATGCCAGCCCTTTGTCGAGCGTCTTCGCTTGCATCAGCTTTCTTTTGTCTTGCTTGCTCATAAATTCTTTTGCAGCCACAGAAAACTTGACCGGGTGGTCATCCTGAGGGAGCTGTTGCGATCTCTACGCACGCGCTAAAGCAACGCCAGATTGCCTAGTGCGCAACGGTCGGCATCGGCGATGCCGATGCGGGGCCTGGCTCCAGAGCGCAGCGAGCCGCCTCTGCTCCTTAGTAGATGCGCCCACGATGTGTGACGGGCAGGCGGTGCCGGTGGGTAGGCGTGACTGTCAGCGGCATGGATGCCGCTGACAAGCCTCCATGGACGGATTCACGGCGTGTCACGCCTGCCCACCGGCGCCGCCTGCCCGCGCCGAGATCGCTACCGCCGACAGCACGTCCCCTCACCCTGCTTCGCTGCGCGAAGCTGTCCCTCTCCCCGCAAGCGGGGCGAGGGAGTTCATTGCGCCCCGCTCGCCTGGTCGGCCAAGTCGAACAGCCACTGCGCCGACCTCGGAAACCCGGCGCGCCATGCCAACACCGGATTGCGTGGCACGGCTCCAGCAAGCAAAAAGCCCGGCCAGAGCCGGGCTTTTTGCTTTACTGCGATGCCGCCTGAGCGATCAATCGCCCATCTGCTTCTGCATATGCTCCCACCGCTCCTGCGCATCGATCGTGCGCTCGGCGGTGAGGCGGGCTTCCAGGCGTTCCAGGCCGATTTCCTCGCCGGTGTCGACGCAGAAGCCGTAGTCGCCCGAATCCACGCGCTTGAGCGTGCTGTCGATCTTGCTGATCAGCTTGCGGTAACGGTCGCGGGTGCGCAGTTCGAGCGAGTTCTCGGTTTCGCGGGTGGCGCGCTCGGCTTCGTCGCCGACGTCGCGCACTTCGTCCTTGAGGTTCTCGATGGTCTGCTTGGATTCCTCGACCAGATCCGCGCGCCACTTCAGCAGGCGCTGGCGGAAGTACTCGAGCTGCAAGGGGTTCATGTATTCCTCGTCCGGCGAAGGCACATAACCCTTCGGGACGATCGGGCGGCCGGTGGCCTCATCGTTCTGGTAGTCCACGACTTTGACCTTGCCGCGCGGAGCCGGGGCCTTGTCCTTGTTGGCGGCGACGGCGACGGCGACCTTGCCGGCCGGGCGCTGCGGCGATGCGGGGCGCGACGGGTGGTTACCCACGTCCGGCGTGCCGGTGGGGGCGGTCTTTGCGGTTTCCACGGACTTGCTCACTGCGGTCTTGGCCGGGGTGGAGGCCTTGGCCGGCGTGGCCGAAGCCGCCGGAGCAGGCGTCGCGGGAACCGGGGCCGTTTTGGTGGCCGGACGCGGGGCCGGCTTCTTGACCACCGTCGAAGGCTTGGCGGCCGGAGCCGGCGCCGCCTTGACGGAGTCGTTCTTGATAGGGGCGGTTTTGATAGGAGCGGCTTTGATAGGTGCGGTTTTGACGGGAGCGGCTTTGACCGGAGCGGTCTTGGCTGCGGGCTTGACCGGAGCGGTCTTGGCCGGGGCGGGCTTGGCGACCGCCGGCTTCTTCGCCGGGGCCGCTGCCTTCTTGGCAGGCGCCTTGGCGGCGACGGGCTTCTTCGCTACGGCTTTTTTGGCGGGAGCCGCCTTCTTGGCAACAGGCTTCTTGGCGACCGGCTTCTTGGCAGGAGCCGCCTTCTTGGCAACCGGCTTCTTTGCCGCGGACTTGGGGGTCGGCTTCTTGGTGGCCTTGGCGGCCTTCTTCGCGGGTTTCTTTGCTGCCACGAGCGGCGTGTCCTCTTCCTTCGAATGAACGGCTCGAACGTCCCTGCGCAGTGCCGAAGCAGCCTTGCAATCGGTTCGATCGCCCAGAGTTGGGGTCCTGGCTGGAAAAAGCAATGCGCCTTTCGTCAGCCCTGCCGCACGACCCTATATCTGGAAAGCGCGCTGTTATACCCTGCCCCGGCTACCGCGGCAACCGCGCTTTCATCGCACGTTCGCTCGCGGTTTTACGCTATTGAAGTCAGCGAAGTCGCAACGGGCCGGCGCCGCTCGAGCCCAGATCGCACCGTCGCCAGTAACCGCCTGTAGACATGAAGGAATCGTGATAGACCGCCTGCTCATTCTGATGCTGCGTGGCTACAAACGCTGGATCAGCCCCCTGCTGGGGCCGGCTTGCCGCTTCCATCCCACGTGCTCGGTCTACGCGATGGAAGCCATTTCGCGTTTCGGCGCTCTCAAGGGCAGCTGGCTGGCCGTGCGCCGGCTGTTGCGCTGCCATCCCCTGCACCCCGGCGGCTTCGATCCGGTGCCGCCGCTCAATGGAAAGGCCCAATGTCATCGACACTGATCGTCAACGCCCGTCTGGTCAACGAAGGCCGCGAATTCGACGGCGACCTGCGCATCGAAGGCGGCCGGATCGCCCAGATCGGCACAGGCCTGCACGCGCGTACGCACGAGACGGTGGTCGACGCCAACGGCCGGCGCCTGTTGCCGGGCATGATCGACGACCAGGTGCACTTCCGTGAGCCCGGGATGGAATACAAGGCCGACATCGCCACCGAGTCGGCCGCCGCCGTGGCTGGCGGGCTGACCAGTTTCATGGACATGCCCAACACCTCGCCGCCCACGCTCGATGCGGCGGCGCTGGAGGACAAGTACCGCCGCGCGCACGGGCGCGCGTGGGGCAATTACGGCTTCTACATGGGCGCCAGCAACGACAACCTGGAGGCGATCCGCCGCATCGATCCGCGCAACGCGCCAGGTGTGAAGGTGTTCATGGGCGCATCCACCGGCAACATGCTGGTCGACAATCCGCAGATCCTCGACGGCATCTTCCGCGACGCGCCGGTGCCGATCATCACGCACTGCGAAGACACGCCGATGATCGATGCCGAGCTGGCGCGCTTCAAGGCGAAGTACGGCGACGATATTCCGCCGTCGGCGCACCCGGACATCCGTTCGCGCGAGGCCTGCCTGAAGTCGAGCGAGCTGGCGGTGTCGCTCGCGCGCCGGCACGGTTCGCGCTTGCACGTGCTGCACATCAGCACGGCGGACGAATTGGCGCTGTTCGAACCCGGCCCGGTCGAAGGCAAGCGCATCACCGCCGAGACCTGCATCCATTTCCTGCGTTTCGATCGTTCCGACTACGAGCGCCTGGGCAACAAGATCAAGTGCAATCCCGCGATCAAGGAAGCCTCCGACCGCGAGGCGCTGATCGCCGCGCTGGCGAACGATGTGATCGACGTGCTCGCCACCGATCACGCGCCGCATACGATCGAGGAGAAGGCGCGGCCGTACCTGTCAGCGCCGTCGGGCCTGCCGCTGGTGCAGTACGCGCTGCTCGCCGCGCTGGAACTGGTGCACGAAGGCAAGCTGACCACGGCGCAGGTGGTGCAGAAGTTCGCGCATGCGCCGGCGAAGTTGTTCGACGTGCATAACCGCGGCTTCCTGCGCGAAGGTTATGCGGCGGACCTGGTGCTCATCGACGATACGCCGACGACGGTGCACGCCGACGATGTGCTGTCCAAGTGCGGCTGGTCGCCGTTCGAGGGCATGTCTTTCCACTCGCGCGTGGCTTCGACCTGGGTGAACGGTGTGCTCGCGTGGGACGGCCGGCAGCTGGTGGGCGATGCCATGGGGCAGCGGTTGGAGTTCGATCGTTGAGGCATGGCGTCACGCTCACCGCCGCGCTGCTTCTGGCGGCGTGCGCCAGCACCGCGCCCCGCCCTGCTCCGCCAATCGAAACCGCGCAGGCGGAGGACCGTCGCGTAGTCTTCCCGGCGGCCGCCTCGCAAGGGGCACTGGTCTTCGGCAAGGTACCCGCAGGCAGCGTCGTGCGCTACGGCGAGCGTGAATTGCACGCGACGCCCTATGGCACGGCGGTCTTCGGGATCGGGCGCGATGAAGCCGGTCCGGTGCGCGTCGAGGTGCAACGCGCTGACGGCAGTCGCGAGGCCGTGAGCATCGCCGTCACGCCACGCGATTGGCCGATCGAGCGTGTCGAAGGTGTGCCGCCCGACACCGTCAATCCGCCGCCCGACATTGCCGCGCGCATCGAGCGCGAGCAGGCGCTGGTGGCTGCGGCCCGTCTGCGCGACGACGACCGCACCGACTTCGTGCAGCGCTTCATCTGGCCGGTGCAGGGGCGCGTCAGCGGCCGCTTCGGCAATCAGCGTGTGTACAACGGTACGCCGAAGGCGCCGCATTCGGGGATGGATATCGCCGCCGAAGCGGGCACGCCGGTGCTGGCGCCGGCTGCGGGCGTCGTCACGTTCGCCAATGCGGATCTGTATCTGACCGGTGGCACCTTGCTGCTGGATCATGGGCACGGGGTCAGTTCCAACTTTCTGCATCTGTCGCGGATCGACGTGCATGTCGGTGACCGGGTCGAACAGGGTCAGGTGATCGGGGCGGTCGGTGCCACGGGGCGTGCGACGGGACCGCATCTGCATTGGGGAATGAATTGGTTCGATGTGCGGATCGATCCGCTGCTGGTGCTTGAGCGCGGCCAGTAGCCCCGTCGACGTTGGTTTTTCTTTGCGAAGCGGGGCGTGTACGGGTGGGCAGGCGGCGCCGGTGGGCAGTCGTGACACGCCGTGAATCCGTCCATGGAGGCTTGTCAGCGGCATCCATGCCGCTGACAGTCACGCCTACCCACCGGCACCGCCTGCCCTCCACACATCTCGGGCGCGTCTACGAAAGAGCAAAAGCAACTCGCTGCGCTCGCTCCCCCTCATCTGCCCTTCGGGCATCTTCTCCCCGCACGCGGGGAGAAGAAGGGCTCCGGCGCCGAAGCGGCGATCTGTACGCTCGCGATAAGCGCTGCCCGATGGGATGGGGGTGCGGAGAGCGGACCAGGATGGTCCGCGGCCCCGACTAAAGGCAGGGATGCCGTCCGGAGGGGCGGAGCACCCCCGTCCCGTCGGGTAGCGCGTCCCAACGAAGACGCCGCGCCGAAGCCGACAAAAGCAACGTCCCTGGATCCCCGCCTTCGCGGAGATGACGAGCAAAAGCGAAGGGATGATGAGCAAAGCGTAAGGATGACGGGCAAAGACAAAAGAAAGCGGCCCGGCATCGCTGCCGGGCCGCATGGGAGTGACGCGGATTACTTAGCTGCGCCGGCGCTGGGTTTCGCCGATGCCGTGTTCACCGCATTGACCGGAATCGCCCACGAGAAATCCGCGCGCGTATACGGTGCAAAGCGCGGATCGTTGTTGAAATCGATCGGCGCGTCGTAGTCCGGCGGATAGTTCAACGTCGGCAATTGCAGCGGCGAACCGCTGAGCGGCGATCCCGCCGTAGCCACGCCATGGCAGCTCATGCAGTTGCTGGATTGACCCGCCGGAATGCCGCTCGACGTCTCCAGGAACGGATTGAAGCAGACCACCATGTCCTTGGACGCATTCCCCGCGGTCTGATTCCAGGCCGAGCACATCGCGTAATTGCGCCACGCCCCCATGACCTTGTCGGTCATGCCCTGCTTGCTGCCGGGGAAGTGGTTCGGCGTATCGGCACCCGGCTGCCACCAGAACGTCTCCCACGTCCAGTTGACCGTGGTCTTGCTGTTCACGTGCATGCCGCCCAGCACGCCATAGTCGCCCGCATCGGCAGTGAGATTCTGGCCCCCGTCGCCAGAGTTGTTGACCAGCGCATTCCACGCAGTCGCCTCGTCCGCATCCATCTTGAAGCTGTAGATGGTCGCCAAGGGTGCGTACAGATAGTTCTTGCACGACATCGACGAGCCCGGAACCATCTGCGCGATCTGCGCAGGCGTCGCGGGCACCGGCGCGGTCGCCGGATCGGCGGCCCCGTTGGGATCGAGCAACACGCAGTTGAACCACGTCTCCGGTGTGGCGTTCGCCGGCGTCGTCGACTGGTCCGGGCCCATCCACAGCGGCATCGGCGTCAGGCCCTTCGCCTTCACCAGGAAGATCACCGGCTTGGTTTCCATGGCGGCGAATCCACGCGCCGTCCCCTGATCGGCCCGATAAGGCGCATCGACCACCTTGCGCGCACTGATCGGCGTCCCCGTCGGCCATGCCGCATTGAGCGCGGCGAGGCTCTGCATGGTGGTGTAGTTGTACTGCGCGCCACCCGGACCCGGATGCTGGGCCGCCAGGTACTTCGCCATCGGCGGATTGAACTTGTTGAAGGACACCACCTGCGTGTCGCTAGGCGTTGCGGCGCCCAGTAGGCGTGCGGAGTGACCGATCTGGCTGGGCCGCTGGAACTTGCGCGCCGGGCGACGCAGCGACGTACAGCCGGCCGCGCTGAAGACTTCCTCATTGCCGCACCAGGTTTCCCAAACCGGCAATGTCGCGCCGTTCCAGGTCTGGCCCGAGTCGCTGGTCATGCCCGCCCACAGATTCCATGCAGTGGCGGTGATGGCGTCGATCTTCCAGGCATCGGCCCAGGCCTGGAATTGCACACGATCCCCCGGATAGCCGTATCCGGCGGGGACATCGACGGGCTTGATGCCAGCGGACGCGGATGCGTCCGCCGCGGGCGCCGGTGCTGCCGTAGCCGAAGATTCGGATGACGTTTTGTTGCCGGTACACGCACACAGGACCAGCGCGCTGGACACCAGCGCGAGCAAACGAAGTTTCACGATGGACCTCCTCTGTCGATCGGATCAGGAAACAGGGAGGCCGACGCGCCCCAAGTCCTCGCACAGCACTCCCTGCTGACATAGCCACGGCGAGTCCGCCGCGACGCAGGCAGCTTAGGAGAACGGGGACAGGTTCACAAATGCGGCCTTACGCCGCGCCACGCCCGCGACCGGAAACCTCAGCCACCGCATCGTGCGCGTGCAGGCTTTCGTAATGCGCGACGCGCGCTTCGAAGCGCTGCACGCGGTCGTCGTTGCCAAGCGCGGCGGCCACGCGGCGCGCGGCGTCTTCGCAGAACATCAGGTTCTCGGCGTTGAGGCGGGCGAAGGCCTGTTCGTCTTCGCGCTTCACCGCGGTCTGCACCGGGGTGCCCAATGCCTGCTCCACCGCGTCGACGAAAGCGGTGAGCGGCAGCTCGTCGAATGCCGGCTGCAGTTCGACCCGGATATCGGCGCGGCTGCGCTGCGCGTGCGGCGTCGCAGCGAGGCCGCGTTCGGACGCGAGCCATTCATGCACCGCGGATGACAACGGACGCGTGTCTGCGAAGTCCTGCGCGAATCGCTCAGCGTTGAGCTGACGCGACAGCGCCGCCGAGGCCGGACAGGTGCTCGAATATTCCACCGCGAAGCGCAGCGCCAGGCGCAGATGACCATCGATCAGCGCGGCATCGATCTCGACCGGATAGCGTTTCCAACCGGCGTTGTCGCTGGCCAGCGCAGGCCGCAGCATCAAGTGCTCGTAGCGCAGCACCAGGCGTGCGCGCGTGGACAGCCCGCCCTGCGTGTCGACCAGGGTCTGCAGCACGCGGCGCAGTCCGGCCGGCGTCACCGTTTCGCTGGCGAAGGCGTGCTGCAACTGCAGATAGAGCCGCGACATATGGATGCCGCGCGCATCCGCATCGCGCAGATCGACGGATATGTCGACCGACGCCGGTACCGTGAGCGTCTCCGTTCCGGAGGCCACGCGCAGCGGCAGCGCGATGTTGGACATGCCGACCCAGTCCAGCGGACGCGCCAATGCCGCCGCATCGAAGGCGACGTCGGGCAGCTGGCGGGAAGATTCGGGGCGGGCGTTCACGGACACGAAACAGGTCTCACGGCTTTCGCGGTCGCGGCATTCTACCGGGCTCGCCGTCATGGCCCCTTGCTGCGGGCAGAACGGATCGATTCGGGATTGCGGCATTGAATCTTCAACCGCGCGCCGCCCGCCATGCGGCCCAAAGCGCCTGAATGGCCGGTACGGGCTGGACGGGCTGGCCCCGCCGCAGGCGTGCCTGGGCCAGGCCGGCGAGCAGTCGGCGCGGTCGCGCGGCGTCCGCGGGCGTCTTCACCGGGTCCACCAACAGGCGGGTCCATTCCGCGAGGGCGCCCTCTTCACCGACCTGCGCCAGCACCTGCAACGGCGCGGCGGCGGCGGGATGATGCGCCAGGCGGAGGTGCAGCAAGCTCGCGACGACGAGGGGCTCGGCCGCGCCGCCGCCGAACAGCGTCTGTTCGATGGCGGCAACCGCTGCGCTGAAGTCGCGCAATTGTGCGCGCGCGTCGGCGGCGTCGATAGGACGCTCGCGACTTTCCCGCAACGACGGCAGAGAGGCCACGAGCAAGGGCCACGCGGAGGAATGCTTTTGCAGCACCGCACCGAGCGGATGGCGGCGCGCGCCACGTGCCCAGCCCTGCAGCTCCTCCATCCACCAGCCCAGTTTCGCCTCGCCAGGACGCGGGTCGCTGCCGCCCCACGCCGCGTCGGTGAGTTCCTGTTGCAACGCCATCCACGCCAACGCCAGCTCGCGTTGCGAGTGCGGCACGAAAACTTCCGCGACCGACCATTCCGGCCAGCGCGCGCGCCATTTGCCGATGAAACTCTCGATGGCCTCCCGATCGCTCATGCCGGCGAGCCTAGGCGCGGACGCCGGGCCAGGTCCTGCTTTCGCACAGCTCGGCGGGCGTGTGGATCAGCACATCGCCCTGCCAGGCGAACGGGTCGTCTTCGTGCAGTCGATAACCCCACAACGCGACCACCGACGGCATGCCGGCAGCGCGCGCGGCGATGATGTCGCGCTCGTCGTCGCCCACGTAGACGCAGTCGTCCGCGGCGATGCCGATCGCCTGTGCCGCGTGCAGCAGCGGCAATGGATCGGGCTTGCGCACCGGCAGCGTGTCGCCGCCGATCAGCACCGCGCAGCGCGACTCCCAGCCCAGCAGCGGCATCAGCTTGCGCGCCAGGTATTCGGGCTTGTTGGTGACGATGCCCCAGGGCGTGCCGTTCGCTTCCAGCGCGGCGAGCATGCTTTCGACGCCGTCGAAGGGCTTGCCGTGCAGGCCCAGCTCGGCTTCGTACAGATCGAGGAATTCCTGCACCCAGGATTCGCGTTCGCCGGCGGCGACATCGGGAAACCCGGCGCCGAGCATCGCCCGCGCGCCCTTGGACACCACCGGACGCAGATCGGCCAACGCCATCGCACCGCGACCGCGGTCGGCGCGCATGCGATTGATCACGGCGATGAAGTCGGGCGCGCTGTCGACGAGTGTGCCGTCGAGATCGAACAGGGCGGCTTTGGGGAAGCGGGATGGGTGCATGTGGAGAGCGCTGGGAAGTGATTGCTATCAGCCGCGCGCGCGGCGCGAGCCATGTCGGAGCTTCGGATCAGCGGCGGGCGCACGCCAGGTAATTCACGTCCGTACGCGAAATCACCCGGGCGGCGTTGCGCCACGGCTCGTACATCAGGCCGCTGACGTCTTCCAGTTGCAGGCCGGCGGCGCGCAGCCAGGCGGCGAGTTCGGACGGCTTGATGAAATCGCGGTACTGATGCGTGCCCTTGGGCAGGAGGCGGGCGACGTATTCGGCGCCGACGATCGCCAGCGCGAATGCCGCCGGCGTGCGGTTGAGCGTGGACAGGAACAGGCGTCCGCCGGGCTTCAGCAGTGTCGCGCAGGCCTGCACGATAGCCGCCGGATCGGGTACGTGCTCCAGCATTTCCATGCACGTGACCGCATCGAACTGGCCGGGCATCTCCTGCGCCAGCGACTCGGCGGACTGCAGACGGTAATCGACGTCGATGCCGCTTTCCAGGCGGTGCAGCTTGGCGACCTTGATCAGCTCGGGCGCGAGATCCAAGGCCGCGACCTGCGCGCCATTGCGTGCCAGCGCTTCGCTCAACAAGCCGGCGCCGCAACCCACGTCAAGCACGCGCGCGCCCTGCAGCTTCACGCGGTCGGCCACGTAACCCAGGCGTGCCGGGTTCAAGGCATGCAGCGCCTTCTGCGGACCTTCCGGGTCCCACCAGCGTTGCGCCAGCGCGCCGAACTTGTCGAGTTCGGCCTGGCTGAAGTTGTCGTTGCTCGAAGCTGCTGCGCTCATGAACTCACCGGTTTACGAAAGGCGGATCGTCGCGATGCGATTGCGCCACTGCCGCGCGTTGGCGACCAGCGCATCGGGGTCGATGTCGACCAGCACGCGCTCGCGCAGCTTCGCCTTGCCGGCGATCCACACGTCGCTGACCTGATGGCGGCCGACGGCGTAGACGAGCTGCGAAATGACGTGGTGCAAGGGCTGCGTTTCCAACTGCCCCAGATCGATGCAGGCCAGGTCGGCCTGCTTGCCGGCGGCGATCGAGCCGATCTGTGCGTCGAAACCGAGCGCCTTCGCGCCGCCCAGCGTCGCCGCGCGCAAGGCGCTGGCGGCGTCGAATGCGGAAGCATCCTCGGCGACCGCCTTGGCCAGCAGCGCCGCGGTGCGGGTTTCGCCGAACATGTCCAGATCGTTGTTGCTCGCGCAGCCGTCGGTGCCGATGGCGATGTTCACGCCGGCTTTCTGCAGCTTGCCAATCGGGCAGAAGCCCGACGCCAGCTTCAGGTTCGACTCCGGGCAATGCACCACGCTCACGCCGCGCTGCGCGCACAGCGCGATCTCGGCGTCGGTGAGCTGGGTCATGTGCACGGCGATGAGGCGGTCGTTGACCAGGCCTAGTCGGTCCAGGCGGGCGAGCGGGCGCTGGCCGTGCTTTTCGCGCGACTCGACGACTTCATGCGCGGTCTCGTGCGTGTGCAGATGCACCGGCACGTCGAGCTGGTCGGCGAGCATGCGGATGCGCTCGAAGTTCTCGTCGCTCACGGTGTACGGCGCATGCGGCGCGAAGGTGGTGGCCACGAGCGGATCGTGGCGCCACTCATCGTGCACTTCGGTGGCGCGATCGAAGTACTCATCGGAAGACTTCGCCCAGGCCGTGGGGAAATCGATGATCGGCAGGCCCACGCGCGCACGGAAACCGTGCTGCTTGTAGACCGCCGCCTGCACGTCGGGGAAGAAGTAGTTCTCGTTAGCGCAGGTGGTGCCGCCGCGCAGCATCTCGGCGATCGCCAGGGAAATGCCGTCGGCGACGAATTCGGGACCGATCACCGCGCCTTCGATCGGCCAGATGTGGCCCTGCAGCCATTCCATCAGCGGCAGATCGTCGGCGACGCCGCGCAGCAGCGTCATCGGGTTGTGCGTATGCGCGTTGACCAGGCCGGGAATCAGGGCGCTGTCGGGCCGCGAAACGATTTCCCGCGCCTCGTAGCGCAGCCGCGCCTCATGGAGGGGCAACAGGTCGACGATCACGCCATCGCGAATGGCGACGGCGTGATTCTCCAGAACCACGCCGTGCGGTTCGACCGGAACCACGAAGCCGGCTTCGATGAGGAGGTCGCAGGCTTCGGGGATTCGATCGGTCATTCCTTTTCTCGATTGCTAGTCACTGGATCCCCGCCTTCGCGGGGATGACGCAATGGCAAAGGCGTCCGCGCTACGCGCGAACGCGCCATTGCGTCACTTCACGCGCGAAACGTACTCGCCCGAACGCGTGTCGACCTTGATGATCTCTTCCTGGCCGACGAACAGCGGCACGCGGACCACGGCGCCGGTTTCCAGCGTCGCCGGCTTGCCGCCGCCGCCCGAGGTGTCGCCGCGCACGCCCGGATCGGTCTCGACGATCTTGAGTTCGACGAAGTTCGGCGGCTGCACGGCGATCGGGGTGCCGTTCCACAGCGTCACCACGCACTCTTCCTCGCCCTTCAGCCACTTCTCGGCGCCGCCCATGCCGGCCTTGTCGGCCTGGACCTGCTCGAAAGACTCCTGGTTCATGAAGTGCCAGTACTCGCCGTCGGCGTAGAGGAACTGCATGTCGGTGTCGACCACGTCCGCCTGCTCCACGCTGTCGGTCGCCTTCATGGTCATTTCGACCACGCGGCCCGACTTGATGCTGCGGTACTTGATGCGGGTGAAGGCTTGGCCCTTGCCCGGCTTGACGTACTCGGTCTCGGTGATGATGCACGGGTCGTTGTTGACCAGGATCTTCTGTCCGGTCTTGACGTCGTTCATGCCCAGGCTGGCCATGGATGAAACTCCTGAAGTGACTTGTAGGTGACTGAATGCGGGTGGACGCGTCCGGAGCGTATTCGCTGCCATGCCGCCACGAGGCGGCGGACGGCTAAAATGGCGGGCTGCGCTGCACGAATGGTCGGCGGCGCCGGAAAAACGCGATCCGACATGATACCTGCTGCCCCCGCCCTCAGGCACCAAGCCCCCTCTTCGGACTCCGCATCCCCGGCCCGCTGGCAGCAGCTATGGCGCGAGGCGATCCGCGATCCGCGCGAATTGCTGGCCCTCCTCGGGCTGGGCGACGCAGCGCTGCAGGTCTCGGACGCCGCGGCGGCGCAGTTCGCGCTGCGGGTTCCGCGCGGCTTCGTCGCCCGGATGCGCCACGGCGATCCCCATGACCCGCTGCTGCGGCAGGTGCTGCCGCTCGATGAGGAAATGCAGCCCAGGCCGGGCTTCAGCCTGGACGCGGTCGGCGACGGCGCGGCCAAGGCGGCCGACGGGGTAATCCGCAAATACCAGGGACGCGCGCTGCTGGTCGCGACCGGGAGCTGCGCGGTCCATTGCCGCTACTGCTTCCGCCGCCATTTCGACTACGCCGGCGAAACCGCCGCGGCCGGCCAGTGGCGCGAGGCGGTGGCGCTGATCCGCGCGGATACCTCCATCGATGAGGTGATCCTGTCGGGTGGCGACCCTTGGTCGCTGTCGACGGCCAAGCTCGCGGAACTGACCGATGCGCTCGCCGACGTGCCGCACCTCAAGCGCCTGCGCGTCCATACCCGCCTGCCGGTCGTGCTCCCGGAGCGCGTCGACGCCCCCCTGCTCGCCTGGCTGCGTGCCCTGCCCTGGCCGGTGACCGTCGTCCTGCACGCCAACCACGCCAACGAGATCGATGCACACATGGCCGCCGCCTGTGCGGCGCTGCGCGATGCCGGCGCGACCCTGCTCAACCAGGCGGTGCTGCTGCGCGGGGTCAACGACTCGGTCGACGCCCTGGCGGCGCTGAGCGAACGGGTCTTCGCCGCCGGCGTGCTGCCCTACTACCTGCATCAGTTGGATCGGGTCCAGGGCTCGGCCCATTTCGAGGTCGGCGACGACGAGGCCCGCGCCCTCCACGCGGCACTCGCGGCGCGGCTGTCAGGCTACCTGGTGCCGCGCCTGGTACGCGAGGTGAAAGGCGATCCCGGCAAACGTCCGCTGTGACCCGCCTTAGGCCGTTAGAGCTTATGGACGCCCGCACAGAGCGCCCGCTGTTGCCTCGCATCGCATGCCGTCAGGACCCAAGCGAACTGTCGAACACGCCACATCGGACGGATCCGGACATGGACGTCAGCCGCGCCTTCATGTCATAAACCCGGATCACGGTGGCTCTCGGGAGGAAACTAGAGAGCCGACGCGCTCGGAGGGATGGGGAATGCAATTCGGCAAAGACACGGCTCTGCGGCTGCTGGTCGTCGACGACAGCGTCGAGGCCGCCGAAGCCATTGTCAGCGGCCTGCGTAATGCAGGCATCGCGGTGCGTCCGTCGCGCCCGGAAAACGAGGACGAGTTCCAGTCCCTGATCGAATCCCAGCCGCAGGACGTCGTCCTCGCCGCGCAGAACGCCAACAGCGTGCCCCTGGCCCGGGTGATGGAGAAGGTCGATGCCAGCGGCAAGGACCTGCCCGTGCTGGTCCTGGTCAACGCGATCGACGAAACCACACTGCTCACGCTGACCGCCAAGGGCGCGCGCGGCGTCGCCTTACGCGAACACATGGACCACATCCTGAGCGCCGTGCGCTCCGAATGGGTCGACCTGGAAGCCCGCCGCTCCTATCGCCGCCTGGAAGCGCAGATGCGCGAGATCGAGCGCCGCTGCGACGCGCTGATCGATTCCTCGCGCGACCCGATCGCCTACATCCACGAAGGCATGCATATCCGCGCGAACGTCGCCTACCTGGAGATGTTCGGCTTCGAGTCCTTCGAGGACATCGAAGGCATGTCGCTGCTCGACCTGGTGTCGCCGAAGAAGGTCGAGGAATTCAAGAAGCTGCTCAAGCAGCTATCCAAGGGCGAAACGCCGCCGCCGCGCTACGAGACCGAGGCGGTCACCATGGAGGGCGATCATTTCCCTGCCGTGATGGAATTCACCCCGGCGACCTACGAAGGCGAGAACTGCCTGCAGGTCGTGCTGCGCAAGCAGGAAGAAGTATTCGATCCGAAGGCAGCGGAGGAACTGGAGCGGCTGCGCCAGATGGATCAGGTCACCGGCCTGCTCAATCGCCAGACCTTCCTGCGCGCGCTGGAAGACGCCGTCGCCGAAACCGCCGCCAAGGCCACGCCGGCGGGCCTGCTGCTGATCGAGCCGGACCACTACAGCCGTTTGCTGCAGGAAATCGGCCTGGACGCGGCCGACTACCTGGTCGCCGCCGTGGCCGAGCGCCTGCGCTCGACGGTATCAGCGGACGACGTGGTGGCCCGCTTCGGCGAGCACCAGTTCGCCGTGCTCACCCGCAATACCGACTACACGCAGACGCAGAAGCTGGCCGAATCGTTGCGCATGGCCTTCGCCGATTCGGTGATCCCGGTGCGCAATCATTCGCTCAACGTCACCCTCAGCATCGGCGGCGTGCAGATCGGCGAAAGGATCGCCAACGTTCCGGCCATCCTGGGCAAGGCGGCGCAGGGCCTGCAGTCGACGATCGGCGTGGGCGGCAATCGCAGCGAACTCTACGATCCCAGCGCCACCGATCGCGCCGAGCTCGAGCGAGTCGCCGCGTGGGTCACGCGCATCCGCGAAGCCATCGCCAACGACCAGTTCGTCATCCACTTCCAGCCGCTGGTGCCCCTGCATGGCACGCCGGACGAGATATACGAGACGCTGCTGCGCCTGCGCGGCGAAGACGGCGGCCTGGTGCAGCCGCTCACCTTCCTGCCGATCGCTGAGGAACACGGACTGCTCGGCGAGATCGACCGTTGGGTCGTGGGCCGTTCGATTCGCCTGATCGCCGACCGCCAGCGCCTCAACCGCCGCACGCGCCTGATGGTGAAGATCACCCAGGCCTCGCTGCAGGACGAAAGTCTGGTCCAGTACATCGGCGAGCAGCTGAAGCTCCACGGCGTCGACGGCCGCCTGCTGGTCCTGCAGATCCCCGAATCCAAGGTCTTCACCCACCTGCGCGCGGCGCAGCAGTTCCAGGCCGGCGTCGCGCAGTACGGCGTGCGCGTAGGCCTGGAGCAGTTCGGCATCGGCCTCAACCCCTTCCAGTTGCTGACCCACTTCGACGCCAGCTTCATCAAGATCGACCGTTCCTTCATCAAGGAATTGGGCACGAGTGCGGAGCATCAAGCGCGGGTGCGCGAGTTCGCGGCGAAGGCGCAGGAGCTGGGCAAGCAGACCATTGCCGAGCACGTGCAGGATGCGGGCAGCATGACGACGTTGTTCGGTGCCGGCATCGATTACGCGCAAGGCCACTTCCTCGCTCCGGCCGGACCGGAGATGGACTACGAGTTCGGCTGAGCTCGATCAAAGCGTGTAGCCGCACCAGCGGATCCCTCGCCCCGCGAGCGGGGTGAAGGCGTGCGCTCACGCGCCACTGGCGCGTGCACGCCTGAACGCCCTCGCGCTATGCGCGAGGGCCGGGGGCAGAGCGAGGGACAGCTTCGCGCAGCGAAGCAGGGTGAGGGGTCGTGGCGGCGCGATCCCGGCACGGGCAGTCGGCGCCGGTGGGCAGTCGCGACACGCCGTGAATCCGTCCATGGAGGCTTGTCAGCGGCATCCATGCCGCTGACAGTCACGCCTGCCCACCGGCACCGCCTGCCCTCCACACATCTCGGACGCGTCTACGAAAGAGCAAAGCAACTCGCTGCGCTCGCCTCCCCTCATCTGCCCTTCGGGCATCTTCTCCCTGCGCGCGGGGAGAAGAAGGGCTCTGGCGCCGAAGCGGCGCTCTGCACGCTCGCGATAAGCGCTGCCCGATGGGATGGGGGTGCGGAGAGCGGACCAGGATGGTCCGCGGCCCCGACTAAAGGCAGGGATGCCGTCCGGAGGGGCGGAGCACCCCCGTCCCGTCGGGTAGCGCGTCCTACCGAAGCCGACGCTCCCCTCACACATCTCGGCGTGTTGGAAAAAAAAGCCCGCCGATGGCGGGCTTTTTCGTGTCTGCGCCTGGCTGCGTTACGCCGCGCGCTGCAGGGCGGCGATGCGCTCTTCCAGCGGCGGATGGCTCATCATCAGGCGGCGCAGACCATGCCCCACCGCGCCGCTGATGCCGAACGCCTGGATCTGGTTCGGCAGCGTGCTGTGGCCGTAGGTCTGCGACAGTCGACGCAGCGCCGCGATCATCTTGTCGCGGCCGGCGAGGTTGGCGCCGCCGGCATCCGCGCGGAACTCGCGATAGCGCGAGAAGCCCATCGCAATCATGCTCGCGAACAGGCCGAAGATCACATCGAGCACCATCACGGTCACGAAGTAACCGATGCCGCCGCCGCTGCCTTCGCGGTTGCCGCTGAGGAAGCCGTCGATGATCCGGCCGACCACGCGCGAGAGCACGATCACGAAGGTGTTGAGCACGCCCTGGATCAGCGCCATGGTCACCATGTCGCCGTTGGCGACGTGGCTGACTTCGTGGCCGAGCACGGCTTCGGCTTCATCGCGGCTCATCGCACGCAGCAAGCCGGTCGACACGGCGACCAGGGCGTTGTTGCGGTTGGCGCCGGTGGCGAAGGCGTTGATCTCGGGGGCGTCGTAGATGGCGACTTCGGGCTTGCCGATGCCGGCGCGCTCGGCCTGGCGGTGGACGGTGGTCAGCAGCCACTGCTCCGCTTCGTTGCGTGGCTGTTCGATCACGTAGGCGCCGGTGCTGCGCTTGGCGATCCACTTCGACATCAGCAGAGAGATGATCGAGCCACCGAAGCCGAAGATGGCCGCTATCACCAGCAGCCCGCCCTGGTTGCCGATATGGATGCGGGGGAAGAAGACCTGCACCACCGACATGACGATGCCGAGCAATACCAGCACGGCCAGATTGGTGGCGAGGAACAACGCAACGCGCTTGAACATGGAAAGAACCTTTTGCGCACCGAAGCGCGGATGGTGGTTTCGGAACGAAGATGTGGCAGGCTCGGCGGGAATTCAAGCTGAATGCTTTACCCAAGCTGTCGTTACGGGGAGTAGACCTCTCCTATTCTTTTTCCATGAGCCGCACCGAAACACCTACCTACCGCGGACGCTTCGCCCCCTCGCCCACCGGCGACCTGCATTTCGGCTCGCTGCTCGCGGCCGTCGGCAGCTGGCTGTTGGCGCGGCACGCGGGCGGTCGCTGGCTGGTGCGGGTCGAGGATGTCGACCCGCCGCGGGAAGTGGCAGGCGCCTCGCAACGGCAACTGCAGGCCCTGGCTGCATTCGGACTGCACTCCGACGAACCGGTCGTCTACCAGAGCCAGCGCAGCGAGCTCTACGAAGCCGCGCTGCGGCGGCTGCTCGACGACGGGCTGGCCTTCGAATGCCACTGCAGTCGCACCGATCTGGCCGCCAGCGGCGGCGTGCATCGCAAGTGCATCGCCAAGGCCCGGCGTCCGGATCCCGCCATCCGCCTGCGCGTGCCGGACGGGACCGTCGTCGAGTTCGAGGACGCGCTGCAGGGCCCACAGCAGCAGGACGTGTCGAGCGAAGTCGGCGACTTCGTGCTGCGGCGAACCGAAGGCTATTGGGCGTACCAGCTCGCCGTGGTCGTCGACGATGGCGCGCAAGCCATGACCGACGTGGTGCGCGGCGCGGATCTGCTCGACTCGACGCCGCGGCAGATCGTCCTGCAGCGCGCGCTCGGCTTGCCGACGCCGCGCTATGCGCACCTGCCGCTGGTCGTGGATGCGGCGGGCCGCAAGCTGTCCAAATCCGAGGCGTCGCTGCCGATCGATCCGCACGCCCCGTTGCCCGCTCTGCACGCGGCCTGGCTCGCGCTCGGGCAGGACGCCGCAGCGGTGGAAGATGCGGCCGATGCCGCCCACTGGCTGCAGGCGGCGCAGGCGTGTTTCGACCCCGCTCGCGTTCCCCACAGCCAGCGCATCACGCTCGCCGCAGCGCACAACACAGGTTTCATATTTGCTTCATAGAATGCTGACGGGCTTCCCCGACACGCATTCATGGAGAAACAAATGCAATCACGCATCGCACTCGTGACCGGTGGCACCGGCGGCATCGGTACCGCGATCGTCAAACGTCTGGCCGGCATGGGCCATCGGGTCGCCACCAACTACCGCAACGAGGAAAAAGCCCGCGCCTGGCAGGAACAGATGCGTGCCGAAGGCTTCGACGTAGCGCTCGCCGCCGGCGACGTGTCCTCGGCGGAGGAAGCCGAAGCGATGGTGCGTGAGGTCGAACGCCTGCTCGGCCCGGTCGAGATCCTGGTCAACAACGCCGGCATCACCCGCGACACCACTTTCCACCGCATGAGCGCGCAGCAGTGGAACGAGGTGATCGGCACCAACCTCAATTCCTGCTTCAACGTCACCCGCCCGGTGATCGAAGGCATGCGCGACCGCAAGTGGGGCCGCGTCGTGCAGATCAGTTCGATCAACGGCCAGAAGGGCCAGTACGGCCAGGCCAACTACGCCGCCGCCAAGGCCGGCATGCACGGCTTCACCATTTCGCTGGCGCAGGAGAACGCGAGGTTCGGCATCACCGTGAATACGGTCTGCCCGGGCTACATCGCCACCGACATGGTCATGGCCGTGCCGGAAGACGTGCGCAACAAGATCATCACCCAGATCCCGACGGGCCGGCTCGGCATGCCCGACGAAATCGCCTACGCGGTCGCGTTCTTCGTCCCCGACGAGGCCGGCTGGATCACCGGCGCCAACCTCTCGGCCAACGGCGGCCAGTACATGGGCTGGTAAACCGCACGCGCTTCCTCCCGCTTTGCTTTGCCTTTTTCCGACGCACCAAGATGTGTGTGCGGCAGGTGGTGCCGGTGGGCAGGCGTGACTGTCAGCGGCATGGATGCCGCTGACAAGCCTCCATGGACGGATTCACGGCGTGTCACGCATGCCCGCCGGCGCCGCCTGCCGCCCGTAAGCAAGCGCACACGCGAGGCTTGTCGGCTTCGGAGGGACGCGCTGCCCGCCAGGATGGGGGTGGCTGCGACCCTCCGGACGGCAGTCCTGCCTTTAGTCGGGCCGCGGACCATCCATGGTCCGCTCTCCGCCACCCCCATCCCGGCGGGCAGCGCTACCGCGAGCGTCAAGACTGTGGCTTCTAGCGCCGCCAGCTACGGAATTGCTGCGCACAAAAGCTCCGCAGTCCCGCCAAAATCAACCAGTCAGGCCATGACTGACGGCACTGCCCCGGGCGAGTTGCAAGCCAACCGCCCCTGCGCCATGCTGCGCAGCATCACGCTTTAGAGTCAGTGCTCGATGAGTTCGATCCGCATCATCAAGAAGTATCCCAACCGTCGTCTCTACGACACCGAGATCTCCAGCTACATCACGATCGAGGATGTGCGCCAGCTCATCGTCGACGGCGAGGATTTCGAAGTCCGCGACGCCAAGTCCGGCGACGACCTGACCCGCCAGGTGCTGCTGCAGATCATCGCCGAGCACGAATCCGATGGCGAGCCGGTGCTGTCCACCCAGCTGCTCAGCCAGATCATCCGTTTCTACGGCGACTCGCTGCAGGGCTTCATGGGCAACTACCTGGAGCGCTCGATGCAGCTGTTCCTCGACCAGCAGCAGCAGTTCCGCACCCAGATCGGCGGCATGCTCGGGCAGACCCCGTGGGCGATGATGAACCAGCTCACCGAGCGCAACCTGCAGATGTGGAAGGAATTCCAGCAGAACATGGCCGGCAGCATCGGGACCACCACCAACCCGACCAAGCCCAAAGCCGAAACCAAGCGCTGATCGCAGCGCCCACGAAAAAAGCCGGGGATCGCCCCGGCTTTTTTGTTGCCTGCGCGCCGCGCGAGCCGATCACTTCAACGGCGGCTGCCCCGGGCAGTACTTCGAATAGAACGCGATCGCCGTCGGCATCAGCGATTGCAGCGTCTGAATGCGGTTGGCCGGATCCGGGTGGGTCGAGGCGAACTCGGGCGGCCGCTGTCCACCGCCCAGCTCCTCCATGCGCTCCCACAACGGAATCGCTTCGCGCGGGTCGTAGCAGGCCGCGGCGGCCAGCATCAGCCCGACCTTGTCGGCCTGGGTCTCATGATTGCGGCCATACGGCAGGATGAACCCGTACTGCGCGCCCGCGCCGAGTGCGCCCATCACCGCCCGCTGCTGCTGCGGGTCCATGCCGCCCAGGGCCACCCCGGCCGCCATCTGCCCCATCTGCACCAGCTTCTGCTGCGCCATGCGCTGCGAGCCGTGGCGCAGCAGCGCGTGCGCGATCTCGTGGCCCATGACCACGGCCATCGCGTTCTCGTTCTTGGCGATCGGCAGCAGCCCGGTGTAGACCGCCATCTTCCCGCCCGGCAGGCAGAACGCATTGGCTTCGTCCGACTGGATGACGCTCACGTCCCACTGGAAGTTCTGGTAGCCCGTGGGCGCCTGCTGCTGGTTCATCGCGGCCAGGTCGCTGGTGACCTGCGGGACGCGGTTCACCAGGCGGCTGGCGATCTCGCGGATCTGCCGGCTCACCTGCGAATCCGGCGGCAGCAGCGCGCCTTGCGCGGCCGCGTCGCTCTGCACCTGCTGGTAGGCCTGCGCGCCAAGTTCGACCTCTTCCTCGGGCGAGGCGCCGTAGTGCGCGGTTTCGCCGGTATAGGGATCGGTCTGCGCACTGCCGAACCACGACCACGCGGCATAGCCGGCGAAAAGAATCAGGATCCACCAGCGGATGCCGCCGAGCCCGAATCCGCGGCGCTGCGGCGCGCCCTGCTGATTGCCCAAGGGATCAACTCGCATCGTCATCTCCGTGTGGCGTGAAAATTACGTCGCGCGACCTTCAGATGTCCCGCACCACGCGGAACCCTACCCGGGCGCTCGTGTTGTTGACGTCGGTGCCCTGACGCCAGGCCGAACGCGTTTGCGCCGGCGAGCTCGCCCAGGACCCGCCGCGGACCACCTGGTTGCGGCAGCCCGGATTGACCCAGGGCCGGCCGTCCCGCGGTGCGCGGCGGAAGTTACTGTGCCAGCAATCGTCGACCCACTCGCTGACATTTCCCGTCAGGTCGTGCACGCCCCAGCGATTGGGCTGGTAACTGCCGACCGCAGCAGGCCCCCAGGCGCCGTCGCCGTAACCGGGGAAGGCATTGCTCCAGCGGCGTCCATTCGGCGAGACATCACGGGCGCCGGTGAAGTTGCCGGCACCCTGCGCCGGCGCGCCCTCGCCCCACGGGTAGCGCGATGCGCTGCCGGCGCGCAGCATGTATTCGAACTCGGCTTCGCTCGGCAGGCGGTAACGCTGTCCGGTCTGCTGCGACAGCCATTCCGCGTAGTGGGCCGCATCGCGCGCGCTCACGTGCAGCACCGGCATGGTGTCCGCCGCCGGGCGCCCGACGTAGTCGTCGCGCCAATCGACGTTGCCGGCGCGCGTGAAGTTGCCGCTGCGCTCGTCGTAGATGGTCGAGTAGCCGCGCCGCGTCGAGCGCGCTCGATAGCGCGTCGCGTCGACGAAGCGGCGGAACTCGCCCACCGTGATCTCCGTACGCGACACCGCGATGCCGCGCTCGAAGCGGATGTTGCGCAGCGGACGCTCTGCGTCGGCGGAGTCGGCTTCCTCTTCCGGCGCGCCCATGCGGAAGGCGCCGTGCGGAATGACCACCATGCGCGGCCCGCGCCCGCCATTGGCGAGCGCATCGGTGAAGGCCTCGCCCGGACGGAACAAGCCGTAGTGCGCCGCCGTTTCGATCCGCGTGCGCAGCTCCGCCACGGCCGGATCGGCGGGGGCGGCGATGCGCAGCAGTTGCCCTAGCCGCTCCCGCGCCCGGCGCAGCGCGGCGGCACTAGGCGTACCCAGTTCGGCAATGCCCTGGTCGCGCAGGCCGTTGACCCGCACCACACGCTGCATGGCGATGCGTTCGCGCGCATCGGTGACGGTCGCGAAGCCCGGACGCACGCTCCCCGCCTGCTCCAGCCAGTACGTGGCGCTGTCGTAGTCGTCGCCATCGGCGGCGGCTTCCGCGCGGCGGATGAGCGCGCTTTCGATGGCCGCCAATCCCTGCCGCGCGCGGCTGTCGCCGGGGCGCGTCTTCAGGGCCTCGCGGAAGTAGGCGATGGCGCCGTTGACCTCCCCGTTTTCGCCGAGCCGGCCCGCGCGCAGCGTCTCCTCGCCGAGGCGATTCGCCTGCGCCGCCTCATCGGCCCGGTCGAGACGATCGAGGAACGCCTCCACACGCGCATCGGCCGGCGCGACCACGCGCGCGACCGCGGCGACTTCGTGCGCATGGCGCAATTCCTGCGGCTCGTCGTCGATGGCGACGAGCGCCGCGCGTCCTTGGTCCAGCAGCGCATCCACCGCGACATCGAGGCCGGCCGCGATGCGCGCGTCCGTCGGCGCGTGCTTCTGCAGGGCGAGATACAGCGGAATGGCGGCCTGGGCTTCGTTGTCGCCGCCGAAGAGGCGCCCGGCTTTCAGCGCTTCGCCGGCATGCTTGCGCAAGGCGGCGGTGTTGGCGTCGGTGACCTCGATGACCGGCGCGCGCCAGGGCGGCACCGGTGAAACCGATTGCTCCGCGCCGATGGTCACCAGCGGCACGCGCGCCTCGGCCTTGTCCTGGCCGGCCTGCTTGCGGCCGCAACCGGACAGGCCCAGGAGCAGCGCGGCGCCGACGCCCATGGCGCAGGCCGTGGTGCGCAGCGCGCGCCCTGTCGAGTTCGAAGCTGGCCACTTCTTCAAGCCGTGCAACTCCCTTCTGCCGCGACGAAAGTAGGCCATTGTCGCCCGCCGCGGCAACCTGTCCTATCCTGCGTGCCATGCATGTATGGATATCCGACCCCGCCGCGCTGCAGGCGCACTTCGCCCACGTCCCCGTCCGCATCGGTCTCGACACCGAATTCATTCGCGAACGCACCTACTGGCCGCAACTGGCGCTGGTGCAGATCGCGCTGGAAACCCGCGACGGCGAGCCGCAGGTCCTGCTGATCGATCCGCTGGTGCCCGGCATGAACGCCGCGCTGGCGCCGATCCTGGCCAATGAAGCGATCCTCAAGGTGATGCACAGCCCCAGCGAGGACCTCGTCGCCTTCCGCCACGCCTGCGGCGTGGTGCCCAAGCCCTTGTTCGACACGCAGCAGGCCGCGGCGCTCGCCGGCATCGGTGCCGGCGTGGGTTACCAGCGGCTGGTCGAGCAACTCACCGGCATCACCCTGGCCAAGGGCGAAACCCGTTCGGACTGGCTGCGCCGCCCCTTGTCCGCTTCACAACTCGAATACGCCGCCGACGACGTGCGCTACCTCGCCGCCATGCACGACGTGCTCGACGGCATGCTGGACCAACTCGGCCGTCGCGAATGGCTGGCCGAGGACGCAACGCGCACCGTCGTCAATGCCGAGAACGAAGGCCCCGAACGCTGGCCGCACTTGTCGATGCGCAGCGCGCAGTTTCTCGATGCCCAGTCGCAGCGCCGGCTGGTCCGCCTGCTGCGCTGGCGCGAGACCTATGCGCGCGACAACGACCGGCCGCGCGGCTGGATTCTCGACAATGAACTGGCGGTCGCGATCGCGCGCACCCCACCCGTCGATCGCCGCGCACTGCAGGCGCAACTCGACGCGCACCCCAAGGCGCCGCGCAAACTCGGCGATGCGATCTGGCAAGCGCTGACCACGCCGCTGGCGGACGAAGACGAAGCGCCCGATGCCAGCGTCGGCGAAACCCGCGACAAGCAACGCCTGAAAAAACTGCAGGACGCCGTCAGCAAACGCAGCGCCGAACTGGGCCTGCCCGACGGCGTACTGGCCTCGCGCCGCTGGCTGCAGGCCCTGCTCGACGACGACGGCCGCTGGCCCAACGCCCTCGCCGGCTGGCGCCGCCAGGCGCTGGAACCCGCCCTCGCCCCGCTGCTGGCCACGCAGGACTAGCGCCGCCCTACTCCGGCCGGTAGACTTTGCAGCCTTCGTGGGGCGGTAGCTCAGCTGGGAGAGCGTCGCGTTCGCAATGCGAAGGTCGGGAGTTCGATCCTCCTCCGCTCCACCACGATTCAAGGGCCGCGCAAGCGGCCCTTTTCTTTTTCCGCGGCCGCGGCCCGCTGTCGAAGAGGAATACCTCAACGGCCAGCGAACACGACAGCTGGCTGCAGCTTCATCACCGGTCGCAAGCTGATCAACGCCGCCGCCGCGCAGACCAACAGCACGCCAAGGATGCCCAGCAGCGGGGTGAACCACATCATCCGGAACGGGAACCCCAGCCGCAGCACGACTTCGCCGGCAATACCGCATAAACCCAGACCCAACCCGGTGCCGATCAGCGCGCACACCGCGGCCTGCGCCAACACCATGCGAACCAGCGTCGAAGACGTCGCGCCCAGCGCCTTCAGCACAGCGTACTGCGCCTGGCGTTCGTAGGTGAACATGAAGAGCATGACGCCGGTGACGCCGAAGCCCATCGTCATTGCCAGCGTCAACATTGCGGCGATGTCGCCCACGTCCTCGGAGTTGATCAGGAACCAGCGCACGGTGTCGGCCTTGAATTGCGCACTGGAACGCGCGCGCAGCCCGGTGCGACGGGCGATACGTTCCGCGAGCTCGTCGGGAGCGACACCTGCAGCCGCCTTCGCCATCACGAAGGTGAGCCGATGCGGCTCGGCAGGCAATATCCGCGCTGCGTTGGAGAAGGTGGTGTACAGCAACGGCCGCGGCGGGAAGCGTGGCAACCCGTCGGCGCGGCCGAGTACGCGCACCAGCTGATCGTTGACGAGCAGTTCGTCGCCGCCGGCGAGCTCGCGCGTAGGAATGTCCAGATGCGCGCCGTCGTGCGGCCAGCGATCACGGGCCAATATCGACGTCTGCAACTTGCCGACCGTACCGCCGGCATCGACGATCACGGCATCGCGCGAGCGCAGTTCGCCCGGCGCACCCAGCTTCGGCGCGCCGGCCAGCGTCGCATCCTCCACACCGATCACCTGGAAGTTCTGGAAGCGGCCGTTCGGAAACCGCGCATCCACGCTGCCCAGTGCAAGCGGCGCCGCAGATTGGACGCCGTCGACGCTGCGCACCCGATACCACGCCGAGGTCGGCAGATTGATCGTCTGCTCGGCCGACTCCACCGCCGGGTCCATCACCCAGACATCGACGCTGGGATTCTCGGCGATCAGGGAAAAGCCACGGGTCATGAAGCCGCAGAAGTACGACGCGGCGAACGTGACCAGGAACGAAGTAAATGCGATGCCGAACAACAGCCCCGCGAACTTGGCGCGGTCCGCTGCGAGCATGTTCAGGGCGATGCGGAACATCAGCGTGGCCCGCGGTCGGCGCGATCCTGCGGAAGCGGCGGCGCTTCGATGTACGCGTCCATCTGTTGACCGAGGTAGAGCGGCAGTGCGCCGCGTTCGAAGCTATAGATGACCTGCAGCACGCGCTGGTCCGGACGTTCGGTGCTCTGTCCGGTCAACGAAGTTTTCGGGGTGACATAGGGCTCGGTGTATTCGTACCGCAGCGGCACGGAAAGCCGCGGGTTGCCACGCACGACCGCGCGCGCCCTCGCCTGCGGGCGAAAGCGCCAGGCATCGTTCTCGTCGATGTCGACGCGCAGGAACATGCGGCTGTCGTCGCCGAGCAGGATCAACGGCTGGGCCGGACCACTTTCGGCGAACTCACCGACCCGCGTGTTGACCTGCAGCACCCGGCCCGCGCCGGGCGCGCGAACGACGAGGCGTTCGAGATCGGCGCCGATCTGCGCCTCGCTCGCACGCGCCGCCGCCACGGCCGATTCGGCTGCGGCCAGATCGTCGCGCGCACTGCTCAGCGTTTCCGCACTGATGTCGGCCGGGTCCAGCGCATGCGCGCGGGTGAGATAGCCGAGCCGGTGCCGAGGTTTGGCGACGGCGGCCTCGGCCTCGCGCAGACTGGCCTGTGCGACCACACGGCGTGCGCGCAGGTCGCGATCGTCGATGCGGAACAATGGCTGCCCCGCGGCGACCGTGTCGCCTACCTGCACTTCGATGGCCTGGACCACGCCCGCCGTGGCGGTGCCGACGGCCACGTTACCGCGCCGGTTTTCGGTGATGCCGGTGCCGACGACATAGGAAGCGAACGGAGGCGGCACGGCGGACAACGGGGTGGTCACCGTCGCCGGCGCGCGATTGGTGTCGATCACGGCGAGCGCCGCGATCACCGCGCCTGTAATCGCCAGTCCCACCAGCAGGCGCATGCGATTCACGTCGCCCTCCCCCGCCCGGTGTTGTCGATCATCTCGACCACACGCCCGTCCTCCATGCGCGCGATCCGATCGGCGAAGTCGAAGATCCGGTTGTCGTGCGTCACCACCAGCAAGGCGCGGTCCGGCGCCGTGGCAATGGCGCGGAGCATTTCCATCACCGCATGCCCCGTGCTGGCGTCGAGGTTGCTGGTCGGCTCGTCACAGACGACCAGTTTGGGATTGCGCACGAGCGCCCGCGCGATCGCGACGCGCTGGTTTTCGCCGCCGCTCAGACGCGCCGGCAATGCCTCGTGTCGCGCCCCCAATCCGACCGCATCGAGGATGCCGCGCGCCTGTGCCTCGGCCTCCGAGCGGGCGATGTTCGCCAGCAGCAGCGGCACGGCCACGTTGTCCAGCGCAGACAGGGCCGGCAGCAGATTGAAGGCCTGGAAGACGATGCCGATCGCCTGATTGCGCAACCGCGCGCGCTCGCCTTCCTGCATGCCGCGAACATCGTGGCCGAGCACTTCGCACTCCCCGCCGTCCGCGCCGAGAATCGTGGTGATGATGGACACCAGGGTGGTCTTGCCGCAGCCGGACGGCCCTACCAGCATCAACAGCTCGCCCAGGCGGACGTCGAGATCGACTCCGCGCAGCGCGGCCACCTCCGCCTCGCCTTCGCCATAGTGCTTGGTCAGGCCGCGGCAGCGCACCGCCAACTGATCGTTCACCAGCATGAGCCACTCACTCCCAGGGGAAGGCGGCGACGAAATTCAAGCTAGCACAGCGGGCTTGAGCCGGAAGTCAGTTCACGGGTTGGGCACGACAATCCCCACGAGTCAGAAGGCCCGCTTGCGCGGGCCTTCTTTTTCGTCCGTGGTTACGTCATGGCACAGGCTCCCAGCCCGACCCGTAGCTCGCGATGTACTGCGAATCGAACGCGCCATCGCCGCGGCTGCGCCACAGATATAGCGCGGACGTCGCCGGTGCTCTCCACAGGATGTCGCCGGGACCATCACCGTCGAAGTCGCCATTCCCGCTGATACGGAACATGGTGCCGACCGAATAGACGCCGGTCTTGATCGGTGTCGCACCGTTCATCCACCAATACGCCATCAGACCCTGCGACGTGTTTTCCCAAATGAGATCGGACTTGCCATCACCATTCAGATCGGTCGTGCTGACCAGGTTCCAGGCCGACGCGTAGCTGGTGACGTATTGCAAATCGAACGTGCCATCGCCACGGCTGCGCCACAGGTAGAGGTTGTTGCTTGTGCTGGTCCAGAGAATATCGCCACGGCCATCGCCATCCAGATCCCCGGTCGCGGCAATACGATAGGCCGTTCCAACCGAGTAGACCCCGGTTGCGATCGGCGTCGCACCGTTCATCCACCAGTACGCCATCAGACCTTGCGACGGGTTCTCCCAAATGAGGTCGGACTTGTGATCGCCATTGAGATCGGCCGTCGCCGCGACGTTCCAATCGGCGGAATAGCTCGCGACGTACGAGGAATCGAACGATCCGTTGCCCAGGCTACGCCATTGATACAGCGTATGGTTGCCGGCATTCGCCCAGATGATGTCACCGCGGCCGTCGCCGTTGAAATCGCCGGTGGCCGCGATCCGGAACGCTGTGCCGACCGAATACACCCCTGACCCGATCGGCGTTGCGCCATTCATCCACCAATAGGCCATGGCGCCCTGCGTTGGGTTCTCCCATAGCAGATCGGATTTGCCATCGCCGTTGAAATCGTTTCTGGCTGGCGTGGAGACAGTGGCGGCTTGAACGGTGATCGTGCCCGACATGCCGCTTCCGGGCGCGCCATGTATCTCGCAGTAAAAGCCAACGGTCCCTGCCGTCGGAAAGCTTACGGTCGCCGACCACAACGCGCTGCTTGCGTTGCCGTTTCCGCCGGCGCCATCGCAACCGTTGGCGCAGCGGAAAGACGTCACCGCACCGGGATTGGAGACAACGTTGTGTAGTCCGCCGTTGTTATGGAAGGTGACCGTGTCACCGGCAGTGATGGTGAGGGTCTTCGGCGAAAAGGTGAGATTGGATTGCGCGTTCACCGTATGGTTCGCCGCGGACGCGGTAGCCGAAGACAAAAGGCCTAGTGCAATAGCCGACAGCCTGATCCCCCTGAAGCGATGGCCGCCGCGCCGGGGGGCACTCACTTTCGATTCCACGCCCATGGTCCACCTCATATGGTCCTCGATGGTCTTTCGACCCATTGCCCACCCAAAAGGGACGGACCACGGGGCCCTGACTCCTCTCCGTGAACGTTTATTCCTCGCCGGAGCGTTTAGGTTCAATGAAAACCGCTCGCCGGCCGATCGACGGTCCGAATGGCCTACCCAGCTTCGACGCGGCGCTGATCTTTTGCCGGATTTGAAGGCGTAGCATCCAAGGCTCCGCAGCGCCGGACGACACCATGCGCAAGGTTGCTCCTCTGCTGATCCCCGCGTTGCTGATGGGCGCGAACGCCTCGGCGCAGACCATCGTCCGGAACGACGAGAACCTGAAGTCCGACCGCCCCGAAGCATGGGCGATGAATTATTTCGCCGCATCCACGCTCATGACCTCTGCGGGGGAAACCCCTGAGCTGAAAACGGGCGAGTGGGCGATCTCGCTGGACTTGGGCGAAATTCCACACTTGAGCGAAGAGCAGCGGCGCGCCGGCTTCAACGGCATCAAGCAGGAAGACCTGAACAAATCGCCGGTGTTTGGACGCCTGCGCGTACACATGGGACTGCCGGCCGGCTGGGTCGGCGAAATCGGCTACTCCCCGGAGGTTTCGATCGATGGCGCACGCCCGCGCAATCTGTTCGCCATCGCCCTTGGCCGGCGCTTCATCGAGCGCGGCAACTACACGCTGTCGGCGCGCGTGTTCGGCCAGCACGGAGGCGCAGGCGGCGATATCACCTGCCCCCGCGATCTGGCTGGAATCGACGACATCGAACGCAACCCATATGGCTGCCAGGCAGCATCGAACGATCGCATCGCGCTCAACTATTACGGTGGCGATGCGACCTCGAGCTGGACCGCCGGCCCCTGGCATTGGCACGCCACGCTGGGCGTGCTTCGCACCGAGACCCAGGTACAAGTGGACGCGTTGACGTTCGACGCCCACGACCGGTCACGGCTGGTCGCGAAGGATGTACTGCCCTTCTTCGTCGTGGGCGGCGGCCGCGATATCGGCCACCGTTGGGCGATGACCCTGGAGCTGCTGCACGTCCCGCTGGATGTACGGCGGGAGCCGGAGGCATCGCGCGAAAACGATCCGCTGACTAGCGTGCGCATACAACTGCGGTATAGAAGCTATCGCTGAGAAAAATCAGGGCTTTCCGCATTGACGCGCCGTATTCGCGCTAGCAGACTCGGCCTCGGAGCGTAAGAACTCCACTACAAGCGGCACCCACCTCCGTTAACCGGTGGTCACGCCCGAGGCGCAAGCCTGCAGGGATGCCGGGAGTAGCTCCGATGGAAAAGGCACCGCGCAACACCATGCGCATGGCGTACCAGTTGCCCGAAGAGGAATACCGGGCTTTGATCCAAGCCCACGATCAGCTGCGTTTGCTCGCCCAACTGAGCGAGCCATACACCTTCACCGAATGCGCGGAGTTACCTCTATCGCGCTACGCGCTTGCCCATTGCTTCGACCGATTGGCTGGAGAGTTGGACGACATTGTCCGTGGCGCTTGGTGGCCCGGCGAGTGACGCATATCCGAGTCAGGCGGAGGCCTCGGCGGGAGCGCCTGAATCAAGCCGAGCCACGAAGCGGCTTCGGCTTGAATGAATTGTTAGGTTGCGCCGCAAGGTGCGGCAACCCAGTAACGTCGTTTTGGGCGGCGTAACGTAGCGTCATGATAGATGTCATCAAAGACACCGCCATTCTTTTCAATCACCCGAATAGAAGCGGCATTGTCGTCATCGCATGTCACCAAGACGCGATCAAGGCCAAGTTCCTTATGTGCGAAGCGGACTGACGCTCGAAGGATCTGCGTTGCGTGCCCGCGGCTGCGAAAATTTGGAAGGACTGCATAGCCAATGTGGCCCGCCACATCACCGATTGGTGGAATAAGTGTGTGGCGAATAGAAGAGCGCCCGACAATGTCCCCGTGGTCAAACGCGAACAGAAAGGAAGATGGCGCTACATCGGGCGGTAGTCCGTGCCCGGTGCAGTGATCTTCTAAGACCCGAAGAAAGTCGAGGTATGTCATCTCCTGGCGGTAGTCCCGCAGGAATGTGGGATTGTCAGCGGGAACTGCAGAGCGCGCTTTAAGGAAGGCCTCCTCGTCTGCCGCCTTAGGTTTTCTCAATTCAATCATGAAGTCTTCACTAGCAACCTAACGCCTGAACTAAGCCAAGCCCCGAAGCGGCTTCGGCTTGAATGAATTGTTAGGCGCCAACCGGCCGATGCTCAGTGCCGGCGCCTGGCGTGAGAAATAGCATGGTGGTTGGAACGGTGGTCTTGGCAGTGTGCCAAATGTTCTGGGGCACCAAAACATACGCGCCCGGCTCACTCAGCGGCACGGCGCGCTCTTGGCCAGACTCCTCGAGCACGACCGTCGCAGCACCCGACAGCAGCATGACCAACTCCTCGCCGGCAGGTGGCGCTCCCACGTGGGCCATGACTCGGAGAAGGTGAAAGCACACATAAGCCTGCCCTGGTCTAGCTGGGGATATCTGCCGCCGGCCAACTCCTCCCAGAATGATTCCGACACAGGAATGGCGTCGATCTTTCCGCCGTCTTGGACGTGCAGGTAAGTGCTAAGAATTTCCTTGGCAGTCACTGTCGCCTCCATTGGCGCCAACGCCTGAATTAAGCCGAGCCGCGAAGCGGCTTCGGCTTGAATGAATTGTTAGGCCGGCTGAGAGTGCTCAAGACGCGCGCCCGCCATAAACTGATTTGGCCAACAGTACCGCCCCAAGCCCAAGAAACGCACACCCGAACGCGATGGGATAAATCGGTGGCGCAGTAGGAACCAAACGAATGTAGGTGTGGTTGGAAATCCAGGCCAGAAAAATAGGCTCTGGCCCAGACAGACCAGCAAGAATCAGGGAAGTGCCAAGTGCAATCAACACGGCGCCAGAGGCGATCCGTAGGACTTTGCTTGGCCTTTTGGTAGAAGCGTCTGTCATAGGTTCTAGACGGCCTCACGCCTGAATTAAGCCGAGCCGCGAAGCGGCTTCGGCTTGAATGAATTGTTAGGCATCACCCGCATTGCCCGGAAGCACGTGCTGACAGTAGCGCCACTCATGGACTGGCTGATCATCCAGGTAGACATCTGGCTTGGGCAGAAAGGCAAGGAAGCAGTCCTCTATACCCAGCTCGACCGCCGACGCGCGAGCGTACTCCGCGCCGCCGGAACTCCACAAATACAGAGCATCGCCCTGCTGGTGGAGCGCTCGAACACGCGCCACAACGGGAGGCATGGGAATGCGCTTTGTCCCAACGGACCGGACCAGCGTGTCATCCACATCTACAAATATGACGCGTTGCTTCATATGACGCCTAACGCCTGAATTAAGCCGAGCCGCGAAGCGGCTTCGGCTTGAATGAATTGTTAGGGCCCATGCCTACGGTCCGTCAAGTTGCAGCGTGTAACCGAACGCCGAGAAGCCCGTGTGCACGAGCACGGCCAGCGCGATGATCAGGACCGGCGCAACCCAGAAGGAGCGGCGGCGAGGCCAGTGCCTGGCAATTAGCCCATACATAACAGTAGTCACCAGCCACAGCGAAATGCCAAAGGCAGCGGCTCCGACCTGCGAGAAAAGTGGGGTGTAAGCGTAGCCGGTAGGGTTAACAACCTGTGAGAAAGAGAACAGGAACTGCGGAGCAAAGAACGCGAAGTTGCCTATCACTCTGGGAAGGATGCCGTGTGCGGCCATTGCAATGAACGGCAAGGCGATTGATAGCATTAGCCACAATGGGATTGCGGCATATGAGAGTCGGCTGCGGGATTGTTCGGACATGGGCCCTAACGCCTGAATTAAGCCGAGCCGCGAAGCGGCTTCGGCTTGAATGAATTGTTAGGCACCGCCCCGTGAGCGATGCCACTGCGCGTCAATTGCGGCTTCCATGACAGTCCTTGGGTTGACGCCGAGCTCCACAAGCTTCTCACGATAAATCCTAATCTCCGACCAAGGGCAGCCAGGGTCGGCACATGCCGCATCCGGGTCTCCGGCATGCTCAAACTCGAGGTGGAAGCAGAGCCAGTGCATCCCCTCGAACGTATCGTAGTGATCTGCGTAAACCTCGACGGGTCGGCCACAGCGACGGCAGTTTTTTGACTGATTAGTCATGGGAAGTCTTGCGGTGCCTAACGCCTGAATTAAGCCGAGCCGCGAAGCGGCTTCGGCTTGAATGAATTGTTAGATGGCAGCCTGGCCGTCTGCACGAGCGAGCTGTTGCATGCAAGAACGCAGACGAAGGTACATGGCAAAGCCCGTGGCGAGAAGGCCAGACAGACTGAGCAATAGGCCAAGACAGAAGTAACCGATATTGGTGTGCAAGATCTCGGAAAGCCCGGCTATGCCCTTGAGGGTGCTGGTCCGCCCGGTAATTACCTGATCGGAGATCTTTCTGTAACTGTCGAAATCGTCGGTGCGGTTGAGGATGGTGCGAACCTTGTCGTTATGAACCATAGTGGCTTGCGCAAGTTCTGCGCCCACTCCTAGAGCCTGCCACTGTCTAACGATGCCACCGACCAGGCCGAGGCTTGCCACGGCAAAGAAGGAAAAGAGAACGATCAATAGGGTTGCGACATTCTTTCTCATGCCATCTAATGCCTGAATTAAGCCGAGCCGCGAAGCGGCTTCGGCTTGAATGAATTGTTAGGCGCGCTAGCCACGATATATGTCTCCCCGGGGGCACTCGGTGCAGTCTCTACCTTAAGCAAGAGGCCGCTCTGAGCCGAGTATTGGCGCATGGTTTCTAACGCTAGCGCGGAGTCCCGGCACCAGAATGACACAGACTCCTCGCGACCCTGGTCGGCTGTGACGCCAATAAATCGTTGGGAGTAGACGACGCGAGAAGTGATCGCCGCTTTGTCCGGGACGGGGAAGCTTGCAATGGACTCAATTAGGGGAACAAAGAATGATTTTGGGATCTCACTGGATCTCGCCCACACCGAATCACTCTCTCGAAATGCAGCGAAACACCTGGAACAGATCGGCGAGTCGGATGCGTAGAAGGGCCAAGGGTCACCGTCAGAACTGCGGCTCCAGACATCCAGATTGCGACTTGGTTTGGACAAGTTGTCTCGAATGCTTCCCACAGTGACCAAGTGCCCGCGGCATATTGGACAGGAACTGTGATGTGGAAGAGCCAATGAAAGCGTGGGGAGAGCAATAAGCCCCAATATGAATGCTCGCCGCTTCATGAGACTCCCATGCGCGCCTAACGCCTGAATTAAGCCGAGCCGCGAAGCGGCTTCGGCTTGAATGAACTGCTAGGCCCCGAGCGAGCAAGGGCCAAGCGCACTGTCATAGTTCCTTTTTGCTTGAATCCGTGTCGGGCGACTGGGATCGCGGCGGACGAATGCCCCAACTGAGAATGCTGCCTACAAGGCCGATGGCGAAACCGCACCATCCGACTGCTGGACTCACTACATCAAGCCAGCTCAGCACTATGACTACGGTGCCAGCAGCCCAAAGCCACCATGCAATTTCCTGCCTGACCAAATGAAATCTCCCCGTTGGGCCTAACGCCTGAATTAAGCCGAGCCGCGAAGCGGCTTCGGCTTGAATGAATTGTTAGGCCGCTCCCTCATTGCCGGCCAAAGCGTTTTGCTGAAGAGATTACAAGCTTGGCGCGCTCAATCTCGCGGTCTCGAGGAGGGCTCAAGGTGAACAGCGAGTTGATTAGAGTGGTCGCAGCTGCACTTACTTGCTCCACGGCCTGGTTGAACGCTGCCTCATTCACTTTGGATGGTGAGTTAAACCCACTCAACTTACGAACGAACTGCAACGCTGAAGCTCGGATCTCATCATCCGTGGCTGGTGGGTCGAAGTTGTAAAGCGTCTTGATATTTCTGCACATAAACACCTCCAACATTCGATTGCGGCCTAACGCCTGAATTAAGCCGAGCCGCGAAGCGGCTTCGGCTTGAATGAATTATTAGACGCAATTACGGCACGACCACCGAATAGGCCCAGCCGTTATGGTTGCATTCTTCCGAGCGAAGCTCATAACCAGTTAGCAGGGCTAGGCATTGGGCCCCCAGGACCGTTCCCCCGATGTCCTCCCGATAGCCAACGCACCCCTTTCGTTCTGGCGTTGGGCGTTTAGCCTCGTGCCAAACTGATACCCCTGCATCCTTTATCTTTTTCTTCACATCCAGCTGACAAGCTGCGTCGCATGTGGCGTCCCGCGGAAATCTCAACATGACGCAGGTTCCATATATTTTTTTGCAACCGGCGACGGCTGCCGCGCACGAAACCGAAGCGTCAGTTGGACCTTGGCTTGCACAAGCAGAAAGCATGAGAACAAGAAGAATCGTGAAAGATTCGAAGGGCCGCATCGTGTGTCCTCTGGTTGCGTCTAACGCCTGAATTAAGCCGAGCCGCGCTTTGCAATGAACGCAAGGACGATGATTGAAGGAAAAAATAGCATGACCGAAACAACGCTAGAAACCTCATTGCGTAAGCGCGCTCGAGGTTCTCCGAGAACCGACGTTGCCGGTGCAGTGGCGCCGTAGTAAAGCAATATTGAGTCGCCTGTATCGAGCGAATCGAAGTCCGGGTTTCCATAGCCATCAGAGCCAACCCCCGAGTAGGTGGCGTTGCCCACTTGGTACGAGTAGCGAACGGCTCGATGATTAGTTGGTTCTAGGGCAATGACGGTGCCACGCGCCTTAACGCCCTCGGAAGCAAGTGTGCGAAGTCGAGGTATGTTTAGAGAGCCAACCAGTGCGCCGAAGCAGAGCGCGAGTGCAACCCAAGCTGCTAGGTATCTCAGTGCTTTCTTCATAGGGCCTAACGCCTGAATTAAGCCGAGCCGCGAAGCGGCTTCGGCTTGAATGAATTGTTAGGCGCCATCCGACGGAGCGGCGCCCGAGATTAGTGTAGGTGAACGGCCAGCCAAATCGCGCCATCCGAAACACGCCGGACGGTGTGGGGCGTGCCAGCAGGCAGGAACAGGTAGTCGCCGGAATGCAGCTCAAAGAGCGCGCCGGCTACCTCAATAGTTGCCTCCCCTTGGACCATTGCCACCCACTCATCCTGGGCCTGCACATACTCGGACGGAGTTATGGCCGCGGAGCTAACAATGCGCTCAATGACGAGGTTCTTGTGATTGAGGAGTTCTTCAAAGCGCTCCCCTTTGGTGGGGGTGTCGGCATCAACGAAAAGGTTTCCAGTTCGCATGCGACGATCTCGATATGGCGCCTAACGCCTGAATTAAGCCGAGCCGCGAAGCGGTTTCGGCTTGAATGAATTGTTAGGCGCTGCGCTCCCAGAAGGCGAGAGCTCTTTTTGCATCTTCGCGGTCATAGTCATCGGCGTAGTTGGCCATGTACGTAAGAAATGCCGCCACTGCCCTCCTCTGAGGCAAATCGAGCAGGCTGTATTGGCTGGTTGAATATGACAGGTGATCTTTGCTTGGCGTGAGGCCGAAGACAACTGAGCCGGGAATCATGCTCTCCATTACAGAGTCTTGCGCGTGACCTAGCGAGTAAATCATGTAGGCAGGGAGATAGTAGCGAAACTCCTCGGCTTGCATGTGTGCCAACTGACAGTCGCAGTGCTCAATCTCCAACTCAGAAATGTCTTGCCACTTTGCATCGGTTCTTGTGATGCCAGCAAATCGCCACTCCTCGTCTGTGATGGTGCCGGACATGCCCTTTTCGTCCGTGAGTACGAACTGACGAAGTGAAATGTCTGGCCGTGGCACATCATCAAACGCGGACTCAATGATCTTGCGGGTTTCTTGTCTGACAGAATCCATGTGCGCCTAACGCCTGAATTAAGCCGAGCCGCGAAGCGGCTTCGGCTTGAATGAATTGTTAGGCATCTGCCAGAGCAAACTGAGTTGCTCCCCTAGCCATGCCCGGAACTCTTGCTCTGATAGAGGATTGGGAGACTGGCCCCATTCGTTCCAGCCGCGGTCGACCATTGCGGACCAATCAGCAGCGATCTGAGAAAATGCAGGATGGCCACCCCAAAACTTTGCGGCCGTGGCGAGCTCACTGACGCGACCGTTGAGCTCTTGGATAGAGCACGCCCCTGACAGGTAGCGCTGACCAGCCTCAAGCATGAAACGAAACTCTCGGATCTCAGTGGTCATGACGTGATGCCTAACGCCTGAATTAAGCCGAGCCGCGAAGCGGCTTCGGCTTGAATGAATTGTTAGGGCCCGCCCGATGGAAGCCCGTGCTAACAGGCTTGCCACAAGCACTGCCTGTTGAAACAAAGAAGGTGCGCCCGTCCGTCACGTCCCACTGAAGCACATACAGGCCAGAGCCCGCATCTCGTGCCTCCGGGCCAAGCCGCCTGATGATCTCTTGGACAGGGATGTCGCTGAAGATTCCCCTGAACGCGGCAGGTGGCAAGGGCTTGGCCGAAGGTGAGACAAATGAACTGTCCCACGGGCAGGTTGCAGCTGCCGGCGTGCTGGAACCTAGAAGAACGGCCGTGAGAAGAATGATGCGCATATGCGGGGCCTAACGCCTGAATTAAGCCGAGCCGCGAAGCGGCTTCGGCTTGAATGAATTGTTAGGCGCAATGTACTGACCGAAGCATGGCGCGGGCAAGGAAGGGGGCGAGGACCCTCCGATTTGCAGGGAAGGCCGGAAGGACAGGCGTGGGTGCTTGGGGCGCCGACGGCAGGGATTGAACCTGCACCTGCACGGGAAAACCCGCAAGGACTGCTGTGGCAGTACGTCTACCAATTCCGTCACATCGGCAAAAAAGCTGGGTTGCGCCTAACGCCTGAATTAAGCCGAGCCGCGAAGCGGCTTCGGCTTGAATGAATTGTTAGGCCCGCGCCCCGCAAGCAGCACAGAACGACGCTTGCGGTGTGCGAAGTGGCTTGCCGCAAGCCGCGCAGGGCGGACCATAGATTGAGATGCGATGGTGCCAGATTGCGTCCGGTTGGATCTCGGCGTGTCCGGTCAGGTCATGGTAGAGGCGGAGCGCGGACTGTCCGCACCCTTGCTGCAGGGCCTCGCACAGACCAACGCCATGAAGCGAGCGATAGTCCTGCAAGTCTCGGATGGCTTGGTTGAGAGCAGGCTCCATGACCTCCCACTCTTGCTCGGTGAGCATCGGAACTACAGCCTCGCAGCGCCAACAGTAGAGGTCTCGTGCCATAGCGGGCCTAACGCCTGAATTAAGCCGAGCCGCGAAGCGGCTTCGGCTTGAATGAATTGTTAGGCGCGCTACCTGAGCCGGAACAGCCGACGACTACAGGTTGTGCACCAGCCTCCGAAGGGCCAAAGGAACATGAAAGGCCCCAAGGGAATATAGCCAACTCGCCCTCCGCAGAGCGGACATGGCCAGAAGGCCACAGCCGCAGATACGGCCGCCCATATCAGGAATGCGAAGAGCACTGCCGTGCCGTCGCCAAATACGAGGAAGGCTATGGCAGCAAAAAATGCGGCCCAAAAGAACAGGCGCATCTGCCGGTATTGCCGCCACTTAGTTTGGTCTGCGGGGTCAGTTGCCATGCGCGCCTAACGCCTGAATTAAGCCGAGCCGCGAAGCGGCTTCGGCTTGAATGAATTGTTAGGGCGCGCCGCCAGTTGCGTCCAGTAGCAGGCTGTACGCCAGCCAGACCTCATGAGCGCCGCCCTCGGCACAAAGGTTGGGAGTGTTAGTAGCAAAAGCAAAGGGACTGGAAGAGTCTGACCCCTCTACGACCAAACCCCAGCCATCTTTCATGCGGGTACACGCCAGCCACTGGCCGTTGTAATGGCTCAGCTTATTAAAGGCCCTCAAAATCCTTCGAGCCTTTGGTGTGCGAAAAGTAGCAGATGGCCGCAGTGCGCTATCACCAGAATAGACAATGATTTTGTCTGACGTAACAACCCAGCCTACAGTCGGACCTATGAGCGTTTCAGGACGCCACACGCGGATCTCTGAGGTGGCAGGTGCAGCAGCGATCGGATGAAGGCCGGCACTTTCCGAGTGGCTAGCAGCTTGTGCAGCGTAATCGTTCACCTTTACCAGTTGACTTGGCGCTTGCAGCAAGACAAAGGCAGTTGCGGCCATCAGAAGAAGTTTCATAGCGCCCTAACGCCTGAATTAAGCCGAGCCGCGAAGCGGCTTCGGCTTGAATGAATTGTTAGAGGGCATCTCGGTAACGCCCGGTGCGCTGCCAGTCTGGAAGAATGTGACGTAACCAGTAGAACAGCTTGGACCAGCCCGAAGTCTCAAAGGCGAGAAATGCACCCCAAGTGGCACTCTTGTGACCAATGTACCGATCCTTCCAGTGGATCACGGGGATAAACACCAGCCAGAACAGCAGCGGCACCAGAGAAGCTGCGCCAAGCCCGATTAGCAGAGGCAGATCTGCCACCGCACCAAGGATGATAAGTGCGATGCCCGCGAGGGCGGCGAACGAAAAGCGCCTGAGCCAGCGCCATTTTGGTTCAAACCAGGTGCTGCGATCCATCTAATGCCCTCTAACGCCTAGTAGACCCCAAAACCGGGGATATGCGCTCGATGTTCAGGTAGCCGGAGTCGCCAGGTCAAGGAGGCGTTTCCTAACTTGGTCGAGCCCCGGCATCGGCGACACGCATCACACAATTTCCAGCACAGCCATGCGGAAACAGGTCGCAAATCCGAGCACTCGGTGGCGGCCCTCGCGTTTCGCGCGAACAACATCACAATCCAAGTTCGAGCCAAGCGACTACTGTCCGCGCCGACACACGAACGGGTCCACGCCAATGACTATCGCGCAGGTTCAGACGATGCCGCGTCAAACGCTCGATGAGTTGGTTGTGGCTCTCGAGAACGACGTCAAGCACCGGCTCAACTATCTCGAGGAGCATTACCGCGCGTACGCGGAAAGCCTCCTGTCCGTATCCGCGCCTTCGGACCGCAAATACGTGCTGACCCGCATCAAGGACATCTTTCGAACCTACGGCATGATCCGCTGACGTACGCCCGGCGAGCCGGACACACCGGTCTGACGTCAGGCACTCCAGAAAATCGTGGCGGCTCTCGGCTTCGCCGGTGCACCATAGGCGGGCATCGTCGCCGCACCATCGCGGGCGACGATAGCGTCTCTCCTGGCTTGGAGGCCGGCATGGTTCGAAACATCAAGATCTTTCCTGAAGCACGCCGGCTGGAAGTGACCTTCGTCGGGGGCGTCAGCATCCCGGACCGCCTTGAAACCCTGGCGCTGATCGCGCCGATGATTCCGAGCCAGAAGCTCGATCGGTTTCTCGTCAACTTCAGCGCAGCTTGGCATGAGCCGCCATTGGAGAATGGCGGCGTTCCGTTCGAAGAAACCTTGCGGCGGGTCGGTGGGTACGCCGGCAGCCGCATCGCGTTCGTCAGCCGGCCTCATCACTACGCGCCTCCGAAGGGCGAGACCGTGCCCGCCTTGGGATTCGAGTTCCGGTGTTTTTCAGGACGCCATGCCGCATTGGCTTGGCTGGATCATGCGCGCTGAGGCCAGCAAAGGGCCAACACCACGCACACCCACATCCCCAGCACGGCAAGGAAATTGACCGTAAACACAACGCCTCGAAGCCGAACGTTGCGCGTGAGGATCTGAACGGCACTGTGCGACACGCGGCCGGCAACAAAGAGCCAGGCCAGCGCCAGAACCATCGGGCTCGGCCGCGACTGCAGAAGTATCAGGCAGGCTGCATGGAAGAACAGCGGCCACTCGAACTGATTGGACAAGTTGGCGCTTATGCGTGGCTCGAACGCGGCCCAGGGATTGCTTCCATCGGGACTGCGGCCGATCCCCCACACCGCCGGCGCCCGCACCACCGTGAGCAGCACATACAGGAAGGCGGCAAGCGCGACATGCGCTGCCATCGGAAAGATAAGCGTTTGAGACATGCGAGGCTTCCGACTCTGCGGCGACCGACTCTATGCAACCTCGACCCACCGAACAAGCGGAGGCGCCACCCCACCGGACGGCCCACCCGGCGCACCCACGCGCCGTGCTGTATAAGAGCCCGGCAGTTGCCGCAATGAAGCCTGTCGTTCCCCGCCCTCTCCTACTGTCGAGGATGCTTATGACGCGCTCGTTCGTATTGCTGTTGTTGCTACTGGTCGCCACCACTTCTTCCGCCGTCGCGGCCAAGCCGCCCAGTTACAGCTACTTCCGCCTCGGCAATGCCGCCGACGTGGCGCCGGCGCCTTCGCCCGGGGTGGTGTTGATGGGCGGCAGTACCGATGTCGATGCCGCCTTCCAATGGATGTGCGCGCGCTCCGGCGGCGGCGACTTTCTGGTCATCCGCGCTACCGGCACGGATGCGTACAACCCCTACATTCGCGATCTGTGCCCCGGGGTGAACTCGGTCGCCACGCTGATCATTCCCGACGCCGCGGCCGCGACCAACGCAACGGTCGCCGACATCCTGTCGAAGGCCGAAGCGGTTTGGATCGCCGGCGGCGATCAGTCGAACTACATCAATGTGTGGACCGGCACGCCGGTGCAGGCGACGCTCAATGCGCTCATCGCCAGCGGCGTGCCAGTGGGTGGGACGAGTGCCGGGCTCAACGTGCTCACGCAGTTCATCTACACCGCGCAGGCCAGCCAGGGCGTGACTTCGGCGCAGGCCTTGGCCGATCCGTTCAATCGCTACATGTCGCTCGGGCGCGATTTCGCCAACCTGCCGGTGCTTGCCGGCATCATCGGCGATCCGCACTTCGGCGCGCGCGATCGCATGGGGCGCGACCTCGCCTTCCTCTGCCGCATCGCCCGCAACGGCTGGAGCAGTGCGCCACGCGGCATCGCGGTGGACGAGCAAACCGCGCTGCTGGTGGAAACCAACGGCAGTGCGACCGTCGTCGGCAGCGGCCACGTCTACTTCCTGAAGGCCCCCGGCCAGCCGGAGGTGTGCGAAGGCAGGCAGCCGCTGACCTATCGCAACATCGCCGTCGACCGCATCCAGGCCGGCGATGCCTTCAATCTGACGACCTGGCTACGCACCGGCGGCAGCGCCTATACGGTGTCGGCCCAGGCGGGCGTACTGACGTCGACGCAGGCGGGCGGATCGCCCTACTGAACTCTCGCTAGCGGCACAGGCGCGCGGCCAGACGGGTGTGAGCCGCGCGCCCCTGCGGCGTGGTAGCTTTCCGCGCCAGTTTCCATTGCCCGGGCTTCGTACCCGGTCCTACCCACCCGCGCCGACAACGCATGAGCCCAACCCTTTCGGACCCGGAATACGTGCTGCGCGGTGTCGCGGGCGTCGTATTCGGACGCAGCTACAACCTCCTCGCGCCGACGACCGTCGGCCGTTCGCCCGAGTGCGACATCTGCCTGGCCAGCGAGGGCGTATCGCGCATGCATGCGCGCCTGCGCCCGCTGGACTACGGCGTCGAGATCGAAGATCTGAAGTCCACCAACGGCTGCTTCCTCAACGGCCAACGCGTGACGCTGGGTATCGCGCGGCCGGGCGATGAAATCGCGTTCGACGAACTGCGCTTCCTGGTCGAACCGCGCCGCGGCCGGCCGGTCACGGAAGCCCGCCCCGCTGCCGGGCAGCGCAAGCCGCGAGGACATGTCGGCCTCACGATCGGAATCGTGATCGTGCTGGGTGCATTGGCCTTCGCCGCCGTGCGCTGGCTTGCCTAGCGCTGCGTCAGGCGGCTTCTATCAAGCAATCGCCGCCAGCTCGCCCAGTTTCCGCAACGCCTCGGCGACGCGCGTATCCATGGGATGTCCGCAGTTGAGCCGCAGGCAGTGGCCGAAGCCGCGGCTCGCCGAAAACATCGGCCCTGGAGCGATGCTGATGCCGTTCTGCGTCGCTAGCTGTTGCACACGCAGCGCATCGGTGCCTTCGGGCAACTCCAGCCAGAGGAAGTAACCGCCCGCGGGCCGCGTCACCCGCGTGCCGGGTGGGAAGGCTTGCGCCAACACTTCGGCATAGCGCGTCTGCTGCTCGGCGAGCGTTCTGCGCAGGCGGCGCAGATGACGATCGAAACCGCCTCGCTCCAGATACCGCGCCAACGCGATCTGCACCGGCACATTGGTGTTGAGCGTGGAGGTGAGCTTGCGCCGGGCGATCTCCTGCGCACGGCGGCCTGCCGCGACCCAACCGATGCGATACCCCGGCGCGAGGCTCTTGGAGAACGACGAGCAATGCATGACGACGCCATCGCGATCGAAGGCCTTCGCCGGCAGTGAGCGCCGCGGGCCGAAATACAGTTCGGCGTAGACGTCGTCCTCGACCAGCGGAATATCGTGGCGCGCGAGCAGCTCCACCAGCGCGCGCTTGCGCTCCTCGGGCATCGTGCTGCCCAAGGGATTGTGCAGTGTGGGCATCAGCCAGCACGCGCGCGGCGCATGCCGCGCGATCGCGGCCTCGAGCGCTTCCAGGTCGATGCCATCGCGCGGGTGCGTGGGTACTTCTATCGCGCGCAGGCCCTTGCGTTCGAGCGACTGCAGGCAGGCGTAGAAACACGGCGACTCGACCACCACGGCGTCGCCGGGCTGGGTCACCGCGCCGATGCACAGGTTCAAGGCTTCCAGCGCGCCGTTGGTGATGACGATTTCGTCCGCGCTCACGTCCATGCCATCGATCACGTAGCGCAGTGCGATCTGTCGGCGCAGCGCCGCGTTGCCCGCGGTGAGATCGTCGACGGTGCTCCAGGGATTCAGGTGCAGTGCCGCCGTCGCGACGGCGCGACCGATGCGGTCCAGCGGAAACAGCGTCGGGCTCATGAAGGCGGAACCCAATGGCACCACGTCGCGGTGCATCGTCGACTGCAGGATCTCGAAGACCAGTTCGCTGACGTCGACCTGGCGCGATTCGCCGTCGGGGCGCGAGGGCGTTTCCGGTTCCGGCGGCAGCGCAGCGGCGGCGCGCGCCACGTAGTAGCCGGAGCGGGCGCGCGATTCGACCAGGCCCTGGGCTTCGAGCAGGTAGTAGGCCTGGAAGATCGTCGCCGGACTCAGCTTGCGGGCGGCGCTGGCCTGGCGCACGGAGGGCAGGCGCGCGCCGGGCTTGAGCAGGCCGGTGCGGATGGTGCGGGCGATGTCGTCAGCTAGGGCTTCGTAGCGCTTCATGGGTGGCTCCGGAGGGCGCACCACGTCCCCTCACCCTGCTTCGCTGCGCGAAGCGGTCCCTCTCCCCGCAAGCGGGGCGAGGGGGTGGGTGGCGGGGGAACTGATATGGTTTTTTTCTCGGGTTCTGATTCTAGGACAACTGATACGGTCGACCTAGCATGGCGCCATCCCCACCTGCGTCTGCCTGATCCGAGTCATGAATCCGCAAGTCGAACTCAACCTGGCCCTGATCCTGTTCCTGCCCTGGTTCACGATCCTGGCCGTGCTGTTCTGGGTCTATCCCCGCTCCCCGCGCCACTTCCTGCGCAAGCTCTTCGACACAGTCAGCCTGCTTCTGGCCGTGGCCGCAGCCGCGGGCGGCATGTACGGGAGCATGGCCAATGCCGACCGCTCCTTCGGGCATATGTGGCAGCAGGTGCTGGCGACCTCGGTGGCGTACGGGTTGTTCCTGCTGGTGATCACCGTGGCGCTGATCGTGCGCTGGCGCTGGCTGCGCCGGGTGCGCAATGCGGCCGCTTCGTCCGTCGCTCCCTTTTCCGCTACTCAGGTGTCGCAATCATGAAAACGCTGGTGATCGTCGCCTTCCTCGGGCTGATCCTCTACAACCTCGGCGCCGGGCTGTACTACATGCTCGTGGACATGGGCACCACCAAGCGCACGGTGAATGCGCTGACCAAGCGCATTGCGCTGTCGGTGGTGCTGATCCTGCTGGTGGCCGCGGGGATTGCGACGGGGTATATCGAGCCGCATGGGGTTGGGCGGTAGCTTCACCGCCCCTCACCCTGCGTCGCGTTGCGACGCTGTCCCTCTCCCCGCAAGCGGGGCGAGGGCTACCTTCTCCTTCGCCCCGTTTGCGGGGAGAAGGTGCCCGCAGGGCGGATGAGGGGAGGCTTTACCCGATTTGACCCCAATCAAGGCATTCCCCCTCCCCCGCCCCTAACGTGCAGGCCATGGACACCATGGCCTTCGACTCCGACCTGCTGCGCCGCTACGACCGGCCCGGGCCGCGTTACACCTCCTACCCGACCGCACCGCAGTTCCACGCCGGCTTCGGCGAGGCGGAACTACGCGATGCCGCCGCGGCCAGCAACGGCGACCCGATTCCGCGGCGCCTGTCGCTGTACGTGCACGTGCCCTTCTGCGCCAGCCCCTGCTTCTACTGCGGCTGCAACCGCATCATCACCCGCGACAAGGCGCGCGGCGAGGCCTACCTGGCGCGGCTGTATCGCGAGATCGCGCTGATGGCTCAGCTGTTCGACCGCGATCGCGAAGTGATTCAGCTGCATTTCGGCGGCGGCACGCCCAACTTCCTTTCGCCGGAGCAACTGGGCGAAGTCGTGGACACGCTGCGCAGCCAGTTCCATTTCTCCGACTCGCAAGAACGCGACATTTCCATCGAACTGGACCCCCGCTTCGTCAGCCCCGACGAGATCGCACGGCTCGCGCGCATCGGCTTCAACCGCGCCAGTTTCGGCGTGCAGGATTTCGATCCCGCGGTGCAGACGGCGGTAAACCGCATTCAGAGCGTTGAAGAAACGCAGGCCGTAGTGGACGCCTGCCGCGCCAACGGCTTCCGCTCGGTCAACGTCGACCTGATCTACGGCTTGCCCAAGCAGAACCTCGACGGCTTCGCGCGCACGCTCGATCTGGTCACGGCGATGCGTCCCGACCGCATCGCGGTCTACAGCTACGCGCACCTGCCGCAGCTGTTCAAGCCGCAGCGGCAGATCGATGCGGCGGATCTGCCGGACGCCGAAACCAAGCTCGCGCTATTGCAGCTGGCGATCGCGAAACTGACCGACGCCGGTTACGTCTACATCGGCATGGACCACTTCGCCCTGCCCGATGACGACCTGGCCACGGCGCAGGCGCGCGGCGGCCTGCATCGCAACTTCATGGGCTACACCACGCATGCCGACAGCGACCTGATCGGCCTGGGCGTGAGTGCGATCAGCCACATCGGCGACAGCTTCAGCCAGAACCCGCGCGACCTGATGAGCTGGCAGATCGCCCTGGACGAAGGCCGCCTGCCGGTGTTCCGCGGCATGCGCCTGAACGAGGACGACCAGCTGCGCGCCGACCTGATCCAGGCGCTGATGTGCCAGGGCGAAGTACCGATCCGGGCCTTGGAACGGCGCTATGCGATCGACTTCGCCGAATACTTCGCCGAGGCGCTGTCGCGGCTGCAGCCGCTGGCCGAGGACGGGCTGGTCAAGGTCGAACGCGAGCGGATCCGGGTCACGTCGCGCGGCCGCCTGCTGTTGCGTAACATCGCCATGTGCTTCGACCATTACCTCGACCAGCCCGCCTCCGTGGCCACGCCACGGTTCTCGCGCGCTATCTGAAATGCGCGGACCCGAAGCGTCCCGATCCGAAATGCCAATGGAGCCCAGCGTGAGCCAGACGGCGTTCCCGCGCCAGGACGCGCGCACGCTCGCCGACGACGGCGACGCGCTGCATTTCTGTTCGACCTGCGCGTTCTCGCAGGCTTGCCTTGCCGAAGGCATGGACAAGCGCGCGCTCATGGACCTGCACGTGCTGGTGGAACACATCGGGCCCTTCCATGCTGGCGATCACCTCTTTCGCGAAGGCGATCCGTTCGAAGCCATCGCCGCGGTGCGCGCGGGCACGGTCAAGACCTACGTGATCGACCGCGATGGGCGCGAGCATGTGCTCGGCTTCCATCTGCCCGGCGAAGTCATCGGCCTCAACGCGATCGACGGCGACCACTACCCGTGCAATGCGGTCGCGCTGGACACGGTGATGCTGTGCCGGTTCTCGTTCCCGAAGATCGCGGTGCTGGCGGCGCGGTTGCCCGGACTGCAACGGCAGCTGTTCCGCCTGCTCAGCCGCGACATCGGCCGCGCTGCGCTGCTCGCGGGCGACTGGAGCGCGGACCAGCGCATGGCGGCGTTCCTCATCGGACTGTCGCGGCGTCTGGCCGCGCGCGGGTTTTCTCCCAATCGCTTCCAGCTGACGATGGCACGCACCGATATCGCCAACTATCTGCGCCTGGCGCCGGAGACGGTGAGCCGCGTGCTCAAGCGCTTCCAGGAAGACGGCCTGCTGCGCGTGGATCGGCGTGAGTTGGAGATCATCGGGCGCGAACAGTTGGATGCGCTGGCGGGGCCGGTGTTGCGGGATTGAGGTTGCCGCTTAAAAGCGGCCCCTCATCCGCCCTTCGGGCACCTTCTCCCCGCAAGCGGGGAGAAGGAAGAGCATCCCTCGCCCCGCTTGCGGGGAGAGGGACAGCGTTGCGCAGCAACGCAGGGTGAGGGGCCGTATTCGCCCCATCCCCAAGCCGATTGATTTGCATCAAGGCGCCCCAGCGCCACCAGATCGACCATGACCAGGACGTATTGGGAGAACTGACATGAGCAACACGAGAAAGCTGTGGCTGGGCCTTGCCACCCTGCTCGTCGTCTCGTTCGGGGTACTGCTGTGGGCAGGAACGGAGATCTTCCGCGCTGCACCGCCGATACCGGAACGGGTGGTGAGCCAGAGCGGCCAGGTGGTCTACACGAAGGCCGACATCGAACGCGGCCGCCAGGTCTGGCAGTCGATGGGCGGCATGCAACTGGGCTCGATCTGGGGCCACGGTGCCTACGTCGCGCCGGACTGGAGCGCCGACTGGCTGCATCGCGAATCCGTCGGCGTGCTCGATCTGTGGGCGCGCAGCGAGGGCGCGGCGACCTACGCCGAACTTTCGCCGGAACGCCAGGGCGCGTTGCGCGCGCGCCTGCAACAGGTGATGCGCACCAACACTTACGACGCGAAGACGGGCACGATCACGCTGGTCGACGACCGTGTCGCCGCGCTGTCGAACGTCGCCGCGCACTACGAAAGCCTGTTCGGCAACGATCCGGCCACGCAATCGCTGCGCGAAGCGTATGCGATGAAGAACGACACCGTGCCCGACGCCGACCACCGTCGCGCCCTCACCGCCTTCTTCTGGTGGACCGCCTGGGCCGCCGGTACCGAGCGGCCGCGCGAACCCGGCGATGCGATGGTGCCGTCCAAAATGGACGAAGCCCGGCAGCAGGTCACCTACACCAACAACTGGCCGAGCGAACCGCTGGTCGGTAACCGCCCGGCCGCGCCGTTGTGGCTGTGGTCGGCCTTCAGCGTGCTGTTCCTGATCGCCGGCATCGCCTTGCTCGGTTGGCATCACGCGCGCACGCACGAGGATGCGCCGGTGAAGCTGCCGGCAAGTGATCCCCTGGCCGCACTGCGAGTGACGCCGTCGATGCGCGCCACCGCCAAATACTTCTGGGTGGTGCTGGCGCTGTTCCTGGTGCAGATCCTGCTAGGCGCGATGACCGCGCACTATCAGGTCGAAGGCCAGGTCGCCTACGGCTTCAATCTCTCCAACATCCTGCCCTACTCGATCACGCGGACTTGGCACACGCAGCTGGCGGTGTTGTGGATCGCGGTGGCGTGGCTCGGTACCGGCCTCTACATCGCGCCCGCGCTTTCTGGGCATGAACCGAAGTTCCAGCGTCTTGGGGTGAATTTCCTCTGGGTGTGCCTGCTGGTGATCGTGGTCGGCGCGTTCGCGGGCCAATGGCTGGCGGTGATGCAGAAGCTCGGGCTGGATCTGAACTTCTGGTGGGGCCACCAGGGCTGGGAGTACGCGGACATGGGCCGCTTCTGGCAGTGGTTCCTGTTCGTTGGCCTGATCCTGTGGCTGACGCTGGTCGGCCGCGCGTTGTGGCCGGTGCTGCGCGGGCCGCAGAGCGATACGAAGGCGATCGTCGGCCTGCTGTTCCTGTCCACCGTGTGCATCGGCCTGTTCTTCGGCGCGGCGCTGATGTGGGGCGAGCACACGCACATCTCCGAAGTGGAGTACTGGCGCTGGTGGCTGGTGCACCTGTGGGTGGAGGGCTTCTTCGAAGTCTTCGCCGCCGCGGTGATGGCGCTGATCTTCGTCAAGCTGGGCCTGGTGAATCCGAAATCGGCGACGACCGCGGTGCTGTTCGCGACGATCGTGTTCATGGCCGGTGGCGTGCTGGGCACCTTGCACCACCTGTACTTCGTCGGCACGCCGACCGCGGTGGTGGCGCTGGGCGCGAGCTTCAGTGCGCTGGAAGTGGTCCCGCTGGCCTACATCGGCTTCGAGGGGTACCACACCTACAAGCTCGGCAAGGCGACGCCGTGGATGGCGCGCTATCGCTGGCCGATCCTGTTCTTCATCGCCGTGTCGTTCTGGAACCTGGTGGGCGCGGGGCTGTTCGGCTTCCTGATCAATCCGCCGCTGTCGCTGTACTACATGCAGGGCCTGAACCTGACGCCGCTGCATGGCCACACCGCGCTGTTCGGCGTGTACGGCATGCTGGGCATCGCGCTGGTGCTGTTCTGCCTGCGCGGCCTGCGTGGACAGATGCAGTGGGATACCAAGGCGCTGAAGGTCGCGTTCTGGTGCTTCAACATCGGCCTGGGAATGATGGCGGTGTTCACGCTGCTGCCCTTGGGCACGATGCAGCTGCTGGCGGCGATCGAGCACGGTTATGCGTACGCGCGCTCGGCCGAGTTCATGCAGAAGCCCATCGTCGATTTGCTGATATGGATGCGCGTGCCGGGCGATACGGTATTCAGCGTCGGCGCGCTGGCGCTGTGCTGGTTCGTGCTGCGGCTGTGGGTGGCGCCGCGGCGGGTGGGTGTGGAGGCGGGGCAAGTGGAGCGCTCTGATTCCTGAGTGCGGGAGCTTTGCTGAAGCGGTCCCGCTGCCCTGCCCCTCATCCGCCCTTCGGGCACCTTCTCCCCGCTAAAGCGGGGAGAAGGAACTGCCCCCCTCGCCCCGCTTGCGGGGAGAGGGACAGCATTGCGAAGCAATGCAGGGTGAGGGGACGCGAAGCATGCACCCATTACGACGCCACTCTCATCTGACCTGGATCAAGGCGATTGCAAGGCGTCGCGACGACACTTTGATCGTCCTTCCAAGCAAGCCCACCCCATGGAATTTCTCTACCGCATCACCGATCAAGCGCCCGACCTCAACGCCCTCGAACGCGCGATCGCCAATCTCGACCCGGCCGTCGTGCTCGACACTGATGTTTCCGGAAACGCGATTCGCATTTCCACCAGCCTGACCGGGCACAGCCTCCTCGCCTGCCTGCGCCTGGCCGGCGTCCCGGCAACGCTGCAGGACATAGAACAGCAGCCCTCAGTGTGCTGTGGCGGCTGCGGTGGCTGAAGCCATGGCGGATTCGCTCTCGCCCAGCCGGCTGCTGCACACGCCGCACCGGCTGATGTTCTTCGTCGGCGCCAGCAATGTATTGCTGGCGATGCTGTGGTGGGCGGCATGGCTGGCGTCGTCCGCATCGGGCCGGTTCGCGATGCCGCAGCCGCAGCCCTACGCCGGCTGGCTGCATGCCTTCGTCATGCAGTACCAGATGCTGGCGAGCTTCATCTTCGGTTTCCTGTTGACGGTGTTTCCGCGTTGGATGGGCCTGCCTGAGTTCGAACGCTGGCGTTATGCGCCCGTCGGGGCGGGCTTGTTCGGCGGACAGATCGCGACGCTGCTGGGCGCGATGGGTTGGCAGGCCGGCATCGTCGTCGGCGTACTGATGACGCTCGCCGGCTGGATCGCGGCCATCACCACCCTCGCCCCGCTGCTGTGGCGGGAACGCGGTGCGACCTGGCACGCGCGCTCCTGTTTCGCCGCGTTGCTGCTGGGGCTGGTGGGTTTGTTGGCGTGGACCGCGTTCGTTCTGGGCGCGAATCCGATCTGGGCCTTTGCCAGCATCAAGCTCGGCAGCTTCGGGCTGTTGTTGCCGGTGTACATGACGGTCGCGCATCGGATGTTCCCGTTCTTCGCCGGCAACGTGGTGCCGGGTTACACGCCGTGGCGGCCGCTGTGGGTACTGGGCGCGTTCTGGGCGCTGTTGCTGCTGCACCTCGCACTCGAACTGGTGCACGGCTACGGCTGGCTGTGGCTCGCCGACGTGCCGCTGCTCGCACTGACGATCACGCTATGCGTGCGCTGGTGGCCGGTCGGGCCGAAGCCCGCGCTGTTGACCGTGCTCTTCATCGGCATGGCCTGGCTGCCCATCGCGTTCATGCTGTACACCGCACAGAGCGTGAGCTACCTGTTGACCGGCGTGTACGCGTTGGGACGCGCGCCGGCGCACGCGCTGTTCGTGGGCTTCTTCGGCAGCGTGTTGGTGGCGATGGTGACGCGGGTGACGCAAGGGCACTCGGGACGTGCGTTGGTGATGCCGAAGGCCGCATGGTTCGCGTTCGGCGCGATCCAGCTGGTGGCCCTGACGCGGATCGGGGCAGAATTCGCGCACGATCCGATGACGTGGCAGACCGTCGCCGCCCTGGGCTGGCTGGTGGCGCTAATCCCATGGCTGGCGCGGATCGGCCGCATCTACCTGACGCCGCGCAAGGATGGGAAGCCCGGATGATCGAGTTCTACCCGCAGATCCGCCAGTTCCACATCTTCGTCGCGCTGCTGAGCGGGTCGCTGTTCGCACTGCGCGGCGCCTTCCTGCTGGGCGGCGCGCGCTGGCCGATGGCGTTGCCGGTGAAGTGGTTCAGCTATGCCGTCGATACCGCGCTGCTGACCGCGGCACTGATGCTGCTCACGATCCTGCCCGGCGCGATGTTCGCCAACGGCTGGCTCACGGTGAAGCTGTTGCTCGTAGTGGCCTATATCGGGCTGGGCATGTTCGCGCTGAAGCGGGCCAAGACCCGGCGCGCGCGCATCCTGTGCTACGTCGCGGCCCTGGCCGTATACCTGTCGATCTACGCCACCGCGCGCACGCACAATCCTCTGGGCGCGCTGACTTACTGGTTCAGCTGACTGATGCAGGGCTGAATCAAGGCGTTCGGGGGCGCGGATTTCGTGCCCCTATTGATCCGGATCAAGGGGCGAATTCCCCAGCGGCGTAGCCTTTTCTCCAGCAGAAAACGAAACGCTTGAGAACGAGGTCCATCATGAACACCGCCCTGATCACCCCTGTCGTGCAGACGCCGGCCTATGTCGAGCTGAACACGCATCACACCACCCGCGACTGGTCCGACCGCGTCGCCTACGGCATCACCCGCGGGCTGCGCTTCCTCGCCGATACCTTCTTCGCCAAGCGCTACGGCAACCGCGCGATCGTGCTGGAAACCGTCGCCGCCGTGCCCGGCCTGGTCGGCGCCGCGCTGATCCACCTGCGCTGCCTGCGCTGGATGAAGCACGACCACGGCTGGATCCACGCTTTGATGCAGGAAGCCGAAAACGAGCGCATGCACCTGATGACCTTCATCGAGATCGCGCGCCCGAACTGGCTGGAACGTGCGCTGGTGCTGGGCGCGCAGGCCGGCTTCTTCACCTTCTTCCTGATGTTGTACTTGCTGTCCCCGCGCACCGCGCACCGCCTGGTCGGCTACTTCGAGGAGCAGGCCGTGGTGAGTTACAGCCAGTACCTGCAGGAAATCGACAGCGGCCGCGTCGAGAACGTACCGGCGCCGAAGATCGCGCGCGACTACTGGCAGCTGCCGGCCGATGCGCGTCTGCGTGAAGTGGTGCTGGCGGTGCGCGCCGACGAAGCCGGACACCGCGACGTCAACCACGACTTCGCCAATCAGCTGCAACCCAAGACACCCGTCCTGCGCCAGGCCGCCTGACGTATCCCATGGTTGGAAGGCATTACGGGCCCGCTCGCGGGCCCGCTTTTTTCCGAGCACGCGCGACGAGCCCGCCATGAACCTGCCCCACTCCACACCCCCGCTTGCGGCCATGCCACCGGCCGACACGCTGGACCGAGATGCGCTCGACGCGTGCTTCCTCGGCCCCTATGGCGAGAACGACGCGCTGCTGGAAAAGCTCGCGGTCGAATTCCTGCGCGACCACGTCTACTGGCGGCGCAACTTCCATCCCGAAGATCCGCCGGCCATTCCCACGCATGCGGCGCAGCGGCCGGGCTATCAGGCCTTCGAGGCGCGCATGCGGCGCGAGTTGCACGCGCTGTCGGCCGCGCTGAAGAAATCGGTGCCGTTCCACAGCCCGCGCTACATCGGGCACATGGCCTCGGACCTGCTGCTGCCGGGACTCGCCGCGCAGTTGCTCACCCTGCCCTATAACCCCAACAACGTCAGCGAAGACGCCGCACCCGTCACCGTCGAGATGGAAGTGCGCGCGGGCCTGCAGCTGGCGCGCATGCTCGGCTATCCCGACGACACCGCGCGCGCGGATTGCGCCTTCGGTCATCTCACCTCCGGCGGTACGCTCGCCAACTACCAGGCGTTGCGCCTGGCGCTGGCATTGAAGGCGTTCCCGGTCGCGCTGCGCGCCGCGAACGTGCCGGACTTGGCGTTGCCGGTGGACGACTGGGAAGCCTTCAATCTGGGCCCCAAGCGCGGCATCGTCCTGTTCGAACAGTGGCAGCGCTGGCTGGCGGCGCAGGCAGCGGGCGCCCGCCGCGAATGGCGGGCGCGCGTGCAGGCGCAGCGTGTGGAAAGCCTCGGGCTTGCGGGATTCTTCGCACGCCATCCGGCACTGCAGCCGCCGCGCGTGCTCGCGCCGCTGACCGCGCACTACTCGTGGAGCAAAGGCCTGAAGCTGCTCGGCCTGGGCCGCGATCAGCTGCAGCTGTTGCCCGAGCACGGCATGCGCATGGATGCGGATGCGCTCGACGCCGCGCTGGCACGGTGCGCGCGCGAGCGCACGCCGGTGCTGATGGTGGTGGCGGTGCTGGGCACGACCGAATACGGCACCGTCGATCCGGTGCACCGCGCGGTGGCCGCGCGCGAAGCGATGCAGGCACGCGGCCTGGGCTTCGGCGTGCACGTCGACGCGGCCTGGGGCGGCTACCTGGCCACGCTGTTCCGCAATGCCGACGGTACGCTGCGCCCGCTCGAGGAAATGCGCATGCACTACGCGCGCTTTCCCACGCCCGAAGTGCACGCGGCCTTCGCCGCATTGGGCGATACCGATTCGGTCACGGTCGATCCGCACAAGCTCGGTTACCTGCCCTACGGCGCAGGTGCGTTCGTGTGTCGCGATCACCGCGCGATGGCGCTGCTGTCGGAGGAAGCCGACTACGTGTTCGACGGCGCGGGTGGCGAGGAAGACTATCTGCGGCGCTATCGCCGGCTCGGGCAGTTCATTCCGGAAGGTTCCAAATCCGGCGCGGCCGCCGCGGCGGTGTATGTCACCCATCGCGTGCTGCCGCTGGATCACGCGCACTTCGGCCAGCTGCCGCGGCAGACGGTGCTCGCCGCCGAAGCCTTCGCCATGCGCGCGCGCGAGTTCGCCCAGGCGCACGCCGGCAGCGTGCATGCCTGCGTGCCCTTCGCCCCGGACAGCAACCTGGTATGCCTGGCGCTCAACCCTGCAGGCAACACGCAGGCGCGCGACGCCAACGCGTTCGTGCGACGCCTGCACGAGGCGCTGCGCTGCGATCCGCAACGGCCGCTGCAGGTGAAGGAGTTCTTCGGTTCGATGACGACGCTGCGGCCCGATGCGCTGGCCGCGGACGAACGCGATCGCATCCTCGCGCAACTGCAGCTCGACCCGGCCAGCTTCGATGCGGACGAGGACCGGCTGGTGATCCTGCGCCATACCTTGATGAATCCTTACCTGTTCGATCGCGAGAACGGCATCAGTTACGTCGACCGCTACTTCGACTACTTGGCTGGTCTCGTGCGCGCACTGGCGGCTTGAGATGTCCCTGCTCCTGCACACCGCGCCGGACGCCGGCCACGTCAGCCGCGAATGGACGCTCGCCGCACTGGCCACGCTGCGCCAGGAAGCCGTGCGCTCGGCCGACACGCATCTGCTGCGGCTGGATTTCCCCGGCTTCGCCGGCATCGGCTTCTACTTCAAGGACGAAGCCGCGCATCCCACCGGCAGCCTCAAGCATCGGCTCGCGCGGTCGCTCTTCCTGTACGCGCTGTGCAACGGACGCCTGCACGAAAACCAGCCGGTCGTCGACGCCTCCTCGGGCAGCACGGCTATTTCCGAAGCCTGGTTCGCGCGCCTGCTGGGCCTGAAGTTCACCGCGGTGATGCCCGCCTGCACCGCGCCGGGCAAGATCGCCGATGTCGAGGCGCTCGGCGGTACCTGCGATCTCGTCGACGACCCCGCCGACGTACATGTGCGCGCGGCCTGGCACGCCTCGCGCGGCGCATGCCACCTCGACCAGTTCGGCCTGGCCGAACGCGCCACCGACTGGCGCGGCAACAACAACATCGCCGAATCGATCCTGCAGCAGATGGCGCTGGAACCCGAACCGGAGCCGGCCTGGGTCGTCTGCGGCGCCGGCACCGGCGGTACCTCTGCAACGATCGGCCGTTACCTGCGCTATCGCGGATTGCGGACGCGGCTCTGCGTCGCCGAACCTACGGGCAGCGGATTCGCGCGTGGCTGGCAATCGCGCGACCGCAACGCGGTGGCAAGCCGGCCGACACTGATCGAAGGCATCGGCCGGCCGCGCGTCGAGCCCGGGTTTCTGTTCGAAGTCGTCGACGCTGTAGCCGAAGTCCCCGATGTGGACTCCATCGCGGGCGCGTGGCTGTTGGAGTCCCTGTTCGGACGGCGCTACGGCGGATCGTCCGGTACGAACCTGGTCGCCTGCCTGCACCTGGCCGCAACGATGCGCGCGCGTGGCGAACGCGGCAGCATCGTCAGCCTACTGTGCGATCGCGGTGAGCGTTACGACCGCACGCTCTTCGACCGCGACTGGCTGCAGGCGCGCGGCATCGATCCGACCGCCGCACGCGTGCGCCTGGAAACCTGCATCCAGACCGGCAACTCCCCGTTCGCGCGCGCTTGAGCCGGCGCGCGCGGAGACGCGCGAGGGCCGATCAGAGACTGCGAAACGCCAGCGCCCCGTTCGTACCGCCAAAACCGAAGCTGTTCGACATCACCGTCCGCAGCGTTGTCTCGCGCGTTTCGCGCAGCACCGGGTATGCCTCCGCGCGCGGATCGAGCGACTCGATGTTCGCCGACGCCGCCACGAATCCGCCCTGGAGCATGAGCAGGCTGTAGATCGCTTCGTGCACGCTGGCGGCGCCGAGCGAATGGCCGGTCAGTGCCTTGGTCGAGGACAACGGCGGCATGTCGTCGCCGAATGCGGCGCGCACGGCTTCGAGCTCGACGATGTCGCCCACCGGCGTGGAGGTGCCGTGGGTGTTGAGGTAGTCGATGCGACCGATCCCCTGCCCGTCCAGTCCCGCCATCGCCGCGCGCATGCAGCGCACCGCGCCTTCGCCGCTCGGCGCGACCATGTCGGCGCCGTCGGAGGTCACGCCGTAGCCCACCAGTTCGGCATGGATGCGTGCGCCGCGCGCCTTCGCGTGCGCGTAATCCTCCAGCACCAGCATGCCGCCGCCGGAACCGATGACGAAGCCGTCGCGCGCCGCGTCGTAAGGCCGCGAGGCGCGTTCCGGCGTCTCGTTGAAATGCGTGGACAACGCGCCCATCGCATCGAACTGGCAGGTCATGCCCCAGTGCAGTTCTTCGCCGCCACCGGCGAAGACGATGTCCTGCGCACCGTGGCGGATCAGATCGGCGGCCGCGCCGATGCAGTGTGCGGACGTCGCGCAGGCTGCCGAGAGCGAATAACTCACGCCGCGGATGCCGAAGGCAGTAGCGAGATTGGCCGACACCGTCGATCCCATCGTGCGCGGCACCATGTACGGGCCCACGCGGCGTACGCCCTTGGTACGCAGCAGGTCGCCGGTTTCGATCTGCCAATGCGGCGAGGCGCCGCCGGACCCGGCGATCACGCCGGTGCGTGCATCGCGCACCGTCTCTTCCGCAAGGCCCGCATCGGCGATCGCGTCGCGCATGGCGACATAGGCGTACGCGGCCGCGCCGCCCATGAAGCGCATCAGCTTGCGATCGATCTGCGCTTCCAGGTCGATGTCGCACACCCCGGCCACCTGGCTGCGTAGGCCGAGCGTGGCGTACTCGGGCATCGCGCGCAGGCCGCTGCGGCCTTCACGCAAAGCACTCGCGACACTCGCGGCATCGTTGCCCAGCGGCGACACGATCCCCATGCCGGTGACTACGACGCGTCTTGCAGCCGCAGTCATCAGAAGCCCTCCGTCGACTGGAACAGCCCCACGCGCAGATCTTTCGCCTCGTAGATCAGCCGGTCGTCGACGAAGGTGCGGCCATCGGCGATCACCAGACGCAGCTTGCCGCGCAGGACGCGCTTCACGTCGATTTCGTAGCGCACGGCCTTGGCGCTGGGCAGCACCTGCCCGGTGAACTTCACTTCGCCCACGCCCAGCGCGCGGCCGCGGCCGCTTTCGCCGAGCCACGGCAGATAGAAACCGGCGAGCTGCCACATCGCGTCGAGGCCCAGGCAACCGGGCATCACCGGATCGCCCTCGAAGTGGCACGCGAAGAACCACAGGTCCGGACGGATGTCGAGTTCAGCCACCAGCTGACCCTTGCCGTAGCCGCCGCTGCTTTCGTCCACACGAGTGATGCGGTCGAACATCAGCATCGGCGGCGCCGGCAGGCGGGCGTTATCCGGGCCGAAGAGCGCGCCGTGCGCGCATTCGAGGAGTTGTTGCTTATCGAAAGAGGAAGGTCTTGACATAGGAGCGCCGCTAGAAGAACGCGCAGCTTGCACCATTCAACACGTCCTGCGGGTGACAGGGATCAAGTTGCGTCCGCCATGCGGTTGCGCATGGTGCCGCGCTATCCGAGTGATCGTGCGAATTCCCATTGGGAAGATGTCTCGGCATTGCACGGCTCGGTAGTACTTCAGTGCGCTGGCTCCGCTTCGGGCCGCGCAGGTTGACGCAGGTCAAGCTGCCGGTCGGATCGTGAATAGGGGGTGCCGCCATTTGACCCAGATCAGGCGCACGGAAGAAGCGGCGGCGCAGACTGCCGCCATCGCAGAACCCGCAAGCCTTTCCCAGCCTCGAAAACCAGGAGCAAGGCAGTGAAACACCTGACCCGGTATGCCTTCCACTACGTCGCGGTTCTCACCGCGGCGATCGCTGTCGTCGCGCTGCTCGCCAGCGCCGCCGATCCCAAACTGGCCGGAGCATCCAAACAGGTGGTGGCCGTCCAGGCCAACACCGCGCACGCTTCCGCCACCATGAACGTTCCGTTCTGACCGACAGGAGCCGGCAAATGAAGACACGGATATCTGCAGTGATCCTGGCCGCCGCGGTTTCCGCGCTCGTGCTGGGCGGTTGCGACCGTTCGAAAGACGGCGCCCCCGAGCAGAAGCAACAGGAGGCCGCCGTCGACAGCGGAGGCTCACGAGGCGGCGACTTCGGACCGCCACAGGGCGAGCCCATCACCGCGGTACTGACCAGCCCGCCGAACGTGCCGCCGCCGGTCAATCGCGATCATCCCGCGAAGGTCGTCGTCGAACTGGATGTGGTCGAGAAGGAGCTGCCGATCTCCGAAGGCGTGAGCTACACCTTCTGGACCTTCGGCGGCACAGTGCCGGGCAGCTTCATCCGCGTGCGCCAGGGCGACACCGTGCAGTTCCACCTGCGCAACATGCCCGACAGCAAGATGCCCCACAACATCGACCTGCATGGCGTCACCGGCCCGGGTGGCGGCGCGGCGTCGAGCTTCACCGCGCCCGGCCATGTCAGCCGCTTCACCTTCAAGGCGCTCAACGCCGGCCTGTACGTCTACCACTGCGCCACCGCGCCGGTGGGCATGCACGTGGCCAACGGCATGTACGGCCTGATCCTGGTCGAGCCGCCGGGAGGCCTGCCCAAGGTCGACCGCGAGTACTACGTGATGCAGGGCGACTTCTACACGACCGGCAAGTACCACGAGAAGGGCCACCAGCCGTTCGATATGGAGAAGGCCATCGAAGAGCATCCGACCTACGTGCTGTTCAACGGCAAGGAAGGCGCGCTCACCGGCGACAACGCCCTCAAGGCCAAGACCGGCGAGACCGTGCGCCTGTTCGTCGGCAACGGCGGCCCGAACCTGGTGTCGAGCTTCCACGTGATCGGCGAGATCTTCGACAAGGTCTGGTTCGAAGGCGGCACGCGCTTCCAGGAGAACGTGCAGACCACGCTGATCCCGTCGGGCGGCGCGGCGATCATGGACTTCCACATCGAAGTACCGGGCACCTACATCCTGGTCGACCACTCGATCTTCCGCGCCTTCAACAAGGGCGCGCTGGCGATGCTCAAGGCCGAGGGGCCCGACCGTAAGGACATCTACTCGGGCAAGGAAGTCGACGCGATGTACACCGGCGGACGCGCGGCGCCCAACCTGACCGCGGTGACCGAAGCGGCGCAGGCGGCCAAGACCGGCGCGCTGACCCAGGAAGATCAGGTCAAGGCCGGCCAGGCGCTGTTCGCCGGCACCTGCTCGACCTGTCACCAGGCCAACGGCGAAGGACTCAAGGGTGTGTTCCCGCCGCTGGCGAAGTCGAGCGTGATCAAGGACAACCCCAAGCGCATCGTCGAGATCATGCTGCACGGCCTGAGTGGCCCGGTCACCGTCAACGGCGAGCAGTACAACTCGGTGATGCCGCCGATGAACCAGCTGACCGACGACGAGGTCGCCAACCTCGGCACCTACGTGCTCAACAGCTGGGGCAACCCGGGCGGACGCATCGACAAGGCCGAAGTGGCCGCCGCGCGCAAGGCCGGCGGCGGCGCCAACGCCGCGGCGGAGCACTGAGCGATGCGCCGGCTCGCCGCCCTGCTGCTGTGCGTGCTGCCCCTGGCCGGCCTCGCGGCCGGCATGGCGGGTGGTTACGTCACGCTGCCGGGCGGCAGCTTCCGCACGGTGCTCAAGTACGAAGACCGCAAGGGCGCGAACGTGCGTGTCGCGCCCTTCGCGCTGATGACCACACCGGTGACGAACGCGCAGTTCCTGGCGTTCGTCAAACGCAATCCGCAATGGCGACGCGACCGCGTCGCCGGCGTATTCGCCGAGCCGCGCTATCTCTCGCACTGGCGGGACGCGACGACGCTCGGGCCGAAGGCGCTGCCGGAGCAGCCGGTGACGTGGGTCAGCTGGTTCGCCGCGGATGCGTATTGCCAGGCGCAGGGCGCGCGGCTGCCGACGTGGAGCGAATGGGAATACGCCGCCGCCGCGGACGAAACCCGCCGCGACGCGCGCCAGGATCCGGCGTGGCGCGAACGCATCCTTTCTTGGTATTCGCGCCCGTCGCAGAGCGCGCTGCCGCGCGCCGGACTGCAGGCGCCCAATGCCTACGGCGTGCAGGACCTGCACGGCCTGGTGTGGGAATGGACCGACGACTACTCGTCGCTGCTGGTGTCCGCCGACAACCGCAACCAGGGCGACACCGACAAGGCGAAGTTCTGCGGCGCCGGCGCGCTGTCGATGGACGACCGTGAGAACTACGCCGTACTCATGCGCGTGGCGATGCTGTCTTCCCTGGAAGGCAGCGACGCCACCGCCAACCTTGGCTTCCGTTGCGCGAGGAGCGCACGATGAAAAAATTCCGCGCTCTGTTGTTCGCCGTCCTGGCCGGCACCGCGCTGACGCTGCTGAGCGCGGCCGTGCTGGCCGCAGACACCGCAGCGAAAGCCGCGCCGCTTCCGCGCGACTCGGTCTATCAACTGCCGCTGGTGCTCACCGACCAGTCCGGCCAGGCGCGCGACTGGCGCCTGCGCCGCGGACAGCCGCAGGTGGTCTCGATGTTCTACACCTCGTGCCAGTACATCTGCCCGCTGATCGTGGATTCGGGCAAGGCCGTCGACCGCAGTCTCACGCCCGCGCAGCGCGCGCGTCTGGGCATCCTGCTGATCAGCATGGATCCCACGCACGACACGCCGAAGGCCTTGCAGTACATCGTCGACAAGCGCCAGCTCGACACGCAGCGCTGGACGCTCGCATCGCCGCCGGCCGGCGACGTGCGCGCCGTCGCCGGTGTGCTCGGCATCCGCTACCGGCAACTCGCCGACGGCAACTTCAACCACACCAGCGCGCTGATCCTGCTCGATGCGGATGGCCGCATTCTCGCCCGCACCGAGCAGGTTGGCAGCCGCCCGGACCCCGACTTCCTGGCGGCCGTGCGCAAGGCCACGTCGCCGTAACCCATCGCCCGCTACCGTCGTCGAACAAGCCGGGCCTCCGACAATCGCGACGGCGGTGGCGGGACTTCCTCCAACCACGACACCAATCAGAGATCGATGCCATGAAACACGCTTCCACTCTCTTTCTCGGTCTGGCCCTGCTGGGCGCTTCGGCGTTCGCACAGGCCGCGCCCAACTGCACGATCAAGCTCAAGGGCAACGATGCGATGCAATTCGATCTGAAGACCGCGACGGTGTCCGCGTCGTGCCCGAAGATCACCATCGAGCTCACCCACATCGGCAAGATGGCCGCGCAGGTGATGGGCCATAACGTCGTCATCAGCCAGACCGCCGACATGAACGCAATCACGGCCGCCGGGATGAAGGCAGGTGCGGCTTCCGGTTATGTCGCCAAAGGCGATGCGAAGGTGATCGCAGCGACATCGGTGGTCGGCGGCGGCGCGAGTACCAAGACGTCGTTTGCGGGTAGCAAGCTCAAGGCGGGTGGGGATTACACGTTCTTCTGCTCGTTCCCGGGGCATGCGGCGTTGATGAAGGGGAAGTTGGTGGTGACGAAGTAGGCTTCGGCACGTCCCCTCACCCTGCTTCCTTCGGCACGTCCCCTCACCCTGCTTCGCTATGCGAAGCTGTCCCTCTCCCCGCAAGCGGGGCGAGGGGCGACTCTTCCTTCTCCCCGCGCTAGCGGGGAGAAGGTGGCGCGCAGCGCCGGATGAGGGGCGCTCTTGCTGTTGCCTTCGCCTACACCACCCAAGCCACCACCCCAAACGCCACCACCATCCCCAAAATCCCCGGCAGCAACCGCAGCGCGTAAGCACGACCGCCGGTCAGCGCCGCCATCACCACTTTCATCGCCGAATTGGCCGCGAACGCCAGCGCGATCGCAGGCACGGCGATCTCCGTTCCGATACGCCCCACCGCCACCAATTGCGCGGCCGAGGCCGTGGCCGCATGCACATCGGCGATGCCCGACGCCGCCAGCGTCCATTCCAGCGCCGCATCGCCCAGCCAGGCGAGCATCGCCGCCGACAGCAACATCACCGCCGCGACGATCGCGACGAACAACAGCGCCTGCTTCGGCTCGAAGGCCCGGCCCGCCAATTCGCTGCCGTGCGCCTTCACCCCGCGCGAAGCCCAGGCGGCCCCCAGTGCGAACACCACAATCACCGCGCCGGCCGCCACGATCGGCGGCCACAAGGCTTGCAGCAACTTCGGCGACAGCGCGCCGGAGATCACCGCAAGCTGCACCACCGTGCTCACGTTCGACACCACGCCCGCGCCGGCGCACGCCATCGCCAGCTTCGGATTCTCTCGCGCACGCACGCCCATGCTGGCGATGGTCGCGGTGCTGGAAGCGAAACCGCCGGCGAGTCCCGCCAGCAGCAGGCCGACGCGGGCGCCGAACGCGCGCAACGCGACATGGCCGGCGGCATTGATCGCCATGATGAGCACCGCCAGCAGCCACAGCTTGTGCAGATTGAGCACGCCCCACGGATCGAGCGCGCGATCCGGCAGCAAGGGCAGCACGATCGCGGCCGCAGCCGCCAGCAACAGCGCGTCGTGCAATTCCTCTTCGGTCAGCACGGTGCGGACGAAGCGGTGCACGCGCGACTTGGCCGACAACAGCAAGGTCACGGCGACGCCGAGCCCCGCAGCGAGCCCGGTCTGCCGCATCGCCAGCACGCCGAGCAGGAACACCACCAGCATCGCGACTTCGGTGGTCAGGCCCGGATCGCGCGCGCGGCTGAGGCGATAGCTAAGCAGCGCGGCCAATGCGGTAAAGGCTCCCGCGACCGCGATACCGACGCCGCCCAGCAAGGCCGCAACCGCGCCGGACAGCCCGATCAGCGCGAAGGTGCGCACGCCGGCCGGGCCGGCGGAAGGGCCTTCGCCCTTGCGGCGCTCGCGTTCGATTCCGACCAGCAGGCCCACGCCGAGCGCGACCGCCAGACCCTTGAGCAAGTCGACATCCACCATGCCGCCAGCTTCGTCCAGCGGGCGGCCTCGCGCAATCGATGGACGGCTAACGCCTAATGCCGCAACAACAGCGGCAGATCGTCCTGCTGCAGCATGTAACGGGTGACGCCGCCGAGCACGCGTTCGGAAAAACGCGAACGGCCGTAAGCGCCCATCACCAGCAGATCGGCATAGGCGGCGCGCGCGGCTTCGTGGATCGGCGCGCCGGTGTCGGCATTCTCGTCCAGCAGCTCGAATTCGACCGCGAGATCGTGGCGCCGGCACCAGGCTTCCAGCGCGAACTCGGGCGCGGGCACCGGCGGCAGCACGTCCCTGCGCTTGCCGACCAGGAGCACGATCCGTTGCGCGCGGCGCAGCAGCGGCAGGGCGCCGTGCAGCGCGCGGATCGCCTCGATCGAGTCGTTCCAGGCCACGGCAATGCAATCCAGCCGCAACTCTTCCTGCCCCGCCGGCACCACCAGGCAGGGCTGGCCCACGCTGAGGACGATCGATGCCAGAGCTGCCGGGCTGGCCCAGGGGTCTTCGCGATCCCGCGCGAGCACCAGCAAGTCGTGCCAGTTGCAGGTGTAGCGCAGCGCGTCGGCGACATGGCCCTGCGTCACCAGCCACTGCGGCGACACCGCGCCCACCGAGCCGGCCCAGGCCTCGAACGCGGGCGCTACCGCCCGCGCCGCGCGGGTCTGCTCGTCGATGGCGGCGACGTACTCGGCGAACAGCAGGCCGGCGTCGTATTCCCACACGGGCGGAATGCCGCCCTCGACGATGTGCAGGGCGGTGAGCCCCGTCCGCAATTGACCGGCCAGGCGCGTGGCGAAGACGACGCCGGGATCCCAGTCGGGGTATCGGGATGCTCGTACCAGCAGGTCCATCGCGGCACTCCTCTGAGGCGGGCCCTCCGGGGTTCCAATGCTCGCTCTGCCGAATTCGGGGCGACTTGATCCGGATCAAGTCGCCCGGAGGTCGGGTCAAGAAAATGTCTCCTGTTACTCCGACGGGAACTTTCCATGACTGCGAACGAAGCCGCGCAACCGCTGGTCGGCGATGCGACGGTCCTCCTGAACCGGGGCGCGCCGCCGCTACCGCGCGAAGGTTATTACAACGACAAGGTGGTGCTGCAGTTCTCGGTCGCGACCGTGATCTGGGGCATCGTCGGCATGGCCGTCGGCGTGCTGATCGCGGCGCAGCTGTACTGGCCCACGATCGGCGAAGGCATCCCGTGGCTCAGCTACGGCCGCCTGCGCCCGCTGCACACCAATGCGGTGATCTTCGCCTTCGGCGGCAGCGCGCTGTTCGCCACCTCGCTGCACATCGTCCAGCGCACCTGCCATGTGCGGCTGTTGTCCGATCGGCTGGCCGCATTCGTCTTCTGGGGCTGGCAGGCGGTGATCGTGGCCGCGGCGATTACCCTGCCCATGGGCCTGACCCAGGGCAAGGAATACGCCGAACTGGAATGGCCGATCGACCTGCTGATCGCGGTCGTGTGGGTCGCCTATGCGGTGTTGTTCTTCGGCACGATCGCCAAGCGCCGGGTCAAGCACATCTACGTGGCCAACTGGTTCTACGGCGCCTTCATCCTCGCCGTCGCGCTGCTGCACATCGTCAACAACATCGCGATGCCGGCGGGCCTGACCAAGTCGTACTCGGCCTACACCGGCGCGGTCGATGCGATGGTGCAGTGGTGGTACGGCCATAACGCGGTCGGCTTCTTCCTGACCGCGGGCTTCCTCGGGATGATGTACTACTTCGTGCCCAAGCAGGCCGAGCGCCCCGTCTACTCGTACCGCTTGTCGATCGTGCACTTCTGGGCACTGATCGCGGTGTACATGTGGGCCGGCCCGCATCACCTGCAGTACACCGCCCTGCCCGACTGGGCGCAGTCGGTGGGCATGGTGTTCTCGCTGATCCTGCTGGCGCCGTCGTGGGGCGGCGCGCTGAACGGCATCCTCACGCTCTCGGGCGTGTGGCACAAGCTGCGCACCGATCCGATCATGAAGTTCCTCATCGTCGCGATCAGCTTCTACATGATCGCCACCTTCGAGGGGCCGATGATGTCGATCAAGACGGTCAACTCGCTGTCGCACTACACCGACTGGACCATAGGTCACGTACACGCCGGCGCGCTGGGCTGGGTGGCGATGATCTCGATCGGTTCCCTCTACGCGCTGATGCCGCGTCTGCTGGGCCAGACGTCGATGTATTCGACCAAGTGGATCGACCTGCACTTCTGGGTGCATACGCTCGGCGTGCTGCTCTACATCGCGTCGATGTGGATCGCGGGCGTGATGCAGGGCCTGATGTGGCGCGCGACCAACGCCGACGGGACGCTGACCTACAGCTTCGTCGAAGCACTCAACGCCACCTATCCCTACTACCTCGCGCGCTTCGGCGGCGGCCTGCTGGTGCTGGCGGGCATGGTCCTGATGGCGGTGAACACCTGGAAGACCTTCGCGATGGCGAAAGACCGCGCACCGCAGCCGGTGCTCGTCCCCGACATGAACGAAGCGCGTGCCTGAGGACCGGACATGAGCGACAAACACACCCCCAACCCGCACGAGAAGATCGAGAAGAACGTCGGCCTGATGGCCGTGCTGATCGCGATCGTCGTTTCCTTCGGCGGCCTCGCCGAGATCGTCCCGCTGATGCATCAGGCCGAGACGATCAAGCCGCTGCCGGGCGTAAAGCCCTACCCCGCCCTGCAGCTCGCCGGACGCGACGTGTACGTGCGCGAAGGTTGCTACAACTGCCACTCGCAGATGGTGCGCACGCTGCGCTTCGAGACCGAGCGCTACGGCCACTACTCGCTGGCGGGCGAATCGGTCTACGACCGTCCGTTCCAGTGGGGCTCCAAGCGCACCGGCCCGGACCTGGCGCGCGTAGGCGGACGCTATTCCGACGACTGGCACCGCGTGCATTTGCACAATCCGCGCGACGTGGTGCCCGAATCGAACATGCCCAGCTTCCCCTGGCTGGAGAAGAACGAGGTCGACGGCCAGCAGATCGCCGACCACATGCGCGCGTTGAAGACGCTGGGCGATCCGTACACCGACGCGGAGATCCGCAAGGCGCCGGACGATGTCGCCGGCAAGACCGAACTCGATGCCGTGGTCGCCTATCTGCAGGGCCTCGGCAAGCATGCACCGCGGGGAGGCTGAACCATGATTTCCGGAATAGTCACGGCCACCCTCCTGGTGGTGTTCCTCGGCGGCTGGGCGTGGGCCTGGAGCCCGCGCCGCCGCCGCGATTTCGAGGAAGCGGCGCAACTGCCGCTGGATGACGGCAACGTGGAGAACGAACGATGAGCAGCGGCTGGTCGTGGTACGTCATCGCCCTGATCGTGCTCAACATCGGCGGTTGTGCGTGGCTACTGTGGTGGACGGCCAAGCGCCGTCCGGGCGATCCCAAGCCCGAAGACACCAGCCACGTGTGGGACGGCGATCTCACCGAATACAACAAGCCGCTGCCGAGGTGGTGGATCAACCTGTTCTGGATCACCATCGTCTTCAGCATCGGCTATCTGATCTGGTTCCCGGGCCTGGGCAATTTCGCCGGCTACGGCCGCTGGTCGTCACAGCAGGAACACGCCGATCGCAAGGCCGCGGACGACGCGACGCTGGAAGGCACCTTCGCTCCGTTCAAGAACCAGCCGATCAACGTGCTGGCGGCGGATCCGGAAGCGCTCAAGCTCGGCCGCTCGATCTTCAACAACACCTGCGCGACCTGCCACGGTTCGTCCGCGCAGGGTGCGGTCGGCTATCCGAACCTCACCGACGACATCTGGCATTGGGGCGGTTCGCCCGAACGCGTGCTGGAAACCGTCCTCGACGGCCGCGAAGGCGTCATGCCCGAATGGGGCACGGTGCTGACCGGCATGGGCGGCGAGAACGCGGTCGATTACGTCGTCGCCTATGTGCGCGCGCTGGGCAGACCGGGCCAGTCGTTGCAGAACGACTACATGGCCGCGCAGGGCAAGAAGCTGTACGAAGGCATCTGCGTCGCCTGCCATGGTGTCGACGGCAAGGGCAACCAGGCGATGGGCGCGCCCGATCTCACCGACGACTACTGGCTCTACGGCAGCAGCAACGAAGTGCTGCACCAGACCATCGCCAAGGGCCGCCACGGTTCGATGCCCGCGCATCGCGAGCTGCTGGGCGAAACCCGCGCCCGATTGGCGGCGGCGTACGTGTGGTCGCTGTCGAACCCGCAGCGCAAGGGCACCGCGCAGGCGGGCCGGGCCGCGCAGTAGGCGACGCATGAGCACGCCGCTGCCCGGCTTCGATCACCCGCCCCGCCCGCTCGCGCAGCGCATCGGCGCGATCGCGTGGCCGAGCTTCTTCGCCGCGGGCGTGGCGACGATGGTGTTCTTCGCCTTCGTCGACCCGCTCGCCTTGCGCGACATGACCTTCCCGTCGCTGCCGATCACGCGCGAGCTGGGCTACACGGCGGGATTCTTCATGTTCTGGCTCGCCACGGCTTCGTCGAGCCTCTTCACCTGGTGGTTGCTGCGGCCGTCGAGCCGTTTCAACCGGGCATTGCGGTAAGCGGCAAAGGTACTGCGTAGTTGAACAAGTCCATCGACATCGCCCTGGCCGACACCGAGGGGTCGTTCTACGTCAGCGAGCGCAAGGTCTATCCGCGCGACGTGAGCGGCCGCTTCGATCGCTTGCGCAAGGCCGCCGTGGCCTGGCTGCTGGGGATGTTCTATGTGTTCCCGTGGCTGCGCTGGGACGGACGGCAGGCGGTGCTGTTCGACCTGCCGGCGCGCAAGTTCCACGTGTTCGGACTGACCTTCTGGCCGCAGGATTTTCCGCTGCTGGCGCTGTTGCTGGTGATCGCCGGCGTGTCGTTGTTCTTCTTCACCGCACTCGCCGGGCGGCTGTGGTGCGGCTATGCCTGTCCGCAGACGGTGTGGACCGAGACCTTCCTGTGGATGGAGCGCTGGACCGAAGGCGACCGCAATGCGCGCATCAAGCTCGACGCCGCGCCATGGAGCGTGCGGAAGCTGTTGCGCAAGGGTGCGAAGCATCTGCTGTGGGTGATCTTCGCGCTGTGGACCGGTTTCACCTTCGTCGGCTTCTTCACACCAATCACCGATCTGGGCGCGCGGCTGCCATTTGCTCTGGGCGGCTGGGAAGCGTTCTGGATCCTGTTCTATTCGCTCGCTACCTGGGGCAATGCGGGCTTCCTGCGTGAGCAGGTGTGCAAGTACATGTGCCCCTATGCGCGCTTCCAGAGCGCGATGTTCGACCGCAATACGCTGCTGATCGCCTACGACCCGATGCGCGGCGAACCGCGCGGCCCGCGCAAGCGCGGACTGGGCGACGTCCTGCAACGCGGTCGCGGCCTGCTGGAAAAGGCCCTCGCCTACGACTACGTCTTCCGCGCCAGCCGCCATCCCAGTGCGGCCGATGCGCGTCTGCAGGCGCAGGGCACGATCACCTTCGCTGCCGGCGTCGAAGCCGAACCGCTGCCCAAGTTCACTCCCGAGCAATTGGGCGACTGCATCGACTGCACGATCTGCGTGCAGGTCTGCCCGGTCGGCATCGATATCCGCAACGGCCTGCAGTACGAGTGCATCGCCTGCGGCGCCTGCGTCGACGCCTGCGACGAAGTGATGGAGAAGATGGGCTTCGCCCAGGGCCTGATCCGCTATACCACGCAGAACGCGCTGGACGGACGCAAGACGCGAGTGCTGCGGCCGCGCGTCTTCATCTATGGCGGCCTGCTGCTGGCCCTGCTCGCGGCCTTCGCCTGGGGCGTGGCCACGCGGACGCCGCTGATCGCCGAAATCCTGCGCGACCGCAATGCGCTGTACCGCGAGACCGCCGACGGCATCGAGAACGGCTACACGCTCAAGCTGGTGAACAAGACCGAACGCGTGCAGCAATATGGCATCGCCCTGCGTGCCGAGGACGGGGACGAAGACGAGGCGCTGCGTCTGCGCGGCCAACCCGTGGTGACGGTGGCGGCGGGCGATGTGGCCTCGGTGCCGTTCACGGTGATCGGTCCACGCGATGCGCGCGGCCGGCACGAGGTGCACTTCGAGGTCGCCGCGCGCGACGGCAGCGTGCGCAAGCAGGTGGAAAGCAGCTTCTTCGGACCGACGCCATGATGACCCTCGACAACCGCGTACGCGGCACGGAACCACGCAGTGCGTGGCGCGAACCCTTGGTGTGGCTGGTCGCGGCGATTCCCGCGGCCGCGGTCGTCGCTACGATCGCCTTGCTGGTGGTCGCATCGCGTTCATCCGGGAACAACGACGTCGTCGCCGACCGCGTGCAGCGCACCGCGCAGGTACAGGTGGCGGACGTGGGTGCGGATGCGCGTGCGCGCCAGTTGGGCCTGAGCGCCATCGTGCGCACCGGCAAGGGCGCGATCGAAGTATTGCCGGTGGCCGGCGGCTTCGATCGCGCCGCGCCCTTGCTCCTGTCGCTGCATCATCCCGCGCGCGCGCAGCTCGACCGCGAAGTGCGCCTTACGCCTTCGAAGACCGGCTGGCGCGCCGACGCGGACATCGACCTGTCGCACGACTGGAACGTGCAGCTCGGCCCGAGCGATGGCGCCTGGCGCCTGCAAGGCCGCTGGAACGCCAAGCAGCAGGCCACCTGGCTGCATCCGGCGCTGGGAGAGGACTGATCCCGTGATCGCGTCGTCCGTCGTGCTGGAATCTGCGTCTGCCAACGCGACGGCCGCCGGCACATGCTTTCATTGCGGCGAATCGCTGCCCGCCGCGCCCGCGCGCCTGCGCGTGGACGGCGCGGACCGCGCGTTCTGCTGCGACGGGTGCGCCGCCGCGGCGCAATGGATTCGCGACGCCCGCCTGGACGACTACTACCGCTTGCGCAGTTCGCCCGCCGCGCGCGCGACGGCGGACGACGCCGACGATCTGGCCTTGTGGGATCGCGAGGAAGTCCTCGCCGAGCACGCGCGCGCCATACCGGGTGGACGCGAACTCACTCTGCTCACCGACGGCATGCGCTGCGCAGCCTGCGCCTGGCTGATCGACCGCGCGCTCACCCGCGAGCCGGGCGTGCTCGAAGTCACTGCGAATGCAGTGACCGGCCGCATCCGCATCGCCTGGGACCCGGCGCGCACCGCGCTCTCGTTGCCGCTACGGCGCCTGCGCGCGCTCGGCTATCGCCCCTATCTGGCCGCCGGCGACACTGCGGAGCGCGCGCGCCGCGCGGAGCGCAATCGCTGGCTGCTGCGGCTCGGCGTGGCGGGCCTGGGCGCGATGCAGGCGATGATGTTCGCCGAGGCGCTGTACCTGGATACTCAAGGCACGATGTCGTTGGCGATGCGCGACTTCCTGCGCTGGGTCGCGTTCCTCGTGTCCACACCGGTGGTGTTCTACGCCGGCTGGCCCTTCCTCGCCGGCTGCGCGAACGAGCTGCGCCATCGCCGCTTGGGGATGGATACGCTGATTGCGACATCCACGCTGCTGGCCTACTTCGCCAGCATGGTGGAAACCGTGCGTGGCGGGCCGCAGGTCTGGTACGACGCGGCGGTGATGTTCGTGTTCCTGCTGCTGGCCGCGCGCATGCTCGAACAGCGCGCGCGTAGCGTGGCCACGGCGCAAGTCGATGCGCTGGCGCGCGCACGCCCTGCCTTCGCCACGCGCGAACGCGCCGACGGCACGCGCGAACACGTGCCGCTGGCCGCACTCGCGGTGGACGACGTCGCCTGCATCGCGGTGGGCGAAGGCGTGCCGGCCGACGGCGTGCTGCTCGACACCCAGGCCAGCTTCGAGGAAGCATTGCTGACCGGCGAATCGCACGCGGTGCACAAGACCACCGGTGCGAACGTATTCGCCGGCACGGTCTGTCGCGAACGCCCGGCGCGCATCCGCATCACCGCTACGGGCGCGGGAACGCGCCTGTCGCAACTCGCGCACCTGGTCGAACAGGCGCAGGCGCACCGGCCACCGCTCGCCGTCGCCGCCGACCGGATCGCGGGAGGGTTCGTGCTCGCCTTGCTCGCCACGGCGACCCTCACCTTCTTCGCCTGGCGTATGCATGACCCGGCGCGCGCGTTCGAAGTCGCGCTCGCGCTGCTGGTGATCAGCTGTCCGTGCGCGCTCTCGCTCTCGGTGCCGGCCGCATTAGCCGCAGCGAACGGCGCACTGGCCAAGCTGGGCGTGCTGCCCCTGCGCGCCGACGCGCTGGATCGGCTGGCGCGCATCGATGACATCGTCTTCGACAAGACCGGCACGCTCAGCGACGGTCGGCCGCAATTGCGGCGCGTGGAAACCTTCGACGGCATGCCGACACAAGAGGCGCTCGGCATCGCCAGGGCGCTGGAGCGCGACAGCGGCCACCCGCTGGCGCACGCATTCGCCGATGCGGTCCGGGGAACAGGCGTCGACGTCGTCGCCGACGAAGTGATCGCGCATCCGGGCCAGGGCATCGAAGGCCGCATCGGCGACCGGCGCTGGCGCCTGGGCACCGCCGGCTTCGCCTGCGTCGGCGAGGACGACGGTGCGATCTGGCTGGGCGATGGCCATTTCGCCCATGCCTTCTTCGAAATCCACGAACGCGCGCGCGGCGATGCGCCCGCCGCGTTGCATTCGCTGCGCGAGATCGGCATCGGCCTGCACCTGTCCAGCGGCGATGCAGGCGACGCGGTGCGCCGCTTCGCCGCCGAGCTGCCGATCGACGACGCCCGCGCGCGGCAGACGCCCGAAGACAAGCTGGCGTTCGTTCGCGACCTGCAACGTCAGGGGCGTCGCGTCGCGATGGTCGGCGACGGACTCAACGACGCGCCCGTGCTCGCGGGTGCAGACGTGTCGATCGCGATCGGCGAAGGCGCGGCGTTGGCGCAGCGCGCGGCCGATCTGGTGCTGACATCGCCGTCGCTGCAACGCATTCCCGCCGCGATCGCCTTGGCGCAGCGCACGCGCCGGATCGTGCGGCAGAACTTCGCCTGGGCGCTCGGCTACAACCTGCTGGCACTGCCGCTGGCCGCGGCAGGACTGGTCACGCCCTGGCTGGCCGCGCTGGGCATGACTCTGTCCTCGCTGGTGGTCACGCTCAACGCGCTGCGCTTAGCCCGGATCGCTGCGCCTGCGGCAACGGCTTCGCGCGAGGTGTCCGCATGAACATCCTCCTGCTGCTGATTCCGTTGAGCCTGATGCTGCTGGTGTTGGCGATCGGCGCGTTCGTGTGGGCGGTAAAGCGCGGGCAGTTCGACGACCTGGATACGCCGGCGCTCGACATCCTCGCGAACGACGAACCCATCCCTGCACCGCAAACGCAGGAGCAGCGCGATGCCGATTGACGGGCTCGTCATCGCCGGCGCACTGCTCAGCGGCCTGCTCGGCGGCGCGCACTGCGCGGCGATGTGCGGCGGCATCGCCACCGGCCTGTCGGTGCAGCAGCGCGGCGGCTGGTGGGTCGCGCTGCAGCCCAACCTCGGCCGCGTCGGCGGCTACACGCTGGCCGGCGCGCTCGTCGGCGGCATCGGCCATGGCGTGCTCGATGTCGCACGCATGCCGGAACTGGCGCTGGCGCTGCGCGCGACGGTGGGCCTGGTGCTGATCGTCGTTGCCTTGCGGCTGCTGGACGGGCAAGGCCGCCTCGCGTTCCTCGCTGCGCCAGGCCGTCGTGTGTGGCAATGGCTGCGGCCGCTGCAGCGGCGGCTGTTGCCGGCCAATACACCGGCCAGGCGTGTCGCACTCGGGCTGTTGTGGGGCTGGATGCCGTGCGGGCTCAGCACCACCCTGCTCGCCGCGGCCTGGTTGCAGGCGAGTGCGGCGGAGGGCGCGTTGACGATGGCCGTATTCGGCCTGGGCACGCTGCCGGTGATGTTGCCGTTGACCTGGGCCGGTGCGCGTCTGGGACAGCGCCTGCAACGCGGTGGCTGGCGCAAGGCCATGGGCGCGGTGGTGATGCTGGCGGGCGTGCTCACGCTTGCGGCGCCGCTGCTGATGCAGGCGCCCGCGATACACGGTGTGCTGGCGGCGTTGGGTTGCCGCTCGCTTCCGGTTTGAAGGACGTCAGGCGCGGCCGCGCCGGCGCGGCTCTTCGTGCTCGGCGCTGTGCGCGAGGCGGTTGAGTTCGTCCGGATTGCGGATTTCGACGCGGCGGCCGACGACGTCGATCACGCCGTCTTCCTGCAACTTGGTGAAGCCGCGGCTGACGGTTTCCAGCGCCAGGCCCAGATAGTGGGCGATGTCCTCGCGGCTCATCGGCAGCTTGAACGCGGTCGACGACTGGCCGATGTTGCGGTAGCGCTCGGACAGTCCATGCAGGAACAAGGCGATGCGCTCGCCGGCCTGGCGGCGCACGAGGATGCCCAGGTGGTCCTGGTCGCGTCCTACGCTCTGGCCGATGATGCGCAGCAGCTGCTGCTGCAGGCTGGGCAGCTGCGAGGCAACGAACGAGAGTTGTTCGAACGGGACTTCGCAGACGTTCGCGGTGGTCAGGGCGACCGCTTCGCAGCGATGCACGCCCGCACCGAGGGCATCGAGTCCGATCAATTCGCCCGGCAGATGGAAGCCGACGACCTGTTCTTCGCCTTCTTCGCTGATGCTGACGGTCTTGAAGGCGCCGTCGCGCGCGACGTACACGGCGTTCAGCGGATCGCCGGGGCGATACAGGCGCTCACCGCGATCGACCGGGCGCCGGCGCCGGACAATATCGTCGAGCTGTTGCAGTTCCTGCGGGCTGATCCCGGCGGGCAGGCACAGCTGCTGCAGCGAGCAGTGCGCACAGCCTCGACGCAGGGTCGCCAGATCGAGGACGGGGGCTTCGCTCATGCTGCCTATGGTGCCATCCCGACAGTGATTTTGGCGGGGCTGTTGACGCTTGGACCGCATCGGCACAGGTGGTCCTTCCCTCGCCCCGCCTGCGGGGAGAGGGACAGCGTCGCGCTAGCTACGCAGGGTGAGGGGAATGTGACGTCCCTATCCCGGCACGGGCAGGCGGCGCCGGTGGGCAGTCGCGACACGCCGTGAATCCGTCCATGGAGGCTTCTCGGCGGCATCCATGCCGCCGACAGTCGCGCCTGCCCACCGGCACCGCCTGCCCTCCCATACATCTCGGGCGCGTTGGGAAAAAAGCGAAAGCAACTCGCTGCGCTCGCTCCCCCTCATCTGCCCTTCGGGCATCTTCTCCCCGCGAACGGGGAGAAGAAGGAGCAAGTAGAGCGTGTGGCCGAAGCGGCGATCTGCACGCTCGCGGTAAGCGCTGCCCGGCGGGATGGGGGTGCGGAGAGCGGACCAGGATGGTCCGCGGCCCCGACTAAAGGCAGGGATGCCGTCCGGAGGGGCGGAGCACCCCCGTCCCGTCGGGTAGCGCGTCCTACCGAAGCCGGCCGCTCTTCAAAACCAGCGGAAACAAAAGCAAAGTCCCTGGATCCCCGCCTTCGCGGGGATGACGAGCAAAAGCTAAGGCGGAGACGAGCAAAAGCTAAGGGATGACGAGCAAAGGCAAAAGCCAGAAACGAAAAAGCGGGCCGAAGCCCGCTTTTCCTTGACACTGGCAACAGCTGCCGCAGCTTACGCCGCCGGCACGCCCTCGCCTTCGTCCACGGCCTTCATCGACAGGCGGATGCGGCCCTGCTTGTCGACTTCCAGCACCTTGACCTTGACCACGTCGCCTTCCTTGAGCTTGTCGGAAACCTTCTCGACGCGCTCGTTGGAGATCTGCGAAACGTGCACCAGACCGTCCTTGCCCGGCAGGATCGTGACGAACGCACCGAAGTCCATGATCTTGGCGACCTTGCCTTCGTAGATGCGGCCCGGCTCGACGTCCGAGGTGATCTGCTCGATGCGCGCCTTGGCGGCTTCGGCAGCGGCAGCGTTCACCGAGGCGATGACGATCGTGCCGTCGTCCTGGATGTCGATCTGCGTGCCGGTTTCCTTGGTGATCGCCTGGATGGTTGAACCGCCCTTGCCGATCACTTCGCGGATCTTGTCCGGATGGATCTTCATCGTCAGCAGACGCGGCGCCCACTCGCTCAGCTCGCTACGCGGGGTGGTGATGGCATTGGCCATCTCGCCGAGGATATGCAGGCGGCCTTCCTTCGCCTGGGCGAGGGCCGTCTTCATGATCTCTTCGGTGATGCCCTGGATCTTGATGTCCATCTGCAGGGCGCTGATGCCTTCCTTCGTACCGGCGACCTTGAAGTCCATGTCGCCCAGGTGATCTTCGTCACCCAGGATGTCCGACAGCACCACGAAGCGGTCGTCTTCCTTCACCAGGCCCATCGCGATGCCCGCGACCGGCGACTTCACCGGCACGCCGGCGTCCATCAGCGCGAGCGAGGAACCGCAGACCGAAGCCATCGACGAAGAACCGTTCGACTCGGTGATTTCCGAGACGACGCGGATGGTGTACGGGAACGCCTCCAGCGACGGCATCGTCGCCAGCACGCCGCGCTTGGCGAGGCGGCCGTGGCCGATTTCGCGGCGCTTCGGACCCATCATGCGGCCAGCTTCGCCGACCGAGAAGGGCGGGAAGTTGTAATGGAACAGGAAGTTTTCTTTGTACTCGCCGCCGACGGCATCGATGATCTGGCCGTCACGGGCGGTGCCCAGGGTGACCACGACAATCGCCTGCGTTTCGCCGCGGGTGAACAGCGCCGAGCCGTGGGTACGCGGCAGCACGCCGACCTTCGAGGCGATCGGGCGAACGGTGGTCAGATCGCGGCCGTCGATGCGGATCTTGGTGTCGAGCACCGAGTCGCGCATGGTGCGGTATTCGAGTTCACCGAATTCCTTCGCCATGTCGGCGGCGTTCCAGCCGTCGGCTTCGGCGCGGCCGGCGAGCGAACTCAGCACGTCCTTCTTGATCGCGGAGATCGCGTCGCGACGCTGCAGCTTGTCGCGGATCTGGAAGGCCTGCGCGAGCTGGGTGCCCACGGCTTCCTTCAGCGCGCCGATCATCGCGGTGTTCTTTTCCGGACCGACCCAGGTCGACGGCTTGGTGCCGGCTTCGACGGTCAGCTCGTTGATCGCGTTGATGACCTTCTGCATCTCGCGGTGACCGAACATCACGGCGCCGAGCATCACGTCTTCCGACAGCATCTTCGCTTCGGATTCGACCATCAGCACGGCGTTGGCGGTACCGGCGACGACGAGCTCGAGATCGGAATCGACCAGCTCGCTGGTGGTCGGGTTGAGGATGTACTGGCCGTTCTTGTAACCGACCTTGGCGGCGCCGATCGGGCCCTGGAACGGAGTGCCGGCCAGCGCGAGGGCGGCCGAGGCACCGATCAGGGCCGGGATGTCACCGTCGACTTCCGGATTCAGCGACATGACGGTCGCGATGATCTGGACTTCGTTCTTGTATTCCTCGGGGAACAGCGGACGGATCGGGCGGTCGATCAGGCGCGAGGTCAGCGTTTCCTTCTCCGTGGCGCGGCCTTCGCGCTTGAAGAAGCCGCCCGGGATACGGCCACCGGCGTAGAACTTTTCCTGGTAGTCGACGGTGAGCGGGAAGAAGTCCTGCCCTTCACGCGCGCTCTTGGCGGCGACCGCGGTCACCAGCACGACGGTTTCGTCCATCTTGACGAGGACGGCGCCGCTGGCCTGGCGGGCGACTTCGCCCGTTTCGAGGGTCACGGTGTGCGCGCCGTACTGGAAGGTCTTGGTGATTTTTGCCACGTTGGATATTTCCTGTTTTCTGATTCGTTCCACGCGGGCCCCTGCCCGGCGTGGTGTGGCTGCGGTGTGCAGCCGGTGTTCTTGCACCGAAAAAAAACCGCGGCGCATCGCTGCGCCGCGGTTCGGTAGCTCTTATCGGCGCAGACCGAGCTTCTCGATCAGGGCCTTGTAGCGCTCGTTGTCCTTGCGCTTGAGGTAGTCGAGCAGGCTGCGACGGCGGTTGACCATCTGCAGCAGGCCACGACGGCTGTGGTGATCCTGCTTGTGGACCTTGAAGTGGCCCGTGAGCTGCTCGATGCGAGCGGTGAGCAGGGCGACCTGGACTTCCGGGGAGCCGGTATCGCCCGCGCCGCGCTTGTGTTCTTCGATGATCTTGCTGGTGTCGATGGACATTTGTTTGCCTTGTAGATGCGGGGCCCGCAGAACGCGAATCGGCAATAGCATTGCCGACGCACCGCCTGGTCCGCCGTTTGCTGGTTATGTGGAGCTTTTCCAAGTGCTTGAAAAGCGCGCGGATTGTAACAGCGGAGGGCGCAGATTGCGACGGGCTTGGCCCTTTTCCGCCCGGTTAAACGCGAATCACGCGTCCGCTTGGCGGAGCGCCGCCTCGGTGGTCCATGTGAACAAGCGACTGGGCCGCAGGACGCCGCCTGAATCGATCTCGCCCAGTCCCAGGACGCGCCCCGTCTCGTCGTAGATCGCGACGCACTCGGCAGCGGCCGCCGCGTCCACAGGCAGCCGTTGCCCCTGACCCAGGCGCCGGGCCTGCGTGGCGTCGATCTGCACGCGCGGGAAACCCGTCAGCCCGACCTCGATCGGCAGCAGGCAGGCATCGAGGGCCGCTTCGCCCTGCCCTTCGGCGATGGCCAGCAGCTCCTCCAGGGTGAACATCCGCGGCGCCGTGAACGGGTCGACCCAGAGCCGCCGCAGAGTCGCGACATGGGCCCCGCACCCCAGGGTCTCGCCGAAATCGCGGACGAGGCTGCGCACGTAGGTGCCCGAGCCGCACTCGACCAGAAGGCGGATGCGGCCGCCTTCACGGCCCAGGACTTCGAGCCGGTCGACGACGACGTCGCGCTCGGGGGCCTCGATGGCCTCGCCGCGTCGCGCCTTTGCGTACAGCGGCTCGCCGCCCTGCTTCAGCGCGGAATAGATCGGCGCCCGCTGGCGGATTTCGCCTCGCAGCGGGGCCAGGGCGGCTTCGATGCGTGCGTCGTCCAGATCGACGGGCACCGGGCGCTCCAGCAGCGGCGCCCCATCGGCGTCGTCGCTGTCGGTGGTGAGGCCGAGCGCGGCGGTGGTTTCGTAGGCCTTGCGCGAGCCCAGCAGGAGGCCGGCGATCTTGGTCGCTTCGCCGAAGCAGACCGGCAGCAAGCCGGTGGCCAGCGGATCGAGGCTGCCGGTGTGGCCGGCCTTCTCGGCACGGAACAGATGGCGCACCCGCTGCAGCGCCTGGTTCGAGCTGAGCCCTTGCGGCTTGTCGAGCAGCAGGATGCCGTCGAGCTTGCGGAAGACAGTGCGGGGTTTCTTCATCGTGGCGTAAGGCGGGCTGCGGCGCGCCGGGAGTTGCCGGGATGGCGGGCTGACGCCCGCCTACTCGCTGCGGGATTACGCGTCCCCGCCGGGCGGGTTGTCGCGCAGCAGGTTGTTGATGCGCTCGCCGCGATCGACGGAGTCGTCGTAATGGAAATGCAGCTCCGGCACGTGGCGCAGCTTCATCGCCTTGCCCAGCTGAAAACGCATCTGTGGCGCCAGCTCCTTCAGCGCCTTCATGGCTTCCTTGGAGCGCTCTTCCTGCAGCGCGGTCACGAAAACCTTGGCATGGGCGAGGTCACGTGTGACCTCGACGTCGGAAACACTGACGGACGGCAGGCCGTGCTCGCGCACGGTCGTGTGCACGATCGCGCCCAGCTCGCGACGGAGCTGGGCGGAAACGCGATCGGTACGGTGGAACGACTTGCTAGGCATGGCTAGGGCACCTTACAGCGTGCGCTGGACCTCGATGCGCTCGAAGCATTCGATCTGGTCGCCCGGCTTGACGTCGTTGTACGCCTTGACGCCGATACCGCATTCGGTGCCGTTGCGCACTTCGTCGACGTTCTCCTTGAAGCGGCGCAGCGATTCCAGCTCGCCCTCGAAAATGACCGTGTTGTCGCGCAGCACGCGGATCGGCTTGTGGCGCTTGACCACGCCCTCGACCACCATGCAGCCGGCGACCGCGCCGAACTTGGAGCTGCGGAAGACATCGCGGACCTCGGCGGTACCGATGATCTCTTCGCGGATCTCCTTGCCCAGGATGCCCGAAGCCACCTGCTTCACCTGGTCGATCACGTCATAGATGATCGAGAAGTAACGCAGGTCGACGCCGTTGCCTTCGATCACCTTGCGCGCCGACGCGTCGGCACGGACGTTGAAGCCGATGATCGTGGCCTTCGAAGTCGCCGCAAGCGTCGCGTCGGATTCGGTGATGCCGCCGACGCCGCCGCCGATCACGTTGATGCGGATCGCGTCGGTGGACAAGCCGGTGAGCGCTTCGCGCAGGGCCTGCACCGAACCGTGCACGTCGGCCTTGACCACCAGGTTGAGCGTCTGCTGGCCGGCACCCTCGCCCATCTGGGCCATGATGTCTTCCATGCGGTTGCCCGCCTGGGCGACCAGGCGCGATTCGCGGCGCTTGGCGTCGCGCTGCTGCGCCACGTCCTTGGCCAGGCGCTCGTCCTCGACCACGACGAAGTCGTCGCCGGAATCGGGCACGCCCGACAGGCCCAGCACCTGCACCGGAATCGACGGGCCGGCGGCGTTGACCTGCGAGCCGGTCTCGTCGAACAGCGCACGCACGCGGCCGTATTGCACGCCGCACACGAGGTAGTCGCCCTTCTTGAGCTCGCCCTGCTGCACCAGCACCGTCGCGACCGGGCCGCGGCCCTTGTCGAGCGAGGATTCGATCACCACGCCGGTGGCGCGACCGGTCGGCACGGCCCGCAGTTCGAGCAGTTCGGCCTGGATCAGGATCGCGTCGAGCAGGTTGTCCACGCCCACGCCGGTCTTGGCCGACAACTCGACCATCTGCGTGTCGCCGCCGAAATCTTCGGCCACGACTTCCTCGGCCAGCAGTTCGTTCTTGACCCGCAGCGGATCGGCGTCGGACTTGTCGATCTTGTTGATCGCGACGATCAGCGGAACCTTCGCCGCCTTGGCGTGCTGCACGGCCTCGCGGGTCTGCGGCATCACGCCGTCGTCGGCCGCGACCACCAGCACCACGATGTCGGTGAGCTTGGCGCCGCGCGCGCGCATCTGGGTGAAGGCCGCGTGGCCCGGGGTGTCGAGGAAGCTGACGACGCCCTTCGGCGTTTCGACGTGGTACGCGCCGATGTGCTGGGTGATGCCGCCGGCTTCGCCGGAAGCGACCTTGGTGCGACGGATGTAGTCCAGCAGCGAGGTCTTGCCGTGGTCGACGTGACCCATGATGGTCACGACCGGCGGACGCGTGGTCTTGTCGCCCTGCGTCTCCTCCACGTGCGCCAGCAGCGCGTCTTCGGCGGTGTTCTCGCTGGCCTTGACCACGGTGTGGCCGAGTTCTTCGGTAACGAGCGCGGCGGTGTCGTGGTCGATGGCCTGGTTGATGGTGGCCATCACGCCCATCTTGAACAGCGCCTTCACCACGTCGCCGCCCTTCAGCGCGAGCTTCTGCGCGAGGTCGGCCACGGTGATGGTGTCGCCGATGGCGATTTCGCGCACGATCGGCGCGGTCGGGCGGGTGAATCCGCTGCCGGAACGGGCCTGTTCGGCATGGCGGCGCTGCGGCTTGGCCTTGCCTCGGGCGCCGGTCGATCGGCGCGCACGGTCGGATGCGCTCAGGTGCATCTGGCCGGCGAAACGGTTGGTGCGGTCGTCGTCCTCGACCGTCGCGACCATCGCGTGCGAGCCGCGGGTCTTGTGCGCGGGAGCGCCACGCGGCGCTTCCGGCGCGCGTGCCGGCGCCGGCTTGGGATGGCCATGCCCATGGCTGGTGGGCTTGCGCACCGGCGCGTCGTCATCGCCCACCACGGCACTGGCTTCGGCGAGCTTGGCCTGCGCTTCCTCCGCGGCCTTGGCGCGCGCGGCTTCTTCCGCGGCGAGGCGGACGCGCTCGATTTCGTCGGCACGGCGCTTGTCGACCTCGGCGAGCTTCTGCTGCTCGGCCAGATTGCGCTGCTTGGATTCCTCCAGCTTGCGCAGGATCTCGGCGCGCTCGTCGGTCACCGGCTCGCCCGTGCCCTTGTCGGTCGGCTTCACCAGCGTGACCTTCTTGCGCACGACGACGTCGACGGTCGCCTTGTTCTTGCCGCCGCCGACGGTCAGTTCTTCCTTGCGGCTGCGGTTGAGCGTGATCTTCTTCGGCGACTCGGTGGCTTCGGGGCTGTCCGCCTTGCCGTGCGAGCGCTTGAGGAAGCCAAGCAGCTTGACCTTCTCGATGCTGGTCACAACCTGGTCGGGGCCGCTGAATTTCATGCCGGCCTCGGCCAGCTGTTCCAGCAGCTTCTCGACCGGCGTATTCACCAGTTCAGCGAGCTTACGGATGGTGGTTTGCTGCGACATTCGGGTTCCGGTTTCCTTTGGCCACCGCGACGTTCCAGGGTGGCGATTGTAGGGCGGGTCCTGACCCGCCGCACTTCGCGTACCGCGGGCCCAGGCCCGCCGTACGCCAGATTGCATTTATTCGAACCAGTGCTTGCGCGCTTCCATGATCAGCGTCTTGGCACGGTCCTCGTCGACGCCTTCGATATCGGTCAGCTCATCGGTGGCGAGGTCGGCCAGATCGTCGCGGGTGACCACGCCGCGCGAGGCGAGCGTGAACGCGAGTTCCTCGTCCATGCCGGCCAGTTCGAGCAGGTCGGCGGCGGGCTGGTGCTCGTCGATCTCCTCTTCCGCGGCCAGGGCCTCGTTGAGCAGCGAGTCGCGGGCGCGCGAGCGCAGCTCCTCGACGATGTCCTCGTCGAAGCCTTCGACGGCGAGCAGCTCGCCGACCGGCACGTAGGCGATTTCCTCGACCGTGTTGAAGCCTTCCGACACCAGGATGCCGGCGATTTCCTCGTCGACCTCGAGCTTGTCCATGAACAGCTGGCGCGCCGAAGCCTGTTCGGACTCCGACTTCGCGGTGACCTGGTCCTGGGTCATGACGTTGAGCTGCCAGCCCGACAGGCGGCTGGCCAGGCGCACGTTCTGGCCGCCCTTGCCGATCGCCTGGGCCAGGCGGTCTTCCGCCACCGCCAGGTCCATCGAGTGCTTCTCTTCATCGACGATGATCGACTGCACTTCGGCCGGCGCCATCGCATTGATGACGAACTGCGCCGGGTTGTCCGACCACAGCACGATGTCCACGCGCTCGCCGTTGAGTTCGTTCGACACCGCCTGCACGCGCGAACCGCGCATGCCGATGCAGGCGCCGATCGGATCGGTGCGGTTGTCGTGCGCCTGCACGGCGATCTTGGCGCGGTCGCCCGGATCGCGGGCGCAGGCCTTGATGGACACCAGGCCCTGGCCGACTTCCGGCACTTCGAGCTTGAACAGCTCCATCATGAATTCCGGTGCGGCGCGGCTGATGAACAGCTGCGGGCCGCGCGGCTCGGTGCGCACGTCGAAGAGATAGCCGCGGACGCGGTCGCCGGCGCGCAGCACGTCGCGCGGGATGCCCTTGTCCTTCGGAATGATCGCTTCGGCATTGCCGCCGAGGTCGACGTAGATGTTGCCGCGCTCGGCGCGCTTGACGATACCGGTGACGAGTTCGCCGACGCGGTCCTTCCACCCGTCCACGACCTGGGCGCGCTCGGCTTCGCGCACGCGCTGCACGATCACCTGCTTGGCGGCCTGGGCGGCGATGCGGCCGAACTCCGGATTCTCGATCTGCTCTTCGATGTAGTCGCCGATCTCGACGCCTTCGGCTTCGTCGATCGCGTCCATCATGCGGATCTGGCGGTCGGGCGATTCCATGACCACGTCGTCGGCCACGACCTCCCAGCGGCGGAAGGTTTCGTAGTTGCCGTCCTTCTGATCGATGGACACGCGAACCAGCACGTCCTGGTCGTGATAACGCTTCTTGGCGGCCGACGCCAACGCGGCTTCGATCGCCTCGAAGATCACTTCCCGCGGCACGCCCTTCTCATTGGCGACCGCATCAACGACCAGCAGAAGTTCCTTGCTCATCTCTACTTACTCCGCACGGGACGGCTTGCTCGCCGCCGGCTTGTTGGTGGATTTCTTGTTCGCGGGCTTGCCTTTGGAAGACTCGCCCCTGGAAGGCTTGGCCGCCTTGCCCGGCTTGGGCTTGTCGACGCCTACCAGGCCCAGCGCGGCCCAGTCGGGGATCAGGCGCGCCTTCTCGATGTTGTCGCCGTGGACGACGAATTCATTGCCGTCGACGTCGAATGCGATGTTGTCGCCCTCGACCCGCACGATCCGCCCCTGCAGGCGACGGCGGCCGTCCTGCGGCAGACGCAGCACGACCTTGGCCGATTCGCCCGCGAAGCGCGCGAACTGCGCAGCGCCGAACAGCGGGCGGTCGATGCCGGGCGAGGACACTTCCAGCGTGTAGTGGCTGCTGATCGGATCTTCGACGTCGAGCTGGGCCGACACTTCGCGGCTCACCGCCTCGCAGTCGTCGATGGTCACCGCACGCGGTTCCTCACCCTCGCCTGCCGGCACATCGATATAGAGGCGCAGCATCGCGCCGCCCGGCGAGGGCAGGTATTCGGCGCCGAGCAGTTCCAGCCCGAGCGATGCGACGGTCGGAGCCAGCAATGCGACGATTTCGTTGGCCTTGTCCATTACTTCTACTTCCCTTGGAAGCCGCGCTACGCGCGGACTTGCAGGTGTGCCTGGAGCGTTCTTGCCTTGCGTGAAACTGACAGCCGGATGAACCGATCAGCACGAGCAGCGTGAAAGCCAAAATCGGAAACGCAAAAACAACAAGGGGCCCAACGGGCCCCTTGTCCGTTACCACTGGATTTCGGTGCAGCGGCGACCGATGTACCGGTCTCGCTGCAAAGCCCGAGCCTTGCGACTAAAAAGAAAAGCCTCGTGAGAGGCCTTTCTCCAGCCGAAGCTGGTAGCGGGGGTAGGATTTGAACCTACGACCTTCGGGTTATGAGCCCGACGAGCTGCCAGACTGCTCCACCCCGCAGCAGGAGCGGAATTATGACGGTTTGTGAAAATCCTTGCAAGCCGTCAGTTCAACAAAAATGCGTAGCGCGCGGAAAACCTTGGAAAAAGCCCTGGAAAAGCAGCCGTTTCAGGCGTGAAACGCGTACTTGCACCAGGCCATGATCGGGCTCCACGCGAAGCCCAGCGCCAGCAGCGCCAGCGCGTTGACACCGAACAGCACGCGCAGCGGGCGGTCGTTGCTGGGAGCGTGCTGCTCGCCCTGCGGCTCCTCGAAATACATCGCCTTGACCACGCGCAGGTAGTAGAACGCGCCCACCACGGCGAAGACCAGGCCGAGCACCGCCAGCCAGCCCATACCGCCTTCGAACGCGGCGCGCAGCACCGCCAGCTTGGCCCAGAAGCCCAGGAACGGCGGGATGCCGGCCAGCGAGGCCATGACGCACAGGATCAGGCCGGCCAGCCACGGGCTGCGGGCGTTGAGGCCGCGGTAGTCGTCGATGTTGTCGGCTTCGAAACCCTTGCCGGCGAGCACGACGATGGCACCGAAGGCCGCCGCCGACATCACCGCGTAGCTGATCGCGTAGAACAGCGCCGCCGCCATGCCCTGCTCGCCGCCGCCGGCCAGGCCGAGGAACAGGAAGCCGACATGGGACACGGTCGAGTAAGCCAGCAGACGCTTGAAGTTGGTCTGCACCAGCGCGCTGAGGTTGCCGATCACCAGCGAGGCGACGGCCAGCGCGGCCAGCAGCAGGCGCCAGCGGTCGTCCAGCGGACCCGCGCCGGTTTCCAGCAGGCGGAAGGCCATGCCGAAGTACGCCAGCTTGGGCGCGGAGCCGATGAACAGCGTGATCGGCGTCGGCGCGCCGGTGTACACGTCCGGCAGCCACATATGGAACGGCGCCGCGCCGAACTTGAAGGCGATGCCGGCCACCGTGAACACCACGCCGGTGAGCAGCAGGGTCGTGTTCGAGGTCGCAGCGGCGGCCGCACCGATCGTTGCCAGGTCGAGCGTTCCGGTCGCGCCGTAGATGAGCGACATGCCGTACAGGATCAGGCCCGAGGCCAGCGAGCCCAGCACGAAGTACTTGATCGCCGCTTCCGAGGCGATCGGACTGTCGCGGTCGACGGCCACCAGCGCGTATGAGCACAGCGCCAGCATTTCCAGGCCCAGGTACACCATCACCAGGCTGCCGGCCGACACCAGCAGCATCATGCCGGCGATCGCGAACAGCATCAGCACCGCGATCTCGCCCTGATACAGGTTGCGCTCGCGCAGGTAGGGCCAGCCGTAGATCAGGGCGAAGGCGCTGACGCCGCAGATCGCCACCTTCATCACGTCGGCCGCGGTATCGCGCACGAACATGCCGTTGAGCACCGTGCCCTGCCCGCCCACGCCGGTCGCGATCATGCCGATGACCACCACCAGCGTTGCGATGGACAACAGGTGCGTGACCACGCGATAGCGCGCGTCCACGAACAGGTCGAGCATCAGCCAGGCGAACGCCGCGCCGACGAGCACCAGCTCGGGCAGCAGCGGCATCAGGTCGGCAATGGTGGGCGTGATCATCTGCATGTTCGTTTCTCTAGCGGTACGGTCGCGCGGCGTGTCTTGCAGCTCGCGTGTTTACAGCTTCGAAGTGGCGATCTGGGTGGCGAGGTTGGCGATCGAGGGTTCCATCAGGTCGGTCAGCGGCTTGGGCCAGATGCCCAGCGCCAGCACGCCGGCCGCGAACACGCCCAGCACGATCGCTTCGCGGAAATTGATGTCTTCCATTTCCGCGACGTGAGCGTTGCCGACTTCGCCCCAAATCACGCGCTTCACCAGCCACAGGGTGTAGCCCGCGCCGACGATCAGCGTGGTCGCCGCGGCGAACGCGATCAGCGGGTGCTTCTGGAAGCTCGACAGGATCACCATGAACTCGCCGACGAAACCCGACGTGCCCGGCAGGCCCGAGTTGGCCATCGCGAACAGCACGAAGAAGGTCGCGAACCACGGCATCACGTTCACCACGCCGCCGTAGTCCTTGATCATGCGGCTGTGCATGCGGTCATAGAGCACGCCCACGCAGGTGAACATCGCGCCGGAGATGAAGCCGTGGCTGATCATCTGCACCATCGCGCCTTGCAGGCCCAGGCGCGCGGCATCGTAGTTGCCGTAGTCGCGCACCAGCGCGAAGGCGATAAACGTGCCCAGGGTGACGAAGCCCATGTGCGAAACCGACGAGTAGGCGATCAGCTTCTTCATGTCGTCCTGGACCAGCGCGACCAGGCCGACGTACATCACGGCGATGAGGCTGAGGACGATCACGAACATGGCCCAATCGGTACCGGCGTCCGGCACGATCGGCAGAGTGAACCGCAGGAAGCCGTATCCGCCGATCTTCAGCATGATCGCCGCCAGGATCACCGAACCCGCGGTCGGCGCTTCCACGTGCGCATCCGGCAACCAGGTGTGCACCGGGAACATCGGCACCTTCACCGCGAAGGCGGCCAGGAAGCCCAGGAAGATCCACTTCTGTTCTTCCGCGCTGAGCTGCAGCGCGTACATGTCGGCCAGCTGCCAGCTGCCGCCCTTGAGGTACATGTAGATCAGCGCGGCGAGCATGAACACCGAGCCGATAAACGTGTACAGGAAGAACTTCACCGCGGCATACACGCGGCGCGGGCCGCCCCAGACGCCGATGATCAGGAACATCGGGATCAGCATGGCCTCGAAGAACACGTAGAACAGCATCGAGTCCAGCGCGGAGAACACGCCGACCATGAGGCCTTCGAGAATCAGGAACGCGGCGTAGTACTGGCTGACGCGCTTCTCGACCGAGCTCCACGCGGAGATCAGCACGAGCAGCGAGGTCAGCGTGGTCAGGCCGATCAGCGCGACCGAGATACCGTCGGCACCCAGGCTGTAGCGGATGTCGTAGGCCGGAATCCACGCATGCTCTTCGCCGAACTGCATGCCCGGATTGGCGTAGTCGAAGCCGGTGAACAGCGGAATGCTCAGCAGCAGCGTCGCGAAGGCGACGGCGATGCCGAACCAGCGGGCGCCGTTCGCGCGTTCGTTGCCGAATGCGAGGGTGGCGAAGCCGCCGAGGATCGGCAGCCAGATCAGGAGGCTAAGCAAGGGCCAGGAGGTCACGTTGCGAGGTCCTTGTTGTAATCAGCGCCAGTAGCGGATGACGACGGCCAACGAAACAATCAGGCCGATGATCATCGCGAACGCGTAGTGGTAGAGGTAGCCGGTCTGGCCGCGGCGCACCAGGCGCGCGGTGAATTCGGTGACGCGGGCGCTGGCGTTGACCAGGCCGTCGATCATGTTGCTGTCGATCCAGCGCGAGAGCTTGCCGAGGAGCACGCCGCCGCCGGCGAAGCCGCCGATCCACAGCGCGTCCATGCCGTACTTCTCTTCGAGCACGCGCACGGGCACGGAGAAGATCTTGCGCAGCTTGGCCGGGAGTTCCGGCTTGATCAGGTACAAGTACGTGGCGGTCAGGAAGCCGGCAAGCGCGAGCCAGAACGCGGACAACTTGGGTGCGAATGCGTGCAGCGCGAACTGGACCGGGCCGTGGAATTCCTCCGCCAGCTTGCCGACCGTGTCCTGCGCCGCCGGCAGATCGATGGAACCCAGGAAGAACGGCAGCTGCTTGGCATGGCCGAGCATGTCGGTGCCGAACAGCAACGGCCCGACGGTGACGAAGCCGATCAGGATCGACGGGATCGCCAGCAGGATCAGCGGCACCGTCACCACCCACGGCGACTCGTGCGGCGTGTGCGCATGGTCGTCGTGGCCGTGGCCATGCGCGTCGTCGCCGTGCGTTTCATGCTCGTGCGCGAGCGCGTCTTCGTGCTCGGTCGAATCCGCTTCCGGCGCCACGTAGTGGTCCGGCACCGGATCGTGGAAGTGTTCCTTCCCGTGGAAGGTCATGTACAGCAGGCGGAAGCTGTAGAACGAAGTGACGAAGGCGCCCAGCAGCACGGCCCAATAGCCGTAGGTCGCCACCCAGTTGTGGGCTTCGTGCGCGTGCTCGGCGGCGGCCTCGATGATGGTGTCCTTCGAGTAGAAACCGCTGAAGAACGGCGTGCCGACCAGGGCTAGCGTGCCGATCACCATGGTGATGTAGGTGATGGGCATGTACTTGCGCAGGCCGCCCATGCGGCGCATGTCCTGCTCGTGGTGCATGCCGATGATGACCGAGCCGGCGCCGAGGAACAGCAGCGCCTTGAAGAAGGCGTGGGTCATCAGGTGGTACACCGCGGCCGAGTACGCCGACACGCCCAGCGCGACGGTCATGTAGCCCAGCTGCGACAGGGTCGAGTACGCGACCACGCGCTTGATGTCGTTCTGCACGATGCCGATCAGGCCGGTCCAGAACGCCGTGGTGGCACCGATGAACAACACGAAGTTCAGCGCGGTCTCGCTCAGCTGGAACAGCGGCGACATGCGCGCGACCATGAAGATGCCCGCGGTCACCATCGTCGCGGCGTGGATCAGCGCGGAGATCGGGGTCGGGCCTTCCATCGAGTCCGGCAGCCACACGTGCAGCGGCACCTGCGCCGATTTGCCCATCGCACCGATGAACAGGCAGATGCAGATCACCGTCGCCACCGACCACTCATGGCCGTTGATGATCGAGATGTTGGTGGTAGCGATCGTCGGCGCATTGGCGAACACGGTCGCGTAGTCCAGCGAGCCGAACATCAGCAGCACCGCGGCGATGCCGAGCAGGAAGCCGAAGTCGCCGACGCGGTTGACCAGGAACGCCTTGAGATTGGCGAATACCGCGGTCGGGCGCTTGAACCAGAAGCCGATCAGCAGGTACGAGACCAGGCCCACCGCTTCCCAGCCGAAGAAAAGCTGCAGGAAGTTGTTGCTCATCACGAGCATCAACATCGAGAAGGTGAACAGCGAGATGTAGCTGAAGAAGCGCTGGTAGCCCGGATCTTCTTCCATGTAGCCGATGGTGTAGACGTGCACCAGCAGCGACACGAAGCTCACCACGACCATCATCATCGCGGTGAGCTTGTCGATCATGAAGCCGACATGCGCATCGATGCCGCCGACCTGGAACCAGGTGTAGACGTTCTCGTTGAACGGCGCGGCGCCCTGCGACACCAGCTGCCACAGCACGTACATCGACAGCGCGCAGCTGATCGCGACGCCGCCGATGGTGACGCTGTGCGCGCCGACGCGGCCGATGCGGCGGCCGAACAGGCCGGCAAGGATCGCGCCCAGCAAGGGCGCGAGCACGATGATCAGCAGATGGGTTTTGGAGATAGCCATTTTTTATCCGTCGACCAATCGTGTAGCTCGGACCATTAGCGTTTTTGTTTGTATCACTGCCATCCCTGGCGAAACCGAATGAGCTTTCGGATAACCCGGCCCGGACATCCTGTCCGTGCGTTCGCCGATGCGCGAGCCAGTGGCTCGCAAGCGCATCGACTCACCCCTTAAGGCTGTCGATCTGAGCAACGTTGATCGTGCGGCGGTTACGGAACAGCGTGACCAGAATCGCCAGACCGATCGCGGATTCCGCCGCGGCCACGGTCAGGATGAAGAACACGAACACCTGCCCCGCCGCGTCGCCCAGATGGCGCGAGAACGCGACGAAGTTGATGTTGACCGAGAGCAGCATCAGCTCGATCGACATCAGCAGGATGATCACGTTCTTCCGGTTCAGCACGATGCCGGCGATGCTGATGCAGAACAGCGCCGCGCCGAGCGCGAGATAGTGGCCCAGGGCCACGCCTTCTCCGAGCAACGTCACGGCTGCACCTCCTCGCCTGCGGCCGGAGCCTGCGGCGGCTTCACGGCGTCCATCTTGATGATGCGGATGCGGTCGGCCGCGCGCACGCGGGCCTGTTCCGACGGATTCTGATGGCGCGCGCCCGGACGGCGGCGCAGCGTCAGCATCACCGCGGCGATCACGGCGACGGTGAGGATCACCGCGGCGACCTCGAACGGCAGCATGAAGTCGGTGAACAGCGCGTTCGCCAGCCACTTGGTGTTGGGAATGTCGCCGGCATTGGCCGCGTTGTCGGCGAACGGCGTGGCGATGGCGGCCTTGACCCCGATCAGCGTCAGCATCTCGGCCAGCATCAGCACGGCGACGATCAGTCCGAACGGCAGGTAGCGGACGAAGCCCTCGCGCAAGGGCGCGACGTCGAGGTCCAGCATCATCACCACGAACAGGAACAGGACCATCACCGCGCCGACATAGACCAGGACCAGCGCGATGCCGAGGAATTCGGCGCCGGAGATGATCCAGGTGCAGGCGACGGAAAAGAAAGTCAGCACCAGGAACAGCGCGGAATGCACGGGGTTGCGGACGGTGATCACGCCCAGCGCCGCCATGGTGGCCATGGCGGCAAAGGCGAGGAATGCGATTTTCACGAAATCCATGGCGGCCTCAGCGGAACGCGGCGTCGGTGGCGCGACGCTCGGCGATTTCGGCTTCGAGCCGGTCGCCGATCGCCAGCAGCTGCGGCTTGGTGACGATGTTCTGGCCGCGCTTCTCGAAGTGATATTCGTGGATGTGCGTCTCCACGATCGAATCGACCGGGCAGGACTCTTCACAGAACCCGCAGAAGATGCACTTGAACAGATCGATGTCGTAGCGCGTGGTGCGGCGGGTGCCGTCTGCGCGCTTTTCCGAGTCGATGGTGATCGCCAGCGCGGGGCACACAGCCTCGCACAGCTTGCAGGCGATGCACCGCTCCTCCCCGTTCGGGTAACGGCGCAGCGCATGGATGCCGCGGAAGCGCGGCGACTGCGGCGTCTTCTCCATCGGGTACATCAGCGTGTACTTCGGCTTGAACAGGTACTTGAGCGTCAGCCCGAGTCCCTGCAGCAGCTCGACGAGCAGAAGGCTCTTGAAGTAGGAAACGATGCGAGTCATGCCTTTCTCACTGCCCCGGCGTGAACACGTTGAAGTACGCCAGCAGCGCGGTGACGCAGATCCACGCGATGGTCAGCGGAATGAATACCTTCCAGCCCAGACGCATGATCTGGTCGAAGCGGTAGCGCGGGAACGACGCGCGGAACCAGATGAAGCAGCTGGCGAAGAAGAACACCTTGGCCAGCAGCCACCACCAGCCGTTGCCAAGGACAACCGACAGCACAGGCACGTCGGCAACCCAGGCAGCCGGAATGGGCGACAACCAGCCGCCGACGAAGAAGATCGAGACCAGGAAGCTGATCAGGATCATGTTCGCGTATTCGGCGAGGAAGAACAGCGCGAACGCGGAACCCGAATACTCGACCATGTGGCCGGCAACGATTTCCGATTCGCCTTCGACCACGTCGAACGGCGCGCGGTTGGTTTCGGCCACGCCCGAGATGAAATACACCACGAACAGCGGCAGCAGCGGCCACATGAACCACTCGAATGCGCCCGCGTTGCCGGCCTGCGCCATCACGATGTCGGTGAGGTTGAGGCTGCCCGCGGCGATCAGCACGCCGACCATGGCGAAGCCCATCGCGATTTCGTAGGACACCATCTGCGCCGCGGCGCGCATCGCGCCGAGGAAGGCGTACTTCGAGTTCGAGGCCCAACCGGCAAGGATGATGCCGTACACGCCCATCGAGGTCATCGCCAGCAGGTACAGCAGGCCGGCGTTGGCGTTGGAGAGCACCAGCTTCGCGTCGAACGGCACTACCGCCCAGGCCGCGAAGGCCGGCGCCAGCGCCAGCAGCGGCGCGAACTTGAACAGGAACGGCTGCGCGCGCGTGGGCTGGATGACTTCCTTGAACAGCAGCTTGAACACGTCGGCGAAGGCCTGAAGGATGCCCTTGCCCACGTACATCGGGCCGCGGCGCACGTGCATCCAGCCGATCAGCTTGCGTTCCCACACCACGTAGAACGCGACCGTGATGATCACCGGCATGGCGATCAGCAGGACCTTCAGCACGATCCAGGCGACGGTGCCGCCGGCGCCGAAGCCCAGCATCCAATCGCGGAAAGAATCGACAGCCAGCATTACGCCCTCCCCGCCTGCACGCGGCCCGCACCCAGCGGTGCAGTGGCCCCGTGACCGCTTTCAATCCATACCGTGCCGCGTGCGACCGTGTCGCTGACGACGACCGGCAGCGTCGCCGTGCCGGCAGCGGCAGTGAACTTGCCGATCACGCCGTCGCGGAAACCCAGCGCTTCCGCATCGGCCGGATGCATCAGCGCGTGCGGCTCGACGTTGAGCGGATGCGACTGCAGGCCCGGCGCACGACGCACGACGGCATCGCTGCGATAGATCGCGGTGCCCACGGCCAACTCGAGGCCTTCGCCGGCCACGGTCGGCGCGGCGCCCGCCGCCGGACGCACGTCCAGGCGATGGATGCCGGCGCGAAGACCCGCCAGATCGGTGAACTCGAAGCCCGCCACGCCCAGTTCGCCACCGAGCGCACGCAGCACGCGCCAACCGGCGCGCGCATCGCCCGGCAGCTTGCCGCCGGCGACGGTGCTCTGCTCGAAGCCTTCCAGGTTGGTCAGCGTCGCTTCGATTTCCGGCAGCGCACCGATCGGCAGGATCACGTCCGCCACGGCGTGCGTGGAGCGGCAGGCGAACTGGCTGAACGCCACGACCTGCGCCGAAGTCAGTGCCTTGTTGGCGCTCGCCACATCGGCGAAGTCCAGGCCCGGTTCGATGCCATAGAGGATGTAGGCCGAGCGCGGCTGCGCCAGCATCGCCTGCGCATCGCGCGAACGCGGCAGCACGCCGTGCTTCGACAGGCCGACGGCATTGGCGCCCTGCGGAATGCGGCACACGCGGGCATTGGTCGCTGCAGCCAGCTCGGTCGCCGCCTTGCGGATGGCCGACGCGTACGGGCTGTTCTCGGCGACACCGCCGACGATGACGACGGCGCGCGTCGCATCCTTCAGCGCATCGCGCAGGCCGGCGTCGGCCAGGGACGCGGCGATCTGCGACGGGGCAACGATGCGGTTGCTCGCGGTCTTGAAGGTGAAATCGAAGTCGACCGGATTGACGACATGCACCTTGGCGCCACGCGTCCACGCCTTGCGCACGCGGGCGTGCAGCAGCGGGACTTCATGGCGCAGGTTGCTGCCGACGATCACGATCGCATCGGCATGGCTGAGTTCGGCGACCGGCACGCCGAAGGTTTCGGCGACGGCGGCGTCGGACAGATCGCGCTGCGAGATGCGGTGGTCGATGTTGCCGGTGCCCAGGGCGTCGGCGAGACGGGCCAGCAGCGCGCCCTCTTCGTTCGACGTGGCCGGGTGGACCAGCACGCCCAGGTTGTCGGCGCCGTTGCCGCGCAGGATCTGCGCGGCCTTGGCGAGCGCTTCTTCCCACGAGGCTTCACGGAAGTCGGCGCCATCCTTGATCAATGGCTTGGTCGCGCGATCGGACGCGTACAGGCCCTGATGCGAATAGCGGTCGCGATCCGACAGCCAGCACTCGTTGACCGCTTCGTTGTCGCGCGGCACGGTGCGCAGCACTTCGCCGCGGCGCACGTGCAGGAACAGGTTGCTGCCCAGCGCATCGTGGTAGCCCAGCGATTCGCGCGCGGTCAGTTCCCACGGACGCGCCTTGAACTGGAACACCTTGTTGGTCAGCGCGCCGACCGGACAGACGTCGATGACGTTGCCGGACAGCTCGGTGGTCAGCGGCTTGCCGTCGAAGGTGCCGATCTGCAGGTTCTCGCCGCGGTACATGCCGCCCAGCTCGTAGGTGCCGGCGACTTCCGCGGTGAAGCGCACGCAGCGCGTGCACTGGATGCAGCGGGTCATCTCGGTGGCGACCAGCGGACCGATGTCCTCGTCCGGCACCACGCGCTTGCGCTCGGCGAAGCGGCTGACCGAACGGCCATAGCCCAGCGACAGATCCTGCAATTCGCACTCGCCGCCCTGATCGCAGATCGGGCAGTCGAGCGGATGGTTGATCAGCAGGAACTCCATCACGTTGCGCTGCGACTTCAACGCCTTCTCGCTGCGCGTGGTGATCTTCATGCCATCCATCACCGGCGTGGCGCAGGCCGGCGCCGGCTTGGGCATCTTCTCCACTTCGACCAGGCACATGCGGCAGTTGGCCGCGATGCTCAGCTTGTCGTGGTAGCAGAAACGCGGGATCGCGATGCCGGCCTTGTCGGCGGCGCTGATGATCATCGAGCCCTTGGGCGCGGCCAGTTCGACGCCGTCGATGAAGACGGTGACGTGGTCCGGCGGAAGGTTCGGATTGATGGGCTGTGCGCTCATGGTTATGCGGCGACCTTTTCCACGACGGTGCCGGCGCGCTGGTCGTCGACCAGGAAGCGCTTGTTCACGATCGCGTATTCGAACTCATCCCAGTAATGACGCAGGAAGCCCTGCACCGGCCACGCCGCGGCTTCGCCGAAGGCGCAGATGGTGTGGCCTTCGATCTGGCCGGCGGCGGCGCGCAGCATCTGCAGATCCTCCAGCGTCGCCTGCTTTTCGACGATGCGGGTGAGCATGCGGTACATCCAGCCGGTGCCTTCGCGGCACGGCGTGCACTGGCCGCAGCTTTCCTTGAAATAGAAGCGCGCGATGCGCTGGCAGGCGCGCACCATGCAGGCGGTTTCGTCCATCACGATCACCGCGCCCGAACCCAGGCCGGAACCGGCCTTCTGGATCGAGTCGTAATCCATGGTCAGGCCCAGCATGGTCTCGCCCGGCAGCACCGGCATCGAGGAACCGCCCGGGATCACCGCCTTGAGCTTGCGGCCGTCGCGCATACCACCGGCGAGCTGCAGCAGATCGGCGAACGACGTACCCAGGCGGATCTCGTAGTTGCCCGGACGGGCGACATGGCCCGATACCGAGAAGATCTTCGGACCGCCGTTGTTCGGCTTGCCCAGGTTGAGAAACCACTCCGCGCCGTTGCGGATGATCGCCGGCACCGAGGCATAGGTCTCGGTGTTGTTGATCGTCGTCGGCTTGCCGTACAGGCCGAAGTTGGCCGGGAACGGCGGCTTGTAGCGCGGCTGGCCCTTCTTGCCTTCCAGCGATTCCATCAATGCGGTTTCTTCGCCGCAGATGTAGGCGCCGGCGCCGAGCGCGTTGTAGATGTCGATGTCGATGCCCGAACCGAGCACGTTCTTGCCCAGCCAGCCGTGCTTGTAGGCCTCGGCGAGGGCTTCCTCGATGTGCTCGAACGGCTCGTGATGGAACTCGCCGCGCAGGTAGTTGTAGGCGACGGTCGAACCGGTCGCATAGCACGCAATCGCCATGCCCTCGATCACCGCATGCGGGTTGTAGCGCAGGATGTCGCGGTCCTTGGCGGTGCCCGGCTCGGATTCGTCCGAGTTGCACAGGATGTACTTCTGCGTGCCCGAACCCTTGGGCATGAAGCTCCACTTCAGGCCGGTCGGGAAGCCCGCGCCGCCGCGGCCGCGCAGGCCGGACTGCTTGACGGTGTCGACGATCGTCGTCGGGTCGATCTTCTCGGTGAGGATCTTGCGCAGCGCCGCGTAACCACCCGTCTTCAGGTAGTTCTCGTAGGACCAGGGCTTGTCGAAGTGCAGCGTCGTGTAGACGACGTTGTGCTCCTGCGGAACGGGCCCGACGGGACCGTGCGCTTCAGAGCCGTGGTGTTCGTTGTGTGCCATGCGGTTCCGGCCTCACTTCAACTCGTCGAGCAGCTCGTCCACCTTCGCGGTGTCGAGCTTCTCGTGGTAATGGCCGTTGATCACGACCACGGGCGCACCGCAGCACGCGGCCACGCACTCTTCCTCGCGCTTGAGGTAGACGCGACCGTCGGCGGTGGATTCGCCGAGCTTGCAGCCGAGCTTCTTCTCGGCGTGACGGACCAGGTCCTCGGCGCCGTTGAGCCAGCAGCTGATGTTGGTGCAGAAGGCGACGTTGTTGCGGCCGACCTTCTCGGTTTCGAACATCGAATAGAACGAGGCGACCTCGTAGGCCCAAATCGGCGGCAGGTCGAGATACTTGGCGACCGCGGCGATGAGTTCATCGCTCAGCCAACCACCGTTCTGCTCCTGCGCCGCATGCAGACCCTGCAGCACGGCCGAACGCTTGCGGTCCGCCGGGAACTTGCTCAGCCAGTGGTCGATGTGGGCACGCGTCTTGTCCGACAGCACGACCATCGGGTCGACATTGCGCGCGTTTTCGAAATTGCCAGTGGCCTTCATCGGTCGATCTCACCAAACACGACGTCGTAGGTACCGATCATCGCCACCACGTCGGCCAGCATGTGGCCCCTGACGATCTCGTCCATCGACGACAGATGCGCAAAACCTGGCGCACGCAGCTTGCAGCGGAACGGCTTGTTGGCGCCGTCGGAAACCAGGTAGCAGCCGAACTCGCCCTTGGGTGCTTCGACCGCGGCGTAGGTTTCGCCGGCCGGCACGCAATAGCCTTCGGAGAACAGCTTGAAGTGGTGGATGAGGGCTTCCATGTCGTCCTTCATCTCTTCGCGCTTGGGCGGCGCGACCTTGAAGTTGTCGACGATCACGGGGCCCGGATTGGCCTTCAACCACTTCACGCACTGCTGGATGATGCGGTTGGACTGGCGCATCTCGGCGACGCGGACCAGGTAACGGTCGTAGCAGTCGCCGCTGACGCCAACCGGGATGTCGAAATCGACTTCCGCGTACTTGGCGTAGGGCTGCTTCTTGCGCAGGTCCCAGGCGATACCCGAACCGCGGACCATCGGACCGGTCATGCCCCAGGCGAAGGCCTGTTCGGGCGAGACCACGCCGATGCCGACGGTGCGCTGCTTCCAGATGCGGTTGTCGGTCAGCAGCGTCTCGTATTCGTCGACGCGCTTGGGGAAGTCTTCGGTGAAGCGCTCGAGGTAGTCCAGCAGCGAGCCTTCGCGCCACTCGTTGAAGCGCTTGAGCGACTGGCCCTTGCGCCACGGCGATTCCTTGTAGCGCGGCATCTGCGCCGGCAGGTCGCGGTAGACGCCACCCGGACGGTAGTAGGTCGCGTGCATGCGCGCGCCGGAGACCGCTTCGTAGCAGTCCATCAGCTCTTCGCGCTCGCGGAACGCGTACAGGAACACCGCCATCGCGCCGAGGTCGAGCGCGTTCGAACCGACCCACATCAGGTGGTTCAGGATGCGCGTGATCTCGTCGAACATCGTACGGATCCACTGCGCGCGCTCCGGCGCCTCGATGCCGAGCAGCGTTTCGATCGCACGCACATAGGCGTGCTCGTTGCACATCATCGACACGTAGTCCAGGCGATCCATGTAGCCGATCGACTGGTTGAACGGCTTGGACTCGGCCAGCTTCTCGGTACCGCGATGGAGCAGGCCGATATGCGGATCGGCGCGCTGCACGACTTCGCCGTCCATCTCGAGGATGAGGCGGAGTACGCCGTGCGCGGCCGGGTGCTGCGGGCCGAAGTTCAGCGTGTAGTTGCGGATCTCGGCGTTGAGGACGCCGGAACCACCGGAATTGGAAAGCACGGTGCTCACTTCTTCACCTCCGCCTTCTGCGCGGCTTCGCCGGCGGCGGTCTGGTAACGCGCGTCGTCGCGGATCACGCGCGGCACCAGCACGCGCGGTTCGATCGAGACGGGTTCGTAGATCACGCGCCTCTTCTCGGCGTCGTAGCGGACTTCGACGTTGCCGATCAGCGGGAAGTCCTTGCGGAACGGATAACCGACGAAACCGTAGTCGGTCAGGATGCGGCGCAGGTCCGGATGGCCTTCGAAGACGATGCCGTACAGGTCGAACGCTTCGCGCTCGAACCAGTTCGTGCCCGCCCACACCGAGGTCAGCGAGGCCACGACCGGCAGGTCGTCGTTCTCGGCGAAGGTGCGCAGGCGCACGCGCCGGTTGTGCTGGTACGAAAGCAGATGCGCGACCGCGGCGAAGCGGCGTTCGGGCGCATTGGCGGCGACGTTCGGGCCTTCGCCCCAGGCGAAGCGGCCGGCGCTCTTGCCTTCCACGCCGCGCGAGAAGCCTTCCGACGACACGTCCGTGTCCCACTCGTCGCTGCCGTAGCTGAGGTAATCGACGCCGCTGACGTCGACGCACTGCTCGAAGGCGAATTCGTCGCGCAGGGCCTGGGCGGCGGACAGCCACTGGCTGGCGGCGACGTCGATCGTCACTTCGCCGCGCGGTTCGGCGACGGTGACCAGCGCTTCCGGGAAGCGCGCGCGCAGGCGATCGGCAAAAGAGGATGCGGTTTCCATGTCAGCGCACGCCCTGCTTGTTCTCGCCGAAGTTGGTGCCGCGGCGGATCTTCTTCTGCAGCTGCAGGATGCCGTAGATCAACGCTTCGGCGGTCGGCGGGCAACCCGGCACATACACGTCGACCGGCACGATGCGGTCGCAGCCGCGCACGACGGCGTACGAGTAATGGTAGTAGCCGCCGCCGTTGGCGCAGCTGCCCATCGAGATCACCCACTTCGGGTCGGGCATCTGGTCGTAGACCTTGCGCAGCGCCGGGGCCATCTTGTTGACCAGGGTGCCGGCCACGATCATCACGTCGGACTGGCGCGGCGAGGGGCGGAACACGACGCCGTAACGGTCGAGGTCCAGGCGCGCCGCACCGGCATGCATCATCTCGACCGCGCAGCAGGCCAGACCGAAGGTCATCGGCCACATCGAACCGGTACGCGCCCAGTTCCACAGCGTGTCGAGGTTGGTGGTGACGAAGCCTTGCTGCATCACCGGGTTCTGGTCTTCGGGCAGCAGCAGATCGTCCAGCCGCCCTTCCGGCAGCGGGTTGTGCATCAGGCCCGAGATAGTCTGGATCACTCCCATTCGAGCGCGCCCTTCTTCCACACGTAAACGAAACCCAGCACCAGCAGGGCCAGGAACACGCCCATCTCGATCAGCGCGAATGCGCCGAGTTCGCGGAACACCAGCGCCCACGGAAAGACGAAGGCGATTTCCAGATCGAAGACGATGAACAGGATGGCGATGAGGTAGTAGCGCACGTCGAATTGCATGCGCGCGTCCTCGAACGCGCCGAAGCCGCACTCATAGGGCGAGAGCTTCTCGGCGGTGGGACGCTGGGGGCCGAGCAGGCGGCCCACTACCAGCAGGGCGACGCCGATGCCACCGGCGACGATCAGGAACAGCAGGGTCGGCAGATATTCGGCCAGCACTCGCGTTCTCTCGCTTGAAGACAGGCGTGGGTGGAGAGAACGTCGCTCTCCCGCACCGCCCGCGCTTTGGCTAAAAAACTAAGGAGCGAACGAAGAGCAGTAAGAAAAGAGAGGAAGCATGAACATAGGTTCCGCTCTTACTCTTTTCTCACTCCTCTCCGCTCACTCCTCACGGTTAATGGTGCCCAAGGGGGGACTCGAACCCCCACGACCGAAGTCGCTACCACCTCAAGGTAGTGCGTCTACCAATTCCGCCACCTGGGCTTTGAAACGTTGGCCGTCCCCGGCCGCTTCCGATCACCGCCAAAACCTCGGCGCCGACCGGCACCCGGCAAGTCCATGCCGGGCTGGAAAGATGCATATCGTACCGCGTTTGCCCTGCTTAACCGCCAGAAGCGGGCTGTGCCGGAGCCGGCGGCTGCTGCGTTTCCGCATCCGGCTTCGCCGGCGCCGCACTGTTGGCGGGCGCGGCCGGAACCGTCGTCGCCGGAACGGGCGCGGCAGGAGCCTGCGACGGTGCCGTCGGAATCGTGGCGTTGCCCGAAGCCGGCGCGGCCGGAGCGGCCGGCACTTCGGACATCAGGCCCTTCTCTTCCGTGGGCGCCGCAGTCGTCTTCTTGCTGCCATGGCTGGCGTTCCAGGCCATGAACAGGCTGATGACGAAGAAGGCGACCGCCAACCACTTGGTCGACTTCGTCAGGAAGTTCGAAGCGCCACGCGAACCGAACACCGTGCCCGACGCGCCCGCGCCGAAACCCGAACCCGCCTGCGCACCCGCGCCGCGCTGCATGAGGATCAGCGCGATCATCGCGATCGCGATCAGCACATAGATGACGTTGAGGAACAACAGCATCGTGAGAAAACTCGAAAGGTGATACTCGAAAGGGTGGCCAGTGAAGTCAGGCCGCCGCAGCGACAATGGCGTTGAAGTCGGAAGCCACCAAGGAGGCTCCGCCGACCAGGCCGCCATCGACATCCGGCTGTGCGAACAGCGCGGCGGCGTTGTCGGCCTTCACGCTTCCGCCGTACAGGATCGGAAGCGAGCCAGCAATTCTAGCATCGTATTGCGCGATTTCGCCACGGATGAATGCGTGGACTTCCTGCGCCTGCTCCGGCGTGGCGGTCCGGCCGGTGCCGATGGCCCACACCGGTTCATAGGCGATGATCGCGCCCTGCACCGCCGCGGCGCCGTGCTCGAGGATCGGCGCCAGCTGTTCCTGCAGCCGCCATTCCATCTGGCCGTTTTCGCGCTCGCTCAGGGTCTCGCCCACGCACAGCACCGGCACCAGGCCCGCCGCCTTCGCCGCGAAGAACTTGCGCGCCACCAGTTCGCTGCTTTCGTGGTGATGCTGGCGGCGCTCGGAGTGTCCGACCAGGCCGTAGCGCGCACCGACGTCGACGAGCATCGCCGCCGACACTTCGCCGGTGTACGCGCCCTTCTGGTTGGCGCTGACGTCCTGCGCGCCGAACTGCAGGCCGCGCCCGGCATAGCGCTCGACCAGCTCGCCCACGTACGGCAGCGGCGGCAGGATGACGACTTCGACGCCGGCGGGGGCCTGCACCGACGCGACCGCATCGAGGAGCTCCAGGGCGAACTTGCGGTCGCCATGCAGCTTCCAGTTTCCGGCGACGATCTTGCGGCGCATGGACCACCTCTGGTGCGAAAGGCGCGCAGTTTACAGCGGCCGCCCCGATTCCTCAGCTCCCCCGATCCTCAGCTACCGATTAGTCTCGGGACTGCCAGAATGGGCACATGTCCCTCCCGGCCGCCGCACGATGAGCCTCAGCCCCGCCCAGCGCCTTCCGATCCTGCCGTATCGGAAACCGACCGAAGGCCGCGATTACTGGGTATTGGACAATGCCCTGCCCGACCCCGACGCCGTGCGGGCCCGCCTGCTGGCGCGCACCGACTGGTACGAGGGCTACCCGCACAAACCCGAAAGCTGGCCGGGCCTGCGCGCCATGCCTGCGCTTGAAGCGGAGGAACTGGCACCGCTCGAAGCCTGGGTACGCAAGGTCACCGGCGCGCAGAAGCTGTGGGTCGAAAGCACGGCCGGCGGCGGCACGCTCAACTACAACTGCGTGCAGGTGGTCGGCTACAACGAATGCGAGCCGCGGCCGCACACGGATTCGCGCGCGCTGTGCCGCTATGCGGCGGTGCTCTATCTCAATCCCAACGTGCCCGACGAATGCGGTACGAGCTTCTATCGCCAACGCCTGCCGGGCGGCCAGCGCGGCGGCAACATGGTGCAGGCGCCGCACAACAATCTGGTGGAAGCGCTGGGAACGCGTTTCGTCGACATCAACGCCTTCGCCGAAGACATCGCGATCCCGCACCGCTACAACCGCCTGCTGGTGTATCGCGCCAACCTGATCCACAGCGCGACCTGCTACTGGGGACAGACGCTGGAGAAGAAGCGGATGGCGGCGGTGTTCTTCTGGATGGCGTAGGAAGGCCCTCCCACTGAAAGTGCGTGGTTGAAAGTTCGCACTTTCAAACTTTCATTTTTGCTTTTGAAGCCAAGGCGTTCCGGGCTGGGTCAGGTGGTGCCGGTGGGTAGTCGTGTCACGCAGCCCCACTGGCGTCGCCCTCCCGCTAGAGAGCTCAACGCGTTCGGGTTTGCCTTACCGGGAATGACGGCCTAGATGGATTCCCGCGCGCGTTACTTCAGCTTGATCTCGGCCAGACGCTCTTCGAGATACCCATGCGCCGTGATCGCCTGCGGATACCGGCTCGGATTCTCCGCCGTGACGCACGAAGGCAACACGTCGATCAGGAAATCCGGATTCGGGTGCAGGAAGAACGGCGTCGAATAACGCGGCTGGCGCGCCTTCTCGCCCGGCGGATTGACCACGCGGTGCGTCGTCGACGGATACACGTGGTTGGTCAACCGCTGCAGCATGTCGCCGATGTTGACCACGATGGTGTCGGCGTCGGCGGTGAACGGCACCCACTCGCCCTTGCGCGACTTCACTTCCAGGCCTTCCGAACTGGCACCGACCAGCAACGTGATCAGGTTGATGTCCTCATGCGCGCCCGCGCGCACATTCGGAATGTCGTCGGTGGTGATCGGCGGATAGTGGATCGGGCGCAGGATCGAATTGCCCGAGTCGGTCTTGTCGGCGAAGTAGTTCTCCGGCAGGCCGATATGCAGCGCCAGCGCGCTCAGCACGCGCGAACCGAGCTGATCGAGCGCCGTGTACAGGCCATAGGCGAGCTCGCGGAACTCCGGGAGTTCCTCCGGCCACAGGTTCGCCGGCATCACGTCGGCGTACTTGGAGTCGCGCGCGATCTCGCGGCCGACGTGCCAGAACTCCTTCAGGTCGAAGTACTTCGAATCCTTCGCGGTCTCGATCCCGAACGGCGTGTAGCCGCGCGCACCACCGCCACCGGGCACGTGGTACTTGCGCTTCACTTCTTCCGGCAGCGCGAAGAAACGCTTGAAGACGTCGTACGAACCGTCGATCAGCGACTGCGGAATGCCGTGGTTGCGGATGCCGGCGAAGCCCCATTCGCGGTAGGCCGCGCCGAGTTCGGCGACGAAGGCTTCGCGGTCAGTCGCGAAGCGGCGGATGTCCAGGGTCGGGATTTGCGACGCCATTGTTGCTCTCGGTCAGTTCTTTGTCGTGAATATCTATTCGGCTGCGGCGCGCACGGCGGCCGCGAGCGCATCCAGCGTTTGCTGCATCAGCGTCGCGTCGTCGGCTTCCACGGTCACGCGCACCACCGGCTCCGTGCCGGAGGGACGCAGGAAGGCACGGCCGCGCCCGGCCACGGCGGCCTGCGCGCTGGCCAATGCGGCCTGCACGCTCGGCGCTTCCGCTGGTTTGGCCTTGCCCGCGTAACGCACGTTGACGGTCTTCTGCGGTACACGCTGCAGCCCCCGCAGGGCCTCGCTCAGCGAGAGGCCGCGGCGCCCCAGCACTTCCAGCACCTGCAGCGCGCTGACGATACCGTCGCCGGTGCCGCTGCGATCCAGGCACAGCATGTGACCCGAGGCTTCGCCGCCCAGTACGCCGCCATTCGCCACCAACTGCTGGTGGACGTAGCGGTCACCGACCTTGGCGCGGATGAAACCGATGCCCTCGCCTTCCAGCGCGCGTTCGAGGCCGTAATTGGTCATCAGCGTACCCACGACCGGGCCCCGGAGGCGGCCGCTTTCCTTCCAGTCGCGCGCGAGCACGTACAACAGATCGTCCCCATCGCGCACAACGCCATCGCCGTCCACGAACAGCACGCGGTCGCCGTCGCCGTCGAAGGCAATGCCCAGATCGGCACCGGTTTCGCGCACGCGCGCGGCCAGCGTTTCCGGGTGCGTAGAGCCGACGCCATCGTTGATGTTGAGGCCAGTGGGCTCAACCCCAATCGCGTCCACCAATGCGCCCAGTTCGCGCAGCACCAGCGGGCCCAGCTGATAGGTCGCGCCGTTGGCGCAATCCACGACGATGCGCATGCCCTTGAGGTCGAAGTTCTTCGACACCGAGTCCTTGCAATGCTCGATGTAGCGACCCAGCGCGTCCCGCGTGCGCACAGCCTTGCCGAGTTGCTCCGAAGGCACGGTGCGGAACGGCTGTTCCAGCGCGGCTTCGATCGCCAGTTCGGTGGCGTCGTCGAGCTTCTCGCCTTGCGCCGAGAAGAACTTGATGCCGTTGTCGTAATGCGGGTTGTGCGATGCGGAGATCACGATGCCGCCGTCGGCGCGCATCGAGTGGGTGAGGTGCGCAACCGCAGGGGTCGGCATCGGCCCCATCAGCTGCACATCCACACCGGCCGCGACCAGTCCGGCTTCCAGCGCGGCTTCGAACATGTAGTTCGAAATGCGCGTGTCCTTGCCGATGATGACCTGCGGCTTGCGCCACATGCGGCCCTGGAACGCCTGCACCAGCGCGTGACCGTAGGCATTGCCCAGGCGCAGGACGAAGTCGGCCGAGATCGGGCCTTCGCCTACACGGCCGCGGATGCCATCAGTGCCGAAATAACGACGGCTCAAGCGGCGACCTCGTTGTCGTCCTGCGGCGCGGGCTGCTTCATCATCAGCGCGAGCAGATGGGCGATGCGGTCGCGCATCTCGCGGCGGTCGCAGATCTGGTCGATGGCGCCGTGGTCGAGAAGGAATTCGGAACGCTGGAAGCCTTCCGGCAGCTTCTCGCGCACGGTCTGCTCGATCACGCGCGGACCGGCGAAACCGATCAGCGCTTCCGGCTCGGCCATGTTGATGTCGCCCAGCATCGCGAACGAGGCCGAGACGCCACCGGTGGTCGGATGCGTCATCACCGAGATGTACGGCAGGCCCTTGGCGCGCAAGCGCGCCAGCGCCGCGGAGGTCTTGGCCATCTGCATCAGCGAGAACAGGCTCTCCTGCATGCGCGCGCCGCCGCTGGCGGAGAAGCACACGAACGGGCAGCCGATGTCGGCGGCGCGCTCGGCCGCCAGGGTGAACCGTTCACCGACCACCGAGCCCATCGAGCCGCCCATGTAGGCGAAGTCGAACGAGGCGGCGACCAGGTCGCGGTCCTTGAGCTTGCCCTGCATGGCGATCAGCGCGTCGCGCTCGCCGGTGGACTTCTGCGCCGCCTTGATGCGGTCGGAGTACTTCTTCTGGTCCTTGAACTTCAGCACGTCGGTCGGGCCGAGTTCGGCGCCGATTTCGGTCGTGCTATCGGCATCGAACAGCGAAGCCAGCCGCGCGCGGGCGCGGATCGCCATGTGGAAATTGCACTTGGGACAGACCTCGAGGTTTTCCTCGAGCTCGGGGCGGTAGAGCACGACGCCGCAGCGGTCGCACTTCTCCCACAGGCCCTCGGGCACGCTGCGGCGCTTGGCCGTGCCGGACTCGGTCCGGATACCGGAGGGCATGAGTTTCTTCAGCCAGGACATGCTTTGGGTGTTCCCCTGATGGGCGCTAAGCGCGCTAATGGCGAACGAGCAGTTTAGCGCGAGCGCGTCCTGCCGGTCCCCACCCGGGGCCGGAGGCCGGTTTTGTGTGCTGAAGGTCGCGGAAACGCGGTGGTAGTGCCGCCGGACGCGACCTAGGCGTCCAGCGCCTGGCGCAACGGACGCAGGAAGCGGCCGGCCGCGGCGACCGGATCGTCGCTGGCGGCCAGGACCGACACCAGGGCGCTGCCGACCACGACACCGTCCGCCTCGCGGGCCATGGCCTGGGCCGAGGCCGCGTCCTTGATGCCGAATCCCGCCGCCACCGGCACCGCGCTGCGCGCGCGGATCGCGTGCAGGCGATCGGTCGCGGCCGCGGTATCGAGCCGGTCGGCGCCGGTGACCCCGGCGAAGCTGACGTAGTACAGGTAGCCGCTGGCCTGGCGGCATAGTGATTCCAGGCGCGCGTCGCTGGTGGTCGGGGCGGCCAGCAGGATCAATGCGAGCCCGTGCGCGGAAAAGGCCGCGCGGAATTCGCCGGCTTCCTCCGGCGGAAGATCGACCAGGAGCACGCCGTCGATGCCGGCCGCCACGGCTTCCGCGGCGAAGCGATCCGCGCCGCGGATCTCGACCGGGTTGAGGTAGCCCATCAGCACGATCGGCGTGTCCGCATCGGTTTCGCGGAAGCCGCGCACGCAATCGAGCACATAGGAAAGTCCGGCGCCGCGCGAAAGCGCACGCTCCGAACTGCGCTGGATCGTCGGCCCATCGGCCATCGGATCGGAAAACGGAACGCCCAGCTCGATGACATCGGCCCCGGCTTCGGCGAGCGCGTGCATCACCGGCACCGTGGCTTCGAGCGAAGGATCGCCCGCGGTGATGAAAGGGATCAGCGCCTTCCGGCCTGCGGCCGCGAGCTTGGCGAAGCGGTTGTCGATACGGGTCATGCGAGGGGATTCCGCTTCAGAACGTGATGCCTTCGCGGCCGGCGATCGTGTGCACGTCCTTGTCACCGCGGCCGGACAGATTGCACAGCACGAGGGCGTCCTTCGGCAGTTCGCGCGCGAGCTTCATCGCCTGCGCGATCGCGTGACTGGACTCGAGCGCGGGCAGGATGCCTTCGGTACGCGCCAGTTGATGGAAGGCGGCGAGTGCTTCGTCATCGGTCACGCCGACGTACTCCGCGCGGCCGGTTTCCTTCAAGAAGGCGTGCTCCGGGCCGACGCCGGGATAGTCCAGGCCGGCGGAGACCGAATGCGTTTCGATGATCTGCCCGTCGTCGTCGCACAGCACATAGGTGCGATTGCCGTGCAGCACGCCCGGCCGACCCGCCGCCAGCGACGCCGCGTGATGGCCGGTGGCGATGCCCTCGCCCGCCGCTTCGGCGCCGACCAGGCGCACATGGCGATCGTTGAGGAACGCATGGAATACACCGATCGCATTGCTGCCGCCGCCGACGCAGGCCGTGACCGCATCCGGCAGGCGCCCGTATTCGGCCAGCATCTGCGCGCGCGCCTCGCGGCCGACGACGGCGTTGAAGTCGCGCACCATGCGCGGATACGGATCGGGACCGGCGACGGTACCGATGATGTAGAACGTGTCCTCCACGTTGGTGACCCAGTCGCGCATCGCTTCGTTGAGCGCGTCCTTCAAGGTCGCCGAACCGCTGGTCACCGGCACGACCGTCGCGCCGAGCAGCTTCATCCGATAGACGTTGATCTTCTGGCGCTCGATGTCGGTGGCGCCCATGTAGACCACGCATTCCAGGCCCAGACGTGCGGCGACCGTCGCGCTGGCGACGCCGTGCTGGCCGGCGCCGGTCTCCGCGATGATGCGGGTCTTGCCCATGCGGCTGGCGAGCAAGGCCTGGCCGATGGTGTTGTTGATCTTGTGCGCGCCGGTGTGGTTCAGGTCTTCGCGCTTGAGCAGGATGCGGGCGCCGCCCGCTTCCCGACTCAACCGTTCGGCGAAATAGATCGGGCTGGGTCGACCCACGTAGTGGGCCAGATCCTTCTCGAAGGCTTCGATGAAGGCCGGATCGACCCGCGCCTCGTCATAGGCCCGCGCCAGCGCCTCCAGCGGCCCGATCAAGGTTTCGGCGACGAAACGCCCGCCGAAGCGGCCGAAATGCCCGGCGGCATCGGGGTAGGCGTGGAAGTCCGGAATTTCGGTCAGGCTCATGGTGGGCGCAGCGGGGACGACATCTCACTCTAGCGCGCGGCCACGGGACCACAAAGGTATAAAATCTGGCCATCCTGTCAGGAAAAGTCACAGATGAGCCGCGACCTGCCGCCACTGAACGCCCTGCGCGCCTTCGAAGCCGTCGCCCGCCTGGACAGCGTGAGCCGGGCCGCGCAGGAGCTGCACGTGACCCACGGCGCCGTGAGCCGGCAACTGCGGGTACTCGAAGAAGCGCTGGGCGCGCCTGTGTTCGCCAAGCAGGGCCGTGGCCTCGCCCTTACAGCGGCCGGCCGGCGCTTGTACGAAGCGGCCGAATCCTCCCTCGAACCCCTGCGGTCCGCCTGGGCCGATCTGCAGCGCCGGCAGGTCCAGGCGCCCTTCGTCCTCGGTTGCCCCGGCAGCGTGCTCGCCCGTTGGATGATCCCCAGGCTGGAGCGGCTGGCCCGCGATCAACCCGAGCTGACCCTGCACCTGGCCGCCAGCGATGCGCCACCGGACGCCGCGCTGTCCGGACTCGACGCGGCGCTGCTGATCGCCGAACCGCCCTGGCCCTCGTCATGGCAGGTGCATGTGCTGGCGCCGGAGCGCATCGGACCCGTCGTTGGCCCGCGCTATGCCGGCTTCGAACGTGTGCGCAGCGCACCGGCCGAAGTGCTGCTCGAACTGCCGCTGCTGCATACGACATCGCGGCCGCAAGCTTGGCGCGAATGGGCCGGACGCCAAGGCCTCGACGCGGCGGCGCTGCGCTTCGGCACCGGCTTCGAACACTTGTACTACCTGCTGGAAGCGACGGAAGCCGGCCTCGGTGTCGCTATCGCGCCCGAGCCGTTGGTGCACGAAGACATCGCTTCAGGACGATTGGCGGCGCCGTGGGGATTTCTCGCCACGGACGCGCATTGGGTGCTGTGTGCGCCCAAGCGCAGCGAAGACCGGCGCGTCGCGAAACTGGCGGAGTGGTTGCGTGAGGCGCTTGCGGAGCCGCGCTGAGGCTTGCTCTTCTTCTCCCCGCTTGCGGGGAGAAGATGCCCGTAAGGGCAGATGAGGGGGCGAGCGCAGCGAGCTGCTGTTGCTCTTGCTTGATGGATGACAGCCAAAGCAGCTCGCTGCGCTCGCCTCCCCTCATCCGGCGCTTCGCGCCACCTTCTCCCCGCAAGCGGGGAGAAGGAGAAGCTGAGGACAACTGTCAGCTGTGGCAATCCGCGCGGCGCGCTTCTTCGACGAACTGGCGCATGCGGTCGCCGTCCTTGATGCCGGGCGATAGCTCGATGCCGCTGGCGACGTCGACGCCCCAGGGACGCGTGGTCACGATAGCGTCGTGCACGTTCTCCGGCGTCAGGCCGCCGGCCAGCAGCCAGGGCTTGCCCGGGTCCTGCGGAATCTGCGACCAGTCGAAGGTCTTGCCGCTGCCGCCCTCGCCGCCCGCCGCATTGCTGTCGAACAGGAAACCGGCCGCGCTCGGATAGCGCGCACGCAAGGGCATCGTCGACGGTATGCCGCCGTTGCCCATCGCAATCGCCTTCAAATAAGACACTCCGAAGCTGCGGCAGAAGGCGTCGTCCTCGTTGCCGTGGAACTGCAGCAGGCTCGGCCGTACATGGCGGACGATCTCGCGCACTTCGTCCTGCGGGTTGTCCATGAACAACGCCACCGAATCGACGAAGGGCGCGAGCGCGGTGCGCATCGCACGCGCTTCTTCGGGCTCGACGCGACGCTTGCTCGAACGCGCGAACACGAACCCGACGGCATCCACGCCAAGCTCGCTGGCCAGGCGTACGTCGCCGGCGCGGGTCATCCCACAGAACTTGATGCGGGTGCGGAAGTAGTTGGGCTTCACCATTTCCTCACAGGCTTACGCGCTCCTCACAGGCGAATGTGTGCAGGCAGACCGCAGCGCTCGACGACATCGGCGGGATAGCGCGGCCCCAGGAAAACCAGGCCGCTCGCCGGCGCCGTCGGGCCGGCCTTGGTACGGTCGCGACCGGCAAGCAGCTGCGCAATCCAATCCTCCGGCGCATCGCCGCGTCCGACTACCAGCAAGCTTCCGACAATGTTGCGCACCATGTGGTGAAGAAAGGCGTTGGCCTGCACTTCCACCGTCACCACATCGCCTTCACGCGCTATCGCTATTTCCTGCAACTCGCGGCGCGCATGCGGCGCCTGGCAGTGCACGGTGCGAAACGCGGAGAAGTCGTTCTCGCCCAACAGGGCCTGCGCCGCGCGATGCATCGCCGCCGCGTCCAGGGGCCGGCGTTCCCACGTCAGCACCTGGCGATTGAGCGCAGGCCGCACCTGGCGATTGAGGATCGAATAGCGATAGCGCCGCGCGCGTGCGGAAAAGCGTGCATGGAATTCGTCCGTCACCGGCACGCACCACAGCGCGCCGATCGCCGGCGGCAACTTGCTGGTGGTACCCAGCACCCAGCCGCGCGGATCGCGCCGCACGGGACTGTCGAAGTGGATGACCTGCCCGGCCGCGTGCACGCCGGCATCGGTACGGCCGGCGCAGATCGTCTCGATCGGCGTACCGGCGACGAACGACAGCGCTTCTTCGATCACCGACTGCAGGGTGACGTAGCCTTCCGGATCGCTTTCGCCGTGCTTGCTCAGGCGCTGCCAGCCGCTGAACTCGCTGCCGTCGTATTCGATGCCCATCGCATAGCGCTGCAAGGGCGGGACGCCATCCTTCATTCGAGTTCGCGCAGCATCCGTTGTGCTTGCTGGCGTGCGGCGTGGTCGCCGTTGATCACGATTTCGCCCAGCAACTGGCGTGCGCCGGCGAGATCGCCCAGATCCAGATAGGCACGGGCCAGTTCGAGGCGTTCGTGCGCCGCCTGCGTCGCGGGGTCCAGCAGCTCGCGCTGTGCGCCGCCGGTATGCCACGCGGGCGCGGCGCGCGTCGGCGGTTCCGGTGCGCGTGCAGCCGGTGCAACCGCGGCAAGCGTCGGTGCGGGTGCGGGCGCGACCGGCTCGGCTTCGACTTCCGCTTCGGCTACGTCATCCATTGCCCGCGGCGCGAACGCATCGGCGATGGAAGGCGTCGGCGTCGCGGCGACGGGCGCACGGAAACTCGGCTTCGCCGCATCGCGGCGGCGCAGGAACCACGCGATCAGTCCGCCCAGCACCAATGCGCCGCCGATGCCGAACGCCCACGGCATCACCGACGCCTGGGTCTGCTGCTTCTGCGTTTGCGCGAGGCGTTGCTGCGCGGCGGCCAGTTCGGTGTCCTTCATCGAAAGCAGCTGCTGCTGTTGCTGCTGCAGCTTTTCGAGTTCGGCGACGCGGCTCTTGAGTTCCTGGGTTTCCGCCTCGCGCGCGGCGAGGGTTTCCTTGGTCTGGGTCAGTTCCTGTTCGAGCATCGCGCCCTCGCCTCCGGCGCTGAAGCCGGACTGTGTACCCGCTTTGGTCGCATCGCTGGCGCCGGGCGGAACGATTTCCAGACGTGCATCGGCAACGCGCTTGGAAGGTGAAGTGGAAGCCGCAGCCGGGGCGGGCTTGGTCTGCGCGGCGATATCGCCACTGCGCTGTTCGACGTCGGCCGGTTGCGGCGCGGCGCGGCGCGAGGCGCGCCATTCCTGGATCTGGGTATGGACGATCGCGCTGGCCTGCTGCGCGTCCAGTTCGGTCATCGCATCGCCGCCGGGCATGCGCAGCACGGCGCCGGCCTTGAGACGGTTGATGTTGCCGTCGATGAAGGCGTCCGGGTTCGCGCGCAACAGCGCGATCATGGTCTGATCGAGCGTGCCGGCGGCGCCGACGCGTGCGGCAATGGAGGACAGGTTGTCGCCGCGCTGCACGGAGTAGTCGTTGTCGCCGAGCGGCGGACGCGTCACCGGTGCGGGCATCGCGGTGGCGACTTGCGGCGGCGGTGCGATCGGCGCCGTCGGCGCGATCGCGGTGTTGTTCAGCGGCGCGGGCTCGGCAGGCGTCGCTTCAGGAGACGGCGTTTCGGCCGGCGCCGGCGCGGGCGATTGCTCGGTCGCGACCGCGGTCGGATCGACCGGACGCTCGATGACGGCCGGCGCTTCGACGGTCGGCGCCGCGATGTCGGGCTGCAACGGTGCGGAGACGGTGCGCGGCGCATCGACCAGCGCGGAGTACTCGCGCACCAGTCGCCCCTGCCCCCAGTCGACTTCGACCAGGAAGGTCAGCAGCGGATCGCTGACCGGCTGCGTGCTGGTGACGCGGATGATGGGATTGCCGCGGGCATCCAGCGCCTGGGTGAACTGCAGCTCGGCGATGATGCCGACCGGCGGACGCAGGCCGATGCGGGAGAAGGTTTCTGGCGAGGCCAGGCCGGCCTGGAGTTGTTCGAGTTCGGACGGATCGCCGGTGACGATCGGGATTTCGGCCACCAGCGGCTGGCCGACCTTCGACTTGACCTCGATCTGGCCCAGGCCGAGCGCGGACGCGCCGAAGCTGGCCATGGCGGCCAGCAGCGCTACAACGGTTCCCGCGATTCGCTTCACGACTGGCCTCACGCCCTTCCCCGGCGCGACTCTAGCCCTCAGTGCAGGCGGTTTGCAATGAAGCTGCTGCAAATGGTTGAGCGGGTTTGGGTTTTGGCGCTTCACTCCCTCGCCCCGCTTGCGGGGTGAAGGCGTGCTGCTTACGCGCCACTGGCGCGTGCACGCCTGAACGCCCTCGCGCTATGCGCGAGGGCCGGGGGCAGAGCGAGGGACAGCGTCGCGTAGCGACGCAGGGTGAGGGGACGTGTTTGCCGGCGATAGCGATCCCGGCACGGGCAGTCGGCGCCGGTGGGCAGTCGCGACACGCCGTGAATCCGTCCATGGAGGCTTGTCAGCGGCATCCATGCCGCTGACAGTCGCGTCTGCCCACCGGCACCGCCTGCCCTCCCATACATCTCGGGCGCGTTGGCAAAAAAGCGAAAGCAACTCGCTGCGCTCGCTCCCCCTCATCTGCCCTTCGGGCATCTTCTCCCCGCATGCGGGGAGAAGAAGAGCATCGACGCCGAAGCGGTGATCACAACGCTCGCGGTGAGCGCTGCCCGATGGGATGGGGGTGCGGAGAGCGGACCAGGATGGTCCGCGGCCCCGACTAAAGGCAGGGATGCCGTCCGGAGGGGCGGAGCACCCCCGTCCCGTCGGGTAGCGCGTCCTACCGAAGCGAACCGCTTTAAAGCGCGTCCTTCCGAAGCGACCGCTTTAAGAAGCGTCAGCCTCGGCAATAACCAGTTCAGCCAGCTGCACGGCGTTGGTCGCGGCACCCTTGCGGATGTTGTCGGCCACCACCCACAGGTCCAGGCCGCGCGGGTGCGACACGTCTTCGCGCAGGCGGCCGACGTAGACGGGGTCGGTGCCGGAAGCGTGGGTGACCGGGGTCGGATAGCCGCCCGGCTTGCGCTCGTCGACCAGCACCAGGCCCGGCTGCGCGGCGAGCAGTTCACGCGCGCGGTCGACGCTGAGCTTCTCGCGGGTCTCGAGGTGCACCGCTTCGGAGTGGCCATAGAAAACCGGCACGCGCACGACGGTGGCGTTCACCTGGATGTTGTCGTCGCCGAGGATCTTGCGGGTCTCGGTGACCAGCTTCCATTCCTCGGTGGTGTAACCGTTGTCGAGGAAGTCGCCGCCGTGCGGGATCACGTTGAAGGCGATCTGCACCGGATAGACCTTCGGCTGCGCGTCCTGGAAGTTCAGCAGCGCGGCAGTCTGCCGGCCCAGCTCCTCCATCGCCTTGACGCCGGTGCCCGACACCGACTGGTAGGTGGCGATGTTGATGCGCTCGATGCCCACGGCGCGGTGGATCGGCGCCAGCGCGACCATCAGCTGCATGGTCGAGCAGTTCGGGTTGGCGATGATGCCGCGCGGGCGGTTCTTCACCTGCTCCGGATTCACTTCCGACACCACCAGCGGCACGTCGGCGTCGCCGCGGAAGCTGGAGGAGTTGTCGATCACCACCGCACCGGCCGCAGCGAACTTCGGTGCATATTCCTTCGACACGGCGCCGCCGGCGGAGAACAGTGCGATGTCGACGCCGCTCGGATCGAAGGTGGCGAGGTTTTCGACCACCAGCTGGCGCGCGCCGAATTCGATCTTGCTGCCGGCCGAGCGCTCGCTGGCGAGCACGTGCAGCTTGCCGATCGGGAACTGGCGCTCGGCGAGCACCTTCAGCATGGTTTCGCCGACAGCGCCGGTGGCGCCCACTACGGCAACGGTATAGGTCTTCTGGCTCATAGGATTCTCTTTGGAGGCTTGCGCGGCGCGCCGGGCGCGGCCGCAGGAATGCGTGGTTGAAACACTACACAAGCGGCACAGTCAGGGTGTTGCGAACCGGCAACACAGTCCCATCAAGACTGGCCGCTATCGTTTGGCGTCGCCTTTCTTGGCGCCGGTTTTGCCCGGAACCAGCGGCGCGACCTCGCCGACGTCGCCGCACTGCGCGCGATGGCGCAACGCCTGGTCCATCAGCACCAGCGCGACCATCGCTTCGCAAATAGGTGTAGCGCGAATGCCGACGCAGGGATCGTGGCGGCCGGTGGTGACCACTTCGACGGCGTTGCCTGCCGTGTCCAGGCTCTGTACCGGCAGGCGCAGGCTGGAGGTCGGCTTGAACGCGGTCGAGCAACGCAGCGCCTGGCCCGTGCTGATGCCGCCGAGGATGCCGCCGGCATGGTTGCTCAGGAAGCCGTCCGCGCTGATCTCGTCGCGGTGTTCGCTGCCCTTTTGCGCGACCGCGGCGAAACCGTCGCCGATCTCCACGCCCTTGACCGCATTGATCGACATCAGCGCCGCGGCGAGTTCACCGTCGAGCTTGCCGTAGATCGGCTCGCCCCAGCCCGGCGGCAGGCCTTCGGCGACGACGTCCACGCGTGCGCCGACCGAATCGCCCGACTTGCGCAGGGCGTCCATGTAACTCTCCAGCTCGTCGACCTGCGTGGCGTCCGGCCAGAAGAACGGGTTGGATTCAACGACGGCCCAATCGATCGCGTCGGCGTCGAAACGGCGCGGTACGACCTCGCCGATCTGCGACAGATAGCCGCGCACCTGCACGCCGTAGCGCTGCGCGAGCCACTTCTTGGCGATCACCGCGGCGGCCACGCGCATCGTGGTTTCGCGTGCACTGGAACGGCCGCCACCGCGCGGATCGCGGATGCCGTACTTCTGCCAATAGGTGTAGTCGGCGTGGCCCGGGCGGAACTGCGCGGCGATGTTCGCGTAATCCTTGCTGCGCGGGTCGGTGTTGCGGATCAGCAGCGCGATCGGCGTGCCGGTGGTGACGCCTTCGTACACGCCGCTGAGGATCTCGACCTCGTCCGCCTCGCGCCGCGCCGAGGTGTGCCGGGTCTTGCCGGTGGCGCGGCGCTCCAGATCGTGGCGAAACTCTTCCGGCGCGATCGCGATCCCCGGCGGGCACCCGTCGATCACGCAGCCGATCGCCGGACCGTGGCTCTCGCCGAAGGTCGTCACTGCGAACAGCTTGCCGAAGGTGTTGCTGGCCAAGAGGATCCTGACGCCGTCTTCCGGCGCGGGGTGAGATGGGCGGGTTAAGGCCTTGAAATATACGGGAAACTGGCCGGCGCTGGGGGCGCCGGCTTATGCGATGTCGCTATGCCGTTTAAGTGCAACAGCAACTCGCTGCGCTCGCCTCCCCTCATCTGCCCTTCGGGCATCTTCTCCCCGCAAGCGGGGAGAAGAAGAGGACCGTGACTCTTCCTTCTCCCCGCTTGCGGGGAGAAGGTGGCGCGAAGCGCCGGATGAGGGGCGCGAGCGAAGCGAGCTGCTTCAGCCCCGCGCGTCCGCAAGCGCCTTGATCCGCGCGTGATGCTCGACCAGGTCGTGGCGCTCGACCACGAAGATACCCATCTGCCCGACCTTGAACTCCACCCATGCCATCGGCAGCTCCGGCAACAGCGCGGCCAGCGCGTGCTCGGCTTCGCCCACTTCGCAGATCAGCAGGCCGTTCTCGCTCAGGTGCTCGGGCGCGTCGCGCAGGATCTTCAGCGCGAGATCGAGGCCATCGTCGCCGGCACGCAGGCCCAGTTCGGGTTCGTACGAATATTCCTGCGGCAACGCATCGGTTTCGGCATGGGTGACGTAGGGCGGATTGGTCACGATCAGGTCGTAGACCTCGCCCTGCAGCTCCTTGAACAAATCGGACTGGCGCAGGGTGACGTTGGTCGCGTGCAGGCGCTCCTTGTTTTCCGCCGCCAGCGACAGCGCCTCGTCGTTGATGTCGGCGCCGTCCACCTGCCAGTTCGGGTGGTAGTGCCCGGTGGCGATGGCGATGCAACCCGAACCCGTGCACAGGTCCAGCACGCGCTCCACCTCGCGGCCGCCCAGCCACGGCTCGAAGCCGGTAAGGATGAGTTCGGCGATCGGCGAACGCGGCACCAGCGCGCGGCGGTCGCTCTTGAAGCTCAGTCCGGCGAACCAGGCTTCGCCGGTCAGGTAGGCCGCGGGAATGCGTTCGGCGATGCGGCGTTCGAACAAGGCCAGCACCTTCGCCTTCTCTTCCGCGGTGACGCGCGCCGCGCCATACACCGGGCTCAGGTCGTGCGGCAGATGCAGCGCGTGCAGGACCAGCTGCGTGGCTTCGTCCAGTGCGTTGTCGTAGCTGTGGCCGAAGGTCAGGCCGGCCGCGTTGAAGCGGCTGCCGCCGTAACGGATCAGGTCGATGACGGAGACCTGTTCGAACAGCGGCTGTTCGGGGGAAGACTGGGCGGCCACGGCGGTTCTGCGCTGAAAGGGGGCGCAGATTATACGGGCGGCGCCTGCGCCCGGCCGTCGCGGCACCGGCCTGCGCGGCGCCGGCACGGCCGACCGGTATCATGGCGGCCGCTTTTCGCTGCCCCAAGCCTAGGAACCGGCGATGTTCAACCGCACCACCGTCTATGTCCTGATCGCGGCCCTGGCGGCCGGGCTCGGCCTGTTCGCTGCCCGCAGCTGGTTCGCGCATTCGCCCGCCGGGACTCGCCCGGCGCTGAAGGCCGCGCGCCTGTTCGACCCGCCGCGCGCGTTGCCGGCGTTCTCCTTGCGCCAATCCGACGGCACGCCGCTGGTGCCGGGGGAACTGAAGGGCCATTGGACCGTCGTGTTCCTCGGTTTCACCCACTGCCCGGACGTCTGCCCGACCACGCTGGCGCAGCTGGCCGGCGCGCAGAAGCAGTGGGCGACGCTGCCCGAGGCCACGCGTCCGCGCGTGCTCTTCGTGTCGGTCGATCCGGAACGCGATACGCCGGACCTGATCGGCGAATACGCCCACGCCTTCCACCGCGACACGCTGGCCGCCACGGCGGACGTGCCGGCGCTGGAGACCTTCGCCCGTTCGCTGAGCATGGTCTTCGCGAAGGTGCCCGCGGGCGCAGGCGCACCGGCCGATCAATATTCCATGGACCACAGCGCGTCGCTGGCGGTGCTCGATCCACAGGGACGCCTCACCGGCTTCATCCAGCCGCCGTTGCAGCCCAAGGACATCGCCGACGACATGACCGCTTTGACCCGGACCGCACTGACCGAGAGCACCAAGTGAGCCCCATCACGGCCCTAACCTACGTTCTGCCGCATCGCCTGCTGTCTTCGCTGGCGCGCCGGCTCGCCTATTCGCGCAATCGCGCGGTCAAGCAGTGGTTGATCGATACGGTCACGCGCAAATTCGGCGTCGACCTGGCGGAAGCGGCGAATCCCGATCCGACCAGCTATCCAACCTTCAATGCGTTCTTCACCCGCGCGCTGAAAATCGGTGCGCGCATCGCCGATCCGGATCCGCGCGTATTGCTGATGCCCGCGGACGGCAAGATCAGCGAATGCGGCCACATCGGCCGCGCCGACGAAGGCGTGCTGCACGAAGACTCCGGCCACATCTTCCAGGCCAAGGGCCACGGCTTCACCACCGCCGAGCTGCTGGGCGACGAGGATGCCGCGCACGCCTTCGATGGCGGCGTCTATGCCACCGTGTATCTGTCGCCGAAGGACTATCACCGCGTGCATATGCCGTGGACCGGCACGCTGCGCGAAACCGTGCACGTGCCCGGCCGCCTCTTCAGCGTCGGCCCGGATGCGGTGGGCTCGGTGTCGAAGCTATTCGCGCGCAACGAGCGCGTGGTCTGCCATTTCGACTGCGACTTCGGGCCGATGGCGGTGGTGATGGTTGGCGCGCTGCTGGTCTCGGGCGTGGAGACCGTGTGGGGCGGCGTCGAGATTCCGCCCTATGGCGGCCCGATTACGACCAAGGACTACCGCGGCAGCGGCATTGCTCTGGAACGCTTCGCCGAAATGGCGCGCTTCAACTATGGTTCGACCGTGATCGTGCTGCTGCCCAAGGGCGTGGCCGAATTGAATTCCGAACTGCGCGCCCAGCTTCCGGTGAAGCTGGGCGGTCGCCTAGCCACGCTCGCCTGAGATTTTTTCCGCCGTAACAACCGCGTTGCATCAAGGAGGCTTGCATGAAGCAGTTGATTTCCGCCGCATCGGTCCTGGTACTCGGCTTCGCATCGGCAGCGTTGTGCCTGCCGGCGCACGCACAGACCGCGGCGCCCGTCGCGAAGAAAGGCATCGTCGTGCAGGGCGGACGCGAGGCCATCGGCCCCAAGCAGGACGACCCGCGCGCCGTGTCCACGGACGACTGCACAGGCGACGGCACCGCCGTACCGGGAACCGGCACGAACGATCCGGCCGCGCAGAAGGGCATCATCGTGCAGGGCGGATTGGAAGCCATCGGTCCCAAGCAGGACGATCCGCGTGCAAGCGCCACAGGCGCCACTTCGCTGCGTGCCATCGGGCCGAAGCAAGACGATCCACGCGCGGTCTCCACCGCCTGCCAGCGCAAGAAGGCGAAGAAGACCTGATCACCAGGCAGATACAGGAAAGGCGGCCAATCGGCCGCCTTTCTTTTTTCCGCTTACAGCCTTCTTACCGACAGGCCGATCAACAACTGCGCCGACCAATAGGTCGCCAGCACGATGACAACCGCACCGGGAAATGGCGCAACGAAGCGATCGATCGCCAGCGTCGCGTCCGAGGCCACGAAGAACGCGCCACCCAACGCCGCCGCCGCGCCTGATCTGTCGCGCAGACACGACCACACCACGGCCGACTGCGCCGCCATCACCGACAGCAGCAGCACATAAACGCCGACCGGCGCCTTCAGTGCTGCCGGCAAATGCGGCCACAGCACGCTCGAGATCGCCAGCGCGATCACGGCGTAGAGCACGTAGGGCCACACTTTCGCCAGCAGCTTCGCGCGGCTGCACAGGCCGACGAGATACGCCACATGCGCGAACAGGAAGCTCGCCAGCCCGAATACAAACCAGTCCGGGCCGCCCGGCGCAGGTTCGAGCATCAGGAAGACATCGCCCAGCGCCGACAGCAGCAGCCCGACCAGCACCGCGGTCCGGTAACGGCCGCCGGTGGGCGCGCACCACACCATCGCCGCGATCAGCACGGTAGCCAGCGGCTTGCACGCGTAATGCAGCCAGCGCAGTTCGGGAACCATTGCGCCCGCGATCGCGAGCACCGCGGCGGTCACCACCGCCGCGATCCACCGGCCCTCGCTTCCCCGCGAGGCCGACAACGTTTGCGTCACCATCCCTTCCCCCTCGTCATCCTTGCCGCATGGTAGGACGGCTTATTCGCCGCAGCCTTCCAGTTTCAGTCTCTGCCCTGGCCGGATCGCGAAACGCGGCCCCTTGATCTTGTTGGCCTTGGCCAGATCGCCGGTGTCGCACTGGAACTTCTGCGCGATCGCGGTCAGCGTCTCGCCGCGCTGCACGCGATAGTTGCGCGGGTGCTTGGGCTTGGTAGGCTTGGGCTTCTCCGCCTTCTTGCCGGGGACCACCGGCGTTTCGATGGTTTCGTCGGACGGCGCCGATTCCCCATTCACTCCGACCGTCGTCACCGGCCCCATGCGCACGATCGCGGTGTTCGGATCGCTCATCACCAGCGTGCGCGCGAGTTCGGCGCGCGGACCGGAGGTGCACCAGCGGTTGTACAGGCCGACGATCTTCGTGGTCGCGTTGATCGTGGTCCCCGCCGGCAGCCAGGCTTCCGCCTGATAGCGCGGATTGAGGTTGCGCAGCGCGCGCATGTAGCCCTCGCGCTCGCCGCGGTTGCCCAGGCAGATGGTCAGCTGGTAGATCGAGCTGGGCTGCGCGAGGCGCAGCGGTGCGGGCTTCGCATCCACCTTCGGGAAGCTCAGGCCGTATTCGCGCGGATGCAGGAACAGCCAGGCCGCGGCGATCACCATGGGCACGTAGTCCTGCGTTTCCGACGGGAACTGGTTATAGACGCCGGCTTCCCAGAAGTTGCCGCTGCTGCCCTGGAAGACGCGCTGCGCACGTCCTTCGCCGCCGTTGTAGGCAGCCAGCGCCAGCTCGATGCTGCGATTCAACTGGCCCATGCGTTCGTTGAGATAGGCCGCGCTGGCTTCCGCGGCGCGGCGCGGGTCGTAGCGCGTGTCGAAACCGGTGCCGTCGTCGCCCAGGCCGAAGCGGCGACCGGTGGCGTACATGAACTGCATCGGCCCGGCCGCGCCGGCGCGCGAGGTCGAATGCACCTTGCCGTTGGATTCCTTGGCCATGATGCCGAACAGCAAGGCTTCGGGCAGTCCCGCGCGCTCGTACTGCGGCCACATCAGGTAGCGCATGTACTCGTAATTCTCGTAGCTGCTGATCAACGGCCCGCGCATGTCGGTGAGCCAGCGGCGGATGGCGGCCTGCACGGCGGGATTGAACTGCACCATCTTGTCGAAGCGATGATCGTCCGCGAGCAGATGCGCGGCGCGCGCGGCTTCGGGCACGTCGGCGGCCAGGGTGCCGGCATGGTCGTCGTCGCTTTCGGGCTCTTCTTCGGAGGCGTCGGCTTCGGCGTCGACATTGAGCTTGAGCAATCGCTTGTAGGTCGCCAGCTGGGTGGGAACCGAACAGCCGCGCTGCTTCATGCATTCGGCGATGACGTCCTCCATGTCCTCCAGCGCGGCATCGCTCTGTTTCTGTCCGTCGGGATCGGCGTTGCCGATCATGACCATGGCGTCGCGGTACTTGGCCTCGGCGGCCTGCATGCGCGTGTTGAGCGCGTCGATATTGGCCTGGTCGCGGCGCGAGACCGCGGCGGCATTGCCGGAAATCGCCGCCAGCACGGCCGCGGCGAGAATGGAGCGGAACATCAGTTGCATGGGAAACGTAAGCGTGGGGGTCTGGGGAGGGTAGACCCGCAGCGGGCGCGGCGGCAATGGCAGAACGCGGCCCATGAGCCGCGCCATTCACCCAATCACGTGGCGCGGGTGCCGAACTGCGACCGGGTTCCGCCGGGGAACTTCCCCGTGGCAGCGAAGTCGCACGTCTTCACGCGCGAGCCCTGAGCCTTGACATTCGGCGAACGGCGGACATTCACCGCTGGCATAGAATCGCGGCACTCTTGATAGCTCCCGGAACCGCACATGGCAGACAACGCGTCCCCGAACAACGCCGTCCTCCTCGGCAAGGCGGTCACCGCGCCGGACTCCCTGCCCGAAACCCACGGCCAGGTCTTCCTGCAGGGGCGCCTGGGCAATCGCCACGGCTTGGTCGCGGGCGCCACCGGCACCGGCAAGACGGTCACGCTGATGACCATCGCAGAAGGCTTCTCGCGGATGGGCGTGCCGGTCTTCCTCGCCGACGTGAAGGGCGACGTCGCCGGCCTGGCCGTGGCGGGCGCGATGAACGACAAGCTGCAGGCGCGCATCCAGGAGATCGGCATCGCCGACTACGCCAACGAGGCCAACCCGGTCGTCTTCTGGGATCTGTTCGGCAAGAACGGGCATCCGATCCGCACCACCATCAGCGAGATGGGCCCCACCCTGCTCTCGCGCATCCTCGAGCTCAACGACACCCAGAGCGGCGTGCTCGACATCGTTTTCAAGCTGGCCGACGACCGCGGCCTGCTGCTGCTCGATCTGGAAGACCTGCGCGCCCTGCTCGGCCTGGTCGCCGACGAGCGCAAGGACATCTCCACCTCCTACGGCCTGGTCAGCACGCAGTCGATCGGCGCGATCCAGCGCTCGCTGCTGCGGCTGGAACAGGAAGGCGGCGAGATGTTCTTCGGCGAGCCCGCGCTGGAACTCGCCGACCTGATGCGTACCACGACCAACGGCCGCGGTGTGCTCAACGTGCTCGCCTCCGAGCAGCTCATCCTCAAGCCGCGCCTGTATTCGTCGTTCCTGCTCTGGCTGTTGTCGGAATTGTTCGAGCAGCTGCCGGAAGTCGGCGATCTGGACAAGCCCAAGCTGGTGTTCGTGTTCGACGAAGCACATCTGCTGTTCGACGACGCGCCGGCGGCGCTGCGCCAGCGCGTGGAGCAGGTCGTGCGCATCATTCGCTCCAAGGGCGTGGGCGTGTACTTCTGCTCGCAATTCCCCGACGACGTGCCCGACGAAATTCTCGGCCAGCTCGGCAACCGCGTGCAGCACGCACTGCGTGCGTTCACGCCGCGCGACCAAAAGGCGGTGAAGGTCGCCGCCGAAACCTTCGTCGCCAATCCCAAGCTCGATGTCGCCGAAGCCATTTCCAAGCTGGGCACGGGTGAGGCGCTGGTGTCGGCGCTGCAGGACAAGGGCATTCCGATGCCGGTCGAGCGTACGCTGATCGCGCCGCCGCGCTGCCGCATGGGCGCAATCACCGATGCCGAGCGCGCGCAGGTGCGCGCGGGCAGCCCGGTCGGCGGCAAGTACGACAAGGCGATCGATCGCGAATCCGCCGCGGAATTGCTGGCGAAGAAGGCCGAGGTCGCCACCGCCAGGGCCGAAGCGCCGCCGGCGAAGACGCGCGAGCAGGACGACGCGGAGGAAGGCGGCTTCGGCCAGGCAGTGAAGGACGCCGTGTTCGGCACCAAGCGCCGCCAAGGCATGGTCGAAGCCATGGCCAAGCAAACCGCACGCACCGTCGGCAACCAGATCGGCCGACAGATCCTGCGCGGCGTTCTCGGCAGCATCTTCGGCGGCCGCCGCTGACACTTCTCGGCACGGGCAGGCGGCGCCGGTGGGCAGTCGTGACACGCCGTGAATCCGTCCATGGAGGCTTGTCAGCGGCATCCATGCCGCTGACAGTCACGCCTGCCCACCAGCACCGCCGGCCCTCCCATCCATCTCGGGCGCGTTGGCAAAAAAGCGAAAGCAACTCGCTGCGCTCGCTCCCCCTCATCTGCCCTTCGGGCATCTTCTCCCCGCACGCGGGGAGAAGAAGAGATTGACGCCGAAGTGGCGATCACAACGCTCGCGATAAGCGCTGCCCGATGGGATGGGGGTGCGGAGAGCGGACCAGGATGGTCCGCGGCCCCGACTAAAGGCAGGGATGCCGTCCGGAGGGGCGGAGCACCCCCGTCCCGTCGGGCAGCGCGTCCTTCCGAAGCCGATGTTTGCTGCAGCGCAGGTTGACGCATAACGCAGATTCCCATCGAATCCGCGCTTCACTTTTGGGCCGCCACTCCACACAACACAGGATGTTTTCGATGAACCAGAAGTTGTTGCTACTCGCCGCGGCCTCCGTGCTCGCCATCGCCGCCTGCAAGCCGCAGGCGCCAGCCGAACCCGCCGTGCCTGCCGCCGCTCCGGCCGAACCTGCAGCACCCGCGCCGGTTGCGGTCGAATCCGCGCCCGCGACCGCTCCGTCCGACGTGCCTTTCGACATCAAGGGCTTCGCCGGCGTATTCACCGGCACCCTGCCCTGCGCCGATTGCCCGGGCATCGATACGACCGTCACCCTGAATCGCGACGGCACCTACACCGTGCACGACACCTACCAGGGCAAGCCCGGCAAGGGCTTCGATGGCGAAGGCACCTGGACCGCCGAGGAGAACGGGCAGCGCCTGCGCCTGGATCCGAACTCCAAGAGCGAGCAGGACCGCCTGTTTGCCGTGGCCTCGCAGGACCAGATCGATCAGCTCGATGCCGAAGGCAAGGCGATCGACACGCAGGCGCCGCACTCGCTCAAGCGCACGGGACCGGCGCCGAAGTGAGCGCCTGATCGCTTCACGAAGTTTTTGCGCAAACCGAAGGCAGCCCGCCACAATGGGCTGCCTTCTCTTTTTTGGAACCATCGATGAGTCGCTGGCGTCCGCCTGCCGAAAAAAGCACCGCGTTGATCACGCGCGAAGGCCACGCCCGGCTCAAGGCCGAACTCGACGAACTGTGGCGCGTGAAGCGGCCGGAAGTGGTGAAGGCCCTCGCGGCCGCCGCCGCCGAAGGCGATCGCTCGGAAAACGCCGAATACACCTATCGCAAGAAGCAGCTGGGCGAGATCGACCGGCGCGTGCGTTATCTGTCCAAGCGGCTGGAAGTGCTGCGCGTCGTGGGCGAAGCGCCCAGCGATCGCGAAGCGGTGTTCTTCGGCGCGGTGGTGGAAGTCGAGGAAGTGAACAGCGGCGACACGCACCGCTACCGCATCGTCGGCCCGGACGAGACCGACGCGAAGCTGGGCCATATCAGCATCGACTCGCCGCTCGCGCGCGCGATGCTGAAGAAGCGGCTGGACGACGAATTCGAAGCGCAATTGCCGGGCGGCGTGCAGCGCTTCGTGATCGTCGAGGTCGATTACGCGACTTAGCGCGCTCGCCCTTAGCGAGGCTTTGGCGGTTTCGGCGGCTTGCCGTCGCGGTGGTCGTTCTTGGCGATCTGCTCGTATTCCGCGCGCAACTCATCGAGCTCGCCTTCCTCGCGTTCCTCCAGGTCCATCAGGCGGTTATGCGCCCCGCGCGTGGCGCGGATCAGCTCGTCGAGCTTGAGCTGCATCGCCTCGGTATCCCGGTTCTGCGTGTTCTGGATCAGGAACACCATCAGGAAGGTAATGATCGTGGTGCCGGTGTTGATCACCAGCTGCCAGGTATCGCTGAAGCCGAACAATGGCCCGGTAATCCCCCAGGCGAGGATCACCAGGAGCGCCAGCCCGAAGCAGAACGGCCGCCCAGTGAAACGTGAAGCCGCCTTGGCGAGGCGGGAAAAGGTGGACTGGTGCATGCGGCACGCTCCGGCGTGGCTACGATGCGACGAGTATGCCCATTCGTGCGTCACCCTTGTGCGGCCTCTTCTGGTAGCTCGCTACTTCGCCGACATCGAATACGGCCGCTGTGCGCCCGCGCCCGGCCAGTCGCGATTGGGCTGCGCCTGCATGCTGAAGCGCAATTCGCCGCCGCTCATGATCTCTTCGTGGCGAAGGAAGGCACGGTCGAGCGGCTTGCCGTTCAAACTCGCGCGGCCGATGTACGGGTGCGCGTCGTCCAGACCTTCGGCGATCACGGTGAAGCGCTTGCCATTGGGCAGGTTCAACGTGGCGCGCGGCAGGAACGGCCGGCCGATGACGTACTCGTTGCTCGCCGGCGCCACCGGATAGAAGCCCAATGCGGTGAACACGTACCAGGCCGACATCTGGCCGAGGTCGTCGTTGCCGGACAGGCCGTCCGGGCGCGGCGCGTACTGGCTGGCCATGATCTGCCCCAAGCGCGCCTGCGTGCGCCATGGCTGTCCCGCCGCGGCATACAGGTAGGCGACGTGATGGCTGGGCTCGTTGCCGTGCGCGTACCAGCCGATCAGGCCGGTGATGTCTTCCATGTGCGCGAAGGTCTTCGGATCGACCTTGGCGTCGAACACCTGGTCGAGCTTGGCCAGCAACTGCTCGTCGCCGCCATGCGCTTGCGCCAGCCCGGCGATGTCCTGCGGCACGTACCACGAGTACTGCCAGGCATTGCCTTCGGTGTAATCGGTGCCGTAGCCGCTCGCGGTCGGATCGAAGGGCTCGCGGAATTTGCCGTCGCGCGTGCGTGCGCGCATGAAACCCGTGGCCGGATCGAAGGCGTTGCGCCAGTTCGCCGCGCGGTGCTTGAAGCGCTCGGCGATGTCCTGGCGGCCCATCGACTCGGCCATGCGTGCGATGGTCCAGTCGTCGAAGGCGTATTCCAGCGTCTTCGACGCGGCCTCGCCTTCCTCGTCGATGGGCACGTAGCCCAGCTGCATGTATTGAGCGAGGCCGTCATACGGACCGTAGCTGGCGCTGGCGACCATCGCGTCCAAGGCTTGATTCGCGTCGTAGCCGCGGATGCCCTTCATGTAGGCGTCGGCGATCACCGGTACGGCGTGATAACCGATCATGCACCACGTCTCCTGGCCGTGGAACGCCCACACCGGCAACGTGCCGTAAGGGCTGACGCGCTGCGCGGCGATCAGCGATTGGACGAAGTCGTTGTTGCGCTGCTCCGGCTGCACCAGCGTCAGCAGCGGATGCAACGCGCGATAGGTGTCCCATAGTGAGAACGTGGAGTAATTGGTGAACCCCTTCGCCTGGTGCACGGCGTTGTCGGGACCGCGATAGCGGCCGTCGCTGTCCATGAACAGGCTCGGGCCCATGAAGGCGTGATACAGCGCGGTGTAGAAGCTGCGCTGCATCTGCTTTGGCGCATCGACGTCGACTGCGCCCAGCGCCTGCGTCCATTGCGCCTTGGCCTGCGTGCGCACGTCATCGAAGTTCCAGCCGGGTACTTCGGCGTCGAGATTGGCGATCGCACTGTCTTCGCTCACGGGCGAGATGGCGACCTTCACTACCAGCTGCGCGCCGGGCGCATCGGCGAAGTCGAAGGACGCCACCAACTGCCGGCCTTCGATCTGCGCGCGCTGCGCAGGGTCCTTTTCGCCCGGCGGCGGGAAGCCCTTGTAGACGACGTCCTGCTCGGTGTCGTGCAACTGGCGTCCGCTGAGCGGCCGCGAGAAGCGCATCGCGAAATACAGCTGCCGGCCCGGCGCCCAGCCGCGGGTTTCGCGGAAACCGGTCACCGTGCCATCCGCACGCACGCGCAGACGCGACCACAGCACTTTGCCGGGGTAGTCGTACATGCTCGTGCGCAGATCGACGAGCACGTGCGCGGGCTTGCCCTTCGGGAAGGTGTAGCGATGCACGCCGACGCGCGCAGTCGCGGTGAGTTCCGCGCGAATGCCGTAGTCGTCGAGGGTGACCGCGTAATAACCCGGCTGCGCGACTTCGCCCTCGTGGCGGAAGCGCGAGGTGTAGCCGCTACCGGGTTTGCCGGCGTCGCCGCGTTCCAACTTCACCTCGCCGGCGATCGGCATCAGCAGCACGTCGCCGAGATCGGAGTGGCCGGTGCCGGAGAAGTGCGTATGCGAGAAACCGACGATGGTGCTGTCGTCGTAGCGGTAGCCGGCGGCCCAGCCATAGGCTTCCTTGCGCGGCTTGATCTGCGTGTCGGGGCTGAGCTGGATCATGCCGAACGGCACCACGGCGCCCGGGAACGTATGGCCCTCGCCGCCGGTACCGATGAAGGGATCGACGGCGGCGTAGCCGTCCGCGCTACCTCGCTTCGTCGCCGCATCGGCGGCCATAGGTGCTGCCATCAGCCAGACGCATGCGCCCAGCCCCAGCAATGCCCGCACTGCTCCGCTCCGCCGCGTTACCCTCATCGCCTGCTCCGTACCGGATGGTTTAGATCGCTCTAAGCCCGACAGTACCAGCCATTGCATTTGGAGGGGGCAATGGCGAAGACCGCACTACAAATGCGACGCGATCGGCAAAAAAAGCCCGGCGACGAATCGCCGGGCAAGGGGAACGGATAGCTGGTCGATCTTCTTGCGCGGAATCACTTGCGCCAATAGGCGAGATAGCGATGGTTGGAACCGGCGCCGTCGATGCCCGACACCGCGCGCGTCGGCAGGCCAGCGCTCATCGCGCTGTCGAACTCGGCCTGATACTGCGCCGCGCTCAGGCCGTGGCGGTCCTTGCGTGCACCGGTCGGCTGCTGCGAGAAGATCACCGAGTAGAAGGGCTGTCCGCCATGCATGTACGCGTTCACGTACACCGGGCGACGCCCGGCCACGGCATTCGCGTCGTACAACGCCTGGTAGGACGCCTCGGGTACCTGCGACTTCATCTCCCACTGCCCGATGCTGTTGGAACGATACAGGTCGGTGTAGCGGCGCTCGCCGCCCACGGACACGACCGACACGTCCACCGGCGACAGTCCCTTGCCCTTGGCTTCCTGTATCAGCGCATCGTGCTGCGCCGTGGTCAGGCCGTGACGCGCGATGTAGTTGCCCGGCAGTCCCTTCACGAAGATCGCCGTGTAGCGCGGCTGCCCGTTGACCAGCGAGCTTTCGACCAGCGTCGGCGCAAAGCCGTCCTGCTTGGCCTCATCGAACCGCGCCTGATAATCCGCAGACGTCAGCAGGTGGTACGAACGCCACGCCGCGGTCGCCGGGCGCCAGGTGAAGTTGAGGTACGGCGCACCGCCGACGCTGTAACCGTCGATCCATTCCGGACGGAAGCCGGAATCGGCCAGATGGTCGAACAAACGCTGGTAGTCCTTCGCCGGATAGCCATGGCGCGAGTATTCGCCGACCAGGCGATGCGGCGGCCAGATCAACACCGGGCCGTCGGGAATGCGCTGACCGGCGAAACGTGTCCAGGTGTTGATGTCGGCGTGGACGTAGTCCGGGATCGCGTTCGACAGACCGCGATTGAACTGCATCTGCACCGGCGCGCCGTCCGGCGTCTGCTTGTGCACGTGCAGATGCGGCGCGCTGGAGTTGCCGGAATTGCCGATCAGGTACAGCTTCTGGCCGGCGTGGATGCGGACCTGCTGCGCGGCCGGCACGTCGCCTTCGCTATCGGCTTCGGCCTTGCTGTACAGCTTGGCGTCGTGCGGGCACAGCGAGGACGGGATGGTGCCCGGTTGCCCGTGCGCGTACAGCACCAGATCGCCGTCGTCCTCTTCCACCAGCAGATGGTTGCCCGCGCCCGACATCATCTTGTTGCGCCATTCTTGGCTCAGCCAGTCGCGATCCTTGAAGGCCTCGTCCCAGTCGTCGCCCAATGCGTCGCTATAGGGACGCGGATTCTCCGGCGCATTGCGCCAGCAACGGATGATCTTGCCGTCGCCCATCGCGTACACCGGCTTGCCGTAGACCAGGTAATTGGCGTTCTTGACGGTCTTCCAGTCGGTACCCGGCTTGACCTCGGACCAGGTGTTCTTGCTGCTGTCGTACTTCATCAGGCCGATGTCGTAGCCCCACATCTGCGAGCCCGAGTCGCTGTGGATCTTCTTGCCGACGTAGAAGCGCTCCGACGCATCCAGGTCGTTGGCGAAAAACGGCAAGTCGTAGCGCGCGGCGGCGCCGACTTTTTTTGCCCGCATGGCCGCACCGGTGCGGACCTTGGGCATGAGCATGGGCACGTCTTCGGCGCGTTGCAGCGACGTCGCCCGGATACCGGCCTGGCCGGTGGCCCCTTGGGCCTGAGTGGTGTTGATGGATAGGGCTGCGGTGGCGCCGAGCGCGCAGATCGCAGCCGCGATCAGTGTCGTCCTCATGGATCCATTTCTCCTGTGTGGTGATGCCACGGCCGTTGCGGCGCGTGACGCAGGTAGAGAACGCCGTGCAGGCACAGGGCAGGACAGCTCACGCTGACCGCCGGCAAAACGCGCGCATGGCCGGAAAGCCGCGCCGTTTGCGTGCCATTGCGGGGCCGGTGCACGCCGTCGACACGATCGTGCGTTGCATCCCTTGCTCTGTTCTGCACTGCCCGACAAGGCACACTTGCCGCATGGTCGCCTCCACCGCCCCCTCGTCCAAACGCCCTGCCCGTCCCTCCGGGCAACCCAGCCTGCGCGAGCGCTTCGATGCGCTGCGCAATCTGCCGCCGTTCCTGCGCCAGATCTGGGCGACGAGTCCGGGCCTGACGATCGTCACGCTGGGCATGCGCCTGGTCCGCGCCTTCCTGCCGATCGCGACGCTATATGTGGGCAAGCTGATCATCGACGAAGCGGTCCGCCTGGTCGGCGCGGGAACGTCGTTCGAATCCCTTTCCTCCGCGTGGCAGAGCGGCCAGCTCGATCGCCTGCTGTGGCTATTGGCTGCGGAATTCGGACTGGCGATCGGATCGGATCTGCTCGGGCGCCTGATCAGCTACGGCGATGCGTTGCTGTCGGAGCTGTTCACCAACGCGACCAGCGTGCGGCTGATGGAGCATGCGGCGACGCTCGATCTGGAAGACTTCGAAGATCCCGACCTGCAGGACAAGCTGGATCGCGCGCGCCGGCAGACGATGGGGCGCATGAACCTGATGAGCCAGTTGTTCGGCCAGGTGCAGGATGCGATCACCGTGGTGAGCTTCGCCGCCGGTCTTCTGGTCTACGCACCGTGGTTGATCGTGCTGCTGGCCATCGCGCTGGTGCCTGCCTTCGTCGGCGAGGCGCACTTCAATGCGCTTGGCTATTCGCTGAACTTCCAGTGGACGCCAGAGCGGCGCCAGCTCGAATACATCCGCCAGATGGGCGCGAGCGTGGAGACGGCCAAGGAGGTGAAGATCTTCAACCTCAACCGTTTCTTCATCACCCGCTTCCGCGAGCTGTCGGACAAGTTCTTCCACGCCAACCGCAGGCTGGCGCGGCGGCGCGCGTTCTGGGGCACCCTGCTCGCGGCGCTGGGCACGCTGGGCTACTACGTCGCCTACGCCTACATCGCCTGGCGCACGGTGAAGGGCGATTTCAGCATCGGTGATCTCACCTTCCTCGCCGGCAGTTTCCTGCGTCTGCGGCAGTTGCTGGAAGGCTTGCTGGTGGGCTTCTCGCAGGTCGCCGGGCAGGCGCTGTACCTGGACGATCTGTTCTCGTTCTTCGCGATCAGGGCGGAAATCCAGTCGCCCGCGCACCCCGTCCCGGTGCCGCAACCGATCGCGCGAGGCTTCGTATTCGAGAACGTCGGCTTCCGCTATCCGGATGCCGAGCATTGGGCATTGCGGTCGCTGAACTTCGAACTGCGCGCAGGCGAAGTGCTGGCCCTGGTCGGCGAGAACGGCGCCGGCAAGACCACGCTGGTCAAACTGCTGGCGCGGCTCTACGACCCGGACGAAGGCCGCATCCTGCTCGATGGACGCGATCTGCGCGACTACGACTTGGAAGAGTTGCGCGCGAACATCGGTGTCATCTTCCAGGACTTCGTCCGCTACCACCTCACCGCGGGCGAGAACATCGGCGTGGGCCGCATCGAGGCGATGTACGACCGCGACCGCATCCACGAAGCGGCCCGGCGCGCGATGGCCGATCGGCTGATCGAATCCCTGCCGCTCGGCTACGACCAGCTGATCGGGCGGCGCTTCAAGAGCGGCGTGGATCTATCCGGCGGTCAGTGGCAGAAGCTCGCGATCGCGCGCGCCTACATGCGCGATGCGCAGGTGATGATCCTCGACGAGCCCACCGCGGCGCTGGATGCGCGCAGCGAGTTCGAGGTGTTCCAGCGTTTCAAGGAGTTGTCGGACGAGCGCACCGCGGTGTTGATCTCGCATCGTTTCAGCAGTGTGCGGATGGCGGATCGCATCCTGGTGCTCAACGAAGGGCGGTTGGAGGCTAGCGGGACGCATGCGGAGCTGATGGCACAGGGTGGGCGGTATGCGGAGTTGTTTGAGTTGCAGGCGGCGGGGTATCGGTAGCGGCACGGCCCCTCACCCTGCATTGCTTCGCAATGCTGTCCCTCTCCCCGCAGGCGGGGCGAGGGAGGCGTGCTTCTCCTTCTCCCCGCGTGCGGGGAGAAGGTGCCCGAAGGGCGGATGAGGGGCAGCTTTTCGCGATGCATCAAAGCGGCCCTTCACGCATGTGATGCATCATGACGAGCAGTACATATCCTCGGAGGCCGCATGCGCTCGACGTTGCTGTGCACCGCCCTGCTGCTGAGCATCCCGATGACCGGCTGCGAGGCCGGCCGCGTTTCCGCAACGAATGCCGCGACCAGAGCTCTGGCAAACGCGGAAGCGAACTCGCGCACCGTCGCCAGCAAACTCGGCGACGTCGAAGTCACGACGGTAGCCAGTGGCCTCGAACACCCCTGGGCGGTCGCGCTCCTGCCCGATGGCGGCTTCCTGGTCACCGAACGCCCCGGCCGTGTCCGCCGCATCAGCGCCTCGGGATCCGTCTCCGCACCGCTGCAAGGCGTGCCCGCCGTATACGCCGTCGGTCAGGGCGGGCTGCTCGACATCGCTCTAGCGCCCGACTTCGCCCGCAGCAAACGCATCTATCTCACCTATGCCGAACCCGGCGACGACGACACTGCCGGCACCACCGCCGCGACGGCGATCTTGGGCGAGACATCGCTCGACGGCCTGAAGGTGATCTACCGGCAGCAACCGAAGCTGGAAGGTCCCAACCATTTCGGCTCGCGCCTCGCCTTCGATGACGCCGGCCATGTCTTCATCAGCCAGGGCGAACGCAACGATCGCCCGCTCGCACAGCAGCTCGACAAACTGCAGGGCAAGCTGGTGCGGCTGAACCTCGATGGCAGCGTGCCCAAGGACAATCCCTTCGTCGGCCGCAGCGATGCGCGCCCGGAGATCTGGAGCTACGGCCACCGCAATATGCAGGGACTGGCGATCGATCCGCGCACCGGCACGCTGTGGGAGAGCGAACACGGGCCGCGCGGCGGCGACGAAATCAACCTGCCCCAGGCCGGCAAGAACTACGGCTGGCCGATCATCACGCACGGCATCAACTACTCGGGCTTTCCCATTCCCGAAGCCGTGGGTACGGCGGCGCCGGGCATGGAGCAGCCGCATTACGTCTGGGCCAAGTCGCCGGCGGTTTCGGGCATGGCGTTCCTGGTCGGCAAACCACAATCGAAGTGGAACGACAGCCTGTTCCTGGGCGCCCTGTCCGACGGCAGCCTGATCCGCTTGTCGCTCGAAGGCGACCGCATCGTCGGCGAGGAACGCCTGCTCAAGGAACTGGGCGCACGCATCCGCGACGTGCGCGTGGCCGGCGACGGCAGCGTCTACGTGCTGACCGACGAAGCGGACGGCAAGCTGCTGCGCTTGCGTCCGCCGCGATGAACCTGCCTTTACAGACGACCCGCTAGGCTGCCGCCAAACCAACGGAGCCGACGCCCATGGGCGACGCTACCGCCGGGCTCGCGCGCACTGCGCGGATCCTGCGCTTCCTGCTTAAGTATCGCGGTGCCGGTGTCTTCACCGGCCTCGACCTCGATCATGTGAACGATGGCACGGCGCCGGAGATCACCGGCAAGCCGGAGGAATTCGTCGCCGACCTGGAAGCACTGGGGCCGACCTTCATCAAGTTCGGCCAGGCCCTGTCGACGCGCCCCGACCTGGTCCCTCCCGCTTACCTGGCCGCGCTAGAACGCACGCAGGACAATATCGCGCCGGTACCGGCCGAACAGATCCGCGCGGTGATCGAAGCGGAGCTGGGCGTGCGGCCCAGTCATTTGTTCGAACGCTTCGACGAAGTCCCCTTGGGCAGTGCGTCGCTGGCGCAGGTGCACCGCGCCACGCTGCGCGACGGCCGCGAGGTTGCGGTCAAGGTACAGCGGCCGGATATCGCCAACGTCATCCACACCGACCTGGAAGCGCTTGCTGCGATCGCCAGCCGCGCCGACACGGCGACCAAGGTCGGACGGCGCGTGCACTTCGCCGACTGGGTGCACGAATTCCGCAAGACGCTGCTGCAGGAGCTGGACTACGGCGGCGAGGCGGAGAACCTGTGCCGCTTCCACAATCATTTCCGCGAATATCCGGAAATCTTCGTGCCTGCGCCGCTGTGGGACTTCAGCTCGCGGCGCGTACTGACCATGGAACTGGTGACCGGTCAGAAGGTCACCGAGCTGAGTGGCCTGTTCCGCACCGAGCACGACGTGCGCCATCTCGCCGAGGGGCTGCTGCGCGGCTATCTCGATCAGGTGCTGGTGTACGGCGACATCCACGCCGATCCGCATCCGGGCAATCTGCTGGTGACGCCGGACGGCCGTCTCGCGCTGTTCGACCTGGGCATGGTGGTGCACGTGCCGCCGCGTCAGCGCGACCGTCTGTTCCGCCTGTTGTTCGCGGCGGTGGAAGGGCGCGGCGAGGAAGCCGCACGCGAATCGATCGCGATGGGCACGCGCCTGGAGGTTTTCGAAGAAGAGCGTTACCTGCGCGAGGTCGGGCAGCTGGTGGCGCGTTACGCCGCCCACCAGAGCGCGTCGGCGAGCGAGAGCCGGCTGCTGTTCGACATCGTGCGGATCAGCACCGCCTGTGGCTTGCGTTCGCCGTCGGAGTTGAGCCTGCTCGGCAAGACGCTCGCCCATCTGGAGACCACCTGCCGCGCGCTCGATCCGCGCGTCGACATGAAGCGCGTGGTCGACCGCCATCTCGACACCGTGATGGGCGAACGCCTGCGCCGCTCGCTGGCCCCGCACCGGGTGGCGAGCGAGCTGATGGAACTGCAGACCCTCGCGCGCGAAACCCCGCGCAAGCTGTCCGACATGCTGTCGCTGCTCGCCGACAACCGCTTGCAGATCCGCGTGACCGGGCTGGAGGAATCGCGGCTGATGGAGAACCTGCAGAAGATCGCCAACCGCATCACCACGGGCCTCATCGTCGCCGCCTTGATCGTGGCGGCCGCGATGATCATGCGGATCGAGACCAGCGCGCGGCTGTTCGGTTATCCGGCGCTGGCGCTGGTGATGTTCCTGCTGGCGGCGGCGCTGGGGGTGGGGATCGTATTGAGCGCGTTGCTGCGGGATCGCAGGGCCAAGCCGCGGGAGGAGTCGGGGCCGCGGTGAACCCACTCCCTCGCCCCGCTTTGCGGGGAGAGGGACCGCGTCGCGTAGCGACGCAGGGTGAGGGGGCGTGACGCTTGCCGCAGCCCACGCATGGCTGCTCCGCTCGCCCCTCATCCGCCCTGCGGGCACCTTCTCCCCGCTGGCGCGGGGAGAAGGAAAAGCGGCTGCGCTAAAATACCGCCCTCCCCGCGTCAAACCCCCGCCTCATGTCTTCCGCCTTCGGCACCGAAACCGTGCTGGATGTCCGTCACTGGACGGATGCCTACTTCAGCTTCACCACCACCCGCGACGACGGCTTCCGTTTCGACAACGGCCAGTTCGTGATGATCGGCCTGCAGGTGCCGCAGCCAGACGGCAGCAGCAAGCCGTTGCTGCGTGCCTATTCGATCGCCAGTGCGAACTGGGAAGAACAGTTGGAGTTCTTCAGCATCAAGGTGCCCGACGGCCCGCTGACCTCGCGGCTGAAGGACATCCAGCCGGGCGATTCGGTGCTGATCGGCCGCAAGCCGACGGGCACGCTGCTGATCTCCGACCTGCATCCGGGCCGCAATCTCTATCTGCTGGGCACCGGCACCGGCTTCGCGCCGTGGCTGGCGGTGATCAAGGATCCGGAGACCTACGAGCGCTTCGACAAGGTCGTGCTCTGCCACGGCGTGCGCAACGCGCAGGACCTGGCGTATCGCGACTACATCGTCAACGAGTTGCCGCGGCACGAATTCCTCGGCGAACAGATCAACGCCAAGCTCAAGTACTACCCGGCGGTGTCGCGCGAAGACTTCGTGTTCGACGGCCACGACCAGCGCGGCCGCCTCACCGACCTGATGGCGAGCGGAAGGATGATGGACCAGCTCGGCATCGAGCCGCTGGATGCGCAACACGACCGCGCGATGATCTGCGGCAGCCCGCAGATGCTGGCGGATTTCCGCAGCCTGCTCGACAACCGCGGGTTCACCGCCGCGCCACGCATCGGCACGCTGGGGCAGTACGTCTTCGAGCGCGCCTTCGTCGAGAAATAGGTCGCCGCGGCCTCAGGCCGCGCGCCGCTCCGGCCGCAGCGCATCGCGATAGGTGCGGCTACAGGGAATCGTCGCCCCGTCGCGCATCGCGATGCGGGCATCGCCGGTGTCCAGCGGCTCGATCTCGCCCACGCAGTCGAGGTTGACGATGTAGCTGCGGTGCACGCGGACGAAGCGCGCCGGATCCAGCTGCGCCTCGATCGCCGCCATGGTGGTCCGCAGCGGGTAGTCTCGGCCGCGCAGGTGCAGGTTCACATAGTTGCCGGAGGCCTGCAGCCATTCCACGTCGGTGGCGGCCACCAGGAACTCCTTGCCCAGCTTGCGCACGAGAAAGCGCTCCGGTCGTTCCGGCGATTCCAGCACCGGCGCGTAGTCGGGCGTGGCCAAGACGCTGGCTTCGCCCTGCAGGCGTAGGACCAGCAGGCGATAGAGCTCGATGAAGACGACCAGGCCGGCGAAGTGGCGGACGTCCTTCAGGTATTCGTAGAAGAACTCCTGCAGCCACGGCCCGAAGTCGTAAGTCGCGCCCTGCGTGGCGTAGGCCAGCTTGCGCAGCGCCACCATGCCGGCGACGTGCAGCGCCGACCAGGCCACGCTGCCCAGCACCAGCCAGGGCAGATTGCGCCGCCAGGTATCCAAGTGCAGCGGGAAGCGCCGCGTGAACCAGAGCACCGCCGGCACCAGCGCCAGCGACACCAGGTGGCTGCTCCATTCCCAGACCGCCGGCTCCCAGCCGGCGAAGTCCAGATGCAAACGCCGCACGTCCATCAGCACCGTCGCGCTGTTGGACAGCGCGCCGACCAGGTAACTGACGATCCAGAACCCCCACTCCACCGTCCGCCGCCAGGGCTGGTAGCGCTGCCAGAGTTGGTCGGTCGAAGGAGGCGTCGAGTCGAGAGACGGATTCATCCGCGCATTCTCGCCGAACCGGCCCGGAATGCCGTCCCGACTCGTCCCGCCGGCCCACGTTTCGTCCCCGAACCTGCGCAATCAATCACTTGTCGGTCGCAGAAGAGGATCGCGCCGTCGATCGTGGCCGGCATTCCCGCCACGGAGTCTCAGCATGCAACCGGATGTCCCCCAGCGCCGTCACGACATCGACGCCCTGCGCGCCCTCGCCTTCGCCCTGCTCATCCTCTACCACGGCTGCATGCTCTACGTGGCCGGCGAGGATTGGGGCTGGCATCTGAAGAGCACCCACCTGGCCGAATGGCTGCAGGGTCCGATGCTGTTCGTGAACCGCTGGCGGATGGACCTGATCTTCCTGATCTCGGGCCTGTCGGTGCAGTTCCTGCTCCGCAACAGCTCGGCGGCGCGTTTCGTCGCCCAGCGCAGCTGGCGCTTGTTGCTGCCGCTGGTGTTCGGCTGCCTGGTGGTGGTGCCGGTACAGCCGTACGTACAGGGGATCGCCAACGGTGCGGTCGAGCCCGGCTACCTGAACTTCCTCGCCGATTACTTCGGCCATCGCGCGTGGCCCGCCGATGCCTTCGACGGCTGGGAGCACAGCTTCACCTGGAACCACCTGTGGTACCTGATCTACCTGTGGTGCTACACGCTGGTGTTCGCCGCGCTGCTGCCGCTGCTGCGCCGCCTGCCCAATCCGTTCGCGCGGCTGCGCGGCGGCTGGCTGCTGGTGCTGCCGAGCCTGCCGCTGCTGGTGTGGACGCTGACCCTGCAGCCGCTGTTCGAGGACACCGGCGACCTGATCCACGACTGGTACCGCCACGCGATCTACTTCACCGTCTTCCTCTATGGCGCATGGCTCGGCGCCGACCGCGGCGTGTGGGACGAACTGGTGCGCTTGCGCCACCGTTCGCTGGCCGCGGCGTTGCTGCTGGTCACGGCCTACCTGGCGATGGTCTTCGGCCTGCCGGACGATCTGCCGGAGTGGGTGTTGCTGGTGGGCCGCACGCTGCGCAACCTGTATATCTGGATGGCGCTGTGCACGATCCTGGGCTGGGCGAAGGCCTATCTCAATCGCCCGTTCCGCTGGCTGCCCTGGGCAACCGAAGCCGTGTATCCCTGGTACGTGCTGCACCAGAGCCTGATCCTGCTGATCGCGTACTGGATCCTGCCGCTGCATCTGGGGCCGGTGAGCGAACCGTTGCTCGTGTTCGGCGGCACCATCGCCGGCTGCTGGCTGCTGCATGAGTTTGTGATCCGTCGCGTGCAGTGGTTGCGGCCGTGCTTTGGTTTGAAACCCGCTGCTCGAGCGCTCGCAGCGCAACCCACCGCTAGCCCTTGCGCAGAGGGGATCGCCGTATCACCTGAGCGACTCGGGCACCTGGCTGGTCTGGGCAAGCCGAGCGAGTAAACGTCGACGCTTCCACTGTCTCGGCGGGAGGGCGACGCTGCGTAGGGCTGCGTGACTACCCACCGGCATCACCTGCCCCAGCCCGTAACATTCGGCTTTCCGTCCCGCAAAGCCGCTAGCGACGTGTCTCTAGGGGCGCCTCGTTGCGCACAGCCCAATCGCTCGCAGGCCGCGCGTGCGAGAACAGGAAGCCCTGTCCCTGTTCGCAACCGATCGCGAGCAGGCTGTCGCGTTGCGCTTCGCTCTCGATGCCCTCGGCGATCACTTCCATGCCGAGGGTGTTCGCCAGCGCGAGCACGGCGCGGACCACGGCCACGCTGCTGCCGTGGTCGCCGGGCACCAGCGCGCTGACGAAGGAGCGGTCGATCTTCAAGGCGTGCAGCGGGAACCGGTGCAGGTAGCTCAGCGATGAATAACCCGTGCCGAAGTCGTCGAGCGCTGCGAGCACACCGCCGCGCCGCAGCGTGTCGAGTGTGGTGAATACCTGATCGGGATTCTCCAGCAGCGCGCCCTCGGTAAGTTCGATCCGCAAGCGATGCGGCGGAACCTGGTACGCGGCGAGCAGATCGAGCAGCTGCCGCGCGAGTGCCGGCGAACGGAAGTGCCGCGGCGACACGTTGATGGTGACGTAGCCGCCGCCATCGACCAGCGAGTCGATCTCGCGACAGGCGTGTTCGAACAGGCGCCAGTCGATCTGTTCGACGGCGCCGCTGTCTTCGGCAACCTTGAGGAACGCGCCCGGCAGCATCAGTTCGCTGCCCGGCCGGCGCCAGCGCAGCAGCGCCTCGTAGCCGGCGACCTTGCCGCTGCGCAGGTCGACGATGGGCTGGTAGTGCGGTTCGAATTCGTCGCGCAGGATCGCGCGGCGCAGATCTACTTCCAGATCGAGCAACTGCAGCGCTTCCTGGTGCAGGCGCTCATCGAAGATCTCGAAGCGCTGTCGGCCATGCGCTTTTGCGCGGTACATCGCCACGTCCGCGTCGCGCAGCAGTTCTTCCGCCTTGCGGTAGCGCGGGCTGCCCAGGGTGATGCCGATGCTCGCCGAGGTGAACAACTCCTTGCCGCCGATGTGCATCGGCTCGCTCAGGGCCTCGATCACGCGTTGGGCGGTGTGGCAAGCATCTTCGGGTAGCTGCACGTCTTCCATCAGCAGGGCGAACTCGTCGCCGCCGAGCCGCGCGACCACGTCCGATTCGCGCACGCACGCGGCCAGGCGTTCGCTGGCTTCGCGCAGCATCTGGTCGCCGGACAGGTGGCCGACGCTGTCGTTGATGACCTTGAAGCGGTCCAGATCCAGGAACAGCACGGCGAAGCGATGCTCGGGGTCGCGCTGCAGCCGCGCCAGCGCGCGCTCGATCGCACCGTAGAGGAAGGTGCGGTTGGGCAAACCCGTCAGCGAATCGTGCAAGGTTTCGTGCACGAGTTGCTGCTCGGCGCGTTCGCGCACCACGATCTGTTCGCGCAGTTCGCTGACCGCAGCCGCCAGCTCGCGGGTGCGGTCCTCGACGCGGCGTTCCAGCTCGCCCTGCACTTTCTTGCGCGCCAGCGCGGTGAGGATGTGCTGGGCGACGTAGGCTAGCAGCGCGCGATCCTCTTCGCTGTAGTGCACCGACTGATCGTAGCTCTGCACCACGACCACGCCGCGCACTTCGCCCTGTCCGACCATCGGCACGCCGAGGAAGTCGGCGGCCGGCGTACCCAGGCCGATGCCGCCGGGGACGTCGAGCAGTTTCGCCACTTCGTGCGCCGGGCCCATTGCGGTGCGGCCGTGGCGGATCAGCCCGAGCGTCAGGCTGCTGCGCAGCCGCTCGATCGGGATCTCCTCGTCGGCCTGCACCAGCCCCGGATCCATCTCGTCGGCGCGGTAGGGAAAGCGCAGCGTTTCGTTTTCGGCGTCGTACAGGGCGATGTAGAAATTCTTCGCATACATGAGCTCGCCGACGATGGCGTGGATGCGGTGGAGCATCTCGCTCATGTCCAGTTCGCTGCTGGCGAGGTCGGCGATGCTGTACAGCGCCGCCTGCAGGCGTTCGCCGCGTTGGCGCTCGCGCACTTCCTCGGTCAGTTCGCGCGTGCGTTCTTCGACGCGGCGTTCCAGCTCCTCGTGCGCCTGCTTGCGCATCAGCGCGGTCAGGATGTGCTGGGCGACGAACGCCAGCAGCACGCGATCCTCTTCGCTGAAAAGCGCGCCGTCGTCATAGCTCTGCACGACGACAGCGCCGCGCACCACGCCGTCGGCCACCATGGGAACGCCCAGCCAGTCGGCGCTGTCGGGACCGTACTTGTCGGAATCCGGATAGGCCAGCTCGAATTCGTGCAGCAGCCTGCGCGACGGCCCCATCGCCGGCCGGCCGTGGCGGATGATCGCCAACGTCAGGCTGCTGCCCAGGTCCGCGGCGGGGATTTCCTCGCTCGGATCGACCACCAGCAAGTCGTGTTCGTCGGCGAAGTAGATGAAACGCACGCTGTCGCGCATCGGGTCGTACAGCGCGATGAGGAAGTTGCGCGCATACATGAGCTCGCCGACCACGCCGTGGATGCGCGCGAGCATCTCCGGCATCTCCAGCCCGCTGCTGGCGAGGTCGGCGATCGCGTACAGCGCGGTCTGCAGCTTGGCGTTCTTCTCCAGGCGTTGTGCGGCCTGGCGCTGGTCGTCCAGTTCGAACGCGGTCTTCAGCCGGACTTTGAGGACGCCGAGGAATTCGGTCCACTCGGGGGCGGCCAGTTCGGGCAGGCAGTCGGAGGCCGGCCAGTCCGAGGACAGGATCAGGTGCCTGTCGGAATCGTGCTTGTCGGAATCGCGATGTCCCAACTCGACAAGGATGCGGCGCCAGCCGGCCGGGGGTTCTTCCCGCTCGGCGTCGAAATCGATTTCCTCGATGGACGCATCGTTGGGGGTCGAGGCCCGCGCCCTCCCATCGGCGCCGGACACGGGCGCCCAATAGATTCGGGGATTGCGCGCGCCGAAGGCGCTCTCGACCCTCCGCCCGGCGACGGCCGCGATCGCATCGAGGCTGGATACGGCGAACAGCGCGGACACGAAATCGGCGGTTGGCGCCGTCCCTGCCCCTACAACCCTGGTGCCGGTTTCGCCGCCCTGCCCGAAATTCGAGGCTGGGATGGCCATAGCGGGGCAGTGTACGCCCGCCGTCCCGGGACGTCGCCTGTGTTTCCGATGCGCGGTTAGGGGCTGCGGCGGCCGCGCCGCTCAGGTTTCGCCGTAGCGCAGCCACAGGTCCGCGGCGTGTTCATCGTCGAACACGCGGGCATTGAAGCCGGCGTCGCGGGCGAAGATCTCGCAATATTCGATCTGCTGCAGTCCCTGCGGTTTCACGTGGGCGATCCGCATGTCTTCCAGGCCGTGGCCGGCCATGTGCTGCACCAGGCTCAGCCACTCGGCCTGCAGCAGGGGGCGGCCGCTCAGTTCGTCGATCAGCAGGAGCGAAGCCACGCGTTCGCGTTCGACTTCCGCCACGATCGCCTGCCAGTACGCCACGGTGTTTTCCAGCGTGCTGTCGCCGGTGACGTGTACGCGCAGCTGCGAAGGCCGGCGGTTGAATTTCACTTGCAGCGGTGCGCTCGATCCTTGCGCGGTCATGCCATCACCCTAGTGCCTTCTCGATCTCGCGGGCGATCGACTCGGGTTTGTCGGTCGGTGCGTAGCGCTTGATCACTTCGCCGTCGCGGCCGACCAGGAACTTGCTGAAGTTCCATTTGATCGCGTCGATGCCGAGGAAGCCGCCTTTCTCTTCTTTCAGCCACTTCCATAGGGGATGGGCTTTGTCGCCGTTGACGTCGATCTTGGCGAACATGGGGAAGGTGACGTCGTAGTTGAGCGAGCAGAAGTTCTTGATCTCGGCTTCGTCGCCCGGTTCCTGGTGGCCGAACTGGTCGCACGGGAAGCCCAGCACGGCCAGGCCGCGCGGTCCGTAGTCGCGCCACAGCTTTTCCAGGCCGGTGTACTGCGGGGTGAAGCCGCACTGCGAAGCGACGTTGACGATCAGCAGTGCCTTGCCGCGGTAATCCGCGAGCGGACGTGCTTGGCCGTCGATGTCGGTGGCGGTGAAATCGTAGGCGGTGGTCATGGCGTTCTCCCTCACGTTGTCGCGCAGCATACTCCGGCGCGTGGCAAGAAGAAGCGGCGGCCTGTGGTGCACCGGCGGGCAGGCGGTGCCGGTAGGCAGTCGTGACACGCCGTGAATCCGTCCATGGAGGCTTCTCGGCGGCATCCATGCCGCCGACAGTCACGCCTGCCTACCGGTACCGCCTGCCCCTCACACAACGCGGGTGCGTTGAGCAAGAGCAAAAAAGAAACGCCGGGCAAGGCCCGGCGCTTCTTTTGACTCAAGCTGCGTCGCTTAGAACGAAGCCTTGAACTCCACACCCCACGTACGCGGCTCGTTGATGAAGCCGGTCAGGTTGTTGAAGTCGATGCCGCCGACCACCTTCACCTCGTCGGTGATGTTGCGGCCGAACAGCGCGACGTCGTACTTGCCGTAGTTCCAGTTGTAGCCCAGGCGCAGGCCGCCTTCGACCAGCGACTGGCCGGTGAACTCCTTCGACTCGTACAGGAAGAAGTTCACTTCGCTGCGGTACGCCCAGTCGGTGAAGACGTAGAACTCGCCGCCGTCGCCGACCGGCATGCCCCAGCGTGCGGTCACGTTGTGGGTCCACTTGGGCGATTGCGGCAGCGGGTTGCCGTCGATGATGCGGCCGCCCTTGGGACCGGGCTCGTCGGTCGGTGTGCAGTTGCTGCCGCACTGGGCGACTTCGAGATCGGCGTCCTGGATCTCCGTATCGTTGTAGCTGCTGCCCAGCGTAACCAGCAGGTGGTCGGTCAGGTAGGCCTGGAAGTCCAGCTCGAAGCCCTTGCCGATGGTCTTTTCGGCGTTGAGCAGGATGTTGGCGTTACCCGTGCCGCCCACCGCGGTGAGCTGCTGATCCTTGACGCGGTAGTAGAAAACGCCCGCGTTGATGCGTGCGCGCTTGTCCCAGAAGTCGGCCTTGACGCCCGCCTCGACCGAAGTCGAGGTTTCCGGTTCGGCGACCGACTTGCCGTTGAACGCACCCGCGGCCTGGATGCTGCTGCCGCGGTAACCGGTGGCGGCGCGCACGTAGAAATTCACGTCATCGGTGAACGCGTAAGTCGCGGACAGATCCCAGCTGAACTTCTTGTCTTCCGGAGAAGCCGAGAGATCGCCCTCGGGATCCTGCGCGGTCAGCTGCGCGAGCGTGCACTTGCCGAGCACGGAGCACGGCACGAAGCCGTTGTTCCAGTATTCCTCGACCTTCAGTTCCTTCTTGTCGACGGTGTAGCGCGCACCGGCGCGCAGTTCCAGCTTCGGCGTCACCTTCCAGGTCGCCGCGCCGAACACCGCCCACGAATCGTTGGTCTGGTTGATGCGCTCGTAGCCGTCCTGCGCGCCGCCGTTCAACGAGTCGTAGCTGAAGCTTTCGACGTCGTAGTCTTCGCTGAAGTAGAACATGCCCGCCTGCCAGTCGAACGCGGTGCCGCTGTTCGACTCGATGCGGAATTCCTGCGTCCACTGCGAGTGGTCCGGAATGCCGTCGGCGGTTTCCGAAGCGAACGGAATCACGCCCGGGCCGGAGACCGGCAGGAACACGGCACCGAAGCCGCCGTCGATGTCGCCGCGGCTGTAGGTTTTCACCGTCTCGAAGCCGGTAATCGAGTACAGCTTGTAGCTGCCCAGGTCCCAGCTCAGACGGGCATTGGCGCCCTTGCTGTCCAGTTCGGAATGGTTGAGGCCGTCGATGGAGACTTCGTCTTCGTTGAAGCCGTCGACCAGATCGTTGGTGCCCGGCTTGATGATGTTGGCGCGGAACAGGCGCGCGGTGCCGTTGAGGCGGCGCGCGTGCGCGTTGAGCAGCGCTTCGAAGCCGTCGCCCTCGTACAGCGCCTGCACGCGCATGGCGGACTCGTCGTAGCCCTCGAAGCCGTCGTTCGGGCCCGGGTAGGTGTTCTTGACCCAGTCGTCGCGGCGCTGGAACAGCACCGACGCGCGACCGGACCAGTTCTCGCTCAGGCCGCCGCCGATGGCGCCTTCGAAATTCCACATGTCGTCGCTGCCGTAGCCGACCTTGCCGTAGCCGCCCAGGTCCTGGCTCGGGCGCACCGAGTCGAACTTGACCACGCCGGCCGGGCTGTTGCGGCCGAACAGCGAGCCCTGCGGACCGCGCAGCACTTCGACCTGGTCGACGTCGAACACCGGGAAGCCCTTGAGGATCGGGTTCTCCTGCACGACGTCGTCATAGACCAGCGACACCGGCTGCGAGGTGTTGAGGCGGAAGTCGGTGTTGCCGTAACCGCGGATATAGAAGCGCGGGAAGGCGCGGCCGAACGAGGACTCGATATTCAGGCTGGGCACGCGGCCCGACAGGAAGCGCACGTCGGTACCGCCGGACGCGAGCGCGTCGAGCTTCTCGCCGCTCACGGTGCTGACGGAGACCGGCACGTCCTGGATGTTCTCGACCTTGCGCTGTGCGGTGACCTGGACCGCGTCGAGCGTGGCGGCCTTTTCGGCGGTCTTGGCCGCCTCCTGGGCCAGCGCGGCGTGCGCGGGGAGCAGCAGGGCGATGGCGGCAGCCAGCGCGTGACGGGACAGCTGACGGGCGTGCAGCGGCTTGGAAGGCATGGTCGGTCTCACGCAGAGGCGGCAACGAACCGCCGGATTCGAGGATGCCGGTGCGTCTACGCGCAGTCCGGCGGCGGACAGGACCATCCCGTGATGGCCGTGCGGACCCATGCCCGCATCTCGCTTCGTTCAGACCGGCAAATGTTACCGCATGGTTAAAGGCCCCGTACGACCTGGTATCCAAATCCCCCTTCTCCCCGCTCTGCGGGGAGAAGGTGCCCGCAGGGCGGATGAGGGGGCGAGCGTAGCGAGCTGCTTTTGCCGGCCTGCCAGCGACGGCAGAACAAAAGCAACAGCAACTCGCTGCGCTCGCTCCCCCTCATCTGCCCTTCGGGCATCTTCTCCCCGCAATGCGGGGAGAAGAAAAGGCGGCTTAGGGCGCGCCGACCTTCACCGGCGCGGCGAACGGCTTGATCCCCATCGCGTCGAAGATCTCGCTGGGGTAGTAGGCCGTGTCGCCCTTCACCACCAGCGCGACATTGCGGATATCGGAGATGTTCGCCGTCGGATCGCCGTCGATCAGCACCAGATCGGACAGCTTGCCCGGCGTCACCGAGCCCCGGTCGGCGAGCGTGCGCGTGTACTTGGCGCCATTCCAGGTCGCGATCTGCAACACCTGGGACGGGGTCATGCCGGCGCGGACGTACCACTCCAGCTCGCTCTGCAGGGTAAAGCCCGGGACCGAGTCGGTACCGGCCACGATCGGCACGCCGGCCTTGTACATGCGGCCGACGAACTCGACCATCTTCTTGTACGAGGTGTCGTAGCGGGCGTAAGTCGCGTCGTCCGGGATCTTCATCTCGGCGACCTTGAGACCGCGCTGGATGTCCGGCGGCATGTGGTCGGCGACCGGCGCATAGCTCTGGGCGATCTGGCCCGCACGCTGGCGCACGAATTCGAACGTCGACAGGGTCGGGTCGATCGCGATCTGCTTTTTCGCCAGCAGGGCGATGAAGTCCTGCACCGGCTTGCTGTCGAAATCCAGGTCGGCGACCTTCTCGGCCGGCAGGTAGAAGCGCGTCAGCGTGCGCGTGTCGGTCTTGTCGTCGACGAGGAAGTTCAGCATCACCTGGTTGATGTGCTGGATCTCGTCGTAGCCCTGCTCCACCACGTCCTGCGCGCGCATGAACGCCGGCACGTGGCCGCTCACGCGCATGCCCTTGCTATGCGCATACGCGGCGGTCTCGCGCAGCAGATCCTTCGGGAAGGAGTTGTAGATCTTGATCTGCGGGTAGCCGTGCTCGGCGTACCAGTCGACGGCCTTCTTGGCTTCATCGAGGTTCTTGATGACGAAGCCGTTGCGCGCCGACATCGGGCTTTCGCCTTCGATGAAGCCGGCCGGCACGATGCGGGTCGACAGCAGGGTGCCGGCCTTCTCCTCGGCGATGATCTGCTGCAGCGTGGCGTTGTCGTTGCCCATGTCGCGCACGGTGGTGACGCCGCTGGCGATGTTGAGCCCGCCGTCCCAGCGGCCCAGGTGCCCATGCATGTCGAACAGGCCCGGCAGCAACACGCGCCCGCCGGCTTCGATGACCTGATCGGCCTTGGCCTTGCTGCCCGCCTTGGCGATCGACACGATGCGGCCGTCGCGCACCAGCACGTCCGACGCGGGGCCGAGCTTGGCGTGCTCGCTATCGAACACGCGCGCGTTACGGATCAGCGTGCTTCCCTTGAGCGGATGCGCCAGGCGCTGCTGGAAGGCGACGAGGGTTTCGCTTTCCGCCTGCTTCTGCCGGGTTTCCAGCGCGGTGCCGTTGCTTTCCCAACCTTCTTCGATCAGCTGCAGGTAGCCGGGGAAGATGAAGGCAAACAGACGCGGACTGTCGCCCTCGGTGGCCCATGCGAACGTCGGCACGAGCCCGACACCGGTGATGGCGAGCAGCTGCACGTTCTGCGTGGACTTGCCATTGCTGACTTGTGCCTCGGCCACCTTGCGCGTGCTCAGCGAGCCGCTGGGAATCAGAGGCAGCTTGCCGTCGGGGCGTTTGGCGAGCGCGGCGAAGGCAACGGAGAAGCCGGCGGGGGTTCCGCCCAGTGGCGAATACAGCGCGGTGCCGTCGATGGTCGCCTTGCCTTCGTCCGAGGTCGACTTCCACCAGACGTTGCTGCCGTCGCGGCCGAAGGATTCGTCCACGGGCGCACCGAAGGTGGTGCTGCCGGTGACGTGGTAACTGGTGAAGGTGCCGTCGGGTGCGAGCTTGAATTCCTCCTTGAGCTCGGGGCCGCGGCCGTTGTCCTTGAAGACGTAGTCGACGCGGGTCACGCCGTCGTCGCCGGTGGTCACGATCTGGTGGCCTGCCTGCTTGCCGTTATCGACGAGGGCGACGTAACGCAGGGTTTCGGCGGCGGATGCGGTGCCGGCGAGGATCATCGCCAGGGACAGAGCCAATGCGCGTTTCATTCCCGGTTTCCTTGTCAGGGCTGAATGGAAGCCGGAGCATGGGGCCAAAGGCGCGCGATTGCCTAGGCCAGAAGTACGTTTCCCCTTTGATCGCCATCCCCGCGAAGGCGGGGATCCAGGGACTTTGGGTTTTTGTCGCTGCCTGCGCTGTACGGGCGGGCAGGCGGTGCCAGTGGGCAGTCGTGACACGCCGTGAATCCGTCCATGGAGGCTTGGTCGGCGGCATCCATGCCGCCGACAGTCACGCCTGCCCACTGGCACCGCCTGCCCCTCACACATCGCGGGGGTATCTACGTAAGAGCAAGGCAACTCGCTGCGCTCGCCTCCCCTCATCCGGCGCTTCGCGCCACCTTCTCCCCGCGCGCGGGGAGAAGAAGAGTGTCGCTGCATGCCGTGATTGAAGAAAATTGCTGCCGCTTCGGCTTCTGCTTTTTCTTTTTGCCAGCGAGCCCGAGATGTGTAGGAGGAGGGCGGTGCCGGCGGGCAGGCGTGACTGTCAGCGGCATGGATGCCGCTGACAAGCCTCCATGGACGGATTCACGGCGTGTCACGACTGCCCGCCGGCACCGCCCTCCTCGCCGGGAGCCAGACCGCCATGCGCTCTTAATTAAGTACCGGACTCAGTGCCGCAGAGGCGCCGAAACTTCCTTCACCACCTCAGCCGTCGCTTCTTGTTTCCCAGCCAGCGCCAGATCTGCGATGGCCACGATGCCCGCCAGCTTGCCGCTCGCATCGACCACCGGCACGCGACGAATCTGATCAGCCTCCATCGCACAGACGCAGTCGGCCAGGCTGGTGTCCATCGTGACCGTCCGCACCGGGGAGCTCATCGCATCGCCCGCGGTAGCCGTATTGCCATCGCGACCCTCAGCCACGATGCGGACCGCGATATCGCGGTCGGTCACGACACCGATGGGCCGCTGCGACTCGTCGACCACCGGGATCTGGCCACAATCGTGGTCGAGCATCATCCGCGCCACGTCGCGCAGCGGCGTATTGGCCATGCAGCTGGCGGGATTGGGCGTCATCACGGATTCGACGTTCATGGCGGATCTCCTTGGGTGGCCTGGGCCGGGGCTGGATCGAGCGGACTGTGAAAGCAGGTTCGGCAAACACAGGCCCACAGCATGGAAAAACCCCGGTTTTCGCCGCGTACAGCGCCGCATAGCCCCCGAAAGCGGCCGTCCCGTGCCTTTTGTCATGGGTCCGCCTCACGCCCCATCGGTTACCCTCCGGCTCCCGCTCCACTGAGATCGCCCGATGAAGCACCGTCTCGCGCTGGCCGTCGCCATCGCCCTGGCCGCGGCTACCGCCCCGGCCCTCGCCGCCCAGACCACCAAGACCGCACCCAGCGCCGTGAACGCCCAGGCCAATCCCTTCTTCAGCGAAAGCACCCTGCCGCTGCACTACCCGCAGTTCGACAAGATCAAGGACAGCGACTTCGCGCCGGCCTTCGACCGCGGCATGGCCGACAACCGCAAGGAAATCGACGCGATCGCCAACAACAAGGCGAAGCCGACCTTCCAGAACACCATCATCGCGATGGAAAAGTCCGGCCGCATCCTGACCCGCGCCGCGACCGTGTTCGGCAACCTCGTCGGCGCCGACACCAACGACACCCGCGACAAGCTCGACGCCGAGTACTCGCCGAAGTTCGCCGCGCACCGCGACGCGATCTACCTCAATCCCAAGCTGTTCGCGCGCGTCAAGGCGCTGTACGACACCCGCGAGAAGCTCGGCCTCGACGCCGAGGGCGTGCGCCTGGTCGAGCGCTACTACACCGACTTCGTCCGCGCCGGCGCCAACCTCAACGCCGAACAGCAGGCGCGCCTGAAGGCGATCAACGCCGAACTGGCCTCGCTGGGCACGCAGTTCAGCCAGAACGTGCTGGGTGAAAAGAACGACCTCGCCGTCGTCGTCGACACCAAGGAAGAACTGGCCGGCCTGCCCGACGACCAGATCGCCGCCGCCGCCGAAGCCGCCAAGGCGCGCAAGCTCGACGGCAAGTACGTGCTGCCGCTGATGAACTTCAGCCAGCAGCCGCAGGAAACCTACCTGCAGAACCGCGCCCTGCGCCAGAAGCTGCAGGAAGCCTCGCTGATCCGCAACGAACGCGGCAACAAGTACGACAACCGCGAGATCGTCTCCAAGGTCGTGAAGCTGCGCACCGAACGCGCGCAGATGCTCGGCTACCCGAACTACGCCGCCTACGCGCTGGCCAATGAAACGGCGAAGAATCCGGAAGCCGTCAACGCCATGCTCGGCAAGCTCGCTCCCGCCGCCGTCGCCAACGCGCGCAAGGAAGCGGCCGACATGCAGGCCATCATCGACAAGGAAGGCGGCAAGTTCCAGCTGCAGTCGTGGGACTGGGCCTACTACGCCGAGAAGGTGCGCCAGGCCAAGTACAACTTCGACGAATCGCAGCTCAAGCCCTACCTCGAACTCGATCGCGTGCAGCAGGACGGCGTCTTCTACGCCGCCGGCAAGCTGTACGGCCTGACCTTCAAGGAGCGCAAGGACCTGCCGGTCTATCACGACGACGTGCGCGTGTTCGACGTCTTCGACAAGGACGGCAAGCAGCTGGCGATCTTCATCTCCGACATGTACGCCCGTCCGTCCAAGCAGGGCGGCGCGTGGATGAATTCGTACGTCGACCAGTCGGCGCTGACCGGTTTCCTGCCGGTGGTCGCCAACCACCTCAACATTCCCAAGCCGCCGGCCGGCCAGCCGACGCTGCTGACCTGGGACGAGGTGACCACGATGTTCCATGAGTTCGGCCATGCGCTGCACGGCATGTTCTCGAACGTGAAGTACCCGTACTTCTCCGGCACCAGCGTGCCGCGCGACTTCGTCGAATACCCGTCGCAGGTCAACGAGATGTGGGCCGACTGGCCGGAAGTGCTGGCCAACTACGCCAAGCACTACCAGACCGGCGCGCCGATGCCGAAGGAACTGCTGGACAAGGTGCTGGCGAGCTCGAAGTTCAACCAGGGCTTCACCACGACCGAGTACCTGGGCGCGGCGATGCTCGACCAGCGCTGGCATCAGGTGAAGTCGGCCGACGAAGTGCCCGCCGCCGACGGCGTGATGGCGTTCGAAGCCGAAGCGCTGAAGAAGGACGGCCTCGACTTCGCGCCGGTGCCGCCGCGTTATCGCACCCCGTACTTCAGCCACATCATGGGCGGTTACGCCGCGGGCTACTACGCCTACATCTGGTCGGAAGTGCTCGACGCCGACAGTGTGGAATGGATGAAGCAGAACGGCGGTCTGACCCGCGCCAACGGCGATCACTTCCGCGACACCCTGCTCTCGCGCGGCGGCAGCAAGGACGCGCTGGTGCTGTTCCACGACTTCACCGGCCGCGATCCGTACATCGAACCGCTGCTGGTGCGCCGCGGCCTGGTCGAACCGCCCAAGGCCGACGACACCACCTCGCCGGCGGATACCGGCAAGGGTGCGCAGAGCAAGAAGAAGTAAGCGCTGCGTAATCGAACGAAACGCCCGGAGCAATCCGGGCGTTTTCGTTTTTGGTCTACGGGCGGGCAGGCGACGCCGGTGGGGCAGTCGTGACACGCCGTGAATCCGTCCATGGAGGCTTGGTCAGCGGCATCCATGCCGCTGACAGTCACGCCTACCCCACCGGCGCCGCCTGCCCCTCCGGCATCGCGGATGCACTGAGCAAAAATCAACGGCAACTCGCTGCGCTCGCCTCCCCTCATCTGCCCTTCGGGCATCTTCTCCCCGCAGGCGGGGAGAAGAAGAGCACGCCGACCTAGCGCGCGCAGGGATGCGTCGCTTTGCTTCGCTTCTTGCCAAAGAGTCCGAGATGCTGAGGGGCAGTCGGTGCTGGTGGGTAGGCGCGACTGTCGGCGGCATGGATGCCGCCGACCAAGCCTCCATGGACGGATTCACGGCGTGTCGCGACTGCCCACCGGCACCGACTGCCCGCCCGTAGAGCGGCACCACCGAACGCCAAGCAAAAGCAACGTCAAAATGGATCCCAGCTTTCGCCGGGATGACGAGCGAAGGGCAAACACAGGAGAGCATTCCGACGAGAGTGCACGGCAACTCCCGCGCAACCCGCGCCGGAGTACGGCGTCCCACCGTTCTCTGCGATAATTCCGCGCCTTAAGGCCCCGTAGCTCAGCTGGATAGAGCGTCCCCCTCCTAAGGGGAAGGTCGCACGTTCGAATCGTGTCGGGGCCGCCAATACCTGTTTACCGCCTTCGGAGTCCCCCAATGACCCACCCCGTCCTCACCGCCCTCGGCCTGACCGACAACGAATCCGGCACCTTCCTCGGCAACGGCCAGTGGTCCGCCGTCCGCGACGCCGGCGTGCTGGAACCGGTCAACCCGACCACCGGTGACGTGCTGGGCCGCGTCTACGCCTCCTCCCAGGCCGACTACGACACCATCATCGAACGCGCCCAGGCCGTCTACAAAGTCTGGCGCACCACCCCCGCCCCGCGCCGCGGCGAAGCCATTCGCCTGTGCGCCGACGCACTGCGCACCCACAAGGACGCACTCGGCTCCCTGGTCGCCCTGGAAATGGGCAAGTCCAAGCCCGAAGGCGACGGCGAAGTGCAGGAAATGATCGACATCGGCGAATTCGCCGTCGGCCTGTCGCGCCAGCTCTACGGCCTGACGATGCACTCCGAGCGCCCGGGCCACCGCATGTACGAACAGTGGCACCCGATCGGCATCGTCGGCGTTATCTCCGCCTTCAACTTCCCGGTCGCGGTGTGGGCATGGAACTCGTTCGTCGCCGCCATCTGCGGCGACATCACCGTGTGGAAGCCGTCGCCGAAGACCCCTCTGTCCGCCATCGCCGCGATGAAGATCTGCAACGAAGCGCTGAAGAAGGGCGGCTTCCCCGACATCTTCTATCTCTTCAACGACGCCGGCAGCGAACTCGCCCAGCAGTTCGTCGACGACAAGCGCGTCCCGCTGATCAGCTTCACCGGCTCGACCAAGGTCGGCCGCATGGTCGGCGAGCGCGTCGCCCAGCGCATGGGCCGCTCGCTGCTCGAACTGGGCGGCAACAACGCGATCATCGTCGACCAGACCGCCGACCTGAAGCTGGCGATCCCGGCGATCGTCTTCGGCGCCGTCGGCACCGCCGGCCAGCGCTGCACCACCACCCGCCGCCTGATCGTGCACGAGTCCATGTACGACGAAGTGCTGGGCAAGCTGATCACCGCCTACAAGCAGGTCGAAGGCAAGATCGGCGATCCGACCGACCCGAAGAACCTGATGGGCCCGCTCAACAGCAAGGATGCCGTCGACGCCTACCTCGACTCCGTCAACAAGGCCAAGGCCGCAGGTGGCAAGGTGGAAACCGGCGGCGCCGCGATCGAGGGCAAGGGCAACTTCGTCCTGCCGACGATCGTCACCGGCCTCACCAACGACGCGCAGATCGTGCAGCACGAAACCTTCGCGCCGATCCTCTACGTCATGAAATTCAAGACGATCGACGAGGCCATCGACATGCAGAACGCCGTGCCGCAAGGCCTGTCGTCGGCGATCTTCACCCAGAACCTCAAGGCGGCCGAAGCCTTCCTCGCCGCCTCGGGTTCCGACTGCGGCATCGCCAACGTCAACATCGGCACCTCCGGCGCGGAAATCGGCGGCGCCTTCGGCGGCGAGAAGGAAACCGGCGGCGGTCGCGAGTCCGGCTCGGACGCATGGAAGGCTTACATGCGCCGCCAGACCAACACGATCAACTACTCCGATTCGCTGCCGCTGGCGCAGGGCATCAAGTTCGATCTGTAAGCGACGGACTCGGCGACGATGTACGGCTTCGCGCGCCCCTTCCTGTTCGGCCTGGACGCCGAGCGTGCGCACTCGCTCACGCTCGACGCGCTTGAGGCCGCGTACCGCACCGGCCTCAATCCGCTGGTCGCGCGCAAGCCCGCTCCGTTGCCGACCAAAGCGTTCGGCCTGACCTTCCCCAACCCGGTCGGCCTTGCGGCCGGCCTGGACAAGAACGGCGCGCACATCGATGCGCTGCTGTCGCTGGGGTTCGGTTTCGTCGAGGTCGGCACGGTTACGCCGAAGCCGCAAGCCGGCAATCCGAAGCCGCGCATGTTCCGCCTGCCGGAACATCGCGCGGTGATCAACCGCCTGGGCTTCAACAACGAAGGCATCGAGGCGCTGGTGCGCAACGTCGAGCGCGCGCAGCGCCGCGGCGGCCTGCTTGGCATCAATATCGGCAAGAACAAGGACACGCCCAACGAAGCGGCCGAAGGCGACTACATGTACTGCCTGTCGCGCGTGTACACGCTGGCCGACTACGTCACCGTCAACATCTCCTCGCCCAACACCGCCGGTCTGCGCGAGTTGCAGGAAGAGCAGGCCCTGCGCCGTCTCATTGGCACGTTGCGCGAAGAGCAGGAGCGCCTGGGCGCCAAGCACGGCAAGCGCGTGCCGATGTTGGTGAAGATCGCACCCGATCTCAGCGAAAGCGACGTCGACGCCGCCGCGCGCGTGCTCGCCGACCTGGAAGTGGACGGCGTGATCGCCACCAACACCACTGTGTCGCGCTTCGTGATCGAGGGCGCGGAACACGCGAACGAACAAGGCGGCCTGTCCGGCCAGCCGCTGATGGGTGCATCGACCACGATCCTGCGCATGCTGCGCACGCGCCTGCCCGAATCGATTCCGCTGATCGGCGTGGGCGGCATCCTCTCCGGCGCCGATGCGGCGACGAAGCAGGCGGCCGGCGCCAGCCTGGTACAGCTCTACACCGGCCTGGTCTATCGCGGCCCCGAGCTGGTGCGCGAATGCGTCGAAGCCTTGCGCCGACGCAAGGAATCGCCCAGCCGCGGCCATCTGCCGCCCGAAGTCTGAGAGAGCCACGCAGCGCATCCATGGCACCGCTTCCACATGAGTGACTCGATCCGGATCGCGCGCGACGCCTCGCTGCAATCCCGCAACACCTTCGGCGTCGCCGCGACCGCACCGGTGCTGGTGGAAGTGTCGGATGCGAGCGCCCTGCCCGCGCTGTTCGCCGATCCCGACTTCGGCGCGCGGCTGTCTCTGGTGTTGGGCGGCGGCAGCAACCTGTTGTTCGCGGGCAACCCCGAAGGCGTGGTGCTGGCGCTGACCGGCAAGCGCGTCGCGCATCTGGACGACGCGGCCTCGCAAGGTGCAGCCATCGTCCGCGCCGATGCGGGCGTGGAATGGCACGACTTCGTCATGCGCACGCTGCGTCATGGTTTTGCCGGCCTGGAGAATCTCGCGCTGATCCCCGGCACCGTCGGCGCCGCGCCGATCCAGAACATCGGCGCCTACGGCGCGGAAGTGCGCGAGTTCGTCCACGCGGTGGAAGCGTTCGAACCGGCCACCGGGCAGCTGCATCGTTTCGATGCCGCCGGTTGCGCGTTCGCGTATCGCGACAGTCTGTTCAAGCAGCAGCCCGACCGTTACATCGTCACCGCGGTGGAATTCGCGCTATCGCGGACACCGTCGCTGAAGCTCGACTACGCCGGTATCCGCGAGGAACTGGCCGCCATGCACATCGAATCACCGACGCCGCAGCATGTGGCCGATGCGGTGATCGCGATCCGCCGCCGCAAGCTGCCGGATCCGGCGGTGCTCGGCAACGCGGGCAGCTTCTTCAAGAATCCGATCGTGCCTGCGGCGCAGGCCGATGCGCTCAAAGCCGAACACGAGGCGCTGCCGGTCTTCCGCGGCAACGACGAGGGCAGCCGCAAGCTCTCCGCCGCGTGGCTGATCGATCAGTGCGGGTGGAAGGGGCATCGCGAAGGCGATGCGGGCGTGGCCGCTTCCCACGCGCTGGTACTGGTCAATCACGGCAACGCCACGGGCGCGCAGTTGCTTGCGCTGGCGCGCCGCATCGCCGCCTCGGTGCAGGAGCGTTTCGGGATCGCCATCGAACCCGAACCACGCGTGATCGGCGCGACCTGGTGACCGCGCAGCCGCACAAGTTCCTGCACGCGGCCATGTTGATGGTCGTCAGCACGATGTTCTTCGGCATGATGGCGGTGACCATCCGCTATGCGTCGAAGTCGCTGCCGACCTTCGAGATCGCGTTCTTCCGCAATGCCTTCGGGCTGCTGGCGCTGTTGCCGATGCTGATGCGCAACGATCGCTCGGTATTCCGCACGCAGCAGCTGCCGCGCTATCTGCTGCGCAGCGGGATCGGCATCTGTTCGATGCTGTGCGGGTTCTGGGCGATCGGGCATCTGCCGCTGTCGCAGGCGATTTCGTTGTCGTATTCGACGCCGTTGTTCGTCACGGTGCTGGCGGTGTTCTGGCTAGGCGAGCACGTGCGGATGCGACGCTGGGCGGCGGTGGTGATCGGTTTCCTCGGGGTACTGGTAATCGTGCGTCCGGGCACTACGGGTTTTAGCGGTGGTTCGCTCATCGCGGTGATGGCGGCGGTGTTCAGCGCGGTGGTCGCGATCCAGATCAAGCAGCTGTCGCGCGTGGATCCGGCCGACACGATCGTTTTCTACACCTATCTGTTCTGGGTACCGCTGTCGTTGGTGCCGGCGCTGTTTGTCTGGCAATGGCCGCAGGGCGCCACGTGGTTGTGGCTGATCGCGACGGGCTTGTTCGGCACGATCGCGCAGTTGTTGTGGACACGCGCGCTGCGCATGGGCGATGTGTCGGCTCTGACGCCGATCAGCTTCGTGCAGTTGCCGATGGTCGCCGTTGCCGGCTATCTGCTGTTCGGCGAGAGGCTCGACCGTTGGACCGTCGTGGGCGCGGCGATCATCTTCATCGCCAATGCCTATATCGCGCATCGCGAAGCGCAGCTGGCGCGGCAGCATGCGACTACTGCGCCGGTGGAAGCGGCCAAGCCGGGCGAATAGCTCCGTTCTTTCGTGGATGCGTTGACTGCCCCAGCGGGAGGGCGGCGCCGGTGGGGCTGCGTGACACGCCGTGAATCCGTCCATGGAGGCTTGTCAGCGGCATCCATGCCGCTGACAGTCACGCAGCCCCACCAGCACCACCCTCCCCGACACATCTCGGGGGCTTGGACAAAAAGAACACCACGGCCCCTCACCCTGCGCCGCTGCGCTGTCCCTCTCCCCGCAAGCGGGGCGAGGGGGAATAGCACCGCGCCTCCGCTTTGTTTTGCCTTTTTCACCGATCCCACGATGTGTGAGGGGTCAGGTGGTGCCGGTGGGTAGGCGTGACTGTCGGCGGCATGGATGCCGCTGACAAGCCTCCATGGACGGATTCACGGCGTGTCACGACTACCCACCGGCACCACCTGACCCAGCCCGGAACGCTTTGGCTCAAAAAAGAAAAACTGAAAGTTTGAAAGTGGGAACCCTCAAGCCTCCACTTTCAGTTCCCTTGAGGAATGCGCTTGGATTCCCACGGATGCAGGTCATGGCGGAAGACGAGGAAGAAACATCCCACCGCCCACACCGACGCCGCCGTCCAGCCCGCCAGGATGTCGGACGGATAGTGCACGCCCAGATACACCCGCGATAACCCGACCAGAACGGTAAAACCCAGCATCGCCACCACCACCGGCCATCGCCACGGCGTACGCCACGCCAACAGCACGCACACCCACGCCAGCGTCATCGACCCCATCGCATGCCCGCTGGGGAAACTGAAAGTCGTCTCCGGCGCGATCGACTCCCACAACGACGGACGCTCGCGCGCGAACAACTGCTTGGTTGCCAGATTGAGCAAGGCCGAACCGCCCAGCGCCAACCCCGCGTACAAACCTTCGCGCGCACGCCGGCGCAGCGCCAGCACCGCTACCAACACGATATCGACCGGCACCACGCCCCGCGCGTAACCCAGCGCGGAGAACACCAGGAACACGCGATCGAAACCGTCGCGCGCCAACTTATGCGCGAACAACAAGATCGGCTCGTCGAAGACGAAGGCCTCGCCCTCGTGAATTTCCTCGGCCAACGCCGCGAACCCCCACAGCGGCAACAACAGCCCGACAAAGAGCAACAACAAACGCAACCAGTGCCGGCGCAGGAAGGCCGCACCGAAGTGCGCCTCCTTCGCCAGGGTGCGCGCGGCCTCAGGCTTGGCTGCTGGCGCCATACCGCCGTTCGACGTAGCGATCGATCAGCGTCACGAATTCGTCGGCGATGTTCTCGCCGCGCAACGTCACCGTCTTCTCGCCGTCCTCGAATACCGGCGCCGACGGTGCCTCACCCGTGCCCGGCAACGAAATGCCGATGTTGGCGTGGCGCGATTCGCCCGGGCCGTTCACCACACAACCCATCACCGCCAAAGTGAGATTCTCCGCGCCCGGATGCGTGACCTTCCACTCCGGCATCTTCGCGCGCACATGCTCCTGCACCTTCTTCGCCAATTCCTGGAAGAAGGTGCTGGTGGTGCGGCCGCAGCCCGGGCAGGCCGTGACCATCGGCGTGAACGCGCGCAGGCCCAGGGTCTGCAACAGCTCCTGCGCGACGATGACTTCGGTGGTGCGCGACTGGCCCGGCTCGGGCGTGAGCGAGATGCGAATCGTGTCGCCGATGCCTTCCTGCAGCAGCACGCCCAGCGCCGCGCTCGAAGCGACGATGCCCTTGCTGCCGATGCCCGCCTCGGTCAGGCCCAGGTGCAGAGCGAAATCGCTGCGCCGCGCGAGTTCGCGATAGACCGCGATGAGTTCCTGCACGCCGCTGACCTTCGCGCTCAGCACGATGCGCTCGGCTGGCAGGCCCAGTTCCACCGCGCGGTGCGCCGAATCCAACGCGGAACGGATCAGCGCCTCGCGCAGCACCTCGGCCGCATCCTTCGGTTCGGACAGCTTGTGGTTCTCGTCCATCAGCTGCGCGGCCAACGCCTGGTCCAGCGAGCCCCAGTTGGCGCCGATGCGCACCGGCTTGCCGTAGCGGATCGCGAATTCGATCAGCTGCGCGAACTGCGTGTCCTTCTTCTTGCCGAAACCAACGTTGCCCGGATTGATGCGGTACTTGGCCAACGCTTCCGCGCACGCCGGCTCGTTGCTAAGCAGCTGATGGCCGTTGTAGTGGAAGTCGCCGATGATCGGCACGGTCAGGCCCATCATCGCCAGCTTGTCGACGATGCGCGGCACGGCAGCCGCGGCTTCGGCGGTGTTCACGGTGACGCGCACCAGTTCCGAACCCGCGCGCCACAGCTCCGCCACCTGCTTGGTGGTGGAGGCGACGTCCGCCGTGTCGGTGTTCGTCATCGACTGCACCACCACCGGCGCGCTGCCGCCGACCTGGACACCGCCGACGACGACGGCGCGGGTGTGGCGGCGCGATTGCGGGCCGAAGGCCATGCCGGCGCAGGGCGCGGCGGGGGTCAAGTCGATGGCTGAATTCATGGCGTCATTGTACCGGCGGCGTGACCCCGCAGCCGCGCTGCGGTACCGTGGGCCGCCGTGCAGTCGGCCTGGGCGCCAGCCCGAGTTCATGAATCACGACGACACCCGCGACGTCCTCACCCCCTCCCAGCTCAACACGCTGGCCCGCGACCTGCTGGAAGGCAGCTTCCCGCTGATCTGGGTGGAAGGCGAACTGAGCAATGTGTCCCGCCCCTCCTCCGGGCACCTCTACTTCGTGCTGAAGGACGAGCGCGCGCAGGTCCGCTGCGCCATGTTCAAGCCCAAGAGCAGCTGGCTGAAATTCACCCCACGCGAAGGCGTGCACGTGCTCGCGCGCGGCCGCCTGACCCTGTACGAAGCCCGTGGCGAATACCAGCTGGTGCTCGACCACATGGAAGAAGCGGGCGAAGGCGCATTGCGCCGCGCCTTCGACGAGCTGAAGGCGAAGCTGGCCGCGGAAGGCCTGTTCGACGGCGAGCGCAAGCGCCCCCTGCCCCACTTCGCCCGCCGCATCGGCGTGATCACCTCACCCAGCGGCGCCGCCGTGCGCGATGTGCTGAGCGTGCTGGCGCGGCGTTTCCCGCTGGTCGAGGCCGAGGTACTGCCGGTGCAGGTGCAGGGCACCGCGGCGGCGCCGCAGATCGTGCGCATGCTCCAGCGCGCCGCGGCCTCCGGCCGCTACGACGTGCTGCTGCTCACGCGCGGCGGCGGTTCGCTGGAAGATCTGTGGTCGTTCAACGACGAGCGCCTCGCGCGCGCCATCGCCGCTTCGCCCGTGCCGGTGGTGTCGGCTGTGGGCCACGAGACCGACTTCAGCCTGTCGGATTTCGCCGCCGACCTGCGTGCGCCGACGCCCTCGGTCGCGGCCGAACTGCTGGTGCCCAGCCGCGACGACCTGCGCCGCCGGCTGCGGGCCTTGGAAGCCCGCCTGCACACGCTGCAGGCGCAGCGCCTGCGCGCGGCGATGCAGCGTGCCGATCGCGCGGTGCTGCGCCTGAATGCGCTGCGTCCGCGCGCGCGTCTGGATGCGTTGTCCCGGCGCCAGGCGGATGCACTGCGCCGCCTTTCGGCGGCGTGGCAGCGGCGGCTCGATCGCGAACAGGCGCGCGTGCGCCATGCCAGCGCGGTCCTGCGCGCCGCGCATCCGCAGCGGCGGATCGCGCGTTTGCGCGAACGCCTGGCCGCGCTGTCGTCGCGTCCGCAGGGCGCGATCGTGCGCCGATTGGGCAATGAAACCCTGCGCCTGCGCGGACTCGCGCGTTCGCTCGAAATGGTCAGTCCGCTCGCCACGGTGGCGCGCGGCTACAGCATCCTGCGCCATCCCGACGGCCGCATCGTGCGCAGCGTGCTGGACGCGGCGCCGGGAGACCGGCTGGACGCGCGCCTGGTGGACGGCAGCCTGCCGCTGCGGGTGATCGACAGCAAGGACGCGTAACGGCGGCTTGCAACACAATGCATGTAACCCATGCACGGCATCGTTTAGGCTTCGCAAGCCAAGGAGGCCACCATGCTCGCCAAGCGGTATCCCTACTATCTTGCGAACCAGCCCGTCAGCGCAAAGCAGGAGCTGGACGTCCTCGACAAGTACACGGGCAAGCGCGCCACGCGCGTCGCCCTCGCCGACGCAGCGGCGGTACGCAAGGCGATAGTGGCGGCGTACAAGGCGCGCGAGGCGATGGCCGCATTCCCGCCCGATGCGCGCCGCGACGTGCTGGAGCATTGCGTGCGCCGCTTCGGCGAGCGCTTCGAGGAACTGGCCCTGGCCTTGTGCATCGAAGCCGGCAAGCCGATCAAGGATGCGCGCGGCGAAGTCACGCGCCTGATCGACACCTTCCGCATCGCCGCCGGAGAAGCCACGCGCAACGCCGGCGAATTGCTGGAGTTGCAGATCTCCCCGCGCGCACGCGGCTATCGCGGCATGGTGAAGCGCGTGCCGATCGGCGTGTGCAGCTTCATCACCCCGTTCAACTTTCCGCTCAATCTGGTCGCGCACAAGGTCGCGCCGGCGATCGCGGCGGGCTGCCCGTTCGTGCTCAAGCCCGCGGACAAGACGCCCATCGGCGCGCTGATCATTGCGGAGATTCTCGCGGAGACGAACCTGCCCAAGGGCGCCTTCTCCGTGGTGGTGTGCCACACCGATGATGCCGCGGCCCTGGTCGAGGACGAACGCATCGCGTTGTTGAGCTTCACCGGCGGCCTGATCGGCTGGGATCTGAAGGCGCGCGCGGGACGCAAGAAGGTCACGCTGGAACTGGGCGGTAATGCCGCCTGCATCGTCGACGCCGATCCGGGCGCTTCGCTCGACCACGTCGTCGAACGGCTGATCTTCGGCGCCTACTACCAGTCCGGGCAAAGTTGCATCAGCGTGCAGCGCATCTACGCGCACGCCGGCATTTACGACAAGCTGCGACGCAAACTCAAAGCGGCCGTCAGCAAGCTGCGCATGGGCGACCCGCGCGGTGAGAAGGTCTTCATCGGTCCGATGGTCAACGAAGAAGCGGCGCAGCGCGTGGAGAACTGGATCGCTGCCGCACGCAAGGGCGGCGCCAAGGTGCTGGCCGGCGGCCCGCGCACGGGCAACATGCTGCCCGCGGCGCTGCTGGAGAAGGTGCCGCATGACGCCGATCTGTATCGCAAGGAGGCCTTCGGCCCGGTCGCCATGATCGAACCGTTCGACGATTTCGACGACGCGCTCGACCGCGTCAACGACAGCGACTTCGGCCTGCAGGCGGGCGTGTTCACCGGCAACCTCGCGCATGCGATGCGCGCCTGGGACCGTCTCGAAGTCGGCGGCGTGATCGTCGGCGACGTGCCGAGCTTCCGCGTCGACAACATGCCTTATGGCGGCGTGAAGCATTCCGGCCTCGGCCGCGAAGGCGTGCGCTACGCCATCGAAGACATGACCGAGCAGAGGCTGCTGGTTATTCGCGATTGAGCTGGCGCCTGCGCTTTACGGGCTGGCAGGCGATGCCACTGGGGCAGGCGTGACACGCCGTGAATCCGTCCATGGAGGCTTGTCAGCGGCATCCATGCCGCTGACAGTCACGCCTGCCCCAGTGGCATCGCCTGCCCTCACACATCTTTGATGCCGTGAGTAAAAAGCAAAGAAGCAACTCGCTGCGCTCGCCTCCCCTCATCTGCCCTTCGGGCATCTTCTCCCCGCACGCGGGGAGAAGATGAGCAGAGCGACGCCGTGCTTTGCTTTTCTTAACGAGTCCGAGATGTGTGGGGGCAGGCGGTGCCGATGGGCCTGCGTGACTGTCGGCGGCATGGATGCCGCCGATCAAGCCTCCATGGATGGATTCACGGCGTGTCACGCAGGCCCATCGGTGCCGCCTGCCCGCCCGGAACAACGATTCGCAGGTCTTTCACCGCCGTCACGCCACCCTGCAGGCCTCGCCGAGGGTAGCTGCCCTGGGCACGCCCGCCGGAGGACGCCGGGATGCGGTCGCTGCGTATGCTGCTCGCTTTCTTGTTGAGTACCGCCGCGGGAACGGCGGCTGCAGGCGACGATGCAGATAGCCTCGTCTTCATCGAAGCCCACTACCGAAATCAAGCGCAACTGCAGGCGATCGCCTCACGGTTCCAGCATGTGATGCTCGACCAGAAGACCGGCACGGTTCGCACCGAAGCATCGCCTGACGACATCGCGGCCTTGCGCCGCGCCGGCATCGCCGTCCGCATCGACGCCGCCTCGACCCGGCGCATGCACACCGCGGAAGCCGCGCTGCGCGACCAAGCGCTCAAGATCAACACGACTACGACCGCGCAAGGCGACGTAGGTACCCAGTCCATCTCCGGCTTTACCTGCTACCGAACAGTCGAAGAAACCTACACGACCATGAACTCACTGGCCGCTGCGCGGCCCGATCTCGCCCGCGTCATCGACATCGGTCCCAGCTGGCTGCGCTCGCGCAATCCATCCCTTGGTTACCGCATGCGCGTCCTGCGCCTCAACAACACCGCCACCGACGCCACCCTGACCAACAAGCCCAACATGGTCGTGTTCGCCTCCATCCACGCACGCGAATACACACCGGCCGAGACGCTCACCCGCTTCGGCGAATGGCTCGTCAACAACTACGGCAGCGACGACGAAGCGACCTGGCTGCTCGACAACTTCCGCTTCCACCTCGTGCTCCAGGCCAATCCCGACGGCCGCAAGAAAGCCGAAGCCGGACTGTCGTGGCGCAAGAACGTCGACACCAGCAACGGCGTGTGCAGCACGAATGCGTATGGCGTCGACCTCAATCGAAACTTCCCCTATCGCTGGCACACCGCGCCCGGCGGCTCCAGCAGCAACGCCTGCCTGGGCAACTACCGCGGACCCAGCGCCGCGTCCGAACCCGAGACGTCGAACCTTCTGAGCTACGTCGCCGGCGTACCCGACAGCACCGGCACCTACATCGGCGGCGTGCTGCCCGATCGCCGCGGCAACACCGACACCAGCGCCGCACCCAGCGACTACCGCGGCATGTTCATCGACCTGCACTCCTTCGCCCGCATGGTGCTGTGGCCGTGGTCGTACACCACCGCACCGACCGCCAACGCCACGCCACTGCAAACGCTCGGCCGCCGCCTGGCGTGGTTCAACGGCTATTCGCCCCAGCAATGGACCGGAATGACCGTGGCGGACGGCACGACTACCGACTCGATGTACGGCCTGCTGGGTGCGCCCAGCTACACGATCGAAATGGGCTACGCCTTCTTCGAAGACTGCGGGCAGTTTCTCCAGGACACGCTGCCGCGCAACCTCGCTGCGCTGCGCTACGCAGCGCGCAATCTGCACGCGCCCTATGCCTATCCGTCCGGGCCGGACACGACTTCGCTCTCGGTCTCGCCTCGCAGCGTCAGCGCCGGCACCCCGGTGACTGTGACCGCGGTGATCGACGACACGCCCTTCAACAACAGCAGCGGCACCGAACCCGTGCAGCGCATCACCTCGGCTACGGTCTACCGCGACCAGCGCCCCTGGACGTCAGGTGCCACCGCCATCGCCATGAGCGCGAACGACGGCGCATTCGACGAACCCAGCGAAACGGTGAGTGTCCACTTGTCCACCTCGGGCCTGTCGCAGGGCGTGCACACCTTGTTCGTGCGCGGCCGCGATGCCAGCGGCCGGCCAGGCACGCCTCAGGCCGTGCGCTTCACCATAACCCCATGACTTTCCCGCCCACCCTTTAACCCCACTCGTTCGGGGCGTGCGTTTCCACCGGCAACCCAGCCACGGAGACGCACCATGCAACGCCAGCCTCGCCCGCTCCTGCCGCGCCGCCTGACCCTTGCCCTCGCGCTCTCCCTCGCGCTGGGTGCTTGCAGCACCACGAACAGCCAGCTTTCCAAACCCGACGAAGCGGACGCCGCTGCCGCCGACGCGGGTGAAGCAGCCAAGGCCGCAGCCGACGCCGCGGCAGAAGCCGCCGACGCGGCCGCAGCCAGCAGCGAATCATGGGAGCGGCGCAAGCAGCTCGCCGAAGTCGAGCATCGGACGGCGATGCAGGCCCCGCCCCCTCCGTCTCCACCGCCCATGCCCGCCGCGGCGGCAACACTGGACCGCGTCGTGGTGACCGGTTCGAGCGTCGCCTACGACTACGCGCGCGCACCGGCAATGCTGAACGCCATGCCTGCCCCCATGCAGCCGGCCAACACCGAGAAGTACGCGCACAATGACGACAACCCCGTGCATCGCACCTCGGAACAGCCGGTGTCGACCTTCTCGATCGACGTGGACACGGGCAGCTACAGCAACGTGCGCCGCATGCTCGCCGAAGGCACGCGCCCGCCCAGCGACGCGGTGCGCGCCGAGGAATTCATCAACTACTTCGACTACGGCCATCCCGCACCGGCTTCACGCGAGACGCCGTTCCGCGTGACTACCGAACTTGCCGCCGCGCCCTGGAACAACAAGCGCCAGCTGCTGATGATCGGCATCAAAGGCTACGACGTACCGAAGGCGGCGCTGCCGCCGGCCAATCTCGTCTTCCTGATCGACACCTCCGGCTCGATGGACTCTCCCGACAAGCTGCCGTTGGTGAAGGACGCATTGCGCCAGCTGGTGAAGCAACTGCGGCCGCAGGATCGTGTGTCGATGGTCGTGTACGCGGGGTCGGCCGGCCTCGTGCTGCCGCCCACCTCCGGTGCCGAACGCGAAACCATCCTCGGCGCGCTCGACCGTCTCGAAGCCGGCGGCAGCACCAACGGCGGCGACGGCATCCGCCTGGCCTATGCGATGGCCAAGCAGGCGTACATCAAGGACGGCGTGAACCGCGTCATCCTCGCCACCGATGGCGACTTCAACGTCGGCACCGTCGACACCAATGCGCTGGAGACCTTGGTGGCGGACCAGCGCAAGAGCGGCATCGCCTTGACCACGCTCGGCTTCGGCCAGGGCAACTACAACGACGAACTCGCGGAAAAGCTGGCGGATGTCGGCGACGGCAACCACGCCTACATCGACACCGCGATGGAAGCTCGCAAGGTGCTGGTGCAGGAAATGGGCTCCACCCTGCTGACCATCGCCAAGGACGTGAAGATCCAGATCGAGTTTAACCCTGCGGTCGCCGCCGAATATCGCCTGATCGGCTATGAGAACCGCGTGCTCAACCGCGAGGATTTCGCCAACGACAAAGTCGATGCGGGCGATATCGGCGCGGGCCACGAGGTCACGGCGCTGTACGAAATTACGCCGGTGGGCTCGGGCGCGGATCGCTTGCCCGCACTGCGCTACGGCGCCAAGGAGCAGGCCGCGGGTGATACCCGCGAACTGGCCCATCTTCGCCTGCGCTACAAGCGTCCCGGCGAAGACACGAGCCGTTTGATCGAGACACCGATCCTGCGCTCGCAACTGGTCGCGACGCCCGACGAACCGCTGCGCTTCGCCAGCGCGGTGGCGGCCTTCGCCGATGCCCTGCGCGGCGGCAAGCAGATCGGTCAGTGGAGCTGGAAGGACATCGCGGTGGCGGCGAACGGGTCGATCGGCCGCGATCCGTGGGGCCAGCGTCGCGAGTTCACCGAACTGGTCGAGAAGGCGCGGCAGCTTACGACCAGCGAAGGCGTCGCGGTGCAGGTCAGCGAGTAGCGCTCGATCACGTGGAAAGCCCCGGCACGGATGCCGGGGCGCTCGCGATCAGCGGCACTCCCGCAAGGGCAACACCAAGCTTTGCAAGGTGCGTGCGTCGCGTGCGCTTTCGGCGAACAAGACGACGCCCAGTCCCGCCGGATCCAGGCCCGACAAGGGAATTCGCACCGATCCTTTCGTACCAGCAGGTTCCAGCTTCCAGGGCCCGGCGAGTTTGCGGACGATGTTGGAATGGTGAAGCGACACGCCGCGGTTCTCTCCCGCAGTGATGTGTCGATCGGCCCCTTCCTGATACAGCGCCAGCCACAGCATCGGCGCGGGTTCGGACGTCTTCTCATTACCGATGGGCCGTGCCGACAACTCCAAGTTGGCGCTGTCGTTGGCGACCGTTCCTGTCAGCGACAGTTCCACGTCGGCGGTTTCGTCGCCGACGCTGCGCAACACGCGATTCACCGCGGCCGGCGAGCGCCAATCGACCATGGTCTGTGCGCCCACCATGACTTGCGGCGTGACCAACGATTTCTTCCCCGCCAGTTTGATGCGGTAGCTCTGGCGTTGTGTGTACGCGGCATCGGAAAACGGATCGACCCAACCGTCGTCATTCCAGTAGTCGACATGGAAGGCGAGCGCCGCGACTTTGCGATCGCCTGCGGTGAGCGTGCCCAACCAGCGGTCTGCGGGCGGGCACGACAGACAACCCTCGGCCGTGTAGAGCTCCACCAATGGCGTGCGCTTCGCGTCGCTGTGCGCCAGGCAGGAAGGCGCCGCCCAGGCGGGCGCGACGACGGCGATCACAAGCGCGGCAAGCAGAACTCGCATAGGCGGCCTCGGGACGAACGGCAAAAGCCTAGTGGCGCCGCGTAATCCGAGACCAGACCACTCGCGCGATCGTGCGCAAGACCATCGCACGCGAAATCCAAGTTCGCGCACATCGAATACGTCCTTTGCGCTACGGCCGCGTCGTTAACGATTTGTAAGTTGACATGCCCGGCCGTCCGGCGGGTCCCGATCTGGAGCTTGGAATGACACGACATCCGCACCACCACCCTCTCGCGCAGGCTCTCAAGCTCGCGCTGACATCGACCCTATTCGGTTCTGCATTGCCGGCCTTCGCGCAGGACGCTGCCCAGCCGCAGGATAAAGAAGCCACTACCCTCGAACGCATCGAGGTGACTGGCTCGCGCATCAAGCGCACCGATATCGAAACTTCGCAGCCGGTGTTCTCGCTCAGCCGCGACGAGATCCAGGCGCAAGGTCTGACCTCGGTCGGCGACGTGATCCAGAACATCACCGCCAACGGCTCGACCCTCAACACCACCATGAACAACGGTGGCAATGGCGAAACTCAAGTCAGCCTGCGCAATCTCGGTTCGAACCGCACCCTGGTGCTGGTCAACGGCCGCCGCTGGATCGGCGGCACCGGTCTGGGCGGCGCGGTCGATCTCAACACCATCCCGACCGCCGCGGTCGAGCGCATCGAAGTCCTGAAGGACGGCGCCTCGACGATCTACGGTTCGGACGCGATCGCCGGCGTGGTCAACGTGATCCTGCGCCAGAACTTCGACGGCGCCGAAGCCAACGCCTACATCGGCCAGTTCGACGAGGGCGACGGCACCCGTCAGGCCTACGACTTCACCATCGGTTCGGCGGGCGACCGCTGGACGGCGATGTTCGGCGTGGGTTACGTGAAGGAAGAGCCGGTGATGGCCGGCGATCGCGAGATCTCCGAGCGGTCGGTCTTCGGCGCGCCGGGCAATGCCTTCTTCCAGGGCAGCTCGACCGTGCCGAACGGCCGCTTCGCGCTGTGCGCCGCTCCCAACACGTTCGCCAACGGCCGTTGCGTGACGCCGCTGGGCGCCCCCGCGACGGAAACCCGTCCGAACGGCACCGGTGGCCAGTTCACCTACAACGACGGCAACAGCGGCACCGCTTGGCGTAATCGCGTCGGCACCGACGTGTTCAACTTCGCGCCGGACAACTACCTGCTGACGCCGCAGGAACGCAAGTCGCTGTTCATGAACGGCTCGCTGGACATCACCGACAACGTCCGTTTCAAAGCCACCGCGACCTACAACCAGCGCACCTCCGAACAGCTGCTGGCGGCGATTCCGATCGTGCTCGGCTCCGGCCCCGGCGCGTCGCCGAACGGCAAGTCGATCAGCATCAGCCCCTTCAGCATGTACAACCCGTTCGGCCAGACGGTCAGCCGCATCCAGCGTCGCGCCGTGGAAGCGGGCCGTCGCAGCTTCGTGCAGAACGTGGACACCTTCGCGTTCAACGGCGGCTTCGAAGGCACGCTGGAATTCGGCGACAAGGCGTTCGATTGGGAAGCGGGCTACTTCTGGGGCGAGAACCGCAGCCACGTCACCGAAGGCGGCCAGTTCAACCTGGTCGCGCTGCGTGACGGCCTGGGCCCGTCGATGATCGACAACCGTCCCGGCACCGCCACCTCGGGCAAGCCGGTGTGCGTGCGCACCCCGGGTGACCTGAGCACCATCATCGGTGGCTGCGTGCCGATCAACCTGCTGGGCAGCGGCACGTTGACTCCGGAAATGTTGGGTTATGCCGCCGGCACGCTGCACAGCGAGCTGGAATACAAGCAGAAGACCTACTACGCCAATATCGGCGGTGACCTGTTCGACATCGGCGATGCCGGTGCGTTCGCGTTCTCGTTCGGTCTGGAACACCGCTCCGAATCCGGCTTCGACTCGCCGGACGCGCTGATCGCGGCCGGCAATTCGACCGGCAACAACCGCAAGCCCACTAGCGGCGGTTACTCGGTCGATGAAGCGTATCTGGAACTGGCGATCCCAGTGCTCAAGGATCTGCCGGGCGCCCGCCTGCTCGACTTCAGCGCCGCGACCCGCTGGTCCGACTACAGCACCTTCGGTGACACGCTCAACAGCAAGTTCGGTTTCCGCTGGAAGCCGATCGATGACCTGATGGTCCGCGGCAACTGGTCGGAAGGATTCCGTGCACCATCGGTGGCCGAGCTGTTCACCGGTATCAGCGACTCGTTCCCGACCCTGACCGATCCCTGCAACCTGGGCAGCTTCCCGTCGCTGTCGGCCACGCAGCAGGCGCGCTGCGTCGCGCAGGGCGTCCCGGCCGGTGGTTACGACCAGGGCAACCCGCAGATCCGTATCAGCGCGGGCGGCAACCCGAACCTGCAGCCGGAAACCACCGAAACCACCACGCTGGGCTTCGTCTACAGCCCCAGCTGGCTGCAAGGTTTCGATGTGTCGCTGGACTGGTGGAAGATCGATCTGGATAACGCGATCAGCCTGCCGACGGGGCAGTTCATCGTCGACGAGTGCATCCGCGGCAACGTCCAGTTCTATTGCGACTTCTACACCCGTGCACCGGGCGGCGCGCTCGACCTGACCGCGCAGCCGGGCAACGTGGGCGGCCAGAAGGTGGAAGGTTTCGACCTGACCGTCAGCTACCGCCTGCCGGAAACCTCGTTCGGTAAGTTCAGTTTCACGTGGGACACCACGTACCTGAGCAAGTTCGATCTGGATCTGGACGGCGACGGCAAGTTCGGCGAGAGCATCACCACGGTCCCGAGCATCGGTCAGTCGACCGATACCTGGGAAATCGACGAAATCGCCAACACCCCCGGCCACTACCAGCAGAACAGCAATGCCTGGCGCATTCGCTCGAACCTGGCCACGCGTTGGGAGATGGGCGACTTCGGTGCGACCTGGAACGTGCGCTACTACGGCGCGCAGGAAGAGGACTGCCAGAAGTTCGTCGACTACGGCTACAGCTACCTGTGCTCGGATCCGGACCGCTTCATCGCCGTGCCGGAAGACACCAACGGCAACGGCGTATGGGACGGCACCAGCGGCGGCGACAGCCTGGTCGCGGTCAGCGATGCCCGCAACCACATCCCGGCGACCACCTACCACGACGTCAGCGCTTACTGGAATGCGCCGTGGAACGCCAAGATCACGCTGGGCGTCAACAACGTGTTCGACAAGGACCCGCCGGTCTCGCACTCGGCCTTCGCGAACTCGTTCGATCCGCAGTACGAACTCCCCGGTCGCTTCTACTACATGCGCTACACGCAGAAGTTCTGATCGACCTGACTTCAAAGCAATACGCACAAGCCAACACCGCTACGGCCCCGCAAGGGGCCGTAGTTTTTTGTCCACTTCAGTCAACTCCCGCGCCCAGGCGTGCACAGCCTGCAGGCGCGTGCCCCGACATGCTGACCTTGCCGTGCCGCCGGTCTCTCCCGGTGCACGCGCCGGGGATTGGTCTCCCCGTCGCTCGCGCGGCGTCGGTCATTCCCATGCCGACACACTGGGACCACCCGCGCCTAACCTCGCGGGTGGTCCTTTCTTTTTCCGTACGAATGGACATGAGTGCCATCCGCGCGCTGCCTAGCATCCTCGCGACCCCCCAACGGAATGGCCGCATGACCTGGGTGCTGTTCGACCATCGCGATTGCGCGCAGCGGCCTCCCGAGTTCTCCGTGCAGACCTGCACCGCGGTATGCCTTGGCGCACGTGCACTGCCGCTGCAGCTTCCGTCGACGCATGTGGCGGTGTGGCTGGTGCTGCGCGGTACGTTGAACGGACAACTGGGCGATCGCCATTGGTCGGTCGCCGCACGCGAAGCGATCGTATGGCCCGAAGGCGCGGTGCGGCTCGTACCTGGTCGCAATTGCTGGGCCGTGGGCGTGGTGGTGCCTGCCGCGGCGTGGACCAGCATCGCTGCGCGCGGTGAGGTGCCGGTGCTGTGGCAATCGCGTGCCGCACGCAGGCTCGTGTCTTCGCTGGCGCATCTGGTGCGCGCATTGCGCTCTGAGTCCGACGCAGATCTGGCGGGACATGCGGCGCTGGTCGAAGCCTGGTCGCATCAGGAGCCCGCGCAATCGCTGCTCAGCCGCTGCCCGGGACGCACGCGCCAGGCACGTCGCCGCACGCTGTCGCGCCTGCTGCGCGTGCGCCACAGCATCCAGAACGGTTTCGACGAAGGTGTGAGACTGGAGGCGCTGGCCCGTCAAGCAAGTTATTCCGCGCATCATCTCGTGCGCCTGTACCGCGACGTGTTCGGGCAAACACCGACCGATCACGCCGCGACGCTGCGGCACCAACGCGCATGGGACCTGGTGGCGCGCACGCCGCTATCGATCAGCGATATCACCGCCGAACTGGGATTCGACAGCCGTAGCGCCTTCTGCCGTGCCTTCAAGGCATGTTACGGAGTAACTGCGACGCAGTTGCGCTCGCGGAGCCGGGGCTAGTCCCGACGGGAAACGCTACCGCGGCAACGGCCCCAACGGCATCAACTGCTCACCCGGCTTTCCGAACAGGAAGCCCTGTCCATGCTGGCAGCCCAGCTCGCGCAGGATGATGCGCTGCGCTTCGCTCTCAACGCCTTCGGCGATGGTGTGGATGCCGAGCGAACCGGCGAGCGCCTGGATCGCGCGTACCACGGCCATGCTTTCCGGACGCGTGTCGCCGACCAGGCCGGCGACGAAGCTGCGGTCGATCTTCAGGCATTCAAGCGGGAAGCGGTGCAGGTACGACAGCGCCGAGAAACCGGTGCCGAAGTCGTCCAGTTGCGCCAGCACGCCGTTGCTGCGCAGCGTGCGCAGCATGCGCAGGGCGCGGGCGGTGTCGTCGAGCAACGCGCCTTCGGTGATCTCTATGCGCAGGCGGTGCGGATCCGCGCCGGCTTCTTCGAGCAGGCGCAGCAGGCGGTCGGCGAAATCGGCGGAGAGGAAATGTCGCGGCGAGACATTCACCGAGATGTAGCCGTGCGGCTCGCGCGCCAGGCGCTTGGCGACCTGCGCATACATCAGCCAGTCGACTTCTTCGATCAGGCCGCTGTCTTCGCCCAGGCCGATGAATTCGCCCGGCGCGAGCAGGCCGCGGCGTTCGTGGCGCCAGCGCAGCAGCGCTTCGTGGCCGATCACGCGACGATCGCTCAGGCGCACGATCGGTTGGTAATAGGCGACGAAGTCGTCGCCATTGATCGCGCGGCGCAAGTCGGCTTCGAGATCGAGGATGCGCATGGCCTCCTCGCGCATCACTTCGTCGAAGACGGCGCAGCCGTTGCGGCCGCTGGCCTTGGCGCGGTACATCGCGGCGTCGGCATCGCGCAGGAGTTCGGCACCGTTCTGGTAGCGCGGGTGCCAGGCGGCGATGCCGACGCTGGCCGACGGGAAGACTTCGCGCCCCGCCACCCAGAAGGGCTCGCCCAGTGCGACCAGGACGCGGCGCGCGAGCTCTTCGGCGATGGTCAGGTTGTCGATATCGCCGATCAGGATCGCGAACTCGTCGCCGCCCAGCCGCGCGACCATGTCGCCGCCGCGCACGGTGGCGACGATGCGGCGGCCGGCTTCGATCAACAACTCGTCGCCGGCGGAATGGCCGACGCTGTCGTTGACCAGTTTGAAACGGTCGAGGTCGAGGAACAGCACGGCGAAGTACCGCGTCGGCGTGTGCCCCTGCGCGGCATCGCTCTGCGCACGGCTGATCGCCGCGGCCAGGCGCTCCAGCAGCTGGCTGCGGTTGGGCAATCCGGTCAGGGCGTCGTGGCGCGCCTGGTAGGTGAGCTGCTGCTCGGCGCGCAGACGCTCGCCGATCTGCGAGAGCAGCTCGGCGTTGGCTTCGGCGAGTTCGCGCGTGCGTGAGGTGACGCGTTGCTCGAGCTCGCTGTGGGCGACGAGCAGGCGGTCTTGCGCCTGTTTGCGTGCCAGGCCAATGCCGATGTGATGGGCGACGAAGGTCAGCAGTTCCTGGTCGCGGCCGGTGAAGCTGATCGCCGGCGAGTAGCTCTGCACCGCGATCACGCCGACCACGACTTCCTCGCGGAACAGCGGCACGCCCAACCAGCAGTGGGCGAGCGTGCCGAGGCTGCGCACCTTGCCTTCGCGTTGCAGTGTTTCGATCACCGGCCGATCGGCCAGCAGGGCGCGGCCTTCGCGGATCACGTATTCGGTCAGGCCGCGGGCGAACTGGCGCGCATGGCGCACGGCGTCGCGTTCGTCGATCGAGTACGGGAACTCGATCATCGCGCCGTCTTCGGACACCTGCGCGATGTAGAAATTGCGTGCGTACAACAGCTCGCCGACGACGTCGTGGACTTGCGCGTAAAAGCGCTCCAGCGTTTCCGACGTGATCGACAGTTCGGCGATGCGGAACAGCGCGCGCTGCAGGCGTTCGCCGCGCTGGCGTTCGACGATCTCGGTCTGCAGATCGCGGTTGCTGTGCTGCAGGGCGCGCGTGCGTTCTTCGACGCGGCGCTCGAGGTCTTCGCGCGCCTGGCGGCGGTCGAGCGCGGTGAGGATGTGCTGCGCCACGTAGCTGAGCAGTGCGCGTTCTTCGTCGCGATAGACGTCGGGCCGGTCGTAGCTTTGCACCACCACGGCGCCGCAGACACGATCCTCGCGACGCATCGGCACGCCGAGCCAGTCGGCGCTGTCGGGGCCATGGACCACGTCACGGGCGACGCCGTACTGCTCGCGCAGTTTGTCCGACGCGCCGCGCAGCGGCTCGCCATGCCGCAGCAAGGCCAGCGTCAGGCTGTTGGGCATGTCGATGGCGGGAATGTCGAGCAGCGGATCGGCGACGTACGGATCCTGCCGGTCGGCGAAGTAGAGGAAGCGGATCGAATCGTGCGCATCGTCGTACAGCACGATGTAGAAGTTCTCCGCGTACATCAGGCCGGCGACGATTGCGTGGATGCGCCGCAGCATGTCGACCATTTCCAGCTCGGAGCCGGCCAGGTCGGCGATCTCGTACAGCGCCTGCTGCAGGCGTTCGGACTTCTCCAGCAGCTCCGCGCGCGCCTGCGCTTCCATCGTGGCCAGGTGCGCGGCCACCAGCTGCTGCGCCATCGCCAGCCAGCCGCGGCGCGCGGCCTGCGGCATGGTTTCGGGCACGTGCGCGACGATGGCCGCGCGCATCTCGGCCTGGCCGTCCCAGACCTGCGCGAGCGTCTGCGCGTCCTCGTGCGCCACGCCGGTGGCCATCTGCTGTTCGGCGGCTTCGTGCAGGCGGTCGGGGATCTGGTCGGACATCGAGAAGCCCGGAACGCCGATTTCGTCCCGCCAGCGCACCAGCACGTGCGACCCGGCAGGTAATCCCTGCTGAAGAACACCAGCCAACGCTTGCGCAGCGCTATCCGCCGGTTCGGCCGCCTTGGCCATCATCGCCCGCAATCGCTGCACTACGCCCCTCGTCACCATCCCCCGACGGTCTCGTGGAGCATACCTCCAGCCAGCGCCGGTGGAACCCCCCAACCCCTCCCCCGCGATCCGGGCGTTCTAGACCGCATGGAACTAGCCCTCGCCGTCGCCGACAGCCTGCATTCGCGCGTCCAGACCGCCCCCTCCTGGGCCAGCTGCGCGGCGAATGCGCAGCCGCGCCCGCTCGTCAACGGCTTCACGGCACCGGCGCCAGCCCGTAACCTCGCGGCGATGAATCCGGGCGCGGACGCCAATGACGACCTGTTGATGCTCGCCTGGGTAGGCGGCGACGCGGCCGCCTTCGAGATCCTGTATGCGCGTCACCGCGGCCCGCTGTACCGCTTTCTGCTGCGCCAGCTGCGCAACCAGGCGCTGGCGGACGAGTTCTTCCAGGATGTGTGGCAGCGGGTGATCGCCGCGCGCGCGGGCTGGAAGCCGGAGGCGGCCTTCGCCACCTGGCTGTTCAGGATCGCCCACAATCGCCTCAACGATCATTGGCGCGCGGCCAGGCACCGGCCCGCCGCGCCGGAGGATGGCGACGAGCGCGCCGCGCGCGTGCCGGACCCGAGCACGCCCGAGCGCGAGTTGTCCGATTTCGAACAGCGCCGCCGCCTGCAACTGGCGATGGAAGAACTGCCGGACGAGCAGCGCGAAGTGCTGGTGCTGCGGCTCGAACAGGAATTGAGTCTGGAGGAAATCGGCGCCATTACCGGAGTAGGCCGGGAAACCGTGAAGTCGCGGCTTCGCTACGCCATGGACAAGCTGCGCCAGAGATTGAACGAATGACCACCCGTCCCGACCACCACGAACCGCTGGACGCCGAAGAGCGCGATCTCGCCGCGCGGCTGCGTCGTGCCGGTCCGCTGGACGGGCCGTCGCCGGCGCTCGACGCGAAGATCCTCGCCGCCGCGCACGCGGCCGCGGCCACGCACAAGCCGCGCCGGCACGGCCGGCTGGCCTGGCTGGGCTTGCCGCCTGCGCTGGTGACTGGCGTCGGGGTCGCGGCGGCGGCCGTGCTCGCGCTCGGGCTGGTCTGGCAGTTGCGTCCGCAATACGGCCCGGCCATGCAGGGCGATGCCGCACCGGCGTCGGCGGATGAGGAAGTGATCATCTTTGCGGAGCCCGCGGCCACGCCACGCGCTCAGGCCAACAATCCGCCGCCGCTGCCGGCGCCGCCGATACCGAATGCCGCGAGCGAAGCGCGCGCGTCGCGCATCGCGGAAGACGATGCCGCCGCCGCACAGGCGCGTGCGAATGCCGCTGCAAGCGCGAAGGCGGCCGTCGACGACAGGCAGAAGGACGAAGTCGAAGCCGCGGCCGTCGCGCAGAGCACGGCGCAGGCGGCACAGGCCGCCGATACCGCCGCACCGGAAGCCTTCTCGTACGACGAAACGGCTGCGGCACCCCCTGCGGATGCGGCAGCCGCAGCCGGTCTGGCACGCAAGAGCCACGCGACCTACACCACCGCCGCGCGTGCCACCGCCGAGCGGCGCGAACGCGAGCGTTCGATGGCTGACATGGCCCCTGCCGCAGCCCCTGCCGCGCCGCCGATGGCCAACGCCGCCCCGCCCGTGGAAAGCACCACGCTCGACCGCATCGAAGTCACCGGCTCGCGCATCAAGCGCGGCGATGTCGATTGGTCGCAGGTGCCCGTCAGCGAAGACAAGCGCCTGCCGGCGGCCGAGTGGCTCGAACGCATCCGCACCCGCCGCGACGAGGACGACCTGGACAACGCCCGCGCCAGCCTCAAGCTCTTCCGTCGCGACTATCCCCGCATCCGCATTCCCGACGATCTGCGCGCGCTGCTCGCGACCGACGCGAAGCAATGAGCCATACCCTGGCGGCGCGCGCAGTGCACACGCTCGAAGTGAAGCACAGCCGCTTCATCGTGCACGCGGCGCCGGTGGCGACGCCGGAAGCCGCCCTCGCCTTCCTCGCCGAAATCGGCGACCCCGCGGCGACGCACAACTGCTGGGCTTACCGGATCGGCGCGCAATACCGCTTCAGCGATGACGGCGAGCCTGCCGGCACCGCGGGCCGGCCGATCCTCGCCGCGATCGATGGGCAGGGCTACGACCAGGTCGTGGCGGTGGTTACGCGCTGGTACGGCGGCATCAAGCTCGGGGCGGGCGGACTGGTGCGCGCCTACGGCGGTGCGGCGGCCGAGTGCCTGCGGGTCGCGCCGCGACGGGCGCTGATCGCCTACGGCGAGCTCATCCTGAACTATCCCTTCGACGCCACCGGCGCCGTGCATGCAGCGCTGGCGCAGTTCGCGGCGGAGAAGCTGGCCGAGAATTTCCTCGCGGACGGCGCCACTTTGACCCTACGCGTGCCGGCGAATCGCGTCGACGCCTTGAAAATCCAGTTGCGCGACGCCACCCGAGATCGAGTGCGCTGGCTCGAGACCTGACTTTCCCCATGACCGAATCTACCGGCAAGCCGCCCATCGGCGGCCTGCGCACCCTGTGGCCCTTCATCCGCCGGCATAGGGGCCTGTTCGTCGCCTGGCTGGTGGCGCTGGTCTGCTCGAGCGCGGCGACGCTGAGCCTTCCGGCGGCCGCGCGCGTGGTCATCGATCAGGGCTTCGCCACCGGCGGCGCCGGCATCGACCGCTCCTTCACCCTGCTGTTCCTGACCACGCTGGCGCTGGCGCTGTTCACCGCCGCCCGCTTCTTCTTCGTCTCCGTGCTGGGCGAACGCGTCGTCGCCGATCTGCGCGAACGCTTGTACACCCACTTGCTCGCACTCGACGCCGGCTTCCACGACAGAAATCGCAGCGGCGAACTGGTGTCGCGGCTGACCGCCGACGCGGAACTCCTGCGCAGTGTCGTCGGTTCCACCATGTCGATGGCCTTGCGTAGCCTGGTGACGGTCATTGGCGCGATCGTGATGCTGTTCGTGACCAGCCCGCATCTGGCCGCGTATGCGTTGGTCGGAATTCCGTTCGCGGTGGCGCCGATCGTGATCGGCGGCCGCCGCCTCAAGAAGATGTCGCGTGCGAGCCAGGACCGTGTCGCCGATGCGAATGCGCTCGCCGCCGAAACCCTCGGCGCCGTGCGCACCGTCCAGGCCCACGCGCGCGAACCCTACGAACACGGGCGTTTCGACTCGGCATTGAAGGCCGCGGTGAGTACGGCACGCAAGCGCATCGGCGCGCAATCGATCGTGACGGCGGTGGCCATCACGATTGTCTTCGGCGCGATCACGCTGGTGTTGTGGTCGGGCGCGCACGACGTCGTCGCGGGCCAGATGAGCCCCGGCAAGCTGGGCCAGTTCGTGCTGTACGCGATGCTCGGCGGCGGCTCCGTCGGCACCCTGGCGGAAGTATGGAACGACCTGCAGCGCGCGGCCGGCGGCATGGGCCGCATCAGCGAACTGTTGGAAGAATCTCCGGCGATCACGGCGCCCGCGCATCCGGCATCGCTGGCCGTGCCGCTGCGCGGTGATCTGGCGCTCGACCACGTTACCTTCCATTACCCGCAACGCCCCGACAAGGCCGCGCTCGTCGATTTCAATCTGCACGTCCGGCCGGGCGAAACCGTTGCGCTGGTCGGCCCGTCGGGCGCCGGCAAGAGCACGGTGTTCTCGCTGCTGCTGCGCTTTCACGATCCCAACAGCGGCACCGTGAGCGTCGATGGCGCGGACCTTCGCGCGCTCGATCCTTCGGCGCTGCGCGAGCAGATTGGCCTGGTCCCGCAGCAACCGACCATCTTCGCCACCAGCGCCGATCAGAACATCCGTTACGGACGCCTCGATGCCACCGATGCGCAGGTGCACGAAGCGGTAAGAGCGGCGCACGCGGCCGACTTCATCGACGCATTGCCGGAAGGCCTCGACACCGAACTGGGCGAACGTGGCGCGCGCCTGTCGGGCGGTCAGCAACAGCGCATCGCCATTGCCCGCGCGCTGCTCAAGGACGCCCCGATCCTGCTGCTGGATGAAGCCACCAGCGCGCTGGATGCGCAGAGCGAGCGCGCCGTGCAGCAGGCGCTGGAGACGCTGATGCAGGGGCGTACCACTATCGTGATCGCGCACCGCCTGGCGACCGTACTCAAGGCCGACCGCATCGTGGTCATGGACCACGGCCGTGTCGTCGCCGAAGGCACGCATGAGCAGTTGCTCGCGCAGGGCGGTCTGTACGCCGAACTGGCGAAGCTGCAGTTCCTGGACTGAGTCCTACCGGCCGGCGCTTATTGCGCCGGCAGCGCGCGCTCGATGATCTCCGCAAACGGAATGCCGGCGGGCAGCGTTCCGAACACGCGCCCATGAGCGTCCAAGCGGCTGCGGCAGAACGCTTCGGCCAGCGGGCTGCGCGCGCGCAATAGCGTGGCCGCCTGCAGGGCCAGGGCCATGCGCTCTACGAGCAGGCGTGCGCCGGCCTCTTCGCTCGCGCCACCGGCCAGCGTCGACCGCAGTGCGGCGGTCTCGCGGTCGAGCGCCGGATGCAGCCCGGAGGCCGCATCGAGTTCGGCCAAGAAAGCCTTGGCCGTATCGGGCTCGCGCGACAGCGCACGCAGCACGTCCAGGCACTGGATGTTGCCGCTGCCTTCCCAGATCGAATTCAACGGCGCCTGCCGGTACAGCCGCGGCAGCAACGACTCTTCCACGTAGCCGGCGCCACCCAGGCATTCCTGCGCTTCGTTGACGAAGGCCGGCGCGCGCTTGCACACGAAGAACTTGCCGATCGCCGTGGCGATGCGCGCGAACGCCGCTTCGCCGGCATCGCCCTGCGCGCCGACCGCGCGTGCCACGCGCAGCGAGAACGCCAGCGCGGCCTCCGCTTCGAGGGCGAGATCGGCCAATACGTTCTGCATCAGCGCGTGCTCCACCAGCCGCTTGCCGAAGGCGGAGCGGTGCCGCGTGTGGTGGATCGCCTGCGCCAAGGCCATGCGCATCAACGCGGACGAGCCGAGCATGCAGTCCAGGCGGGTCAGCATCACCATTTCGATGATGGTGGCGACGCCGCGGCCTTCCTCGCCGATGCGGCGCGCCCAGGCGCCTTCGAACTCGACTTCGGAGGAGGCGTTCGACCAGTCGCCGAGCTTGTCCTTCAGGCGCATCAGGCGGAATGCGTTGCGCGTGCCGTCCGGCCGCCAGCGCGGCATCAGGAAGCAGCTGAGCCCGCCGGGCGCCTGCGCCAGCACGAGAAAGCCGTCCGACATCGGCGCGGATAAGAACCACTTGTGGCCGACGAGTGCGTATTCGCCCGGCGCCGACAAGGGTTGGGCGCGTGTCGCGTTCGCGCGCACATCGCTGCCGCCCTGCTTCTCGGTCATGCCCATGCCGAGGGTGAGGCCCCGCTTGCCCTTGGCGGGCACGTTGCGCGGATCGTAGAAAGGCGCGGCCGCCTTCTGCGCCCAATCGCGCAAGGCCGGCTCGCGGCGCAGTACGGGCACGGCGGCGTGGGTCATGGTGAGCGGGCAACTGCTGCCCGGCTCGACCTGTCCGTGCAGATAGCTCAGCGCCGCGCGGGCGACGTGGCTGCCGCTCGCCGCGTCCTGCCAGGAAAGCCCGGCAACGCCACTCTCGATGGCCGCCGCCATCACCGCGTGATAGTTCGGATGGAACTCCACCACGTCGATGCGATGGCCGAAGCGGTCGTGCGTGCGCAAGCGCGGGCGATCGCGATGCGCGTCGAAGCTGAGTTGCAACAGCTCGCCGCCTGCGCGGCGGCCGTAGGCCTGCAGGCGCTCGGCGAACGCGGCCGCGCCCTCGCGTTCGACCGCTTCGCGCAGGGCTACGTCGTCCGCCCACAGGTCGCGTCCGGCGAATTCCGGCGGCTGGTTGTCCACTCCATCGGTCGCGAAATCCGTCGAGTTCACGGTCGCCTCCTGGTCGCTGCTGCGACTGTACGGCTCAATTCACGCCGTCGCCACGCAAAGAAAAAGGCCCCGCCGAAGCGGGGCCTGGAAAAACATTCGAGCCAAGCAGTCCTCGGCTCAAAATCGCGGCCGGATCAGACCGGCGCGACCTCGGACGCCTGCGCGCCCTTCGGGCCCTGGGTCAGCTGGTAGCTGACGCGCTGGCCTTCCTGCAGGCTGCGAAAGCCCTTGGCATTGATAGCGGAGAAATGCACGAAAACATCGGCGCTGCCGTCTTCGGGCGAGATGAAGCCAAATCCCTTGGCGTCGTTGAACCACTTCACGGTACCGTACTGCATGTCCTTTATGACCTCTGCTGGATGCGTTGACGTGCGCCGGCCCTGGCGGCGCCAAGCGAGTATGCCAACTTGCTGAACGAGCGCAACTGGCACGAGTGCATCGGTCGCGCCGTATTCTTCCGAGCGAACGGAAATCGGTTCCAGAACCGTGACGTCAGCCCAGTAGCGCGCGCAGCAGCGCCGGCAGGCCCGCGGACGCGGCCGCGACGTTGTCCAGCACGTCCTGCAGGGTGATGACCTCGTCCGGATCGGGGCCCGCGCCGGCCGCCCAGTTGGCGACGATGGCCAGGCAGGCGTAATCCAGTTCCATCTCGCGCGCCAGGCCGGCCTCCGGCATGCCGGTCATGCCGACCAGATCGCAACCGTCGCGGCGCATGCGCGCGATTTCGGCGCGCGTTTCCAGGCGCGGCCCCTGCGTCGCGCCGTAACAGCCGCCGTCGACCAGCGCCACGCCGGCCTTCGCCGCCGCCGCGATCACGGCCTGGCGCAGCGTCCGCGTGTATGGCTCGCCGAAATCCACGTGCAGCACGTCGGTACCGGGCTCTTCGCAGATCGTTGAGATCCGGCCCCAGGTGTAGTCGATCAATTGGTCCGGGCAGCCCAGCACGCGCGGTCCGAAACGTTCGGTGATGCCGCCCACCGTGTTCAGCGCGAGCACGCGCTGCGCGCCGAGCGCCTTGAGTGCCGCCAGGTTCGCGCGATAGTTGATGTTGTGCGGCGGCAGCGAATGCCCCTCGCCGTGACGCGCGAGAAAGGCCACGCGACGGCCGTCTAGCGTGCCGATGCGCACGGGGCCGGACACCGCGCCGTAATGCGTGACCGGCTGATGGGTTTCGACGTCTTGCAGCTCGGCCAGCTTGTACAGGCCGGTGCCGCCGATGATGGCGAGTTCGATCGTGCTCATGGCGAGGCGTTCTCCGTGGTGTCCCGTAGCGAATCAGTCCCGCAGCGCGTAGATGGCGGGCAGGCCGCGGCCTTGTTCGTGATAGTCCATGCCGTAGCCATAGACGTAGCGGTCGGGCACTTCCACGCCCATGTAGTCCGCGACCAGGCCCGGCACGCAGCGGTCGTGGACCTTGACCGCGAGCGCGGCGATGCGGATCTCGACGGCGCCTTGTTCGTGGCACCACTCGCGGATCGCGGCCAGGGTGTGGCCTTCGTCGACGATGTCGTCGACCAGCAGCACCCGGCGCCCTTGCAGCGAGGTAGCGGGACGATGCTTCCACGCCAGCTCGCCGCCGGAGGTCGCGCCGCGATAACGCGTCGCGTGCAGGTATTCGAATTCCAGATCCAGTCCACGCGCGCCCAACTCCAGCGCGAGCTGCCCGGCGAACGGCAGCCCGCCGTGCATCACCGTGATGTACACCGGCACGCTGCCGACGTAATCGGTGTGGATCTGCGCGGACATGCGCACGATCGCCGCTTCCAGCGTGGTGCGGTCGTGGATGAGGTCGCTGTTCGCCAGCGCGGTCTGCAGGTCTGCCATTACGCCAATCCTTCCTGGCGGCTGCGCGCTTGGCCGTAGCGCGCGTCCGCGATGAGTCCGTCCCAGCCCATCGCGCCGCGGCCGATCAGCCCGGTCAGCGCCATGGTGTTGAGTTTGCGGTGCTTGACCGCTTCCAGCGCTTCCTCGACCAATTCCGGATGGCACACCAGCACGACGTCGCAACCGGCGTCCAGGTGCAGCCCCACGCGCTGCTTCACGCCACCGGCGGACGAAGCGGCGGCCATGCCGATGTCGTCGCTGAAGACGACGCCGTGGAAGCCCATCTGCCGGCGCAGGATGTCTTCGATCCAGTGCTTCGAATAACCGGCTGGTTCGGCCGCGACGGCCGGATAGACCACGTGCGCCATCATCACTGCGTCGGCCTTGGCCTCGATACCGGCGACGAAGGGCACCAGATCGAGCTTGCGGATTTCATCCCAGGGCCGCGGATCGACCGCCATGTCGTAATGCGTGTCCTCCAGCACCGAGCCGTGACCCGGGAAGTGCTTGAGCGTCGCGCCCATGCCGGCGGCGTGCATGCCGCGGATATAGGCGCGGGTGAACTCGGCGACGACTTCGGGATCTTCGGAGAAGGCACGATTGCCGATGGCGCGGTTGCCGCGACCCAGATCGACCACGGGCGCGAAGCTGAGATCGACGCCGGTCGCGCGCACCTCGCTGGCCATCAGCCAGGCGTGCTCTTCGGCCAGGCGCAACGCCGACTCGCGGTCCTGTGCGTACAGGCGTCCGAACCCTTCCAGCGGCGGCAGCGCGCTGTAGCCCTCGCGGAAACGCTGCACGCGGCCGCCCTCCTGATCCACGCAGATCAGCTGCGGCCGCGGCGCGGCGGCGCGGATCGCCTGCGACAGTTGGGTTACCTGCGACTTCGAAGCGAAGTTGCGGCCGAACAGGATCACGCCGGCGCAGGCATCGTGCTGCAGCCAGTCGCGCTCCTGCGGGGTGAGTTCCTTGCCGGCGACGCCAATAAGCAACATATCCAAGCCCTAAGAAACAACTAACCAAAAAAGTACGGCGAAGAGACTCCTGCACGGCACCAACTCCCCCTCTCCCGCTTGCGGGAGAGGAAGGGTGAGGGCCGCGGCGCAGCCGCGGAACGCAGACCTTAGTCCATGTTCCCCGCCCGCTCCGACTCACTCCACACGCAATACGGCCGCGACGCCAGCGCCAGATTGTAGTAGCGCTTGCTGTCGGTCACTTCACGCCCGATCCACTGCGGCTTCTCGAACACCGCATCGGCCGCGGGCAGCTCGATCTCGGCCACCACCAGGCCGGCGTTGTCGCCCAGGAACTCGTCGACCTCCCACAGATAGCCGCCGAAATCGACGTAGTGCCGGCGCTTGTCGACGAGCCCGCCCACGCTGAGTGCGAGCAGTGCGCGCGCGTCGTCGACCGGGATCGCGTAGTCGAATTCCTGCCGGGTATGGCCGAGCTCGCGCGACTTGAGGTTGAGATAAGCCTCGTCGCCCTGGATGCGCACGCGCACCGAGGTTTTCATCGCGCCGCTGTCCATCGCCGCGAGGTCGTTGAGGTAAGCCTGCGCCATCGGCATGACCTTGTGCGCGGCGCTGCGCCAGCCGTCGCCGGTGACCAGGAATTTGCGTTCGATTTCGATGCCCATGGGCGCTCAGACCTCGAACATTGCAATCGATTCGACATGCGCGGTATGCGGGAACATGTCCATCACCCCCGCGGCGCGCAGTTTCCAGCCCTTTTCGTTGACCAGATACCCGGCATCGCGGGCGAGCGAGCCAGGGTGGCAGCTCACGTAGACGATGCGCTTGAACTGCTTGAGCTTGAGCTGGGTCAGCACGAAGTCGGCACCCGAGCGCGGCGGGTCCAGCAGCAGGCGGTCGAAGCCTTCGCGCATCCAGGTGTGGTCGCTCAGATCCTTGCCCAGGTCGGCGGAGTGAAATTCCGCGTTGGCGATGCCGTTGTGCGCGGCATTCTCGCGGGCGCGCCGCACCAGCCCGGCCTCGCCTTCGACACCCACCACTTCGCGCACGCGGCGCGCCAGCGGCAGGGTGAAATTGCCCAGGCCGCAGAACAGGTCGAGTACGCGGTCGTCGGGTTGCGGATCGAGCAGGTCCAGGGCGGACTGGATCATCTTGCCGTTGAGGCCGGCGTTGACCTGGATGAAGTCGAGCGGACGGAATACGAATTCGAGGTTCCACTGCGGCAGCATGAACGCGAGCTTGGGCTCGGCCGGCCAGAGCGGATGTACGCTGTCGACGCCGGCCGGCTGCAGAAAGATGGCAAAGCCATGCTGCTGGCCGAACGCCACCAGCGCGGCCTGATCCGCTTCCGACAGCGGTGAAAGGTGGCGGAACGTCAGCGCGATGCCGTTGAAATCCTCGGCACGGTCGCCGGCGATGAATTCGATCTGCGGGATGTCGCGGCGCGCCTGCATGCCGTCGACGAGCGCGGCGAGCGCGGACACCTTGGTGCCGATCTCCGGAATGACCGTATGGCATTCGGAGAGATCGGCGACGAAGCGCGGATCCTGTTCGCGGAAGCCGACCAGGGTTTTGTCTTTCTTCTCGACGCGGCGCACCGAGAAGCGGCCCTTGCGGCGATAGCCCCAGGCGGCATCGGTGAGCGGCGGCAGTACGCGCTCGGGGGTGACGTGGCCGATGCGTTCGAGGTTCTCCAGCAGCACACGCTGCTTGGCGAGGATCTGCTTGCTTTCGTCCAGGTGCTGCAGCGCGCAGCCGCCGCAAGTGCCGAAGTGCGGGCAGCGCGCCGGCACGCGGTCAGCGGAGGCGCGCAGCACGTCCAGCGTCGTGGCTTCGTCGAAATGGCGGGAACGCGAGGTCTGCTTCGCCATCACGCGCTCGCCGGGCAGCGCGCCGGCGATGAAGGTGACTTTGCCCCCCTCGCCGTCGCGCCGGGCGACGCCACGGCCGTCGTGGCTCAGGTCGGTGATTTCAACTTCGAAAGGGGTTTGATCGATGCGGGCCACGGGGGAGTTCGGTATTGCAGGGCCGCGTATTGTCGCACCCCCTCGCCCCGCTTGCGGGGAGAGGGAAAGCGTCGCACAGCGACGCAGGGTGAGGGGACGTGCCGTCGGCGGTTGCACGATCTCGGCGCGGGCAGGCGGCGCCGGTAGGCAGGTGCGACACGCCGTGAATCCATCCATGGAGGCTTGTCAGCGGCATCCATGCCGCTGACAGTCGCGCCTGCCTACCGGCACCGCCTGCCCTCTCACTCATCTCGGGCGCTTTGATAAGAGCAAAGGCAACTCGCTGCGCTCGCCTCCCCCTCTTCTGCCCTTCGGGCATCTTCTCCCCGCACGCGGGGAGAAGAAGGAGCAAGAAAAAAGCGTGACCGAAGCTGCGATCTGCACGCTCGCGGTAAGCGCTGCCCGGCGGGATGGGGGTGCGGAGAGCGGACCAGGATGGTCCGCGGCCCCGACTAAAGGCAGGGATGCCGTCCGGAGGGGCGGAGCACCCCCATCCCGTCGGGTAGCGCGTCGCTACCGAAGCCGATGCCCTCCTCAACCAGCTGCGACAACAGCGAGGCGCCGCAAAAGCGAAAGGCCCGCAAAAGCGGGCCCTTCTCAACAACACAGCCGGAAGCTTACTTCTGCTTCCAAGCCCCGCCACTCTGATACCACCACCCCGCATGCGCGCTGGCGATCCACTGCTTGGCGAACACATCGCGGATCTGCGTTTCCCACTCCGGATGCCCGTTGGCCACCGCCACTTCGCGATACACCGCCTTGCGGTCGCGGTTGTCGTCGGCGACGGCCTGGTTCACCGCGACGCGGTCCTTGAGGGCGAGCTTGGACGCATCGCGAACCACGATGGTGCCGTCGCCGCCGAAGCCCAGCGCGCCCGCATCGAAACCCGCACGCAGCTGCGCATCGAAACGCTCGGCCATGCGCGCCTGGATCGCCTGGATCGCCGGCGTCTTGATGGTGATGTCGGGCTGCGATTGCGCGTAGGCCGTGCCGATGCCGACCAGGCTCAACAGGTCGACGTGGGCCAGCAGATGATCCGCTGGGGCCTGCGAGCGAATCGCCATGCCGCCGCCATCATGCGGAACGGGCTTCACATTCACGTCCTTGGCTTCGTCGCCGATCACTTTTTCGACGAACTCCTTCGCCGCTTCCTTGGCCTCGGCCGCGGGGAAGTAGACGTTGATCGTGACGCAGGCCGTCAGCAGCACGGCTGCGACCGGGATTCCCATCAGACGACGCATGTTGTTCTCCTGTTGGACGGATGACTCCGTCGTTGTTTCGTTCGTTCGCTCATTCGACGACGGGCTTGACGTCGCCCTTGCCGATCGCACCCAGCCGCTCCACCAGGGTCGGCCAATCGACCCGCCGATTGAAGCCCACCACGGTAAGCCGTGGCAGCCCCGCACCTTCGACGATAATAAATCCCCGTCCGGCTGAACCTAGTCCATCCATATTGCAGACGTCGTCGGCGAGCCGGCAGGCGATGCCGATGCGCGCGTAGCCGAAATCGTCGAACAGGCCGATCAGCCGCGACTGCAGGCTGTTGACGAAGGACGCATCGCCCACGCTCGACAGGTCCTGCACGGCGCGCTGGCTGATCCGCTGCTTTACCCCGGGCTTGGCTTGCGTATGCAGGTCGGCGTCGAAGGCGACCGGCTGCCAGTCGACCATGCGCAGGGCGTTGATGCGCCCGTCGAGGCGGCCGGTGATGCTGCCGAAACCGAAGACGCCGGTCAGCGCTTCCAGGTCGAGGTCGTCCAGCCCTATGTCGGCCGACAGCGTCGGCGCCACGCCGAAGGGCCGCTCCATCGACAGCGAAGACACGGCGATCTCGCCGTCGAACACGCGCATGCGCAGTCCGCCGTCGAAGTCGAGGCGTTCGCGGGCGTAATGGGCCTGGGGAATTTCGCCGCTGAGTTCGCCGGTGAAGGCCGGCCAGTTCAGGGCATGGGCGAGCTGGCCGACGTCGAGCTGCTGCAGGGTCATGCCGAAGCGCACATCCAGCCCCTCCTCGCCCGCGGGGGGCCGCAGCGCCAACTGATCGAAGCGCAGCTGGCCGCCGAGCATCGGCACGACCACCGGCGCGCGGAAGTGCAACTCGCCCGCGCCGCTCGCGAATGGCAATTGCGCGGCGCCGAAGCGCAAGCCGTAGAGCTGACCGCCCTGCCAACTCAGATCCGAGTTCACCGACGCGCCCGACGAAATGGCGAGGTTGCCGTCCAGGCGATCGAATCCGAAGCGTTGCTCCGGATCGGTCACCGATGCGGTGTGCAGCCACACCTGCACGTCCTGCATGGCGCCCTGCGAGAGCTGCAGCGACGCTTCTGCAGCGCCCGCGAACTGCAGTTGCGACACGCCCGCGACGCCCAGCCATCCCGAGAGGTAGGCATCGCGCAGCGGCGCCAGATCGGGGCTTTGCACGCGCAGGTCTAACGCATCGAAGTTGCCGTCGCGGTCCAAGGCCATGCTGCCGCGTGCGTCGAGCACGCCGGCGTCGCGCCATTGCAATTGCGGGAAACGCCATCCCTGCCCGGCTTCCTGCGTGGCTGCGAGTGCCAGATCCACGGTGCGCTGTTGCAAGGCGACATAGGCGTTGCCGAAGAGCAGTTCGCCGCCGTGCAACCGTCCGGCGACCTTCGCCTGGTTCGTGCTCGAGAACGAAAGATCGAGCGCCAGGTCCGCGCCGAGACTGTCCGCGGCGATGGTGCCGTCAGGCGTATCGAAGGCGCCGCCGCCGATGCGCAGCGGGCCGGTAATGCGGACGGGCTGAGCGGTCGGCGCGACGATGGCCAGATGGCCATCGAGCGTGCCGCCGGTGATGTGCCCGTCGCTCCAGGCATTGCTCAGCAGGGCCTGGGCCCAGGCCAGCGGAACTTTCGTCAGATCGATGTCGGTGCGGTCCGGGGTTGCGGCATCGCGATGCAGCGACAACGTGGAGATGCCGCGCGACAAGTGCGCATCGGTGCTCGCCGCACCCAGGGCCAGCGACAGCCGCAGCGGTGCGCCAACACCGCCACGTACGTCGCCGTCGCAACGCCAACCACCACCGCCATCGCGTTGCAACGGACACTGCCAGTCCAGATCGCGAAAGTGATAGCCCAGGCCGGCGGCATCGACCCGCTGCGCCTGCAAGCGCAGCAGGCCATGCGGCGCGGTGGCCGGCCAATCCAGCCGCACGCGCACGCCCTGCATCGTGGCGACGGGCGTCGTCACCCGCTCGATGCGCGCAGCCAGCGATCGTGCATGGGCCGGCGCCGCCATTGCGGCGGCAAAACCCAAACCCCACAGCAGGCGTACCATTCGATCGCGCATCTCGGAAGGATATGAGGACTGCTCGCCCCATGACACCACCACCGCCCCGCATTCTCCTGGTCGAGGACGACCCGGTCAGCCGCCAGTTTCTTTCGGCGGCCGTGCAGGCCCTGCCCGCGACGGTCGACGCCGCCGACAGCATGGCCGCGGCGATCGCCCTCACCGTGGCGGGGCACTACGACCTGTGGCTGATCGACGCGCACCTGCCCGATGGCAGCGGCGAGCAACTACTGGCGCGGCTGCGCTCGCGCGACCGCGCCACCCCGGCGCTGGCGCACACGGCCGGGGCCGACGCGGCATCGCAACAGGCGCTGCTGGACGCGGGCTTCCGTCAAGTGCTGGTAAAGCCGATGCCGTCCACCGCAGTGCGCTTCGCCTTGCAGGAAGCATTGGGACTCGCAGCGGACGCAGCGTCCACCGCACCACTCGATTGGGACGACGAAGCGGCGGCGCGCGCACTCAACGGCAATCGCGAACATATCGCGGCCTTGCGCAAGCTCTTCGTCGCGGAACTGCCCGGCGTGGTGGAGCGCGTCCGCAATGCGTTCCGCAACGAAGACTTCCAGGGATTGCACGCGGAGTTGCACCGGCTGCGCGCCAGTTGCGGTTTCGTCGGCGCCGATCGGCTGCAGGCTGCGGTGCAGGCACTGGATGCGGACGAGCGTTCGCATGAACGGCTGCAGCAGTTCACGACGGCGGCTGAGGCGTTGCTCGTCGATGAGTGAATGATCACTCCTAACGGTGCCACGCGTACCGTGCGCTCGGCGCACCTGCTCGCCCTTACCGTTGTACCTACCCCTTTACGCTGCTTTTCTTTTTCGAAAGTTGATGAAGAAGCGCGAGAGCAAATACCACCACAGCGTTCCAAGGAGACCATGGATCCAATGCGGCATGTAAAACAACCATGCAAGGGATCCGTAGCTGTTGGAAACAGAATGCAATAGGTCGGAGTAGGCCTTCCCAGCAACAAAATATAAAAGGCTCACTGGAAAATCTACGACAGCCCAAATACCCCAAATCAGCGGGGCTTGTGGATCATGCGATTTACTCACATACAAAACTGTCGTGAAAAAGAGCAGCACATGCATCAACGCCACCACAATAGGTATGTTTTTAAATTTGGTCATGGCTTTTTCTTCGGTCGATCGCAATATATGCATTCTGGTGAATCAGGGCCCGAATCGCGCTCTCCGGGACGATCAATTGCAGCACCGATTGTCCGGCCCCAAAAACCGCCCACAGCGTAGGCTTCCTTCGTAAGATTGTAATCACAGTTTCTGAAACACTCGCTGCGCCCACTCTTATCGCAAGGGAATCCCGCACGACACGTGTAGTAGCACATGTCATGGTTCATGCATGAGGTGTCCAATCGATCCACGGGGCGCCGATAAATATGCTCTGGTGAAAATTCTTCTTTCCTGCCTCCGGTCCAGTCTGGACCGCACCAGAAGCCATAGATTTTGATTAGTCCTCTCGGATCGATACCCGTCATGGGATCTGCATCGACGTATCGATATGTGTTGTTTCCACCCTTCAAGCCGATTGGGTCGCTCTCGATATAGCGTCCAGTACCGCTGTCGTAGTCGCGCCGCATGTTGTAATTCAACCCACTGGCCGCATCGTACCGCTGCCCCGGGAATCGCTGATTGAACACCAGCTTTATGGTGTCGCCGTCCACATCCTCGATCGGCGCCGTGTTACCAAACGCC
>NZ_BAAGSX010000002.1:0-268561 GCF_054782215.1 Lysobacter terrae
GTCTCGATGTCGGACTGGCGGATGCGCGAACCCGTGACTTCGATGCGGTCGAGCGTGGTGGCATCTTTGTCGGGGGCCGCTTCCTGCGCTCCGGCAAAGGCCGGTGCCAGGGCGAGCGCGATGCTGACGGGCAAAAGGCCGCGCTGCATCGCTGTGTGGCGATGGGTCATCTGTTCTCTCTCCGGATGATCGTTTGTTGCGATCGTTATTGGTGCGTTAGCCGCTCGTTAAGAGCGCCTTCGCAACTTACGTTCCGGTGCGGAGAGAAGCTTTGCGGTGCGCGATGGCTGTGTTTGCCGCATTTGGCGAGGCGGTCGCAGCTGCAACAGTGCGCACACCCTGGCGATAGCGCGATGCCGACACGCCAAAACGCGCGCGGAACGCACGCGCGAAGCTGCAGCAGTTATCGAATCCGCATGCAGCGGCGACTTCGCCGATCATCATCGAGGTCGACTCCAGCAACTCGGCCGCGCGTTCGATGCGCAGACGCGCCGCGGCTGCCTGCGGGCTTTCGTCGTACAGCGACAGGAAGGTCTTGGAGAAGTACCAACTGGAGAAGCTGGTGAGTTCGGCCAACTCGCTGATGCGCACGATGCGATCGCTGTTGCCTTCCAGATACAGGCGCGCCCGCTGCAGGCGACCGAACACCTGGCGCTTGCGCGTGCGCGAACGGCCCGGACAACGCGGCACGCGCGCCGCGAGTTCGCGCTGCGCGCCGATCAGATGGAGCAGCAGCGGACGCAACTGCGCGATGTCGGCGGCGGGAGTGCGTGCCGCGGTGTCGCGCCACAGACGCAGCGCGGTGCGCACGTCGCGACGGCTCAGGCGGCCGCGGCCCGCATACAGGGCGCCGTCGGACAGACGCCCGAAGGCGCGCAGCACGTCGCTGCCGAGGCTGAGACCGATGCACAGGCCATGGCGGTCGCTCTGAACCAGCGGCCGCGAGTCGCGTTCCAGCGCGATCCATTCGCCGCGCTGGAGCTGGAACCGGCCCTCGCGGGCTTCCACCCAGGAGTTGCCGCGGATCTGCACCCAAATCGAGAAGCCGCCGTTCTCCAACTGCGCGCTGCCCAGCCGGGCGACGGCGATGCAGCCGGCCTGGGCCGGGTCGCCCATCTCAGGCTGCAGGATCTGTCCGCGGTCCGCCCACTGTGTCGCTTCCACCGGTCCACCTCATTTGTGCCAGAACTGGCTGGTGGATTTGCCGCATGTCCCGCGCGGCTTCAGGAAAAATGGCGGAGAGTTGTGCGAAATCTGGCCGAAAGCCTTTCCGAAGGAATTCCGAAGACGTTTTTTTCAAGCCGGACAAGGACTTGCGTCACTGCGAGCCGATCGGCTCGGCGGGCACGGTCAACGGCATGAAGCCGATGTCGCCGCCGTCCCAGAGCGAAAGCGTGACGTAGATCGCATCACCGCGCGGGGTCAGGCTGAAGCCGCTGAGCCCGCTGCGGCGGCTGCGGTCCACGCAGAGCAGGGCCTTCGCATCGCCCACGCGGCGCAAGGCCGAAGCGCAGTCCGGCTGCCGCTCGAAGTAATAGATGCGGCCGTCCGCGGCGACGTTCCAGGCGCGATAGCGGGCCACTTCGGGAATCTGCTCGTCGATCTGGCGAATGCTGCCCGCCGACAGGGCCAGATCCGCCTGCCACAGGCCCGGCCGGCCGGGCCGCGTGAACAGGACGCGCCTGCCCATCATGTCGACACGCGCCACCGCCACATCGGGCACCGAGCCCAACCGCTGCCAGGGCTGGGGCCGCCGGTCGTACAGATTCAACTGCAGGCGGCCGCTGTCCCCGCCTGCCAGGACCAGCAGGTGGCTGTCGTCGCCGGGCACGTAGAGCGCTTGCACCACGTCGGCCTGCGGACTGGGCAGGCGTACGACCTGGCCACTGGAGGGCGTGACCTCGTATAGGCCCACGCCCGTGTCGCCATCGCCATCGCCGACCACCAGCAGACGGCGGCTGTCCTGCGACCAGTCGGGCGGATGCCAGGACTCCGGGCGCAGACCGTCCACCAGGCGCAGCGACTCCGGCCGGCGCAGATCCGCCCACCACAAGCCGAAATCGCCGGACCGATCGGAGTTGAAGACGATCTGATGATTGTCGGGGGCGATCACCGGCGACCGGTCGCGGCCCGAGGAAGGAAACAGACGTTCGACCGCGCGCGAGCCGTCCAGCGTCACGCGATGAATGCCGAAGTAGTTGCGCGACTCCGAAAATGCGACGGCCGGAACGCGTGCGGCAACCGAAGGCTCGATGGCGTCGTGGAGCCCCATGTCCTGGGTGAGCCCGCTGTCCAGGTCGAGCTGCAGCAGACGGCTTTCGCTGCCGCTCCAGCGGCTCAGCAGGATGCTGCGGCCATCGGGCATCCAGTCCCAGCCGCGGATGTCCGCATGCAGGCGGGTCAGCCGCTGCGCCGTGCCGCCGGTGCTGGGGATGCGGTAGAGATCGCCGACCGGAGAATTGCGGACGAACACGATCCAGCGCCCGTCCGGCGAATAGCGCGGAGTGAAGTCGATGTCGGCCGCGGTTGCGCCGTAGTCGAGCAACCGCCACTCGCCGCTGGCCAGATCCAGCAGGCGCAGGCCGACGCCGCCGGTCGGCGTGCCGCGGCTGCCGAACACCAGGCCGCGCCCATCGAAAGTCCAGTCGAAGCTGGGCGGACTGTGCGGATCGCAATCGCCCACGCTGCGTTCGCTGCCGCCGTTGGACGGCAGCACCATGACGCGGCAATCGCGGCCCGGCGTCACCCGCAGGAAGGCGATCTCGCGCCCGTTCGGCGACCACGCCGGCGCGCTGTCGGCGGCATCGCCGTCGGGATGGCTCAACTGCCGCGGCGTACTCGGGTCAGTCGTCTGCAGCATGATCGCGCTGTTGCGTTGGCCGGCCGGCGTCGCGACATAGGCCACCAGCGCGGCGTCGGGCGACAGACTCGGGCTGCTTTCGATGCCGGGCACCGAGGTGATCAGCCGGTAACTGGCCGTGGGCGCACGCGTCGTCGCGGTGCGCGAAGGCTGCGCCGCGACGGCCGGTTGGTCCCGCCGCAGCGACCACAGCAGCACCAGCCCAAAAATCAGTCCCACCACGCCTATCGCCAGGGCAATCGCACGCCAGTCACCGCGGATATCTCTCGGCGCAGGCGCGTAGTACGGCCGCGCGGGCACGCTCGCTTCTGCGGTGCCGGCGGGCGCGGCCGCCGGCGCGTTCGGCATGGACTGCGGCGACTCCACCAATCGCTCGACCGGCGCCAACAGCCGATAGCCGTACTTGGCGATGGTTTCGATGTAGCGCGGATTGCCGCGTTCGTCGTCGAAGGACTTGCGCAGCTGCGTGATCGCCTGGGTGACGACGTCGTCGGTCGGCAGCGTGCCCGCCCACACCTGCGCCAGCAGGGCGTCGCGGCTCACCACTCGGCCGTCGTTTTCGATCAGTGCCGCCAGGACCGCGATGGCCTTGGGCGTGACCCGGCGCGGGCGACGTGCGCCCGGCGCCTGGATTTCGCGCAGCGGCATGTCGACGACGCATTCGCCCACGCGCAGCCGCGCGGACAGCAGCGAACTCGAAGGCGGCAAGGGAGAAGTCGACATGAATCCGGAATGATGGCGGAGGCGCAAGCGCCGGTGCCAGTGCGGTCAATGGAACCGACCGATCCGGCAAACGGGCTTGCCGATGCGGGGAAGATTTCGACCCGCGCCACATTCTAAGGTTCATCGGTTACCCGGCCGTGCCGGGTATCGACCTGACGCCGGTCATCCGGCCGTCATCTCTCAACTAGCGTCAACCTTGGCGCCGGAATCGGTCCTCCGGCGCTCTTTTTTCCCGCATTCAGGCCTTGCGGTAGACCTGCGCGCCCTGGGCGAGGAATTCCTTCGACTTCTCCGCCATGCCCTCTTCGAGCGCGGCCGTTTCGTCGACACCGTGCTCGGCGGCGTAGTCGCGCACGTCCTGGGTGATCTTCATCGAACAGAAGTGCGGGCCGCACATCGAGCAGAAGTGCGCGACCTTGTGTGCGTCCTTCGGCAGCGTTTCATCGTGGTACTCCCGCGCGCGTTCCGGATCGAGGCCGAGATTGAACTGGTCCTCCCAGCGGAATTCGAAGCGCGCCTTGCTCAGCGCGTTGTCGCGCGCCTGCGCGCCAGGATGGCCCTTGGCCAGATCCGCCGCGTGCGCGGCGATCTTGTAGGCCATCAGGCCTTCGCGCACGTCGTGCTTGTTGGGCAGGCCCAGGTGTTCCTTCGGCGTGACGTAGCAGAGCATCGCCGTGCCGTACCAGCCGATCATCGCCGCGCCGATCGCGGACGTGATGTGGTCGTAGCCCGGCGCGATGTCGGTGGTCAGCGGGCCCAGCGTGTAGAAGGGCGCCTCGCCGCACTCGCGCAGCTGCTTGTCCATGTTCTCCTTGATCAACTGCATCGGCACGTGGCCGGGGCCTTCGATCATGGTCTGGACGTCGTGCTTCCACGCGATCTGGGTCAACTCCCCCAACGTCTCCAGCTCGCCGAACTGCGCCGCGTCGTTGGCGTCCGCGATCGAACCCGGACGCAGGCCGTCGCCGAGCGAGAAGGCCACATCGTAGGCCTTCATGATTTCGCAGATTTCCTCGAAGTGCGTGTAGAGGAAATTCTCCTTGTGGTGCGCCAGGCACCACTTGGCCAGGATCGAACCGCCGCGCGAGACGATGCCGGTGACACGCTTGGCGGTAAGCGGCACGTAGCGCAGCAGCACGCCGGCGTGGATGGTGAAGTAGTCGACGCCTTGCTCGGCCTGTTCGATCAGCGTGTCGCGGAAGATCTCCCAGTTGAGCTCTTCGGCTTTGCCGTCGACCTTCTCCAGTGCCTGGTAGATCGGCACGGTGCCGATCGGCACCGGCGAGTTGCGGATGATCCACTCGCGCGTTTCGTGGATGTGCTTGCCGGTGGACAGGTCCATCACCGTGTCGGCGCCCCAGCGGATCGCCCACACCAGCTTCTCCACTTCCTCGGCGATGCCGGAGGACACCGCGGAGTTGCCGATGTTGGCGTTGACTTTGGTGAGGAAGTTGCGGCCGATGATCATCGGCTCGCTTTCGGGATGGTTGATGTTGTTGGGGATGATCGCGCGGCCGCGCGCGACTTCGTCGCGGACGAATTCGGGCGTGATCAGCTTCTGGATGTTGGCGCCGAAGTGTTCGCCCGGATGCTGGCGCAGCAGGTGCGCTTCGCGGATCGCCTCGATGCGCTGGTTCTCGCGGATCGCGATGTATTCCATTTCCGGCGTGACGATGCCCTTCTTCGCGTAGTGCATCTGCGAGACGTTGGCGCCGCTGAGCGCTCGGCGCGGCTGCGGGCGCGAGCGGAAACGCACCGCATCGAGCTTGGGATCGGTTTCGCGCGCACGGCCGAATTCCGACGACAGCGACGACAGCAACTCGGTATCGCCGCGCTCTGCGATCCACTGCGCACGCAGCGGGGCCAGGCCGCCGGCGAGGTCGATGCGCGCTTCCGGATCGGTGTACGGGCCGGAGCAGTCGTACACGGCGAACGGGGCGTTGTCCTCGCCGCCGAACATGGTCGGCGTCTTCGTCAGCGCGATCTCCCGCATCGGCACGCGCAGGTCGGGACGCGAGCCCTCGACATGGATCTTGCGCGAGCCCGGAATCGGGCGGGTGACGTCGGCCGACAGTTGTTCGGCCTGCTGGAGGAGCTGGGAGGGCACCGCGTTCATACGTGTTCGTCCGGTTTCGTTGCGTGGGCACGACGAAGCGGCGGCGCACGGACCAAAGCCGGTCCGGCGAAGCTTCCCTACGGCGGTCTCAACCGCATCAGGTTCGAAGGGTCTGTCTCAACCGGCCACCGCCGGTACCCCCGCTTCGGGTGGTATTAGACCACACGGCCCCGCCGGTACCCTGCGGCACATCCCTCGCCGAGTTCCGCCCTCATGGATGACATCGTCGTTAGCCGCCTGAACCGGCCCCCCGGACGCCGCCACCAACTCGCCAACGGGCTGCTCGCCCGCCTGGGTACGCGGCTGAGGGTGTCCGACCCGCCCTACCACTGGGGCTTCGGCAACGTCGAGTCGCGCATGAACGTGTTCCACCTCGCCAGCCAGACCTGCGCCTACGGCGTGCCCGGCGACCTGGTCGAGATCGGCTGTGCGGCCGGCGAGTCCTCGGTGGTGATCCAGTCGGTACTGTCGGCGGCCGGCAGCCCGAGCAAGCGGTTCCACGTCTACGACAGCTTCGAAGGCTTGCCCGTGCCGACCGAAGACGACGCGACCGACGGCATCTACCACCAGGGCGACATGACCGCGCCGCTGGCGCAGTTCGAGGACACCTTCCATCGCGCGGGGCTCGCGGCGCGGCCGCAGATTCACTCGGGCTGGTTCGAGGACACCATCCCGGCACAACTGCCGGACACGATCAGCTTCGCGCTGATCGACTGCGATCTGTACACGTCGACCGCACAGGTGCTGCCGCACGTCTACGCGCGTATGTCGCCGGGCGCGATCGCGATGTTCGGCGTCTACTACGACCCGGAAATCTTTCCGCGCGAAGGCATCCGCGAAACCTACGCGTCGCCCGGTGTGAAGCGCGCCACCGACGAGTTCTTCGCCGACAAGCCCGAGCGCGTCTCGGTGCTGTATGCGAACGAGTACTCCAACGGCTATTTCCGCCGCTTCTGAGCGCGTGACGAGGCAACTCGCGAACTGACTGGTTTCATGCGCAACGAAATTCGTGCGCGATTCCTTATGAATTTTTGCGATGTCGCACGAAATCGCGGTTGACATGAGCGCGACGGGCGTGATCCTCTAGCCCCATGACGCAGCGCAACAACCACCCGCAGACCGCCATCGCCAAGTCTCACGACTCGGCGGCGCTGCTGCGTGTCGGAACCGCTCGTATCGGTTACGTAACGCTCGAGACCCTCGCGCTTATTACCGTACTCGTACTTATTACCGGGCCAGCCAGCGCGGAGTATGGGTTTGTGTAAGTAAGACACCACCAACCCAGGTCTAGATTCCAAAGACCCCGCGCCTGAAAAGGCGCGGGGTCTTTGTTTTCTACGACCTGAATTTCCACCGGGGAATCCAGTTCGTGAGAAGCAACGCCATCAAGCAAGGCCCCGCACGCGCTCCGGCACGCGCCATGCTGCGCGCGACCGGACTCGACGACGCGGCGATCGCCAAGCCGCTGGTCGCCGTCGTGCACACCTGGTCCGACGTATCGCCGTGCAACCTCACGCTGCGCGATCTGGCACAGCACGTGCGCGAGGGCGTCATCGCCTGGGGCGGCACGCCGATCGAGTTCAACACGATTGCGGTGACCGACGGCATCGCGATGGGTAGCGAAGGCATGCGCGCGTCGCTGGTGTCGCGCGAGACCATCGCCGACTCGATCGAACTGGCCGTCAACGGCCACTGTCTCGACGCTGTGGTGATGCTGGTCGGCTGCGACAAGACCATTCCGGCCGCGGCCATGGCGGCAGCGCGGCTCAACCTCCCCACCGTGATCCTCTACGGCGGCACGATCATGCCGGGGCATTGCCCGAAGCGGGCCGCGCAGACGACGGCAGCTGCAGAGGATCGCGCACTCACCGTGCAGGACGTCTTCGAAGCCGTCGGCGCGCACGCGGCGGGCAAGATCGACGACGCCGAACTGCATCGCATCGAATCGCACGCCTGCCCGGGCGCGGGCGCGTGCGGCGGGCAGTTCACCGCCAACACCATGGCGATGGTGCTGACCTTCCTCGGCTTGTCGCCGTTGCAGCTCAACGACATTCCCGCCGTCCACCCAGACAAGTCCGCCGCCGCGTGTTCCTGCGGCGAGCTGGTGATGCAACGCTTGCGTGATGGCGGCCCGAGACCGCGCGACATCCTCTCTCCCGCCGCGCTGCGCAACGCGGCTCGCGCGGTCTCGGCCACCGCCGGTTCCACCAATGCGGCGCTGCATCTGCTGGCGATCGCGCACGAAGCGGGCGTCGCATTCGATCTGGAGGAATTCGAAGCCGCCGCCCGCACGCCGGTCATCGCCGACCTGAAACCCGGCGGGCGCTACACCGCCGCGGAGATGTTCCAGCACGGCGGTACGGCACTGGTGGCGCGCGAACTGAGAGCGGCCGGTTTGCTCGAGGACATTCCGACGGTCACCGGCCGCAGCTTCTTCGCCGAACTCGATCGGGTACCCATGCCCGACACCGCGCAGGATGTCGTGCGTCCCATCGCCTCGCCGCTCAAACCCCGCGGCGGCTATTCGATCCTCTACGGCGATCTTGCGCCGGAAGGCTGCATCCTCAAGCTCGCCGGCCACGGCCGCGAACATTTCGAAGGCCCGGCCCGCGTCTTCGATTCGGAAGAAGCGGCCTTCGCTGCGGTACAGGCGCGGCAGATCCACGCGGGCGACGTCGTGGTGATCCGTTTCGAAGGCCCCGCCGGCGGCCCCGGCATGCGCGAGATGCTCGCCGTCACCGCCGCACTCGTCGGCCAGGGCCTGGGCAACGACGTCGCGCTGATCACCGACGGCCGCTTCAGCGGCGCGACGCACGGCTTCATGGTCGGCCACATCGCACCCGAAGCCGCGCGCGGCGGCCCCATCGCAAAGTTGCGCGAAGGCGACCGCGTGCGCATCGACGTCGCGCAGCGGCGTATCGACGTCGACGCGAATCTCGCCACGCGTCCCGCTGCGCGCATGGCGCCACGTGTGACCACTGGCGTGCTCGCGAAGTACGCGCTCGCGGTGGGCTCGGCTTCGCGCGGTGCGGTCACCGCGCCTGGCCCGCTGTCGCACGCGCCCGCTGCCGTCGCGCCGGCCACGGCCGACTACCACGAACACGCTCCAACGGACGCCGACCTGGCGGACGAACTGATCCTCGTCTGACTCCACTCACCGATCACCACAGGACACCACCATGACCAGCACCGCCAAACCCCGCATCGCCATCGTCGGCTACGGCAGCCAGGGCCGCGCGCACGCGCTCAACCTGCGCGACTCCGGCTTCGACGTCACCATCGGCCTGCGTCCGGGCGGCCCCACCGAGCTCAAGGCCAAGGCCGACGGCTTCACCGTGAAGACGCCCGCCGAAGCCGTTAAGGGCGCCGAACTCGTCGCCGTGCTCACTCCCGACATGGTGCAGCCGCAGCTCTACGGCGAAGTGATCGAACCCAACATCGCGCCGGGTGCATGCCTGCTGTTCGCCCATGGCTTCAACGTGCACTACGGCCAGATCACGCCGCGCGAGGATCTCGACGTGGTGCTTGTCGCACCGAAAGGTCCGGGCGCCCTGGTGCGCCGCGAGTACGAGATCGGCCGCGGCGTGCCCTCGGTCTATGCCGTGCATCAGGACAAGAGCGGCCAAGCGGAGCAGCTCGCGCTCACTTATTGCGCCGGCATCGGCGGCGCGCGCCAGAACGCGATCAAGACCACCTTCAAGGAAGAAACCGAAACCGACCTGTTCGGCGAGCAGGCCGTGCTCTGCGGCGGCGCCACCAAGCTGGTGCAGGCCGGCTGGGAAACATTGGTCGAAGCCGGCTATCAGCCCGAGGTCGCCTACTACGAGTGCCTGCACGAACTGAAGCTGATCGTCGACCTGTTCTACGAAGGCGGCATCACCCGCATGCACGAGTTCATCAGCGAGACCGCGCAGTACGGTGCGCTCACCCGCGGCGACTACGTCGTCGACGCCAACACCCGCGCGCAGATGAAGAAGGTGCTGACCGAGATCCAGGACGGCACTTTCGCGCGCCAGTGGATCGCCGAGTACGCCGCCGGCAACGCCCACTACAAGGCGCTGAAGCAGGGCGACCTCGAGCATCCGATCGAAGCCGTCGGCAAGAAGCTGCGCGCCAACATGAAGTGGCTGGCCTCGTCGCAAGCCGCTCCGGCGAAACCCGCGGCCGCAACCAGCACCCAGAGCGAGGCCGCCTGATGAACGGCGCCCGCTGGCTGGTGCAGGCTCTCGTCGCGGAAGGCGTGGACACGCTGTTCGGATATCCGGGCGGCGCGATCATGCCTTTCTACGACGCCCTTCACGGCGCACCGGACCTCAAGCACGTCCTGGTACGCCACGAACAGGGTGCGGCCTTCGCCGCGAACGGCTATGCACGGGCCAGCGGACGCGTAGGCGTCTGCGTCGCAACCTCCGGGCCGGGGGCGTCGAATCTCGTCACCGGCATCGCCGACGCGATGCTGGATTCGGTGCCGATGGTGGTCATCACCGGCCAGGTGGCGACCACGCTGATGGGGACCGATGCGTTCCAGGAGCTCGATGTCTTCGGCATGACGATGCCGATGGTGAAGCACAGCTTCATCGCGCGCCGCGTCGGGGACCTCCCGCACATGCTCGGCGAGGCGTTCCGTCTGGCGCGCTCGGGCCGGCCGGGGCCGGTGCTGATCGATCTGCCCAAGGATGTGCAGCTCGCCGATGCTTCACTGTTGTCCCCACACGCCTCATTGGGTATCGACGATGTCCAGGCGCCGATGGATGCGTCGCTGCACGCCGCACTGGCGCTGATCTCGCAGGCTGAGCGGCCGGTGCTCTACGGCGGCGGAGGGATCGTGCTGGGCCACGCGCTGTCGTCCTTCCGCACCTTCGTCGACGCCACGCAGATCCCGACCGTGCTGACGTTGAAAGGACTGGGCGCGCTGCCGGCGCAGCATCCGCTCAACCTCGGCATGCTCGGCATGCACGGCACGCGCGCGGCGAATCTCGCCGTGCAGGAAAGCGATCTGCTGATCGTCGTCGGCGCCCGTTTCGACGATCGCGCCACCGGCAAGCTGGCCGAATTCGCACCGCATGCGCGCGTGGTGCACATGGACCTGGACGCCTGCGAGATCGGCAAGCTGCGCCATGCCGACGCCGGCGTGCGCGGCGACATCGCCACCACGCTGACCAAGCTCACCCTGCCCTGCGCCGCACACCTGCACGGCCGCCACGGCGCCGCGCGCCGGCAATGGCGGGCGCATTGCCAGGAACGTGCACGTCAGCATGCCGCGCGTTACGACGCGCCGGGTAACAGCGTCTACGCCCCCGCGCTGCTGAAGCGCCTGTCCGAACTCGCGCCCGATGCGGTCGTCGCCTGCGACGTCGGCCAACACCAGATGTGGGTCGCGCAGCACTGGCGTTTCGACGATCCGCGCAGGCATCTGACTTCCGGTGCACTGGGCGCGATGGGCTTCGGCCTGCCCGCGGCCATCGGCGCGCAGATGCAGGACCCGCAGGCGCGCGTGATCTGCGTCAGCGGCGACGGCTCGTTCCTGATGAACGTGCAGGAGCTCGCCACGCTGCGCCGCTATGGCCTGCCGGTAAAGATCGTGCTGCTCGACAACCAGGCCCTGGGCATGGTGCGGCAATGGCAGGAGCTGTTCTTCGACAAGCGCTATTCGGAGATCGATCTGTCCGATAACCCCGACTTCGCCGCCATCGCGCAGGCCTTCGGTATCGAGGCGTTGCACGTCGAACGCGCCGACGACGTCGAGACCGCACTGCAGGCGCTGCTGGACGCGAAGGGCCCGGCGCTGCTGCACGTCGCCATCGATCAGGCGGCGAACGTATGGCCGCTGGTCCCGCCCAATCGCAACAACGCGGAAATGCTGGATGACAGCAGGCTCGATCCACACCGCGACGCCACCGACGCCGTCGCATCCACACCCGCCACCCCACAGGAGGACGCCCGTGCGCTACCAGCTTGATCTCACCCTGCGCCAAGCCGAAGGTGCCCTCGCCCGCGTGCTGGGCACCGCCGAACGCCGCGGTTTCCAACCCGTCAGCGTGGATGGCGAAGCGCAACCCGACGGCGACCGTTGGCACCTGCGCATGACCGTCGAGGGCGACCGCGCGCCCGAATCCCTGCAGCAGCAGCTGGCGAAGCTGTACGACTGCCTCGCGGTGGAGGTGTCGCCATGTCGCTGACTCTTCGGGCCCAGGACGAGCGATCCGACGGACCGGTGGAAGAAGCGCGCGCCGACGCGCCGCAGATCTGGTTCGACGGCCGCTTCATCGACGCGACCGACGATGGCGCGCCGCTGACCACGCACGCGATGCACTACGGCAGCGGCGTATTCGAAGGCATCCGCGCGTACGCGACCGTCGATGGCGGCAGCGCCGTGTTCCGCCTGCGCGAGCACCTGGAACGGATGCGCAAGGGCTGTGAGCTCTTGGGCATTCCGTTCGACGTCGCCGAAGCCACCGAGGCGACCCTGCAGGTGCTGCGCCGGAACGGCCAACGCGACGCCTACGTACGGCCACTGGCGTGGTGCGGGATCGGTTCGATCGGCCTGGACGTCGCGCCGCTGAGCAAGCACCTGATGGTCGCGACCTTCCCGACCAATGTTCACCTGGGCAATGCGCATGTGCGTCTGGGCACTTCGGGCTGGCGCCGCAATCCCGCGACCTCGCTGCCGCCGCTGAAGCTGTGCGGCGCCTATGTGAACTCGATCCTGGCAAAGCACGAAGCCAAGCAGCGCGGTTTCAACGAGGCGCTATTCGTAGACGACCAAGGCCGCGTGGTCGAGTGCACCGGCGCCAACGTGTTCATGGTGCGCGACGGCGAGGTCACCGCGGTCGAACACCGCGACGCGCTGGCCGGCATCACCCGCGACACCGTGATCGCGCTGACCGGGGCGACGTCGCGGCCGGTGCGTTACGACGAGCTGCTCGATGCCGACGAGGTCTTCGTCTGCGGTACCGCCGCGGAGATCACGCCCGTGGACGAGCTCGACGGCTGTCGCTTCAACGATCATCGCTTCGCCCAGGCGCTGGCGCAGCAATACCAGCGCGTGGTCCGTGGCGAGGAGCCGCGTCATGCCCACTGGCTGACGAAGGTCTGAGCGATGGAAGGAGACGTAGCCGCCACCCTGCCCGTGAGTGCCGCCGACGTGTTGGCGGCGCAGGCGCGGCTGCGCCGCTATCTCAACCCCACGCCGCTGCATTACGCCGAGCGCTTCGGCTGCTGGCTGAAGCTGGAAAACCTGCAGCGCACCGGTTCCTACAAGGTGCGCGGCGCGATGAATGCACTGCTGGCCGCGCGCGAACGCGGCGATACGCGCCCGACCATCGCGGCCTCCGCCGGCAACCACGCGCAGGGGCTGGCGTGGGCGGCCTACCGGCTCGGCCTGCAGGCGATCACGGTGATGCCGCGCACCGCACCGGAGACCAAGATCGCCGGCGTCGCGCACTGGGGCGCCACCGTGCGCCTGCACGGCGACAGCTACGACGAGGCCAAGGCCTTCGCCGCCGAACTCGCCGCACAGCACGGCTTCCGCCTGCTCTCCGCGTTCGACGATCCCGACGTGATCGCGGGCCAAGGCACCGTAGGCCTGGAAATGGCGTCGCTGATGCCGGACGTGGTGCTGGTACCGATCGGCGGCGGCGGTCTCGCCGCCGGCGTGGTGCTGGCGCTGAAGTCGCAGGGAGTGCGCGTGATCGGCGCGCAGGTCGAGAACGTCGATGCGATGGCGCGTGCGTTGCGCAACGACTTCACCCTGCGCGATCCGGCGGTGACGCTGGCCGATGGCGTCCGCGTCAGGCAGGCCGGCGTGTTGACGCAGCAGGTCCTGAGCGCGCTGCTCGACGATGTCGTGATCGTGCGCGAGGCCGAACTGCGCGAAACCCTGGTCCGGCTCGCCCTGGAAGAACACGTCATCGCCGAGGGCGCCGGCGCGCTGGCGCTGGCCGCGGGCCGGCGGGTCGCGGGCAAGCGCAAGTGCGCGGTGGTGTCGGGCGGCAACGTCGATGCCGGAGTGCTGGCGAAGCTGTTGTGCGATGTACGCCCGCGTCCGCCGCGCAAACCGCGCCGGCGCGTGCAGGAACCGCTCGCAGCCTCTGGCCTGACTACACCGGTGCTGGACGAAGCCGCCGCCAAAGCGGGCATGCAGGCACGACTTAGACAGGCTGCTCCGATGCCGAGCGCGCCGCGCGCGATCGCCGTCGCTGCAGCCATTCCCCGCACCGCCCCGACTCCTTCCCTTTCCGCACCCACGCCAAAAGAGGACTGCTTGACGTGAACGACTCCACTTCCGGCGACGTAGCGCGCGACGCCGCGCCCGCTCCCATCCGCATCTTCGACACCACCCTGCGCGACGGCGAACAATCGCCCGGCTTCACCATGAACGCCGCGCAGAAGATCCTGTTCGCGCACGCGCTCGCCGATCTCGGCGTCGACGTGATCGAGGCCGGCTTCCCCAACAGTTCGCCCGCCGACTTCAACGCAGTGCAGACCATCGCCCGCGAAGTGCGCGGCGCCAGCATCGCCGCGCTGGCGCGCTGCCATCCCGCCGACATCGAGGCCTGCGCCAGCGCACTGCAGCATGCCGCGGCGCCGCGCATCCACACCTTCATCTCGACCAGCCCGCTGCACCGCCAGCACAAGCTCAACATGAGCCGCGAACAGGTGATCGAACACACGATCATGGGCGTCACGCTGGCGCGCAAGCATGTCGACGACGTCGAGTTCTCGGCCGAAGACGCGCTGCGCACCGAGCGCGACTTCCTGGTCGAAGTCTTCGACGCCGCCATCGAAGCCGGCGCCCGCACGCTCAACGTGCCCGATACGGTGGGCTACACCACGCCGGCGGAAATCCGCTCGCTGTTCCAATACCTGCGCGCGAACGTCAAAGGCGCCGAACACGTCGTCTTCAGCGCGCACTGCCACAACGACCTGGGTCTGGCGGTCGCCAATTCCCTGGCCGCCATCGAGGGCGGCGCCCGCCAGGTCGAGTGCACCATCAACGGCATCGGCGAGCGCGCCGGCAACGCCGCGCTGGAGGAACTGGTGATGGCGCTGAAGGTGCGCGGCGCCTACTACGCGGCCGACACCCGCATCGACACGCGCCGCCTGCTGCCGACCTCGCGCCTGCTTTCGCGCATCACCGGCAACCAGGTCCAGCGCAACAAGGCGATCGTCGGCGCCAATGCCTTCGCGCACGAGTCGGGCATCCACCAGCACGGCATGCTGAAGCACCGCGACACTTACGAGATCATGCGTCCGCAGGACGTGGGCTGGGAGGCTTCGCAGCTGGTGCTGGGCCGCCATAGCGGCCGCGCAGCCGTCGCCGACCGGCTGCGTGCCCTGGGCTATGTGCTGGACGATGCGCAGCTCGACCAGGTGATCGCAGAGGCCAAGGCGCTGACCCAGACCCAGCACGTGATCAGCGATCGCGACCTGCAGCGGCTGGTCGAAGGCGAGCGCTTCGGCCCTGGCTGGCGCGTGTCCGCGCTGAGCCTTACCGACTACGGCCAGCGCACGCGCGCCCATGTCGACTTGTCCGATCCCGATGGCCGCCACGTCATCCAGAGCGCCGAGGGCGAAGGCCCCGTCGCCGCGCTGTTCGCCGCGCTCGCACAGGCGACCGGTGTCGATTTCGTGCTGGAAACCTACGAGGTGCACAGCATGGGCGTCGGCGCCGACGCGCGTGGCGAAGCCAACCTCAGCGCGCGTGTCGACGAAGAGGTGATGACCGGCCAGGGCACCAGCCGCGATGTGCTGGAGGCCAGCGCGGTCGCCTGGCTCGACGTCGCCAACCGCGTGCTGCGCGGACACAAGGCGCAGCCACGCGCGGCAGTGGGCGCATGACTCCTTCAAAGCAGAGCCAAAGTCCAATGACTCCGAGAACCCTCTTCGACAAATTGTGGGACGCCCACCTGGTGGCGCCGGAAAACGACGCGGCGCCCGCGGTGCTCTACATCGACCTGCACCTGATCCACGAGGTCACGTCGCCGCAGGCCTTCACCGAACTCGACACCCGCGGCCTGAACCTGCGCCGGCCCGAACGCACCAAGGCCACGCTCGACCACGCCACGCCCACCCTGCCCGCCGCCGCGGACGGCGCATTGCCTTACGCCAATGATGAAGCGCGCCAGCAGGTGGAAACGCTGCGCGGCAACTGCGCGCGCTTCGGCGTAGAGCTGTTCGACTTCGACAGCGCGCACCGCGGCATCGTGCATGTGATCGGGCCCGAGCTGGGCCTGACCCAGCCGGGCATGACCATCGTCTGCGGCGACAGCCACACCGCCACCCACGGCGCATTCGGCGCGCTCGCGTTCGGCATCGGTACCAGCGAGGTCGGCCACGTCATGGCCACGCAGTGCCTGTTGCAACGCAAGCCCAAGACGTTGGCGATCACCATCGACGGCGAGCTTGGGCCCGGCGTGACCGCGAAGGACCTGATCCTGCATGTGATCGGCGCGATTGGTGTCAACGGCGGCACCGGCCACGTCATCGAATATCGCGGCTCGACGATTCGCGCGCTATCCATGGACGAGCGCATGACGGTCTGCAACATGTCGATCGAAGCGGGTGCGCGTGCGGGCCTGATCGCGCCGGACGACACTACGTTCGAGTATCTACGCGGCCGGCCACGGGTTCCGCAAGGCGCCGAGTTCGATGCGGCCGTGGCGCATTGGCGCGAATTCCACAGCGACGATGGCGCACGCTTCGATCGCGAAGTCCGCATCGACGCACGCGACATCCGGCCGACGATCACCTGGGGTACGCACCCGGGCCAGGTCACGGCGCTCGATGGCCGCGTCCCGGCCAACGACGACAGTGACGAGGCCAAGGCGCGCCAGTACATGGGCTGGGAAGCCGGCGAGGCGGTCGCTGGTCGGCCGGTCGACGTGGTCTTCATCGGCAGCTGCACCAACTCGCGCCTGAGCGATCTGCGCGCGGCCGCTGACGTGCTGCAAGGCCGGCGCGTGCATCCGCGCGTACGCATGCTCGTGGTGCCCGGTTCCGAGCAGGTGAAGCGCGAAGCCGAAGCCGAAGGCATCGACCGCATCGTGCGCGCCGCCGGTGCGGAGTGGCGCGAGCCGGGCTGCTCGATGTGCATCGCGATGAATGGCGACCTGGTCGGTCCGGGCCAGCTCGCGGTCTCCACCAGCAATCGCAACTTCGAAGGCCGCCAAGGGAAAGGCGCGCGCACGGTGCTCGCCTCGCCGTTGATCGCCGCAGTGTGCGCGGTCGCGGGGGAGATCACCGATCCGCGCGCGTTCCTCGAACGCGAGTCCAACGAGCGCCGGCAGACGGAGGCCGCCTGATGAAACCCTTCAAAGAACTCACCTCGCGCACCATCGTGCTGCGCGAACGCAACATCGACACCGACCAGATCATTCCCGCGCGCTTCCTCACTACGACGCAGCGGCAAGGGCTGGGCCGGCACGCGTTCAACGACTGGCGCACGCTGGCGGACGGCTCGCCCGATCCCGAGTTTGCGTTCAACCAGGCAGCGAATGCCGGCGCGCAGATCCTGGTGGCCGGGCGCAACTTCGGCTGCGGCTCCTCGCGCGAGCACGCGCCCTGGGCCCTGCTCGACCTGGGGGTGCGCGCCGTGATCAGCAGCGAGATCGCCGACATCTTCCGCAGCAATGCGCTGAAGAACGGGCTGCTGCCGATCGTGCTCGACGACGCGATCGTCGACGAGCTGCTCGACCAGCCGGGCATCGCGCTGCATATCGATGTCGCCACGCGCAGCGTCGCCCTGCCCGATGGCCGCCGCTTCGAGTTCCCGCTGGATGCGTTCGCGCAGACCTGCCTGCTCGACGGTGTCGATCAGCTTGGCTATCTGCTCAGGCAAGCGCCCGCGATCGAGCGCTACGAGGCCGAGGCCGCTTCTTCCTTGCAACGTTCCGCTCCTGCTGAGGTTTCCCATGCGCGCTGACATCCTCGTCCTCCCCGGAGACGGCATTGGCCCTGAAGTCACTGCGGCGGCCGTAGCGGTGCTGCGTACCGTGGCCGCGCGCTATGGCCACAGCTTCACCTTCACCGAGAAGCTCATCGGCGGTGCGGCCATCGACGCCACCGGCGAAGCATTGCCGGCGGACACGCTGGCCGCGGCGCAGGCCGCGGACGCCGTGCTGCTCGGCGCGGTCGGCGGACCGAAGTGGTCCGATCCGCAGGCGAAAGTCCGTCCCGAGCAAGGCCTGCTCGCGATCCGCAAAGCGCTGGGCCTCTACGCGAACCTGCGCCCGGTCAAGCCGCACGCGGCGGCGCTGGGCGCGTCGCCGATCAAGCCGCATCTGCTGCAGGGCGTGGACCTGATCGTGGTGCGCGAACTCACCGGCGGCATCTACTTCGGCCAGAAGCAGCGCACGCCGGACAGCGCGAGCGATCTATGCGAATACAGCGTGGCCGAGATCCGCCGCATCGTGCGCCACGCTTGCCGGCTGGCCTTGCAGCGCAGCGGCCGCGTCACCTCCGTAGACAAGGCCAACGTGCTGGAGACCTCACGACTGTGGCGCGAAGTCGCGACCCAGGTGGCGCGCGACGAGTTCCCGGACATCACGCTGGAACACCAGCTAGTCGATTCGATGGCGATGCACCTGATCGCCAAGCCGCGCGCCTACGACGTGATCGTCACCGAGAACATGTTTGGCGACATCCTGACCGACGAGGCGTCGATGCTGGCCGGCTCGCTGGGCTTGCTGCCATCGGCGTCGTTGAGCGATGGCCGGGTCGGCCTGTACGAACCGATCCACGGTTCGGCGCCCGACATCGCCGGCCGCGGTATCGCCAATCCCTACGGGACGATCCTCAGCGCCGCGCTGCTGCTGCGGCATTCGCTGGGACTGGACGCGGAGGCCGCGTGCATCGAACAGGCCGTCTCCGCTGCGCTGAATGCCGGACATCTGACCGCCGACCTCGCCGGTGGCAAGCCGGCGATCGGCACGCACGCGGCAACGGCTGCGGTCGTCGAGCAGTTGCAGTTGCCCTGCCAGGTGCCGGATCTGCGCGATTGACCGGAGCAGGCATTCCTCGCCGTTGACTGAAGAAGATCTCTCCAGAAACTTTCATTTGACAACGCCCGAACCCAGCCGCTATCACTGAGCCCATGCACGCCGCCTTCGCCCACGCCGACACGACCCGCCGCATCGCGGCCCACGTCGACGCGTGCGCAAAGGCGATTACCACCCGCACTACCACCACGACCGGTACCGGCACCGGTACCCCGTGGCGGATGCGGTTGGGCGTCGTGGACTGAGAATCCATCACCCCGCCCCGCATCCGGTCCGGATGCGGGGCAACCCCTCCGGCCGTTGCGGGGCTTATCAGGAGCCCTTGCATGTCAGTCTCTCCGCCGCCCGCGCCCGCCAAGCCGCGCCCCGCCGCGTCTGCCGCCGTCTGCCACGCGCACAAGTTCGGCGGTAGCAGTCTCGCCACCACGGAACGCTTCCGCGATGTCGCGTCGCTGCTGACGGCACACGACCCTGCGCAGGTCGTCGTCGTTTCGGCGATGCAGGGCGTCACCGATGCGTTGACCGCGCTGGCGACTCAGGCGCTGGCCAAGCAGCCGTGGGAAGACGCCCTCCGCGCATTGCGCGAACGGCACCTTGCGACGGCCGGCGAACTCGATGCGGGCGGCACGCACGGTTTGGTGGCCTGGTTGGAGAACGAGTTCGACGCATTGCACGCGGACCTGTCCGCGCCCTCGCGTAAGCCGGAGTGGTTTGCGGCGATCCAGGGCGTCGGCGAGGTCTGGTCTTCGCGCATGCTGCACGCGACGCTCGGCCCTGCCGCGCGCAATTGGGCCGTACTCGACGCGCGCGATGTGCTGCAGGTCCATGCGGGCGAACTCGGCGTCGGCGTCGACTGGCCCGGCAGCCGCTACAAACTCGCATCGTGGCAACTGGCAAACCCGCAGCCCAACCGCATCGTCACCGGCTTCATCGCCCGCGACGGCGGCGGCGCGATCACCACCCTGGGCCGCAACGGCAGTGACTATTCCGCGGCGATCTTCGCCGTGTTGTTCGAAGCCAGCGAGTTGACGATCTGGACCGATGTCGACGGCGTACTCAGCGCGGATCCGCGGCTGGTCCCGGACGCGGTGTGCCTGGAGTCGATGTCGTACGCGGAGGCCTGCGAACTCGCCTACTTCGGCGCCAAGGTATTGCATCCGCAGACGATGGCGCCGGCGATGCAGGCGGGCCTGCCCATCCGCATCCGCAACACGCTCAATCCCGAGGCGCCCGGCACGCTGATCGCCGCGCAGTCCGCGCCCGCGGCATCGCCGGTGAAGGGCCTGAGCCTGGTCGCGGACATGGCGATGCTCGAACTCACCGGCGCCGGCCTGATCGGCGTGCCCGGCACCGCCGAGCGCATGTTCGCGGCGCTGCATACGGCCTGCGTTTCGGTGACGATGATTTCGCAAGGCTCTTCCGAACATTCGATCTGCTGCGTGCTGCGCGCGGACCAGGCCGAACGGGGTCGCATGGCGGTGCAGGCGGCGTTCCGCGATGCGATCGCCGATGGCCAGGTCGAAGGCGTGCGCATCACCCCGGGCGTGTCGGTGCTCGCGGCGGTGGGCGACGGCATGGTCGGTACGCCCGGCGTGTCGGCACGTTTGTTCAACGGCCTCGCACAGGCACGGGTGAACATCCGCGCGATCGCGCAGGGCGCCAGCGAGCGCAACATCTCCGTCGCGATCGCCGCCGAAGACGCGACGCGCGGATTGCGCGCGGCGCACTCCGCATTCTGGTTGTCGCCGCAGACCTTGTCGGTGGGCATCATCGGCCCGGGCAACGTCGGCCGCGCCTTGCTCGCGCAGCTCGCCCAGGCGGCTTCGCGCTACGGCGGCAGTGCTGCCCTTACCGGCGCGGGAGGTCTGGATCTGCGTCTGCGCGCTATCGCCAACAGCCGGCGCATGCACCTGGCGCCGCGCAAGCTCGATCCGGGCGAGGCGGTGGAAGCGCTGGAACTCGGCCAGCCGCTCGACCTCGCCCGCTTCGCCGCGCACGTACGCGCCGAGCATCTGCCGCACGCGATGATCGTCGACTGCAGCGGCAGCGACGACGTCGCCGCGCACTACGCGGAGTGGCTCGCCGCCGGCATCCATGTGGTGACGCCCAACAAGCAGGCCGGCGCGGGGCCGATCGAGCGCTATCGCGCGATCCGCGACGCGACCCGCCACGGCGGCCACTTCCGCTACGAGGCCACCGTCGGCGCCGGCCTGCCGGTGATTCAGACGCTGCGCAGCCAGCTCGACACCGGCGACGAACTCACCGAAGTCGAAGGCATCTTCTCGGGCACGCTGGCCTGGTTGTTCAATCGCTTCGACGGCAGCGTGCCGTTCTCGCAACTGGTGCGCGAAGCCCGCGAGCTGGGATACACAGAGCCCGACCCGCGCGACGACCTCGGCGGCGTCGACGTCGCTCGCAAGCTGGTGATCCTAGCGCGCGAAGCCGGCCGCGAGCTGTCCCTGGAAGATGTGGAGATCGAGAGCCTGGTGCCACTTGCGCTGCGTGACGTTAGCCGCGACGAATTCCTTACCCGCCTGCACGAACTCGATGCCCCCTTGCAGGCGCGTCTGGACGCCGCACGCAGCGAAGGCCGGGCGTTGCGCTATCTCGCTCGTCTCGATCGCGAAGGCCACGCGAGCGTCGGCCTGGTGTCGCCCGATCCCAGCCACGCCAGCCTGCACAGCCAGCTCACCGACAACCTCATCCAGTTCCGCACCCGCCGCTACGCCAGCAATCCGCTGGTGGTGCAGGGTCCCGGCGCCGGCCCGGACGTGACGGCCGCGGGTGTATTCGGCGATATCCTTGCCATCGCGCAGGCGTTGGGGGCGCGTCCGTGACTCTCGTCGCTTCCGCCCTCCTCGCTTCCGCTCCTGCTTCCTCTCCTTCCGCTGCCTCCATGACCGCTGGACATGCCTCCGCCTTCGCTCCCGCCAGCGTCGGCAACATCGGTGTTGGTTTCGATCTCCTGGGCCACTCCATCACCGGCCTGGGCGACCGCGCGCACGTGCGGCGCATCGACGAACCGGTGGTGCGCATCGCTGCGATCGAAGGCGACGTGGAAGGCGCCGCGCAATTACCGCTGGAAGCCGAGAAGAACACCGCCGGCCGCGCACTGATGGAATTGCGCCAGCGTCACGGCATCGCGCATGGTTTCGAACTGCGTCTACATAAGGGCATTCCGCTTGGCTCCGGGCTGGGCGGTTCGGCCGCGTCGTGCGTGGCCGCCCTGATCGCGGCGAATGCGGTGCTGGATGCGCCGCTGACGCGCGACGAGCTGTATCCGCTCGCGCTGGTCGGCGAAGCGGTCGCCAGCGGCAGCGTGCACGGCGACAACGTCGCGCCGATGCTGTTCGGTGGCGTGGTGCTGGCGACGCCGTCACGCGCGATCCCGCTGACCGCACCGGAGTTGTACTGCGCGGCGGTGCATCCGCACTTCGTCCTGGAAACGCGCCACGCGCGCGCGGCCCTGGCCGCGCCCTACGCGATCGGCGATTTCGTGCGGCAGAGCGAACACCTCGCGGTGTTCCTCACCGGGCTCGCGCGCGGCGATCGCGCCCTGATCGCCGAAGGCCTGCGCGATGTCCTGGTGGAACCGCGCCGGGCCGCGCTCATCCCCGGCTTCGCCGACGTGAAGGCGGCCGCGCTGGCGCACGGTGCGCTGGGCGCGAGTATCTCCGGCGCAGGGCCGACGGTGTTCGGCTGGTTCGACAATCCGGACGAAGCCTCGTGGGCGGCGCATGCGATGCAGGTGGCATTCGCCGGCGCCGGGTTGGCGAGCGACGCCTACGTCTCGCCGGTGAACGGCCCGCGCGCCGAGCTGATCGCATGAGGTTCGTCAGCACGCGTGGCGGCGTCGCGCCGACGCCGCTGGATGTCGCGCTGGCCGCGGGGCTGGCGCCCGATGGCGGTCTGTACGTACCCGAGTCGGTTCCGCCCGTGGCGATCGATCGCGCGGGAACGACGCTTGCGCAAACGGCGACCGCGGTACTCGCGCCTTACTTCCTCGACTCGCGCTTACGCGAGGACTTGTCCGCGATCTGTCGCATTGCATTCGACTTTGCGGCGCCGCTGCGGCCCTTGCGCGCGGATGGCGACTTTCTCCTGGAGCTGTTCCACGGCCCCACAGCCGCGTTCAAGGATTACGCCGCGCGCTTCCTGGCCGAATGCCTGGCGCGCTTGCGCGACCCGGCCGCGCCGGCCACCACCATTCTTGTCGCCACGTCCGGCGATACCGGCGCCGCGGTGGGCGCCGCCTTTCATCGCCGTCGCGGCTTCAACGTCGTCATCCTGTATCCCGAAGGCCGCGTTTCGCCGCGACAGGCGCACGGGCTGGAATGCTTCGGCGACAACGTGCGCACGTATCGCGTCGCCGGCACGTTCGACGATTGCCAGCGGCTGGTGAAGCAGGCACTGGGCGACGAGTCGCTGCGCGCACGCGTCTCGCTGAGCTCGGCCAACAGCATCAGTCTCGGGCGCCTGCTGCCGCAGACGGCGTATTACGCGCATGCCGCGCTCGAATTCCAGGCCGCGCACGGGCGGCCGCTGAACTTCGTCGTTCCGACCGGGAATCTGGGCAACGCGCTCGCGTGCTGGCTCGCCCGACGCATGGGATTGCCGATCGGCGAGATCGTCCTGGCCAGCAATGCCAACGACGTGCTGCCGCGCTACTTCGCCGGCGAGGACTACGTCCCGCATGCGACGGTGGCGACGCTGGCCAACGCGATGGACGTAGGTGCGCCGAGCAACTTCGAGCGGCTGCGCTGGTGGCACCGCGACGATGGCGACTTGCGCGCAGCGCTGCGCGCCGACCGTGTCGACGATGCGGCGATCCGCGAGACGATCCGCACCGCGCCGCAACGGCATGGCGTCGTGCCCTGCCCGCATACCGCGGTCGGCTTGCGTGTGCTGGAACGGCTGCGCGATGCCGGCGATGCGAAGCCGTGGGCGGTCGTCGCTACGGCGCACCCAGCGAAGTTCGACAGCATCGTCGAGCCGCTCGTGGGCCGGGCAGTCGAGCCGCCTCCGGCTCTGGCGCAGTGGCTGATGCGGCCAGCGCACGGACAGGCGCTGGAAGCCAGCTACGAGGCACTGCGCGAAGAACTGCTCCCGTAGCAGGTAAGGTCGCGAACCGAGCCATCCGAAAGTCCAGGAGGGGGAGAGAGCCTCCGGATGGCCCGGCCGCGAAAAGAGCTAAGCGTGACTGGGCTGAGCTTCACCGGCTTTCACGCGGAACCAAGCCGCATAAAGTGCCGGCAGGAACAACAAGGTCAGCACCGTCGCCACGATCAGGCCGCCCATGATCGCCACCGCCATCGGGCCGAAGAACGCGCTGCGCGACAACGGAATCATCGCCAGCACCGCTGCCAGCGCGGTCAGCACGATCGGGCGGAAGCGGCGCACCGTGGCTTCGATGATTGCGTGCCAGCGATCGTTGCCGGCGGCGATGTCGTGCTCGATCTGGTCGACCAGGATCACCGAGTTGCGCATGATCATGCCGGCCAGCGCGATCGTGCCGAGCATGGCGACGAAGCCGAACGGCACGCGGAACACCAGCAGGAACATCGTGACGCCGATCAGGCCCAGCGGCGCGGTCAGCAACACCAGCATCGTGCGCGAGAAGCTGCGCAGCTGCAGCATCAGCAGCGTCACCACCACCAGGAGGAACAGCGGCATGCCGGCGTTGATCGAGTTCTGGCCGCGCGCGGAGTCCTCGACGGTGCCGCCGGTCTGCAGCAGATAGCCTTCGGGCAACTGCGCGCGGATCTCCTTCAGCGTCGGCACGATCTGATCGACCACCGTCGGCGCGGTCAGCTTGTTGCGGATGTCGGCGCGCACAGTGACCGTCGGCAGGCGGTCGCGATGCCAGATCACGCCGTCCTCGAATACGTATTCGAGCTTGGCGATCTGCGACAACGGCACCGGGCCGTTGGCGGTCGGCACGGCGAGACTGCCGAGCAGATCCAGACGCGCGCGCTCCTCATCGGGGCCGCGCATCAGCATCTCGACCAGCTCGTTGCCTTCGCGATAGGTGCTGACGTGCAGGCCGGACAGCGAGCCCGACAGGAAACGGCCCACTTCCGCCGAAGTCACGCCCAGTGCACGTGCGCGATCCTGGTCGATCACCAGCTTCACCACCTTGCTCGGCTCGTCCCAGTCGAGATTGACGTTGGTGACGTTGGGGTTCTCGCGCACCTTCGCCTCGACCTGCTTGGCGAGCGCGCGCACGCGGTCGATGTGCTCGCCGGAGACGCGGAACTGCACGGGATAGCCGACCGGCGGGCCGTTTTCCAGGCGGGTCACGCGCAACTGCAGCTCGGGGAATTGCGGGACGACGTCGCGGATCAGCCAGTCGCGAAGTTCCTCGCGTGCCTCGGTGTCCTTGGCGCGCACCACGAACTGGGCGAAGTTGGTCTGCGGCAGCTGCTGGTCCAGCGGCAGATAGAAGCGCGGCGAGCCGGTGCCGACGTAGGCGACGTAGTTGTCGATGTCGGCACGCTTGCGCAGCAGCGCTTCCAGCTTCTTGGCCTGCACCTCGGTCGAGCGCAGCGAGACGCCCTCGGCCAGCTCCATGTCCACCATCAGTTCGACGCGGGTCGAATCCGGGAAGAACTGCTGCGGCACGAAGCGGAAGAGCAGGATCGATGCCACGAACGCCGCTGCGGTCAGTCCGAGCACCAGCCAGCGATGCCGCAGGCAGGTGTCCACCAGGTTGCGGAAGGTGACGTAGAACTTCGACGCGTACGGGTCGTGTTCGTGATCGTGTTGCGCGGGCGCCAGCACACTGGCGAATGCCGGCCAGCGATTGGCCGCGCGCGTACGCAACGCATTCCAGCGCGCGCCCAGCGAGCCCGGCTTGGGGCCGTGCGGCTGGTGCAGATCGGGCAACATGCGATCGCCCAGGTAGGGGATGAAGAGCACCGCAGCGATCCAGGACACGATCAGCGCGATCGTCACCACCTGGAACAGCGAGCGGGTGTATTCGCCCGTCGACGAGGCCGCGGTCGCGATCGGCAGGAAGCCCGCCGCGGTCACCAGCGTGCCGGTCAGCATCGGGAAGGCGGTCGTCTCGTAGGCGAAGCTCGCCGCCTTCAGCCGCGAGAAGCCCTGCTCCATCTTGATGGCCATCATCTCCACCGCGATGATCGCATCGTCGACGAGCAGGCCCAGTGCCAGCACCAGCGCACCCAGCGAGATCTTGTGCAGGCCGATGCCGAAGTAGTGCATTACCGCAAAGGTCATCGCCAGCACCAGCGGAATGCTCACCGCCACCACCATGCCGGTGCGGAAGCCGAGCGAGAAGAAGCTCACCAGCAGCACGATCGCCACGGCCTCGGCGAGTACGCGCACGAACTCGCCGACGGATTCGTGCACCGCCGCGGGCTGATCGGAGACCTTGCGCAGTTCCATGCCCGCCGGCAGCGACTGCTGCAGACGCTTGAATTCGGTTTCCAGGGTCTTGCCGAGCTTGAGGATGTCGCCGCCGTCCTTCATCGCTACGGCAATCCCGATCGCGTCGTCGCCCATGAAGCGCATGCGCGGCGCGGCCGGATCGCTGAAGCCGCGCGTGATCGTGGCGACGTCGGCGAGGCGGACGGTGCGGCCGCCGGCACGGATCGGGAAATCGCGGATCTCTTCGACCGATTTGAAGCCGCCGGTGACGCGCAGCTGCACGCGTTCGCCCGGCGTTTCGAAGAAGCCCGCCGGCACCACCGCGTTCTGCTGCTCCAGCGCGCTCTTCACCGCCTCCAGCGGGATGCCCAGGGTGGCCAGCTTGGTGTTGCTGACCTCGATCCAGATTTTTTCGTCCTGCAGGCCGATCAGGTCGATCTTGCCCACGTCGGGCACGCGCTGCAGTTCCAGTTGCACTCGCTCGGCGTAGTCCTTGAGCACGGCGTAGTCGAAGCCCTTGCCGGTGAGCGCATAGATGTTGCCGAAGGTGTCGCCGAACTCGTCGTTGAAGAACGGTCCGACCACGCCTTCGGGCAGGGTCGCGCGGATGTCGCCGACCTTCTTGCGCACCTGGTACCAGACGTCGGGAATTTCCTTCGACTTCAACGAATCGCGCGCGACGAACATCACCTGCGATTCGCCCGGGCGCGAGTACGAGCGGATGAACTCGTACTTGCCCGTCTCCATGAGCTTCTTCTCGATCCGCTCGGTGACTTCGCGCGAGACCTCATCGGCGGTGGCGCCCGGCCACAGCGTGCGCACCACCATCACCTTGAAGGTGAAGGGCGGATCTTCCGACTGACCCAGATTGCGGTACGACCAGGCGCCGATCAGCGCCAGCAGCAGCATCGCGTAGACGACGAGCGTGCGGTTGTTGAGCGCCCACTCGGAGAGGTTGAAACGACGCATCGGTTGCGCTCCATGGTGTCACTGCTCCCTTCTCCCCGCTTGCGGGGAGAAGGTGCCCGAAGGGCGGATGAGGGGCAGCTTTTGCCCTTTCCCCGCGTTGCGGGGAGAAGGGGAGTAGAGATCAGCGCGCGGCTAGTGCGGCGGGCTTCGTCGATTTCATCGCTATGGGCCTGTTCTCCCGATCGACGGGCGCCACCGCCTGCCCTTCGCGCAGCAGATGACCACCCGCGGTGACGATCCACGCATCCGGCTTCAGGCCGGACAAAACCGGCGCGACGGTTTCGCCGAACGTGCCCAGGTGCACCGCGGTCAACCGCAGCTTGCTGGTCGCCGGATCGACGACCCACACCGCGGTGGCGTCGCCGGCACCGCGCTGGATCGCCGAGAGCGGGACGGTGAGCGCGGCGCGCGCGCCGCTGTCCTGCACATAGACGCGCGCGCTCTGGCCCAAGTCGACCGCCTTCGCGGCCTCGCCTGCCAGATTCACGCGTGCCGCATAAGTACGGGCCTGCGGATCGGCAGCCGGTGCGATCTCGCGGATCGTGCCGGGCAGGCGTTGGCCAGGAGCGCTCCACAGTTCGACGGCGACGGGCTGACCGACGGTGAATTCGCGGATGTGCGATTCGGGCAATGCGATGGCGACTTCACGCCCGCCGTCGGCAGCGATGGTGAAGACGGTCTGGCCGGCGCCGACGACCTGGCCGGCCTCGGCCGCGCGGCTGGCGATCATGCCGTCATGCGGCGCGCGCAGCTGCGTATAGGCGGCCTGGTTGCGGGCCACGTCGAGATTGGCGCGCGCGGCATTGACCTGGCCCTGCGCGGCGGTCGCGGCGGCGTTCTGCGCGTCGAGGGTCGAGCGGCTCACCAGTTGTTGCCCGGCGAGCTTGGCGAAGCGGGACTGATCGGCGCGCGCGCGGGCGAGCTCGGCCTCGGCGGCGGTCAGCTGCGCCTGGGCGGCGCGGGCCTGGGCGGCGAGGTCGCCGACATCGAGCACGGCGAGCAGGTCGCCCTTGCGCACATGCGCACCGACGTCGACGTCGCGCCTGATCAGCTTGCCGCCGACGCGGAAGGACAGCGGGCTTTCCTCGCGGGCGCGGATCTCGCCGGCGTAGGCGGTCAGCGCGGCTTCTGCGCCACCGTCGGGATGGGCGACCAACACCGGGCGCGCGGCTTCGGGGGTCTTGGCCTCGCTGCTGCAACCGGCCAGCGCAAGCATCGAAACAGCAAGCAGCGCGGCCAGCGGCAGGGCGCGGAATGCTGCCTGCGATGTCCTGTTCGGGAGGAAACTGGTACTCATGGCGACCGACCTCAGACCCGGGGGATTAGTGAACTCCCGGGTACTGTATATTTATAAAACTCGTTAGTCTAGTATCTAGCCCCATGAAGTCTGCTTCTCCCCGCACCCCCGCCCCGAAGCCCACCGCCCCCGGCCGTCCCAAGGACCTGGGCAAGCGCGCCGCGATCCTCGACGCCGCCAAGCGCATGTTCACGGCGCACGGCTTCGAGCGGGTCAGCATGGACCAGATCGCCGCGGAGGCCGGGGTCTCCAAGCTCACTGTCTACAGTCACTTCGGCGATAAGGAGACGCTGTTTTCCGAGGCCATCAGCGCCAAATGCCAGGAGCAGCTCGAGCAGGGCCTGTTCGCGGTAGATCCGAAGTCGTCGCTGCGCGAGCAATTGCTCGGCATCGGCCGCGCATTCGTCGCCCTGATCAACAGTGAAGAGGCGCTGGCCATCCATCGCGTGGTCACCTCGCAGCCGCCGCCGGTGAAGCTGGGCCAGCTTTTCTGGGATGCGGGGCCGCGCCTGGTGCAGGAGGCCCTGGCCTCCTTCCTTCGGGACGAGATCGCCGCTGGTGCGCTGGATATCCCGGACGTGCAGCGCGCCTCCTCGCAATTCCTGTGCATGCTCAAGGGCGAAATGCACATGCTCCTGCTGTGCGGCTGCATCGAGGAGATCGATCCGGTCGAAGCTGAGGCGCACGTGCAGGCCACGGTCGATATGTTCCTGCGCGCCTACCAGGCTGCGCCGGCACGCAAGCGCTGAGGGCGAGGCCCGTACATCAGTCTTGGTTACTTCTGGCACTAAGTAGGGAAACGACCCCACGGCGATCCTTTCGCCCGGCGGCCGGCAGTCCCAGTCGTTAGAATTGTCGCCCCCGTCATTCCGTACAGAACCTCCCCGATGAGCACGATCGATTTCGCCAAGGCCCGTGAACTGATGGTCGAACAACAGGTTCGACCCTGGGACGTGCTCGATCCGCGCGTGCTCGATGCGCTGGCCACGTTGCCGCGCGAGGACTTCGTGCCGGCCGCGCACCGCGCCCTGGCCTACACCGACCTGCCCCTGCCCCTGGGCCATGGCGAGTCGATGATGAAGCCCGTGGTCGAAGGCCGCGCCCTGCAGGCGCTGGAACTCTCGCCCGGCGACGACGTGCTGGAGATCGGCACCGGCAGCGGCTTCCTCGCCGCCTGCCTGGGCCGCCTCGCACGCGAAGTCGTCAGCCTCGAGCGCCGCGCCGACTTCGCCGATGCGGCGCGCGCGCGCCTGGCCGCGCACGGCGCGGGCAATGTCAACGTAATCACCGCCGACGCGTTCTCGTGGGAGAGCAGCCGCCGTTTCGCCGCGATCTGCGTGACCGGCGCGGTGGCTTCGATTCCCCCGCGCTTCGTCGAATGGCTGCAGCCCAACGGCCGCATGTTCATCGTCCGCGGCCGTTCGCCGGCGATGGAAGCGGTGCTGCTGCGCAACCAATCGGGCGCTCCGCGCATCGAATCGCTGTTTGAGACCGACCTCCCCTACCTCGCCGGCGCTGCGCCGGCGCCCACGTTCGAGCTGTAACGAGCCGTCTTGAAACGAGCCGTTTAAAAGGACCCCTGCATGAGCCGCCATCCGCTTGTTCTCGCTTTAGCCTTCGCCCTGCTGCCCGCCGCAGCCCATGCTGAGGACCTGTTGCAGACCTACGATCTGGCGCGCTCAGGCGATACGCAGTTCTCCGCCGCCGAATCCAGCCGCCTCGTCACCCGCGAGGGCTCGGTGCAGGCGCGCGCGGCGATGCTGCCGCAGGTCAACGGCGATGCCTCGATCGGCCAGGTGATCGCCGATGGCGATGCGAAATCCACCTCGCGCAACCTCGGGGTCTCGGTCCGGCAGATGGTCTACGACCACTCCAGGTTCACCAGCCTGCGCAGCGCCAACGCGCTGAGCAAGGCCAGCGACTTCCAGCTCGACGCCGCCAGCGACGACCTGATCATTCGCACCTCCGCCACCTACTTCAACGTGCTGGTGCAGCTGGAAGTGCTCGCCGCCGCCGAGGCATCGGAAACCGCACTGAAGAAGCAGTTCGACTTCGCCTCCAAGCGTCTGGAAGTCGGCCTGGCGCCGATCACCGACGTGCACGAAGCGCGCGCGCAGTACGACGGCGCCCGCGCCAACACCATCCTCGCCCGCAACGCGGTCGAAGACGCCTACCAGGCCCTGCACGAACTGACCGGCCAGCCGGTCGCGCACTTGAAGGGACTGCCGGAAGACTTCAAGCCGGCGCTGCCGGAATCCTCCGGCGCCGACCAGTGGGTCGCTAGCGCGGTGGACAACAACCCGGCGCTGAAGGCGAAGGAATTCCAGCTGAAGTCGGCCGAAGAAGACGTCGGTACCGCGCGCGCGGGTCATTACCCGACGCTGTACCTCAACGGCTCCTACGACGATACGACGGCCTGGGGCCGCGACGCCGCCGGCAGCCGCTTCAGTGGCAGCGACGGTAGCGGTCAGATCGGCCTGACCCTGTCGGTGCCGATCTACTCCGGCGGCGCCACGCAATCCGGTGTGCGTCAGGCGCTGGCGCGCCGCGACATCGCCCAGGACGATCTGGAGCAGACCAAGCGCGCGCTCGACCGCAACACGCGCAACGCCTACCAGACCGTCGTCGCGGGCATCAGCGAAGTGGAAGCACGCCGCCTGGCGCTGGTCTCGGCCCGCGCCGCCTACGACGCTTCGCAGGTCGGCCTGGAAGTCGGTACCCGCACCGTCCTCGACGTGCTGACCAACCAGCGCACCCTGTTCACCGCACAGCAGGCGTTTGCGCAGGCCAAGTACAACTTCCTGCAGAATCGCCTGCTGCTGGAACAGGCCGCCGGCACGCTCGATATCGATGACGTGCAGGAGATCAACCGCCTGCTCACCGTCGACACCGAAGCGGCACTGCAGAACCCGGTGCAGTAAGTCGTAGCGAAAAGCGCGCACGAAGGCGGCCAAAAGGCCGCCTTCGTCGTTTTCGAAGATCAGGTTTCTCCGCGGCGGCCGGCTACGGCGTGAACGCCGCCAGAAATCGTTCGATCTCCGCATCCGAACGAAGAATCACCGCACGCTGCCCAGCCCGCAGCTGCTGCAGGCGGCGCAGCAACGCCGGCCGCCGTCGCCACGGATAGCTCCATATCCACCACAGGAAATGCAGCGACAGGCGCTCGTCGCAGCCCGGCGCCATGTCCACTCGCGATTTGGCGCGATGCTGCAGACGCCGCTTGAGCACGCGCCACAGGCAAAGATGGCGCGGCAGATCGAGGAAGACGACGGTGTCGCACGCGGCGATGCGGCGCTCCATCGTGCCGCCGAAATTGCCATCCAGGATCCAGCGATCGGCCGTGATCAGTCGATCGACGGTGGCTTCCCATTGCGCGCGTTCCGGCTCGACCCAACCGGATCGCCAGTACTCGCGGTCCAGATGCACGACAGGCAAGCCCGTGAGTTGCCCGAGTCGCACCGCGACCGTGGACTTGCCCGCTCCACCCGCGCCGACGACGAGGACGCGCTGCATCGCTCAGGCGCGGCTCAACACGGGCTCGAGCAGCGCCATGGTCCGGCCCAGCGCACCGCGCCCGGTTTCCACCAGCGCGCGGCCTGCGTCCACCATGCGTGCGCGCTCGGCGGCGTCGGACAGCAGCTCGGCCAGCGCGCGCTCCACGGCGGGCACGTCGGCGCCGATCTTCAACGCGCCGGCCTGATCGAGGCGATGCGCGACTTCGGCGAAGTTGTGCAGATGCGGCCCGGTCACGATCGCGGTCCCCGTGGCAGCTGGTTCCAACAAGTTGTGGCCACCGATCGCCTGCAGGCTGCCGCCGACGAAGGCGACGTCGGCGCAGGCATAGAAATTCACCAGCTCGCCCAAGGTATCGACGACGAATACCGCGTCGTTCGCTTGCGGCCAGCGCGCGCGCGAACGCGTGGACACGTTCCAGCCGGTGCTGCGCGCGAGTTCGGCCACGGCGCGGAAGCGTTCGGGATGCCGCGGCGCCCACAGCAGCAACAGATCCGGAAACTGGCCGCGCAGGCGCCGGTGCATGGCGATGACGTCGGCCTCCTCGCCTTCGTGCGTGCTCGCGGCGATCCACACCGGGCGACCTGCCATATGCGTGCGGCATTCCTCCGCGAACTCCGCGACGGTGTCGGGCACGCTGACGTCGTACTTGAGGTTGCCGGTATCCAGCGTCTGCTCCTCGCGCGCGCCCAGCCGCACGAAGCGCCGCGCATCGGCGTGCGACTGCGCGGCCACCGCCTGCACCGTGCGCAGCGCGCGGCCCACCAGCGGCGCGAGCACCTGATAGCCACGCAGCGAACGCGCCGAGAGCCGCGCATTGAGGATGTAGCTGGGCACGTTGCGATCGCGGCAGCCGAACAGCAGGTTCGGCCACAGCTCGGTTTCCATGATCAGCGCGGCGATCGGCCGGTAGTGCGCGAGGAAGCGGCCGACCGCGCCCGGCAGGTCGTACGGCAGGTAGACGTGTTCGACCTCGTCCTTCCACAGCGCGCGCACGCGCTCGGACCCGGTCGGGGTGATCGTGGTCACCAGCAGGCGCAGGTCGGGGCGACCGCGGCGCAGCGCCTGCACGAGCGGAATGGCGGCGTTCACTTCACCCACGGACACGGCGTGCACCCACAGCGTGCGCGCGTGCGGCGGATCGTCGTAGAGCGCGTAGCGCTCGGACCAGCGCTGCAGGTAGGAGGACTGGCGGAAGCCGCGCCAGATCAGGTGATACACCGTGATCGGCGCGAGCAGATAGAGGGCCGCCGAATACAGGACGCGCAACAGGCGCTCGATGAGGTCAGGCTTCGTCACTGGCGGCATCGGCGAAGGATAGCGTCCTTCGCTATCAGGAGCGTCCTCATTAGGATCGCCAGTAGGGATCGCCATTAGAATCGCCGCATGTCCGAAGCGCTCCCGCCGGCCCGAGCGGCCAGCCCCACCGACCCCGGTTCGCCGCCGCGCGGCCCGCAGCACTGGCCGATGTGGCTGGGCTACTTCGCCATGGTCTGCGCGGCGCGCCTGCCGTGGCCGCTGCAACGCGCGCTGGGCCGCGTGATCGGCGTGCTCGCGCGCCTGTTGATCGCCGACCGCCGCCGCGCGGCGCGCATCAACATCGCGCTGTGCTTCCCCGAGCTGGACGAAGCCGCGCGCGAACGCCTGTTGCGCGCGCATTTCCGCGACGTCGGCATCGGCCTGTTCGAATTCGCACGTGCCTGGTGGGGCTCGGCCGAACCGATGCGCCGCACCGTACGCATCGAGGGACTGGAGCACGTGCAGGCCTTGCAGGCGCAGAAGCGCGGCGTGCTGTTCGTCTCCGGACACTTCATGACCCTGGAGCTGTGCGGCCGGCTGATGTGCGACCACATCCCGCTCGCGGGCATGTACCGGCGCCTGCGCAGTCCGGTGCTGGAGTGGGCGGTGAAGCGCGGCCGCCTGCGCTACGCCTGCGCGATGTTCAGCAACGACGAGATCCGCCCGGCGATGCGCCACCTGAAGCAGGGCGGCTTCCTCTGGTATGCACCCGATCAGGACATGCGCGGCAAGGACACGGTATTCGCGCCGTTCTTCGGCGTGCCGGCCGCGACGATCACGGCCACGCATCAGTTCGCGCGGCTGAGTGGTTGCGCCGTGGTGCCGTTCTTCCATCGCCGCGAGGGCGCGGACTACGTGCTGCGGGTGGCCGCGCCGCTGGCCGACTTCCCCTCCAGCGACGCCGTCGCGGACAGCGCGCAAGTCAACGCCAGCATCGAGGCGATGGTGCGCGAGGCGCCCAGCCAGTACCTGTGGATCCACCGCCGCTTCAAGCGGCGTCCGGCGGGAATGGTGTCGCCGTACAAGAAAAGGCGGGAATGAGCAGCGGGAGCTCCGCTGTCTATTCCCGCTTTCGTTCCTACTTCGCGTCGCGCGACAACAGGCTGCCCGCGTAAAGCGCGGCGAGCAGCAAGGTCAGTCCGCCCCAGAAGCTGGAATAAAACGCCAGGTGCGTGTTGAACGGGAATACCGTCGCCGCCAGCGCCAGCATCGCCGGACGCGCGTCGTCGCGCGCCGCATCGTCGGCGTAGCGCCACGCGCGCCAGGCCAGGGCCACGCCCGACAGCCACAGCAACAAACCGATGAAGCCGGTTTCGCTGAGCACTTCCAGCACGATCTGGTGCGCATGGAAGGCCGGGCCGCTGCCCCAGGCGGGCGGCTGCGACGGATCCGGATCGCAGGCCGGGAAGGCTTCGCGGAATCCGCGCGCGCCCACGCCGTTGATCGGATGCTCGCGCACCATGCACACCGCCGCGCCCCAGATGCGGCCGCGGCCCGAGAGTGCACTGTCGACGCCGCTCTCATCCGCGTTCAATGCATACAGCGTGCGCTGGATGCGTTCGCGCACCTGCGGGACGCCGGCCGCCATCACCGCGAGTGCGATCGCACCGAAGGCGAATACACCCAACAGCTTCTTCCAGCCGAGCAGGCGCCATCCCGACAGCACCAGCACCAGCGCGAAGGTGATCCACGAGGCGCGTGAACCCGCAAGCAGCATCACCACGCCGATCGCCGCCGCGGCCAGCAGCCAGCCCAGCGTGTGGAAGCGGCGGCCGGCGGCGTACAGCGCGAACGGCGACAGGCTCGCGAGGACCTGGCCCAATTTCAGATTGCACGGGCCGAGCACGCCGCTGAGGCGATCGGCGGCCGCGGTTTCCGCCGCGGTGCACATCGAGTGGTGGCTGATCGCCTGCTTGATCGTGTCGATGCCGAAGAACAGCGGGCTGGTGCCGGTCACGGCCTGCAGGAGAGCGTCCAGCGTCCACACGCCGACGATCACGGCCAGGCCGGTGAAGGTGATGCGGCGTCCGCGCGCATTGGCGACGGCGGAGGCGACCAGCCACAGGAAGGGCAGGTAGCGCAGGTCTTCCGCCGTCTGCGCGAAGGCGTGCGCGCGATCGATGGCGTCGACCGCGGAGATCAGCTCGGGCAGCCAATACGCGCAGAACAAGACGCTGGTAAGCGCCCAGGCGTGGTTGCTGAGCAACTGCGCGCCGCCGCGGAAGCGCGACAGCACCAGCTTGGCGATGGCGACCAGTGCGCCCAGCCCCAACACGGCTTCGGCCCAACCCGGCGCGGGCCACAAGGCGACGTAGGTCAGGATCCAGGCGGGCGCCCAGCGCCAGCCCGTCCGCTCTTGCGCGGTGGCGGGGTGGGCTTCAGCCACAGAGTTCGGCATAGACGGCAAGCGTGGACTCCTGCATCGCGCGCAAGGTGTGCGGAATGGTAGCCGGAGGCAGCGGTGGCTGCGCCAGCAATTCGCGGGCAGAACGCGCGAGGGCTTCGGCGTCGAACGGCGTGACGGCGCCTTGCGGCTGCAATTGCGCGAGCAATTCGCCTACGCCGCCGTGCGCCCAGCCCAGCACCGGGCGGCCGACGGACAAGGCTTCGATCACGGTACGGCCGAAGGACTCGGGTTTGCGCGAGAGCTGCAGTACGAGATCGCTCGCGGCGTAGGCGCGGGCGATTTCGTCGGTGGGCGGGGTGAATGCGACCGCGTCCGCGTAGCCGCCCTGTGCCGCTTCGGTTTCCAGTTCCGCGATGTATTGCTCGCGTCCTGCTTCGCGCGCGCCGGGCAGCCACAGGCGCGCGTCCAGGCCACTCGCGCGCACTGCGCCGAGCAGGGCGAGCGCATCGGCATGGCCCTTCAGGCGGGTGCCGCGTCCGGGCATGAGCAGCAGCGGTCCGTCGCCGCTCAGGGCGGGGTGTTGGTGGGACGCCCAAGCCCGCGCTTCCGCGTCCGGATGGGGAGCGCGGGGGAACATTGCGGTATCGATGCCACGTTGGATCACGCGCAGCTTCGATGCATCGGTGTTCGGATAGTGCCGCAGGACGTAATTGCGGACAGTTTCGGAAACGCAGATCACGCGTTCGCCGCGGGTCATCACGGCGCTGTAGCGCGACGGCGAGTTCAAGCCGTGCACGGTGGTGACGAAGCGCGGGCGTGAGCTGCGCACGCCACGCAGCGCGAGCACTGCCAGCCACGCCGGCAGGCGTGAGCGTGCGTGCACCAGGTCGACGCGTTCGCGTACGAACAGTACGCGCAGTGCGGGCACATGGCGAAGGGTCAGCAGGGACTTGCGGCCGATGTCGAGGGTGACGTGCTCGGCGCCTAGTGCCTGCAGCTTCGGCACCAGGCGGCCGCCAGCAGACACCACCAGTGCGCGATGTCCGGCCTGCACCAGCGCTTGCGCGATCTCGAGGGTGGAGCGTTCGACGCCGCCCGATTCGAGCGCGGGCAGCAGTTGGACGACGGTCAGGCGGCGCATGCGGCGCAGGCGTCCGAACTAGCCGCGCCGCGGCTTCGGTCGCGAACTCCGCGGCGTGACGGCATGTGGCGGGTTACCGCTCGGGCTCGTCGGCGAGGACGAAATGGGCGCCGCAGTAGGGGCACTGGCATTCGCGCTCGGCTTCGATCGGCAGGTAAACGCGCGGGTGCGAGTTCCACAGGGCCATGGACGGCAGCGGGCAGCTCAGCGGGAGGTCGGCGCGGGTGACGACGTAGCGCTTCTCGGCGTTGGCCTGGGTGGGATGAAGAGGGGCTGCGGTCATGGCGGGCGACTTGGTGTAGCGAGGGTTGGCATTGTAGCTGCCGTTGGCTTGGGGCGCGTCGTCGCTGGGTTTCCGGGATGAAGCAACAGCGGTGGGCGCATCGGCGGGAGGGCGGCGCCGGCGGGGCTGCGTGACACGCCGTGAATCCGTCCATGGAGGCTTGTCAGCGGCATCCATGCCGCTGACAGTCACGCAGCCCCACCGACACCGCCCTCCCCCCACACATCACGGGTTGTCGGAAAAAAGGCAAAGCAGGAGCTAACCACCCTCATCCCGCCGCCGGTCAGCGCTCACCGCAAACGTTTAGATCGCCTCTTCGGTGTCTGCACTCTTCTTCTCCCCGCGTGCGGGGAGAAGATGCCCGAAGGGCAGATGAGGGGAGGCGAGCGCAGCGAGTTGCTTTTGTTTTTCTCGCCGCCGCCGAGATGTATGAGGGGCAGGCGGTGCCGGTGGGCAGGCGTGACTGTCAGCGGCATGGATGCCGCTGACAAGCCTCCATGGACGGATTCACGGCGTGTCACGACTACCCACCGGCGCCGACTGCCCGCCCGGAAAGCGCGCGCCTACGGCAAATCGAAAAGAAGCACCTCGGCCGCCTGCACACAGGACAACCACAAGACGCCACCCTCTTCCGTCAAGCCGATAGCGTCGCCGGCGCTGAGCGAACGTCCCGCGACCTCCACCGTGCCGCGTATCACCTGCAGCCAGTAACGCCGCTGCAGATCGAGTTCGTGCCGGAGCGTCGCCTCCGGCGCGAGCCGGGTCACGTACAACTTTGCGTCCTGACGAATCGCGATGCTGCCGTCCACACCGTCCAGCGACGCCAGCAACAACCACCGCCCATCCGCCTGCTCGCCTATCGCCGCGCGTTGGGCATAGGCAGGCTTGGCGTTGAGCCGATCGGGCTGGATCCACATCTGCAGGAAGTGCACCGGCTCGGCATCGCTCGCGTTGTACTCGCTGTGCTCGATGCCATGGCCCGCGCTCATCCATTGCAGCTCGCCCGCGCGGATCGTGCCGCCCCCGCCCTGATCGTCGCGATGCGCCAACGCACCCGACAACACGTAGCTGAGGATTTCCATGTTGGCGTGGCGATGCGGCGCGAAGCCCGCACCGGCCGCGACGTGGTCTTCGTTGATCACGCGCAGCGGGCCGAAGCCCATCCACGCCGGGTCGTAGTAGCGCGCGAACGAAAACGTGTGCCGACTGTCGAGCCAGTCGGCACCGCCGCGCCCGCGTGCGTCGGAAGGACGATCGATGATCACGATGCCGCCTTTGCGCTTACTTCTTGCCGGTCGCCGGCTTGGGCACCATCGCCTCGGTGGTGATGCGGATGGTGATCTCGTCGCTCACGTTCGGCACGAACTTCGCCACGCCGAAATCGCTGCGCTTGATCGTTGTGCTGGCGTCGAAGCCAACGGCAGCGCGGTTGCCCAGCGGATGCACACCGGCCTTGTTGAGCGTGACGTCGAGCACCACCGGCTTGGTCACGCCGTGCACGGTGAGATCGCCGCTGACGCGCAGCTTGTTGTCGCCCGCCGCTTCGGTCTTGGTGCTGTTGAAGGTGATGGTCGGGTACTTGGCGGCGTCGAAGAAATCGTCGCTGCGCAGATGCTCGTCCAGATCCGGTACGCCGCTCGCCAGCCCGGACAGCGGCAGGGTGACCTTGACCGAAGACTTCGCCACATCGGCCGCGTCGTAGACGATCACGCCGTCGACATCGTTGAAGCGCGCGGTCGGATGCGAGAAGCCGAAGTGGGTCCAGCCGGCGAGGACGTTGGTATGGTTGGGGTCGATCTTGTAGCTAACGGGCGCGGCGAAGGCATGGCCGGCGAACAGCAGCGCGGCGGCGAGGGTCAGCGGCTTGAGCATGATTCGGTTCCTTGATGACATGGGGGAAGGCCGTGAAGGGACAGAGGCGCGCACCGCGCCACTGGATTGATGAAACTCAGACGATGCGCGCGGCCTCGTCGAAAGCCAGGCGCGGCGAACGCGGGAACAGCTTGGCGGTATCGCCATAGCCCAGGTTGACCAGGAAGTTCGACTTCCAGCTCGTGCCGGCGAAGAACGCCGCATCGACCTTGGCGTTGTCGAAGCCCGACATCGGGCCGCAGTCCAGACCCAGCGCGCGCGCGGCGAGCAGCAGGTACGCGCCCTGCAGGCTGCCGTTGCGCAGGCAGATGGTCTCGATCGCCGCCTCCGGCTTGCTGTCGAACCAGCTCTTCGCATCGGTATGCGGAAACAGGTAAGGCATCTTCTCGAAGAAGGCCATGTCGTAGGCGACGATGGCGGTGACCGGCGCGGCCAGGGTCTTGCGGTAGTTGCCCTCGTCCAGCGCGGGTCCGAGCTTGGCCTTGGCTTCCGCCGACTTCACGAACACGAAGCGCGCCGGGCACGAGTTGGCCGTGGTCGGGCCCCACTTCAGCAGGTCGTAGAGCTGATGCAGCAGGGCGTCGTCGACCTCGCCGCCGATTTCGTTGTGGGTGCGCGCGGTGCGGAACAGCTGGTCCAGCGCGTCGGCCGGCAAGGCGGAATGCATCAATCGATCTCCAGGCAATCGGGCGTGGTCGTTCGGCCACGGACGGGGAAGTGTAGAGTCTGGCGCGTGAATCGAACCGCGGCGACCCCGGCCGGACCTGTAATTGGGACTGACTCCTGCATGCAAGACGACACGCCGGGATACACCGCACCGCCGCTGCGCCAGAACGCCTGGATCCTCAGCGACGGCCATGCCGGCAACGTGCGCCAGGCGCGGGCGTTGGCGATCGCCATTGGGCTGACGGAAACGCGCGAATGGGCGTTGCAGCCGCGCGCGCCGTGGCGCTGGTTCGCGCCGCGACGCTGGCCGGCGGCATCGCACGCCTTCGGCGAGACCTACCGGCAGGTGTCTGCGAATCCGCCCGCCGTCGCGATCGGCTGCGGCCGCCAGGCGGCCCTGGCCACGCGACTGCTGCGCGAACGCGGCACGCGCGCGGTGCAGATCCTCGACCCGCGCATCGACGCGCGCCACTGGGACCTCGTCGTCGCACCGGCGCACGACGAACTGCACGGCCCCAACGTAGTGACTTTGCAAGGCAGCCTGCATCCGGTGGACGACCTCTGGCTGGCGGCGGGACGCCAGCAATTCGCCGTGTTCACGTCCCTGCCGCGGCCGCGCACCGCCGTGCTGGTCGGCGGTGCGAGCGCGCACGGCGGGCTGCATACGGCGGCGCTGGGGGCGTATCTGGACCGCCTGGCCGAGCGGGTCGCCGCCGAGGGCGGTAGCGTCCTGGCGACCGCATCGCGCCGCACGCCTGCAGCCGCAAGCGCGATGTTGCGCGCGAAGCTGTCGACGCTGCCGCACGACGTGTGGTGCGACGAGCGCGACGGCGCCAATCCCTATGCCGGCCTGCTCGGCTGGGCCGACCGCATCGTGTGCACCGCCGACTCGGTCAACATGCTGTCGGAAGCGGCGGCCACCAATGTGCCGGTGTTCGCGCTGGGCATCGACGCATTGCAGGGTCGCCCGCGTCGCTTCGTCGACAGCCTGGTGGCGATGGGTCGCGTGCGCGCCTTCGATGGCGAACTGGCGCCATTCCCGGTCGTCCCGCTGCGCGAAACCGCACGCGTCGCCGCGGAAGTGCGGCAGCGGCTCGGCCTCTAAGCTCGGCCCACCGCAGCGAAATCCAAGCCGTGCGCCAGCGTCGCCGCGCGGATCGCCGCGCGCGCCGCCTCGATCTCGTCGTCCAAGGGCAACCGGCGCTGGCGGCGATCGAGCGTGCAGTCCAGGCCACGCGCGAGCAGCACGGCATGCGCCTCGCGCAAAGCGGAGCCCTGCGCGCCGAGCACGCCGGCGGCCTGCATCGCTTCGATCAATCCCGGGGTATGCCGCGGCGACAGCAGTTCGGGCCGCGCATGCGCGTGCGTGAGCACCAGCGCCTGCAGCAGGAACTCCAGATCCACCAGTCCGCCTTCGCCCTGCTTGAGATCGAACGCCGACGCGTCGCTGCGGTCCAGTTCGGCACGCATGCGCCGGCGCATCGACACCACGTCCTCACGCACCTGCGCGGCATCGCGTGCGCACGCCAGGGTCTGTGCGCGCACGCCATCGAAGTCGCCGTGCAGCTGCGCATCGCCGGCGACGAAGCGCGCACGCACCAGCGCCTGATGTTCCCAGGTCCAGGCGCGTTCGCGCTGGTAGTCGGCGAAGCTGGCCAGCGACGACACCAGCAAGCCCTTGGCGCCGTCCGGGCGCAGGCGCACGTCCACGTCGTACAGGCGCCCGGCGGCGGTCACCGCGCCCAGCAGCGCGACGATCTTCTGCGCCAGCCGCGCGAGCCAGCGCGTCGCATCCAGCGATCGCGCGCCATCGGAATGCGAATCCGGCGGCGCGTCGTACAGGAACACCAGATCCAGGTCGGACCCGAAGCCCAGCTCTTCGCCGCCCAGGCTGCCATAGCCGAGCACCGCGAACCGCGCGCCTTCGATCACGCCATGCGCGCTACCGACTTCGCTCCAGGCCAGCGCCAGCAGGCGCGCGACGACGCCATCGGCGAGCCACGCGAGCCGTTGCGCGCTGGCCGCGGCCGGCTGGCGGCGATCGCGCACCGCCATGGCGATGCGGAAGCTCAAGGACTGGCGCACTTCGTTGAGTTCGTGCAGCACGGTTTCGGCATCGTCGCCGGCGACCGCCGCGCTCGCGGCCAGCAGCGCTTCGCGATCCGGCAGGCTGCCCGCCACGCGCGCATCGAGTAATTCGTCGAGCAGCAAGGGATGCGCCGCCAGGCGCTCCGCCAGCAGCGCGCTGCGCGCGACCACGTCGACCAGACGCTGCATCGCCGCGGGCTGTTCGTCGAGCAGGGCGAGATAGGCGCTGCGGCGCAGGATGTTCTGCAACAGCGCGAGCAGGCGCCGCAAGGCCAGCATCGGCTGTTGCGAACCCGCGGCGGCTTGCAGCAAGGCCGGCAGGACGCGGTCGAGGCGCGCGCGCGCGGAATCCGACAGTCCTTTCACGCCGGGACTGCGCGCGAGGTCGCGCAGCCAGCCATCGGCCTCGGCCGCCGCATCGAAGCCGGCCGACGCCAGCACGCCCGCGTCGCCCGCCTCCGGCAGCGCATGCCAGTACGTCGCCAGCGCATCGGGCGCCTGCGCGCCGCGTCGCGGCGCCAGCAAGGCTTCGAATTCCGCCGTGACCCGCGCGCGCTGTGCATCCAGTGCGGCGCGCAGCGCCTCCCAATCGGCGTAGCCCAGACCCGCGGCGATGCGCTCGCGGGCCTCCTCGCGTATCGGCAACGCGTGCGTCTGCGCATCGGCGAGCATCTGCAGGCGGTTCTCGATGCGGCGCAGGAAGAGGTAGGCCTCCGCCAACGCCCGTCCCGCCTCCGCGCTGACATGACCGGCATCGACGAGTGCCTGCAAGGCAGGCAGCAGCCGGCACTCGCGCAACTGCGGCTCGCGGCCGCCGCGGATCAGCTGCAGCGCCTGCACCAGGAATTCGATCTCGCGAATCCCGCCGGGACCGCGCTTGATGTCGTCGGCGAGTTCCTTGCGCGCGACTTCGGCGCTGATCGCCGCCTTCATCGCGCGCAGGCCGTCGAGGGCGCCGTAATCGAGATAGCGGCGATAGACGAAGGGTCGCAGCGTTTCGAGGAAACGTTCGCCGGCGGCGATATCGCCCGCGACGGGGCGCGCCTTCTGCCACGCATAGCGTTCCCAGTCGCGGCCTTCGTGCTGGAAGTACTGCTCCATCGCCGCGAACGACCAGGCGACGCGCCCGACATTGCCGTACGGACGCAGGCGCAGATCGACACGATGGCTGAAGCCGTCGGCGGTGACTTCGTCGAGCAGCTTCGCCAGCTGCTGGCCGAGGCGGGCGTAATAGGTCTCCGCCGCGAGCGGACGCGGGCCATCGGACTCGCCATCGCAGTCGTAGGCGTAGACCAGGTCGACGTCGGAGCTGAAGTTCAGTTCGCCGCCGCCGAGCTTGCCCAGTCCGTAGACGACCAGACGCTGCGGCTGCCCATCGCGATCGCGCACCACGCCGTGACGTTCGATGAAGTCGTGCTCCAGCGCGGCCAGCGCGCGTTGCAGGCAGTCCTCGGCCAGCACGGTGGCACCGGCCAGCGTGTCCGGCACGTCGTCCATGCCCAGCACGTCGCGCCAGATCAGCCACGTGGACACGGCGGTGCGATAGCGCCGCAACAGCGTCGGCCAGTCGCCACGGGTTTCGGGCGTGAGCTGCGGCGGCGCCGGCTTCACCGCAGCGAGCAGGTCGTGCAACAGGTTTGGCTGGCGCAGCAGCGTGTCGATCGCGAAGTCGCTGGCGATCGCCAGGCGCCGCACCTGGTCGCGAACCTGTGCGTCTTCAAGCAGCCCGGCGCAGGCCGGCAGGTTGCGCAGGCGCTGGATCGCGCGTTCGCCGATGGCGTGGGGATGGGCGTCCTTCATTGCGCCGATTTTTACATGCGCGCGGTTTTCATATGCGTGGCCTGGCACGCGCGCAAAAAACTGCGGCCGCCCGGAGGCGGCCGCAGTGAGTCACCGCTATGACGATCAGTACTGCACGGCCTTGGCCGCATTGACACGGCCGGCGCCGTAGAAGTCGTCGGTGCCGGTCTTGCCCAGGTCATCCGACGAGGCGCGCAGGATCCGCTCCACTTCGGACGGCGCGAGCTCGCCGCCATGCTTGCCGATGATCAGCGCAGCGACGCCGGAGACGTGCGGCGCCGCCATGCTCGTGCCCGACGCCCAACTGTACGACGCGAACACCGGACCGCCCGGCACCGGCTGCGCATAGCCGCCCACCGCGAAGACGCCGTCGAACACCCAGCACGGACGTGTCAGGCCGGCGACGGTGCAGTTCTCGTTGCCCGGATAGTTGAAGTCGCCGCCCGGCGCGCCGAACGAGATCGCGGACTGGCCGTAGTTGGTGTAGCTGGCCGGCGGATCGAGATTGGCGCTCGCGGTGTTGAGCGCCCAGCCCACCGGCGAGGTAGCCGCCACCGACAACACGTTCGGCAGCTGCGCCGGGAAGGCGCGCAGGTTGGCGACGAAGCAGCCGTCGGTATCGCAGATCTTCACCCCGGAGTCGTGGTCGAGATCGCGGCCGTCGTTGCCGGCCGAGACGATCGTGATCGCGTTCTGCGCCCGCGCATAGGCGACGGCGCGCTTGGTGGCGTTGACCAGTTCGGCCGTGTCGTTCGCGCCGGGGCCATTGACCGGCAGACCGCCGCGCACGCCCAGGCTCATGTTGATCACGTCCGCGCCATGGTCGGCCGCATACACGATGCCCTGGATGATGCCGCCGAAGCTGCCGCTGCCGGTGACTTCGGACAACACCTTGACCGCGATGATCTTCGCCTGCGGCGCCACGCCTATCGTGCCGGTGCCGTTGTCCGGCGAAGCGATCGTGCCGGCCGTGTGCGAGCCGTGGTTGAACGCGTTGACGTGACTGAGGCAGACGTTCTCATTGGGAACGAACGAAGTGGATTCGGACAGCAGCAGATTCGCGGCGATGTCCGGATGCACGCAGGCGATGCCCGAATCGAGCACGGCCACGCGCACGCCCGCACCGCGATAGCCGGCATTCCATGCGCCGGCTACGTCGATCGCGGCACTGCCCCACTGCAGATCGAAGCGACTGTCGTTGTCGCCCGAATTGGGCGGATTGTTGATGTCCTCGCCGGGCTCGCTGACCGCTTCAGGGATGTCGTACTGCAGGGTGATGTCCTGCACCGCGGAGCGCACGCCCTGCACCTTGCCGGCGCGCGTGCCGAAGTTGGGATCGCTGGATTCGACGATCGCGACACCGATCTGCGGCAGCCGTGCCGTGATGGTGCCGCCCGCGGCTTCGATCTTGCGTGCGAGCACGCTGTCGAAGCTCTGGGTCTTCGCGGTGACGACAAAGGTGGCCGCCTGCGCGGAAGCCGCAAAGCCAAGCGTGCCAAGGGCCAAAGCTATGGCCCGGGAAAGGTTGCTCATGTTTTTTCCCTCAGTGATGGGTGGGAGGCGCTTGGCGTCGCGGCCCATCGACAGATCCCCACGCCCCAAGAAAGTGGCACGTGAAAATCCCATCCGACCGGACAGGCTAAAGAAAGGATTTGCCCCATCCCCGCTTTTCGCGACCCCGCGGCGAGGATGCGTACGCAAGAGTTAAGGGCGTGCGATGTTGCTGCGTCTGTAACGCCAACGCCCGCTTCGGTGGGACGCGCTGCCCGATGCGATGGGGGTGCTCCGCCCCTCCGGACGGCATCCCTGCCTTTAGTCGGGGCCGCGGACCATCCTGGTCCGCTCTCCGCACCCCCATCGCATCGGGCAGCGCTTATCGCGACGTGCAGATCGCCGCTTCGGTCACACGCACTTCTTCTCCCCGCGTGCGGGGAGAAGATGCCCGAAGGGCAGATGAGGGGAGGCGAGCGCAGCGAGTTGCCTTCGCTTTTTGCCAACGCGCCCGAGATGTGTGAGGGGCAGGCGGTGCTGGTGGGCAGGCGCGACTGTCAGCGGCATGGATGCCGCTGACAAGCCTCCATGGACGGATTCACGGCGTGTCGCGACTGTCCTCCGGCGCCGCCTGCCCGCCCTTACTGCTCACCGCTCGACCAACGGAAGCGGAAGAACTTCCAATGGAAACGCAGGAAATAAAAAAGCCCGCTATCGGTCTGAACCGGTAGCGGGCTTTGCTCCCTCCCCCACGTCGGGATGCGAGCCGATCGTGAAGGAACCGTTATTCTCTTTGCACGCTGCAGTGCAAAACGATACTGACCAGTTCATCAAACCTGCCCATCACCCAGCCTTTCACTGCCTCGCGGGCCGACCGACGCAGGCGTGCCGACAGCGCTTGAGCGCATCCACGCTGCGTGCTGTCATGCGGCCTCGCCTGCGGACAGGCCCATGAATCTCTTCGAACGCGATTCACTGCTGGGCAGCTTGGAAGGACTGCTGCACGAAGCGGCGGCCGGCAGCGGACGCATGGTGCTCGTGGGTGGCGAAGCCGGCATCGGCAAGACCAGCCTCGCGACCGCACTGCGCGATCGCCGCGGCACGGCCGCCCTGTGGTGGGGCGCCTGCGACGCCTTGCAGACCCCGCACCCGCTCGCACCCCTGCACGACATCGCACGCGCCAATGCGGTCGGCTTCAAACCGCTGCTGGCGCAGGAAGCCGGACGCGCGCAACTGTTCGAAGCGGTGCTGGCGGATTTGCAGGCGTCGACGGTGCCCACGCTGTTCGTGGTCGAAGACGCGCACTGGGCCGACGAGGCGACCCTGGACCTGCTCAAGTTCCTCGGCCGCCGGCTGGAACACCTGCGATGCCTGCTGCTGGTGACCTATCGCGACGACGAAGTCACGGCTCATCATCCGCTGCGGCGACTGATGGGCGAACTGCCCGCCGCGCGCGCGTTGCGGGTGCAGGTACCGCGCCTTTCCGCCGCAGCGGTCGAATCGATGGCGAAGAGCGCGCTGCGCTCGCACGAAGGCTTGCACGCGTTGACGCAAGGCAATCCCTTCTTCGTCAGCGAACTGCTCCAGCACGGCAGCGACGGCGTGCCGCAAGGCGTGCAGGACCTCGTGCTGGCGCGATTCGCGCGACTGAGCCCGATGGCGCAGCAAGTGATGCAACTGGCCTCGATCGTGCCGCGGCGCATCGACAACTGGCTAATGCAAACGGTCCTGGCGCCGCCGTTGAGCGCGCTGGAAGAGTGCCTGGACGCCGGACTCCTGATCGCCGATCGCAATGCGCTGACCTTCCGCCACGAACTGGCGCGCGTGGCGATCGAGCAATCGCTGTCCGATCTGCGCGCGCAGAGCTTGCACGCGCAGGTCGTGGCCGCGCTGGAACACGCCGAACCCTCGCGCGTATCGCTCGCCTGGCGCGTGCACCACGCCGACCGCGCCAATGATGCCGAAGCCGTCCTGCGCCTCGCACCGCAAGCCGCGCAAGAAGCGCAACGCCGTGGCGCGCATCGCGAAGCGGCGGCGCATCTGCGCACGGCACTGAACTATGCGGACAAACAGCCCGAGGCGACCCGCGCCACGCTGCTGGACCGACTTTCTTACGAGAGCTACCTCACCGACCAGGTCGAAGACGCACTGGTTGCGCGCCATACCGCACGCGCGCTGTGGCAGCGTTTGGGCGACCGCTTGAAGGAAGGCGACGCGATCCGCTGGCTGTCGCGCCTGTCCTGGTACAACGGCCAGACCGCCGTCGCCGAGCGCTACGCGGAAGAGGCCATCGCCGTACTCAAGCCCCTGCCGCCCGGCCGCGAACTCGCGATGGCCTACAGCAACTGCGCGCAACTGCACATGCTGCAAGGCCGCAGCGACGAGGCCATCGTCTGGGGCACGCGCGCACTGGAACTGGCCGCGCGCGTCGGCGACGAGGAAATCGAAGTCCACGCCCTCAACAACATCGGCACCGCGCGCCTCGACGCCGGCGACGACGAACGTGGGCGCGCAGAGCTGGAACGCAGCCTCTCCATCTCCCTGGCCAAGGGCCTGGAGGAACACGCCGCACGCGCTTACGTCAACCTGTCCTTCGACGCGGTGATGCGCAAGCAGTTTCCCGAGGCACTGGATTGGCTCGAGCGCGGCATCGACTATTGCGATACGCGCGATCTGGACGCGTGGGCTCGCTACATGGCTGCCTACCAGGCCGAGGCGTGGTTCGCGACCGGCCATTGGACCCGGGCCGCGGAGCAGGCAGCGCAGATCCTGCAGGCGAACGATCTCGCGCCAATCAACCGCATCGTCGCGCTCAACGTGCTGGGCCATGTCCGCGTCCGCCGCGGCGATCCGGATGCGGTGCGGGTGCTCGACGAAGCGCTGGCATTCGCGCTGCCGACACAATCGTTGCTGCGCATCGGCCCCGTCGTCGTCTCGCGCATAGAGGCCGCGCTGCTGCGCGACGACCGCACGGCCTGTGTCGAAGCGATCGCGCCGCTGGTATCGCTGGGCAAGCAGCACCATTACCGCAGCTGGATCGCCGCGGAGATCGCCTATCACCTTCATCAGGCGGAAATCGAAAGCGAAATCCCGGAGGACTGTCCGCAACCCTTCGCGTTGCAGTTCGCCGGCAAGTGGCAGGAAGCCGCAGCGGCGTGGCGCGCGCTCGGGTGCCCTTACGAAGAAGCGCGGGCGCTGGCCGAAGGCGACGCGGACGCGCAACGCAGCGCGCTGGCGCAATTCGAGCAGCTGGGTGCCGCACCGATGGCCGCCCGCTTGCGCCGGGAGCTGCGCGAATCCGGCGTGCGCGGTGTGCCGCGCGGCCAGCGCGCCTCCACCCAATCCAATCCGCACGCACTGACCGCGCGCGAGATCGAAGTGCTGCGCCTGCTCTGCGATGGCCTGCGCAACGCTCAGATCGCGCAGCGCCTGAGTCGCTCGGTGCGCACCGTGGACCACCACGTCGCCGCCATCTTCCTCAAGCTCGGCGTGAGCACGCGGACCGAGGCGATGGCCGCCGCGCTCGCCGCCGGGGTTGGCTCGAAAAAAACCGGCTCGCAAAAATAGGCAATCGCCGCGCGCAATCTGGGCAAGCCTGCCGAAGCCGCGCCGCACCCGTCTCCGTAGCCTCTGGATCGCAGCATTCCGCTGCTCCCCAACGACGGAGACCCCCATGAAAACCTTCTCGATGAAGCCCACGCTGCTGCTGGCCTGCATCGCCGCGTACGGCGCCGCGATGTCCGGCCTGGCCCTGGCCGGCAATGCGACCGCATCCCCCAATCACCGCTACGTCGTCCAGCGCTCCTTCCCCAAGGGCGCCCTCGACGGCCTCGATGCCACGACCAAGGCCAAGGTCAACCAGACCAATGCCCGCTTCGGCGTGAAGTGGCTGATGTCCTTCGCCAACGGCGACCGCACCAAGACCTTCTGCATCTACGAAGGCCCGACCGAAAACGCCATCCGCCTGGCCGCGGACGCGAACCATCTGCCGGTGGATTCCGTCACCGAAGTCCCGGTCACGCTGGAAGCCAAGTAACCCGACGCGCACCTTCCACGCGGCCTGCGGGCCGCGCGAACCATCCTGCTGGAGATACGACTATGCCCCGCTACATGATCGAACGCATTTTTCCCGCCGGCCTGCATATCCCGGTGAACGACGACGGCGCGCAGGCCTGCCTTGGTGTCGTCGCGGCCAACGCCCGGGACGAGGTGACCTGGGTCCACTCCTACGTGAGCGCCGACAAGACCCGCACGTACTGCGTCTACGACGGCCCCACACCCGAGGCGATACGCCGCGCGGCCGCAAACAACAACCTGCCGGTCGAGAGCATCACCGAGGTGCGGGTGCTCGATCCGTACTTCTACCGCTGACCCATCGAGGGCTTCCGCCATGTCCCGCCCCATTGCCCTGCTCTACGGCTCCGCGTGTTACGCGGTATTCCTGGCGACATTCCTGTACGCCATCGTGTTCGTCGCCGGTTTCGGTCCACTCAAGCACATCGACAGCGGCACCGATTCACCTTTGCTCATCGCGCTCGGCATCGACCTGGCGTTGCTCGGCCTGTTCGCCGTGCAGCACAGCGTCATGGCCCGTCCGGCATTCAAACGCTGGTGGACCCGCTTCGTGCCGGAACCGATCGAGCGCAGCACCTTCGTATTGGCCAGCAGCCTGGCGCTGGCCCTGCTGTTCTGGCAATGGCGACCGTTGCCGCAGACGGTGTGGGACGTGCATGCCGACGTTCTGCGCTGGGCGCTGTACGGTCTATCCGCGCTGGGTTGGCTGCTGGTGTTGAGCGGCACCTTCGTCATCAACCACTTCGACCTGTTCGGCCTGCGCCAGGTGTGGTTCTACGCCCGCAAGCGCCACGCCATCGACGAGCCGTTCGTAACCCGCGCTTTCTATCGCATCGTGCGGCATCCATTGATGCTGGGCTTTCTCGTCGCGTTCTGGGCTACACCGACGATGACGCTGGGCCACCTGCTGTTCGCGATGATGACGACCGGCTACATCCTGGTCGCGGTGAAGTTCCTGGAGGAACGCGATCTGGTCGCGCTCTATGGCGACACCTATCGCGATTACCAGCGACGGGTGCCGATGCTGCTGCCGTGGCCGAAGCGCCGGCGCCGTACCAACGCCGCGCATGCGCCGGGGATGGGCGCGAAGGTTTCACAGCAGTGACCTTCAACGCACCGCCTCCGCGAGGGGGCGGTGCGCCGTTGCGTGTCTGTTTGTCCAGGCGGCGCAGATGCGCGGATTACCTATCGTTCGGCCAACTGAACGCGGACGCCGTCGTCGAAGGTGACTTCGCGTCCTGCCATCAGGTCACGGTAGCGCTCCTTTCCAACAGCCCGCTCGAAGCGCGTTGCGACCCGATCGTAAGTAACCCGATAAGCAGCGAATGCGGTGCGTGCCCCCAGGACCATCTGCACATCCCGCACGTCCAGGCCGGTTTCTCTCGCCAGCTGCTTGACTTCGATCGCCGCACCGCCGTGCTGGGCGGCCATGCTGGCGGCCGGGGCGAGGACCAACAAAAACAGCATTGCCGTCAATTCACGCTTCATGAGGCTTCTCCCTGTCTTGCAGCGTATTTGGCGCGCTCGTCGATACGAGCTGCTCGCTTTACTCTTTGGCAAGCCTGGGTAGAAGTTACAGTCGTGCCCGTGCGCAGCACCGGCATCGAAGTTGAATGCGCTACCAGCTGCGAGTCACGCGCAGCAGCGGCCCGTCGTCGGCACCGTAGCCAGGCACTCCGTAGTAGGCGAGCATGGGCGATCCGCCACGGGCCACGCTCCACAGCAACTCCCACTCGTAGCCGCCGCGCACCAGGCCCACGCCCAGCGAGCCATCCCGCCGCTGCCTGGCGCCGTCGCCGGCATCGTTGCGCAGCAGGCCGGCATGCGCGGTCCAGTGCCAGTGCTCGGAGAAGGCATGGCGAAGGTCGTACTCCGCATACCAGGCGGGTCCGTAACCGAAGTAGTCGTCCGCGTAATGCAGCCGCACGCTGGCATCGCGGCGGCCGAGTCCCGCGTACGCTTCGGCGTAGTCGTACTCGTTCGATCGGGTGAACGCTACGTACTGAATGCCGGCTTCGACGTGCCAATCGCCGCGCAGCGACCAGGTCCGCCCCGCATACGCCAGGGCCATCGCTTCGGTGCTGCCGGACTCGTCGACGCGGACGCTCGACACCAGCAGGCCGGCAAAGGCGTCATTGGCGAAGTCGTAGCCGACGTGCGCCTGCAGCGCCGGCGCATCATCACTGAGCGAGGCGCCGCGATAGCGGTAGTCGGACCATGCGCTCACGCTGGCCGATACCTGCGCGCAGGCGGGCGCAGCCACGAGCATGGCGAGCGCCACGACTGCCCATTTGCAACGGGCCCATTTGCAACGCGGCCATCGCAACACGCATTCGACTCAAGGCCGGGGTGTGACCATGGTCGCCGAGGCGATCGTGCAGTTGCAAACGCAGGCATCCTCGGCCTGGCCGATGACGAGGCAGGCATCGACCGCCGAGCGTTGCGGCATCCAGGCGCGCAGCTGCACCGCACTCATCCGTGGGGCGCGCTGTCGAGCCAGCGCGGCCAGACCGCTCAACTGCGCGGCGGCAATGGATGAGCCATCCACCAGCGCCCATCCGCCGTCGGGCACCGGAGCGGGCGTGCCCGCTGCTGGAATCCAGTAAGCATCGGTCGGATGGGCGCCGCGCACGTCCGTCGCCGCCAGCACGCCCGGATGCGAGGCCGGGAAGCCCCCGCGTGGCAATCCCGGATCGAACGCGGCGACGACCACTATGCCGCGACGCAGCGCGGCATCGAGCAGGCGCGAGAGCAGCGGATCGGGAGCGCCGGCCAGACTGAGATTGATGACGTCGGCGTGGTGTTCGATCGCGAACTGCAAGGCTTTGGCGAGGGTGAAACTGTTGCATTCGGACAAGTCCGCACTGAGCTCCCAGCAGGCGCGCAGGGCCAACAGGCGCGCCTGCGGGGCAATGCCGACGATGCCCAGGCCGTTGTCGGCGCGCGCGGCGATCACGCCGGCCACTTCCGTGCCGTGCCGCTCTGCCGTCTTGTGTTCGCGCGCGACGACGCCATCGCCGACGACGAAGTCGCGCTGCACCGCGACCTGCCCGAGCAGGTCCGGATGATGGGCGGCGACGGCGGTATCGACGACGGCAACATTCACGCCCGCGCCGGTCGTGCGCAGATGCAGTTGCGCCAGATGCCAGCGGGTCGCGGCCGGTTGCGCGCGGTAGAAGGGGTCGCCTCGCGCACGCGGCGCGGCCGTGGCGAGCGTGCGGAAACGCTGCAACGGTTGCGTCGATTCCACGCGAGGATCGCGTGCGAGCGCCACCATCGCACGTGCGGCGCTGGCCTGATCGGCGGCGTCGAGAACGAAGCAGTCCAGGCCCAGCAGCGGCATCGCCCAGTCTTCGCGCAATGCCAGCCCCTGTGCGTGAGCCAGGCGGCGCGCCAGGGCGCGTCGCGCGGTCCGCCCCGGCGCCTGATAGGCACCGCCATAGGTATCGGGCCGGTAATGCGGCGTGGGCGTGCGCAGCATCAGCAGGACTTGCACGCCCTGTTGTGCGTCCTCATCAGCGTCGGCGGCTTGCGCCACGCCCATGCCGCACACGGCCAGCAACAGCATCAGCAGCATGCGGATCATGGCGACGGTGCCGTGCTGAGGTTTTCGACCATGACCACGCCCGGCGCCGCGCGCAGCGCATCGCGCACGCTATCAATGCGGGCGGGCGGGACGGCGAGGACATAGGCGCCCGCGTCGTTCGGCCCATCGACGATGCGTGCACTGCTGGCCGCGAGCAGGCGCCGCATGCGCGCTTCGTTGAGTTGCGGATCGAACACGATAATCAGATTGCCGGAGGCACGGGCGGCGGATGGCGCACTGGTGAGCGTGTGGTACGCGGGCGGCGCACGATAGAGCAGCACCCCAAGCGCCAGCATCAACACCACCTGCGCGGCCACGGCACCCGCGAACCAGGCGGGCACGCCACGCCAGTACATACGCACCGCTTCACCCCATGCAGGCGGGCGCTGCGCGTGCGTCAGCTTGCGGCGCATCTTGCGCCAGGCGGCGTCCGCGTTGCCGGTCGCTGCCGCATCTTCGGCAGCGGCGGCCGCACGGTTGGAACGCAGTCCTTGTAGTTCCTGCAACTCTTCGCGGCAGATTTCGCATGCTTCCAGGTGGCGTTCGAGCCAGGTGCGTTCCTCGGCCTCGAGGGTGCCGTTGGCCAGCCAGGGCAGCAGGCGCTGCGCCTCGTCGTGGGTCTGTGCCGAAAACGGGAAGACATGGCCGCTCATAGCACTTCACGATCGAGGTCGCTGTCGAGCAATGCCCGCAGCTTGTGCCGCGCATGGAACATGCGCGTCTTCACCGTGGCCACGGGGCAGCCCATGATTTCCGCGATTTCGCGGCAGCTGTGGCCGTGGTAGTAGGTGAGTTCGATAACGGCGCGATGCATGGGCGGCAACGCGTCCAGGGCGCCGTCCAGATGCGCGTGCAATTGCCGCCGCTGCAGTTCGCCTTCGGGTCCGGACTGTGCCGGCTCGGCGATGTCGGCTTCGTCGAAGGCCAGCACGCAGTCGACGCGACGCAGCGCCTTGAGCGCCTGGCGATAGGCGATGGCGAACAGCCACGTGGAGACCTTGGACGTCGCATCGTAGGTGTACGCCTTGCGCCAGACCACGAGCATGGTGTCGTCAAGCACTTCCTCGACCAGCGCCGGCCGCCGCGTCATGCCGTGCAGGAAGCGCGCGAGCCGCGGGTAATACAGGCGGTAGAGCGTTTCGAAGGCGTCGATTTCCTCGGCGGCGACACGGCCGAGCAAGGCCGCTTCGTCCACGGCACGCAGCGACGGCGTCTTACCGGCTTCGGATCGCGTCCCGGACCATCGCGTGGCGGCCATCAGATTCATATCCGTGCATACCTCGACGGTAGCGGCCGGTTCAATGGTCGAGTCGTCGCACTCGACCGGGCGGCCCTGCAGCGCCACCGCCGGTTGATACGGATTCTGCGCCTCTACGGTGCCACCGGGTGTATCGATTTCGTGAGGGTGAACCAGAGTCCGCATGCGCGGCATAGACCGGTGCTGCGGCGCGTTGCCCGGGCCGCGGCATTTCTCATGAGGAGCCTGACCATGAAGTCGCTAGCCCATCTTTGCGCCCGCTTGGGCGCTCCCCTGGCTCTCGCCGCCGCCCTGGTACTCGCCGCGCCCAATGCCGACGCCCAGGGCAGCGTGCGCTTCCAGCAGCGCAATCTGGTGTCCGACGGCGCGGTCCCCGCCGCGCACACCGATCCGAATCTGATCAACGCGTGGGGCGTCGCATTCAACCCCTTCGGTTTCGTCTGGGTCGCCGATGCCGACGCGGGCGTGTCGACCCTGTACGACGGCAACGGCAATCCGCAATCGTTGATCGTGCAGATCCCCGGTCCCGCCGGCAGCAGCGAACCCGGAGAACCCACCGGCATCGTCTTCAGCGGCTCCAGCGAATTCATCGTCAGCAAGAACGGCGCATCCGGCCCCAGCCGCTTCATGTTCGCCACCGAGAACGGCGTGATCGCCGGCTGGGCACCGAACGTCGATCTGACTCATGCCGTCCGCGTCGTCGATCGTTCGGCTTCGCACGCCAACTACAAGGGCCTCGCGCTCAGCGCAGATGGCAGCGGTCTGCGGCTTTACGCCGCGGATTTCTTCCATGCGCGGGTAGACGTGTTCGACGGTAGCTTCAATCCGGTCACGTTGGCCACCGGCGCGTTCAAGGATCCCAATATTCCTGCGGGTTACGCGCCCTTCGGCATCCATGCGATCGGCGGCAACATCTATGTGACCTATGCGAAGCAGGATCCGAGCATGAGCGACGAAGTGACCGGACCGGGACGCGGCTATGTCGACGTCTATACACCCAAGGGCCGGCTGATCCGGCGCGTCGCCACCCGCGGCGCGCTCAATGCGCCTTGGGGCGTGGCCCTGGCGCCGGCCGGTTTCGGCCACTTCGGCGGCGCACTGCTGGTCGGCAACTTCGGCGACGGATGCATCAATGCGTACGACCCGGTGACCTTCGCGAGCCTCGGCCAGCTGCTGGACCGGAACCTTCACAAGATCCAGATCGATGGGCTGTGGGGAATGGCGTTCGGCAACGGCCTCAACAATCAGCCGGTGAACACGCTGTTCTTCGCCGCCGGACCGGATGATGAGGAACACGGTCTGTATGGGCGTCTGGATGTGATCAACAACTAATCCAGCCGGCGCTACGGCGCGTTGTCCATCTCGCAAAAAGAAAGCCCCGCATCGCTGCGGGGCTTTCCATTTGGAGCGGCTGCGTGAGCAGCCTGTACATCGTGAAAGGCGACTTAGAAGTCCATGCCGCCCATGCCGCCCATGCCACCGGCGCCCGGCATCGCCGGTTCGTCCTTCTTCGGCAGCTCGGCGACCATCGCTTCGGTCGTGATCATGAGGCCAGCGATCGACGCGGCGTTCTGTAGCGCGGTGCGGGTGACCTTGGTCGGATCCAGGATGCCGGCCTCGATCATGTCGACGTATTCGCCGGTGGCGGCGTTGTAGCCGAAGCTGCCCTTGCCTTCGATCACCTTGTTGAGGATGACCGACGGCTCTTCGCCGGCGTTGGTGACGATTTCGCGCAGCGGGGCTTCCATTGCACGCAGCGCGATCGCGATGCCGTGGTTCTGGTCTTCGTTGATGCCCTTCAGGTTGGCGATGGCCGCCTTGGCGCGCAGCAGCGCGACGCCGCCGCCCGGGACGATGCCTTCTTCGACGGCAGCGCGGGTGGCGTGCAGCGCGTCTTCAACGCGGGCCTTCTTTTCCTTCATCTCGACTTCGGTGGCGGCACCGACCTTGATCACGGCCACGCCGCCGGCCAGCTTGGCCACGCGCTCCTGCAGCTTCTCGCGGTCGTAGTCCGAAGAGGTCTCTTCGATCTGCGCCTTGATCTGCTTGATGCGGGCTTCGATACCGGTGTGTTCACCGGCGCCGTCGATGATGGTGGTGTTTTCCTTCGAGACCTGGATCTTCTTGGCGCGGCCCAGATCCTTGATCGTGGCCTTCTCGAGCTGCAGGCCGACTTCTTCGGAGATCACGGTGCCGCCGGTGAGAACGGCCATGTCTTCCAGCATCGCCTTGCGACGGTCGCCGAAGCCCGGCGCCTTGACGGCGCAGACCTTGACGATGCCGCGGATGGTGTTGACGACGAGGGTGGCGAGCGCTTCGCCTTCCACTTCTTCAGCGACGATCAGCAGCGGCTTGCCGGCCTTGGCGACGCCTTCGAGCACCGGCAGCAGTTCGCGCACGTTCGAGATCTTCTTGTCATGCAGCAGGATGAACGGATCGTCCAGTTCGGCCTGCATCGACTGCTGGTTGTTGATGAAGTACGGCGACAGGTAGCCGCGGTCGAACTGCATGCCCTCGACGACGTCGAGTTCGTTCTCCAGGCCCGAGCCGTCTTCGACGGTGATCACGCCTTCCTTGCCGACCTTGTCCATCGCCTGCGCGATCAGGTCGCCGATGTTGGCGTCGCTGTTCGCGGAGATGGTGCCGACCTGGGCGATTTCCTTGCTGGTCGACGACGGCTTGGAGATCTTCTTCAGTTCGTCGACGGCGCTGTGCACGGCCTTGTCGATGCCGCGCTTGAGGTCCATCGGGTTCATGCCGGCCGCAACGGCCTTCATGCCTTCGCGGATCAGCGCCTGCGCCAGCACGGTGGCGGTGGTGGTGCCGTCGCCGGCGTTGTCGGAGGTCTTGGAAGCGACTTCCTTCACCATCTGCGCGCCCATGTTCTCGAACTTGTCAGCCAGTTCGATTTCCTTGGCGACGGACACGCCGTCCTTGGTGATGGTGGGAGCGCCGTAGCTCTTCTCGAGCACGACGTTGCGGCCCTTCGGGCCGAGGGTGGCCTTGACGGCATTGGCGAGCACGTTGACGCCGCGCAGCATCTTGGTGCGCGCGTCCTCACCGAAACGAATTTCCTTGGCAGCCATTGCGGATTACCTCAAAAAGAATTCAATCGAAAAAAGTAAGAAGCGGAAGCGAGCGCGATCAGACGATGACCGCGAAGATGTCGTCTTCCTTCACCACCAGGTATTCGGTGCCGTCGAGCTTCACTTCGGTGCCGCTGTACTTGCCGAACAGGACCTTGTCGCCGACCTTGACCTTCGGGGCGCGGACATTGCCGTTGTCGAAGACCTTGCCGTCGCCGACAGCGACGACTTCGCCCTTGATCGGCTTCTCGGTGGCGGAGTCCGGGATCACGATGCCGCCCGCGGACAGCTTTTCTTCTTCCATGCGCTTGATGACCACGCGGTCGAACAGCGGCTTGATGTTCATGGCAACCCTCACGTAACTGGTTGATTGTTTAGGAAAAAGTTCCAGGAATTAGCAGTCGCCTGCGGCGAGTGCCAGAAACCTGGACATAGAAAGACCCGGAAAAACCGGGACAGCCCAGCAGATGGGGTCGTGGTTTGCGCTTTCAAGCGCCGGAAAAGAAAAAAGTCCGGACGGGGGAGGTCCGGACTTTGGGAGGCCAAAAAGAAAGAAAGAGCGCGGACAGGGGTTCGCGCTCTTTCCGGTTTGGAGATGGCCGTCCTCAGCTTGGCGCATTCCCGCGCCGCGTCTCCTTACCTGACCTCTTGTCGACGCCGACATCCGTGCCGGACGGAAGGCAATGTGTGCTCGTGGTAACGCCTTGTCCAGTATGAAATCGTAGTCATTTGGTTACTATTGGTATCGCTTTGGCGGCTTTCACGACCTTAAGCAATTGATAGACATAGGTTTAACGTTTGTTTAGGAGACCAGCGGCGCTCAGCGCTTGGTGTCTTTTGATGGCATAGTGACTTACGGTAACAATCGGCCTCGATTTCACTCCGGAGCGACTTGCCATGACCCCTCAGCAGCGGATTCGGCTCGCCCGGCGCCACGCCGGCCTCTCCCAGTCGGCCCTTGCCGGCGCGATCGGCGTGCAGCGCAGCGCGGTGAGCCATTGGGAAACCAACAACGGCAAACACCCGAGCGTGACCCACATGCGCGAGGTCGCGCTTGCCTGCGGCGTGCAGTTCGAATGGCTCGCCACTGGGCGCGGCAAGATGAGCCTGTCGAGCGACACCGCGCTGGATTCGGTCGCCGCCGCGGATGCGCTGCTGATCGAGGATCCGATCGAGCTGCGGTTGATCCTCGCTTTTCGCGACGCCCCCACGCGATCGCGCGCGCCGCTGGTGGAAGTGATCGAGCAATTGGCCTCGCTGCGCACCGGGCGCAAGATCGGCAGCGCCCGCTAAAGCGGCGCGGCGGGACCGTCGCCAGGGTGACCGAAGAAAAAGCCCAGGCAAATGGCCGGGCTTTTTCGTTGCGCCGGTGGAACGGTCGCGCCGGGCGCCGCCGGTACAATCGCCCGATGCCCGTCCTGCTCGCCTACAGCACCTGTCCCGACGCAGCCAGCGCCGACGTGATCGCGCGGGCGTTGGTGACCGAGCGCCTCGCCGCCTGCGTCAATCGCCTGCCCGCCGTGCAGTCGACGTATCGCTGGCAGGGCCAGGTCGAGCAGGCCGACGAAGTACTGCTGCTGATCAAGACCACCGCCGATCGTCTGGACGCCCTGACCGCTCGGCTGCGTGCCCTGCATCCCTACGAACTGCCGGAACTGATCGCGGTCGAAGTCCATTCCGGCCTGCCCGCCTATCTCGACTGGGTGGCGGCCGAAACGACACCGACGCCCGACCCGCGCGCCTGAATTCATCCACTTGGCCCCTATGAGTCTTTTCTCTCTGCGCCTTGCGCGTACCGCGCGCCTGCTCCGCCTGCCCGCCCTGGTGCTGCTGTTGCTCTGTTCGGGGCTCGCCCCCGCCTGGGCCGCGGCGCCGTCGTGCACCGACCGCGACAATCTGCTGCCCGTCGAAGAGGCATTCGTCTTCTCCGCCGAGGCCAAGAGCGCCGACCGCATCGAACTGCACTGGAAGATCGCGCCGAGCTGCTACCTCTACCGCCATCAATTGCGAATCCAGGCCGATGCCGGGTTCGCCGCCGGCGCACCGCAGATCCCCGCGGGCGCGGTGCATGAAGACGAATACTTCGGCCGCGTCGAGACCTATCGCAATGCGCTGACCGTGGTGCTGCCCGGCAAGGCGCAGGCCGCGAGCACCACCTTGAAGGTGCGCTACCAGGGTTGCGCCGATGCCGGCATCTGCTATCCGCCGCAGACGCGCATCATCACGGTTGCACTGCCGGGCGCGGCGGCGAGCGCAACTGCGCCGAGCGCGACGCAGGACGAACCCGTAGTCGCCTTCGGCAACAACACCGCGCGCGGTGTGCCGCTGGCCGGCGGCCTGCTCGGCAAGCCCGGCAGCGCCGCGATCGATGCCGAACCGTTGCCGCCCGAGCAAGCCTTCGCTTTCGAAGCGATCGTCGGCGACGGCAATACCTTGCTGCTGCGCTTCACTCCGGCGCAGGGCTATTACCTGTATCGCGACAAGACCTCCTTCAAATTGGACGCGGCCGCGACGAAAGCCGGCATCGCGCCGGGTCGGGCGAAATGGCCACCGGGCGTACGCCATCACGATGAGCACTTCGGCGACGTCATCGTGTACTTCGATGCCGTCGATGTGCCGCTGCCGTTGCAGCGCACGCGCGCGGATGCGGCGAAGCTGACGCTGACCACGACCTTCCAAGGCTGCCAGACCAACGGCATCTGCTATCCGCCGATGACGCGCGCGGTAACGCTCGACGTTCCGACCGGCAAGGTCACGCCGATCGACGCTGCCACGACCGCGACGACTGCCGCGGCGGTAGGCGAGTCGGCGCCGAATGCATCGACTGCGCCGGCCAATCCGCAAACCGACAACGTGGCACGGCAAACCGCGCCGCCGCCGGGCAACACCGCCGTTGCCCCGCGCGGCAATGATCTGAGCCTGTTCTCGGCACTGCTGTTCGCTCTGCTCGGCGGTCTGGTGCTCAACCTGATGCCGTGCGTGTTGCCGGTGCTGTCGCTCAAGGCGCTGTCGCTGGCGGGCAACGGCGAAGATCCGGCGCGCGCGCGCAAGCACGCGCTCTGGTACACGGCGGGTGTCCTGCTCAGCTTCCTGCTGCTGGGCGGGCTCGCGCTCGGATTGCGTCAGGCGGGGCTCGCGCTGGGCTGGGGCTTCCAACTGCAGCAGCCGCTGGTGGTCGCACTGCTGGCGCTGCTGATGTTCGGCCTGGGCCTGAGCATGTCGGGTGTGTGGCACGTCGGCGGACGCTGGACCGGCATGGGCCACGCCCTGACCACGAAGAGCGGACCGCTGGGCGACTTCTTTACCGGCGTGCTCGCGGTCGTGGTGGCGACGCCCTGCACCGCGCCGCTAATGGGACCGGCGCTGGCTTGGGCGTTCCTCGCACCTACCGCGAACGCGCTGCTGGTCTTCCTGGTGCTCGGCCTGGGCCTGGCGCTGCCGTTCCTGGTGATCGGCTTCGTCCCGGCGCTGGCGCACCGCCTGCCACGGCCCGGCGCGTGGATGGAGACCTTCAAGCAGGCGCTCGCCTTCCCGCTCTATCTGACCGCGGCGTGGCTGGCCTGGGTGCTCGCCCGTCAGCGCGGCGTGGACGCGATGGGCTGGTGGTTGCTGGCGGCCGTGCTACTCGCCTTCGCCGCCTGGGCCTGGACGCGCGCGCGCACTACCGGGCATCGCTGGGCGATGGTCGCTGCGGCCTTGGCCGCACTCGCGTTGATCTGGCCGCTGCACGCCATCCATACGACGCCACGACCCAGCGCCGCGACCGCACTCGCCGCGCCCAACGAGTCCATCGTGCCCGTGGCGTACTCCGAACAGCGTCTGGCCGACTTGCGCGCCAATGGCCGCATCGTCTTCGTCAACGTCACCGCCGACTGGTGCGTGACCTGCAAGGTGAATGAGCGTGCGGTCTTCCGCAGCGACGGCTTCCGTGATGCCATGGCCAAGGCCAATGCCGTCTACATGGTCGGCGATTGGACCGACGTCGATCCGGCATTGACCGCCTTCCTGCAGCGCTACAAGGCCGTGGGCGTGCCGCTGTATGTCGTGTTTCCCCGCAATGGTGGCGACGGCACCGTTCTGCCGGTCGTCCTGACCACCGCCTCGGTGCAGGAAGCGCTCAAGGACGCCGCGCGATGAAGAAGCCGGGGGCAACGGCGAAGCTGCTGCTGGTCGCCGTGCTCGCCGGCGGACTGGGCGCGGCGGTCGGGCTCTGGCGCAACGGACCCGGGCCGCTGCTGCGCACGGAAGTGGGCCAACGCGCCCTCCAGGAAGCGCTCTCGGCCTCCGCGCCGAAGCCGCCCGCCGACGTGAAAATCGCCGAACGTGGCCAGATCGTGCCCACCTTCGCCGTGCCGGCACTGAACGGCGCTCCAGTCGCCGTCCCGCAGGCCTACGCCGGTCGCCCCGTGCTGGTGAACATCTGGGCCAGCTGGTGCGGCCCCTGCGTTCGCGAAATGCCGGAGCTGGATCGCTTCGCCCGCGGCCAGGGCGCGAACGGCACGCAAGTGGTCGGCATCGCGCTGGACGACCCCGAGGCCGTGCGCATGTTTCTGCAGCGAATTCCGGTGAACTATCCGGTTCTGGTCGATGCGCCGGGGCCGCGCGATGCCGGCGTCCGCCTGGGCAACCCCAAGGGCGTGCTGCCCTATTCCGTATTGCTGGATGCGCACGGGCGCGTGCTCAAACAGAAGATCGGCCCCTTCGATAGCGGCGAAATCGACCCCTGGACGCGATGAAATCGCCAACCCGGTCGCAGGTTTAGAGTGACCGCTCCAACAACTGCTTAACTCCCTACAACTTCGCCGATACGGTAGCGAACGTCTGGACAGGCTCGTGGCCTTGGGCCACACTCCCGGCCTTCGACTCCGGACCCGCTCCCTGCCATGGCCAAGTTGCTGGTCCTGCACGGCCCAAACCTGAACCTGCTGGGCACGCGTGAGCCCGAGGTTTACGGGCGGACTACGCTCGCCCAGATCGACGACTATCTGGTAGAGCTCGCGCAGAAGGCCGGGCACGAACTGTCCAGTTTCCAGAGCAATGCCGAGCACGCGTTGGTCGACCGCATTCAGGCCGCGCGCGAGGACGGCACCCGCTTCATCGTAATCAACCCGGCGGCGTTCACCCATACCAGCGTGGCGGTCCGCGACGCGCTGGCGGCGGTCGCCATCCCCTTCATCGAAGTGCACCTGTCCAACCCGCATACGCGCGAACCGTTCCGCCACACCAGCTACTTCAGCGATCTCGCTGTCGGCGTCGTCGCCGGCTTCGGGCCCGACAGTTACCGCTACGCGCTCGACGCCGCACTGGCGCGGCTGGGCTGACCGACGCCCGCCGCGCTCTCCTTTTTCCTTTCAAAGTACCCAGAGGCCCACCATGGACCTGCGCAAGATCAAGAAACTCATCGACCTGCTGGAAGAGTCGAACCTCGCCGAAATCGAGATCAAGGAAGGCGAAGAGTCGGTTCGCCTCGCCCGCACGCCCAAGGGCATCGCCATGGCCGCGCCGACCATCATGCAGGCGGCCCCCGCCGTCGCTGCTGCGCCGGCGATGCCCATGCAGGGCCCGACTGAAGCCGCCAGCGGCGGGTCGCCCAAGCCGAGCCTTGACCTGCCGCCGGGCCATGTCGTGCGCGCGCCGATGGTTGGCACCTTCTACGCCTCCCCGTCCCCGGACAAGCCGGCGTTCGTCACCCAGGGCCAGTCGGTCAAGCAGGGCGAGACGCTGGGCATCATCGAGGCGATGAAGATGTTCAACCCGATCGAAGCCGACGTCGCCGGCACCATCGTCAAGGTGCTCGTCGAGAGCGGCCAGCCGATCGAATTCGATCAGCCGCTCTTCGTCATCGGGTAAGCGGAAAGAGAAACATCCATGCTCGATAAAGTCGTCATCGCCAACCGTGGCGAAATCGCGCTGCGCATCCTGCGCGCGTGCCACGCGTTGGGCATCCGTACGGTCGCGGTGCATTCCACCGTCGACCGCAACCTCAAGCACGTCGCCATGGCCGACGAATCGGTGTGCATCGGTCCCGCGCCGTCCACCGACAGCTACCTCAACATGGCGCAGATCATCGCTGCGGCCGAGGTCACCGACGCGCAGGCGATCCATCCCGGCTACGGCTTCCTCAGCGAGAACGCCGACTTCGCCGAACGCGTCGAACAGAGCGGCTTCATCTTCATCGGCCCCAAGGCCGACACCATCCGCCTGATGGGCGACAAGGTCGAAGCGATCCGCGCGATGAAGTCGGCCGGCGTGCCCTGCGTGCCCGGCAGCGGCGGCCCGCTCGGCGACGACGCGGCGACCAACGTCAAGATCGCGCGCGAGATCGGCTACCCGGTGATCGTGAAGGCAGCCGGTGGCGGTGGCGGCCGCGGCATGCGCGTGGTGCACACCGAAGCGCACCTAAGCTCGGCGATCCAGACCACCAAGACCGAAGCCAAGGCCGCGTTCGGCAACGACATGGTCTACATGGAGAAGTTCCTGGAAAACCCGCGCCACGTGGAGATCCAGGTGCTCGCCGACGGCCAGGGCAACGCCATCCACCTGGGCGAACGCGACTGCTCGATGCAGCGCCGCCACCAGAAGGTGGTGGAAGAGGCGCCGGCACCGGGCATCACCCCGGAACAGCGCGCCGAGATCGGCAAGGTCTGCGTCGAGGCGTGCAAGCGCATCGGCTATCGCGGCGCGGGCACGTTCGAATTCCTGTATGAGAACGGCCGCTTCTACTTCATCGAAATGAACACCCGCATCCAGGTGGAACATCCGGTCACCGAAATGGTCACCGGCATCGACCTGGTGCGCGAACAGCTCAACATCGCGGCCGGCCACAAGCTGACCCTGAAGCAGGAAGACATCGTCCTCGAAGGCCACGCGATCGAATGCCGCATCAATGCGGAAGATCCCGAGACCTTCATGCCCTGCCCGGGCCTGATCCAGCACTTCCACGCACCGGGTGGCCCCGGCGTGCGCGTCGACAGCCACATCTACGAAGGCTATCGCGTGCCGCCGAACTACGACTCGATGATCGGCAAGCTGATCGTGCACGGCCCCGACCGCGAAACCGCAATCGCGCGCATGCGCGTGGCGCTGAGCGAAATGGTCGTGGACGGCATCAAGACCAACATCCCGCTGCAGCAACGCATCCTGTCCGACGCCGGCTTCCAGCAGGGCGGACAGAACATCCACTACCTCGAGAAGCGGCTGAAGGAACAGAAGGAAAAGTCGATCTCGATGGCGTGATACGGCGCTTCCCTCGCCCCGCTTGCGGGGAGAGGGACCGCGTCGCCTGCGACGCAGGGTGAGGGGACGTGAGTCCCCGCAAAACGGAGGCGATCACGCATGGAGCTGCAAGTCTTCATCGGATTGAGCATCGACAAGAGGCTGTTCGGCGGCCGCGATCCCGCCTCCGAAGAGTTGGAAGCGCTGCTGGAGCAGGCCTCCGAACAATTCGCCGAACATCTCGCCGTCACCGTCGCCGAACAGGGATCGCCTCTGCGCCAAGTCCACGCGACCTGCGGCCTGTTCGATGCGACCGACACCAGCGCCTCGCGCGCCCGCTTTCGTCGTCAGGGCGAACAGCTGGAAGTGGAATGCGCCGTCGATTGGCGTCCGTGGTTGGAGCAGCCTGCACCGGCGCAGGCCACCTGCGTCGTCGAGCATGCCGGCGAGGCCATGGCCACGGCACTGGAAAACAAACAGCAGCGCACCCTGGCCGACGCCTGCCGCGCGTTTCGACCGGCTTTCGATCTCGATGCGGCCATGGCGAAGCGACGCGCATGGCTCGAGGGCGGAGATACGCCACTGTGACGTCTCTCTTCTCCCCGCGTACGGGAGAAGATGCGAGCGCAGCGAGTTGACTTGCTTTTTGCCGACGCACCCGAGATGTGTGGAAGGGCAGGCGGTGCCGGTGGGCAGGCGCGACTGTCGGCGGCATGGATGCCGCCGATCAAGCCTCCATGGACGGATTCACGGCGTGTCGCGACTGCCCGCCGGTGCCGCCTGCCCGTGCTGGGATCGCTACGCCGCCGACGGCACGCCCCCTCACCCTGCTTCGCTGCGCGAAGCTGTCCCTCTCCCCGCAAGCGGGGCGATGGGTTGGATACCGCCTCGATTGTTCCGACAGATCGGGCTTCCTCTGATGGGATAATGCGCCCCGGTTTACGCGACGCACCTCCATGCCCTTCCTCGAACTCTCCCTCCCCTGCACCGAAGCCCAGCAACCGCGCTACGAGCGCGCGCTGGAAGACGTCGGCGCGCTCGCGGTCACCCTGGCCGATGCGCATGCCGATGCGCCGGATGAGCAGGCGATCTTCGAGCCGGGCGTCGGCGAGCAGCCGCTGTGGGGCGAACTGGTCCTCACCGCGCTGTTTCCCGAAGACACCGACGGCCTGGTGCTGCTCGCGGCACTGGACGCGTTCGACGACGACCTCGACTGGACCCAGGCGCGGTTCCGAAAGGTCGAAGACCAGGACTGGGAACGCGCGTGGATGGACCAGTACGTGCCGCTGCGCTTCGGCGCGCGCACCTGGATCGTGCCCTGGAACAGCGAGCTGCCCGAAGACGCACAGGCGGAAGACGCCGCGATCGTTCGCCTCGACCCCGGCCTCGCCTTCGGCTCGGGCACGCATCCGACCACCGCACTGTGCCTGCAGTGGCTCGACGAGCTCGCTTCGAAGCATGCCTTGCAGGGACAGCGCGTGCTCGATTTCGGCTGCGGCAGCGGCATTCTCGCGCTGGCGGCGCTGAAGCTGGGCGCAGCGCGCACAGTCGGCGTCGACAACGATCCACAGGCGCTGATCGCCACGCACGACAATGCCGAGCGCAACGAGGTCGCCGATCGGCTCGAAGTGCATCTGCCCGACGACGAACCCGTCGCGACTTACCCGATCGTGGTGGCGAATATCCTCGCCTCGGCCCTGGTCGCGCTGGCCGACACGCTGACCGCGCGCGTCGCTCCCGGCGGCGTGCTCGCCATGTCTGGCATCCTCGCCGGCCAGGAAGACGAGGTGATTGCGCGCTATGCGGCCGAATTCGACGATCTGCGCGCCGAACGCCTCGAGGACTGGATGCGCGTCACGGGGAAGCGTCGGCACGGCTGACCACATGCATCGCGGCATGCTTGAATAGGGCCATGTTCGTTGCCTGCCCGCATTGTGGATTCCTGGTCGCCGCGCAGAGCGGCAAGACACAGCGCTGCCCGCGCTGCGGCAGTCCGATCGATCCGAAGCAGGCAAAGCCTCTGCCGGAACCGGAAGCCGCCGCTCCAACTGCAGCATCCGGCGATGCCGCAGCGGAGTCGGCACCCGCGACGCAGCCCGCGGCATCGATCGATGCGCGCGAACCGGAAGAGCAGGTCGCCACGCCTGAGACCGCTGCACCTGAAACCGCCAAGCCGCGCCGCCGTCGCGGCGCACAGCCGCCGAGCTTCGTCCGCCGCCATGCACCCGCACCCCTGCGCGTGACCGACTGGCGCAGCTGGGTCGTCGCCGGCGTGCTGGCATTGCTGCTGTGCGTGCAGGTCGTGCTCGCGCAACGCGAGGTGCTGGCCGCGGATGCGAGCTGGCGTCCGCTGATCGCCAGCGTGTGTCCGGTGCTGCGTTGCAATGTACCGGCGTGGCGCGAACCGACCGCTTTCACCATGCTCCAGCGCAGCGTGCAGCCCAAGCCCGGCGAGCGCGGCGTGCTGCGCGTCAGTGCGAGTTTCCGCAACGATGCGCGCTGGGAGCAGCCTTGGCCTACCGTACTGTTGACGTTGTCGGACATGGACGGACGCCAGGTGGGACAACGCGCATTCGTTCCGGCCGATTATCGCGGCAGTAGCGACAACGGCCTCATCGCGCCGGGGCAAAGCGCGACGATCCAGCTCGATGTGGTCGAGCCCGCGCAGCAGGTCGTCGCGTTCACCTTCGACTTCATGTAACAGAACGGGTAACAGCAGCGCGCCGGCGGCAATCTGGAGTCGAGGCTGCGGTTCTTGTTGTTGCCTGCGACGGACGCGCGCTAGACTCCCCCTCCCGTCGCGGTTGGGCCACCCCGGCGGATGATTCCGGGGGATTCCGTTTGAACGCCGCTGCCGATCGCCACGATCAACGCTCCAAACCGCGTCCGCCCCTGCGCGACCACGTTGCCACCTCGATCCGCCGCTACCTCGGCGACCTCAACGGCAGCGGCACCGAGAATCTTTACGAGATCGCGCTGCGCGAACTCGAGATCCCCTTGTTCGTCGAAGTGCTGGCGCATTGCGACGGCAACCAGAGCCGCGCCGCGTCGATGCTGGGCATCCATCGCGCGACGCTGCGTAAAAAGCTGCGCGAATACGGCCTGGATTGATCGGCCGCAAAGCGCACCGCCGCTGGCGATTCCTGTGGGCAGGGCGCTAAGCCATCGCCTCAACCGTATCCCGCGGTCGATTTTCCGGTCGCCGGTTGGGTAGTTCGACGGTGAACGTCGCGCCGCGATCGAGCGCGGCATCCGCCCATACACGGCCGCCGTGGCGCGTCACGATCCGGTGCACGATCGCCAGCCCCACGCCCGTGCCTTCGAACTCCTCGCGGGCATGCAGGCGCTGGAATACGCCGAACAGCTTGTCCGCATAGCGCATATCGAAGCCGACGCCGTTGTCGCGCACGCGGTAGCGGTTGACTTCGCCCGCCGATTCGCCGCTGACTTCGATTCGCGCATCCGCGCCGCGGGTGGCGCTGTACTTGAGCGCGTTCGACAGCAGGTTGACCCAGACCTGGTGCAGCAGGCGCGGATCGGCGTAGGCCGACGGCAACGGCCCGATCGACAATTGCGCCTGTCCGTTCTGCGCGTTGTTGGCTTCCTTCAGCGCGCCGTCGACCAGGGCGTTCATGTCGACCGTCGTGCATTGCACCTGGTTGCGGCTCAGGCGCGAGAACGCCAGCAGATCGTCGATGAGCATGCCCATCCGCCGCGCGCTTTCGCTGATGGTGTCGACGTAGCGGCGCATGTCGCCATCGAGCTTGCTTGCGGCGTCCTCCTGCAGCATGTGCGCGTAGCCGTCGATATGCCGCAACGGCGCGCGCAGATCGTGCGAGACGGAGAAGGAGAAAGCCTCCAGCTCGCGGTTGGCCGCCTCCAGCTGGGCGGTGCGCTCGCGCACCCGGTCTTCCAGTTCGGTGTTGAGCCGGCGGACTTCTTCTTCGGCCTTGCTGCGTTCGGCGATCTCCCGGCCCAGGTCGTCGTTGGTCACTTCCAGTTCGTGGGTCCGGCGCTCGATCTCGGCGAGCATGTCGTTGAACGAGCCCACCAGCACGCCGACTTCGTCGTCGCTCATCTTCTCCGCGCGGCGCGAGTAGTCCTTCTGCTCGACCACCTCGCGCGCGATGCCGGCGATGGCGAGGATCGGCTGGGTGACGATGCGTTGCAGGTGCGCCGACATGAGCAAGGCCACCAGCATCGCCGCCAGCGCGACCAGCACGCCGATCACGGCGTAGTCGCCGATGCGCTGCAGCATCTCGTAGTCGGTGCGCAGGTAGACGGTCCCGAGGATTTCCTTGTCGCTGGCGATGCGCTGGTAGAGCTCCAGCGCCTTGCCGTGGATGCGCATGCCCTCGGATTCGGGCAGCTTGGGGAAGTTGGGACGCAGGCCCGGCCGCGTATACGACGCGAACAATCCGCCCCGCGCGGTGTAGATCGCCGCCGCCTGCACCTGCGGACGCAGCCGCAGCAGCGCGAGGTTCTCCTCGGCCACCTTCGCATCGTCGAAGGCGATCGCCGATGCCGATGCATTGCCGAGCAGCTTGGCCTGGGTGCTGACGTCGGCGATCCAGTTGCGATGGTAGGCACGCAGGTCGTAGGCGACGATCGCCAGCAGCGCGACGATCAACGCGGCCAGCGTGGTCAGCAGAATCACGCCGATCAGCTTGAGCCGCAGCGAGCCGGCGAAATCGAGCCTCATGGCGCCGACTCCACGACGGTGCGCGCGACCGCGAGCAGGCGCGAACTGATCTTCAGCCGGCTGGCTTCCGCCGACGGCAGCGCGACATCGAAGCGAACCTTGTCCGAGACGACGACGAAATTGATCATGCTGCCCATCCGCAGCCCGTCCGCGGACTCGGTGATGGTCAGTGCCGGTCTGCCCTTGCTTTCCGCGAGTGCTGAAGTCACACGCCGACTGTCCGCACGCCCGATGAAGACGATGTGCAGTCCGGTCAGCGCATCGCCGTAGCGCAACTTCCTCACCACCACGCGGCGCCCGCCGACGGTGTGGCCTTGCGCGATCCGCGCCAGTTCGTCGGCCAGCCCGTCGGCACCGACGACGCCGATCATCAGCGGGCTATCCGCCGCTTCGAACGCTTCGGCAGGCCATTCGATGTAATCGCCGAATTTGTAGACGAAGGCCGCCTTCACCCGGCTCTCCGAGACCTGCAGTTCGGCCGGGGCCGCGTTCGCGAGCGCGTTGTTGCCTACGACCAGCGCGAACGCGAGCAGCGCGCCCGGAACGCACGCGCGCACGCCTTCGCACAACCCGCCGATGACGCGGCGTGCGGCGTTCCGGCATGGCGGGATCACGCTCAGAACAGCCATCGGATGCCCACCCGCAGTTCGCGTTCGATCTGGCTGCCGGCGACCGTACTGCCGAACTCGACATGGCGCTCGTCGAAAAGGTTCTGCCCCGTCAGCGACAACTCGAAACGATCGTTGGGACGCCAGCCCAGACGCACGTCGACGGCGGTGTAGGCTGGGACGCGCGGCGCGGGCAGCGCGGCGACATGGCGGACGCTTGTATCCAGCTGCAGCCCGGCCGGCAGGTCGAGCGAGGAGCGCAGGATCCAGTGGTATTCGGGATCGTTGCCGGCGGCGGGCTGCCCGAGGGGATCGGTGCTGCCCGGCTTGAGCCGCAGATTGAGGTCCAGCCATGCCCCGCCTGCGCTCAGGCGCCACACGTCGGTCACCTGGAAAGCGCCCCAGGCTTCCAGGCTGGTGCCGTCGCCTTCCATCTCGTTGCCGATGAAGAACCGGCCCGGAGCGCTCTGCTCGAAGCTGCGCAGATAGTCGTAGTCGTGGTGCGACAGCGTGAGCGAATACGACACGCGAGGCATGGGCTGCGAGCGATACCCCAGCGAATACACGTTCGCCACTTCCGAACGGAAGTCCGACCCGCCCGCGATTACGAACGGCGGCTGCGCCGGCGCGAACAGATCGCGGTCGAAACGTGACGGCGTGCGCACCGCGCGCGCCGCCGATACCCACAGCAGCTGCGAAGGCGTCGCCTTCCAGGTGAGCCGCGCCGTCGGCATGACCTCCGTACCGGTGTAGGAGTTGTGCTCGATGCGCAGGCCGCCGATCAGTTGCAGATCGTCGCGCAGCGCGTATTGATCGCGGACGAAGACGCTGGTCCAGTGCAGGTCGCGCTCCGCCGGCAGCAGAGCGATCGTAGGCCGGTTGACGACTTCGTCGCGCGCGGTGCGGTGGTTGATCCCCCACACCAGGATGTTCTTCTCCAGTCCGCCGACCTCGTGCTGGAACTCGACGTCGTAGACCTTCAGGCGCTGCCGGATCGAGGTGGGAATGTCGCGATCGTTGCGGTCGAAGTACGCCTGCAGTTGCGTGGACCCGCCGGAGGCCAGTTCGCGCGTCCAGCGGCCCAGAATGTTGGTGCCGGAGATTTCCAGATCGTCGGGCGTGGCCGTGTCCAAGTCGCCGCGATAGGTGGCGCCCTGCAGCGTGACGCCGTCGGTGGCCGTGCCCCAGTCGGCGCGGAAGCCTATTTCGCCGCGATGCCAGCTGTCGTTCTGATTCGCGCCGTTGGCGCGCTCGCTGTCGTCGCGCTCGAAGAACTTGCCGTAGACCCGGTACGCGCCCGACCCGATCCCGCCGCCGAAGCGCAAGGCGTAGTTTCGTCCCAGGTCGCTTGCACTGGCGCTGACCAGCCCACCCTGCGTATCGGTAGCGCGACGGGTGATGATGTTGATGACGCCATTGACCGCGTTGGCGCCCCACAGCGTCGCCCCGGGTCCGCTCAGGACCTCGATGCGCTCGACGTCTTCCAGCATCACGTCCGGCGTGTCCCAGAACACGCCGGAAAACAGCGGCGTGTACAGGATGCGACCGTCCAGCAGCACCTGCAGCTTGTTGCCGATGCCGTTGTTGAAGCCGCGTGAACTGATCGCATACGCGTTGGCGCTGACGCGCGCGACTTCGAGATTGGGTGCCAGCCGCAGCGCTTCGGGCAGACTGGTCGCGCCGGAGCGGCGGATGTCATCGGCGGTGATGACGAAGACGGACGCCGGCGCATCCGCCAGCCGTTCGGCGCGTTTGGAAACCGAGGTGACCTCGATGTTGCCAAGCTCTTCCAGACTGAAGTCGGCCAGGTTGTCCGGCGCCGTGTCCTCGGCGAATGCCGTCGGCACCGCACCGATCGTCAGTGCCGCGCCCAGCGCAAGCAGCGCCGCGCCGCCGCGCGCTCCCATTCCGCGTGTCCCCAGTCGATGCCCCCATTCCCCCATGAGTGCCCTTCCTTTGGCCGTACTCGCTTGCGGCAAGCGCGGCAAGCAATACGACCGTTCCGGACGCTTGTCAAATGGGTCGGGGCACGTGCCTTTACGTGCAGCCTTTATAATTCCGCGTCTTTCTCCCCTGCACCGCCTCCCATGACCGCTGACCGCCTGCCCGTGCGTCGGGCATTGCTTTCCGTTTCCGACAAGACCGGCCTTATCGACCTGGCGAAGGCCCTGGCCGCTCGCGGCGTCGAGTTGCTCTCCACCGGCGGCACCGCCAAGGCGATCCGCGAGGCCGGCCTGCCGGTCAAGGACGTCAGCGACGCCACCGGCTTCCCGGAAATGATGGACGGCCGGGTCAAGACCCTGCATCCGATCGTGCACGGCGGGCTGCTCGGCCGCGCCGGCATTGACGACGCCGTCATGGCGCAGCACGGCATCGAGAAGATCGACCTGCTGGTGCTGAACCTCTATCCGTTCGCCGCCGTGTCGGCGAATCCGAACAGCAGCTTCGACGAGATCATCGAGAACATCGACATCGGCGGTCCCGCCATGCTGCGCTCGGCGGCGAAGAACTTCGCCCGCGTCGCGGTCGCCACCGATCCGGCGCAGTACGCCGGTCTCGTCCAGGAGCTCGACGCGAACGACGGCACGCTCTCTGGCAAGACCCGCTTCGCGCTGTCGGTCGCGGCCTTCAACAATGTCGCGTTCTACGACGCCTGCATCAGCAACTACCTGTCCTCGCTCGATGCGGATGGCAAGCAGATGCTGTTCCCGGGGCAGAACAACAGCAACTTCGTGAAGGTGATGGACCTGCGCTACGGTGAGAACCCGCACCAGCACGGCGCGTTCTACCGCGATCTGTGGCCGGTACCTGGCACGCTGGCGACCTTCACCCAGCTGCAGGGCAAGGAGCTGTCGTACAACAATCTTGCCGATGCCGACGCGGCGTGGGAGTGCGTGCGCCAGTTCGAGCAGCCGGCCTGCGTGATCGTCAAGCACGCCAACCCCTGCGGCGTGGCTGAAGGCGCCAGCTGCGCCGACACCTACGAAGCCGCGTACGCCACCGACCCGACTTCGGCCTTCGGCGGCATCATCGCCTTCAACCGCACGCTCGACGCGGCGACCGCGAAGACCATCCTCGACCGCCAGTTCGTCGAAGTGCTGATCGCGCCCGACTACGAGGAAGGCGCGCTCGACTACGCAAAGAAGAAAGCCAACGTGCGCGTGCTGCGCATCCCGCACGGCGAAGGCCGCAACAACGTGGACGTGAAGCGCGTCGGCTCGGGTCTGCTGATGCAGACCGCCGATATTCGCGAAGTCACGCGCGACGAACTCAAGGTCGTCACCCAGGTCGCACCGACCGAGGAACAGCTCGCCGATCTGCTGTTCGCCTGGCGCGTGGCCAAGTTCGTGAAGTCCAACGCGATTGTCTACGCGAAGAACAAGCAGACGATCGGCGTGGGCGCCGGGCAGATGAGCCGCGTGTATTCGGCGCGCATTGCCGGTATCAAGGCGACCGATGCGGGGCTGGTGGTGCCCGGCTCGGTGATGGCGTCGGACGCGTTCTTCCCCTTCCGCGACGGCATCGATGCCGCGGCGGAGGCCGGGATCAAGGCCGTGATCCAGCCCGGCGGCTCCATGCGCGACGCGGAAGTGATCGCGGCGGCCGACGAGCATGGGATCGCGATGGTGTTCACCGGAGTGCGGCATTTCCGGCATTGAACGGAGACGCCCCCTCACCCTGCATCGCTACGCGATGCTGTCCCTCTCCCCGCAAGCGGGGCGAGGGGAGTTCTCCTTCTCCCCGCTTGCGGGGAGCGAGGGGAGTTTTCCTTCTTCCCGCTTGCGGGGAGAAGGAAAACGACAGCACCGGATGAGGGGCGCGGCGAAGCCGCGACCGCAGTGACCTGACCCACGCACTACGCACGTTTGCTTGAGAGAACAGGAGCAGCCCATGAAAGTCCTCGTCATCGGTTCCGGCGGTCGCGAACACGCCCTGGCCTGGAAGCTCGCGCAGTCCCCGCGCGTCTCCGAGGTGCTGGTCGCGCCCGGCAATGCCGGCACCGCGAACGAAGCCAAATGCCGCAACGTCGCCGCCAACGCGACCGACCTCGACGGCCTGCTCGCGCTGGCGAAGAACGAAGGCGTGGCGGTGACCGTCGTGGGTCCGGAAGGGCCGCTGGTCGCGGGCGTGGTCGACAAGTTCCGCGCCGCGGGCCAGCGCGTCTTCGGTCCCAGCGCGCAGGCCGCGCAGCTGGAGGGCAGCAAGGCGTTCGCCAAGGACTTCCTCGCCCGCCACGGCATTCCCACCGCGCACTACGCGGTGCACACGCATGTCGAGGAAGCGCTGGAGTACGTGCGCGACAAGGGCGCTCCCATCGTGATCAAGGCCGACGGCCTGGCCGCCGGCAAGGGCGTCATCGTCGCGATGAACCTGGCCGAGGCCGAGGCGGCGATCACCGACATGCTTGGCGGCTATGCCTTCGGCGCCGCGGGTGCACGCGTGGTGATCGAGGAATATCTGGACGGCGAGGAAGCCAGTTTCATCTCCATGGTCGACGGCAAGACCGCCCTGCCCATGGCCACCAGCCAGGACCACAAGCGCGTCGGCGACGGCGACACCGGCCCGAACACCGGTGGCATGGGCGCGTATTCGCCCGCGCCGGTGGTCACGCCCGACGTGCATGAGCGGGTGATGCGCGAGGTGGTCAATCCCACCGTGCAGGGCATGGCGAAGGACGGGGTGCCGTTCACCGGTTTTCTCTATGCCGGGTTGATGATCGACAAGAGCGGTGCGCCGAAGGTCATCGAATTCAATGTACGCTTCGGCGATCCGGAAACGCAGCCGGTGATGCTGCGCCTGGATAGCGATCTGCTCGACCTGGTCGAAGCGGCGCTGGACGAGCGCCTGCACGAAGCCAGGGCGCAGTGGAATCCGCGCCCCAGCCTGGGCGTGGTGATGGCTGCGGAAAACTATCCGGGCACGCCGCGCACGGGCGACGTCATCAACAGCATCGACGCGCCGGAGCTGGACGACACCAAGGTCTTCCATGCCGGCACGAAGGTGGAAGGCGAGCACGTGGTGACGTCGGGCGGCCGCGTGCTGTGCGTATGCGCGCTGGGCGACAGCGTGGCCGCTGCGCAACGGCGTGCGTATGAGGCCGTCGCGGGGATTTCCTGGCATGGCGAGTTTCATCGCCACGATATTGGGTGGCGGGCGATCGAGCGCGAGCAGGCCTGACGTCCCCTCACCGCCTGACGTCCCCTCACCCTGCATCGCTACGCGATGCTGTCCCTCTCCCCGCAAGCGGGGCGAGGGAGAGGTAATCCTCGCCGCTTGCGGGGGTTAGGAGAGGTCATCCTTCTCCCCGCTTGCGGGGAGAAGGTGGCGCGTAGCGCCGGATGAGGGGCAGGCGGCCCGAAGCCTCAATGCACTGTGGTATCGCCCTCAGCCCCCTCTTCAGGTGCCGGCTGCAACTGCACCACCAACTTTTCCAGCTCGGTGATTTCCGCCTCCAGCGCATCGTGCAGCTCGCCCTGGCGCGTCATCAGCTCTTCGATGCGCTCGGCCTGCTTGAGCTTCTTCAGCTCGCCGTCGAATAGCAGCCATTGCGCTGTCAGGCGCTCGACGTTGTTCTTCGAGTAATGCCGCATTTCCTTGAGTTGGGTCAGCGTGTCGCTGACCTGCTCGACTGGCGTCTTGTTGTCCGCGGACATGGCGACCTCCTATTGCGGGGTTTCCAGCAGCCTAACTGCGCGAAGCTGGCCGCATCCGAAATGGCGCGCAGCGGCGTCGACGCCGTGTGAAGAAGTCCGCTGCGCTATGAGCCCGCCCGCTGATCGCCGTAGCGCGGATCGCTGACCTGCTGCATGCGGAAGGTGTTGCGTCCGGCCTGCTTGGCCGCGTACAGCGCCGAATCGGCGGCGGCCAGCAGTGCCGCCATGTCGGTTTGCGCCGTCGCGTAACCGATGCCAATGCTCGTGGTCACCGTCAGCGAAATTTCGCCGATGTCGATGCTGTGTCGCATCTCTTCGAGCAGCTTGTTGGCGATCGCCACCGCCGCGGCGGGGAGGGTCGCGTCTTCCACGACGACTACGAATTCGTCGCCGCCCAGGCGCGCGACCAGATCGATCGCACGCACGCAGCCGCTGAGGCGTTCGGCGAAGGAGCACAGCACGCGATCGCCGGCGGCATGACCCCACGTGTCGTTGACGGGCTTGAAGTGATCGACGTCCAGGAACATCAGCGCCACCGGCGTGCCATGCCGGTGCAGCCGGCGCATCGCCAGTTCCAGACGCTCCTCGAGCTGGCGACGGTTGGCGAGGCCGGTGAGCGCGTCCACGCGCGCGAGTCGCTCCAGCTCTTCGCGGCTGGCTTCCAATGCCTGTTCGGCGGCGACGCGGCGGCTGATGTCGCGGCCGGTGTAAATGATGTCCGTGCCCGCGCCATCGACGCTCGGGATCGTGCGCGTCACCGCTTCGATCCAGACGTAGTGGCCTTCCTTGTGCAGCACGCGATAGCGCGCGGTGCGCGGTTCGCCGCTGGCGATCACCTCGCGCATGATCTCCCGCTGAAGCGCCTGGTCGTCCGGATGCACCAGATCCCAGCGCGAGCCCAGCATCTCGCTCGGCGCCCAGCCGAGGATGTCGCGCGCCGACGGCGATACGTACAAGCGTGTGCCATCCTGGCGCATGCGCACGATCACGTCGTGCGAGTAGTCGGTCAGCAGCCGATAGCGCAGTTCGTTCTCGCGCAGGCGCGCGGTGAGGCGCTTGCGTTCGGCCATCGCCAGCGCCACGGGAATCGTCATCAGGCACGCGCCAGCGATATACAGCTGCAGCAAGGCGATATGGCCCGCCTTGCCGAGCCCCTGCACCATGATCGGACCGTACCCCAAGGTCGTCGCCACACTGCCGATCACCGCCAGCAACAGGATGCCCACCGCCACTCCGGGGAAGCGATAGCGGAAGGCACCGAAGAGCAGCGGCGGATACGCGAGGAACAGCACCGGATACGGCACGCTGAACACGATCAGGCTGACCACCGCGATCAACATCATCGACAGGGCGAACGAGATCCGGCGCCCTCCCGCGCTGAACAGGCCGCGGCCTTCGCGCTGCAGCACCAGCGTACTCGTGCCCAGAATGACCATGCCCACGACGTGCGCCGAATACCAGGTCAGCAAGGCGGGACCGAAGCGCCCGTGGTCCAGCAGCGTGTTGGCACCGGCCGCCAGCACGCCGGAGATGGCACAGGCGCCCAGGGCGCTCGCCGTGCCGATGCCGCCCAGCAGCACCCAGCGCCGCGGGTCGCCTATGTCGGGCACGCGCCGGCGTATCGCGATGGCCACGATCATCACTTCAATGCTGTTGCTCAGCCCGATCGCGATCGCGTCGAGCGCGCCGTCGCCGCTCAGCAGCCGCGCACACGCTTCGGCAGCGAAACCGGCCGACACATAGAACGACCACAACGAAGTCGGGCGCGACAGCAACCAGCCGGCGAGGATGCCGTTGCCAAACCAGACCGCGCTGAGTTCACCCGGCCCGCGCGCGAACTCGAGCGAGAGCCAGGCCAACACCCCGACCATCAGGGCCATGGCGATGCAGTCTCGCCAGAAATGAACTTGCCAGAGACGAGCTTGCGCCGCGCCGACGCTTCGCATGCAGACTTCCCCGTCCAAGAGAGCCGGCGCCATCATAAATGTTGCGGCCGCGCGAGAATGCGTAAGCGGCATGAGGGAAAACACTCACGAGCTCGCGTGTTTAGATCAGTACAGCCGCGTGAAGGCAGCCTTCACATGAGCGTGCGCAATCATCTGCGCCCGAAGTTCAGCGGGGACAAATCATGGCCAACGGAGCTGCCGACGACCGCGGCACGCTGGCGATGCCTTCATCAGCGGCCAACTCGTTGCGTACGGGCGTCCGCCCCCGGCGGAAACCCGATACCGTCGCGGACCAGCTCGATCGCGCGATGCAAGCCGGCCGCATCGGCACCTGGCATCTCGACCTGGACACCGGTGTCGTCACCGTGTCGTCGCAGTGCAAAGCCAACTTCGGCTTGCCGGCGACCGCCGACTTCACCGCCGAACGGGGGATGCAGGCCATCCCCGAAGAAGACCGCAGCCGCGTGCAGGCAGCCCTCGACGCCGCCGCGGCCGGCGCCAGCGAATACGACATCGAACACCGCGTCATCTGGCCCGACGGTTCCCTGCACTGGATTCACGCGCGCGGCCGCAGCGGCGCCGATCGGGGACAACCGCGTCGCCTGTCGGGCGTTACCGTGGACATCACCCGTCCGCGCCGCGCCGAAGCGCTGGCGCTGATGCAGAACGCGTTGCTGGAGCGCGTCGCCCTGGGCCACCCGCGCGCCGAATGCCTGGCCGCGGTGAACCAGGCGATCGAAGCCCTCGACCCACGCGTGCGCGGCTGCTTCGTGATGGCCGATCCGCGACGCACGCGCGTGATCGAAGTGATCGCTCCGTTTCCGCCGGACGTGATCGAACACTTGTTCGCGATGCCGATCGGACAGGCGTCGTTCGGCACCTGCTCGGCCGCGATCTTCCATGGCCGTCCTTTCGCCAGCCACGACATCGCCAACGACGACGCCTGGCATGCCCAATGGCGCGGGCTGTGCCTGACGCAGGACGTACGCAGCACTTATTCGGTGCCGGTGTTGCGGCCCGACGACGGCCGCGCAGTCGGATCGTTCTGCCTGTGCCTGGGCGAAGCGCGGGCACCGGACGAATGGGAACTGCAGATCGCGCAGTTCGGCGCGCACATCGCCAGCCTGCTGGTCGAGCGCGATCGCGTAGTGAACGCCCTGCAGACGGGCGAGGCGCAGCTCGCGGCGGAACTCGCCGATGCCCGCACCCTGCATGAGGTCAGCGTCGAGCTGATGGCCGAGGACGATGTCTCCGTCATCTACCGCAAGATCATCGATGCGGCGTGCCTGATCATGCATTCCCAATTCGCCAGCCTGCAGATGCGGCACGGCTCGCGGCTGCAATTGCTGGCGCACCACGGCTTCACGCCGCGAGCGGTCGAGGCATGGCGCTGGCTCGATGCGGCCTGCAGCACGTCGTGCGGACAGGCATTCGATACCGGCCGCCGCGTCATCTATACCGACGTGCGCACCATGGCCGACCACATCGGTGCCGAACAGCTGGAGCACTTTCGCGAAACCGGCATCGTCGCCGTGCAGACCACGCCGCTGAAGTCGCGCAGCGGCCGCGTAGTCGGCATGCTTTCCACGCATTGGGCGTATCCCCACCATCCGTCGGAACACGAGCTGCGCCTCCTCGACATCCTCGCCCGCCTGGCGGCCGACCTCATCGAGCGGCGCCAAGCCGACTGGGAGCTGCGCGAAAGCGACCGTCGCAAGGACGAATTCCTGGCCATGCTCGGCCACGAACTGCGCAATCCGCTGGCGCCGCTGCGCAACGCGCTGCACATCCTGCGCATGGAGGGCACCACCGGCAACGACAACCATGCGTTGTACGAGATGATGGATCGCCAGATGACGCAGTTGGTGCGACTGGTGGACGATCTTCTGGAGGTCTCGCGCATCACCCGCGGCCACATCGAATTGCGCCGCCGCCACACCGCGCTCAGCGACGTCGTCACCACCGCGGTGGAGACCAGCCAGCCGCTGCTCGATGGCTTCGGCCACCGCTTCAGCGTCGACCTGCCCGCCGATCCCATCGTGCTCGACGTCGATCCGATCCGCATCGCGCAGGTGCTGTCCAACCTGCTCAACAATGCCGCCAAGTACACGCCGGCCGGCGGCAACGTGGCCTTGCACGCGCGCATCGTCGGCGACCATGTGCGGATCGGCGTGCGCGACGACGGTGCCGGTATCGATCCTCGCCAGCACGCGCAGATCTTCGAACTGTTCGCGCAAGGCATGCACACCCGGCGCCAGTCTCGCGGCGGGCTCGGCATCGGCCTGACGCTTGCACGCGATCTCGTACGACTCCATGGCGGCACGATCACGGTCCAAAGTGAAGGCATCGGCAAGGGCAGCGAGTTCGTGGTCGAGCTGCCCCCGCCCGACACCCGCGCCGCAGTGCAGGAGCCGCCCGCAAATACGATCGCGCCCAGCGAACAGCCGCGCCGCGTCCTCATCGTGGACGACAACGTCGCGCACGCGGAATCCCTGGCGCGGCTGCTCGCATTGGGCCGCCACGAAACACATACTTGTTACGACGGCTACGAAGCGCTGTCGACGTTCGAGACTCTCACGCCTGACATCGTCCTGCTGGACCTGGGCATGCCCGGCATGGACGGCTACGAACTGTGCCGCCGCATCCGCACCTCCGCCACCGGACGGGACACGGTGATCATCGCGGTGAGCGGTTGGGGCCAGCAGACCGATCGCGACCGCAGTGCGGCGTTCGGCTTCGACGACCATCTGATCAAGCCGGTGAACGCGCACGACATCCTGCATCGGTTGGAGATGCGCTGAGTCGTTCGTGCATCCTCGCGCTCAGCAAGAGCGTGTCGGCTTCGGAAGGACGCGCTGCCCGATGGGACGGGGGTGCTCCGCCCCTCCGGACGGCATCCCTGCCTTTAGTCGGGGCCGCGGACCATCCTGGTCCGCTCTCCGCACCCCCATCCCATCGGGCAGCGCTTACCGCAAACGTGCAGACCGCCGCTTCGACTACACGCTCTTCTTCTCCCCGCTTGCGGGGAGAAGATGCCCGAAGGGCAGATGAGGGGGGAGCGAGCGCAGCGAGTTGCCTGTGCTCTTTCGTAGACGCGCCCGAGATGTGTGGAGGCAGGCGGTGCCGGTGGGCAGTCGCGACTGTCAGCGGCATGGATGCCGCTGACCAAGCCTCCATGGACGGATTCACGGCGTGTCGCGACTGCCCACCGGCGCCGCCTGCCCGCCCGTGCAACTCACAGCCGCAGCGCTTTAATGACCATCGGACTCACGATCCCCCGCCTGCGCCAGGCGCGGATTGAACAGAGCGCGTGCAGCGACAGGCCCCGACTCAAGCTCCACCTCCAACCGCTGCCGATCCCGATCCCGCACCCGCGCAGTGATGTCGGCGATCTCCGCCTGCGACGCCCCCAACCGTTCCAGCGCAGCGGCACCCAGCACCAACGCCGACTCGAACGTCTCGCGCACCTGCACGTCCACGCCCGCCTTGATCAGATCGATGCTGTGTACCCGGTCCACTGCCCGCGCCAGCACCGGCACGTCGGCGAATTCCGCCTTCATCAACTCCACGATGCGCGTCGCGTCCGCGGCCTTTTCCACACACACCATCACCACCCGCGCATCCGGCGCACCGGCGGCATGCAGAATGTCCAGGCGCGTGCCATCGCCGTAATAGACGTCGAAGCCCAGCTGCCGCGCGATCTCCACCATCTCGACATCCGTATCGATGATCGAAATCTCGTAGCCACGCGCAAACAGGTACTGACTCGCGATCTGCCCCACCCGGCCGAAGCCGATCACCAGAGCAGCGCTGCTGAGGCCCTCGGGCCGCGGCAGCCCCTCCGCCGACGGCTGCACCCCGCGACGCAGACGGTTGAGCACGGCGATCGCCAGCGGCGTGAGCACCATCGACAGGATGATGATCGCGGTGAGCATCGCGTTCTGCCGCGCATCGATGATTCCCGCCGCGGCCGCAGCCGCATACAACACGAAGGCGAATTCGCCGCCCTGCGCCATGAACACCGCACGATCGAACGCCTCGCCGTGCTTGGAGCGAAACAGACGTGCGACCGTGTAGATCGCCGCGGCCTTCACCACCATGTAGGCGACCACATAGCCAAGAACGGTGCCCCAGTTCGCCGCGACCACATCCAACTGCAGCGACATCCCGACCGCGACGAAGAACAGCCCGAGCAGGATGCCGCGGAACGGTTCGACGTCTACTTCCAGTTGATGGCGGTAGCTCGATTCCGACAACAGCACCCCGGCCATGAACGCGCCCATCGCCATCGACAGCCCACCCAGTTCCATCGCATAGGCGGCGCCGAGCACGACCAGCAAGGCCGCGGCCGTCATCACCTCGCGGGCGCGCGCGTTGGCGAGGAAGCCGAAAAACGGATTGAGCAGATAACGACCGGCGACGATCACCCCACCGATCGCGGCGGCACCGATGGCGATCGCCTTCCAGTCGATGCCGCCCGCCTCGGCATTGCCCGGCGCGATGGGCGCGAGGAACGCGACCAGGGCCAGCAACGGCACGATCATCAGGTCTTCCAGCAACAGGATCGCGACAATGCGCTGGCCGGCGTCCGTAGCGAGTTCGCCGCGCTCCTCCAATAGCGACATCACGATCGCGGTGGAGGTCAGCACGAAGCCCGCGCCGGCAACGAACGACAACGCCACCGGGAACCCGGTAACTACGCCGACCAGCGTCAACAGCAACGCACACGCCAGCACCTGCGCGAAGCCCAGGCCGAAGATCTGCCGGCGCATCGCCCACAAACGCGAAGGCCGCATCTCCAGTCCGATCACGAACAAGAACATCACCACGCCCAGTTCGGCGACGTGCAGGATCGATTGGGAGTCGGTAAACACGCGCAAGCCGAAGGGACCGATCGCCAGGCCGCCGGCGAGATACCCCAGGACCGCGCCCAAGCCCAGGCGTTTGAACAAAGGCGCCGCGATCACGGCCACCGCGAGCAGCGTGATGATCGGCAACAGTTCCACACCGTGCTGTTCGACGGTCATCGCGGCTCCTGGAAGGGTGTGCGGGGCGAGCTGCGCGCGAGCATAGCCCAGGCCGATGGCGTGCATTGCGATCGCGTGACGGCAGAAGAGATCCGCGTCCGAAAACGACCAGAACCCGTCGCACGAATCTGCGAAGCTAATGCGGTCCCCTACCTTGGCGCCCCTCCGATGACTTCCACGCGCAACGCCGACCATGCCGCCCGTTTCCGCCAACTGCACGCACAAGGCGTACTGCGCATCGCCAATGCCTGGGATGCCGGCAGCGCGCGCCTGATCGAAAGCCTGGGCGCGCAGGCCATCGCCACCACCAGCGCCGGCGTGGCCTGGAGCTGCGGCCATGCCGACGGCGACCACCTTCCGTTCGCACTGCTGCTCGCGCGCGTGGCGGAGATCGTGCAGGCGATCCGGGTACCCCTGAGCGTGGACGCGGAAGGCGGCTACTCCGACGATCCGCAAATCGTGGCCGCCCACGTGGTGCAGTTGGCGGAGCTCGGCGCGGTGGGCATCAACCTGGAGGACGGCAACGGCGCGCCCGATCTCCTCTGCGCCAAGATTGCCGCGATCAAGCAGGCACTGGCCGCGCGCGGCCTGGACGTCTACGTCAACGCACGCACCGATGTGTATCTGCGCGGCCTGGCGCCGGCGGAACAACGCGCCGAGGCCGTGCTGGAGCGCGCCGCACGCTATGCACAGGCCGGAGCCGATGGTCTCTTCGTTCCCGGCCTCGTCGACGCAAACCAGATCCGCACGATTGCTGGCGGCACCGCGCTACCGCTCAACGTGATGCTGCGTCCGGCGCTGCCCGCGCTGGACGAACTCGATGCGCTGGGCGTGCGCCGCCTCAGCGCCGGCTCGGACCTCGCCGAAGCGGCGTTCGCGCAACTCACCGAGCTGGCGCGCGCCTTCCTGCACGATGGTCGTGCGGGCATGGCGCCGCGGATGAATTACGGCGCCATCAACGCGCTATTCGACGCTCGCCTTGCGTGACGATGCGCCGGCGATCGACACCTAAGGTTCGAATCGCGACACCACACCGCGAATCTCGCCGGACGGGAACGTAGCCGTATGCACGTTGGCGTAGGCCGCATCCCTGTCCATCGCCTTGATTAGCGCGCGGAAATCGCCTGCCGATACGCCCTGGCCCGCCGGCCCGATGACGTCGAGCGACGAGATGATGCCGATCACCCGTCCCGGCGAAGCCGGACAAGCCGGTGTGCCCGGCGGTGGACTGGCGAGGTTGGAGCACAGAAACGCCATGATCCCGCCATTGGTGTGCTGTTGACCCAAGTGGATGTGCGCCTGCGTGATCGCACCGCCCTTCAGATCCTTGTAGATCAATTCGTAGTGCAGGCCATCGCTGGCGAGATAGGAATGGAAAGTACCGGTACCTGGTGTCGAGATGCTCGGCACCTCCGAACTTCCGACCAGGTTCGCGCGGAAGCGGATGGTGGGATCGGCGGCGGAAGCGCACAACGGAATCAACAGCGCGAGCAGCAAGGGAGCGAGTTTCATGGTGTGCCTCGACAGTGGCGGACTGTGCGTCCGCGTGCACGATGCGCCCATGCGAATTACTGCAACGTCAAGCGTCTGGCTCGACCATATGGCCTGCCTCTGCGCAGCAATCCATGTGGCTCCAGTCCTGCAGTGTCTAGACGCCGGCCGTGCCGCCGTTGGATTGCATGTCGCGGCGACGCTGCGATGTTGCGGCGGCCGCTGCGGGGCGGCGCCGTTTTGCCGACGACAGTCTCGCGGCGGTCATGACGGCGGGCGACCTGAGGATCTCGCTGCGCAATGCCCACGCACACCCACCCGCCCATGCCGCGATGAAATGCATCGCGGCATCGTGCGTTGGTGCGACGCGCAAGCCGCGGAAGGCCCACGCCTTGTGCGAACTGGTGATGATCATCCAGCCACCGTGCGCGCCCATCGGCATGAGTTCGGCGACGAGCACCGGCGGATACCAGCCGCACATCAGCAGCATCGGTTGGCTCGTCCGGCTTTCGTCGTAACGCTCCCAGTGGAATCCGTAAGGGAGCGGCAACGGCTGGATCGGCTTGTAGCTCAGATGCAGCGCCAAGTCGGGACCGACACAGGCATAGGTGCGCTGGTCGATGGCGAGGCCGATATCTTCGGCCAGTACCGGATCCAATCCGTCCGTTTCGACATGGGCGCATTCCAGCAACGGCCCATATTTTCGCTCGGCATCGCGCGATGCCAGTACGCAGTTCGGCACGACGACGAAGCCGTTACTTCCCCAATACACCGTGCATTTCATGGCCCACCTCGAGCAGGCGCGAAATACTCAGCTCAGTTGCGATCCCTCGCCCCCGGCGCGAGCAAGCTCGGCCGCAGCCCTTCTAATATCTCCGGCCACATTAAGTACGCGTCTACGGCTGGCTTCGAATCTTCATCGCGCGACGGCTGGCTGTTCATGTCGCTGACTGCCTGCAGGTCGAGTGCGCGACCCAGGCTCAGCCCAGCGCGCGCACATACAGCGTCGGTCCGCCGCCGCCGGGCGCGGATCGCTCCTCCACCTTGAAATGTCGCGCGTGCTGGCGCAGCAGATCGCTCAACTTCTTGTGCCCGTACAGCCGCGGATCGAAATTGGGTCGCACCTTGTTGAGATAACTGCCGACCGCACCGAGGTGCGCCCAGCCCTCTTCGTTCTCGGCTTCCTCGATCGCCTGACGCAGCAGATTCAAGGGCAAGGGCTCGGGTCCCTTCGGCTTTGCCGGCGCGGGTTCGGCCGGCAGCGCCGACGGCGCAGCCGCCTGCTTCGCCGCGGAAAGCGAAGCCTTGGTCGCCTTTCCTACCTTCTTCGCCGGCGCCGTTGCAGCGACCGGCTCCTCCGCGCGCAGCACCTCGGTGTAGACGAACTTGTCGCAGGCCTGCACGAACGCGTCGGGCGTCTTGCGCTCGCCGAAGCCGTACACGATCAGTCCCTCCTCGCGAAGTCGCTGCGCCAGGCGGGTGAAATCGCTGTCGCTCGACACCAGGCAGAAGCCGTCGAAGCGGCGCGTGTACATCAGATCCATCGCATCGATGATCAGCGAACTATCGGTCGCGTTCTTGCCGCTGGTGTAGGCGAACTGCTGCACCGGCTGGATCGAATGCTTCAACAACGCCTTCTTCCATTGCGATTGCTGGTTGGAGGTGAAGTCGCCGTAGATCCGCTTCACGCTGGCGACGCCGTACTTCGCCACCTCCGCGAGCAGCCCCTCGACCACCGCGGGCGCCGCGTTGTCGGCATCGATGAGCACGGCAAGGCGGGATTGCTCGTCGTCGGGGCTGGCGTGCTTGCGGGATTTCATGGGCGTCCTGGTTGGATCGCGGCCGAGCCGCGGTGCGGCGCTAGCCTACGCCAGGCCGGTTGCGGCGGCCGGGCACCCCCTCCCCCATCCGGGTAATTCACGGCCCCCGCGTGCGCCGTGGCCTACTGAGGAATCCCCCGAAGCAGGTTCTGCCGTCATGCCACATTGCACCGTGCGCTACAGCGTCCACCTCACGCCGAAAGAGGCGGATGTGCCGGCGATGGATGCCATCGCCATCTACTACGAGGAGCGCGCCCTCGACCAACTCGGCGAACCCGGCGATCTGATCTGGCGCCGCCTCACCACCTTCAGTGGCCCGACCGGGTACGACATCAAGGAGGCGGTGACCCGCAACCGGGAGTGGGACATGGTCGTGAGGGATCGGCTTGGGCCGTTGGAGTGGGATGGCTGAGGAAGCTGCCGGCCCCTGCCTAATGTCCTATGTCATTAGGTGTTATACATCACTATAGTACCAACACAATTGATCGCAGGAGTGCGGCGCTGTGTTGGAATTGGCTTTGGAATCAGTCGGTTATCGGTATCGCGGCGGACACCGGGCCGTCTCCGAGGTCGGCCTCACGCTCGGTCCGGGCATCGTGGGCCTGCTGGGTCCCAATGGAGCGGGCAAGTCCACATTGATGCGCGTGCTGTCGACGCTGGCCCGTGCCACGACGGGGCGCGTGCTCTGGCGCGGCGAGGACATCGCCCGCAAACCCGACCTGCTGCGCGCCGAATTGGGCTATCTGCCGCAGGACTTCGGCGTCTACGAGGCGTTGTCCGCGCGCGAGTTCCTGGCCTTCCTCGCCGCCGTGAAGGGGCTGCGCACGCACGCAGCCGCTGCGCGCGTGGACGAGTGCCTGGACATGGTCGGCCTGCACGAAGTCGCCGATCGCCGCCTGGGCGATTACTCCGGTGGCATGCGCCAGCGCGTGGGCATCGCCCAGGCCCTGCTCAACGACCCCAAGCTGCTGATCGTCGACGAGCCCACCGTAGGCCTCGACCCTGAAGAACGTGCGCGCTTCCGCCACCTGCTGGCCGAGCTGGCCGGCAAACGCCTGGTCATCCTCTCGACCCACATCGTGTCCGACATCGAAGCGAGCGCCGGCGAACTCGCGGTGATGGCCGGCGGCCGCCTGCGCTACCACGGCACGCCCGAAACGCTGATTGCCGCCGCGCTCGGGCACGTGTGGAGCTGGACGATCCCGTCCGACCAGCTCGCCCAGGTGCGCACGCAGTTCCGCATCAGTCGCGCACAGCGCCGCGCGCAAGGCGTCGAAGTTCGCGTCGTCGGCGAACAGGCCCCGTCGTCCGACGCCGTGCCCGCGCTGCCCGACCTGGAGGACGCGTACATGTGGCTGCTGCACCGCTCGGGAGTGGACGCATGAGCAACACCCTTCGCGCGACGGCCGCCATCCTGCGCGCAGACCTGCTTCAGCGCGCACGCACGCCGCGATTCTGGATCGTGATGTTCGCACTGGGCGCCTTCATGTGGTGGTGCCTGCCGCCGGCGCAGGCCGACTACCTCACCGTGTCGATCGGCGACAACCTGCGCGGGCGCTATTCCAGCGGCTGGGTCGGCATGTCGATGGCGCTGATCTACAGCCCGCTGTTGTCGCTTGCCGGCTTCTATCTCGTGCGCGGCACGGTGACCCGCGACCTGGAAACGCGCACCTGGCAGTTGCTGGTCGCCACCACCATGAGCCGGCGCGCTTACCTGGTGGCGAAGTGGCTGAGCCATCTGACCGTGTTCGTCGGCATGCTGCTGGTCGGGCTCATCGTGGCCCTGGCGCTGCAGCTGATGCGCGGCGAGGACATGCACGTCGATCTGGTGGAACTGGTGAAGCCGATCATCGTGGTCACACTGCCCGCATTGGCTGTTACGGCGGCCCTCGCGGTGTGGTTCGACCTGGTGCCATGGCTGCGGCGCAGCGCAGGCAACGTGCTGTTCTTCGTGCTCTTCATTTTCCTGGTCAGCATGGGTGTCTCCCAGGCCGACCGCTCGGCCAACGCCAAACCGCCGTTTCCCGGCGACTTTCAGGGCTTGGTCGCCGTCGAAAACGATATCGCGCACCACTGGCCGGCTGCGCGCGCAGCGCTGGAAGCGCAGGCCGCGCGTCAGCGCGCGAAGGGCAACGTCAAGCCAGACGCCAAGGGCTCCGCGTCCGATGCCGCGAAAGACGACTCGCTGGGACTCAGCGTGGGTACGCAAACCCTCGACGGCAAGCGCCCTCTCCTCGTCGACTGGCCCAAGTGGAACGTCAGCGGCGGCATCCTCATTGCGCGCGCATTCTGGCTGGGCCTGGCGATCGTCGTGCTGCTGGCCGCGACACCATTGCTGGATCGCTTCGCCGCCAACGCCAGCACGTCCGCCGCGGCACGCACACGCGGCGCCTCGCTGCACTGGCTGGAGTGGCTGCTCGCTCCCTTGCAACGCGGCACTCACGGCACCTTGCTGGCCGCCGAACTGCGCCTGGCCTTGCGTTCGCGACGCTGGTGGTGGTGGCTGGGCATGGCGATCGCCTTCGTTGCGCAGTTGGCTGCGCCCACCGAAGGACTGGTGGCGGCCATTCTTGCCGGTTGGCTGCTGAGCCTGGACGTGTTCTCGCGGCTGGTGCTGCGCGAATACGAGACGCGTACCGCGGCGCTGGTGTTCACTGCGCCCGGCATGCGGACCAAGCTGCTCACGACGCGCGTGGTGATGGCGGCAGGCCTGGCCTGCGCGGTGACAGTGCCCGCGCTTCTGCGCCTGACGTTGCAGCATCCCGACGCGGCACTTTGCACGCTCATCGCGGGCGTCTCGATCGCGCTGTGGGCACTCGCGCTGGGCGCGCTGTTCCGCAATCCGCGGCCGTTCGAATTGAGCCTGCTCGTAGCCAGCTACATCAGCGTGCAAGGCGCGCTGATTCTCAACACGCTGGCTGCGCCGCAGACGACAGCGCTGTGGCATGCCGCCTTGCTGCCGTTGGCAGGCGCGGTGCTGCTGATGTCGTGGCGGAGGGGATTGACCGCACAGGCCTAGGCGGCGACCGAGCCCGGGCGCATACAAGACTGAAGCGTTCACGCTAGCGGCTTCGCTACTGCCGTCCGCTCTCGCGCACATCACATCGCCCTTACGAACCGGCACGACGCGTGCAACCCGTTCAGTCGTCGTGAGCGGCCGCGTCATCGCAGTCAGCTTTTACTGCGGCCGCAGCGACGAAGCGTTCACTGCTTAACGCCTAGTTTTCATGCCATTCAACGAACCGCTACATATCGGATCCGCCGCGTCGTGCGGCGGAGTGGGCGGCGCAAGGTTTCGGCATGAATGCCAGACAGTCGATTTGCGTACTCGCCGTCTTATTGGTGGCCGGGTCGATCCTCGCTGCCGCCGGCGGCATCATCGATACACCCGATCAGGACGATGGACTCTCGCCCTCGTTTCCGTTTCGCGGCGATACCGCGTTCCAGTCGCTGAAAGAGATGCCGGTCTGGAGCGAGCTGGAACAACTGCTCGACAATCCTTACGCGACGACGACGTGCCCGCCCGACGCCTCAGGCCGCGCCGCATTGCCGAATGGGCAGGGATTCGCCGCGCGCTGCGCGACGATCCAACGCCGTCGTTCATTCCTGCCGGCAGGCTGTACGTACGATGCAAGCACGGGTTTGCCGCCGTGCGACGACGCGCTGTTGCCGCGCCTGGTCGTGCATCCATTGGACTACAACCCATCGACGGGCGAGCAGATGCGCCTGCTCAATCCTGCGTTCCCCGGCGTGTCGAGTTTCGCCGACCTCGGCGCGATCTCGGCGGGATCCACGCGCATTGGCGCGGGCGATCCGCCGGCGATCGACTTCAATAGTCCCTTGCGCTCGGACGGCGGCGATCCGGGCGAACCCACGGGCTACTCCGGCGCGGCCGTGTGCGGCACCGACAATCGTCTGGGCTGGACCGAGACGCGTGCGGCGTGCTCCGGCAACACGGGGCGACTGTTGGATCCCTCGCGCGGGATCATCACTTCGCTCGCCAAACCCAGCGTAGACCGCGCCTATGCGGTGAATTCAGAAGGCGCTCTCGCCTCGCGTCCGCAGGATCTGGCGCCGTCCAATCCCAGCGACTACATCCGCGACCCGCGCATGGCGGAAGTGCTGGGCAAGGCCCTGTTCTGGGACATGCAGCTGGGCAGCGACGGCGTGCAGGCCTGCGCGTCCTGTCACTTCTCCGCCGGCACCGATAATCGCGTACGCAATGCGCTCAACCCGGACCATTTGGGCGGCGACACGCAGCTGGAGGTGTTCCGCAACCGCCATCCCACTACGGAGCCGGTGGCGCTGGACCAGAACGTCAATCGCGACCTGGGCCTCAACGACTTCCCCACGCACAAGCTGATCCAGCAGGGCGCGGCGGGCGAGCCGCGCTTCAATTCCGCCAACGTGATCCGGGACAGCAACGACGTGGTGGGTTCGATGGGCGTACGCCTGCGCCGCTTCGACGATATCCCGGTGCCGGGAACCAACGCCTTCGGGCCGGCGAATGGCGGCGTGCGCGCGCTGCTGCCCGACCTGGGCACGGCGATCACCGATCCGATCCCGCTCTACCAGGGCCTGCGTCGCGTCGAGCCGCGCAACACGCCGACGATGATCAATGCGGCGTTCTTCTTCGACAATTTCTGGGACGGGCGTGCGCGGCACGACTTCAACGGCGGCAGCATTTCCGGCGCGAGCGATCCGCAGAGCCATGTCATCGTCGACCAGAACGGAACGCTGTTGCGCACGCGGCAGTTGATCCGCTTCTCCAGCATCGCCTCGCAGATGGTCGGGCCGGCGCTATCGGATTTCGAGATGTCTTTCACCGGCCGCAGCTGGCCCAAGATCGGCAAGAAGCTGCTGCAGGGCGATGGCACGGTCGCCGCGCCGAACGTCACGCCATTGGCGGGGCAGTTGGTGTCGACCAGCGATAGCGTGTTGGGTCCGTTCTCCAATCAGGGCGGTTCGCGCTGCGTCGCGCTAGGGCGCGCGGTCGCAAGCGGCCGGCCGGGTTTGTGCCTGAACTATCGCGAGCTGATCCAGCAGGCGTTTTTCGATGCCTTGTGGTCGAACACCACGCAGCATCTCAATGGCACCACGGCCGCATGCATCAGTGCGAGCAACGGCGTGGTCTCGCCGGCCGGGTGCGATCCCTTCGACGGCTTCGTGCTGTCGCTCGCCAGCGGCGCCGCGGCGCCGGCCGACCGCGCGCAGTTCACTCAGATGGAGGCGAACTTCGCCTTGTTCGCGGGGCTGGCGACGCAGGCGTACACCGACCTGCTGATTTCCGACGACACACCGTTCGATCGCTTCCTCGACCGCAATCCGGAAGCCTTCCGCGGTTTCCGCGGCGCGCCGCTGCCCCTGTGCAGCAGCACCGGCAATCGCCAGCCGTGCTTCACCGAGGCCGAAGGCTTCACCCGCGCCGTGCCGGCACGCGCGGAGGACGATCGCCTGCTCGGCATGGACCTGTTCTTCGGCACCAACCTCAGCGGCCGCAATCCGGACTTCCGCGCCGCGCGCTGCGGCAACTGCCACACCGGCGGCCTGCTGAGCAGCAACAGCATGGACATGGTCGGGAAGCTCACGTTGATGGACTTCACCGCGGAGTTCACCACGCCAGGCACCAAGAGCTCACGCAAGGCGCTGGGCCGGCCGCGCGTCGCCTCGGGCTTCCTGCTCGAAGCCCTGATCAACGGCAACGCCGAAAGCGCATTGCAGCGCCACCTCATCAACCAGGCCGTCAATGGTGGGCAGCCGGAAGGCTCGGCGATGTTCGACCGCGGCATCTACAACATCGCCGTGCGGCCCACCGCCGAAGACGCATTGCGCGGCGGCAACGATCCCTGGGGCTGGCCGCTGTCGCTGACCACGCTGGCGTTGAAGAACGTGGGCGGCACCGGCATGGTGCCGGGCACCGCGTTGCCCACGTTCGATCCGGCGCGCGGCACCGCCGGCGGTTTGTTCGCGGCGACGGCGCAGGACCAGCGCCTCAATCCGGGTGCGAGCGGGCGTCCGCTCTCGCCGCGACTACCGGGGCATCTGGCGCCGTGGGTCAATCCCTTCCCGCTCGGTCGCGCGCATCCGGAGCTGGGCGAGATAGAAGTCGGGCTCAACACGCGCACCGCTTTGCCGTTGATCGACAGCTACCTCGACCTGCTCGGTCCGTTCAATGGCCAGGCGCGGCTCAACCAGCAACTCAATCGCGCGGAGGGTCCGTTGCTCGGTACCTTCCCCGCGGTCAATCGCGCCGGCGATCGCGGTGCCGCCAAGGTGCCGCAACTGCGCAACGTCGAACTGACCGGGCCCTACTTCCACAACGGCGGCAAGCTGACGCTGCGGCAAGCGGTGAATTTCTATACGCACGGCAGCGACTTCCCAGTCACCAACGGACCGCACAAGGCCTTCAACATTCTCAACGTGACCTCGAGCGCGCAGTTGGTGTCGGACGACCGCGTCGCCCTCACCGCCTTCCTGCTCAGCCTCACCGACGAGCGCGTGGCGCGCGAACAGGCGCCGTTCGACCGGCCCGAGTTGTTCATCCCGGTGGATGGGCGCGCACCCGACAACACCGGAGGCCGCGCGAGCCTGCTGACGCAGACCAGCGGCACCAGCGTGTGCAGCACGTCGTTCTGCTTCCGCCGTCTGCTGCCGGTCGGCGCGGCGGGACATTCCGAGCGGATCCCTGCCTTCCTCAACGTCTCGCGCGTGGCGGGCACGGGGCCGGATCATTTCGAGCAGTGATGCCATGCAGCGCAGCGACGAAGCGGGCAAGCGGAGCAAGGCGGCGCAGCGATCGTTGCTGGTCGGCATGCTCGTAGTGCTGGCGGCGGCCGTGTTCACACTGGCCTATTCGCGACACGCGGATAGCGGTGATGCAGTTGGCAGCGAGGCACCGAAAGGCGCTTCGGCGGCATCGGCCAACGCCATCGCGGCATCCGCAGCGAGTTCGAACCGCGTGTCTACGGCTGCAAAACCCGAAACGCGCACGGTGGTCAGCTTCCGCCTCGACCCGCGTGTTACCCGCGGTCTGTTCCTGGGCGATCGCTGGGTATCGCCGCCGGTGTTCCATTTCGCCCAACCCGGCAAGCAGTACGTGGTGCAGGCAAAACTGCAATCGGTGGATGCGCAGGATCAGTACGTGGATCTCAACGGCAACTGGAGCACGGACGATCCGGACATGATCGCGATCACGCGGCATGAACTCGGCGAGGTGACCGTCGTGGTCCGGCGTGCCGGCGAGGCGCGGTTGTTCGTGGCGGCAGGCGGGGAGACCAAGACCTTGCGGGTACAGGCGCGGCAGACGGACGATGCGATGGATGTGAGCATCAGTCAGTAGGCGTGTCCTTTTCGAGGGAGTCGTCCCAGGAGCGGCTGGTGCCGCATGCCGCAAACTCGTGGATGCGGCCGGTCGCGGCCGGCTCTAGAATCGTGTCGAATACGCGCCGCCGCCCGCGGCTTCGAGCGCGGACCAACCATGAAGATGCTCGCACCATCGCAGCAGCTTTATCGCCCCGGGGCGGCGCGCTTCCTGCTACGGCGCATGGGTGCGGCGCTGCGCTTGCTGGGTGTGTTCGACAGCGACGGCGATGCCGGCCTTTATCTGAGCGAGCCCTTCGATCCCACGCGGCGCGTCGTGGTGATGATCCACGGACTCGGCGGCGACGCGCTCACCTGGGCGCGGCTGACGCAGGCGGTGCAAGGCAACGCGGAGCTGCGTGCCGGCTTCCAGGTCTGGCACTTGGTCTACAACAGCAACGCGCCGACGCTGGTGATCCGGCGCCGCGCGCAGAATTACCTGGACGAGGCATGGCGGGAGTTGGATCCGGAAGGCCAGGCACCGGCGCGGTCTGGAATGGTGCTGGTGGGCCACAGTCTCGGCGGCGTGGTGGCGCGCATGCTGTGCGTCGAGAGCGGCGATTCGATCTGGACGGTGGTCTTTACCGTCGGACCGCAACAGCTGCAACACGAGGCCGCCGGTCTAGTCGACGCGGTGTTCCGCTTCCGGCCGTATCCCGGCGTGGGACGCGCGATCTTCATGGGCGCACCGCACCGCGGCAGTCCGAATGCGGACAACTGGTTCGGGCGCGCATTCCGCAATCTGATGGGCGATAGCACCGACGAGATCCGCGTGCTACGCGCCCTGGTGCGCGAGCATCCGGAGCTGGTGCAGGCGGATCTGCTCGAGACCTACCGACAGGGCAAGCTCAACAGCATTTCCACCCTGCAGGTATCGCAGCCGGTGCGGCGCGCAGGCGAATCGCTGTTGCCCAACGGCATTCCATACCACGTGATCGCCGGCGAATTGCCTGGCGCCGAGCCCCCGGGCGACGGCGTCGTGCCGCTCACCAGTGCGCTACTGCCCGGCGCCGCGTCCACGCTGATCGTCCACGGCGGGCACGATCTGTGCGACAACGATGCCGCGGTCGCGGAGATCCTGCGCATCCTGCGCGAGGATGCCGTGTCCACGCAGATCTCGTCACCACGGTAACGGAGCGACTGCTCCCCTCGCCGTCTCGTAGCCGTACCTTCGCGCTGCTGCTGTTTTTATCGCGGCGGCGCGCTTCCCGGGGGGAAATCTTCGAATATCTTCGCCACCGCTACCTGGATGTCGGCGGTGAGCTTCTCCGGCTTCTTCGGCACCGTGCCTTCTGCCGTGCCGCGCCAGATCGCCTGCTTGGTCTTGGCATCGAACATGTCCAGCACCAGCGTGCCGACGGTGTAGCTGCGCACGCGCGTCGTGTCGAAGCCGCTGTGCATGCCCCAACCCCAGCCGTGGCCCCAGCCGCCGTGCCAGCCCCAGCCGCCCCAGAACGGGTCGTCATAGAAGGTGTCCAGCTCGTATTCCTGGCGACTGGCGACGTGCGCGGCGAGGACGACGTCGCCGCCTTCCGGCATCAGCGTCCAGCCTTTAGCCCGCAGTTGCGTGTCGACGGCATCGACGATGCGTTGCGCGACCAGCGGCGGCGCCTTCTCGGCTTTCTCGCGCCAGCTGTAGCTGTGGTACTGGCCGAACTGCACCGCCGGGTCGTGATCGGTGTAGACGCGCGGCGTGGCGCACGCGGCGAGCAGGAGCAGCAGAACGAAGGGGAGACTCCAAAGCGGACGTTGCACTGCCGTGAGCAACCGTTTCATGTCTGCGCTCCCGAACGGTGGGCTGCGATCCGCGCCACGCGTGCGGCAAGGACGGTTGCCCGACGTGCATGGCGGGATCGCTGAAGATTACCTTCCGCCAGCAGCAGTGGTGTCGCCGTGAATCGGGCGCAGGACGGCATGGTCCCGTTCAGTTCCGTCCCGCTGCATGAATACGGCCGGCATCGCATCGCGTGCGGATTCGCGGCGGCGGTTTGCGGAATGTTCGCGCGTCGCTCACCCTCGCCTTATTGCTGCTCGATCACCATTGCACGCGTCGACAAAAGTCGGCTTACGTAAGGAGCACATTGCATGGGTAGCAACACCATGGGCAATACCCCGAAGAACCCCGGCTCGAATACCGGCAGCAACACCGAACGCCGCGAAGGCATGGGGCGCGATCAGGATCAGAAGCAGCGCCAGGCCAGCCAAAGCGATAGCAGCCAGCCCAACCGCCAGAACACCGGCAACCAGAGCAGCCAGAGCAACCGCTCGCAGACGCGTCGCGACGAGCACTAAGGCGCATCTCGCGTGCGAAGGCCCCGCCATTGCGGGGCCTTTTTGTGCCTGCAGACATGTCCGCGTCGCGCATCCGTGGATTCGCCCGGCCTTCACCGCAGCCGCCGGAAGCTGCGGGGCCCACGCGAGGATCACCGTGACCGCATTGATGCCCACCTCGTCCGAAGCCGGAACCGATGACCGCGAGCCGGCGCCGGGCGACGAGCGCACCCACGCGGTCTTGTTCGATGCCGATGGCAGCGATCGTCGGATCGGTATCGATGCCGTAGATTTGGGCGCTCTGTCGGAACGGCAGCTGCTGTGGATCGACCATGAGGGCGACCAGGCGCAAGAACTGCTGCAAACGCTCGGATTGACCGAGGCGCTGCCGGCGGCCGAGGAAGGCAATGGCCGCCCGCGACTGCAGAACTTCGGCGACTGGTTCCTGCTGAAGGTGGTGGCGGTCGCGCGCGACAAGCGGCGGGAGTGCGCCGGACAGTCGCTCCTGATCCTGGCGGGTCGCAACTTCGTGCTGACCCTGCACCGGCAGCCGCTGGAATATCTCGCACAGCTGCGCGAGCGCGAGCGGGCCGACACGCGCATCGGCGTGCTCAGCGCGGAGAGCTTCACCGCTTCGCTGCTGGATTGGCAGATGGCGACTTATTTCGATGCGGTAGCGGAACTGGAGGCGGACGTGGACCGGCTCGAGGTACAACTGCTCGAGCGTCCATCGCCGCGCGGCTACACGGCGGAACTGGCGGTACTGCGGCGTGCGACCTCGCAGCTTCGCCGACTCCTGGCTCCGCACCGCCGCGTGTACGGTGCCATGGCGCGTCCCGATTTTCGTCCCGACGCGGGCAAGGAGACCGATGCGCACTTCCGGGCACTGAACGAACGTTTCGAGCGCACGCTGGAAGCGGTGGAGGCGGCGCGCCAGCTCGTGATCGGCAGCTTCGAGCTGTTCGCCACCCACACCGCGCAGCGGACCAACGAGATCATGCGCACGCTGACCTTCGTCACCGTGCTGCTGGGCACGCTGGCGGTGGTCGCGGGCGTGCTGGGGATGAACTTCGAAGCACCGATCTTCAAGACGGGGACGCGCGGGTTCGTCACCACCATCGTGCTGATGGCGGGCGTGGTGGTGGGCGCGTTGGCGATGGCCAAGCGCAGGCGGTGGTGGTAGGCGGAGGCCAGTTCCGGTAAGTCACGCGGCTTTGCTAGGCTCCCGCAAACTCCAGGGAGCCCCCATGGCCCACAACCAGTTCGAACTGCTCCGGCAGCGGCGCTTCCTGCCGTTCTTCCTGACGCAGTCGCTAGGCGCGTTCAACGACAACGTTTACCGATTGGCGATCATCGGTCTGCTCGGCTATCTCGCCGTCAGCCCCGAGGACAAGACGCTCTACACCAACCTGGCGCCGGCGATCTTCATCCTGCCCTACTTCCTGTTCTCGGCCACCGCCGGCCAGATCGCAGAAAAGCTGGAGAAGTCGAAGCTGATCCGGATCACGACGACGATGGAAATCGTCATCATGTCGTTCGCGGCGATCGGCTTTCTCACCCACAACATGGTCGTTCTACTGGTGGCGCTGTTCGCGACCGGCATGCAATCGACACTGTTCGGGCCGGTGAAATATTCGATCCTGCCGTCGGTGCTCAAGCCGGAAGAACTCACCGGCGGCAACGGCCTGGTCGAGATGGGTACGTCGATCTCGATTCTGGCCGGCATGCTGTTCGGTGGGCTGATCTTCCAGCTCTCCGGCGCGCAGGGACCTGTAGTGGCGGCGATCGCCATCGTGCTGCTGGCGATCACCGGCAACGTGGTCAGCCGCTTCATCCCGCGCGCGGAACCCGGCGCACCGGACTTGAAGATCAACTGGAACCCGCTGCCCGAGTCGCTGGCGATCATGCGCCTGACCCGCCGGCAACCTGGCGTGCGCAATTCCGTATTGGGCGTGTCGTGGTTCTGGTTCTTCGGCACGGTGATCACCTCGAACCTGCCGACCTATGCGGAGATCAACCTCGGCGCCCCGCGCGACGACGCGACGATCTACGTCCTCGCCCTGGCGCTGTTCTCGATCGGCACCGGCGTGGGCTCGCTGCTGTGCGAAAAACTGTCGGCGCGCACGGTCGAAATCGGCCTGGTGCCGATGGGCGCGATCGGCATGACCGGTTTCCTGCTCGATCTGTATTTCGCACGTAGCGGTGTAGCGCCGGTGGCCGGGTTGGATGCGATGGGCTTCCTGGGCCAGCCCGGTGCATGGCGGATCGTGATGGATCTGGTCGGCATCGGCCTGTTCGCCGGCTTCTTCCTGGTGCCGCTGTTCGCGCTGATCCAGAGCCGTACGCCCAGGAACGAGCTGTCGCGGGTGATCGCGGGCGTCAACATCCAGAATGCGTTCTTCATCGTGCTGGCCGCGGGCGTGGGGATCGCGGTTCAGCGCCTGATGGGCTGGTCGATCCCGCAGCTGTTTTTGGCGCTCGCCATCGCCAATGCCCTGGTCGCGATCTGGATCTTCACGATCGTGCCCGAGTTCGCGATGCGCTTCCTCAGCTGGTTGCTGGTGCGCACGCTGTACCGGCTGAAGCTGCACGGCATCGAGAAGTACGTGCCCGATGAGGGACCGGCGCTGATCGTGTGCAATCACGTCAGCTACATGGATGCGCTGATCCTGGCGGCGAGCATTCCGCGGCCGGTGCGGTTCGTCATGTATTACAAGATCTTCAACATCCCGGTGATGAGCTGGATCTTCCGCACCGCGAAGGCGATCCCGATCGCAGGTGCGCGCGAGAATCCGGAGGTGATGCAGCGCGCGTTCGATGCGATCGACGCGGCGCTGGCCGAGGGCGAGATCGTCGGCATCTTCCCCGAAGGCGGGCTCACCCAGGATGGCGATATCGCGAAGTTCAAGTCGGGCGTGGAGAAGATCCTCGAACGCCGCCCGGTACCGGTGGTGCCGATGGCGCTGCGCGGGATGTGGGCGAGCATGTGGAGCCGCCGCGACGGCCGGCTGGGCCGGATGCGCGTGCCGCGCCGCTTCCGTGCGCATGTCGAAGTAGCCGCGGATGCACCGATCGATCCGCAGGGGGTGACGGCGGAGCTGCTGGAGGCGCAGGTGCGGGCATTGCGGGGGGATGCAGCGTAACAACAGCAAAAGCGCCCCTCATCTGCCCTTCGGGCAGCTTCTCCCCGCTGGCGCGGGGAGAAGAAGAAATGCACCCTCGCCCCGCTTGCGGGGAGAAGAGAGACACCCTCGCCCCGCTTGCGGGGAGAGGGACAGTGTTGCGCAGCAACGCAGGGTGAGGGGACGTCCAGGGCATGCGCGGTGACTCTCGCGAACGCCCGCTGCTAGGATGCGCCCCAGGGCCATACGGCCCACGGGGACTTCATCCACCATCGTCCAAGGGGTCGCATCATGAGCAGCACACCGCCGTCATTTCCGCCGGAGCAACAGCAGTCGTTCGGTCCGCTTCCGAATTATCTGGTCTGGGCGATCCTGATCACGATCGCGTCGCTGTGCCTGTGCTGCATCGTCGGCACCATTCCGGGCGTGGTCGCGATCGTGTTCGCCTCACAGGTCAACAGCAAGCTCTCCGCGGGCGATCGTGCCGGCGCCGAGAACGCGTCGAAGCAGGCCAAGCTGTGGTGCCAGATCACCACCGGCCTGTGCATCCTGGGGCTGCTGATCAACATCGGCATGCGCATCGCCGGTTACGACTCGACGCAGTATTGGAAGAACTGGGCCGAGCAGATGGAACACCGCTGATCTAAAGCGGACGTCGACGATGCGTGCAATGCCGTCATCCCTGCTGTCCCGCCCCGCGATGGCCGCCACGGCGGCCGTCGCGATGTGCGCGATGCTCGGCGGCATCTGGCTGTTGCGCACCTTCGATCCGAACACGGCGGGAAGCTGGTTCCCGTCGTGTCTGTTTCATGATCTGACCGGTTGGTATTGCCCAGGCTGCGGCCTCACGCGGGCGCTGCATGCGCTGGTTCACTTCGATCTGCAGCGCGCGCTAGCGATGAACGCGTTCTTCGTGCTCAGCCTGCCCTTGCTGGCCGCCATGACGCTGCAGGGGATCACGCGGCGCGCCTTGCTGCCGGCGCTGCTGCAGCGCGTCGCCTTCGATGGCCGCATGTGGATCGGTGCGCTGCTGATCTTCGGCCTGGCGCGCAATCTTCCCGCCTTCGCGTGGCTCGTGCCCGGCGGTTTGCTCTAGAACTAGGCGACGAAGCCGGCGATCACGAACAGCGCCAGCACCGCCAGCCATACCAACAGGCTGCGCCATACCAGGCTCATCGCGTCGCGCAGCTCCGGCAACTCCGGTGCCGTCATCACCGTGGCCGCGGGCGTGGCAGTGGGCTCGGCGAATCCGGGCTCGTCCGCGTAGTCGGCGGCTTCTTCGGCAAGTTCGGTGCGCACGCTGGCGCGCCCGGCCGCATCGAGGAAGCGGTGATCGAGCGTGAACGATGCGCCGCCGGCTTCGCGCCACGCGCCCAGCACGGTGTCGAAATTGCCCACCAGCGCGAGCGACAGCGTCAACAGTTGCGCGACCGGCCAGTCGAGCAGCTTGAGCAGCGTGGCCGCGCCGGCGCGCGCTTCGACCGCGAGGCGGCGCGCGAACGGACCTTCGCATGACATCACGGTCAGCCGGTACAGCAACGCGCCGGCGGGACCCAGCAACAGAAACCAGAACAGCACGCCGAACCAACGGCGCAGCGCATTCTGGAATACGGCCGACACCAACGCGCCGCCGTCGACGACGAGCGGGGGCGCGTCGGGCCACAGTTTCGCCATCGCCTCGCGCCTTGAAGCCGCATCGGGAGCTTCGGCGATCGCGTCGATGTCGAGGTCGAGGTCGCGCGGTCCCCAGGCGTAGAACAGCACGGCAATCGCGAACAGAACGCCGACCAGGCCATACAGCGGTAGCTTCAGCGCGATCTGGAACAGCAGCACGGCAAGCAGCGGCGGCACCAGCGCCATGGCCACGCCCCACCGGCCGCGCCAGAAACTGCCTTCGGGAAACTGCGCGTCGAGCCACGCCAGCCAGTTGCCGTACCAGTCGTAGTGCCGCACCGACGCGGCCAGCGACTGCGCCATGTGGCCAATGACCAGGGCGGCAACGACGGCGAGCAGGGTGACAGCCATGACGGATCCTTGCGGAAGCGGGACGGACAGCGCTCTATTCGGACGCGGAGCTGGATTCTAGCGGGTCGGCTGTTAGTGCCAACGTAAGCCGAGAGCCGGTATGGACAGGTACGCGCGCGGGTGAGCCTGCGCGCTCAGCGTACGCCGTCCGTCCACAGGTCGATCAGCCAGCGCGCGATCGACAGGCGCGGTGACACCAGCAGGCTGGTGCCGTCGTCGCGCGCGGGATCGGCTTCGCGCGCCTGGGCTGCGCGGACTTCATCACGGGTGAACCAGCGCGCATCCTCGAGTTCGTCGCTGATGCGCGGCTCGTCCGGATGCGCCTCGGCGACGAAGCCGAGCATCAGCGAGCTGGGAAACGGCCACGGCTGCGAGGCGAGGTAGCGGCACGACTTCACCCGTACGCCGGTTTCCTCCAGCACTTCACGGGCGACGGTGTGCTCCAGCGACTCGCCCGGCTCGACGAAGCCGGCGATGGTGGAAAAGCGGCGCGCGGGCCACGCGGCCTGGCGGCCGAGCAGCAGACGCTCACCGTCGGTCACCGCGACTATGACGGCGGGATCGGTGCGGGGGTAATGCTCCGCCTTGCATTGCGTGCACGTACCCAGCCAGCCGCCGCGCGAATAAGTCAGCGGCGCGCCGCATACGCCGCAATGCCGATGCCGCTGCCGCCAGTGCTGCACGGCGCGCGCCTGCGCGAACACCGACGCATCGAAGTGCGGCCAATGCGTTGCGGCGCTACGTAGGTCGAGGCGTTGCGGCGCTTCGAAGGCGGTGAGCGCGGCGTCCAGCGAAAACCATCCGGTGCCCGTTTCGTCGACGCCGAGAAATACCGCTGCACCGATTCCGCCCGGACCTTCGCTCAGCCGCGCGCCGGTGGGCGCGAGCAGGCGGCGAGCCTCGTCGGCGAAGGCGTGTCCGTTCTCGTCGAGCACGACCACGCGCGAAGTCGGCCACATGCGTGCAAGGGCATCGTTGTCGGTACGCAGGTGATCGGCGCGATCGAGCGCGGCACGCACGGCATCGGCTTCGGCGAAGGCGAACGGGGATATCGGCATCGGGCGATTCGCAGCGCGGAGTGCTGCGGATTATCGGCGATGCTACGCCGAAAACGACGACCCGCACCCACACGTCGTCTTCGCATTCGGATTGCGGATCACGAACTGCGCGCCGTGCAGGCTTTCGGTGTAGTCGACTTCCGCGCCCATCAGGTACTGCAGGCTAAGCGGATCGACCAGCAGGGTGACGCCGTCGGTCTGCACGGCGAGGTCGTCCTCGGCCTGCTGATCGTCGAATTCGAAGCCGTACTGGAAGCCCGAGCAGCCGCCGCCCTGGATGTAGACGCGCAGCTTCAGCTCCGGATTGCCCTCTTCCACGATCAGCTCGCGCACCTTGTTGGCGGCGGCGGAGGTGAACTGCAGCGGGCGCTCCAACGCCTGGTAGTCGGGCGCAAGGGTGTCGAGGGGGGTGATGCTCTGGCTCATGTGCCCAGGATGGGGCGCGCACGCCGCGCATTCAACCCGCTAGCGGCCGTCATTCCGCAACAGACTGTCCGCGCAAGGCTTCGGCCCAGGTGAACGACTGCTCGATCACGGCGCCCGAACGCGGCTGCAGACGCACCGTCACCTTCGCCGGGGTCACATCGGGCGGCAGGAAAACATCGCCCTCGATCTGCTGGAAATACTTGAATGAATACACGACGCCCGGCGCCGCCGACTGCTGGCGCAGGTCGGTCCAGGCCAGTTTCTGCAGTTTGCCGGCGCGGGTGCCTTCGATCGACAGTGTGAGCACGCCTTCGCTCACTGCGCCACGGTTGAGATTCTGGGTGAGCGTGCTGGTGAAGTGCCAGGCCGGGCCGTTCTGCTGCTGCATTCGCAGGGCATGCACGGTCAGGCCGCGGCGTTGCGCGGTGGCTCCGACCAGGCGCTCGTAGAAGGCGACGTCGGCACGCAGGCCGGCGATTTCCTCGTCGCGATCGGCCAACGCGCCTTGCAGGTCGCGGTTGGCGTCGCGGCTGATCTGGTCGGAGCGGGTGAGCGTCGCCACGCGCTGTTGCAGCTGTTCGGCTTCATCCTGCAGGTTGCCTTTCTCGCGGCGGAGCGCCGCGAGCTGCGCTCGCGGGTCGCCCGAAGCCGGCGAGAAAACCTGCCACAGGCCCCAGCCGCCAAACGCCAGCGCAGCCAGAAAGAGCACGCCCAGGACAAGCACGCCCCAGTGCTCGCGCAGCCATGAAGTTTGTCGACGTTGATACATGCGCCGAGATTAGCCGCACCGGCCGCCGGCCGTGTGTGCCGGCGGTAACGCTGTGGACAGCGACCCGGTGTTCCGGACGCTGTCCGGTGCCATCGGTTCAGGCGACGGCAACGTCCGGCGTGATCGGCGTGACGTTGGCGTTGTCTTGCACCGTGACCGCCACGGTTTCGGCGTGGATGAGGCGACCGGTCAACGTGGAGCCGGCGATCATCTCGATCACCTTGTAGTGCACGTTGCCGTTGACGCGTGCCTTCGGATGCATCTCCACCTGTTCGCCGTAGGCATCGCCGACCAGCTGGCCGTTGATCACGACGCTGGGGGCGCGGACTTCACCCTCCACCACGCCGGTCTCGGCGATGGTGACCTGCGCCGCCTCGCCGTTGCTGGCGATGATCTTGCCGATGATCCGGCCTTCGACGTACAGGCCGCCGGAAAAGTGAAAGTCACCGCGAATGACCACCTGCGGGCCGATCAGGGTGTCGACCTGGCCAGGAGCGATCGCCGACTTCTTGTCTTTCTTGAACATGGTTTCCCCACTGCTATTTGGAGTACGCCGGCACCACCGCCCCTCAGGACAGGCGGCGTCGGCCGCGCGTGAACCTCCGCCCACCGGCCCTGCGGGCCGGTCAGGACGGAATGCCCCTTCCCCTATACTCGGCGCGAAGTCTAGCGGGAGACGGCCATGACGGATGCGCACCTGTTCGCAATTGGCGTCGTGCTGGCCTGGTTGGCCGGCATCCGTGTCTATCTGACCGTGTTCGGCGTGGGCCTGGCCGGTGCGCTGGGTTGGCTGGAGCTGCCTACTGCCCTGCAGGTGACGCAATCGCCCTGGGTGATCGGGGTGTCCGGCGCGCTGGCCGCGGCCGAATTCTTTGCCGACAAGATTCCGGGCGTGGATTCCGGGTGGGACCTGCTGCACACGCTGCTGCGTATCCCCGCCGGCGCCTTCCTGGCGGCGGCAACGCTGTCGCCGGATGGCCATCTGGGCGCCGGCGCGCTGGCCGCCGGGGCGGGCGTGGCGCTTACCAGCCACGCCTTGAAGGCGGGCTCCCGCGCACTGCTGAATACCTCGCCCGAACCGGTGAGCAACTGGACCGCGTCGGTGACCGAGGACTTGGCGACCGTGGGTGGGCTGGCGCTGGTCTTCGCGCATCCCTGGCTGGCGCTCTCGATGGTCGTCGTGATCACGGCACTGTTCGCCCTGGGCTTGTGGTGGGTCTGGCGCAAGCTGTTCCGGCGCAGGCCGCGCGTCGACGGCGCTTCGGGATTCGGGGCGGCCTGACATCGTTGCCGCATAAAAAAACGCCACCTCACGGTGGCGTTTTTGTTCGGCGGCGCTGGTTTCCAGCCGACGCTGATTTTCAGCTGGCGCTGGTGTTCAGCTTTCGAGTTTCATCGCCAGGTAGTTCTGCTCGCCGACGCGATCGATCAGCGACAGCTGCGTCTCGATCCAGTCGATGTGTTCTTCCTCGGATTCCAGGATGTCGACCAGCAACCGGCGACTGACCAGGTCCTTCACGCTTTCGCAGTAGACGATGCCTTCGCGCAGCATCGGCAGGGCATCGAGTTCGAGGGCGAGATCGCAGCTCAGGACTTCGCGCGGGCCTTCGCCGATGCGCAGCTTGCCCAGGTTTTGGAAATTCGGCAGACCTTCGAGAAACAGGATGCGCTCCGCCAGCTTGTCGGCGTGCTTCATCTCGTCGATGGATTCCTTGTACTCGTGCTCGGCCAGCTCGTTGAGGCCCCAGTTCTTCAGCATCTTGGCGTGCAGGAAGTACTGGTTGATGGCGATCAGCTCGTTGTAGAGCGCCTTGTTGAGGTACTCGATGACCTTGGCGTCGCCCTTCATGGCGGTGGCTCCGTGCGATTCGTTGGCGCGACTCTAGACCCTATCGGATGCGCGATGACGAAACGCGAATCGAGTGCATCCGCGAAACGGCGCTTCAAGCGGAGCCCTCGCCGGGCGAGGTCAACGGTCCAGCTGCGGACTCAGGCCGCCTGCGACAGGATTGGGAGCGGAAGCTCGCGCACGGTGCGGGCTTCCTCCAGCAGCTGCGCCGCCAGATCCAGGCAGCTGCCGCAGGTGGCGCCGGCGCCGGTCCGCATGGTCAGCTCGGCCACGGTGCGGCACCCGGCGTCCGCCGCCTGGCGGATGTCGTGATCGGTGACCCCATTGCAGATGCAGACGTACATGCGGCGGTTTTCGGTGCTGGGCAGCCTCGTGGCTGCGGCGTCATTCCGCCATGAATGAGAATGATTGTCAATTAGGTGATTCTGAACCGCCCCCGCGCGCCTGCGAATCGCCCCGCGAACGCGGCCGCTGACGCGCGCGGCCGGTGTTACGGCGCGGATCCCGCACCAGCTCCGGGCAAGGCATCGGCACGGCCTGCAGGCCGGCGATTCGCCGCGCGACGGGCGCGAGATGCCGCAGCGCACTGCAGTACACCCCGCGCTTGAAGGTCACCACATGTTCGATCGGATACCAGAAGTCGACCCAGCGCCAATGGTCGAATTCAGGCTTGTCGGTGAGGTCGAGGCGCAGGTCGCTCTCCTGCCCGGTCAGCTGCAGCAGGAACCAGACCTGCTTCTGCCCGATGCAGACCAGTCGGTCGTGGCGCCGGATCGCGCGTTGCGGCAGCCGATAGCGCAGCCAGCCGGGAGTGGCGCCGAGAACCTCGACATGTTCGGGCAACAGGCCGGTTTCTTCGCGTAATTCGCGATACATGGCCTCCAGCGGCGTCTCGTCGCTGTTCATCCCGCCTTGCGGGAATTGCCAGCCATCGCGGTGCACCCGCCGGGCCCAGAAGAGGCGCCCATCCGGGTGCATCAACACGATGCCGACGTTGGGTCGGTATCCGTCCGGATCGATCACGATGCGGACTCCAACTAATGCGCTGCGTCCGACTCTGCCACGGCCCCTGTCGGCGGACAAGCAAGGCGGCGGAGGATTGACGAGGACGGGCCGAGCCGGAATAATTCGCGGCTCTCTGCGGGAAATGCATCCGCAATGGCTATGTAGCTCAGCCGGTTAGAGCACAGCACTCATAATGCTGGGGTCGGTGGTTCGAGTCCACCCATAGCCACCATTCCGCGAGAGACACCGAGAACCCGCCCAGTGCGGGTTTTTGTTTTTCAAGGACTTCCGTTGGCCCAGCGCCCTTTGCGGATGCTCCTCGTCCGATCACCGCCTTTAGGGCTCCGATAGCGTCTGGCTTACCAGACACTTACGGATCGAGCCCCAATGAGGACTGCCCTCACTAAGCGCATCGTAGCGACAGCGCAGCCCCGAGAGCGCCCCTACGAGCTGCGGGACACGCTCGTGCGAGGTCTACTGCTACGGGTGCAGCCCTCGGGTCACAAGGCATGGATAGTGACGTGGGCGCACGGGAAGCGTAGGACGCTGGGGTCAGCCACCCTTCTGACACTCGAACAGGCGCGCGCCTACGCGTCCCAGGCTATGGCCGAAGTCATCCAGCAGGGATTGCCCAGCATCGCTAAACCGGAGCGCCCCAGGTGCACGCTGGCTGGGTTTCTGGATGACCACTACGAGCCATGGGCGAAGGTTGAGCTCCGGGGTGGGCAGCATTACGTCGAGCGCATCCAGACTCACTTCGCTGGCTTGTTGATTCGCCAGCTATCGGAAATCGACGAGGTCGCAATTGATCGCTGGTGGCGCAACCGTGTTACAGGGGATCGCGCCGTAGCCAAAGCCACCGCAGCGCGCGACTTGGCTTGCCTGCGTTCCGCACTTTCGAAAGCAGTCGAATGGAAGCTGCTGGAGCGCAACCCACTGCTGGGGCTTCGCCAGAAGTCAGCCGAGCCCCGCAAAGTCGTGCGGTTCCTGTCAGCAGACGAGGAAGTCCGGTTGCGCAAAGCACTGATTGAACGCGACCAACAGCTTGCTGACGCCCGCGCTTCGGGCAATCGCTGGCGGGCAGACCGAAATGCCCCCTTGATGCGGGAAATCCCTGTGGGCGGATATGCCGACTATCTGACCCCGATCGTTTTGCTGGCGATAAACACCGGCTTGCGTCGGGGTGAGCTGCTGTCATTGATCTGGGCTGATATCGATCTGGACGCCCGCATGCTTACGGTTCGCGCCGAAAACGCCAAAAGCGGGCGTCAACGCCACATGCCGTTGAACACGGAAGCCCATGCCGTGCTTGCACAGTGGGCGAACCAAACGCATGCGCCGGGCCGCGTGTTCGGCGTTGCCAGCGTGAAGAAAGCATGGGGCGCACTGTTGGCCCGCGCTCGCATTTATGACTTCCGCTTCCATGACTTGCGCCATCACTTCGCCAGCAAGCTGGTCAGGGCCGCAACTGACCTCAATGTCGTGCGCGAACTACTCGGGCATTCGACTATCGCCATGACTCTGCGCTATGCCCACCTCTGCCCGGGTACGCTTGCCGCAGCAGTGGCGAAGCTAGCTGCTTGATCGATTGCCCGTCAGCCCTTGCTTCGGGCACAAGCAGAACGGCACCAGTCGCACCCTGCGTGCATCCTAGCTGCTGACAGCTGTCCCTCTACTTGTGCGATACGGAACGAGCCAGGTGTGCGCTGGTTGCGTCCTGCTGGGTGCTACAGCACGCGCCACATGGGGCTATCGAGCAGGGCATCGCCGCACGGGTGGAAGTCCTAGACAGGTGCTGGAAACCATATTCCACTGCTACCGCAGTGGAGGGCGCTTGCGGGGCACTCCATAGAGGCACAGCACAGATGCCCGCTTCCAGAACTTGGATTTGCCGCAGTGCAGGCGATCAACCGTTCGGAAATGGCTCTAGGGCTGGAACACAATCAACAAAGTCGCGATTGAGCGTTACCACTTGCATCGCGATTCCAGCATCGGTGGATAGCTCTGCTAGTACCAGTACGGTTAGCAGCGACACCGCATTGGAATTTTTCACCAGGTCGGACAATAGACCCGTCGGGTAACCATCGCCGTTGCGTCGCAGCGGGTGGATGCCCCCATGGACGAAAGAATTCAGCCCGTCCCACAGGCGATCACGAAATCGTGTGAGCAATCGCTCCGCTCCCGGTGGACCCTTGCGGCCAAGATCGGCCAGCATTTCCTTGACCGAAGGTAGGTTCTTTGCGGCTTGTTGGTTCTCAACCGTTAATGGTGCTTGCAAACGTGCGACTTGGTTATCACCAGCGGCGTGCCATAGCCACGCCCCGCGCACCAACGCCTCATATTGCAGACGTAGCATGGCGATGCCGGAAGTATGCAGACCGGCAGAGATAAGCAGTTTCAGAGACTCCGCGTGCTCGAATGCGATATCACACATCCCCAGCGTCGCCTGTCCTCGCGGGCTGCCGTCGAACTCCACGTCCTGGAATAGAACCGCAACCGTGTCGGTGAGAGCGGCAGAGCGTTCAAGCAGCCGTTCAAGCGCGTCCATCGAGACCTCACTCACTACTTCACGCGATCGATAACCCAATCCACGAGGCCGCCTTCCAGAACCATCCGCGCCACATCGACTGCTCCAAATAGCGTTACCCCCGCTTCTGCGAAAGGATTCTCGATCTGGCCGGTGTGATAGACGAAGAAGAGGCGATCGTAGGTATCCTTGTTAGCGAAATCCTTCGCGTAGGCATCCAGCTCACCCTGCGTCGTCTGGCATTTGATTTGGACATATGCACGTTCGCGAGTCAGGGGTGCTTCGAGGTCGAGATCTTTGGTGGCCTGATTGCCACCGACAGCGCCCAAACGGCGCCAACCGGCGTTGACGAACCCCATGTCGATGAGTATCTCGAAGTCACGCTCGTGCAGCATCTGGATTAGCGGAACAAGGGCCTCAAGAAGCGATGTCCGGGCCTGTTCGACTCGGGTTACCTCATCGGACCGCTGACCATTGATGCGCTTCACCAAGCGCCCGGCATCGATGACGTTGCACGAGGTGCCCCTGAACATAGTGAGCTTAGTGATAGTGCCGGGCAGGCTCGTTTTGGTCAGCGTAATTCCAGCTGCGTCAGTCGACCTCCAGCCACACTGAACGATCCGATAGCTGCTGTAGTTTCCGTCGTTTTGGTCCCAGCGCTGCGGCTCACCCGGCTCCAAAAAACCGTAGTGCAACACGTCGTCAATGAAAGAAACCCACAGCGTGTCGCCCTGGTCCTCGAAAAATGCCTTGACCTGGTTCGTAAACGACGTTGCCGTCCCCGGGGGCTGCTTGCCCTGTTCGCGCCACAACCTCGCCAGCTCGTCCCACTTTTTAGCTCGACACAGTGCGAGGGTTTCTGGGTCGGCGGATTCAAACCCAAACCGGAGGATTCCACGCCGTTTGCTTTCCTGCTCCCATGAACCACTAGGTCCGAGCTTCACGTAACGCACCGCGCGTGGTGTGATCGGAAAAGCAGGTACGAATGGACTGTCGGCCATCTGATTCTCGTGTGCGCTTGCGACTATGCGATAACTTTCTCGGCTTCCAAGTCATTGGAATCCGCCCTGATTTGCTCGATTGACTGGGGCCGCGCGCGCGTGACGAACGCTTCGTCAAGAGCCCGGTACATGGCTAGGGACTTTTCGGCCTCGCCCTTGATGTTTTCATAGAGCGATTCCGCGATCACTCGGATGGCGTGCTTTTCCTGATCGCTAAGCCTCGGATACTCGTATCGCTCGATGTGCTCGAGAATTTTGGCACGTCGGTCTCGGAACGCATCCGTAGCGCTTCCCCCACAACGGGCAGCGAGTTGAGCTTCCCAGGAAACAAAACGCGCACTATCGTTCTTCTCCCGCTTGTTACAGGCTTTGCATACGGGGACTATGTTGCCGGGGTGATGCAAGCCGTACTCCGCGCGGTTGAACATGATCAGGTGTTCGATCTGCATTGTGTCCCTGGCAGAGCAATACGCACAGCGATCATCAAAATCCTTGCGGATCTTTTCCCAGGTGGCCTTGCCTGACCCGGACGCCGTGTTAAACCGTTTCCCGAGGTAGTGTTCGCCGACAGATGTCAGGAATGAACGAACTGCGGTATTAGCCGCGTCGGATGGTGTGTTGTAGACGGCCATGGCTTTAAGGGCGAACGCGAACGAGTCTTTGGTCTATCGGCACGGTTTCCATTACCGCGCGAAGGAGATTCAGCCGCACGGGATAAAGGCCGTTCTTGGGTCTTGGCTTATCCTTTACCAAGTTCCAAATTAGCTCGCCCGGGCCATTGAAGGCCTCTGTAGCCGTGCCGTCCGGCAACAGCTTAGGGCAAGCAGGTGACGGCAAGGCTCCCCGATCTGGATTGCTTCCCGCTGCGTGGTTTTGACTTGGACGAGGCGATCATTGATGGAGCAGTCGTGGGCCTTTTGCCCGGTTCGCAAGGGCGACAAGGCATAATGAAATTCGGCGAGAACCTCGCCAAGACTGCCAACTAGAATTCCATCAGGCGTGAAATTTCGGTGCGGATGCAATCGCTTTAGCTTTGCGGCGACCTCATAAAGCTCACGCACCAACTTGCGAGTATCTTCCATCGAACACCCCCTAGCCCTCCGAGCTTAACCGTCGAAAGGCGCGCCCGCCAACCAGAAGGCGAAGAACACTCCTGGGCGCCCAGCCACTCGCATCGGTGTAATCTCAGCCGCAACCGTCCTATCCTGCGGCTGTAAGGGGAATGCCGTGGCCATCGACCTATTCGCAGCCATCGGGAAACCCGATAGCGAGCTGCACCCGCAGTTCCTCACGCTGCGCGACGCGCCTCACTATGCGCCGGCACGCGACCAGCTTAGGGAGCTACAGGAAGCTTTTACCGACCCGGACGGCAACTTTGTCGAGCAGTTCCAGACAACTGGATTCGATGCGCGCACTTTTGAACTGTTCCTGTTCGCGATGTTCCAGGAGGCAGCACACTCGATAGATCGCAGCCATCCACGCCCCGACTTTTTACTGACTAAAGACCACATCACAGTGGCAGTGGAGGCCGTGACAGCTAGTGTCCCTTCCAATGACGGCATACAGCCGTACTTTGCCCTACCAAGGCATCAGACAGCAGACGAACGAGCAGAGTATCTCCGCAACAATGTTCCCATTCGACTGGGAAGCCCCTTGTTCACCAAGTTGCGTCAGCGCTACTGGCTTGAGCAACACGTGCAGGGTCGTCCGCTTGTGCTGGCGATCCAGGATTTCCATGCTCCAGGCTCGCTTGGAACAACCTCCACGCCGCTTAGCCGCTACCTGTTTGGCTTTGATCAGGATTGGTATCACGACGCCGAGGGCAAGTTAATAATCACGGAGCGCGCCGTGGCACACCACGAAGTCGGCCCGAAGAAAATATCTTCCGGGTTCTTCTTTCAACCCGAGGCAGAAAACATCTCGGCAGTCCTGTTCTGCAACACTGGCACGGTGCCGAAGTTTGCTCGCATGGGGCAGGAAGGAAAGTATCGGAGCGACTCGGTGCGCATGCTGCGCTGGGGGACTTGTTACCGCCATGACCCGAATGCCACGCGCCCCGATGATTTCTTCTATGAGGTTGGCGACCCGAACCTGACTCCCGAAACGTGGCGCGAAGGCACCTCTCTGATCCGAAACCCAAACGCGATTAACCCTGTCCCCAGTGGCTGGCTTGGTGCGGCGCTCGAAGAAGATTCGGTGGACGGCAGGCACGTGAGCACACTCCGGGAGCCCTTCTTTCCGTACGCATCAATGACTCAGATGTACCCTGGCCACACGTCAGATAGGCAGCTGGCAGGGGAAGTGAAAAGGATTCGCGACGCACTTGCTGCCGCCTCGCGTTGAGGTCTTCGAGGAAGATGCACAAGATCAGTCACATCCACATATCGAACTTCCGGGCGTGCCGCAACGTTGCACTGCCACTAGGAGACTTCACGCCGTTGGTGGGGCAGAACAACGTCGGCAAGTCGACCATCCTTCAAGCAATCGAGCTGGCATTGGCGCCTCGGGCGCTAAGCAAAGCTGACTTTGGCGACACAGATCAGCCCGTAAGTATCGCAACGTGTATTGAGGGGATTACGACTGACCTTCTGGACGCCATTCCGGATGCCAAACATCGCGCGGCAATTTCCGGATACTGCGTTGAGGGCAAGTTGTGGATACAAGTGGTTTGGGCTACTGCCGGCAAGAAGGCCGATCAACGAGTTTGGGAGCCGGCGAGTTATTCGGGCGCTGGAGTGCCAGACCAATGGCGAGCGTACCCAACGGGACTGCCACAAGCCGTATCGGCATTGTTTCCCGAGCCCCTGCATATAGTCGCCATGGAGGACCTGTCCGAAGACCTCGGGAAGGCGAAGGCCGGTACCACCATAAAGGCGCTTCTGGATGAGGTCATGGGCCCTGTCCTTGAGGCTCATGAAGAGCTAACTGCCGCACTTGCGACGATTCGGAACGTCCTGTCGACCGATGGCAACTCTAGGTCCACCCACTTGTCGACTTTTGATACTGGAGCGACAACGGCACTGGCCGATTTCTTTCCAGGTCTTGGCTTGGACGTGGATCTGCCTGCCGTGGATTTGAAGGAGTTCTTCCGAGCGGGTGATTTGTACGTCACAGACAACCGTACAGGGGATAGGCGCAAGTTCGATCAGATGGGCACCGGCGCGCAGCGCGCAATCCAGATGGCGCTGGTGCGCTATCTCGCTGGCATTCGTGGGGGCCAAGGGGGCTCTAGCTGCCGGCGACTACTGCTAATAGACGAACCCGAGCTATTTCTTCACCCTCAAGGTGTCCGTCATCTTCGGGAAGCCCTGCGCAAGCTTACGGAGCGCGGCTTCCAGGTGATTTTTTCTACACATTCGCCCTTGATGCTTAGTCGGGAAAATGCGTCGGATACGATCATAGTGACCCGTGCGTCCGAAGGTACTGCAATACGACTGCCGCTTCGCGAAGCTGTGCTCAATGCCCTCAGTGATGCAGCGGCCCAAGCCAGGGCACTGTTTCAGCTTGGCAACGTTGCGGAGATATATTTTTGCGAACGGGTGATCCTGTGCGAAGGGAAGACAGATCAGCGGCTGCTGCCGTTGGCGTACGAAATAGTCTACGGGCACCCAGCGGAACTGGACCGCATCTGCTTCGTTTCCTTAGGGAGCAGTTCTGACATACCTAAGGGGCTGCCAGTCCTGCGCGCCATGGGTATATCGGCCTGCGCCGTCGCCGATCTGGACTTTGCGTATACCGAGGCCCGAAAAGGTGGGGCGGATGCGTGGCTGAGTAAGGATGCAGATGACCTCAAAGCGGTAAAAGCGATCTTGAAACGTCTAGGCGATGCCGAGGGGTTTCCCTTGGCTGACAATGGGCTGCCGATGAGTAAGGGGGCCTTCACGGCAGCGAGTTCGTGGGCGACTTTCGCAAAAGACGCAGAAGGAAAAACCTACTCGGAAGCGGCGCACGAAGCATTGAAAGCCCACCAAGTGTGGTTATGGTCAGTGGGGTGCATCGAACAGGTCACCGGCGCCACGGACAAAGGCGAGGACGCGATCCTGCGACAGGAAGAACAGCTACAAGCAGTTGGGGCTAAGGGCATTGAGGCTTCCATGCCAGCCCTCAAGGCGTTGTTCGAGTGGGCTCGCGGAGTAGCAATTCCTGGGTCCGCATAACGGAAACGCATCGTTCCACAGATGGCTTTAATGCCATGCCTTGCCACCGTATGCATCTGGGACATACCCACCCGGAGCATCCGATGCACAAGCCACGCAAGACCCCACGCAAGCCCCAACAGCCCGGCAAGCCGAAGAAGAAGGCAAGCCCATTGCAGCAAGCCGCCCTCCGACGGGTGGCTGACCTCGCGGCCGTCCGAGCACGTCCGGATCGCACAACCCGACTCGTCGGGGAGGTTGCGTTGACGCGTACCTGGCTCGACCAGCGACACCTCGACGCCGAGCCCCACCTGCAAGACCTCATGTGGGTGCAGTACCGCTACATGACGCCCTTGCAGCGCACCGAACTGTTCGCCCGCGAATACCTTGCAGCCTATCGTCGGGCGTACGGGCGCCATTTCGACCCCGTCAAAGTGGCCGTGCTGCGCCCGATATCCGACACGCTGGCAGGGTGCTCCCCTGACGAAATCAACGCCTTGGCCCATGCACGCGCGCATGCGGATGCCCTGGGGGTGCCGTACGACATCTACTGTGACACCGTGATGGAAGGCCATCTGGCCAGTGACAAGTGGCAGCGTCCTCCGCGTCCCAATCAGATGTACGGAAAGCTGGCACCACCCCGCCTGCGTGATCGTCCTACCTCCGAAGAAATCAGCGCACGGCTATTTGGCGAAGACTGGGACCAGAGGTTCTTCGCCGGAGAGCGTTCGGACGACCCGATCCGGCAAGCCGCACTCGCCCTTATGCGCAGGGACGTGCATGCCACCCCCGGTAAGGCGCAGCGCTTGGTGATGTACTTGGTGGAACGCCGGGCCTTGACCGAAGCAGAAGCACGCGCGATGTTCGGCAACGCGTTGGTAGATGACGCCATCGAGTTCGGTGGGGCGCCGGATGTGGCTGATGAGCCCGCCAACCCACAGCAGCCCACTCCACCGTGTTACGGCTTCCACAATGCGGCAGACGACGCGCCTTGTGGTGCATGCCCCGTACGCAACGGGTGTGCTGAAACCGCCGCAGCCGCAGGTAACGAACTGATTGCTGCCACGGGCAATGACAACCCCAGGTTGGCGCGCAAGCGCGGACTGGATGCGGATCGTCAGCGCCGGCACCGGGATCGAAGGCGTGCCGAGAATGCACGGAAGGAGGCCATCATCCAGCGGCACTATGAAGAAGCCGCAGGGGACAATCAGCCCATCAGTCCGGATCTTGACGAATTCCTCGCGGGATTGTGACGCCGAATGATGGGAATGCGGGCGCTGCCGGGGTGAAAATTCCGGCAGTTCATGCGTAACGCTTCCCTTAAAAGCTGTACCTAATCAATTAAGAAGTTAGAAGTTAAAAAGTAAAATAAAAACAGCGGGCTGCATTGGGGGCACATCGATGGTTCTCGGGCCTTCGGCCCTCGTCCTCATCGATGTGTGTGGCGCCTGACGGCGCCACTGAGATTTCATTCCGGAAGTAAAAGATGCTGACGGGATGAAGAAGGGTTCCGAACCCTTAAAGCAGTTCCGGAACCTTGAAGCTGTTTCGGTTCCGGCAACAGTTCCGGCCCGACCCAGTGCGCCTTCGGCGCCCCGGTCGATGCCGTGAGGCGGCACTTGTGACACCCCGTCGCAGCATCTCAAAACACGTCACCAAACGTCACCTGTGTTGCTGTATGCGGCTCCTGTCTAGCGACTGCGGCATGGGTAGCGGGTTGCTACTGGAATGCGCCAAAACTCGTTTGGCTGGCCTTGGTCGCACGCCGCAATCCACTTCATACAAGCACCATCGGAACCACGTGCGAACCCTTGCATCGTCTCAATGGGTTGCGGTTTCGGGCTCGATGCCAGAAGGCGCACGACTGCGCATCAACCCGACACCACGTCGAAACCACATGTGAAACGCTGGTTTCGGGACGTCAAAAACGCAAGATGCGGCAGGATAATGCGAGAACCGCGACAGCGCTGCTCAGTCGTATATTCGGATGCTGCTACGCCCGGCTATATCGACGCCTGGCTGGCTCCGACGCATGCGCAGCTACAGGGGTAGCGCAATCGATGTGGAGCCGCATGGCGCGCGTCCTGGTGGGCTTGGTGCAATGCGGTTGCGAACGTCGTAGCGCAAGGCCACTGGACTAACAGGTGGTCATATCTAAGCGCCGCCGCATGCAGCCCTAGTGCCCGCGCAAACACTGCGACCGCACTTGCGCCAACATCAATACAGCGCGCGCTGCATGCAATGCCGCAAGTATGAAGTGCTGGCCCACGTTTTCCCGCATAGCTAGCCCAGTGAAAGCCTCGCCGGAAAACGACGTCAGTCTCACTCTGTGCGACGGCCCCAAGGATGATCTCGGATGGATCATCATCATTTGGAGCAGATCATGGATCGTTGGGGCTGGATGGCATTGCGGGCCTACGTACCGACAGGCTTTGCACTGATCGTGGGCTTGGTGTCGGCATGGGCAGTGTCGGGCTTGCCGGCAGACTCAGTGATTGCAGGGATGCTTGCCCCCTTGCAATGGGTGTCACCGATCGCATTCCTCGCTGCCGTAGGGCTTAGCCTGCTGGCGACATATCGGTTGCTGCAATGGGAGCGAGGCAACGCCATAACCTGCGATTGCGGTGGACTGCTGGGCCGGGAGCGCCCTGGAATAAAAGGGCGTGGGGATTACCGCAAATGCCTCGCCTGCGGACGTTTTGTGAATCACAGGCATTACGACTGACTAAGCCTTTGCGTCGCTCACAACTCGTCGGCCTCCACTTCCCTCTGGAACACCTTTTTCAGAATGATTTGGAGTCGGAATTTGATCGCACCTCCGTCGTTGGGTGACTGGGCGTAACGATCAAACTCAATTAAGTCGAGATCAACACGCTTATCCCCGCTCTCCATTAGGAGTCGATTGTCCGCCCGGCGCCTTTCGAAATCGAGCAATTTCTTTCGTGTTATCTCACCGGTCCACCCGTGCCTATTTGCTATGCGGAAGACGTGGTAGTACAGCATCACCATGCCGACCTGCCGGAGCAGCGAGTCCTTATCCGAAAACACGCTCGCCATGCGCTCAATATTCTGCTGCGCCTGTTTCACAAAGGCTGGCATGCGAGTCCTAGACTCGTCCGAGAAGTGCTCGACAAAATCATCTAGGCGCACTTTCTTCGTGTCTACGACTTTCCCCTCATGCTCGGCGAGCAGAAATTTCGCTGCCAGGTCGTAGTGCCGATAGCGCTGGTTCTCGAACGGAAGCTTCGCCTCAAAGAATTTTGCTTTCGCCAGCTTGCGAACCGCAACGGGAATAGGCCCGCCATAGGCATTACGCTTCTCGGGAGCAGTAAGTGGCGCGGCTTCGTTTAAGCGCGAAAACATCTCCTCGATCATTTCCACATCGTCGGTTTCGATGAGGATGACCGACAGGAGAAACCCATCAAAGTCCGCCTTCAAGTCGGGGTACTCAAGGCCGAGCTCGCTGTAGGTCATGCCTCCGGCAGCCACCTTGTCATCCCGGAAGAGGGTGAAATCATCAGCTAGCGCGATCTTTCCATCAATGAAACTCCAGAGCGTTTCGAGCCGCTGCTTTCCGTCAACGATTGCAAGCTCGTATGCCTTCCCTCCTTTTACCAGGGGCTTGGTGAACTTGTGAAAGTAGATCTTGGGAACGTCGAACTTATTGAGGATGGTATCGAGAAGCAGCTGTCTATTATCCGGAGCCCAGATATTCCCTGAGCGCTGATAGTCGGGATTGAGTTGAATCCGTTCTCGCATCCGGTATATCTGCCACACCGTTCTGTCGCGCAGCTCGCTAATACTGAATGTCATTGCAGCAGCTCCTTGGCGACGTCGGCAACGCGATCCAACTCCGGGAATAGAGTAAGGGCCGTAAAACCAAGCAACGCGAGCTCGTGTCGCACGTCCTTCTTGGCAGCAGCGGGAACTATCCAACGCCACGCGTGTTTCTTATCGCCAATGGTCTCGACAGGCGCGTGTTCGCGATGATTAATGGTAAAAACACCAAGTTGCGCTGCCATACGAGCAGTGTTTCTCGGCCCCATGATTGCCACGGGACTCATAGTGGTGGGCGAACCGTCAACACGACTGGGCAGATAATTGTCCAGAACGTCATCGACTCCAAAAGCTGGAATCTCGCTCGCAAAGCGGAATTTGGTCACGCGTGCTGCGGCATTCAAAGCCAAGGGATCCAAGCACCAGACAGCACCATCTTTCTTGACATGTGCCTCTTCGCTTACGGCGAAATAGAGGGCGGCCAGCGGGCTTTCGCTCCAGTCGAGTAACCGTGTCGGCGCGCGGTGGTGCTGCATCATGAACATCCACTCCCATTCCGTTGTTGGAGTTCGGTCCAGATGCGGCACGGCGTTTTGCATGAACCTCTTGCGCAAGGCCGCCTCGGCGGCCAGATGCTTCGTCTTTCGGGCCAGTGATGGAACAAGCGTCCAGTTGCTGACGGCGTGCCCTCGAAACCAAATCTCGCCACCAGGCGCCTGTTTCTTCAAATTGTCTAACAGCGCCCCGACGGACGTGACTTTTACGTCCCTATACCTCATACGCCTCCCCCTGGCCCAAGCTTGCCATTGACCCCAAGGCCGATTGTGCCCACCACTCACGACCTAGGCCAGCGCAGCCAAGTCGGCGGGGCGTCGCAGCCGGTGCGACAGGGATGCCTAAGCTCTCGCGCAGGATTTACTGCAATTTGGTGGGAAGCATGCTAGAGGGCCACGTTCTCCTTGACGCGACTGACGGTTTCAGCGAAAAAAGGCATCATCCGAGAAGGTCCGCCCGAGCAATGCCCCAGTCCATCGAGTTATTCACAGGCGCTGGCGGACTGGCGTTAGCAACGCATATGGCTGGCTTTCGCCACGCCGGACTGTTCGAGTGGAACGGCGATGCATGCGACACGCTGCGGGAAAACTCAGCACAACAAGCGGTGAAGGGGCTTGGGTGCTGGAAGGACAAGGTCACAGAGGGCGATGTCAGCAACGTCGCCTTTGATCGATTCGAGGGTGTCGATCTCGTTGCCGGTGGCCCGCCCTGCCAGCCATTTTCGCTGGGGGGAAAGCATGGGGGCATGGAGGACCGGCGGGACATGATCCCGCAGTTCATCCGAGCCGTGCGAGAGGCCAAGCCACGGGCCTTCATCATGGAGAACGTCCGAGGGTTGGCGCGGAAGTCGTTCGCGACCTACCTCGAGTATTCCAAGCTCCAGTTGACCTACCCCGAAGTCACGCGCAAGGCGAAGGAAGACTGGGAGCGCCATCTGCGACGGCTCCAGCAACACCACACTTCGAGCCCGCGCCCTTCGGGACTCTCCTACAACGTCCTTTTTTCCGAAGTTCGCAACGCCGCAGACTATGGTGTTCCACAGTGCCGTGAGCGAATTTTTCTTGTGGGCTTCCGAACAGACGTGGATGCCCATTGGGCATTCCCGTCACCCACACACTCCCAAGCTCGATTGCTTCATGACCAGTGGGTCACTGGAAAATATTGGGAGCGCGTCGGTGTTAAGGCGCCAAAGCCCCCGGTGAATGCTGCCCGTCGAATCGACGCCCTTCGCAGAATGCATATCCCGGCTGAGAAACCGTGGATGACCATTCGCGAGGCAATTGCAGACCTGCCGGCACCCTTTACAGACCGGAACCATCGGGACGCCGTGTTCAATCACAAGTTTCAACCTGGTGCGCGCCCGTATCCTGGACACACCGGCAGTCCTATCGACGCCCCCTCGAAGACGTTGAAGGCTGGCGACCACGGCGTCCCCGGGGGAGAAAACATGATCGCGCTTTCTGACGGCACCTATCGGTACTTGACCGTCCGAGAAGCCGCGCGGGTGCAAACCTTCCCTGACGCATGGCACTTCAAAGGGGCTTGGAGCGAGGCAATGAGGCAACTTGGGAACGCTGTGCCTGTGGACTTGGCACGCGTTGTGGCCGACAGTGTTGCCAAGACACTGGCACAGGCTCGCCCAAAGGCATGCACGCCCAATATAGCTTCAACTTCCTCGCGACGATCTCGCAACAGCTAGTTGCTGCACTTGAGGTGCTGCCGGTTACGCCGCTTAACACGGCCACGCTTGCGACACTTGCCGCTGACCAAAGAACTTCCGGAGCTCGACAGGGGGTATACCTCCTGCACCTTGGCGCCGAACTCGTCTATCTCGGCAAGGCGGATGATGTTGCCGGCCGTCTTGGCGAGCATCTGACCAAGCTCTCCGGCAGGAACGGAGTGGACTTGCAGGACGTTGGTTATAAGGCGCTGCTCTTGGACAAGAGCATGAGCACCGCCGCCAATGAAAATGTGCTCATAGACCTGTTCCAGCAGGCCAACCCTCACATGTGGAATGGAAAGGGATTCGGACCAAAGGATCCGGGCAAGGAGCGCGACACGACACGACCGAGCGCTTTCGATCAGGCCTACCCCATTCGCGAAGATTTCCCTGTCGCCACCGTCCAAGACCACGAAACTGTGGGCAGCTTGCTCACGAAGATGAAGGCCGAATTACCCTTCGTTTTTCGGTATGGCCTTCGCAGTCGCGACGCCGCGTGCTCGACTCCGCTCGACCTGACTGGAGTAGGCCGTTCTGCGCAAGAACTACTACAGGTTGCGGTTACGGCACTGGGCCCAGGCTGGAAGGGGGTAGTCCTCGCTTTCGGCATGGTGCTCTACAAGACCACCAAGGACTATCCATACGGCCGTACACTTTTGCCCTGAGTGGCAGCCAGTAGTGAAAGGAGGTTCCATGGCAATGGATCACCTTTCAAGAGAGCAAAGATCCCGACACATGGCGCAGATCAAGGGGCGCGATACCGTGCCGGAAATGATCGTACGTCGGCTGGTTCACGGAATGGGATACCGATATCGCCTTCATGATCGACGGTTACCTGGCACCCCCGATCTTGTGTTCCGAAAGCGACGAAAGGTTGTGTTTGTTCACGGATGCTTCTGGCACCAGCATGCGGGGTGCAAGGCTGCACGAATTCCTAAATCACGCCCGGAATTTTGGCCAGCCAAGCTCCGAGCCAATGCAGAGCGTGACTTACGAAATCTAGAAGAGCTTGCCAGGCTTGGTTGGGACTCACTTGTTCTGTGGGAATGCCAGCTTCGCGACGAAGATTCGTTGCGGACTCGTATCCGGGAATTCTTCGAAAACGCCCAATCGGACAGCTGGCCTAGGACCTGACCTGCCCTACCTTCGCATGTGACCGCACTTACGTTCTAACGCCTGAATTGGGTCGAGCCTCGAAGCGGCCTCGGCTTGATTCCGCAGCTAGGCTCTGCCGAGAAAACGGCCAATTGAAATGTGGGTTCCGCCACATTTGCACATGGGCACACTATCCCGATAGTCGGAGCGCTTACGAGCAACCGCTGTTGGGTCCGGCGGCTTGCTCTCAAAGCCTTCCCATGACGTGGAAGAGCGTCCCCAATCATCCGAGCCGGAGATCCGGGCGCCTATGTGCCCGCACGCCTCGCAACGCGCTTCGTGTTTTTCGTATTCCCAGCTCATGACATGCGACCTAGCACCTGAATTAGGCCCAGCCGCGAATCGGCTTCGGCTTGAATGACCTGTTAGCCATCATTCGAAGTCAAAGGACGAGCGGCGAACCAACCCCTCTTGTCTCATCTGGCTGATGAATCCTGGCGCATCCCCTGTCAGGTGAGACCCATCGTCCTTAACGATGCCGTCGTCATCTGATGCCTCAATAGAAGTATTGAACAGTTCCTTATGGAACTTTAGGCACTCCCGCCCGATTCCTTGACGCAAATAACTGCCATCCTGCTGGTTTAGGTACATCCATGTGATTCTGTAGCGCTCGGTGTGTTCAAGGTCTATCAGGGATAGCTTGATGGCGCCAATTTCGTCGCCGTTTCCATCTATCACCAATACCTCCTCACCCGAGTCGTCAATCAGGATCGTTACCTCCCGACCGTCGCTCGTAGTGAACAGCTTCTTCTCACGCATAAGCCCCCCCCCGATGGCTAACGGCTCTTAGTTTTCATCTTCGAAGCCATCATCTGCTGCATTTCGGCCACTACTTTCGCGCGCTCGGCCTTCGTCAGCTTTGCGAATGCCAGAATCATTTCGGCCAGATCGTCGGCTTCGGCGAACAGGTACGCCAGCGGAACATCGAGTTTGCGCGCGATGTCCGCAGCCGTCTCCATGTCGGCCTTCGACACCTGCTGTTCGTAGCGGTTGATACGCACGCTGCCCGTCTGCTTACCCAAGCCTAAGAGGTCGCCTAGCGCGCGCTGTGACAAGCCACAGGCTTCGCGAGCCTGCTTCAAGCGCTTGGCAAAGACGGCGCTGGCTGGGGTCTCGGACAGGGGAAGGCAACCGCAGATGAACCTTCCAAATCATGGCCTGTAGACCCCGACAAGGTCAGTCTCTACAGTAAATGTAGATGGGTGACAGATCAACCTGGGGGGAAGGATGAACGTTCGTCTGCTAGGCGTGTTGTTGATGGTGATCGGTGCAGTGTTTGGCTACTACTCGATGGGCCAGCGAAATCTGGCGAAGCAAGAAATTGCGGGCATGGAAATTACCCGTTACACCCAAAAGACAAACGGGACGTGGGACGCGCGGCGTGACCGATCGCAGGAGGACGACCTGAAAAGTCAGCGCGACTCCAGTCAGCAACAAATGGTCTTCGGCTGGGCTGTAGCTTTCGTTGGACTGGCAGTTGCCCTCGCAGCGCGCCCCAAGAAGGACCTGGCTAGCTGAGCTCCAAAGACACGCGGGGTACGTCGGGCTTGGCAGGGGCGTCAGTCCGCAGGAGCGGCCCAGGGGACGTGCCTGCCAACCAGGGCGCTGCAATCATGCACGTACGTGACCGGCTTACGGGGCACTTACGGCACCTTAGGCGAGGCAGCCTCATCGCCTAAGCCATTGATCCGTAAGGCGCGGCTATGTAGCTCAGCCGGTTAGAGCACAGCACTCATAATGCTGGGGTCGGTGGTTCGAGTCCACCCATAGCCACCATTTATTCGAAAAGAAAAGCCCCGCCGAAGCGGGGCTTTTCTTTTGTCCGATACCCTGCCCGTCAGTTCTTCTTGGCGCGTGCGAATGCCGCCGCCAATGCGTTGTTGGCGGGCGCCGGCGTGGTACTGCGGAAGTCCCGGTTACCGCGGCGATCCTGTCGATTGTCGTTGTCGCGTCCACTGCGCGGCGTATCGGCTGGCTTGGCATCGCGCGGCGCCGGCGGCGCATCGTCCAAGCGCCGCGTCAGTCCGATGCGCTTGCGGGCGACATCGACTTCGAGCACGCGCACCTTGACGATGTCGCCGGCCTTCACCACGTCGCGCGGGTCTTTCACGTACTTGTCCGACAGCGCGGAGATGTGGATCAGCCCGTCCTGGTGCACACCGATGTCGACGAAGGCGCCGAACGCGGCAACGTTGCTGATCACGCCCTCCAGGATCATGCCCACCTTGAGATCCTTGATGTCCTCCACGCCGTCGGCAAAACGCGCGGCCTTGAACTCGGGGCGTGGATCGCGACCGGGCTTCTCCAACTCCTTGAGAATGTCGCGCACCGTCGGCACGCCGAACTTGTCGTCGGTGAACTGCTCGGCCTTGAGCCCGCGCAGCAGCGGCGCATCGCCGATCAATTGCTTCACTTCACGGCCGCACTGCTTGAGGATGCGTTCGACCACCGGATAGGCCTCGGGATGGACCGAGGACGCATCCAGGGGCTGCTCGCCGTCCGCAATGCGCAGGAAGCCCGCGCACTGTTCGAAGGTCTTCTCGCCCAGGCGCGGCACCTTGAGCAGCTCCTTGCGGCTCTTGAATGCGCCGTTCTGGTCACGGTAGACGACGATGTTCTCCGCGACCGCCGACGACAGGCCGGAGACGCGGGTGAGCAGCGCCGCGGATGCGGTGTTCACGTCCACACCGACCGCATTCACGCAGTCCTCGACCTTGGCGTCGAGTGCGCGCGCGAGGCGGAACTGGTCCACGTCGTGCTGATACTGGCCGACGCCAATGGCCTTGGGCTCGATCTTCACCAGTTCGGCCAGCGGGTCCTGCAAGCGGCGTGCGATCGACACCGCGCCACGGATCGACACATCGAGGTTCGGGAATTCCTTGGCGGCGAACTCGGAAGCCGAGTACACCGACGCGCCGGCTTCGCTCACCACGATCTTCTGCATCGAAAGCGTAGGCGCGAGCTTGATCAGATCGCCGGCGAGCTTGTCGGTCTCACGCGAGGCGGTGCCGTTGCCGATCGAGATCAGCTCGACGCCATGCTTGGCGCACAACGCGCGCAGCGTGTGCAGCGACTGGTCCCACTGGCGCCTGGGTTCATGCGGATAGATCGTGTCGGTGGCGACCAGCTTGCCGGTCTGGTCGACGACCGCGACCTTCACGCCGGTGCGCAGGCCGGGATCGAGGCCGAGCACGGCCTTCGGGCCGGCGGGTGCCGCGAGCAACAGATCCTTGAGGTTGGCGCCGAACACATCGATGGCTTCGGCTTCGGCCTTCTCGCGCGCCTGCGCGAACAGGTCGAGCAGCAGGTGCAGATGCAGCTTCGCCTTCCAGGTCAGGCGGCAGGTGTCCTGCAGCCACTTGTCGGCGGGGCGGCCCTGCGCCTTCACGCCGACGTGGTGCGCGACGCGACCTTCCGCCAGTGCGTGGCCTGCTTCCGCCTCGTTGCCCGGATCGAGGTCGAGGAACAGGATTTCCTCGCGGCGCGCGCGGAACAAAGCGAGCAGGCGGTGCGACGGGATCTTCGCCAGCGATTCGGCGTGATCGAAATAGTCGCGATACTTGGCGCCTTCGGTTTCCTTGCCTTCGGCGACACGAGCACGGATCACGCCGACGTCGTGCAGCCAACCGCGCAACTCGCCAACCAGCGCGGCGTCTTCGCCCCAACGTTCCATCAGGATCGCGCGCGCGCCATCCAGCGCGGCCTTCGCGTCGGCCACGCCCTTGTCCGCATCGATGAAGCCGGCGGCGAATTCCTCGGGCGACTTGGACGGATCGGCGAGCAATCCATCGGCGAGCGGTTCGAGTCCCGCTTCGCGCGCGATCTGCGCCTTGGTGCGGCGCTTGGGCTTGTAGGGCAGATACAGATCTTCCAGGCGCGACTTCGAATCGGCCGCTTCGATCTCGCGGCGCAGGTCGTCGCTCAGCTTGCCCTGCTCTTCGATGCTCGCCAGCACGGCGGCGCGGCGGTCTTCCAGCTCGCGCAGGTAGGTCAGCCGCACTTCGAGGTTACGCAACTGGGTGTCGTCGAGGCCGCCGGTCACTTCCTTGCGATAGCGCGCGATGAAGGGAACGGTGGCGCCTTCATCCAGCAGGGCGATGGCGGACTGGGCCTGCGCGGGTTGCGCGCCGATCTCGGCGGCGATGGTGGAAGCGATCTGGCGGGCGAGCTGCGGAGAAATCTGGGGCATTGCGTTGTTCGTTGAACCATCGTGCGGAAGTGCGGCCCGATTGTGGCAACGCATCCGGCGCAGCGTAAGGATTGACATGGGCGCCCCACATGGCTCTGAAAAACGCCAGCGCGGTTAAACTGCGCGCATGGACATCTTCAAGGTCTTTACCCTCGAAGCCGCGCACCGGCTTCCGAATGTGCCGGAAGGGCACAAATGCGCACGGCTGCATGGCCATTCGTTCCGGGTCGAAATCCATCTGAACGGTGAGATCGGCGCGGACACCGGCTGGGTCATGGACTTCGCCGACGTCAAAGGGGCCTTCAAGCCCCTGTACGACCAGCTCGACCACCATTACCTCAACGACATCCCCGGCCTGGACAACCCGACCAGCGAGCGCCTGGCGATCTGGATCTGGGACCGGCTCAAGCCGGCTTTGCCGCTGCTGAGCGAAGTGGTGGTCCACGAGACCTGCACCTCGGGCTGCCGCTACCGGGGTGCATAGGCGCCCCTGAACGGCCGGCGCACTGTCATATGCCTGTTGTTGCATTGCAACAAAAATAGGCTTATGCTGCGCTGCACAAATCGGACATTCGCCGATTTCGTTCACCCACCAGGAGCCGCCATGTACCAGTTCAACGAACAGTTTGCCGCCGCCTCGCGCCAGTTCGCGGACACGGCTGCCCAGATCAACAAGATCGCCCTCGAGAACGCCGAGGCCGTGTTCGGCCTGCAGCTGAGCGCCCTCGAAGACCGCGCCAACGCCACCTTCGCCTTCTTCGGTGAAGCCGCTCAGGCCCGCGATCTCGACGCCCTCAAGACCCTGTTCCCGAAGGGCGTGCAGGTGGCTCGCGAGAACGTCGAGCGCGCCGTCGCCATCGGCCAGGACGTCTACGGCCGCACCCTGAAGGCCAACGAAGCCATCGGCCAGATCACCAAGGCCCAGCTGGAAAGCGTCGCCGCCAAGACCCAGGCCACCGTCGAGGAAGCCACCGACAAGGTCGTCAAGGCTGCCAAGGCCAAGTAAGCCGCAAAGTCTCTCTCTCCACCCCCGTGGAACAACGAACCCGGTAGCTCCGCTGCCGGGTTTTTTGTTGCTTGTTCGCCGGCGGCCCAGCCCTCGGCTCCGCGCGCGGGCGCCAAAAATAATCAATTGCTCATTTTTTGAATCTGATTCAAAATTTGCAGCCCTCCCCGCCGCCCGGCCCCAGATGAGCACCAAGGAACGCCGACAGCGTGACCTCGCGGCGCGCGAACTACGCTTCCTCGACTGCGCGCAGGACCTGATCCAGCGCGACGGGTTGCTGAACCTGCAGATGTCGCGCATCGCGGAGGAATGCGACTACGCGGTCGGCACGCTGTACCAGCACTTCGCCAGCAAGGAGGACCTGCTGGTGGCGCTGGCCACGCGCGATTGCCTCAGCCGGGTGGAGCTGTTCGAACGCGCCGCGAAATGGAATGGCCCGACGCGCGAGCGGATGCTCGCGATCGCCATCGCCGACCTGATGCTGATCCGCTCGCAGCCGCAGTTCTTCCGCGTGGCGCAGTACGTCTTCACCGACGTCATCTGGCACGCGGCGTCCGAAAAAGCGCGGCAACGGTCGCTGGAAGTCGGTGCGCCGATCGGCGACCTGCTCGAAGGCATCGTCAACGACGCGCTTCGCCTTGGCGACCTCCCGCCCAATACCGGCCTGACACCGCAGACCCTGACCATCGGCCCATGGACCCTGTGCATGGGCATGCATACTTTGGTCCATGCCGAAGGCGTGCTCGAGCCCTACGAGGCGGTCGCGCCCTACCGGCTCCTGATCAAGAATCTGCAGCACCTGCTCAACGGCTACGGCTGGCGGCCGCTGTTCGACGTGTCGGACGAATCCGCAATCGACGCGCAATTGGCGCGGATCAGCCGCGAAGTCTTCGATTCACCTTCGCCGCCGCTGGGTGGCGCATCGCACTCCCACAAGGAAGCAACATGATGGCCAGGCACGACCCCTCGCGCACCGCCGTGCGCACGCCTTCGACCCGGAAACGCATGTTCTGGATGCTGCTGATCACCGTGCTGGTGTTCGGCCTGGTATTTGGCGTGAAGGCGTTCTTCGCGGCACAGACCAACAAGTTCTTCGACAACATGCCGCAACCGCCGGCGACGATCAGCGCCGGTGTCGCGCAGCAGCAGACTTGGCACGACACGGTGGAGGGCGTCGGCACGCTGGTCGCGGTCAACGGCACCCAGGTGACCACCGAATCGCCCGGCGTGATCAGCGAAATCCATTTCAACCCCGGTGACAGCGTGAAGACCGGTGCGGTGCTGCTGCAACTCAACGCATCGACCGAGGTGGCCACGCTGAAGTCGCTGGAAGCCACCGCACGCCTGACCGCAATCCAGAGCGAGCGCTACCGCGAACTGGCCGAGACCAAGCTGGTCTCGCGCGACGAAGCCGACAAGCGCGCCGCAGATGCCGCCACCGCACGGGCACAGGTCGACGCGCAGCGCGCGCTGGTCGCGCGCAAGACCATCCGTGCCCCGTTCTCCGGCGTGCTCGGTATCCGCAAGGTCAACCTCGGCCAGTACGTGGAACCGGGTGCCGAACTGGTGAGCCTGCAGGAGCTGGATCCGATCTACCTCAACTTCACCCTGCCCGAACAGCGCCTGCCGCAGATCCAGCAGGGCTCGGTGGTGCGCGTGCAGGTGGACGCCATGCCCGGACAGACGTTCGAAGGCCGCATCACCTCGGTGGAACCGCAGGTCGATTCGCAGACGCGCAACTTTCAGGTGCAGGCGACGTTGCGCAATCCGGACAACAAGCTGCGCCCGGGCACGTTCGCACGCGTGACCTTCGACCAGGGCAGCGCGCAGCGCGTCGTGGTGGTTCCGCAGACGGCTATCAGCTTCAACCCCTACGGCAATTCGGTGTACGTGATCAGCCAGGCGCCCGCGCCGGCCAAGGCCGATCCGACGCAGGCCAAGCCCGAAGGCACGCCCGCGGGCCCGACGCTGATGGTCAAGCAGCGCTTCGTGAAGACCGGCGCCACGCACGGCGATCTCATCGCGATCACCGAAGGCCTCAAGCCGGGTGAGCGCGTCGCCACCAGCGGCCTGCTCAAGCTGCGCAACGACGCCACGGTGATCATCAACAACAGCGTGTTGCCGACGTCGGACAAGGCACCGACGCCGGAGAACCGCTGAGCACACTTCTCGCCGTCACGACCGCGCATGGCGCGAAGTGACGGCAACACGTAGCGCCACCCCACAAAGGCCGCACGATGAAATTCACCGACATCTTCATCAAGAAACCCGTGCTGGCGCTCGTCGTCAGCCTGTTCATCCTGCTGCTCGGCCTGCGGGCGAGCACGTCACTGAACGTGCGCCAGTACCCCGAGCTGCAGAACGCCGTCATCAACGTCAGCACCACCTACTTCGGCGCCGACGCGGACCTGATCCAGGGCTTCATCACCACGCCGCTGGAGCGCGAAATCGCCAGCGCCGAGGGCATCGACTACCTGGTATCCAACAGCACCGCCGGCGTGTCGTCGATTCAGGCCTACATCCGCCTCGACCGCAACGCCAACGAGGCGCTCACCGAGATCGCGGCCAAGGTCAACAAGATGCGCGGGCAGCTGCCGCCGGAGTCGGAAGACCCGGTGATCGAGCTGCAACAGGGCGAGCAGATCGCCGCGATGTACCTGTCGTTCGACAGCACCCTGCTCAACAACAACCAGATCACCGACTACCTGGTACGCGCGGTCGAGCCCAAGCTCGCCACGATCCCGGGCGTGCAGCGTGCCGAGGTCATCGGCAGCGGCACCTTCGCCATGCGCGTATGGATGAAGCCTGACCGGATGACCGCGCTCAAGGTCACCGCGAGCGACGTCTTCACCGCGCTGCAGTCGAACAACGTGCTGTCCGCGCTGGGCCAGACCAAGGGCCAGATGGTCTCGATCGACCTCACCGCGCGCACCGACCTGCGCACGCCGGAGGAATTCAAGCAACTGGTGATCCGTTCGCAGGACGGCGCGATCGTGCGCCTGGGCGACGTCGCCGACGTGGTCCTGGGTTCGGAGAGCTACGGCTCGTCGGTGTCGATGAACGGCCGCTCGGCGACGTTCATGGGCATCTTCGTCGCGCCCGACGCCAACTCGCTCGACGTGATCAAGCAGGTGCGCGAAACCCTCGACCGCGACATCAAGCCGCAGCTGCCCGAGGGCCTGAGCGCCAGCGTTCCCTACGACAGCACCAAGTACATCGACGACGCCATCAACGAGGTGATCCACACCATCGTCGAGGCGGTGCTGATCGTGATCGTGGTGATCTACCTGTTCCTGGGCAGCTTCCGCAGCGTGCTGATTCCCGCGGTGACGGTGCCGCTGTCGCTGATCGGCTCGTTGTTCCTGATGCTACTGCTAGGCTTCACCATCAACCTGCTGACGTTGCTGGCGATGGTGCTCGCCATCGGCATCGTGGTCGATGACGCGATCATCGTGCTGGAGAACGTGCATCGGCACATCGAGGAAGGGATGAAACCCTTCGATGCGGCGATACGTGGTGCCCGCGAGCTGGCGTGGCCTGTGGTGGCGATGACGACCACGCTCGTCGCGGTGTACATCCCGATCGGCTTCCAGGGCGGCCTCACCGGTGTGCTGTTCACCGAGTTCGCCTTCACCCTGGCCGGCGCGGTGCTGCTCTCGGGCGTGATCGCGCTCACCCTGACGCCGATGATGTGCGCCAAGATCCTCAAGGCCCACGAACACGGCACCGGCAAGGGCAAGCTGGAAGTGTGGCTCGACAACCAGTTCGAGAAGCTGCGCGGCAGCTACGAGAAGCGCCTGCACAGCGCGCTGGCCACGAAGTCGGTGATCGCGATCTTCGGCGTGCTCGTCTTCATCTCCTGCGTCTTCCTGTACATGGGCTCGCCGCAGGAGCCGGCACCGGCGGAAGACCAGGGCTTCATCTTCTCGTTCTCGTCGGCCGACCCGGCGTCCACGCTCGACTACGTGGAGCGTTACACCGAAGAGCTCACCAAGATCGGCAAAAACACGCCGGAGAACGAGAACTTCTTCCTCATCAACGGCGGTGCCGGCACCAACACCGCGATCGCCGGCTTCGTGCTGAAGCCGTGGGGCGAACGCGACCGCTCCACCCAGCAGGTGCTGGACCAGACGATCCAGCCGGAACTGTCGAAGATCACCGGTCTCAACGTGTTCGCCCAGGTACCACCCGCGCTGCCCAGCGCCGGTGGCGGCGGTGGCGGCGGCGAGTTCGTGATCGGCGGCACCGGCTCGCTGACGCAGTTGCAGGAGCTCGCCGACGCGGTGCTGACCAAGGCGCGCGACAGCAAGCGCTTCATCTTCCTCGACAAGGATCTGAAGATCGACAAGCCGCGCGTGGAAGTGCTGGTCGACCGCGACAAAGCAGCTCTGCTCGGCATCGACATGCGCACGCTGTCGGCGGACATGTCGGCGATGCTGTCGGGCGGCTACGCCAACCGCTTCGCCCTGCAGAACCGTTCCTACCGCGTGATCCCGCAGGTGCAGCGCAGCGATCGTTTGAACGCCAGCGACCTGACCAACTACTACACGCGCACCAAGGACGGCGCCCTGATCCCGCTGTCGACCATCGTCACGCTCAAGGAATCCGCACAGCCCGAACAGCTCAAGCGCTTCCAGCAGCTCAACGCGGTGTCGATCACGTTCGCGCCGCGTCCGGGCGTGAGCAAGGGCGAGGCGCTGTCGATCCTGGAGAATGCGGCCAAGCAGGTGCTGCCGCAGGGCTACAGCGTCGACTACGCCGGCGAGTCGCGCCAGTTCAAGCAGGAAGGCCAGGCCATGCTGCTAACCCTGGCGCTGGCGATCATCGTGATCTTCCTGGTGCTGTCGGCGCAGTTCGAGAGCTTCCGCGACGCGATCATCATGCTGTTGACGGTGCCGATGGCGATCTGTGGTGCGCTGCTGGTGCTCAATGTCCTGGCGATCCTCAACGGCATCCTCGGATTCATGGGGATGGCGGGGTTCCCCGGCATGAGCATCAACATCTACACCCAGGTCGGCCTGGTGACGCTGGTGGGCGTGATCTCCAAGCACGGCATCCTGATCGTGGAGTTCGCCAACAAGCTGCAGATCGAACAGGGTCTGAGCAAGCGCGAGGCGATCGAGCAGGCCGCCGGCATCCGTCTGCGTCCGGTGCTGATGACCACCGCGGCGCTGGTGTTCGCAATGATGCCGCTGTTGATCGCCAGCGGTGCCGGTGCGGCCGCGCGCTTCTGCATGGGCCTGGTGATCGCCGCGGGCATGCTGATCGGCACGATGTTCACCCTGTTCGTGCTGCCTGCGTTCTACCTGTACCTGGCACAGGACCAGAGCAAGCGCCGTGTGGCGAAGGCCGAAGAAGGCGAGCCCGCGCTGCCGCCCACTCCTGAAGCCAGTTAAAGGCAAGCGAAACACAAAACGGGCGCAGCGATGCGCCCGTTTTGCTTTGCGTCAGCAAAGCGTCAGTCCGGCACGACGAGGTGCGTTGCCATCGCCCGCGGATCCGGCGCCGCCGAATGCGGCAAACGGCCCCAACAGGGAATAGGGAGCACGCGCTGCAGGATGGCGAAGTTGTCGTCCTGGCGCGCCATCGCCGGATCGATGTCGTTGGCGATCCAGCCGACGATCCGCGCGCCGTCGGCTTCGATCGCGCGTGCGGTCAGGCGCGCATGGCTGATGCAGCCCAGCCGCAGGCCCACTACCAACACCACGGGCAGCTCCAATGCGCGGACGACGTCAACCTGATCCAGTGCAGCGGTCAGCGGCGCAGCCCAGCCGCCCACGCCTTCCACCACCACCGCATCGGCCGTTGCCGACAGGCGCCCGTAGGCGGAGACGATCGGCGCCAGCGTGAGCTCCACGCCGGCATCGGCCGCGGCGAGTTCGGGCGCAAGCGGATTGGGCAGCGCGAACGGGTTCACGTCGGCATACGGCGGCACGGGGTAGCTGGCCTGCTGCAGGGCCAGGGCGTCGTCGTTGCGCCAGCCCTCGGCCGTGGCTTCGCAACCACTCGCCACCGGCTTCATCCCGACCGCACGCCGGCCGCGCGCGCGCAGCGCATACAGCAGCGCGGCGCTGGCGACGGACTTGCCGATGCCGGTGTCGGTACCAGTCACGTAGAGAGAATTCAGCGTCATGGGCCGGCATCCTAGCCGCCGCGGCCCGGCTGATACACTGCCGGCATGACCTTCACCGCTTCCCAGCTCAGCGGCGGCAAGCCCGAGCAGTACGCGCAGCTGCTGGAGCAGGCGCGCGGGCTGATCACCGGCGAACCCGACCGCATCGCCAACGCCGCCAACCTGTCGGCGCTCGTCTACCACGCGCTGCCGTCGCTCAACTGGGTCGGCTTCTACTTCTACGACGGCACCGAACTCGTGGTCGGCCCCTTCCAGGGCCTGCCGGCCTGCGTGCGCATCCCGCTCGACAAGGGCGTCTGCGGCGCTGCCGCGCGCACACGCCAGACCCAATTAGTCCCCGACGTGCACGCGTTCCCAGGCCACATAGCATGCGACTCGGCGTCGCGCTCCGAGCTCGTGGTTCCGCTGTACCGTGGCGCCGAACTGATCGGCGTATTCGACCTCGACAGCCCCGAGCCCGACCGCTTCGATGCCGAAGACCAGAACGGTCTCGAAGCCATCGCCGGAGCCTTCATGGAGTCCCTGTCATGACGACCGCAAAGATGCGCAACATCGGCCCCAAGAGTGCCGCGTGGCTGCGCCAGGTCGGGCTGCGCACGCTCGACGACCTGGCTGCCGTCGGCACGGTGGAGGCGTTCATGCGCGTCAAGCGGGCCGGCTTCAAGCCGGGCCTGAACCTGCTCTACGCGATCGAGGGCGCGCTGCTCGACTGCCATTGGCAGGAAGTGCCCGAGGAGCGCCGCCAGGAATTGATCCTCGCCGCCGAAGCGGCGACGGCACTCCTGCCGCCACCACGCAATCGTCCCGCCGCGGGGCCGGTGACTACGACCAACCATGCATCCGAGACGGACGGGGCGGAAACCGGCGGATTGAGTCATCTCTTCGATTCCCACGAGCGGGCCGAGTCGGACGACTAGTCGCGCGATAACCTTACGGCGTTGATGGATCGCCAGTCGCGGCAACCCGTCCATCAGCTATCTCATTTCGACCGTTGCCTTGACTGGGTAACGCACAATCGTGCGCACCCGACGCCGCAATTTCGCTGCGAACCGGAACAAGGGAAGCGCCCGACGCTTGTGTCTGCAAGCGACCATCACCGGTTGCGCCGCGAGGCGGTGGACTCATAGCTCGCGCAGATACCGACAGCGCGACGATAGAGAGCAGCACCACCAAGGCCCGTTGCCACCATTTGTCGTCCATGAGCTCTTTGGATGTGTGTTCGTCCGGCAAGCATCCCAAACGCGCTCGGCAATGCCAAGCAACGAAGTGTTGTGTGTTTTCGAATCACGGCAAGGTCAAGAACGTCGCCTGCTTGCACAAGACAATCCGCGGTGTTCGAAAATAGGAAACTTGGTGTTGCGCCTCTACTCCTTTCATGGGCACAGCCGCTTGTCTACGCTGTGCATGCATCGTTGACGCCAATCAATTGCAGCCCATTCCCCTGCTGTAGTTGACGGTGCAGCGGCTTGGCCCCAAGCCGCGCGACTGTCGTGAATGACGGCCGGGACGAGGTGGCCAAGGTGTGGCCACCTCGTCGCTTTTCGCCGCCCCACGATGAAAGGCTTGGCCTTCCGATCTCTCAGCCCAAGAACAAACGCGCCGATCTAATCAATCGGCGCGTTGAAAGCTGCTGACTTTACGTCGAATCACTCATCCGGACTCAACCAGCGAAACAAACTGCCGCCTACCAGCCCTCCCAGCAGCGGGCATGCCCAGAACAGCCAAAGCTGGTTCATCGCCTGCGCACCCGCGAAGATCGCAACGCCGGTGGAGCGTGCAGGATTCACCGACGTGTTGGTAACCGGGATGCTAACCAGGTGAATCAGCGTGAGTGCCAATCCGATCGCGACGGGGGCCAGCGCGCTGGCGGCCCGTTTGTGCGTCGCCCCCAGGATGATCATCACGAACATCGCCGTCATCACGATTTCGGTGACAACGGCGGCGCCGATGCTGTAGTGACCTGGAGACATTCCGTCGTACCCATTGCTGGCGAACGTTCCCGCAGCGGATGGGTCGATGACGAAACCTGGTGCACCACCGGCAATGAGCATCAGTATGAAGCCAGCAAAAGCAGCACCGGACACCTGTGCAACCGTGTAAGGGATCAGGTCGCGCAGCGGAAATCGCCCGCCTGCCCAGAGCCCGATACTCACCGCCGGATTGAAGTGCGCGCCGGAAATGCCGCCCAGCGCATAGGCACCGGTAAGTACGGTCAATCCGAAGGCCAACGACACCCCGAGCAAGCCGATGCCGCGCGCATCGCCTCCGAACTCGGCGGCCAGAACGGCGCTGCCACAACCACCAAGAACGAGCCAGAACGTACCAATGAACTCCGCTACGAGTCGCCGGACCAAGGGAATCTCCTTTCAGAAGGGGGATCGCCAGCCTAGGCTCGAGCCCGACTTCGGAAAGAAGCACGAAGAACAACTTCAAGTTGCCCCTTCGGCAACGCAGCACGCTCGACGGCGCCGAGATCTCGCTCCGCTCAGAAAGTTCTGAAGGGCTATCGGCAATCGTTGAACATTACATCGAAAGCTCGCCATTTCCGTTCGTTTCTTGCGAACAACAGGTTGCTATAACTGTTCGATATGACTGCGCAGTTATATGCCAGCTTAATCAAACCACGGACAACGGAACGGGGGGCGAGGCGCGTCTGGCGCGTGGCGGACTTTGAATCAGTAACGCTTGGGCGGCTGGTACGAGTCTGGGAGCGTCGAACGCCACACGCGCTGGGGTGAGTCGCAACGCTCGGCCGGGAGGCCCATCCTGTTTTCAGGACGCCGAACTGCGCAAGCACGTGGGGCGACGACGTGCACGCAACCAGAAAAGTCACGAAATACCAATGTCCAGTTTTGGCTCGACCACGCTGTCCGTACTGTTGCTGGATGACCAACCGGCAGGGCGGGACCTCCTGCGCGCGGCGCTATGCACGGCGCGATCCGATATCGCCATTCACGAAGCCGATAGCCTGGCGGGATTCTTCGCCGCGATCTGCGCGCGCAACTTCGATCTGGTCCTCGTAGACCTGCTGCTGCCGGATGGCAGCGGACTCGATGCACTTCGTCGCGCCGCCGCGCTGGCACCCTCTCCCTTGTTACTCGCCGTCTCGTCGATGAGCGACCAGACCAGCGTCATCAAGGCGATCACCGCCGGCGCCCACGGTTTCCTTTGCAAGCACGATGATCCGATCGCCATTGCGCATGCCATTTCGATCGGCCTGTCCGGCGGAGCCACGGTGACGCCGATCATCGCCTGCCGGCTGCTGCAGATGCTGCGCGAATCCTCGGTCGGCACACCACGCCTGTCCTCCTCGCTGACTCCCCGCGAATCGGAAGTGCTAGTGCTTGCTTCGAAGGGCTTCAAGTGGTCCGAGATCGCACAGATGACCGCAAGCCGACCGTCGACGATCTACACGCACGTTCGCCATATCTACGACAAGCTGCAAGTCAGATGCCTATCGCAATGTCTGCATGAGGCGCGTTCGCAGGGATTGATCTGAGCGCCGTCAGCGACTGGAGCATGGATCGACGACGGCGTTTCCGCCGCTGGCAGCGACTACTCCACCGTCACCGATTTGGCCAGATTGCGCGGCTTGTCCACGTCGGTACCGCGCGCGAGCGCGGCATGGTAAGCGAGCAATTGCACCGGAATCGCGTGCACGATCGGTGACAGCACGCCGACATGACGCGGGGTGCGGATCACGTGCACCTGCTCCGACTCTCCGAACTGACTGTCGGCGTCCGCGAAGACGAACATCTCGCCGCCGCGTGCGCGCACTTCCTGGATATTCGACTTCACCTTCTCCAGCAGGCTGTCGTTCGGCGCGATCACTACCACTGGCATCTCGCTATCGACCAGGGCAAGCGGACCATGCTTGAGTTCGCCGGCCGGGTAGGCCTCGGCGTGGATGTAGGAGATTTCCTTGAGCTTGAGCGCGCCTTCCAGCGCGATCGGGTAATGCATCCCACGGCCCAGGAACAGCGCGTGCTGTTTCGGCGCGAAGCGCTCCGACCAGGCGATGATCTGCGGTTCGAGATTGAGCGCGTGCTGCACGCTGCCGGGCAGCTGGCGCAGACAGTCGAGATATTCGGCTTCCTGCGCCGCGCTGAGGCGGCCGCGCAGTTTGGCGATGGTGCAGGTCAGCGTGAACAGCGCGACCAACTGCGTGGTGAACGCCTTGGTCGAAGCTACGCCGATCTCGGCGCCCGCGCGGGTGTAGTAGACGAGACGGCTGGCGCGCGGAATCGCGCTCTCAGGCACATTGCAGATCGATAGCGTCTTGTCGTGGCCGAGCGACTTGGCGTACTTCAGCGCCTCCATCGTGTCGAGGGTTTCGCCCGACTGGGAGATGGTGACGATCAGCTGCTTCGGATTCGCGACGACGCTGCGATAGCGGTACTCGCTGGCGATGTCGACCGCGCACGGCAGGCCCGTGATCGCTTCGATCCAGTAGCGCGCGGTCATGCCGGCATAGGAACTGGTGCCGCAGGCGATGATCTGCACGCCTTCGATGTCCGCCAGCACCGACTGCGCGTCGGTGCCGAACAGCTCGGGCGAGAAACCCCCGTTGTCCATCACCGCCTCGATGGTGTCGGCGATGGCGCGCGGCTGCTCGTGGATTTCCTTCTGCATGAAGTGGCGGTACGGGCCGAGCTCCAGCGAGGCCAGCGACACGTCCGACACGTGCACGTCGCGTTCGATCGCGCGGCCTTCGCCGTCGAAGATGCGGACCGACTCGCGCCTGACATCGGCGGTATCGCCTTCCTCCAGGAAGATCACCCGGCGCGTGGCCTGCACGATCGCGGACACGTCGCTGGCGACGAAGTTCTCGCCCTCCCCCAGGCCGACCAGCAGCGGGCAGCCCATGCGCGCCGCGACCAGGCGTCCCGGCTCCTGCCGGCTCACCACTGCCAGTGCATACGCGCCGTGCAGCTCGCGCACGGTGTGCTGCAACGCGCTCAGCAGGTCGTCGCCACCCTTGAGGTGATGATGAATCAGATGCGCGATGACTTCGGTATCGGTCTGCGATTCGAAGACGTAGCCGAGCTGGCGCAGCCGCTCGCGCTGTTCCTCGTGGTTCTCGATGATGCCGTTGTGCACCAGCGCCACGCCGTGGCTGATGTGCGGATGCGCGTTCGCTTCAGTCACGCCGCCATGCGTCGCCCAGCGGGTGTGGCCGATGCCGAGGCGCGCGCTGAAATGTTCGGCCTGGGCGGCGCTTTCCATCTCGGCGACGCGGCCGGTGCGGCGCACGCGGCGTACGTCGCTGGCGCTGCCTTCACTGTCGACGACCGCGATGCCGGCGGAGTCGTAACCGCGGTATTCCAGGCGCTTGAGCCCTTCGATCAGGATGGGAACGACGTCGCGATTGGCGATTGCACCAACAATTCCGCACATAGGCCGGGGGAATTCCGCTGAAGAGAGACGGCAGTTTACCGCCACCGCCGTACATGGCTTCGTGGTCGGCGCCGCATCACAGCCAACGCATTCATGGTGCCGATCCGGCCTGCCGGTCCGGCTGTCCGCCGTCCGCCCGGACACGACCGGCCGCTGTCCGGACACGCTGTCGGCTGCGCAATATCCATATAAATCAATAAATTATGGTTGGCACGCGTTCTGCTTGAAGAGAGCAGCATCCCTCTTCTGACGCCCACATGAGCATCCGCGACACCTCCGCCCAGGACCGGCCCCTTCACGGCGACACCGCCGCCTCCGCACGCCGGCTTTCTCCGAGCCGCCGCCGGATGCTGTATGCCGGCGCCAGCGCCGCCGCGCTGGTCATGGTGATGGGTTGGCTGCTGTCCGGCTGGACGGCCGGCGCCCGCTCCTTCGACGCCTCGCGCCTGCGCATCGCCACGGTCACCCGTGGTGACCTGGTCCGCGACATCTCCGCCGACGGCCGCGTGATCGCCGCCAACAGCCCGACCCTGTACGCCATCGCCGGCGGCACGGTCACGCTGAAGGTCGTGGCCGGCGACAAGGTCAAGAAGGACCAGCCGCTCGCGGACATCGACAGCCCCGAGCTGCGCAGCAAGCTTGCTCAGGAACAGGCCACCCTCGCCGGCCTGGAAGCCGAGGCCAGCCGCGCCGCACTCGATGCGCAAATGACGCGTTCCTCCGCGCGCAAGCTGCTCGACCAGGCGCAGATCGACCGCCAGGCCGCGCAGCGCGACCTGGAACGCAATCAGCGCGCCTTTGAAGGCGGCGCCGTAGCGCAGATCGACGTCGCGCGCGCCCAGGACGCACTGAAGAAGGCCGATCTGGGCCTGTCCAGCGCCCGCAATGAATTCGGCCTGCTCGGTCAGGGCGCCGGACTGGACATGCGCAACAAGCGCCTGCTCGCCGATCGCCAGCGCGCCGTCGTCAGCGAACTCCAGCGCCAGGTCGATGCGTTGACCCTGCGCGCGCCGTTCGAAGGCCAGGTCGGCCAGGTGATGGTTGCGCAGCGCCAGAACGTCGCGATCAACGCGCCAGTGCTGAGCGTCGTCGATCTGGGCGTGTTCGAAGTCGAGATCAAGGTTCCCGAGAGCTTCGCGCGCGATCTCGCCATCGGCATGCCCGCACAGGTCACCGGCTCGACCGGCACGCTCGCGGCGGAAATCTCCGCGGTATCGCCGGAAGTGGTGAACGGCGAAGTCACCGGTCGCCTGCGCTTCAAGACCCAGCAACCGCCCGGCCTGCGCCAGAACCAGCGCCTGAGCGTGCGCATCCTGCTCGACACGCGCCGCAACGTGCTCATGGTCGAACGCGGTCCGTTCCTGGAACAGGGCGGCGGCAACAGCGCTTACGTGATGGATGGCAGCAGCGCGGTGAAGCGCAGCGTCCGCACCGGCGTCAGCAGCCTCGGCGCGGTCGAGATTCTCGGCGGCGCGAATGAAGGCGATCGCATCGTGGTATCCGGCGCCGACGGCTTCGGCGACTCCGAAAAAGTCCGCATCACGGGAGAATGATCATGAGCACGATGACCCCATCGAAGCCGGTCAAGCACACCAAGCCGGCCTACCCCTCGCACAGCTTTCCGCGGAACTGGTCCGCGCTGGATCTGGCCGATGCCGTGCCGCTGCGCCTCTCCGAGTGCATTGGGCTGGGCCTGGTCGAATTCGCGAACGCGCCGATCGCCGCCAACAGTCCCTTCGCCCTTCGCGCCGCGCGCAAGTGGCGCCGCCATTACCTGCGCAGCGCCGAACTGCCTGCGTTCGTCCGCGTTCGCTGATGCCCACCTCTACCCCATATAGGAGTTCCCCCATGAACACCCGTCCCTCCTCCACGCAGCCGCCGTCTCCGCAATGGTCTTCGCAGGACCTCGTCGACGCCGTGCCGCAACGACTGTCCGATCTGATCTCGCCGGAGCTGTTGCGCTTCCCCGATCTGCACGCCGCCAACGGCGTCGCCCTGTCGCCGTGGGCCTTCGACTGGCGCCGCCGCGACGACTTCAACGCCTTCCGCGTGCGCTGAGCACGGCCCCGCTAAAAATCATCACGAGAACAAGGAACCCGCCATGCTGCACATGCAAGCCGTCACCAAGGTCTACCGCACCGAACTCGTCGAAACCCACGCCCTGCGTTCGCTCGACCTGCATGTGCGCGAAGGCGAGTTCGTCGCCGTCACCGGGCCTTCGGGTTCGGGCAAGACGACCTTCCTCAACATCGCCGGCCTGCTCGAGGAATTCACCGGCGGCACCTACACGCTGGACGGCCAGGACGTGCGCGGCCTGTCGGACGATGCGCGCAGCAAGCTGCGCAATCACAAGATCGGTTTCATTTTCCAGAGCTTCAACCTGATTCCGGACCTCAACCTGTTCGACAACGTCGACGTGCCGCTGCGCTACCGCGGCTTCGGCGCCGCCGAACGCAAGCAGCGCATCGAAAAGGCGCTGGCGCAGGTCGGCCTGGGCTCGCGCATGAAGCACTACCCGGCCGAGCTCTCCGGCGGCCAGCAACAGCGCGCGGCGATCGCGCGCGCGCTCGCCGGTACGCCGCGCCTGCTGCTCGCCGACGAACCCACAGGCAACCTCGACTCGCAGATGGCCCGCGGCGTGATGGAACTTCTGGAGGAGATCAACGCCGCGGGAACGACCATCGTGATGGTCACCCACGACCCGGAACTGGCCGCGCGCGCACAACGCAACGTGCATATCGTCGACGGCATGGCGACCGACATTTCCGTCGAGTCGAGCCTGCTGCGCGCCCGCAACCTGGCCGCCACCATCGAATCGAACTGAGGCCGCGACCATGATCGGCTACTACTTCAATCTCGCCCTGCGCAGCTTCAGGCGCAACAAGGTGCTGACCGCGCTGATGGTCCTGGCAATAGCGCTGGGAATCGGCGCATCCATGACCACGCTCACCGTCTACCACGTCCTCTCCGGCGATCCGTTGCCCGGCAAGAGCCAGACCCTGTTCTATCCGCAGATCGATCCGGAGACCAAGGAGGGCTACCACCCGGGCGAAGATCCGCCGAACCAGCTCACCCGCCTCGATGCCGAGAATCTGCTCAAGGCCAAGCGTGCCGACCGCCAGGCGCTGATGACCGGCGGCGGCGTGGCCGTGCAGCCGCAGCGTGCGGACCTGCTGCCGTTTTCCGCGGACGCGCGCTACACCAGCGCGGACTTCTTCCCCATGTTCGACGTGCCGTTCCTCTACGGCAGTGGCTGGAACGAAGCCGCGGATGAAGCGCACGCACGCGACGCCGTGATTTCCAAGGCGCTGAACGAGAAGGTCTTCGGCGGCGGCAACAGCGTCGGCAAGACGCTGCGCCTGGACGGCAACGACTTCCGCGTCGTCGGCGTGCTCGACAGCTGGCGGCCGGTGCCGAAGTTCTACGACCTCAACACCAGCCGTCACGGCTACGGCGAGGCCGAGCAGGTGTACCTGCCGTTCACCACGTCGCGCGATCTGGACCTCGGCCGCAACGGCAACATGAACTGCTTCGACAACCGCGCCGACGGCGTGAGCCCCACCGACGTGGGCGCGCCCTGCGTGTGGATCCAGTTCTGGGTGCAATTGAACACGCCGCAGAAGGCGCAGGAATACCAGGCCTTCCTCGAGAACTACTCCGACCAGCAGCGCGCCGCCGGCCGCTTCCAGCGTCCCAACAACGTGCGGCTGCTCGACCTGATGGGCCTGCTGCGGCACTACAAGGTCGTGCCGGACGACGTGAACCTGCAGATGTGGCTGGCGTTCGGCTTCCTGCTGGTGTGCCTGCTCAACACCGTCGGCCTGCTGCTGGCGAAGTTCATGCGCCGCTCGGCGGAGATCGGCGTGCGCCGCGCGCTGGGCGCCTCGCGCGCCGCGATCTTCGCCCAGTGCCTGATCGAAGCGGTGTCGGTCGGCCTGGTCGGCGGCGTGCTCGGACTCGGCCTGGCGGTGCTCGGTCTGTGGGCCGTGCGCCAGCAGCCGGTGGAACACGCTTCGCTCGCGCATCTAGACCCGACGATGCTCGCGACGACCTTCGTCCTCGCCCTGGTCGCCAGCGTGTTCGCCGGTGCCCTGCCCGCATGGCGCGCGTGCCAGGTCACGCCCGCCATCCAGCTCAAGACTCAGTGAGGCCCGCCATGGATATCCGTCCCATCCTCTCCACGCTGCGCCGGCACAAGACGGCCGCCGCACTGATCGTGCTCGAGATCGCGCTCAGCTGCGCCATCATCTGCAACGCCGTGTTCCTGATCCGCGAGCGCATCGCCCGCATCGACATGCCCAGCGGCGTGGCCGAGAAGGAAGCGGTGATCGTCAACCTCACCGGCATCGGCACTAACCAGAACTCGGCGGCACTCACTCGCGAGGATCTCGCCGCGCTGCGCGCCATTCCCGGCGTCACCGCTGCGGCCGCGACCAACGAAGTCCCGTTCGGCAATTCGTCCTGGAACAGCGGCATCACCCTGTCGCCGGATCAGACCGAGTCCACCCTCAACGCCACCACCTACATGGATAGCGGCGAATTGAGCCAGGCACTGGGCGTCAAGCTGATCGCCGGCCGCGCATTCAATGCGGACGAATTCAGCGACTACGATGCGAACAAGGGCTTCGAGACTACGGGCTCTGGCGTAGCGATCATTTCCAAGGCGGTCGCCGACAAGCTGTACCCGGGCAAGAGCGCGGTGGGCCAGACGTTCTACTTCGGCGACGACAAGCCGATGACCGTGGTCGGCGTCGTCGATGCGCTGGTGCGTCCATCCTTCGCGGCCAAGGACATGATCCCGGCCCAATCGGTGCTGCTGCCGGTGCGCATGCCTTACGACGTAGGCGGCTACTACGTGCTGCGCACTACGCCCGAGCAGCGCGAACGCGTGCTCAAGGACGCGGTCAAAGCGCTGGAGAAGAACAGCCCCAATCGCATCGTGCTCGACCACAAGACGCAGGAGCAATATCGCGACGAGTTCTTCCAGCAGGACCGCTCGATGGTCTGGCTGCTGATCGCGGTGTGCATCGCGCTGCTGGTGGTAACTGCGCTGGGCATCGTCGGCCTGGCCAGCTTCTGGGTGCAGCAGCGCACCAAGCAGATCGGTGTTCGTCGTGCGCTGGGTGCGACGCGCGGCCAGGTGCTGCGCTACTTCCAGACCGAGAACTTCCTGCTCGCCACGGTCGGCATCGTGATCGGCATGATCGGCGCGTTCGGCATCAACCAGCTGCTGATGAGCGCCTACGAACTGCCGCGCCTGCCCGCGCTGTATCTGCCGGTCGGTGCGTTGGTGCTGTGGGGGTTGGGCCAGCTGTCGGTGCTGGGGCCCGCGCGGCGTGCCGCCGCGGTTCCGCCTGCGGTCGCCACCCGTACGGTCTGAACCTACCAACCGATCCTCCCCATCCTCTGCGATCATGGGCGCGCGCCTCACCGCCGCGCCTGCCATCGACTGCCTGCATGCCGACCATCCTCGTCATCGACGACAACCCGTCCGTCGCCACTGCGCTGGAAACGCTGTTCTCGCTGCACGACATCGATACCCGTGCTGTGACCACGCCGGCTGAAGGGCTAGCGCTTCTCTCGCGCGAACCCTTCGACCTGGTCGTGCAGGACATGAACTTCCATGCCGACACCACGTCCGGCGAGGAAGGCGTCGAACTGTTCGCGCAGATCCGCGCCGCGCATCCCGACCTGCCGGTGATCCTGCTGACCGCGTGGACGCATCTGGAATCCGCAGTCGATCTGGTGAAGGCCGGCGCCGCCGACTACCTCGCCAAGCCTTGGGATGACCGCAAACTGCTGGCGACGGTAAACAACCTGCTGGAGCTGTCGAAGGCGCGGCAGGAACTCGCACGCCATCGCAACAGCGGCCGCCGCCGTCGCGATGCGCTGGAGCGCGAGTTCGACCTGCGTGGCCTGGTCTACGCCGACCCTGCGAGCGAAGCCGCGCTGTCCCTGGCCTGCCAGGTCGCACGCTCGGAGCTGCCGGTGTTGCTTACCGGCCCCAACGGCGCGGGCAAGGAGAAGTACGCGGAAATCATCCACGCCAATTCGTCGGTCAAGCAGGGCCCCTTCGTCGCGCTCAACTGCGGAGCGTTGCCGGGCGAGCTGATCGAGGCGGAGCTGTTCGGCGCCGAAGCCGGTGCCTACACCGGCGCCAATCGCGCACGCGAAGGCAAGTTCGAAGCCGCCGACGGCGGCACGTTGTTTCTGGACGAGATCGGCACGCTGCCGCTGGCCGGCCAGGTCAAACTGCTGCGAGTGCTCGAAACCGGTCGTTTCGAGCGCCTCGGCGGCAATCGCGAACGCTCGGTCAAGGTACGCGTGATCAGCGCGACCAATGCCGACCTGGCGGCGCTGATCGCCACCGGCCAGTTCCGCGAGGATCTGTATTACCGCCTCAATGCCATCGAAGTGCGCCTGGTTCCGCTCGCGCAGCGCGCCGACGACATCGTGCCGCTCGCGCGGCATTTCCTCCCCGCAGGCAAACAACTCGATGCCGACGCCGAGCAGGCGCTGCTGGCGCACAACTGGCCCGGCAACGTGCGCGAGCTGCGCAACACGATCCAGCGCGCGTCGCTGTTGGCTCGCGGGGAGAAGATCGGTGTGAGCGATCTGGGCCTGCCCGCCGCACCGGTGCGCGCCGTCGCGGCCGGCAACGGCGGCGACGAACCCGACCGAGCGACTATCGAGGCCGCATTGGCGCGGGCCGGTGGCGTCGTTGCCCAGGCAGCGACCGAATTGGGGCTATCGCGCCAGGCGCTGTATCGCCGTCTGGAACGGTTGGGAATCGACCGCGCATGAACCGCTGGCTGCAACGCCTGCCGCTGAGTCTCGTGTTCGCCGCGATCGCGCTGGCGTACATGGCGGCGGCCGTTGCCATCGCCCTGCTCCTGTCGCATTGGTTCGCCAATCCGTGGGTGTCGGGCGGCATCGCGATCGCGGTGCTCGTGCCTCTACTCGTCTACCACGTGCGCCGTGCGTTCGCGCCGATGAACTCGCTGTTCCGCGCGCTCGCGGGCACGGTCGCCAGTTATCGCGACGGCGACTTCGCCTTCGGCCTGTCCTGGCGCGGCGGTGGCGATCTGGGCCAACTCGTCGCCAGCCACAACGAATTGGGCGATGCCTTGCGCGAACAGCGCCTCGCCCTGGTACAGCGCGAGCTGCTGCTGGACACGATGGTGCAGAACACGCCCGTGGCGATGCTGCTGGTCGATCCGGCGCGGCGCATCGTCCTGGGCAACATCGCCGCACGCAAGCTGCTGGGCGAGGGCCGTCGACTGGAAGGGCTCGCCTTCGACCAACTGCTGGCGCAGGCGCCCGATGCGATGCGCGAAGCCTTCGAGCGCGGCGGCGACGGCATGTTTACCGTCGGCGACGTCGACAACGAAGACATTTATCACCTCGCGCGCCGCAATTTCCGCCTGAACGGCCGCCGTCATGAGTTGGTGCTGCTGCGCCAGCTGACCGCGGAGCTGCGCCGCCAGGAAGTGCAGACCTGGAAGAAGGTGATCCGCGTGATCAGCCACGAGCTCAACAACTCGCTGGCGCCGATCGCCTCGCTCGCGCATTCGGGCGCGGAACTGCTGCGCCGCGGCCAACTCGAGCGCCTGCCCACGGCGCTGTCGACGATCGAAGAGCGTGCGCGCCACCTGGAAGGCTTCATCCGCGACTACGCCCGCTTCGCCAAGATGCCCTCGCCGCGGCTGGAGTCGATCCCGTGGCCGCGCTTCGTCGCGCAACTGCGCGCGCAGGTCGATTTCGCCTATGACGGCCCGGAATCGCCCGACGCCATCGCGCGCATCGACGTCGCCCAGTTGGAGCAGGCGCTGATCAATCTACTGAAGAACGCGCACGAATCCGGATCGGAGCCCGAAGACGTCACCCTGTCGCTGCGCCGCCTGCCCGAGGCCTGGCGCGTCGACGTGCTCGATCGCGGCACCGGCATGAACGATGCGGTGCTCGCCAATGCCTTGCTGCCGTTCTATTCGACCAAGCGCCACGGTACCGGCCTGGGCCTGGCGCTGGCGCGCGAGATCGCCGAAGCGCACGGCGGCCGCATCGCCTTGCTCAACCGCGAAGGCGGCGGGCTGTGCGTGTCGCTGGTGTTGCCGGCGTAACGGCGGACCGAAGCCCGCCCGACATCATTTCGGCTTCTTGATCGGACGCTGCCAGCCGTCGATCGACATCTGCTTGCCGCGCGCGATGCTGAGCTTGTCGGCCGGCGCATCCTTGGTGATCACCGAGCCCGCGCCGATGGTGGCGTTGCGCCCGATCGTCACCGGCGCCACCAGCGAGGAGTTGGAACCGATGAAGGCGCCATCCTCGATGGTCGTCGTCGACTTGTTCACGCCGTCGTAGTTGCAGGTGATCGTGCCGGCGCCGACGTTGACGCCGCTGCCGATCACGGCGTCGCCGAGATAAGTGAGGTGGTTCGCCTTGCTCGAGACGCCCAGCCTGGCGTTCTTGGTCTCGACGAAGTTGCCGACGTGCACGCCATCGGCCAGTACGGTGCCAGGACGCAGACGCGCGAAGGGGCCGATCAGTGCCGCGCCTTCGACCACGACGCCGTCGAGATCGCAGTGCGCGCGCACTTCGGTGCCGGGGCCGAGCTTGACGTCCTTCAGCCGGCAAAACGGGCCGATGCGGACGCCGTCGGCGAGCGTGACCTCGCCTTCGAAGACGACGTCGGCATCGATCTCCACATCCATGCCGACGCTGACGCGGCCGCGGATATCCAAGCGCGCCGGGTCGGCTACGCGCGCACCCTGCAGGCACAGCGCGCGCACCTTGCGTTTCTGGAAGGCGCGCTCGAGCTGCGCCAGCTGCCAGGGATCGTTCGCGCCTTCGGTTTCGATCGGATCGGCGACGTGCACCATCTCCGCCGCGTCGAATTCGGTCGACGCCGAGGCGAAGACGTCGGTGAGGTAGAACTCACCCTGCGCGTTGTCGTTGCGCAGATGCTCCAGCCAGCGACGCAGCGGCTCGCCGTCGGCGACGATGATGCCGGTGTTGACGGTCTTGATCTCGCGCTGGTCTTCGTCCGCGTCCTTGTGTTCGACGATGCGGCCGACGCGGCCTTCGGGATCGCGCAGCACGCGGCCGTAGCCGGTGGGGTCGTGGAGATCGGCGACGAGCACGGCAATGCGGCCCGTTGCCGCCAGCAGGCGCTGCAGGGTTTCCGCCGTGATCAGCGGCACATCGCCGTACAGCACCAGCACGCGCGCATCGCTCGGGATGTTGGGTATCGCCTGTTGCACGGCGTGGCCGGTGCCCAGCTGTTGCGCCTGTTCGGCCCACAGCAGATCGGTCTGGTCGGCGAACGCCGCGCGTACGGCTTCGCCGCCATGGCCATAGACGACGTGGATGCCGGCAGGATCGAGCGCCCTTGCGCTGTCGATGACGTGCGCGAGCATGGGACGGCCTGCGATCTTCTGCAGCACCTTGGGCAAGGTGGACTTCATGCGCTTGCCCTCGCCCGCGGCGAGGATGACGACGTGCAGGGGAGCCGGCATGTGAATTCCGTGCAAGGGGACGTACGACCATTTTAGGACGCACTGCTAGCATGCCGCGATGACTGTCGACGCGTCGCCTTCCCTGACCGACCCTCTGGCCGATTCTGTCGGCAAGCCCCAGACCCAACCCTGGCAGCGCGTCTTGCCGTGGCTGGGCGTGCCGCTGTGCATCTGGGGACTGGCGAGCACCGGCATCCTCGCGCAATGGCGGCCCGGCCGCTTCGCCGACTTGATCGTGCTGGCATTGGCAAGCCTGGCGGTGGCGGCGCTGTTGCGACGCCTGCTGCGATGGCGCATGGCCACCGCGCTGGCGTTGGTCTGGCTGGCGGCGCTGGTGGCCTTCGCCGGTGCGCTGCCCAGCGCCGCCACGCTTCTGCTCGCCCTGGCGACCTGGGCGATCGGGGATGCGCTGGATCGCAATGCGCCCTTGGCGCTGCGCATCGCGGCCGGTCTGACGCTGTGCGGCGGTTTGCTCGGCTGGTTGCTGCCGCTGGCGCTGCATTACCGCCCCGTGTATCTCGTCGCGGCCCTGACGCTGGTCGCCTGGCGTTGGCGGCGCCTGCGCGACACCGGTCGCGAACTCGCGCGGTCCTGGCAGCATGCGATCGATCCGGCGCCACGCGTCGCTGCTTTCGCCGTGCTCGCGTTGGGTCTGGCCAGCACCGCCTGTTGGCTGCCCACGCTGCAGGCCGACGATGTCGTCTATCACCTGCGCCTGCCCTGGCAGTTGCTGGAAGCGCACCGGTATCCGCTCGATCCCAGCCTGCACATCTGGTCGCTCGCGCCATGGCTGGGCGATGTGTTGCAAGCCGTGCCGCAAGTGATCGCGGGCGCGGAGGCGCGTGGCCCGCTCAATCTGCTGTGGATCGCGCTGGCGGCCGCCGGCGTGTGGCGTGTCGCCGTGGCGCTTCAAGGCAATGCGCGCAGCGCCTGGCTGGCCGTCGCGCTGTACGCCAGCCTGCCGCTGACGGCGGCGCTGGCCGGCGGCATGCAGACGGAAACACCGACCGCGGCGTTGCTCGTGTGGCTGGCGTGGAGCGTGCTCGATCGCGATGCCGCAGGACTGCGGCGCCTTTGGCTTGGTGCGTTGCTGCTCGGCGGGCTGTTCGCGCTGAAACTCGCCGCCGCGGCGTCCGGCCTGCTGTTGCTGGCGTGGGTGGGCTGGCGACACCGACACGACCGGCCTTCGCTGCTCACCATTGCGATGGCCGCATGCGCGACGCTGGCGATCGCCAGTTCCAGTTACGTCTACGCGGCAGTGACTGCGCACAATCCATTTTTGCCTCTGTTCAACGCCTGGTTCCAGTCGCCGTACTTCGATGCGGTGAACTTCGACGATCCGCGCTGGCATGCCGGCGTCGACATGGCGCTGCCCTGGAACCTGACTTTCCACACCGAGCGCTATCTCGAAGCCTTTGCCGGCGGCGGCGGTTTCGTGCTCGTCGCGCTGGCAGGGGCGTGGGTGCTGGCGCTGTCGAACCGGCGCACGGCGTCGCTGACGATCGTGGCGACGCTGCTGCTGCTCGCACCGATGTTGCCGATGCAATACCTGCGTTACGCGTTTCCCGCGATCGTGGTGCTGCTGCCGGCCCTCGTCGTTGCGGCGAGTCGCGTCGATCCACGGCGCGCCGCTTGGCTGATCACCGCGGTATGCGTACTCAACCTCGCCTTCCAGGCCAACAGCTTCTGGCTGCTGCGCGTGGGCGCAGTAAAGGCAACGGTGCTCGCGGCGGGACGCGACGCGCCGGTGTTCGACGAATGGGTGCCCGAACGCAGCTTGATCGCGGCACTGCGCCCGACCGCGTGGGGCCAGGTGCTCGCGCTGGACCCCGGCCGCCCCTACGTCGCCGAAATGGGCCTGCGCGGCCGCAGCGTTTCCTACTACGACCGCTCGCTGCAACGCGCGGCGACGCTCGCCGATGGCAAGGCCGATGGCTCGGATTGGGCCGCGTTGTTCCATCGCGAAGGCATCTCCGACGTGCTGCTGCGTCCCTCGGTAGCCACGCCGGCACAGCGTGCCGGATTGCTCCAAGCCGGCGCACGGCGCGAGCGCGTGCAAGGCGACATCGAGTGGTGGCGCATTCCGCAGGAGCGCACGCCATGAGTCTGCTGCGTCAGGGCAGTCACTATGTCGCTATCGGCTTGCTGCAATACGTCGTGGACTGGGGCGCGATGGTCGCGCTCAGCCATTACGGCGTGCCGGTGGAAATCGCCAACGTCGCCGGGCGCGTCAGCGGTGCCGTGCTCGGCTTCTGGCTCAACGGGCGCATCACCTTCGCCAGCGAGAACAGCCGGCTCGGCCCGCAGCAACTGCAGCGCTTCGTACTGCTGTGGCTGGTGATGACGGCGCTGAGCACGTGGGCGATCGGCGGCGTGGCGGATATCGGCGGGCTTCGCTGGGCATGGATAGCGAAGCCGGCGGTGGAGTTGCTGCTGGCCTGCATCAGCTTCGTGGTGTCGCGCCACTGGGTCTACAGGCACTAAAAACAAAAACGCCGGCACGAAGCCGGCGTTTTTGCATCGCAGCTACGCTGCTCAGTGCTTCATGTTCTTGCGCAGACGCTCCAGCGCCTGCAGCTGCGCCAGGCTCATCGCCAGCTGCGCTTCGGCCTCTTCGGCGCTCATCTTCGGATCCTTCTTGGCCAGGATGCGCTCGGCTTCTTCCTTGGCCTTGCGGACCGCGGCTTCGTCGATGTCCTGCGCGCGGATCGCGGTGTCGGCCAGCACGGTCACGACCTGCGGCTGCACTTCGAGGATGCCGCCGGAGACGGCGAAGTCCAACTGCTCGCCGCCCGGCAGGGTCACGATGACCTTGCCCGGCTTCAGGCGCGTGATCAACGGCGCGTGGCGCGGCGCGATGCCGAGTTCGCCCAGTTCGCCCGTGGCGACCAGGAGTTCGGCTTCACCGTGGAAGATTTCGTCTTCGGCGCTGACGATGTCGCAACGGAAGGTGGTCATGTGTCTCTCGTTTCGTCGGGCGGGTGCTACTACTCGTAAGGCGGGCCGAGACCCGCCTTACGGCCGTCGCCGTTAGGCGGCGATCTTCTTGGCCTTCTCGACCGCTTCTTCGATCGAACCGACCATGTAGAACGCCTGCTCCGGCAGGTGGTCGTATTCGCCGTCGACGATGCCCTTGAAGCCGCGGATCGTGTCCTTCAGCGAGACGTACTTGCCCGGCGAGCCGGTGAACACTTCGGCCACGTGGAACGGCTGGCTGAAGAAGCGCTCGATCTTGCGCGCGCGGGCCACGGCCAGCTTGTCTTCTTCCGACAGCTCGTCCATGCCCAGGATCGCGATGATGTCCTTCAGTTCCTTGTACTTCTGCAGCGTGGCCTGGACGCGGCGCGCGGTGTCGTAGTGCTCGTTGCCGATCACGTTCGGATCGAGCTGGCGCGAGGTCGAATCCAGCGGGTCCACCGCCGGGTAGATACCCAGCGAAGCGATCTGGCGCGACAACACGACGGTGGCGTCGAGGTGCGCGAAGGTCGTCGCCGGCGACGGGTCGGTCAGGTCGTCCGCAGGCACGTACACGGCCTGGATCGAGGTGATCGAACCGGTCTTGGTCGAGGTGATGCGTTCCTGCAGGACGCCCATTTCCTCGGCCAGGGTCGGCTGGTAACCCACCGCCGACGGCATACGGCCCAGCAGCGCCGACACTTCGGTACCGGCCAGCGTGTAGCGGTAGATGTTGTCGACGAACAGCAGCACGTCCTTACCCTTGCCCGACGCATCCTTCTCGTCGCGGAAGTACTCGGCCATGGTCAGGCCGGTCAGCGCGACGCGCAGACGGTTGCCCGGCGGCTCGTTCATCTGGCCGTACACCATCGCCACCTTGTCGAGGACGTTGGAGTCCTTCATCTCGTGGTAGAAGTCGTTGCCCTCGCGGGTACGCTCGCCCACGCCGGCGAACACGGACAGACCCGCGTGCGCCTTGGCGATGTTGTTGATGAGTTCCATCATGTTGACGGTCTTGCCCACGCCGGCGCCGCCGAACAGGCCGACCTTGCCGCCCTTGGCGAACGGGCACATCAGGTCGATGACCTTGATGCCGGTCTCGAGCAGATCGTTGGCCGAGGACTGCTCCTCGTACGACGGAGCGGCGCGATGGATTTCCCACGCGGCCGAGGCCTGCACCGGGCCGGCTTCGTCGATCGGGCGACCGAGCACGTCCATGATGCGACCGAGCGTGCCGGCGCCGACCGGCACCGAGATGCCCTTGCCGGTGTTGTCGGCGATCAGGTTGCGCTTGAGGCCGTCGGTGGAACCCAGCGCGATCGTGCGCACGACGCCATCGCCGAGCTGCTGCTGCACTTCCAGCGTGATCTCGGTGTTCTGCACCTTCAGTGCGTCGTACACCTTCGGCACGCTCTCGCGCGGGAACTCGACGTCGACGACCGCGCCGATGATCTGAACGATCTTGCCCTGGTTCATTGCCATAGCCTCTTGATAACTCTTGATTACTTGGTGGAAGCGCTGCGCGGTTAGACCGCTGCCGCGCCGCCGACGATTTCGGAGATTTCCTGGGTGATCGCCGCCTGACGGGCCTTGTTGTAGACCAGTTGCAGCGTGCCGATCAGCTTGGTGGCGTTGTCCGACGCCGACTTCATCGCGACCATGCGCGCGGCATGCTCGGAGGCGAGGTTTTCCAGCACCGCCTGGTACACGACCGACTCGATGTAGCGGGTCAGCACATGGTCGAGCACGGTCTTTTCGTTCGGCTCGTAGATGTAGTCCCAGTCGTGGTGCGCGACCTGCGCTTCCGCCGGCGGCACCGGCAGCAGCTGGTCGAACGTCGCGCGCTGGACCATCGTGTTGACGAAGTCGTTATAGGCCAGGAAAACCTTGTCGACCTTGCCCTCGGTATAAGCGTCGGTCATGGCCTTGATCACGCCCACCAGCTGTTCCAGGCGCGGCGTGTCGCCCAGGTGCGTGACCGTGGCGAGCATGCTGACCTTGACGCGACGGAAGAACACCGAGGCCTTCTGGCCGATGGTGACGACGTCGACCTCGACGCCCTGTTCCTGCCACTTGCGGATCTCGCCCAGCAGCTTGCGGAACATGTTGTTGTTGAGGCCGCCGGCCAGACCGCGGTCGGAGGACACGATCAGATAGCCGACGCGCTTGGTTTCCTTGCGCCCGACCAGGTAGGGATGCTGGTAGTCGGTGTTGGCCTGGGCCAGATGACCGATCACCTGCTTCATCGCGCGCGCGTACGGGCGCGATGACTTCATCCGATCCTGCGCCTTGCGGATCTTGGAGGCCGAGACCATCTCGAGCGCGCGCGTCACCTTGCGGGTGTTCTGCACGCTCTTGATCTTGGTTTTGATTTCGCGTCCGCCTGCCATCTTTCTTCTCGGTAGGGCGGGTTTTAAGCCGCCGTTTCGATCGTCTCGTCGCTAAGGCGGGTTGAAACCCGCCTATGCAATTACCAGGTGCCCGTAGCCTTGAACTCTTCGATGCCCTTCTTGAAGGTGGCTTCGATGTCGTCGTTCCAGTTGCCGGACTTGGCGATGTCGCCCATCAGCGCGCCCTGGGTGTTGGCGAAGTGCGCGTGCAGGCCGGCTTCGAAGGCGCCGATCTTGGCGACGGCGATGTCGTCCATGTAGCCCTTGTCGACGGCGTAGATCGACAGCGCCTGTTCGGCGATCGACATCGGCGCGTACTGCTTCTGCTTCATCAGCTCGGTGACGCGCTGGCCGCGCTCGAGCTGCTTGCGGGTGGCTTCGTCGAGGTCCGAGGCGAACTGCGCGAACGCAGCCAGCTCACGGTACTGGGCGAGCGCGATGCGGATGCCGCCCGACAGCTTCTTGATGATCTTGGTCTGGGCCGCACCACCGACGCGCGACACCGAGATACCGGCGTTCACGGCCGGGCGGATGCCGGCGTTGAACAGGTCGGTTTCCAGGAAGATCTGGCCGTCGGTGATCGAGATCACGTTGGTCGGCACGAACGCGGACACGTCGCCGGCCTGGGTTTCGATGATCGGCAGCGCGGTCAGCGAACCGGTCTTGCCCTTCACCGCACCGTTGGTGAACTTCTCGACGTACTCCTCGGAGACGCGCGCGGCACGCTCGAGCAGGCGGGAGTGCAGATAGAACACGTCGCCCGGGTAGGCTTCGCGGCCCGGCGGGCGGCGCAGCAGCAGCGAGATCTGACGGTAGGCCACGGCCTGCTTGGACAGATCGTCGTAGATGATCAGCGCGTCTTCGCCGCGGTCGCGGAAGTACTCGCCCATGGTGCAGCCCGAGTAGGCGGCGATGTACTGCATCGCGGCCGATTCGGAGGCCGAGGCGGCCACGACGGTCGTGTAGGCCATCGCGCCGTGCTCTTCCAGCTTGCGCACGATGTTGGCGATGGTCGAGTTCTTCTGGCCGATCGCAACGTAGATGCACTTAATGCCCGAGTGCTTCTGATTGATGATCGCGTCGATGGCCATCGCGGTCTTGCCGGTCTGGCGGTCGCCGATGATCAGCTCGCGCTGGCCGCGGCCGATCGGGATCATCGAGTCGACCGACTTGTAACCGGTCTGCACCGGCTGGTCGACCGACTTACGCCAGATCACGCCCGGCGCGATGGTTTCCACCGGGGCGGAGACCTTGGCGTCGATCGGACCCTTGCCGTCGATCGCTTCGCCCAGCGCGTTGACGACGCGGCCGAGCAATTCCGGACCGGTCGGCACTTCGAGGATGCGGCCGGTGGTCTTGGCGGTGTCGCCTTCGCGCAGGTGCTCGTAGTCGCCCAGGACCACGGCGCCGACCGAGTCGCGCTCCAGGTTCAGCGCCAGCGCGTAGGTGGCGTTGGGGAGTTCGATCATTTCGCCCTGCATCACGTCGGCGAGGCCGTGGATGCGCACGATGCCGTCGGACACCGAGGTGACGGTGCCTTCGTTGCGCGCTTCGGCGGCCAGCTTGACCTTCTCGATGCGGGTCTTGATCAGTTCGCTGATTTCGGACGGGTTGAGCTGCGTGGTAGCCATGGGTGGTTCCCTATGTGCCGGCGTTGCCGCCGACGATTGCAATGAAGTTGCTTTTAACTTCCCGCGATCCGCGCATGGCGCGGTTCGCGGATGGTCTTAATTCGCCAACGCGGACTGCAGGCGACCGAGCTTGCCCTTGAGCGAGCCATCGATCACCACGTCGCCGGCGTCGATCACGGCACCGCCGATCAGCGAAGCGTCGATCGCGGTCTCGATCTGCACGTCGCGGCCGAAGCGCTTCTTCAGCGCGGCCTTGATGCCCTCGAGTTCACCGTCGCCCAGCGCCGTCGCCGACGTCACGCGCGCCTTGACCACGCGCTCGGCTTCCGCGCGCAGCTCCTCGAACAGGCCGGCGATTTCCGGCAGCAGCGCGAGGCGGCGGTTGTCCGCCAGCAGGGCAAGGAAGTTGCGCATCGCATCGGAGGCGCCGTCGATCGCGAGCAGCGAGACCGCATCGGCATGCGTGAGACGCGGGCTGCCGAGCAGCTCGGCAACCTGCGGATCGGCGGCGACGCGCGCGGCGAGCGCAAGCGCGTTCGACCACGAAGCGTAGTCACTACCGTCCCGCGCAATGCCGAAGGCAGCGCGGGCGTAGGGACGTGCGAGGGTGAGGGCCTGGCTCATCGGTCTCAGATCTCGGCGGCGAGTTCGTCGAGCAGCGCCTTGTGGGCGTTGGCGTCGATCTCACGGCGCAGCAGCTTCTCGGCACCGGTCACGGCCAGGTTCGACACCTGCTTGCGCAGGTCTTCCTTGGCCCGATTGGCGGCGGCGACGATCTCGGCTTCGGCCACGGCCTTCTGGCGTGCGGCTTCGGCGATCGCGTCGTTCTTGGCCTGATCGATGATCTGATTGGCGCGCTGATGGGCCTGCTCGATGATCTCGTTGGCCTTGGCACGAGCCGCGCGCAGTTCGCCATCGGCGGTTTCCTGCGCCTGCGCGAGAGCGCGCTGGCTGTTGTCGGCCGCGGCCAGACCTTCGGCGATTTTCTTTTGGCGTTCTTCGAGCGCCGCGTTCAGCGGCGGCCAGATGAATTTCATCGTGAACCAAATCAGGATCACGAAGGAAAGCATCTGCCCGAAGATAGTCATGTTGATATTCACGACGCGTCCTCGACGGATTTCTTCAAACCGGCGCGACCAAAGTCGCGCCGGCAATTACTTCACGCCGCGCCCCATGCGGAGCGCAGCATGTCCGGCTACTTACTGGGCAGCAGCGACCGGAGCGGCAGCTTCAGCGCCCTTGACCGCGCTCAGCAGCGGGTTGGCGATGCCGAAGAACAGCGCCACGGCGAGGCCGATGATGAACGCCGCGTCGATCAGGCCGGCCAGCAGGAACATGCGGCCCTGCAGCACCGGGATCAGTTCCGGCTGACGGGCAGCGGATTCGAGGAACTTCGAACCCATGATGGCGATGCCCAAGCACGCGCCGAGGGCGCCGAGGCCGATGATGATGCCGATGGCGATGGCGGTCAGGCCCTGCACGTGTGCGATGAATTCCATGGTGTTCTCCAGCGATTGTCTAAGGGGTGAAGCGGTGGAAGGGGAAAACGGTGTCTTGCTTAGTGGCTTTCACGCGCACCGGCGATGTACACGACGGTGAGGATCATGAAGATGAAGGCCTGCAGCAGGATGATCAGGATGTGGAAGATGCCCCACGCCGTGTTGGCGATCACGCCCGGCAGGAAGGTCACCCAGCCCGCCATCAGGCCGGCGATGAGCATGAAGACCAGCTCGCCGCCGTACATGTTGCCGAACAATCGCATGGCCAGCGAAACCGGCTTGACCAGCCACTCGATGATGTTCATCACCAGGTTGATCGGGGCCAGCACGATGGCGCCGAAGCCGTGTGCATGGAACGGAGCGGTCAGCAGTTCCTTGCCGAAGCCCTTGCCGCCCTTGGCGGACCAGGCGTGGCCGATCAGGATGAGGAAGACGGTGGTCGACAGGCCGAGCGTGGTGTTGAGATCGGCGGTCGGAACGGCGCGGAAGAAGGTGTGATGAGCGGCTTCTTCGCCGCCGACCAGCTTGATCAGGATGCCAGGCAGGTCGAGCGGGAGCAGGTCCATGGTGTTCATGAACACGACCCACATGAAGATGGTCAGTGCCAGCGGCGTGACCGAGCGACGGTCGCCGTGGAACGTGTCGCGGACCTGGCCGTCGACGAATTCGAGGATCAGTTCGACGAAGGCCTGCGCCTTCGTCGGCACACCGGCGGTCGCCTTTCGCGCCGCGCGGCCGAACCACAGAACAAAGATCAGGCCTAGCGTGAGCGCGACGGCCCACGAGTCCCAGTTGAAATTGGAAGGATCGGCCGCAGCGCCAGGGACCGCCTGATTGTGAGTCAGGTGGTGCTGGATGTACTCGGTCAAACCGCCGCTAGATTCACTCACGAAACGACACCTATCGTCTGATCGAATTGGCCAGCACCAGGGCCAGCGTGACCGCAATGACGCCGGCCATCAGGGGTAAACCGGGGAGGTGAAACAGCTCCAGCGCGATCACGATTGCGACCAGCACCAGCAGCCACTTCAACACCATCCCCATCAGCAGCCGCGCGAACGCGACACCCGCCGGACTCACCCCGCCCCCCAACGCCACCGCCGCCGATACCCAGGCTGCCAGGGTGACCGCACCGCCGCCGACCAGTGCGGCCAGCATCGAGGGCAGTCCCTTGGCGAGGAAGGCCAGCGCCACCAGCACGGTGGCGACGGCCTGCCAGGCGATCGCTCGCTGCGCCAGCCGCCGGCCCGCGGCGATTGGATTCGACACGCGGCAGGCTCGGGAAGTGGGACAAATGGGGGCAGAAAGCGCCCTGCGAAGCCGCAAAAGTATAGCAGCGGGAACTTTTCCGCGGCAACCGCGAAAGGTCAGCGATCCGCCCCGCCCGGCCGCTTGGCGAACTGCCGACCGAACCCATGCAAAGCGCTGCGGAATCGACGAAAACCCGGATAAAAACGGGTTCGCCTGTTCACGGAACCTTTGCCGGACCCCCGGGTCCGACCCGTAGGCCTGCTCTTTCCTCGTCGACCCTGCAGGCCTGCGAAGCCCTGGTTCCGAGGCCGGGGCTTCGCCTTTTCAGGCCCCGCTCTTCACAGTCCGTCCCTTCTCCCCGCTTGCGGGGAGAAGGTGCCGAAGGCGGATGAGGGGGCGAGCGGAGCGAGCTGCTTCGCCTACTTCTTCTTCGGAATGTAGAGATCCGTGATCGTGCCTTCATACACCTCCGCGGCCATCCCAACCGACTCGCTCAAAGTCGGATGCGGATGGATGGTGTGGCCGATGTCGGCCGCTTCGCAGCCCATCTCGATGGCCAGCCCGAGTTCGGCGATGAGATCGCCCGCGTGCACGCCGACGATGCCGGCGCCGATGATGCGATGCGTGGCTTCGTCGAAGATGAGCTTGGTGAAGCCCTCGGTGCGGCCCAATCCGATCGCGCGGCCCGATGCGGCCCACGGGAATTTGCCTACGCCGACCTTCAGACCCTTGGTCTTCGCTTCGATTTCGGTCACGCCGACCCAGGCGATTTCCGGATCGGTGTAGGCCACCGACGGAATCACCCGCGCCACCCATTCCTTCTTTTCGCCGGCGGCGACTTCGGCGGCCAGCCTGCCCTCGTGCGTCGCCTTGTGCGCGAGCATCGGGTTACCGACGATGTCGCCGATGGCGAAGATGTGCGGCACGTTGGTGCGCATCTGCCGATCGACCGGAATGAAACCGCGATCGGTGACGTTCACGCCGGCCTTGTTCGCATCGATCTTGTTGCCGTTGGGCGCGCGGCCCACGGCGACGAGCACGCGATCGAACAACTGCGACTCGATCGTCGCGGGCTTGCCCGCCTCCGCGCTCTCGAAGGAAACCTTCAGGCCGTTCTTCTGCGCTTCGGTGCCGTTGGCCTTGGTGCGCAGGTGCACAGCGACGCCCTGCTTCTTCAGGCGATCGGCCAAGGGCTTGACCAGATCCAGATCCGCGCCCGGCATCAGCTGATCCATGAACTCGACGACGGTGACTTCCGAACCCAGCGCGCGGTACACCGTCGCCATTTCCAGGCCGATGATGCCGCCGCCGACGACCAACAACTTCTTCGGCACGTCGATGAGATCCAGCGCGTCGGTGGAATCCATCACGCGCTTGTCGTCCCACGGGAAGCCCGGCAGCTTCACCGCCTGCGAACCGGCGGCGATGATGCACTGCTCGAAGCGCACGAGCTGGGTGCCGTTCTTGCCGGTGACTTCGATTTCGTTCGGCGATACGAACTTGCCCACGCCTTCGAGCACGCGCACCTTGCGCTGCTTGGACATGCCGGTCAGGCCCTTGGTCAGGGAACCGACGACCTTGTCCTTGTACTCGCGCAACTTGTCGAGGGTGATCTTCGGCTTGCCGAAGTCGATGCCGTAATCGCTGGCGTGCGCCGCCTCGTCAATCACGGCGGCCGCGTGCAACAGCGCCTTCGACGGAATGCAGCCGACGTTGAGGCAGACGCCGCCGAGCGTGGCGTAGCGTTCGACCAGCACGGTGTCGAGGCCGAGATCGGCCGAGCGAAATGCAGCGCTGTAACCGCCGGGGCCGGAACCGAGCACGAGCATGCGGCATTCGACGTCGGCCTTGCGCCCGCTCGCCGCCGCGGCTTGCGGCGCCTTGGCGGGTGCTGCGGCGGCAGACGGCGCCGCCGCGGGTGCAGGTTGCGGTGCGGCGGCGGGTGCCGGCTTGGGCGCAGGCGTGGCTGCAGCGCCGGCTTCTTCGCTTTCGACAATGGCGACGACGCTGCCTTCCGAAAGCTTGTCGCCCACCTTCACCTTCAACTCGACGATGCGGCCCGCGGCAGACGCCGGCACTTCCATCGTCGCCTTGTCCGATTCGAGCGTGACCAGGCCCTGGTCCTTCTTCACCGTGTCGCGCACGGCGACGAGCACTTCAATCACCGGCACGTCGTCGTAACCGCCGATATCGGGAACCTTGACTTCGATGTTGGCCATGGCCGCTTCCGTTCAATACGTGGACCGCGGGCAGCCTTGCCGCCCGCGAAAAGGATTACTGCGCCGGCGTGCTCATGGCGTCGAGCACTTCGCGCATGCGATCGAGCGATTTGCCGATCTGGCGCCAGCGCTTCTCGCGCTTCTCGTCGCCTTCGTCGCTCGCCTCGATCAACAAGTCGATCTGGTCGCGCATCAACGCGCCCAATTCGCACTGCGGCTTGAGGCCGCTGACGCGCAAATCGCCGGCAACGAACACCCAGGTGTCTTCCTCGCCGAACGGCGCGACGCTGTCCTCCGGCGCGGCGGTCGCCAGTGCGCGATGCCAGTCTTCGACCAGGCGCGTGGCGACCGCGGCGGGAATCAAGGCTTCGTTGAAGTCCGGCGTCTGCTCGGTGCGCAATTCGAGCTTGTTCGCGCCCCAGAAGCGCACGCGCTCGTCGGCGACGGCGCGGCGCAGCGTCCAGTCGCCGCCTTCGATACCAGGAATCAGCAGCACGCCGCTTTCCACGCCCGCTTTCGGCAGCAGGGTGAAACGCCAGCCGGGTTGCGAGTCCACGGCGAACAGCTTCTCGACTGCCGATCCGTAGTTCTCGGTCGCCGGCGGCCAGCCGCGACCGAGCGCGAGCTTGCACTCGTCGGCCTGCGCCGCCGGTGCGAGCAGCAGCGCCGCGATCAGCACCGCCGTCCGCATCACAACAGCACCCGGCGCATGTCGGCCAGCAACTGCGCCAGGTAGGCGGTGAAGCGCGCGGCGGCGGCGCCGTCGATGACGCGGTGGTCGTAGCTCAGCGACAGCGGCAGGATCAGGCGCGGCGCGAACTGCTTGCCGTCCCACACCGGCCGGATCGCCGACTTCGACACGCCGAGGATGGCGACTTCCGGCGCGTTGACGATCGGCGTGAACTTGGTGCCGCCGATGCCGCCCAAGGAGCTGATCGAGAAGCAGCCGCCCTGCATGTCGGCCGGGCCGAGTTTGCCGTCGCGCGCCTTTTTCGCCAGTTCGCCGGTTTCCTGCGCTATCTGCAGCACGCCCTTCTTGTCGACGTCGCGCACGACCGGCACGACCAGGCCATTGGGCGTGTCGGCGGCGAAGCCGATGTTGAAGTACTTCTTCAGCGTCAGGTTCTCGCCGCTCGCGTCGAGCGACGAATTGAAGTTCGGATACTTCTGCAGCGCCGCGACCGAAGCCTTCATCAGGAAGGCGAGCATGGTGAGCTTGATGCCCGCCTTCTCGTTTTCCTTGTTGAGCTGCACGCGCAACTCTTCCAGGTCGGTGATGTCGGCGTCGTCGTGCTGGGTGACGTGCGGGATCATCGCCCAGTTGCGGGCGAGGTTGGCGCCGGAGATCTTCTGGATGCGCGAGAGTTCGCGCGTCTCGATTTCGCCGAACTTGGCAAAGTCCACCTTGGGCCAGGGCAACAGGTTGAGCCCACCGCCACCACCCGCAGCCGCAGCCGGTGCACCCGCAGCGACACCGCTGCCGGTCATCACCGACTTCACGAACTTCGACACGTCGTCCTTGCCGATGCGGCCGCCGCGTTCGCTGCCCTGCACCTGCGCCAGGTCCACGCCGAGTTCGCGTGCGAACAGGCGCACCGCCGGGCTCGCGTAGGGCACCTTGTCGGGCATCAGCTCGTCGGCGGTGAAGGCCACCGGCGGTGTGCGCGGCGGTGCGGCTTCCGGGTCCAGACCCGGGCGGTTGTCGATCGCCACGGGGGCCGTGTCTGGCGCGGGAGCCGCCGGTTGCCGGTCGATCGATTGCTGGGCGATGCGGTCGGCCTGCGCGGGCACGGCGACCGGCTCGACCTTGGTGGCGGTCTCGGCGGCGACGGTGGTCGCCTTAGGCGCGACCGGCTCGGCGCGCGGCGGCTCGGCCGCGGAAGCGGCGCCTTCGGCCGCTTCGATCAGTGCGACCACGCTGCCTTCGGACAGCTTGTCGCCGACCTTCACCTTGAGCTCGCGAACGACACCGGCGAACGGCGCCGGCACTTCCATCGTGGCCTTGTCGGATTCCAGCGTGACCAGACCCTGGTCCGGTTTCACCGTATCGCCTACGGCGACCAGCAGTTCGATCACCGGCACGTCGTCGTAACCCCCGATGTCGGGGACGCGTGCTTCCTTCAACTCAGCCATGGGGGGCCCCGCAAGCGCGAAAGTCCCTATTGTGTCCGCTGGGACGCTAAGGCGCCAACCGGAACGCGGCCGGTAGCAGGGCCCTGATTTCGTATTCCTGCAAGAACAGCCGCTCATGACCGGGAGTCATGAGCGCTCGGTACGGGCGCGCATGGTGCGATGCCGGGGATCGAGGCTGACTGTGCATTTCACGGATTTCACAAGGCTTTTCCATCCGCGGGCTAGCCTGCCTGCGCCGTTCGACTGCTGCTGGAGCCTTCCCGATGACCACTAAGCTCGACAAGCCGATCCGCCGCGAGATCGAGATCGATGAGAAGCCCTACACCCTGACCATCGACGGCGATGGACTCAAGATCGTCGAAAAGGGCCGCCGCAACGGGCAGGAATTGCGCTGGCGCGACCTGATCAGCGGCGACACGGCGCTGAGCGCCGCGCTCACCGCCAGCACGGGCGGCTAGACCGGGCGCACGAATGGTAGAAGGCGTACGCCTTTCCTATCGCGCGAAACTGGGCCGCCGGCAGCGCCGCGCCTTCTGGTGCGGCTACTGCCAGCGGCTTTACCCGTGAGGCCGATCAGTCGCCGATGATGCGCAGGCCGAAGATGAAGTCGGCCGCAGCCACATGGTTGACCGCGCCGGTGAGATTCATGCGGACCAGGGTCTCCTGCTGGAAGAACGCCGTCGCCTGCGCGTCGGTGAGGCCGTAGTTGTCGACCAGCGAGCGCTTGCTCAGGAAACCGGCGATACACACCGCCGAGTCGCGGCTGCGCTGGGTGAAGGCGGCACCGGGCATCAGCGGCACTTCATAGAACTCGGACGAGGTCATGCTGGTGTCGATGCGCCCACCGAACGGCAGGCCGGTCATCGGATTGATGAGCGACGGGTCGTTGAGCAGCGGATTCTCGATGGTCAGCGTCGGGCTGTAGCGCAGCAGCGCGTTGACCGGCGAGGAGCCCGGGTTCTCGTAGGTCACCGTCACCAGCGGCGATACCCAATAGCACAGCAGCGACTTGGTCGCCTTGGGCGGCAGCCGGATGCGCGCGAGGTCGTTGAAGGTGAAGCTGGTGAACGCACCAGGCGTGATGACCTGGCAGCCCGGGCCGGTCCAGGTCGAACAGTCGGTGGTGAGCGACGCATTCATCTGCGTAACACCCAGCCAGCGCAGATTGCGGCCGAACGAATCGACGTCACCGACGTCCTCGACGGTGACCGCGTCCAAGGCGGGAGAGATCCGCGCACTCATGGTCAGGCCACGCTTCATCTGCGGCGAGACCAGGTCGGCGGAGCGTGCGTCCACGGGATCGGGCCGTTGCGGCGCCTGCCGTGCCTGCACGAATACGGCCGCGAGCGCCAATCCCAGGGCGCCCATGACGGCCAGACCACGTCGATCGAATACGGATGTCCACTGCATTGCCGATGCCTCCTATGGCGTGATGGCATCGGGTAATACGGAATCGCGCGGCCGCAAGGGTCACCCGATCGGGTGAGACGGCGTGCCGGTTTCGGACTTAAGGATGCTCGGCTTCGACGTGGACGCGTTCGCGACGCAGCAGATACAGGCCGCTGGCAACGATGATCCCGGCACCCAGCCAGGTCACCGAATCCGGCAATACGCCCCACAGCGTGGCGTCCAGCAGCACGCCCCAGACCAGGGCGGTGTATTCCAGCGGTGCGATCAACGAGGCCTCGCCGAGGCGGAAGGCCTCGGTGATGGCGTACTGCCCCAGCGCACCGGCCACGCCGACGACCGCGATCACCCACAGGTCGACGCTGCGCAGCGGTATCCAATCCGGCAACGCGAGCACGCCGGCGCCCAACGCCATGAAGAACAGCAGCCACACCATCAGTGCCTGCGTGCTGTCGGTGCGCGCGATGATGCGCACCGTGATCGCCGAGACCGAATAGCCGAACGCGGCGACCAGCACCGCCAGGCCAGCGAGGCTGAGTACGCCTTCGCCGGTCGGACGCAGCACCACCAGCACACCGAGCAGGCCGATGCCGATCGCGGTCCAACGCCGCGCACCCACTTGCTCGCCCAGGAACGGCACCGACAGCGCCGTGATCATCAGCGGCGCGACGAAGAAGATCGAATACGCCTCCGACAGCGGCAACGTGCGCAAGGCATAGACGAAGCCGCCCATCATCATCACACCCAGCACGCCGCGCAGCAGATGCAGCGACCAGCGCACGCGCAGCAGCGTCTTCGCACCGCCCGTCCACAGCGCCCACACCAGCACCAGCGGCAGCGACGACGCGCCGCGGATGGCGGAGACCTGGAACGGCGGGTAATGCGCGCTGAGCGTCTTCAGGCCCGCGTCCATCAGGCAGAACATCAGCACCGCGGCCAGCATGTACGCGATCGCGTGCCATGTGCGACTGTTGTCGGTCACGGGGTCATTCCTTGCGGCCATAGCGATCGCGGCGCTCCGGCGCGCGCGCAACAGGTGGGGGATTCGAGCCGGGCAGCGAGTGTGCCAGCGCCGCGCCGCGTTTTGAAATGACTCGCCGCACGCCCCACGCATAGGCCAGGTAATGGCCCAGCAACAGCCCGCCCACCACCAATACGCTGCCCTGCCGCGACAGCCACACCGCCTGCGTGCCGGTCGCCCACGCCTGCTCCAGGCGCAGAAGACCGAACCCAATGCGGGCGACGACGACCAGCGTAAGCGCCAGCACCAGCCAGCGGTTCGGCGTGTAGAACAGCCCCTGCGGCGTGGCCTCGAAGCGGGTCAGTGCCAGGCCGAGCAGACCCAGCAACAGCCCGATGGCCAGTCCTGCACCCGCGTGCGCCAGCGCCGCATCGACCCAGTAGCCGGCGATCCAGGCGCTGATCAGGAACATCAGCGCCGACGCCAGCAGCGACCAGGCATTGATCGCCGCCACCCATGCGATCGCACGCCGCCGCGCCCGCCCCATGCGGTACCGCTGCCACAGGGCGAAGGGCAACAGCAGCAGCCACAGCAGCACGACGGCCACGACGAGCAATGGCAGCAACAACAGTAGCGGCATCGATCCTCTTGAACGATCGGGTTGGACGCGATCATGCACAAGCGGCAGTGAAGCGAGTCTATCGGCTGCGGTACCCTTTGCATCTGAAAAACACCGCCCCACGGAGTTGCAACATGCCTTCCTTCGACGTCGTGTCCGAAGTCAACCAGCACGAGCTCACCAATGCCGTCGACCAGGCCAACCGCGAGTTGTCCACCCGCTTCGACTTCAAGGGCGTCGACGCCAAGTTCGTCCTGGAGGACCAGGTGATCAACCAGTCGGCGCCCAGCGACTTCCAGCTCCAGCAGATGGAAGCGATCCTGCGCGCGCGACTCATCGCCCGCGGCATCGACGTGCGCTGCCTGGAATTCGGCACGGTCGAGACCAACCTCGCCGGCGCGCGGCAGAAGATCACGGTCAAGCAAGGCATCGAGCGCGACCTGGCCAAGAAGATCCAGACCTCGATCAAGGACGCCAAGCTCAAGGTCGAAAGCCAGATCAACGGCGACAAACTGCGCGTGACCGGCAAGAAGCGCGACGATTTGCAGGAAGCCATCGCCTTATTGCGCGCAGGCAATTTCGAACGGCCGCTGCAGTTCGACAATTTCCGCGACTGAACCGACGACCCGCCTGGGATGAGCATCGAACTCGATCACCTGCTGGTGCCCTCGCGTGATCGCTTCGCGGCCGCGAAGCAGCTCGCCGAGCTGCTGGGCGTGCCCTGGTCGGAAACCGGCCTCGGTCCGTTTTGCCCGGTCTTCGTGAATGAAGGACTGACGCTGGATTTCGACCAGGCGACCGAGCCCTTCCCGGTGCAGCACTACTGCTTCCGCGTCGGCGACGACGAGTTCGATGCGATCCTCGGCCGCATCCGCGCCGCCGGCATTCCCTTCCGCAGCACGCCGCTGGGTGCGGACGACATGCGCATCGGCACCTGGAACGGCGGCCGCCTCGTCTACTGGAACGTGCCCGAGGGACACGTCTGGGAGCTGCTGACGGTCAGTTACGCGCGCCAGACGCCGGCATGAGCGATCACGATCCCATCGCCGACACGCGCCGTTGGCTCGAGCGCGTCGTGATCGGCTTGAACCTGTGCCCGTTTGCGAAGGCCGTCTACGTCAAGCAACAAGTGCGCTTCGTGCTGAGCGAGGCTCCCGACACGCAAGCGCTGGCAGAGCTGCTGCACGCGGAGTTGCTGTGGCTGCACGCCGCCGATCCTGAGCAGACCGATACGACGCTGATCGTGCATCCGCATGTGCTGCAGGATTTCTTCGAGTACAACGACTTCCTCGATATCGCCGATGCGCTGGTCGCCGAACTCGGCCTGGAAGGCGAGATCCAGGTCGCCAGCTTCCACCCCGACTACCAATTCGCCGGCACGGCCTACGACGACGTCGGCAACTGCACCAACCGCTCGCCCTGGCCCACGCTGCACCTGCTGCGCGAAGCCAGCGTCGAGCGCGCCGTGGCGGCGTTTCCGGATCCGGATGCGATCGTGGAGCGCAACATCGCGACGCTGGAAGCACTGGGCCAGCAAGGCTGGGAGCGATTGCTGCGTCCAGGCGCCCCATCCGAAGACCGGTCCTCCGGCACACCGGAGTAGGCGGTCACGCAATGAAAAACGGCGGCCGGTGGCCGCCGTTTTCGTCAAACTCCAGCGTCAGAAGCCCGCGGTAAAGTTGATGCCGGCGCCCCAGTCCGGGCTACCGTCGCTGAGCCCGCTGGTGGCGTACACCTGCATCTTGCTCGCATCCGAAGTGGGGAAGCTATAGAAGCCGGTCACTTCGCTGCGGTCGTCGGCAGCTTCCGACGTCGGCTGGCGATAGTCGTACATCAGGCCAAGGCTGCTGTTGCCGATCTTGTGCGACAAGCCGACGTTGCTGTTCCAGACCGAATCGACCTCGATGAAATCCGAATCGCCGAGCACGGTGTAGCCCACGCCGCCGAACAGCGTGGTGGCATCGCCTACGCTGCGATAGACATCGACCGCGGCGCCGTAATCGTTGGCACCCGTGCCGAGTCCCTTGTCTTCATCGGCGGTCGCCACCTTGACGTTGCCGGTGACATCGACGCCCCAGCGTCCCTGCAGCGGGATCGCATACGTGGCGGCCAGGCGCAGGTCGCCGATGCCCGAGGTCGTGCCGGTCGTCGCCGCCGTCGTGCCGCCACCACCATTGCCGCGGCCGCGGCCCTTCGGATTGAGATTCAGCAGGCTGCCCAGTCCCGGCACGACGTTGGCATCGCCCTCCACGCGCACCCACGGCAGGCTCGCCTTGAACGTCCAATCGCCGGTGGCGTACTTCGCGCTGACGGGCACGGAAAGAATCTTCGTGGTGGTGTCGCTGCCGTAGTCGCCGGAGCTGTAGTCGACGCCGATGCCGAGGCTGAGACCGTCTTCCGCGTGCGCCAGGCCGGCGGCGAGAAGCAGGGCGAAAAATACTGCGGAACGCTTCATCTGACTTCCTTATGGATTGGAATTGACACAGCTGCACGACAACGGGCGCCGTGGAGGCGCCCGTCGTGCGCTTGTTGCGATGGCTTACGGACGGCCGATGCGCTCGGGCTTGCTCGGACGTTCCGGGCGGTCCGGGCGATCGATCTTCGCGGGACGCTCGACCTTGGCGATGCGTTCGACCTTTTCCGGCTTGCCGGTGATGCGATCGGCCTTCGCGGCGTGGTCGGGCTTGTGCTCGGCGGACTTGCCGTGGCTGTCGGCCGCGACCTTCGCGGCGTCGTGGCCCTTGGCGCTCGCGGTGGTCACGGCAGTGGTTTCTTCGGCGTCCGCGGAACGGCCGCTCTTCACGGCGCCGAGGCTCTTGAAGCCGAGCTCCTTCGCGATCTGCCCCCAACCCATGCCATCGGCGCGCATCTGCAACAGACCGCCGGAATAGGTCGTCGTGGTCGTCGTGGTGCCGTCCGCGTTGGTCACGGTCGTGGTGGTCGCGGTGCCCTGCAAGGCTTCATCGAAACTCGCGGCCTTGCCGCTATCGACCATGGCCTGCGCAAGGCCCAGTGAATGATCGACTTCACCCCAGCCCATCGGGCCGTTGGCATTGGCGATCGGGGTTTCCACGGTCACCGTTTCCATCTTCGGCGTCCCGTCGGGATTGGTCGCGAGCGTGCCGTCCGGGTTGGTGGCCTGGCGTGTGACCGTGGAAGTCACGGTGAAGTCGCCGCCGGTGCGCAACGCGGTGACGGCTTCGCCCGCGGCGACTTCGTCGCCATCGAACAGCGTGTCGACGTAGGCGTCCACCAGACGATCCTTGGGAACGCTGGCGTCGGTTTCGGTAGTGTCCGGCGGGGTGTCCTGAGCGAACGCCGGCGTGGCGGCGAACAGGGCTGCGGCCAGCGCAGCGAATAACAGGGTGTGCTTCGCAGTCATTGCATTCGTCCTCGTCGTTGAGTCGAGCCGCTGAGGCGGCGCGAACGAAATGCTAGGCGCGCAAGCGGCCGTGGGAGCGTCCGTTCAGGCTCGGATTCAGGCCGGATTTCGGAAATGCTGTGCAACGCGTGACGTACCGCGCAGATTCGAGCGCTGCACGCAGAAAAACGTTACGTAAAAGAGTGAAGCACTTCACGTCGTGCGCTGCGCTGCGGCGTGAAGCGCATGTGAAGCAGAGGCGGCAGGTTCAAGGCCCGGCGAAGAGGCGCTCGCGATCCATCGCATCGAGCACACGCCATTGCCCCGAGGGAAGATCGTCGAGGTCCAGGCCGCCGATACGGCTGCGATGCAATGCGTCGACGTGATTGCCGACCGCTGCGAACATGCGCCGTACCTGGTGGTAGCGGCCCTCGGTGAGCGTCAGCCGCGCCTTGCGCGGGGCGACGACTTCGAGCTGGGCCGGCGCCAGCGGCGTCGTCTCCGCTTCCAGCAACAACGTGCCGCTGGCGAAGATCGCCTCTTCATCACCGCGCAGATCGCTCGCGAGCTCCGCTTCATACACCTTGGGCAGATGCGTCTTCGGCGAGACGATACGGTGCAGCAGCGCGCCGTCGTCGGTCATCAGCAGCAGACCGCTGGTGTCGCGGTCCAGGCGGCCGACCGTCGACAACACCGGCGAACGCAGGCGATAACGCGGCGGCAGCAGGTCGTACACGATGCGGCCCGGGTCCTTGGTCGAACAGGTGTAGCCCACCGGCTTGTTCAACACGATCAGCAGACCCGCTGGCGGATCGAGCGCTTCGCCCTCGATGCGGATGTCCTCGTGCGCGACCTTGTCGTCGGCGTACAACACTTCGCCTTTTGCGTCGGTGATCATCCCGGCGCGGAACATCGCGGTAACGTCCCTGCGGCTGCCGTAGCCCAGGTTGGCGATCAGTTTTACGAGTTTCATTTTGCCGCCTCGAACACTTTGAACCCTTGCTCCTGCGCAACCACCCGCACATTGCCGAAGTGACGCGCCAGTTCCGCTTCGTACGGCAGGTGGCGATTGGCGACCAGCCACAGGCGGCCCTGCGGACGCAGTGCCGCGGCGGCGACGGCGATGAAGCGGCGGCCGATGTCCGGCCGGTCGGCCCGGCCCTGGGCGTGGAACGGCGGGTTGCTGACGATCACATCGAAGGATTTGGGAAGGCCGGTGGTCACGTCGTGCCAGTGGTAGTCGAGCGCGACGCGGCCGGCCTCGCCGGCCAAGTTGGTCCGTGCCAGATCCAGGGCACGGCGCTCGGCCTCGAACAGATCGAGCGAGACGATGCCGGGATTGCGCGCCAGCAATTCGCTCGACAGATAGCCATAGCCGGCGCCGAGATCGGCCGCAGTGCCCCGCAGATTCCGCGACAGGTGCGCGGCCAGTAGGGCGGACGCAGTATCGACGCGGTCCCAGGCGAAGACGCCCGGCCGGCTGACGAAGCGCCCGTCGGCGATCGGGCGCGGCGCGTCCAGTTGCCGCCATTCCGCGAGCAGCGCCGGATCCGCGGCGCCGTGCAGCGGGCCGGTCCAGAACGCCCTGCACTTGTGCTTGGACAACTGGCTCAGCGATCCCGCGAGGCGCGCGAGGTCGGCCTCGCCCGACTTCGCCCCTTCGTCGTTGCGCAGGCAGGCGAGCACGCGCCCGCCCGGGGTGACGCTGGCGACGGCACGCGCGAACAGCGCTCTGGCCTCGTCCCGCTGCCTCGGCGGCAGTACCAGAACCATCGGGTAGCGCGCATCCGTGTGCTCGTCGCTCACTGTCAGCCCCGAGCGCAGCAGGGCATCGGCATCCGGCTTGAAGGTCTGTTCGCATACCAGCCCGGGCCAGACACGCTGGTGCAACGGCCAGCCGTCGCGCGCGCGCAGGAACAATGCGCCGCCTTCCTGCGGCCACGACAGCGGGCCGTCGAGCAGCGGAAGCAGCAGAGTTTCGAGCGCGAGATCGGAATCGTCGGCGGACACGCGCGACCTTTTCAGCGAGATGAACCAGCGGCGCATTCTAGCCGCGCCCGCACACCGCATTGCCGTAGTCGTTAACGCCGGACCAACACCGGCGCGCGCATCATCGTTCGACCGATCCCGCAGGAGTGCTGGAATGCGCGCCCTCTTCGTTGGTGGTTCCGTCGACAACAGCGAACTCGATCTCGATACCGACCGCCCCCCGCTGCACTATCCGGAGAACACCGGCGGCGGCCATGCCCGTTACCGGCTGCACCACGTCGGCGTGCGCGACGAAGGCTACATCGCCTATGTCGTCTATGCCGCGCCCGATCTCGCCGACGAGGTCGTCAGCAACATCAGCGACGAACGCAACTATCCGCGCCGCTTCCACGCGACCCCGGCTCTGGTGGCGCGTTGAGCTGACGCCAGCGCGGCCGTCGAGCGCAGCGGCTGACGTTTCTTGTCGGCAAGGCCCGCGCCGCGGCTGCCGCGGCCGGCCATGTCTAGACTCCAGGCCAGGCTGCGACGGTCCGAAAACCGAGCAAGGAGAGCAACGATGCGTACGGCGGCGGTGCTTCCTTGGCGGCGGCCCTGCGGCGGCCTTTTCATCGTCGCGGCGCTGTCCGCATGTTTGCTCTCCGCCTGCGGCGGCGGCGGCGGCAGCAGCGCCAGCGGAGGCGGCGGAACACCACCACCGCCGCCACCCCCTCCCCCTCCGCCTCCCAGCCTGGACACGCAATACCTGGCATCCGGGCCGTCCACCTTCACGGTCAACTGCGACGGCGGCGCGGGCACCGGCACGTTGTTCCAGAATTCGGAAGTCGAGCCTTACCTCGCCGTCGACCCGAGCAACCCCAACAACCTCATCGGCGTGTGGCAGCAGGATCGTTGGTCGAACGGCTCCTCGCGCGGCCTGATGAGCGCGCGGTCGGCCGACGGCGGCCAGACCTGGACCCGCACACCGCTGCCGGTATCGCGTTGCGGCGGCGGCACCTTCGCCAACGGCGGCGATTACGCGCGCGCGACCGATCCGTGGGTGACCTTCGCGCCCGACGGCACCGCCTATGCGATGGGCCTGACGACCACCGGCGGCTCTTTCGAAGCCGGCTCGGTCAACGCCATGCTGGTGGTGCGCTCGACCGACCGCGGCGCCAGCTGGAGCGGGCCGACGACCTTGATCCGCGACGGCGCGGGCTTCTTCAACGACAAGAACACGATCACCGCCGATCCGTTCAACGCCGGCTTCGTCTATGCGACCTGGGATCGCCTGGTGGCGGGCGATGCCGGCGGCCCGACCTACTTCGCCCGCACCATCGACGGCGGGGTGAGCTGGGATGCGGCGCGCTCGATCTACGACCCGGGCCCCTCGAGCCAGACGCTGGGCAATGTGATCGTCGTGACGCCTACCGGCACCTTGGTCAATCTGTTCACCCAGATCGATCGCATTTCCGCCAACACCACGGCGGCCCACCTCGACGTCATCCGCTCGTTCGATCGCGGCCTGACCTGGACCCCGCCAATCCGCATCGCCGATCTGCTGGCCGTGGGCACGCGCGATCCACAGAGCAATGTCCCCGTGCGCGACGGCTCCGATCTGGCGCAGATCGCCGTCGCGCCGAGCGGACATCTGTTCGTGGTCTGGCAGGACGCGCGTTTCAACAGCGGCGCGTTCGACTCGATCGCGATCTCCCGCTCCACCGACAACGGCAACACCTGGTCGGCGCCGACGCGGGTCAGCACGGCGGGCGTGGCGGCATTCACCCCCTCGGTGCGCGCGCGCGCCAACGGCGATGTCGGCGTCAGCTACTACGACCTGCGCAACAACACCGCCGCGGCCAGCCTGCCCGCGGACTACTGGCTGGCGAAATCCAGCGACGGCGGCGTCAGCTGGAGCGAGACGCGCGTCGCCGCGTCCTTCGACCTCACCAGTGCGCCGCAAGCAGGCGGTGCCTATTTCCTCGGCGACTACCAGGCGCTGGCCAACCGCGCCAACGTCTTCGTGCCGTTCTTCGTGAAGACCACCGGCGACCTGAGCAACCGCACCGACGTCTACGCGGCGCCGGCGGTATCGGTCACGGTAGCGAGCGCGGAACAATCGCTATTGCGCGCGGCGATCCAGCGACGCACGCGCAAGGCCGACATCCTCTCGCGCGCCGTGCCCGCCGACTTCCGCATGACCGAAACGCTGCAGCGCGACGTGAGCGAGCGGATCGAGCAGAGCATGCGTTGGCGCGTGCCGCAATGGGGCGAAAGGACGATGCGCGCACCGGAAGCTCACTAACAACTGCCGATGCACAACGCAGTGAACTCGGATTCGCGCGCGACGCCTGATCGCTGCTGACTACCGTTCGTCGGATTCGTGCTTGCGCACCGTCGAACACGCGCGTAAGGTGCGCGACCTTCGCCATCGCGCGATTTTTTCGAACACGAATTCTTCCATGACGTCCTTCTTCCACATCGCCAACCCGACTGCGCTGCGGCCTTATAGCCACGGCCCGGCCGCGTGCGGCCTGTTGCGCGACGAATGCGCGCACAAGGGCTTCATCCACCACGACTGATCCCGCCAGCGGAGATCGGTCACCCCGATCTCCCGAGGCAACGCGAACGCCCTCGGGTTCCCACCCGGGGGCGTTTTGTTTTTGCCGTTCGCAAAGGGATTTTCAAAGGTTTATCGCGATTGCATCGCGCATCCCGAAGCATCCGGGCGTGCTGGCCCGAGGCAGGGAATACCGCGAAGGCGCTTCATGCGCTGTGCCTGGATGCTTCGGCACGGGCGGCAGCGGATGCGGTCGCGTACGAATTGGCCTCTTCGACGAGAGGCCAATGCGGAACATCGCTCGAACGGTTCGCAGCGGCGCAGGCTTACACCCCTGCCCGGTGCGCGCGGCGCTGCCGTGGCGTATGCCGAGGATCGGGCGAAGGTGTTTCGCGAGCGGACGATAGCTCAGCGGTAAGAGTAGCGGCACTTATATGCCGACGGTCGCCGGTTCGAATCCGGTTCGTCCACCACTGGATAGCTCAGTTGGGTAGAGCATCGGTCTTAAACACCGAGAGTCGCGGGTTCGAATCCCGCTCCAAAACGACCTGTTAAGTCGTTATCGGGCGAAAGCCCATCTAGGAAGCGCCCCGTGCGGCGTTTCGCCAAGCGCCGCACCGCGTGTGCGATGTGCAACGGAACTCCGCAGCGGTGGAGTCGCCGGGCCTGCGCCCTCGAGGCAAGCCGGCGATCGCACAAGCGCAGAGCACGGCCGTTGTATCGCCGTCGCTGCGGACCGCGGTCGTCGCCTTGCGGACAGCGCGCAATGCTCCGCGTCTTCGGCGTCAGGGGCGCTTCCACTTATTCCCTTTCCACTTTTTGCGAAGTGGATTCGCGCGAGAACCGATCCATCGCGCAGCCAAAGCGGATCGGACCACCAGAGCCAACCAAGGAGAACTTCCAATGTTCTGGACCAAGAGGGTCGTGATCGGTGACGGCGAGCGCGGCCTGGTGTATCGCAACCGTCAATTCGCAGGCGTGCTGCAGCCTGGCGTGCACCGCTGGTTCGATCCGTTCACTCGGATCGATGTCAGCGTGCACAACATCGCCAAGGCCGAATACGCCGGCAACGACACCGACGTGCTGATCGCCGCACTGGGCGACAAGCTCGACGGGTACTTCGTGCTCGCCAATCTCGGCACCGATGAAGTCGGTCTGGTGCTGAAGAACGGCAAGCTCGAGGACGTCCTGCCGCCGGGTACGCGCAAGCTGTACTGGAAGGGCCTGGTGTCCGTCGCGGTGCAAGCCGTGCCGCTGGCCAACGGCCTGGAGGTCGATGCCGCCGTGATCAAGCGTCTGCGTCAGCTCGGCGTGCTCGAGCGTATCGCCGTCGCGGTGACCGTGCCGGAGGAGAGCGCAGGCCTGCTGTTCGTCGACGGCAAGCTGGTGCGTACGCTCGCGCCGGGCGCCTACGCCTTCTGGAACTTCCAGAAGAACGTGAGCGTGGAGACGATCGAGCTGCGTGTGCAGTCGATGGAGGTTTCCGGCCAGGAGCTGCTGACCCGCGACAAGGTGAGCCTGCGTGTGAACCTGGCCGCGAGTGTCCGCGTCACCGATCCGGTGGCCGCGCGTACCAAGGTCGCCAAGTACGGCGACTACGTGTACCGCGAGCTGCAGTTCGGCCTGCGTAAGGCGATCGCCGCCAAGACGCTGGACGAGCTGCTCGGCGACAAGGCTTCGCTCGACGCCGACATCTTCGGTTACGTGCGTGGCCGCGTCGGCGAGCTGGGCATCGAGGTGCTCGGTGTCGGCGTGAAGGACGTGATCCTCCCGGGCGACATGAAGGAGATCCTCAACAGTGTGGTGCAGGCGGAGAAGGCGGCCCAGGCCAACGTGATCCGTCGTCGCGAGGAGGCGAACGCCACGCGTTCCCTGCTCAACACGGCCAAGCTGATCGAGGAGAGCCCGGTGCTCATGCGTCTCAAGGAGCTGGAGGCGCTGGAGAAGATCACCGAGAAGATCGACAAGCTGACCGTCTTCGGCGGCCTGGACGGCGTCATGAAGCAGCTGGTCAGCCTGAAGCAGTAAACTTCGCGTGGCGAAAGGATTCGCCACGCGGAGCCTTTCCAGAAAGGATTCCAATATGAGTACACAACACAGTTACGAGTTACTTCACTCCGAGCACGCCACCACGCCGATCAAGGGCTGGGTGCACGGCGTGCCGGTCGAGGACAAGGCTCGGCAGCAGCTGCAGAACATCGCCGCCCTGCCCTTCGTCGGTCCATGGGTCGCGGTGATGCCCGACGTGCATCTGGGTATCGGCGCCACGGTCGGTTCGGTCGTGCCCACGCTGGGCGCAATCATTCCCGCCGCGGTCGGCGTCGACATCGGCTGCGGCATGGCCGCGGTGCGGACCACGCTCACGGCCAACGACCTGCCCGACGATCTGGCGCAATTGCGCAACTCGATCGAGCGCGGCACGCCGGTGGGCAACGGCCCGGGCGGCGACCACCGCCGCATTCCCGACAGCATCGAGACCCGGCTCGCACAGTCGGAACTGATGGCGCGGCTCGCGGTGATCCGCGACAAGCACCCGAAGATCCGGCCCGACAAGGTCGACAAGCAGGCGGGCACGCTCGGCGGCGGTAACCACTTCATCGAGATCTGTCTCGACGAGAGCGATCGCGTATGGGTGATGCTGCACTCGGGTTCGCGCGGCACCGGCAACCTGATCGGCACGTACTTCATCGAACTGGCGCGCAAGCAGCTGGAGAAGCGCGTGCTCGGCTTCCATGTGCCGGACCGCGACCTCGCCTTCTTCCTGGAGGACGAGCCGCTGTTCGCCGATTACGTCGAGGCGGTGTCGTGGGCGCAGGACTACGCCCGCGTCAACCGCGAGGCGATGATGGCGCGCGTGCTGCACGAGATGCGGCATCGCCTGCCGAAGTTCCAGCTCGACAAGGAAGCGGTGAACTGCCACCACAACTACGTCCAGCGCGAGCAGCATTTCGGCCAGTCGCTGTTGGTAACGCGCAAGGGTGCGGTCAGCGCGCGCGAAGGCGAGCTGGGCATCATCCCGGGCAGCATGGGCGCACGCAGCTACATCGTGCGCGGCAAGGGCAACTCGGAGAGCTTCCACAGCTGCAGCCACGGCGCCGGCCGGGTGATGAGCCGTACCGCCGCCCGAGCGCAGATCACGCTGAAGCAACACCGCGAGGCAACCGCGCACGTCGAATGCCGCAAGGACGCGGGCGTGATCGACGAATCACCGGCCGCCTACAAGGACATCGACGCGGTGATGGCGGCGCAGCGCGACCTGGTCGACATCGTGCATACGCTGCGGCAGGTGGTGTGCATCAAGGGGTAAGGCCGCGACGGCTGCCGATCCCCCAATACCGGCCGCTCCGCAAGGAGCGGCTTTTCTTTCTCCGCTAGCCCGTGCGCTGAAGTACGCTGAAGCTCTCGCCCTGCGGCACCCCATCCGGACCGAAGCGGCGCTCGGCGAACAGCATTCGCTCCGCCTCCACCAGCACCACCGTGCTGCAGCGCGTGCCGTAACGCTCGCCGCGCACGAACGGCGGCGACAACCAGCGCTCCATTTCCAGGCCTACACCCGTATCCGGCAGCGAGGCATCGGGCGCCGGCAGCGTGTCGGCCAGCGCTGCGAACAGCGGCTCCAACGCGGCCGCGTCGATGTCGCGCGAAGACATCGGCGACTCGAGCCAGGTGCGTAGCGCTCGCGTCGCATGGCCGCTCTTCGGCCAGGGCGCATCGAACGCGCCATTGGACATCGCATGGATACCAGGACACACCGGCCGCGATTCGGTGCGCGGGTGATTGGTGGCGAAGACCAATGCCTGCCCGTCCCAGGTCAGCAGGTTGTAGCGGCCGTGTTCCTGCGCGATCGGCGCGAGCCGCGCGGCATACGCCGTTGCATCGCTCTCTCCGCGCGCGAAATCGCGTACCAGCGCGCCGCGTGAACGCGGTGCGGTCTCTGGGTTGCGTCCGGCCCGCACGTTCGTCACCGCGGCAAGGCGGCCGCGCGTCGACACCTGCAGCCAGCTGCCGCCGGCCTGCAGGTCGCGTCCGCCGTAGACGTCGGGCGCATCCGGATCGGGACCGGCCGCCGCGGTCGGGCGTCCATGGAATTCATCGCGATTGGCGATCAGCGCCAACGCGTAGCGCGGGTGGTGCTGCCAGGCAGCTGCGATCAGGCACATGTGCGCATGATAGTCCGCGCGATCCGGCGCCAGCGTTCGCGCGGTGGCACACTGTGGCCATGACGGTCTATGTAGACGACGCCGTGCATCCCTGGCGCGGCCAGCGCTGGGCGCATCTGATGGCGGACACGCTGGACGAACTGCACGCGATGGCCGCACGCCTGGACATTCCGCGCCGCACCTTCCAGAACAAGACCAGCGGTGCGCACTACGACGTCCCCGCCGAGCTGCGCGAACGCGCGATCGCGCTGGGCGCCGTGCCGATATCGCGGCATCGCGAGCGCGAACTCGTGAAGGCCGTGATCGCCCGCGCCAAGGCGCAGGGTCGTGGCGAGGCGTCCTAGCCGACACCGATTTCCGCCCGCGTGGCGGCGCCCTACAATGCGGGCCCACGCCGTCCCCGAGCACGACCATGTCCGACACGCCTCCCGATCACCTGTCCAACGACCCGCGCAGCAAGTTCTACGATGAAGCCGTCCTCGAGCGCGGTATCGGCATCCGCTTCAACGGCGTGGAGCGCCACAACGTCGAGGAATACTGCATCAGCGAGGGCTGGGTGAAGCTGCCGGTCGGCAAGGCGCTGGACCGCCGCGGCCAGCCGATGACGATGAAGGTGAAGGGGACGGTTGAGGCGTGGTTTCTCACGCCGACGTCTGAAGCGAACGAGTGACGTGCTAGATCCTTCTCCCCGCTTGCGGGGAGAAGGTGGCGCGTAGCGCCGGATGAGGGGCCGCTGTTGCTAAGCCTTCAGCTTGTACCCAGTGCGGAAGATCCAGGCGATCAGCGCCAGGCACAGGCTGAGAAAGCCCACGATCGCCGCCGCGCTCACCACGATGTTCACGTCGCTGACGCCGTAGAAGCTCCAGCGCATCCCGCTGATCAGGTACACCACCGGATTGAACAGCGCGACCTTCTGCCACAACGACGGCAGCATGCTGATCGAGTAGAACGCGCCGCCCAGGAAGGTCAGCGGCGTCAACACCAGCAGCGGGATGACCTGAAGCTGTTGGAAGCTCCCGGCCCAGATGCCGATGATGAAGCCGAACAGGCTGAAGCTCAGTGCGGTCAACACCAGGAAACAGCCCATCCAGAACGGATGCGCAATCTCGTACGGAACGAAAAAGCGGGCCGTCACCAGAATCAGTGTGCCGAGCAACAGCGACTTGGTCGCCGCCGCGCCGACGTAGCCCAACAGGATCTCGGTGGTGGACACCGGCGCCGACAGCAATTCGTAGATCGTCCCCGACCACTTCGGCAGGTAGATGCCGAACGAGGCATTGGACACGCTCTCGTTGAGCAGCGACAGCATCACCAGGCCGGGGATGATGAAGGCGCCATAGCCGACGCCGTCCACCGCGCCCATGCGCGAACCGATCGCCGCGCCGAACACGATGAAGTACAGCGAAGTCGACAGCACCGGCGACAGGATCGACTCCATCAGCGTACGGAAGGTGCGCGCCATTTCGAACTGGTAGATCGCGCGGACGGCATGGAGGTTCATGCGCGGCCTCCGTTCGCTCCGTGCACCAGGCTGACGAAGATGTCCTCGAGCGAGCTTTCGCTAGAGTGCAGGTCCTTGAAGTCGATGCCCTGCTCGTTGAGACGGCGCATCAGCGTCGCGATGCCGGTGTGTTCGCGCTGGGTGTCGAAGGTGTAGACCAGGGCGTGGCCTTCGTCGGCCAGTTCCAGGCCGAAGCCCGCCAGACCCTCGGGCACGGCCGACAGCGGCTCCTGCAGCTGCAGGGTCAACTGCTTCTTGCCGAGCTTGCGCATCAGCACGTGCTTGTCCTCGACCACGATCAGCTCGCCGTTGCTGATGACGCCGATGCGGTCGGCCATCTCCTCGGCTTCCTCGATGTAATGCGTGGTGAGGATGATGGTGACGCCGCTCTCGCGCAGGGTGCGCACCATCTGCCACATGTCGCGGCGCAGCTCGACGTCGACACCGGCGGTGGGTTCGTCGAGGAACAGGATCTGCGGCTCGTGCGCCAGCGCCTTGGCGATCAGCACGCGCCGCTTCATGCCGCCGGAGAGCGTCATGATCTTGCTGTCCTTCTTGTCCCACAGCGACAGGTCGCGCAGCACCTTTTCCAGGTAGGCGGCATCGGGCGCCTTGCCGAACAGGCCGCGGCTGAACGCCACCGTCGCCCATACCGTCTCGAAAGCATCGGTCGACAGTTCCTGCGGTACCAGGCCGATCTTGGCGCGTGCGGCGCGGTAGTCGCGAACGATGTCGTGGCCGTCGGCGAGCACGGTGCCGGTGCTGGCGTTGACGATGCCGCAGACGATGCTGATCAGCGTGGTCTTGCCCGCGCCATTGGGACCCAGCAACGCGAAGATCTCGCCACGGTGGATGTCGAGGTCGACGTGCTTGAGCGCGACCTGGCCCGATGCGTAGGTCTTGCTGATGTCGCGGATCGAAACGGCGGTGTCCGTCGCTGGCACGGTTCGGAGCGGAGTACGGGTCTGTGTGGAATCGTCAGCCATGGCGCGCCAACTTAACCTAGTTCGCGGCGCACGACATCACGCTTCATGACAGCAGGGCGCGGGGCCGACGCGTCGCTGGTAAGACGCGCGAGCAATCCGCGCACCGTCGGCACGGCCACCCACGCGACCGGCAGCGCAACGAGGAAAGCGATGCCCCAGTTGTTCAGCCAGGCCTGCAGCAGGCCCGGCTGCCAGCCGTGATGCAGTGTGGTCATGACGAAGCTGATGGTGGACGACATGATCGTGACCATCAAAGGGACGAATGCGAATTGGGCCTGGCGCGGGGTAAGCATGGCGGAGGTCCTGTAGCGGAGCGGGAATGGACACAGGCTAGTGGGCGCACCTGTCCCTGATAAGCCGCGATCCCAGGGAAGAATCGTCCCGGTCATGGGTCAATCCATTGCCAGGACCCGGGTGCCTTCAGGCCCGGTTCGATGAATACGGGCCAACATCCGCCGCGCGAATGGGCGACGGCGGTCATGTTTCGCGCACTCCGCCTTGAACTTTGCGCCACCGCACGAACCGGCCCGCCTACCATCGGGCCACCACATCCACGAGGGGGAATCCATGAGAAAGCATCTGCTGCTGTTGGCAGCCTCGATCGCGCTGCTGTCGCTCTCCACCGGCGCTATCGCCAAGGGCCATGGCCGCGGGCATGGCGACCACGACGGCGACCGTCATGGCGATTACGATGATCATCCGCCGGGCAAGCACAAGGGTTGGCACAAGGGCGACCACGTCGATGTCGTCTACCTGCAGCCGCGTTACTACGTCGAGGACTACCGAGTGTACCGCCTGGCGCCGCCGCCTCCGGGCCACCGCTGGATCCGTGATCCCGACGGCCGCTTCATCCTGGTCGCCGTCGCCACCGGCATCATCGCGGACATCCTGCTGAACCACTGAGCCGGCTGCGAAAGGAACATATGAAACGTCCGACTCTGAAAGGCCTGGTACTCGCCGCTTCGTTCGCTTCGCTGCTGCTGACTGCGTCAGTGGCGCTGGCGGACGGCGATCACCACCGTCACCGCCATCATCACGACCATGACGATGACGACGATGACGACGACGGTTACCGCGAGTACCGGCACCACCATCGCGAATATCGCCGCGGCGAGCGCATCGAAGTCGTGTACATGGAGCCGCGCTACTACGTCGACGACTACGAGTACTACCACCTGCGCCAGCCGCCCCGCGGCCACCGCTGGGTGCGCGACGAAGACGGACGCTTCATCCTGGTCGCCGTGGCCACCGGCATCATCGCGGACATTCTGCTGCATCACTGAGCCGCGATGGAAGCAAAGAAGAAGCCCCGCAATCGCGGGGCTTTTTCGTTTATGGCTCAGGGCAGACTTCAGTCCTTTTCCTTGCCGATCACCTTGCCGGTCTTCGGATCGATCTTCACTTCGACATCCTTGCCCTGCGGGTCGTCCGCCTCGGCGTTCCAGATGCCGTCCTCATAATCGACGTCGTGTACGTTGGTGTAGCCGGCGGCGGCCAGCTTGGCGCGCACGTCGGCCTCCTTGAGATTGGCGACCTGCTCATCGGGATAGACCTCGCCAGTGGCCGGATCGATGCGTACGTCGACGCGGTTGCCGTCGGCGCTGCGCGCATCGGCCTTCCAGACGCCGTCGCGGAACTTCACATCGTTCACCTTGGTATAGCCCTGAGCCTCCAGCTTGGCGCGCACCTGGACCTCGGTCAGTCCCGGCTGGGTCTGCGCGGCCGCAACGCCGCCCAGGCAGGCCAGCGCGCCGCCGAGCACGATTACCAGCGCCGGGCTCACCTTGCTGTTCAACTTGCGACTCGTCATCCGTCACTCCTGCGATGGGGGAGGCTGCAGTGTTCGCAGCCGGGCGCGAATCGACGGTGAACTGCCGTCGCTGCAGGTCATCACCAGTTGGGCAATGTCGACGGAGTGTGAGCTTCCCCCATCCGGGGGAAGCCGGGCGATGGCGCGCGCACCACAATGCAGCGCGAGGGAATCCCCATTCTGCTGGGAGTTTCACCATGTCCAGAACGAACGCGGCGCTCGTGCTGCTGGTTGCAGCGATGAGCGCGAATGCCTGGGCCGGCAACAGTGCCGCCAAGAGCGGCGCCACCGACCAGAAACTGATTGCCAGCGCCATGCAGGCCGCGCCTAAAAAGGTAGCGGCCAACGCCACCATCGTCGCGATGGAGAAGGACGGCATGCGCACGTTGCGCGAAGGCAGCAACGGCTTCACCTGCATGCCCGACAACCCAGCCACGCCAGGCCCCGATCCCATGTGCATGGACGCCAGCGCCATGGAATGGGCGAATGCCTGGATGGGCCACAAGGACCCCACGGTCGGCAAGATCGGCTTCATGTACATGCTCGCGGGCGGCACGGACGCGAGCAACACCGATCCTTATGCGCAGGCACCCACGACGACCAACCACTGGGTGAAGACCGGCGCGCACGTGATGATCGTCGGCGCCGATCCCGCCTTCTACGACATGTATCCGAAGGGCGCCGACCCGGATACCTCGGTGCCCTACGTCATGTGGGCCGGTACGCCGTACCAGCACCTGATGATTCCGGTGAAGTGACGGCGCACAGTGCGTCGCCGCCGCACGGCGGCGACGCTCGCGTGCCGCTCAGCCTTCGCCGAGGAAATCGGTCTTGCCGATCGCCACGCCCGCCTGCCGCAGCAGGCCGTAGGCGGTCGTCGCGTGGAAGAACAGGTTCGGCAGCACGTAGGCGAGCAGGTAGTTCTGCCCGTCGAAGCTGATCTCGCCACGCCGCGTCTTGAACGCGACCGTGCGCGTTTCGCTGCCGGCGAATTGCTCAGGCGTGAAGCTGCGCAGATGTTCGATCGCACCGGCGATGCGCGCATGCAGCTGTTCGAACGTGGTTTCATCGTCCGCGACGCTGCGCGGCTCCTGGCCCGTCAGACGCGACGCACCGCGCGTCGCCATGTCGGTGGCAATCTGCACCTGGCGCACCAGCGGCAGCATGTCGAAGATCAGTCGCGACTGCAGCAGCGTGTCGGGCTCGGCGCCCTTGTCGCGCGCATGCGCTTCACCCTTGGCGAGCACCTGGTCGAGATTGCGCAGAACGCGCACGAATACGGGGATGGAAGCGTCGTACATCGACAAGGTCATGGGCAGCTCCGGAGTGGGGAAACATGCAGGTTACCCGCCCACCCGCACAGTGATTAGCCCGGGAATCCGGGACGACGCGTCCCGTGGGCGGGCCTGTCGCCGTCGTTGGTCATTCCAGTGAACGCTCTAGACGGGGCCGGTGATTCCGGCCCCGGTCGTGAGGGTTGGGTATCCGGCCGTTCCGGTGGCCCCATCAGTCAGGCACCGACGTCATGGCGTCTTGTGCTCGTGCTTCTCCGACTTCATCGCCGCATGCCCGGCCATCATTTCCTTCCGCGACAGGCTGCCATTGCCGTCGGTGTCCATCTCCGAGAACATCGCCTTGGCACCCGCGTCGTGCTCGGCGGCCGACAGCATGCCGTCGCCGTTGGTGTCCATCTTCGCGATCTTGTCCGCCGACGACATCTCGTGCTGCTCCATGGCTGCGTCGTTCGACGTCATGCCGCCTTTCGCCTTGGCCGGCTCCTTCATGGCGTGGCGCGCATCCATCTCGGCGGCGGTGACGTTGCCGTCGCCGTTGGCATCCATCTCGCCGAACATCTTGGTGACGGCGGCGGCGTGCTCGTCCGCGGAGACCATGCCATCGCCGTTGGTGTCCATCATCTTGAACATGCTTCCGGGGTCATCCGCCAACGCCGGCGCAGCGATCGCCAGCGCTCCCAGAAGGACGGCACCCATGCGCCATGAATGGGTGTTCTTGCGCTTTGCATTGTTCATGCTGGTCTCCCATGGCCGCCGACTAGCGGCCTTAAACGACCGCCCGCCATTGTGGGAACCGGCGTGTTAGCGCGGGGAAAGGGCCCGGGTGAGTACGCGTTAACGATCCATCTCGAACTTGCGCATGAACAGGCGGCATCCGCCGGGCGATTGGGCGCCACACCGGGCTGCCAACCGCTCCGCGCAGGAGGACAATGCGCTATCGGTACCACCGGGAGTGCGTCATGAACGCCAAAGCCGTTGTTTCCACCGTCTTCGCGATCGGCCTGGCTACCGCCGGCCTGCTCGCTCCGAATGACGCGTCCGCGCGCCTGCGCATGGTCACCGACCCGGATGCGCCGCGCAGCCTGCCCGAACAGGGCCCGATCAACGTGAGCTGGGCCGACCCGGCCAGCTTCACCGAGATCCGCTACAGCCATAACCGCATCGAGTCGCGTCGCGGCGACTGGGTCGCACAACTCGCCAAGCACATTCGCGAGTACGCGGGACGCCGCTTGCCGGCCGGCGAACGCCTGGACGTGAACATCACCGATGTCGACCGGGCCGGCGACTTCGAACCGTGGCACGGGCCGGAGTTCTACGACACCCGCTTCGTGCGCGAAATCTACCCGCCGCGCATCACCCTGACGTTCACGCGCACCGACGCCAATGGCGCGGTGATCGCGCAGGGCGAGCGCAAGCTGATGGATGCCGGCTTCATGATGGATTCGACCGTGGGCCGGGAAAGCGATCCGTTGCGCTTCGAGAAGCGCATGCTCGAACGCTGGCTGGCACGCGAACTGCCGCCGATGGAGCGGCGTAGCGCAGCGCGCTAGGAAGACATCGACTTCCGACAAAGCAAAGGCGGCCGCAGGCCGCCTTTGCTTTTGTGGCTGGGCAGTGCGGCCGATCTATAACTTCAGCGCGCCGTTCTCGACGATGGTCTTGCCGTCCAGCGTGACGGTGCTACCCGGCAGGAACAGCACCAGCCCATAGGGCACCGAGTTGTCGCCGCCAGCCCAGACGTTCACGCCGGTGCCGACGGTCACCGATCCGGCCGGAACCCAGGTCCCGACCTTGCTCGACGCGGGCAGCGTCACGTTCGGATTGATGCCCAGGTCGAAGAAGCTCAGCAAGTCCTTGCGCGCATCGTCGACGGCGTCGTATTCCGCCTTCAGATCGGTGTAGCCCGGGCCTTCGCCGCTCATCGCGGTGACCTTGCCGCCGCTCACCGTAAGGGTGAGGTTGTTTACCTCCTTGCCGCGGAAGTAGGTGCGCGAGTTCACCACCTTGCCTTCCGCACTACCCGCCACCGGTGTGGTGTAGACCTCGCCCGCCGGCAGGTAGGCCGCGGCCGCCGCGGCGCCGCCCTTCAAGTCTTCGGCGGTGACCACGCCGTCGCTCACCAGCACCGGCCGGCCCTTCACGCTCAACTTGAGGTCGGTGCCGTTGGGGTTGGTGATGTGCACCTCGTTGCCGGCGGCGACCGCGGCCTTCACCTGCGCACCGCGTGCCTGCAGCTCGCTGTAGTCGAGGTTGACGCCGTTCCAGAAGGTCTTCGCCAGTTCGTCCTCGGGCAGGCCGTAGCGGTCGGCGCGCCAGGAGGTGGGATACAGGTTGTTGCCGATCTCGACGTTGCGCACCTTGCGCAGGAACTTCTGCATCACCGGTTCGCCCGTCTTGCCGCGTGCGGCCATGCGCTTGGGATCGGCGCCTTCGAACAGGTTCTCGGTCGCGTTGTTGCTCACCGAGATCACTACGTCGACAGCGTCGGCCAGCTTGCTGCCCAGCGTATTGGCCTGCGTGTCGTACTTGTCGGGCACGTCGAAGAACAGGCGTTTGTCGAGACGGTCGCTGCCGTATTCGATCAGCGGGAAGCCGCCGACCTTGCGCACGTTGACGGCGATATCCTCGAGCAGTTCCGCGTCGCTGGTGCGGCCGTTGATGAGGACGACCTCACCCTCTTTGACCGCGGCGCTCTGGGTGACCACGCGCTGGGCGAGTTGTTCGAGGTCGGTGTAGGCCGCCTTGACCGGCGCGGATGCGGGCGCCGCCGCGGTTTCAGGTGCGGTGGTCGCGGCCGGTGCGGCGGTTTCCGGAGGCGTGGCGCGTTGGCAGGACGCGAGCGCGGCGAGGACGGCCGCGGCCAGTGCAGTCGCTACGAGTCGAGCGTTCATGGTGCGCTTCCTGGAGCCCATGCGGGCGGGGGCACCCCGAGGAACGCGACGCTGGCGCGGCAACGGCCATGACCGCGGCTCGTCATCCGCTTCGAGCGAACACAATCAAGGCCCTGCGCGCGGACATCCCCTGATCGGGTGGTTCTGCTCAAGCACAAAAAACCCCGCCGGTCGGCGGGGCTTTTCGGGTACTGCGGTCGGCCGCGTTACTTGCGCTGATCCGCTGTGGTGTCGCGTGCGGCGCGGAATTCCGAATCCTGCGCCCAGTTCGGCCACGCCTTCGAATTGGCCAGATCGCTGCCCAGCGTGTAGAGAATCTGCAGGTCGCGCGCCATGCCGGTGAACGGCCAGCTCGCTTCCCACTCGTCCGCCGGCTGGTGGTAGCGATCGCGGGTGTAGCTCTCGCTCCAGGCCTTGCTGGCGGCGACACCGCCGTCGATGCGGTCGTCGCCCGAACCGAACGAGATCGCCGGCACGCCGCGCTTGGCGAACGGGAAGTGATCGGAGCGGAAGAAGTGGCCGGCTTCCGGCTTCGGATCGGGCGAGTAGCGCACGTTCCACTTCTTCGCCGTGCCGACCAGCTGGTCGAGCAGTTCGAGCTTGGCGCTGCCGGAGATGTTGAAGTCGCGCGCCGGGCCGTGCGGGTCCAGCGCGTCCATGTTGATCACGCCGACGGTCTTGCCCAGCGGATACAGCGGCTTGGACGAGTAGTACTCCGAGCCCAACAGGCCCTTCTCTTCCGCGGTGACGTTGAGGAACACCAGCGAGCGTTCCGGCTTCTTCTTGGCGTGCGCGAAGGCGCGGCCCAGTTCGATCAGTGCGGCGGTACCGGTGGCGTTGTCGACCGCGCCGTTGTAGATGCGGTCGCCCTTGGCATCGGGCTGGCCGACGCCGAGGTGATCCCAGTGCGCGCTATAGACCACGTACTCGTCGGGCTTCTTGCTGCCTTCCAGCAGGCCAACGATGTTCTGCGAGGTGATGACCTTGGAGTCGACGTCGTAGTCGGCGCTGAAGCTCGCGCCCTTGATCTCCACCGGCTGGAAGTCGCGCGTCTGCGCCTGCTTCTTCAGCGCGTCGAAGTCGAGGCCGGCCTGCTTGAACAGGTTCACCGCGAAGTCGCGCTGGATCCAGCCTTCCAGCGGCGCGTGCACCGCCTTGGGATCGTCGCGCACGACGTCGAACATGGTGTTGGTGTTGGAGTTCTTCACCGTCGCCCAGCCGTAGGAGGCCGGATCGGTCTCATGCACGATCAGCAGGCCGGCGGCGCCCTGGCGCGCGGCTTCTTCGTACTTGTAGGTCCAGCGGCCGTAATAGGTCATGGCCTTGCCGCCGAAGTCGCCCTTGCCGGTTTCGAAGTCGGGATCGTTGATCAGGACGACGAGGATCTTGCCCTTTACGTCCATGCCCTTGAAGTCGTCCCAATTGCGCTCCGGCGCCTTCACGCCGTAGCCGGCGAACACCAGCGGCGCATCCTTGATGGTGACGTGCTTGTCGCCGTTGAGCGCGGCGCGCACGGCGATCTGCTCGCCCTGGGTGAGCGGCTGTGCCTTGCCGCCTTCGCTCATCGACAACGCCGGCGTGCCGGTGATCTCGGCGCGCAGCAGCGGCACTGCCTGCGTCCAGGTGCGCTTGCCGTCCTTCATGTCACCGCCCGGCTGCAGGCCGGCGGCCTGCATCTGCGCGGAAACGTATTCGACCGTCTTGGTCTCGCCCGGCGTGGCCGGACCGCGGCCTTCGAATGCGTCCGAGGACAGCACTTTGACTTCTTCGGACAGGCGCTTGGCGTCGAACGCCGGCGCTTTAGGCGTGGCGGCCAACGCGGGTTGCAATGCCAATGCGATGGAGAGGGACAGCAGGGAAGCGGCGAAGGCGCTCCTGGCGGATGTGTGGTTCATGCGAGACCTGATGGAAAGGAGGGACTGCAGCGGCCGATGGTAGCAGTGCGCGAATGACCCGACGGCAATGACTTCCGGCCTAGGCCGGCGCCAGATCGCGCACAGTTTTTTGTGGTTTCCGTCACCTTCGGCTTATGCCGGACTCACGCGGACACCACATTGCTGAGCGCAGGGCGACCGGTCATGCGCAATAGCTGCATGGTTCAGGCGATTGCGACGGGGATTCACGCGTATCACCTGCACCCCCACCTAGGCTGGCGTTACCGCAATGCGCGGCGTTCCCCAGGAGCAGCCCATGCGCAGATTGACGACACTGGCGGCACTGACCTGGTGCCTTTTGCCCGCGACGCTCATGGCGCAGGAAAGCGGTTCGGCCGCTGACGCTCTATCCGATCAGCAGACCTTGGCGACCGCGGCGCAAAAACCGCAGGCTCGCAAGAGCCTGATGAACATGGTGATGGCTGCTTTGATCCAATCCGCCGAACAGCAGTCCGCGGCGGAGCACGCCGCAGCCACAGCCAAGTCTACGAAACCTGCACCGCCTGCAATGGATGAAGCGCGTCAGCCGCTGGATTCCAATGCCCGGTTGCATGGCACGACGGATGCTAGGCGCGATGATGCCGCTCGCGAAGAGGTCGCGTTGCAAGCTGACGGCACTCGGTGAGGTTTTTTGCACAGGGCGGAACAGCAAAAGCCCTTGGTGCGCCGGCGGGCGGGGCGGCGCCGGTGGGTCTGCGTGACTGTCGGCGGCATGGATGCCGCCGACCAAGCCTCCATGGACGGATTCACGGCGTGTCACGCAGACCCACCGGCGTCGCCCCGCCCGCCGACAATGCACCAGGGGGCTTCCCCCAGAGCCGCTACTGCACCAACCCCAGCAACCGCGCACGATCAACAGCATGCTCACGCGAAACAGCCGACAACTTCGCGTACAGATTCTTGAGATGCCACTTCACGGTTTCACCGCCGATGTCCAAGGTGAGCGCGATGCGCTTGTTCGACATTCCGCGCTGAAGCAGACGCAGGATCTCGGACTCCTTGGTCGTCAACAGCCCCGACTGCGAAGAGGCGCCACGCTCGATCGCGGGGCGACGTGTCGATTCCTTGGGCAGCAATGCACCCTCCTTCAATTCAACGGCCATTTCCAGCGCCAGCGGATGCGTGTTGGCGAGCAGACGCGCGTTACCAGACAGCGACGCCAAACTCATCGCTTCCATCAACAAAGGCAGCGCCTGATCACTGCCGCGCTGCCGTGCCGCCACCGCACGCAAGACCTTGATCGCGCGCGCATCGCGCCCCCGGTGCAAGCTGTTGGCCAGAATGGCCGCCGCATCCAGCGAACGCTCGGCCTCGTCGCAGTCGCCGCGCGCCAGCGCGATGTAACTGCGCGCGACAGCCACCACGAGCCGGTACTGCGGCAGGAACGGCCGCAGCCCCTCCTGTTCGAATGCCGCGGCGAGCGCATCGAGCTCGACCATGAATTCGCCCGCGGTCTGATGGCATTGCCGAAGCGCAAGAAGCCGGATCCGTTCCGCCAGGCTCTGCACACGCAACCTCGGCAGCCCGCGCCGGTGCGCGACCGCGTCCAGGCTGTCGAGCACGCTGAAAGCGCGGCGCTCGTCGCTCTGCGCCAGCGCCGCATAAACCAGCGTGCGATAGGACACCAGGATGTTGTCGGGGAAGCCACAGCGCTCGATGACGTCGAGCCGGTTCGCAAGCAGCGCCTCCGCAGCCGCCGGCTGATCCAACTGCAACAGCGCAGCAGCCAGGACGGACGCATGCAGGCACGCGATCATGCTGCGGCGTCCCTCCTCGCGTTCGGCGAGCAGCAAGGCGGGCCGCATCTCCTCTTCCGCCAGACGCGGGTTGCCGTCCCACAGATGGCTCAGACCGACCAGCATCCGCGACAACGCATGCGCCAAATGCAGCGATCCCTCACGCCCCAACGCCGCCAATTGCGCCAGCAACATCCGCGTCCGTTCCGTGTCGCCACGATGGAACGCCACGAAAGCGCCGACGTTGAGACGATTGGCGGTGTACAGCACATTCACGTTGGCGGGCACGGGCGGCCACACGGCCAGCATGTTTTCGAGCAATCCCAGCTGATCCGCGTAGACCGCCGACGTCGATGCCACGCGCCGGGCCACGACGGCCAGTTCCGGCGGCGTGGCGGGATCGGCCAGTACGTCCGTGGCGATTTTCAGCCCCTCGGCGTTGCGGTCGCTGAAGGCGAGCACCACCGCCGCGCCCAGCCGCAGCTCGGGATCACGCGACAGCAGTTCCATAGGGAGCCGAGCAAGCCACTCGCGCGCCTCATCGACCTTGCCCAACGCGCCCAGCATCCACAGCGCCCGCGCGGCGTACTCCTGCGCCAGCGCCTCGTCGCCGGCGGCGAGCGCGTGATTGGCGGCATCGTGCAAACGCTCGCGCTGCATGTACCAGCGCGAAGCGCGCGCGTGCAGATCGCAGCGCTCCGCTTCGGGCAATTGCTCGAAGCGGCCGCGCAGGAAGTCGCGCGCCAGCGGATGCAGGCGCAGCCATCCTTCGCGCTCCCCGACCATCATGATTGGCGTTTCGCGAATCAACTGCTCCAGCAACTCGGCGGACGGCATGCCCGACACCGCCTCGCAAAGCTCGCTGTTGAAGTGATCGAGAATGGCGATGCGCGTGAGCACATCGGCGGCATGGCGCGGCAACGCGGCGAGCAGCGATTCGACGAAGTAGTCCTGCAGGCTGCCGCGGCGCGCCGAAAGCGTGCGCACGGCCGCGGCCGCATCGGCTTCGTGCTCGATCGCGGCGATCGCCAGTTGCAGGCCGATGGGCCAGCCTTCGGTCGCGTCGTGCACGCTGGCGCGCTCGTCCACGCTCAGGCGCGGGCCGAGCCGCCTTTCCAGGATATCCATCGACTCCTCCAACTGCAGGCGCAGGTGCTGCACCGACAACTGGATGAAGCTGTCCTTGGCGACCAGCTCGGCGGTCTGCAGAGACAAAGGCACGCGCGAGCCGATCGCCACGTGCAGATTGGAGGGCGCATTGAGCAGCAGGTACTGCAGCGACTGCCGTACCGTGGCTTCGGGGAGGCGTTCGGCGTCGTCGATCACGATCACCGTCCACGCGCCGTTGTGGGCGATTTCGGACAGCATCCAGGTCAACGCCTCCAGACCCGCCCTACCCTTCGGCGCGGCATCGCGCAGGGCGCAGGCGCTGCGCGTCGCCTGCAGCAGCCCGACGGTGAAGCGGGCCGGATCGTCCTGCGCATCGACGCTCAGCCACGCCACGCGCGCGCCCTGCTCCAGCCAGCGTTGGCGCCATTGCAGCAACAGCGTGGTCTTGCCGAAGCCGGCGGGTGCGACGACCGCCGCCGCCGCGCAGTCGCGCATGCGGTTGCAGTACTGCACCAGGCGCGGCCGCTCCATCGCCAGCCGCGGCATGCGCGGCGGCGTGGTCTTCAGGACGAATTCGGACTCGGACATGACAGCGTTGGCAGGCCGTCGGAACGTCGGTGCTAGCGTAACCGACTACGGCAGCGAGCCGGTCGGTCCGCGCGGGGCCAGGCGGGCCGGAGCCAGCAGGCGCGCGCCTTCGAAATACGAGACCCGCAGCTGCAGGCCCCGCGGCGAATAGCCGATGAAGGTGGAGTCGGCCGCGGCCACATAAGCCTGGTCGTAGTGCTTGGCGAGCAGCGCGCTCTCCAGTTCCAGCAATACGCCCAGGCTCTCCGGCGCGGCCAGCGCGGCGTTGTGCGCCTGCAGGATCTGCCGGGCGCGGTTGTAGAACGACATGGCCTGCCCCAGCCCACGCACGTCCGGTGCGAAGAACTGACGGTAGTAGTACATCGGCTGGCGCAGCCGCTGCAGCACGCGCAGGAAGGCGGTGCCCACGGCGACGATGCGCCCTTCGGCGTCGCGGCCAATGCACACCGCCTGGCGGGCGCGCGCGGCGGCGACGCTGGCCTCGGGGATCGCGTTGTGCGCGGCCCAGAAGGCGACCAGCTCGGCCTGCAGCTCCGGGGTGACCTGCTTCCAGACGGAGACGAATTCGATTGAAGCGGACTCGGTTGACACTATGACCTCGTTGTTCGGGACTGCACGGCGCGGGTTTGGCAATGGCGACGCAACCGTCACTTGGCGGGGGCGTCCGCGACCTGCGCGGGCGCCGCGGCGCCGCCGTTGTTCGCGCCCAGCGCCGCCACCAGCGCCACGTATTCCTTGAAGTCCAGGCCGCCGCTCTTGTCGCCGTCGAAACGGGCGATGGGCGGCGCCGACGCGCCCGCGTTGCGGATCAGCGCCAGTGCGGCGTACTCGGCGGCATCGAGGGCGCTGTTCTTGTTGGCGTCGTGACGGTCGAACTGCGCCTTGAGCTGGCGCAGCGCCGCGATCCGTTCCATGCGCGCCCAGCCGGCATTGAACTCCTCCGGCGAAAGCTGCTTGTTCTTGTCGCTGTCCCAGGCAGCGAAGACCACGGCGGGCGACAGCACCACAGGGGCATCCGTCGCGGCCTGCGGGCGATTCTTGGCCGGCGCCGCAGCGAGTGGCGCGACGACACACAGCAGCGCCAATGCGGCGAAATTCTTGTACGTGCTCATGGCGCGACCTCTGCGGCGGCGAAATCTTCCTCGAAGGTGATCAGCTCGCGGATATCCGGCGTACGCAGGCCGACCAGCATCGGATTGCGCACGTTGGGCAGGAAGCTGATGTCGAAGATCTCGGTGATGTCGCCCTCGAAGCGGATCCAGTTCATGACGTCGCCTGTACCGAGCGAGATGATCTGCACGCCGCACCACGGATCGGCATCGCGCGAACGCAGCTCCTCGTCGAGCTGCAGACCCTCGAAGCGCTGGTTGCGCGGCTTCGACAGCCCCACCGCGGCGACATTGCCGATGATCGACAATCCGCGCGCGAAACCGGGCACGAACGCCAGCGGCACGAATTTCTTCGTCTCGAAGTCCACCCAGCCCAGGTGGCCGGTACCGGCGTTGAGCACCCACAGCTTGCCGTTGGCCCAGCGCGGCGAGTGCGGCATCGACAAGCCTTCGCAGACGATCTCGTCGGTCTCGATGTCGATCACCACGCCACCGTCGCGACGGCGATCGCGCCAGCCGTCTACGGTGTCGCTCTTGCACACCGCGGTCACGTACTTGGGGCGGCCGTCGACCATGGCCAGGCCATTGAGGTGGCAGCGGTCCTCCGGCGCGAGCTTGCTGATGAACTTCGGCTTCCAGATCGCCTTGAAGCTGTGCGTCTGGCTCAGCTCGGCCAGGCAGGAGTACTTCGTGTTGACGAAGACCACCTTGCCGTTGCTGCGGATGCCCAACTCGTGGATGTCCAGATCGCCGATCGTCTGCGCATTGCGCGGCACGTAGCACTTGTCGAACTGGCCGTGGATGAGCTCGTTGGGCCGCAACGCATTTTCGAAGCGCCACAGCTGGTACAGCCCGCCCAGGTAGATGCGCTGCGCGTTGCCGACGATGCCCATCGCGCGCTCGAAGATGCGCTCGAAGAACGACACCCGGCCATGCGGGTCGCTGCCGACCAGATACAGGCGGCCGGACTGGTAGGACGAGATCGCCAGCGAAATCCGGTTCGTGGACAGCCAGCCGGCCAGTCCGCGCGAACAGGACTTCTCGACCTTGAGGTTCATCAGATTCAGTGGCGGCTTGCCGGCCGCGCGCTGTTCCGGAGATTTCGCCACCGTGGCCGCCGCTTCCGGAGCGCCGGGATCCACGGTCTGCAACAAGGATTCGCCGCCTTCCTTTTCGTTGAGTTCGCCGGCTTCCTTGTCGCGCGTGTTATCTACTGCCACTGCCTTCACTCCTTGCGTCCGGGATTCATGCCCGCGGGCGCGTCTGACGATCTGCTTGCCGACGGGCCGCACTAACGCGGTCTGTCGGGTGTTACATCGGCCGATCCGGCGGAATGCACCGCCGGATCGGCCGCGTTTACCAGCTGTAGCGCATGACCAGCTGCGCGCCGGTGACGCTCTCCACGGCGCCGCCGTCGGTCCAGTTCACTCCCCCGGTGACCGAGAAGCGGTCGCGGCGCAGGCCCAGGCCCATTTCGACCATCGCGCTGGTGCCGTCGGTGCTGGTCGTGCCGGTCAGCGCGCCATTGATCGTGTGGTCGTACTCGCCGTCGAATTCACGCACCGCGTTCAACGAGCCATACGGGGTCAACGAGTAGCCCTTGCTCTGGAACGAGGTATCGAACGCCACGCCGATGCGGCCACGGGTCGACACGCCGCCGTCGTTGCGGAATTCCGTGGCGCCGTTGCGCAGGGCGTCGATGTCGCCGACGCGGGTATGCGTGTATTGCAGCTGCGGGACCAGGTTGATCCGTCCGAACGTCCACGCCTTCAAGCCCGCCTCGACGTTGAATGCCTGCGCCGAAGCCTGCGTGGTGTATCGACCTTCCGACGTGCGCAGGCGCGCGTCGATGCCCGTCCAGCGATGCGATACGTCGAGATAGAAGCCGTTGTCGCCCATCCAGGTCGCATACAGACCGAAGGTCTTGCCGTCGAAGCGATCGCTGCCCGCACCCTCGACGCTCTGGCTACCGTCGACCTTCGCGATCAGCGCGCCGATGGCGAGATGTTCGGAAGGACGCGTATCCAGCCCCAATTCCCAGCCGTGGTTCGACTGATGGAAACCGAAGTCACCGCCCGGGCCGAAGTTGGCGCTGTGGCGCGGATCGACGTCGCCGCTGTCGGTTAACGCGCGCACCCACGGCGACAGTCCGGCCGTGCCCATTTCCGGCACGAAGCCCGCACGCTGGCGCCAGGTACCGACCTGCGCATTCATCAAACTCTGCACGCCTGGCGCGATGTCGGCAGCGACCGAACCGGCGCCGCTCAGGCCGGTGACCTCCATGCCCAGCGCCACCATGTGGGTGGTCTGATGGATATCGAAGTCCATCGACACGAAGCCCATCGGCACGTAATGCACGTTGCCCAAGGTGAAGCTGCCGGTCACCGAACCGGTGGCGGTGATCACCGGGATTTCGAATTCCGGCGCATTCGGCAGATCCAGCAGGTTGACGTTGATGGTCTGCGTCGCATTGATCACGCCGCCTTCGACGTAGATCTGATCGGCGGAGGTGTGCAGGCCGCTGACGTCGATGTTGAGGACGCCGTCGCCGGCGAAGTCGCCGACGATGGTGAGCGCGTCGTCGGGTGCGCCATCGACGAAGTTGAGGATGCCGTTGTTGTAGACCGGGAACGGGTTGTCCATTTCGATGACATTGGCGGCGCCGGACACGAGGATCGTTCCGAGGTTGTCGAACGTGTTCCCGCTGCTGTAGCCGCCCAGACGGATCGAGGAATCGTTCATCACGATCGTGCCGCGGTTGACGATGTGGTCATCGCCCGCGCCGAAGTCCGAGTCGCCAAAGGCCCACCAGGTGGCGCCGGTGGCGTTGTCGAAGCTGTCGTCCTGGTCGCCCGCACGGATGGAGCCGATCACCGAACCCAGGTTGCGCAGGTCGGACGTGGCCGTGCCGCCCGAGGAGATCGCGATCCGTTCGCCGTCGCCGAAGGCCGCGATGGTTCCGGAATTGACCAGCACGTTGTTTCTTGCGGAGGTCATCGACACGGCGATGGCCGTGGCGTCGCTGCCATAGGCGGCCGCGGAGATGGTGCCGGCGTTGTCCACGCTCACGCCATCGTAGCGGCCGCTGGCTTCCACGCCCGTCGCAGTGGCGGTGTTGCCGTCGGCCACGGCGAGGATGCGGTTCCGGTTGGAGAGCACTGCCGCCATGTAGCCTGTGTCGACCGAGCCGTAGGCGCCCATCACCGTCACGCCGATCGCATCGGCGATGTCGCCGGTGGCCAGCGCGGCGAGGGTGCCGCTGTTGTCCACGCTGGCGTAGCCGTAGAAGCTGTTGGCGATGCTGCCGACCGCAGTGGCATCGTCGGCATCGGTGCGGGCACTGAGGGTGCCACTGTTGGTGATCCCGGCGACGAGCCCGCCGAGCATCACCGCACCGTAGCTGTGACCCGTACCGCCGTGGGCCGTCGCCGAGGCTGCAATCAGCCCGCTGTTGTCGATGGTCGACTCACCGCCGTCAATGTAATAGACCGCGTTGGCCCAATCGCAGCCGTATGCGTCGCACTGCACGGTGTAGCCTTCGTGCGCGCTGACCGAGTAGCTGCCGACCGCGAAGGCATCGCCGTTGTCTGCCGTCGCGGTCGCGCGAATGCTGTCGGCATTGGTGGTCGCCGATGCGTACTGCGACTGGACGAACGATCCGTAGGCCGAGGCATAGCCGAACGCTGCATCCGCGCTGGCGTCGATGTCGCCGCGGTTGACCAGCGCCGCGCGCTCGATGCCCGAGTTGTAGCCGACCGAGCTGCCGAAGGCCATCGCCAGCCCGCGCGAGGCATTCGGGCCGCCATCGGCCGTCGCGACGGCACGGGAAACGATCGTGCCTGCGTTGTAGGTGAGGGCTTCGTCGGCGCCACGGAACATGTGAGTGCCGAAGGAAACCGCACGCCCGCCGGTGTTGTCGCTGGCGAGGCTGCCGACCGACGCGTAGGCAAAGATGCTGGCGCCGGCGGCGTTGATCAGGTTCGCCGTGTACTTGCCCTGCGAGACGGCCCCGTAAGCGGCGGCGACGCCCAGCTCCGAGATGGCGATGGCGTTGATGTCGCCGTTGTTGACGACGTTCGCATCGTACTTGGCGTAGGCGCTCATGCCCGTCGCACCGGCGCCGCCCTGATAGAAGCTGACGCTGTGGTCGGCAATCGCTATCGCGTTGATGTCGCCGTTGTTGGTGATCGAGGCATCGCCCTGGAAGTTGGCCGTGGCATAGATGCCCATGGCCCTGCTGGCGCCATAGAAGCCGTAGAGGCTGTCGCTGTAGGCGTTGGCGTGGCCGTAGGCCAGGATGTCACCGTCGTTGACGACTTCCACGTTGGTGACGGCGGCCGCCTCGATGCCGGTGGCGAAGCCGCCGCCGAACAGATCGGCGCGACCGGTGGCAACGATGGTTGCGCCGTCGGCGTTGTTGACCAGCGCCTCCATACCGTAGGCCTGGATGCCCCTGGCGCCGCTGATGCCGCCGAACGAGGACGCGTGCGCTTCGATGTTGCCGTAGTTGTTGACGATCGACTCGCCGGCGCCATAGGCGATGCTGTTGGCCTGCACACCGGTCGCGTAGGAGTAGTCGACCACTACGTTGACGATGCCGCGCTCGGCGCGCGATACGGCGATGACGTCGCCGTGGTTCACGATTTCCGAGGTGCCGGCCAGCGTGTTGGCGTAGGCACCGATGGCCACGCCCACGCCGATGTCGGAATGCGCGTAGCTGGTGATCAGCCCGTCGTTCTCGATCGCCACCGCGCCATACATCTGGGCGGCCTGCGCGACCGCACCCCAGGAGGACGCATAGCCCTGGCTGGTCAGCGCCGCCGCACTGATCGTGCCCGAGTTGTAGACCGCCGTCGTGCCGTACGCGTACTGGTTCAGCGCCATCGCACCGACCGCGCTCGCGCTGAGGAAGCCATAAGTACCGGCGATGTCCGCCGTGGCGATCGCGGCGGCGGAGATGGTTCCCTGGTTGTCTACGATCGAGTCGTAGACGAAGGCGAAGTTGTACACGCCGAAGGCGACGGCTTCGCGTTCGCCATACGGCGCGATGCCGCCCTGGGCCACCGCGGTGATGTCGCCCGAGTTGATCGTGACCGCATTGCCGATGTACGTCGACGCGTTCAGCACACCGTCGGCACTGGCGACGTCGCCGCTCGCGACCGCGGTGATCGAGCTGGTGTTGGTGGTGTAGGCGCTGAAGATCGCCCCGATCGAATAGGAACCGATCGCCTCGGCGACGCCGCCGGTCGCGCTGGCATTGGCCAGGACGGTGCCGGCGTTGTAGACGGTCGAACCGTAATAGCCGAAAGCCTCCGTACCTCGGGCGCTCGCGGACCCACCCGTATCGGCGCTGGCGATTGCGGTCGCGTCGCCGTAGTTGGAGACCGCCGAGTACATGCCGTAGGCGCGCGCGCCATGGGCCTCGGCCGTGCCGCCCGCGCCGGCAATGGCCATGGCGAAGCTGCTGGCGTCGTTGAACACACTGGCGACGTTGGCCGCCGCATAGGCGCCGGTGGCCTGCGCCGTGCCGCCATCGCCCGAGATGGCCCGCGCGTTGAGATCGCCGCCGTTGATGAGCAGGCCGATGCCGTTGTAGCTGCCGTAGGCGATGCCCGCGAAGGCCTGCGCATCGCCATAGTCGCTGATGGCTTGCGCGATGAGGTCGCCGTAGTTCGTCAGCGTCGTGGAATCGTGACCGCTGGCCAAGGCGCCCACGGCGACGGAGTAGCCGCCGGCATCGGACACGGCGACTATCGTGCCGTCGACGGTGTTGTTCAGATAGCTCACGTGCTGCGAGCTGCTGATGGCGCCGTAGGAATAGGCGTCGCCCAGGCTGGACGCATACGCCTGGATGAAGTTCGCATTGTCGAGCGCCGCGACATCGTAGCCATTGGCCTCGACACCGATGGCTTGGACGGTGCTATTCGCATAGGTACCGCCCGCGATCGCGATCGCGGCCACATCGCCCAGGTTCGCCACCCGGGCCTCCCCCGATTGATTGCTCGTCGCCAGCACGCCCGTGGACAGCGCGTAGCTGCGGCTGTAAGTGCTCGCGGTGTTGCTCAGACTCGCGAACGCGACGACGGCACCTTCGTTGACGACATAGGCACCCTGATCGCTGCGCCCGCTGATGCCGGTCGTCTTGGCGATGCCGTAGGCATCGACGCCCGCGCTGGCGTAGACGCCCGCGCCGTACGCGTTGTGGATCTGGATGTAGTCGGAGCCGTCAAGCTCGCCCGTGGAGGCGCCGATGGCGCTGGCATAGCCGGCGTTGGCCTGCGAGCGGGCGAACAGACGGCCCTGGTTCTCGATGCTGGCCTGCTCGTTGTAGGAGCTGAGGTATCCGGCTTTCGCCGCGATCGAACGGGCGTAGCCGAAGCCATCGACGATGGCGGTGGCGAAGACGTCGCCATAGTTGCTGATGGCCGCCATGCCCTCGTCGGCAGTGGCGTAGGCGCCCATCGCATCGGCGAAGGTCGCATACGCGCCGCCGACCGAGGTCGCGTGTACGTAGGCGTCGATCGTGCCGTTGTTTTCGACCAGCGCGACACCGTCGGCATTCAGCGACTGCGCCACCGCACCCCAGGCCAACGCATTGCTGCCGCTGCCGTCGATGCTGGCGTCGGCGATGATGTAGCCGTTGTTGGTGATGCGCACATAGTCGTTGCCGGACGGCGCGGAAGGCCCGTAATAGCCGCTATACGCGTAGCCGCTGGAGGCGCGGACGCCCGCCGACCAGGCGCGCTGGAAGTCCGCCCCGCCCGTGGCGTTCGCCGACGCGTGAATCATGCCGGCGTTGTCGACGGTCGATTCGTCGTTGTAGGTCGAAGCGATGTTGTACACGCCGAATGCGAACACCCACTCCGCGCCGCTGGCGTGTGCGTGGATGTCGCCGTCGTTGCTCAGGTGCGCATCGCCTTCCGGCGCGTGGTTGAACACGCCCGTGGCGTAGCTGAGGAAGCCGGCCGGGTTGGCCTGCGCCATGATCAGGCCGCTGTTGGCGACATCGCTGTCGTACAGACCGGCGCGCGCGCGGATGCCGGTCGCATAGGTCGAGGTGTAGCTGCCGTACGCGTCAGCGAAGATCGTCGCGGTGTTGTCGATCGCGGTCGCGTCGTCGGCAAGATCCAGACCGATCGCCGGATTCCCACTGACGAAAATGTCGGTGGAGTTCGACATCGCAGCTGAGGCCGTCGGTGCCGCGCTCGCGGTAGCGATGTCGCCCGCGCTGGAGAACGGGTGCGCGGCGAGCGTCGGCTCCGCGAAGGCGCCGCCGTTGTCGACCCAGGTCGGATCGTCCACCGATTCCGCGAGCGTCATGACGGTGGCGAAACCCGGCGCCGTCGGCGATACCCCGCTCACGCCGCCCGCGCCGGACAGAACATCGCCCGCATACACGCTGGCCGGCATCTGCCGGTCGACGACCTGGGTCAGATCGACGGGGGCTGCCGCGCCGTTAGCGGCGTCCGCGCGGAACATCTCCCCACCGCACAGATGCGTCCTGCTGAAAGCATCGTGGCTGCAGACGCCAGCGGCCAATACGGCCTGGGGGGCCGAAAACGCCAGCACCGCGACCGATACGGCCATGGCACTGCGAATCGCTCGAGTCATGGGCGCGACTACGGGAGTCGCATGGCGCTTGCCGCGCGTGCCGGCGTACCGGACGGAACCGATCATTTCTTCCCCTGGCGCTTTTTGATTATAGGAATGACAGCGAGGACGGGGCCGGCGATCGGCCCCGTCCGTGGGTTGCAGGCAGTCTTAGTTGACCCCGACCGCGGACCAGGTCGCGGCGACGGCGCTGGCTTCGGCCGAGCTGATGCCGAACAGGTCCTTGGCCGCGCTGATCGTGGCCGCGCGTGCCCCGGCGTAGTCCGTGGTGGACGTGAAGTACACCGACAACGCGCGGTACCAGATGCGCTGTGCCTTGTCGCGGCCGATCCCGGCCAGGCTCGAGCTGTTGCAGGTCGGCGAGGTGTGATTGACGCCGCTGTAGGTCTTCGCGCCGCTGCCTTCGGCCAGCAGGTAGTAGAAGTGGTTGGCGACGCCAGAGGAGTAGTGCACGTCCAGCGTGCCGATAGTGCTCACATAGCAGTTCGGCGAGCGGCCGTCGGCGGCGGGATTGAACATCGCCCGCAGCACGCGCGGATTGGGACTTCCGGGCACGTACGCCTTGAAGATGCGCTCGCCGATCATGTAGTCGGGCGTGTCCTGCGGGTTGTTGGCGTAGAACTCCACCATCGTGCCGAGGATGTCCGAAGTCGCTTCGTTCAAGCCGCCGGATTCGCCGGAATAGATCAGGGCGGCGGTGCGCGCGGTGACGCCGTGGCTCATCTCATGGCCGGCGATGTCGAGCGAGACCAGCGGCCCGATGTTGACGCCGTCGCCGTCGCCGTAGGTCATGCAGAAGCAGCCGTCGCTCCAGTACGCGTTGCTGTAGGTGATGCCGTAGTGCACGCGGTTGTAGGCGCCCTTGCCGTCGTTGGCGATGCCGTTGCGGCCATGCACGTTGAGGTAGTAGTCCCACGTGACCGCGGTGCCGTAGTGGGCATCGGTCGCAGCGGTGGCCGGGTCGTTGTTGCTGTTGTCGCCCCAGGTGTTGTCCGCGTCCTTGTAGACCTGGCCGGAGGTGCGGCTGTTGGACGCATCGATGGTGTAGCTCTTGCCGCGCAGCGGATCGCGCAGCTCGTAGCCGCCGATGAGGACGGAATTGGTGCCGATGCCGACGTTGCCCGAGTACAGCGTACGCGCCGAACCGGTAGCCGCCGCGGTTTCGAGATTGCTCCAGCGATCCAGGATCGCGCCGTTGCGCGCGCTGACGATGTAGGTCATGTCGGCGCCCGCGTTGTACAGGCGCACCCGGTACGCGAGCTGCGCGCCTTGCTTGCCGCGCGCGTAGACCACCAGCGTGCGCTCCGGCGTGCCGAGGAAGCGGCTGCCGAACTCCACGCCAGCCGCGACCACGGCGTCGTCGCCCTGCAGCGTCGGCTTGATGGAGAGATTGAGCGCCGCGCCCTGGCCCACGCTCGTGGACTTGTACGAGCCCTGGCGCGAATGCACGACCAGGTCGCCGCCGATCACCGGCAGACCGGCGTAGGTGCGGTCGAAGCGCACGTGCTCGCCGCCGTCGGCATCGACGACGACATCGCGCGCGAGGAACTGGTCATTGGCCGAAACACGGGCCGCGCTGCGGTTGTTGCGGATGTGATCCATGGCGCGCTGGACCGACGTCTGGCTTCCCGCCGCACCTGCTTCGCCGATCCCCAGCGCCACCAACACTGCCAACGGCAGCAACCCTTGCTTCATATACATGCAGACCGGCCCCTCTGGACTGAAGAATCGCGCTGGAGCGCAAAACGCCCGACTGCGCCCCCCGCAGCCGTTCGACAGCCCAAGTGAACCAATGCCCCGACAGGTATGCGCCCCCCCGGTTCGGGGGGCACACTGGTATTGCGCAGTATGACTAGCCGGCCCAGCTGCACGGGCCGGCGACGGAAAGTGCCGGGAAAACTCCGTTACGCCTGCAACAATCGGGCAAAGCCGGGCGTGATCTCAGACAAATCGCAGGCCAACGACCGCCACTCTCCGGCGCATAGCCGCGCCGCACCGCATCATCGCTGCGGCTACGCGATCGCCTGTCCGAATCCCCGGAACGCCTCGACGGTCCGCGCGATATCGGCATCGCCGATGTCCAGATGCGTCACCAGGCGCACCCGCGGCGCGTACCCGATCGACAGGCGGATCGACGCCGCGTCCATCCGCTGCTTCAGTTCCGCGAGCCGCGACGCCGGCACATCGATGAACACCATGTTGGTGTGCTGCGCGGCGACGACGATCCCCTGCACCTCACCCAGCCCCGCGGCCAATACGGCCGCACGACGATGGTCGTCGGCGAGGCGCGCGACGTTGTGCTCGAGCGCATACAGACCCGCCGCGGCCAGCAGGCCCGCCTGGCGCATGCCACCGCCGGCGACCTTGCGCCAACGCCGCGCTTCGTCGATCAGGACGCGTGTGCCGAGCAGCACCGAACCCACCGGAGCGCCCAGGCCTTTCGACAGGCACACCGACACGCTGTCGAAATGGCGCGCGATCTCGCGCGGCGCCACGCCGTCGGCGACAGCGGCGTTGTACAGGCGCGCGCCGTCGAGGTGCAGCGCGAGTCCGTGCCGGTCGCACAGCGCGCGCGCGTCGCCCAGGTAGGCATGCGGCAGCGGGCGGCCGTGCCAGGTGTTCTCCAGGCACAGCAGACGCGTGCGCGCGAAGTGCGGATCGCGCGGCTTGATCACCTGCTCGATCGTCTCCAGCGGCAGCGTGCCGTCGCCGGCATGCACGATCGGCTGCGGCTGGATCGAACCGAACACCGCCGCGCCGCCACCTTCGTACTTGTAGGTGTGCGCATCCATGCCGACGATGTATTCGTCGCCGCGCTGGCAGTGCGCGAGCAGCGCCAACAGGTTGGCCTGGGTGCCGCTGGGCGCGAACAGTCCGGCCTCGAAGCCCAGCTCGTCCGCCAGCCGCTGTTGCAGTGCGTTGACGGTCGGATCTTCACCGTACACGTCGTCGCCGACCTCGGCGCGCAGCATCGCCTCGCGCATCGCGAGCGTGGGACGGGTGACGGTGTCGCTGCGCAGGTCGATCCAGTTCATCGGCGGGCATGTGAAGGGATGTCGCCTGCAGCATACCGGCCCGACGCGACGTACCGTGTGTCGGTTTCTGCCCGGTCGAGGCACCGGCGCTTGCGGAAAGGCCTATGCTGTCGGCGCCTGGAGGGCGTGATCATGAGCACCCAACGCGAATACGACCCGGACGACAACTTCGCCCGCGCCTTCGACCCGGAAGCCGACATCGACGAGGACGCCGCGATCGAATCGCTGGCGTGGCAGTTGCTGCTGCTGATCAACCCGGACGACGAATCCTCGGCAATGCAGCAGTTCGCTGCTTGCCGCGACGCACTCGATGAAGGGACCGAGGCCGCCGAGGCCCTGCGCGACGTGATCGACTGGAAGGCCGGCTTCTTCGTCGAGAACGAGGATCCCGGCGGTCTGATCGAGGTGCTCGACGAGCTGGCTTCGCGCTTCAACCTGCGCATCGACTGGGGCGTTGAAGACCCCGGCGACGAGGATTTCCTGTCCGACGCGGAAGTGCCGGCGCTGATCGCCACCGCCTTCGACCGGCTGCGCGAACACCACTACACGCTATGGACCTACGAAGCCGGCGGCGAACACCACGCCGGCTTCATTACCCACCAGCGCGACGACGAGTCGCTGCCGGTGGTGGCGACCGCGCTCGGGCTGCACGTGCGCCCCGGGGCTGGATAAAACCTCTTCTCCCCGCGTGCGGGGAGAAGATGCCCGAAGGGCAGATGAGGGGAAGCGCGGATCAGCCCGCCAGCGCCTTCAACATCCGCACCCAATGATCGACATCGTCGTCGAGCGCCTTCACCGGCAGGCGTTCGTCGCGGCCATGGGCGCGCATGTCGTCCGGCACGATGCCCCACGAGCCGTCGACGCCGTACACCGGAATGCCGTTCTCGCGGAACGGCCGCGCGTCGCTGGCGCCGGTACTCATCTCCGGAATCACCGGCGACTTCGGGAACATCGCGTGCACGCTGTCGGTGTATGCCTTCAGCACGTCCGCGCGCAGCGGCGAATCCAGCGAGGTCTTGTAGTTGTCCAGGCGCGCGACTTCGACCTTTTCGCCGGCGATCTTCTGCAGCTCGTCGCGAATCGCATCGGGCGACACGCCCGGGAGGATGCGGCAGTTGACCGTCGCCTTGGCCATCTGCGGCAACGCATTGGGCGCATGTCCACCAGTGAGCATGGTCGCGACGCAGCGCGTGCGGGTCAGGCCGACTTCGCCGGCATCGGCTTCGATCGCATCGGCGGCGGCGCCGTCGGCCGGATTCTTCAGCCAGGCGCGCATCGCATCGCCCAGCGCGCCCTTTTCGCCCTTCTGCCTTTCGGTGAAGTAGGCGCGGGTGGTGTCGTTGAGTTTGGGTTCGAAGCGGTAGCCGGCCAGGCGCGTGAGCGCATCGGACAACTCGTAGATGGCGTTGTCCTTGCGCGGCTTGGAACTGTGGCCGCCCGCGTTGTGCGTGGTGAAGGTGTAGTCCGCGTAGGTCTTCTCCGCGGTCTGGAAGGTGAAGCCGATCGGCTTCTTGTCCGGCGCGAAGCCACCACCGCCGCCGTCGGCGTTGAGGCCGTATTCGGCATCGAGCATCGAGCGCCATTTTGTCGCGCCCAACAGCGCGCCTTGGCCGGTGGTTTCCTCGTCGCCGGTGAACAGCACGACGATGTCGCGCTTGGGCTTGAAGCCCTTGGCCTTGAGCTGCAGCAGCGCGGTGGTCACCGACACCACGCCCATCTTGTCGTCGCTGGTGCCGCGGCCGTAGAAGTAACCGTCCTTCTCGACCATCGTGAACGGATCCATCGACCAGTCTTCCGCGCGCGCTTCCACCACGTCCATGTGCGCCATCAGCAGAATGGGCTTGGCGGTGGTCTTGGCGGCCGCGGGCCAGCGCACGATCAGCGCGGCGGTCTTGTTTTCCGGCGTCGCGTCGTAGGGCATTACCTGCACGTCGCTATCCGCCCAGCCCGCCGCCTTGTACTGGCCGGCCAGGTACTGCGCGAGTTCGGGCACCTTGCCGCGCCCGGCGACCGTGGGAATGCCGACGGAATGCCCCAGCAGCTCCCGCGCCTTGGCGTGCCACGGGTTGTCGGCAGCGACGGCGCTGGAACTGGCGAGCAGAGCCGCGGCGAGTATCGCAATACGCATTGAAAGTCCTCGGTGGATACGCCGATCGGCGCATGGGTGATACACAGACATCACGACAGGAGCGCGCGGCGATAGCCGCGTCCCCACAACGACAGCAGCAGGCCGACGATGCTGGCCACGCCGATGATCAGGTGCATCGTGCTCGCGCCGGAAACGCCGGCGAGCGCCAACGGCTTCATGGACGCGACGACTTCGGACAGGGCGAAGTGCGTGACCGCGATGAGATACATCAATGGAATCAGCGCACGGTAGCGAAACAGCACGATAAGGAAGATCAAGCCCAACAGGATCTGCTCGACGCCCATGCGCGCCATCAGCGCGATGATGTTTTGCGCGGCACCGGCGGGATAGGTGTCCAGCGGCATGGTCGATACGGACTGGGCGCCGCCATCGGCGCGCAGGATGTGCACCGTGCCCAGCACGACCTTCATCAGCGCGAGGGGAACGAACAGCCACAGCGCCAGCGGGTTGCCGCGAAAGCGGTTGTCGACCCGGCTGGGGAATATCCTGTTGATCATTATTGGCTCCTGGCCCAAGGAGGCAGCGGACGAGTATTCACGGCGCCTGGCCCGGCCACGTGTGCCGGTAGTCCCATGCGCGGCGGTCCCCGAGGGCGGTATCGTGCGCTCTGTCACGCCCTGCGCACACAATACCCGCATCCGCTACCCCTTCGCGGGCCCCACCCTTCGAGCCGAGGTCCCCCATGCAATACCTGATGCTGGTCTATGCCGATACGGCCCTACTCGACGCGGTCCCCCAGGGCGAATACGACACGATGATGCGCGGCTGCTTCGAGCACGCCGACGAACTGCACGCCGAAGGCAAGCTCGTGGGTTCGCGCCAGCTCGAAGCGCCGGCGACCGCGCGCACCATCCGCACCCGCAGTGGCCGCACCACGGTGGTCGATGGGCCGTTCGCCGAAACCAAGGAAATGCTCGCCGGCTTCAACATCATCGAGGCCGATAGCCTGGAGGACGCCGTGCGCATCGCCTCGGAGTTCCCCTGGTCGCGCACCGGCGCCATCGAAGTTCGTCCGATCCGCGACATGGACGCGGTGCGTCAACGCGTCGGCGCGGACAAGCCGCAGCACGCGGTGGGGCACGAGCAGATCGCATAGAAGCGTGGATCCGGCAGAAGCCCGGATCCTTTTGCGCTTCAGTCTTCGCAAGATACCGGCGGGCCTTCCACTCGATTGCGCCCGCCCGCTTTCGCCCGATACAACGCGGCGTCGGCGGTCGCGATCAACTGCTGCGGCGAGCGCGATGGCTGCGGTATCAGCGCCGCCACGCCGATGCTCACGGTGACCACCGGCGCCACGGTGGAACCGGGGTGCGCCATGCCCTCCTGCTCGACCTGCGCGCGCAGTTGCTCGGCGATGGCTTCTGCCGCGGCCTGGTCGCGGTAAGGCAACAGCAGGACCAGTTCCTCGCCGCCGTAGCGCGCGACCAGATCCCCCTGCCCCTCGGCGAACTGCGCGCAAAGCCGCGCGAGCTGGCGCAGGCATTCGTCGCCGTACAGATGCCCGCAGGCATCGTTCAAGGCCTTGAAGCGGTCCGCATCGACCAGCAGCAGCGCGAGCGGCTGACGCTCCCGCGCGAACCGCGTCCAATACGCTTCCAGTTGCTCGTCGAAACGCCGCCGGTTGGCGATGTCGGTCAGTCCATCGATCAGCGACAACTGCTGCAGCTTGCGGTTGGCCGCCTCCAGCTGCTCGGCCATGCGCGCCAGATGGATCGCACCGGCGATCTGATCGGCCACCGCGTCGAACACGGCGCAGATATCGGCGGTGAAGAAACTGGCGTCCCGGCTTTCGATGTTGAGCACACCATGCAGGCGCGCGCGATGCCGGATCGGCACCATGTATTCGGCGCGAACGGAAGGGTTGCCGGAGATGTAATCCGGATCGCTGTCGACGTCGGTGACCAGCAAGGATTCGCCGGTGCGCACGCAACGTCCGGCGGCGCCGATCGTCACCGGCCAGTCCTCGCCGAGGCCGGGCTGGGTGAGCAACAGATCGCCGGCGTAGACCTCGCGCTCGAAGTGCGTGCCTACGTCGTTGAGAAGGATGATGCTGGCGATCGCCACGGGCAGCCGTTGCGCGATGCAATCGACGATGCCGCGCAGCACCGCATCGAGATCCTCGCCCTGCAGTGCCTCGCGCGACACCTGGGCGAGGATCTCCGCCAGCGACGCCGAGTCGCCCCGCGCGTCGGCGCTGGCGGACTCCGCCGCCGATGACAGCACGGAATTGCGATCGCCGCTGGCCATGCCCGAAGTCCCGCTTCGATGCGCCGAATCTACGCCTGCGCGGGAGCGGTTGCCATCGCGGCCACGGACGCTCGAAGCTGGGCCGGACGCGCAATCGCCCCAGCCGCTTTTTGCATTACCCTTGTTGCGTCGGCCCGTGCATCGAGGTCAGTACGGGAATGCGAAGGATCGGCCATTGCGCTCGTTCACACGCGCTCGCCGCGGCGCGGGCCGTGTCGCTCGCACTGCTGCTGGCGGCTTGGCCTGCGCTAGCGGCGCCCGCCTCCTCGACTGCACCGATTCGGGTGCGCTATCCGGCGCAGGAATCCGTGACCGATGCGCGTCGCGGCTATCCCATCGCGGTGCTGCAACTGGCGCTGGAGCGCAGCGGACGGCGCTACACTTTGGAGGCCGCCAACACCCAGGCTTCGCAGCTGCGCGTGCTGCGGCTGGTCGGCGACGGTACGTTGGATGTCGCATGGTCGGTGCTGACCCGGGAGCGGGAACAGGAGCTGCGGCCGGTTCGCTTCCCCATCGATCGCGGCCTGATCGGCTGGCGCGTTCTGCTGGTGCGCCGCGACGCCGCCGCGTCGTTCGCACAAGTGCGCAGCGTGCAGGACCTGGCGCGCAGGCTCGGTGTCCAGGGCCACGACTGGCCCGATCTGTCCATCCTGCGCAGCAACGGGCTGCAGGTCACGCCCGGCAGCAGCTATGACGGCCTGTTCGCGATGCTTTCGCGCGGCCACATCGACTATCTGCCGCGCTCGGTCGCGGAAGTCGGCGACGAACTTGCCGCGCGCCCGGACCTGGGCCTGGCGGTCGAGCCGACGCTGCTGCTGCACTATCCCTCGGCGCTGTATTTCTTCGTGCACCCGGACAACATCGAGCTGGCCGACGCGCTGGCCACCGGCCTGCAGCTCAGTGAGCGCGACGGCAGTCTGCAGCGTCTGTTCGAACAGGCCTATGGCGAACGGCTGGCCTCTCTGCAACTGTCGCAGCGGCGCGTGTTGGAACTCGCCAATCCGCTGCTGTCGCCTGCTACGCCCGTGCCGGGCGCCAGCTGGTGGCAGCCCGCGGAAGCGCAGCCGGGACGGGCGCCATGAACGTATCGGGCCACGAAGTCCGTGCGCGCCGGTCGGTCAGTCGCCGCCTGGTCATGGCTGCGGGCGCCGTTGCGCTGGCGCTGGCGCTGCTGATGACAGCGGCGCAGTTGCGCTCCGTCTACCAGACCGAAGTCGCGCACCTGAACGAGCGCCTGGACGAGATCGGCAGCAACATCGTGCCCAGTCTGACCGACAGCGTCTGGCAGGTGGATTCGGCGCGCATCGATCTGCTGCTCGACGGCATCGCGCATACCGAAAGCGTCGCCTGGGTACGCCTGCAGGACGACGGCGGCCAGGTCCGCGAACGCGGCCAGCGCCCCGCGAAGGCCGTGGCGCGGCGCAGCTACACGCTGGTGAAGCGCGGCGACCATGCTTATCCCATGGGCACACTGGAAGTCGAGATGGACGATCGCGCCATCCTCGCGGAACTGAAATCCCGCGCGCTGTCGCGCGCGCTGACGGTGACCACGGCCCTGGCCGTCGGCGCTCTGCTGATGCTATTTCTCTTCCGCTATTGGGTCACGCGCCACCTCGCGAATATGGCCGAATACGCGCGCAGCCTGCATCTGGACACACTGGAGCAACCGCTGGTGCTGGACAAAGGCACGGGCGGGCCGCCCGACGAGATCGACGAAGTCGCCGACTCGATCAATCGCATGCGCCAGACCCTCGTCGGCGAGTTCGCGATCCGGCGTGTGCACGAGGGCGAACTGCGCGCCCATCGCGAGCGCCTGGAAGAGCTGGTCGCCGTGCGCACCGAAGACCTGGAGGCGCAGCGCGACGCGATCCTGCGGCTGGCCAACACCGATCATCTGACCGGCGTGCTCAGCCGGCGCCACTTCTACGACTGCACCGATCGCGAAACCGTGCGCGCCACGCGCGATGGCACGCCCCTGGCGCTGATGATGGTCGACATCGACCACTTCAAACGCATCAACGACAGTTACGGCCACGCCGTCGGCGACACGGCGCTCAAGGCGTTCGCGAACATGTGCCAGGCGCAACTGCCTGCCGCTGCGATCTTCGGCCGCCTGGGCGGCGAGGAATTCGCGATCGCTTTGCCCGACACCTCGCAGGCCGCCGCACTGACCGTCGCGCAACTGCTGCTCAGCACGGTGCAGGCCACGCGCGTTGCCGCACCCGACGGCCAAAGCATCCAGTTCACCGCCTCCATCGGCGTGGCGATGATGGACGCCCTCGATCTCGATCTGGATGGCGTGCTCAAACGTTGCGACGAAGCGCTGTACCGCGCCAAGAACGAAGGGCGCAACCGCGTCGTCCTGCACGTGCGCAGCCGGCCGGAGAGCGCCGCCGCGGTTTGAGACGCAGGCGGCGCCGGGCGCTCCGTTACTTCGCCGCCGGTTCCTTCAGCTCGATGATGAGCGTCTTCACCGTCGTCTTGCCGGTGTTCTTGGTGTCGTGCGTCACCGGATCGCTCCACAGCACCTCGCCCGGCTTGCGATTCAGTTGCTTGGTCGAGCCGTCCGCCATGGTCTGCGTTGCCGACCCGCCCGACAGGAACACCACCAGGTTGTCGCCGTGCGAGTGCATGCCGGTGCTGGTGCCAGGGGGCATCTGCAGTTCGATGACACGCACTTTGTCGTTGTCGATCACCACTTTCGCGTTCTTACCGGCGGTGACGGCCAGGTCCTGGGCGGTCCCGGCGAGCGGTGCCGCTACCAGCAGGAAACCGGCGAACACGTGAAGGCGGTTCATGGCAACTCCTCGTCTGTGGGGTGGGCCGTTGTAGGCCCGCCGACAGGGTCGGGGCCATCCCCCGCGCGGGTGGCGGTTGCCGGCGCAAAGCAGCTACTGCGCTCGCCCCCCTCATCCGCCTTCGGCACCTTCTCCCCGCAAGCGGGGAGAAGGGAGTGCAGCGGACGGTCAGCGCACGCCGCCGCTCGCCAGCAGTTGCTCGCCGGTGAGCCAGTAGGAATCGTTCGACGCCAGGAATACCGCGATGGAAGCGATATCGTTCGGCTGACCGATGCGGCCCAGCGGAGTCTGCGCGACGGTGCCCTTCTCGAAGTCCGAGCCGATGAAGCCGGCGCTGTGCGTACCCTCGGTTTCGATCATGCCGGGGTTGAGCGCGTTGACGCGGATGCCACGCGGTCCCAGTTCGCGCGAGAGCACGCCGGTGATCGCATCGACGGCGCCCTTGGTGCCGGTGTACACCGCACTGCCAGGCGGCGTGATGCGCGTAACGACCGAGCCGATGTTGATGATGCTGCTGCCTTCGCGCATGTGCTTGGCGGCCGCTTGCGTGGTCAGCAGCAGGCCGAGCACGTTGATGTTGAAGTGGCGGTGGAAATCTTCTTCGGTTATGGCTTCCAGCGGCGCGAAGCCGTACACGCCGGAGTTGTTGACCAGGATGTCGATGGCGCCGAATTCGCGCACAGCGGTGTCGATGATGGCTTCGGCCTCGGCCTGCCGCGACACGTCGCCGCGCACCGCGACCGCGCGTCCACCCGCGGCCTTGATGCGGTCCACGACCGCTTCGGCGCCTTCCTTGCTGGACGCGTAGTTGACGACGACGGCGGCGCCTTCGGCGGCGAGCGCCGAAGCGATGGCGGCGCCGATGCCTTTGGATGCGCCGGTGACGACGGCGACTTTGCCTGCAAGCTTGCTCATGGGGGTTCCTGAATATTTCGTGGGTGAGGAGTGGGGACGACGGCATGCTTCGCAGCCATCGCGCATAAAAGGGTGGGTATGCCCAGCGCGTGGAAAAGGCCCCGATTGGGGGAATGAAAATCCCGCTGGCGGGACGTTCCCGGCGCCGTCCGATCCGCGCGCGGCCCAGCGTGGAATGTGCCGCTGAGCCCGTACTCGGGCCGCACGGCGGGCGTATGCTCGGGCCGTCTCCTGGGGAGTCGCCGATGGATCGGATCTCGCACAGCCCCGTGCTCGGGCCGTCGCACGCGCAGGCCGACGAACTGCCGGCCGTGCCGTGGCAGGACAGCCTGCGCACCCGGATGATGCTGTGGTTCGGCGCGCTGGTCGGGGCGCTGCTCGCGGTCGGATTCGTCGCGGCCTTCGCCATCGCGCAGCAGCAGATCGTGCATAACGCGCAGGAACGCACGCGTTACGAAGCCGCGCAGGCCGCAGACCGTGTGCGCGCGTCGATGACCTCGGTACGGATCACCGGCGACGGCATCATCGGTCTGTTCAACAGCCTGGGCCCGAACCGCGAAGCCACGGTTCGCCTGCTCGAAGCCATGCTCGAAGCCGACGCCAGCGCCGTGGGCGGCCTGATCGCGGTCGAGCCCGGCGTCCTGCCCGACGGCGCGCCCATGGCCTATTACGCCGGCGTGGCGAAACGCGGCGTCGGCGACCGCGACCTGCTCGCGACCGGTTACGACGTACGCGCGCAAGCCTGGTATCGACGCACGCTCGCCGCCGACGCGCCGTGGTGGTCGGAGCCGTACTACAACGAAACCGCGGGCGGGCGCTGGATGACCACGCTCAACCTGCCCCTGCGCGGCCGCGACGGCACGCGTCTGGGCATGGTCAGCCTGGACGTGCCCGTCGCGCGCTGGGAAGAGCTGATCGAACCGCTACGGCGCATCCAGGGACAGCGCCCCGCACTGTTCGCGCCGCAAGGCACGGTGGTACTGCATCCGGATCCGGGCGTCGCGCTGAAGATGACGCTCGCGCGCTACATCGCCGAACGCAACCGCCGCGACCTGCAGCCGATGGAAGCCGCGCGCCAGGCGCAGCAGCGCATCGAATTCACGCATGAGTTGCCCGACGGCAGCGATACGCGCTTCTCGGTACTGCAGCCGATCGGCGACACCGGCTGGAGCCTGCAGCTGGCGCTGTCGCATCAGGTCATCCTCAGCCACCTCAAGCGCACCACTTCCCTGCTGGCGGCGATAGCGCTGATCGTGCTCGGCCTGGCCACGCTCGCGGTGCGGCGCATGGCCCGGCGCATCACCACGCCACTGCGCGATCTCACCGGCTCGGCCAGCCACTTCGCCGCCGGCGAATTCGACTATCCGCTGCGCCAGACCGAACGCCGCGACGAAGTCGGGGTGATGGCGCGCGCCTTCGACAACGCGCGCGGCTCGATAAAAAAGCAAATCGTCGAGATCCAGGACATGAGCGCGGCGCGGCAAAAGCTGGAAAGCGAACTCGGCATCGCGCGCCACATTCAACTGGCGATGCTGCCCGGCGCGCGCCGCATGGGCAGCGACGACTGGCATCTGCAGGCCAATGCGCTGCTGGAACCGGCCACGGCCGTGGGCGGCGACTTCTACAGCTTCTTCGAACGCGACAGCCAGACGCTGTGGTTCGCAATCGGCGATGTCTCCGACAAAGGCGTGCCCGCCGCCTTGTTCATGGCACGCACGACGACCGTGCTGGAAACCGCCGCGGCCCTGGGCGGCTCGCCCGCCGACGCGCTGACCAGGGCCGCGCGCCGGCTGATCGATGGCAACGACGCGTGCATGTTCGCGACCGTGCTGTGCGGCGTGATCGACGCGCGCACGGGCGAACTCTCGCTCGCCAGCGCCGGCCATGATCCGCCGCTGCTGCTGCGCGCCGCGGGCGGTTGCGAGTTCGTCGAACTCGACAACGGCCCGCCGCTCGGCATCGACGCGCCCGAGCACTACGCGCTGTGGCACGGACGCCTGCACTCCGGCGATACGCTGGTGGCCTATACCGACGGCATCACCGAAGCCCTGGATACGCACAACCAGCCCTTCGGCGCGCAGCGATTGCGCGCGTCGCTGCAACCCGACGCCGATGCCGGCGCGCTGTGCGCGAACCTGGTCGCCGACGTGCACCGGTTCGCCGCCGGCGCGCCGCAGTCGGACGACATCACGGTCCTGGCCCTGCGCTGGACCGCCACTCCGCCGCGAAAGGGATAGCCGTATGCAGATCCGATTGCGCGCCCCCCAGGACCGCGAGCTGCTGCCCAGCCTGTTCGCCGCCATCGACCAGGCGCTGATGCGCGCCGGCACCCCGCGCGCCACGGCGCACGACGTCCTGCTGATCAGCGAAGAAGTCGTATGCAACGCCATCGACCATGGCCGCCCGCCCGGCAGCGAGCACGAAGTCATGGTCGAGATCGACATCGACGCGCACCGCATCACCCTGCACTTCCGCGACGACGGCGATCCCTTCGATCCACTCGAACACCCCTCGCCGGACCTGGAATGCTGCATCGAGGAGCGCCGGATCGGCGGCCTCGGCGTGCATCTGGTCCGCACACTCGCCGACGAGATCAGCTACTTGCGCGAAGCCCGCCACAACGTGCTGCGCGTGGTGTTGTTGCGCAACCCATCGAACGACTGAAGCCACATCACAGGAAGGAGAACGCCATGGACCTCACCCTCCGCATCGACCCGCCGTCCAGCGGCTGCCAGCGCGTCTCGCTGAGCGGACGCCTGGATACGAACACCTATGCCGAGTTCGACCGCCAGCTCAAACCCTTGCTGGCGTCGAACGTGCCCTCGCTGGTGCTCGACCTGGCCCAGCTCGAATACATCAGCTCGGCCGGCATCCGTTCGATCCTGCTGGCGCGCAAGGCGCTGGCCGCGCGCCAGGGCAAGGTGCTAGTGGTCAATCCGCAGCCGCAGATCCAGAAGGTCTTCGACGTGGTCAAGGCCGTGCCGCTCAGCGAGATCTTCACCAGCATGGCCGAGGCCGATGCTTACCTCGACATGATGCAGCGCAAGGTGCTCTCCGGCGGCGGGGACGACGAAGATCTTTGATCCGCTACACGCTCACTGACAACCGACCAGGCCGCGGATGTCGCCGGCCTGCGCACTGAAGTAGTCCACCTGTGCGCCGCTGAGCTGCTTGCCGGACTGCATCTGCACGAAGCTCGCGAAGCTCTGCAGCGCCTGGCAAGCCTTGCGCGCGTTGTCGGTGGCGAGCGCCGCCGCGACATGGTCGAGCCTGGTCCGCAGCGCCGGCATGATCGGCACCTCCTGCAGCGCATCCACGTCGGCACGCAGCGCGCGCACAGCGGCCTCGGGCGAGCGCGCGTCGCGCAGCACGAGGTTGTGATAACTGCCCGCGGCGATGCGGGTGACTCCGGATAAGCCGGGCGGGATCGTGACCTGTCCGTCGCTGTCGAATCCCCACGCCACCACCGTGCCATCCGCGCGCAATGCCAGGACGTGATGGACGCCTCCGGCGATCGCGATCACGTCGGTCAGGCCATCGGGCACCGGATACGGTTCGTCGATAGCGCCCCACGTCACCACGGTGCCGTCCGCGCGCAGCGCGATGCTGCGCGTCCGGCCGGTCGCGATCGCGACGACGTTGTTCAAGCCGGGCGGCACATCGGTCTCGCCGTCCATGTCGCTGCCCCACGCCACCATGGTGCCGTCGGACTTGAGCGCGAGACTGTGGAAAAGCCCGGCTGCGATCGCAACGACATTGTTCAGGTCGGGCGGCACCGTCGATTGTCCTTCCAGATCGTTGCCCCAGGCGACGACGGTTCCGTCCGACTTCAATGCCAGGTTGTGTTGGCCACCGGCAGCGATCGCGATTACGTCGCTCAAGCCCGGCGGTACTTGCGCCTGCATCAGCGCGTTGTTGCCCCACGCGACCACCGTGCCATCGGCGCGCAGCGCGAGGCTGTGCAACAGCCCCCCGGATACCGCGGTCACGCCATTCAATCCGGGTGGCACCGTGGATTGTCCAAACGTGTTGGCGCCGAAGGCCACGACCGTGCCGTCCGCGCGCACCGCCAGGCTATGCAGGTGTCCGGCTGAAATGGCGATGAAATCGGCGCCGTTATCGGGCAGCGTGGTCTGGCCATCGAGGCTCAGGCCCCAGGCGACGAGCGAGCCCTGCGCGAGACAGGGCAGCGGCGACATCCACGCCAGGCAGAGCAAAAAGGTCAGCCACCAAGCCCGCTTATGCCGCGGCATGAAAACGGACCGGAACGAAGCGACCGCCAGCGGCACTCGTGCATCCATCGCGGCTGCCTCCTGACGCGCCGCGGGGCGGCGGCCATAGTTCGTGGTGGTATTCGGTTTGACGCGGTATCCGTGCCGCGCCGGTCAATGCGATGCCGATTCCATCGTGAATGCAGCTCTGACGACGCGTACGGCGCGGACGTTCACGCCGCGTACGCATCGTTGAACCGTTGCACACCATTCAGTGCCGCCTGCCCTCGCGTTCACCGTCGCCGCCCTAAAGTTCCGGCGGGTACCTACCCAGGAGCAATCGCATGAACACCACGCACATGAAGCGCGCCGTGATCGCCGCCGCACTGGCGGCCGCCTTCTGCACTCCGGCCTTCGCCGACAAGGGCCACGGCCATGAAGGCCACCGGGGCCACGGCCCCAAGGCGGAAGGCCGCCACGACAACGGCCGCCACGAGGGCTGGGAGAAGAAGGCCTGGAAACGCGGCGACCGTATCGTCTGGGTCGATGTCGATCCGCGCTATTACGTCGACGACTACCGCGTCTATCGCCTGACCGCGCCGCCGCCGGGGTATCGCTGGGTGCGTCCGATGGATGATCGCTATCTGCTGGTCGATGTCGCGACCGGTTTGATCGTGCAGGCGCTGGGTTACTGACGCCCGCGAGCTATATACGTCCCCTCACCCTGCGCTGCTGCGCAGCGCTGTCCCTCTCCCCGCAAGCGGGGCGAGGGGTAAGAGCGAAGGCCCCTTATCGGGGCCTTCGCTGCGCGTACAACGAAATTGACCAGCGTATCCAGCCGCCTTGCGGGCCTCCCCCGAGCGGGGGAATGACAGCGCCACCGGCGGACGGTCGGAATAGATCCGAATCCTTACCGCCGAGGCACCCGATGAACCTGATCTATTCGCACAGCTACGCCAGTGCGCGCTCCTTCGCCATGCACCACGAGTTCATGCCCGGCGATTGGAAGTGGCTGCAGGATGCCGACATCATCCGGCAGAACCCGCGCGCTGACGTGTTCAAGGTCGAGCGTTGGGAAGCCAACCCCCACCGCGATCAGATCGACGAAGCACTGGAGCGCGCACGCCAGACGCGTCGCCTGGGCTCGCTCAACGAAGTGGACGTGGGCAGCGGCACGATGGGGATTTCCGGCGCCTGAAATCCGGCAACGGACTCAGCAGTTGCCCACACCCACCCAGCCATTGGCGACGCGCCGCATGCGTTGCCCTCCGACGCAACGCTCGTTGCGCGTCTGCTCGCGCTGCGCCTGCTCGCGCTTGCGTTGCTCCGCGCGTAAACGCTGCTGGATCGCGATGGAAGCCTCACGCATTTGTCGCGTCTTGGCTTCCGACGCGTAATCATCGGCGGCGGATTCCTTGGCGGCGCTGGTGGAAAGCTTTGGCTTCGCCGGCTCCGCCGCATGTGCCTGCAAGCCCAGCAGGGCGGCAAACGCCAGCGCGACACCCGCACGGCACGAAACTACTTTTGCGACCATGGCTCCTCCACCGGCTACGGCGCCATGGTAGTGCGTATCGGCGCGCGCACGAATGCCTCGATCGGGAGATGAGTGTGCCGCCGGTCGCACACCCGGCAGGCCGCCGCGTGGGTGCGGGACTCAGCAGCGATAGGCCACTGCTATTCAGCTCGCCGACTGCTCATCCCAGCGCGAGCCGGGATCCGTTGGGCTCGTGCGCCTCGGGCGCCGGTTGCGTCCCCAACGTGAAGCGCATCGTCGCGCCCTGATCGATCGCGGCCGTCGCCCAGATTCGTCCGCCGTGCCGCGCGATGGCGCGATGCACGATCGACAGGCCCAACCCCGTGCCATGGAACTCCGCCTCGGAGTGCAGGCGCTGGAACGGCACGAACAGATTCGGCGCCTTGTCCATATCGAAGCCGGCACCGTTGTCGCGCACGAAGAATACGGTTTCTCCTTCCACCAACTCCGTGCCCACCTCGATCCGCGCCGCGCTGCATCGCGAGGAGAACTTCCAGGCATTGCCGAGCAGATTCTCCAGCACGATTTCCAGCAGGCGCATATCGCCGGAGGCGACCAAACCCGGCGCGATGTCGAATTCGACCGAACGCTCGGGTTCGCGTTGCTGCAAGGTCGTCGCGATCAGCTGCGCCATCGCCGTGAGATCCACCGGACCCACGCTGAGATGCCCCTGCGACACGCGCGTCAAAGCGAGCAGGTCGTTGATCAGGGCATTCATCCGCTGCGCCGCGGCACCGACGAACCCCAGCATCTCCTTCGCGTCCTGCGGCAGCACCTCGCCATAATCCGCCAGCAGCATCTTGCTGAAGCCGTCGATCGCCCGGACCGGGCCGCGCAGGTCGTGCGAGACCGAATAGCCGAAGGCTTCCAGCTCCTGGTTCTTGTAGCGCAGGTCGTCCAGCAGCCCGGCGCGCGTGTCGGCCAGCTCGCGCGCCGCTTCCACCGCAGCGCGGCGCATGCGCGACAGTTCCAGGTGCGTGCCTACGCGGCTAATCAGTTCGCGCGCGGAGAACGGCTTGACCAGGTAGTCGTCGGCGCCGGTTTCCATGCCGGCCACGATCGCGTCCTCGCCGGCACGCGCCGACAGCAGCACGACCGGAATCGTCTCGGTCCGCGCGTCCGCGCGCAACGCGCCAAGGAGGGCCACGCCGTCCATGCGCGGCATCATCACGTCGCTGAGCACGAGGTCGGGCGGCCGACGCAGCGCAGCGGCGAGCGCCTCCGCGCCATCGGTGACCATTTCGACGTCCCAGCGCGGCGACAACAGGCGCATCAGGTATTCGCGCATGTCGGCGTTGTCGTCGGCGACGAGCACGCGCGCGCGACGACCCGGCGCCGCCTGGTGCGCGATGTCGAACGCCGGTACTTCTGTCAGCGCGGCGGCCGTCCATTGCGACGCCTCATACGCCGCAATACCCGCGGACGCACTAAGGGTGAATGCATCGCCGGACCCGATCCTTTCGGCGGGCAGATGCGCACTGCCGCGTGGCACCTCTACCGTAAAGGTCGTGCCTTCGCCGACGATGCTGTGCGCGCGCACCGTGCCGCCATGCAGGTGCACCAGTTCCTGCACCAAGGCCAGGCCGATGCCGGAGCCTTCGAAGCTGCGTCCGCGCGCGCCTTCGACGCGATGGAAGCGCTCGAACACGCGCGGCAACTCGTGCTCCGGAATGCCCGTACCGGTGTCGCTGACCGTCAGCACGACGTGCGTCGGGGTGGAACGCAGGCGCACGGCGATGCCGCCGGCGAAGGTGAACTTGTACGCGTTCGACATCAGATTGAGCACGATCTTTTCCCACTGCCCGCGATCGACGTGGATCGGCTCGGGCAGCGGTGGGCAATCGACGGCAAGAACCAGGCCGGCAGACGCCAGCAACGACTGGAAGGAGCCGGCCAGTCCCGCCGTCAGCACGGCCAGGTCGGTAGGCTCGAACGTGGAGCGCAAACGGCCGGCCTCGAGCCGGGCGAAGTCGAGCAGGCTGTTGACCAGCCGCAGCAGTCGCAAGGTATTGCGATGCACGGCCTCCAGTTCGCGGCCGCGCAGCGTCCTTGCCGGTTGACCGATCGCGTCTTCGATCGGGCCCAGGATCAGCGTGAGCGGCGTACGAAATTCGTGGCTGATGTTGTCGAAGAACGCCGTCTTCGCCCGATCCAGTTCGGCCTGGCGTTCGTTCGCTTCGCGCAGTTGCACGTTTGCGGCCGCCAGCTCGCGGCTGCGCTCGACGATCTCGCGCTCCATGGCCGCGCCCTGTTGCGAGAGTTGCACGTAGCCGGTGACATCCTCGACGCGGTGGATCACGTACTGCGGCTCGCCGGTAGGCGCGAAGATCGGCGTGTTCACCGGGCTCCAGTAACGCGCCTCGAATCCACCGCCTTCGCTGTCCGGACGACGGATGTCGTATTTCTGCACCGCCATGGTGTCGGGCGCGCGCTGCTGCAGCGCGCGCTGCAGCGAGGTGCGCAGGTTATGCGTGGCGTTGGCCGATTGATCGTCGGGATTGTCCGGAAAGACGTCGAACAATCCGCGCCCTACGATCTGCTCGCGCTGAGTGAGCGTGGCGCGCAGGTAGGCGTCGCTGGCGGCCAGGATGGTGAAGCCGGCGTCGGGCCGCAGCACCAGGAACAGACCTGGTGCGCGCTCGAAGAGAACGCGAAAGTCAGGCACGTCAAAAGCGGGACCGTCCGTGGGACTGCGCATATGCGCCCTCTCAGTCCAGTGAGCTACCCGTGGCCGGATGATCGGAGCACTTCGGCGGGCTTGTCAACGCACGTCCCATTTCCGAACACGCCGCGGCTCGCGGCGGCCGGCCACCCGTAAAGTACGCGCCACCTCCTACCGCAAAGCTTTCCATGTCAGATCGCATCGCAACATTCGGCCGCACCGCCCTGCTCGCCATCACCCTCGCATCGGCAGGTTGTGCGACCACGGCCGCGCCGTATGCCTGGACCCTCGGCGAAGAAGCCACGATCGAAGGCGAAATCCTCGCCGTCGATACCGCCCCCTGGGCCTACGACGGCAACGCCATCGTCCGCGTCGCCACGGCCACGCAAGGCACCGTGCAGGTGCAGTTGCCGGCGCGCTGGAACCGCTGCAAAGCCGAGCCGCTCGGCGACGTGCAGTCGCTGCAGCCGCACGATCGCATCCACGCCGCCGGCACGGTGATCGCGCCCGATGCCGTGCTGGTGTGCGCGCAGCCGCAGCATCACCTGCGCAAGGCGGACTGACTCAAGCGCGCAGAATTGCGGCAACAAAAAAGCCCGGCCGAAGCCGGGCTTTTTGATCCGCGCAACCGAAGCTGCGCTGGAGAGGGTTCAGACCGCCTGGACGGCGTCGGCCTGCAGGCCCTTCTGGCCCTTGACCACGGTGAAGCTCACCTTCTGGCCTTCCTGCAGGCTCTTGAAACCCGAGCCCTGGATGGAACGGAAATGGACGAAGACGTCTTCGCCGTTCTCACGGCTGATGAAGCCGAAGCCCTTGGCATCGTTGAACCACTTGACGGTACCGAATTCACGGTCGGACATGTTGCTACTCCTTGAACGGATGAAATGAGCCGCCAGCCGAATGACGGGCGACAGGAAGCTGGTTGCAAGGAGAAGCGGGTACAACGTTGTAGCGAGCATCCGGCGGAAGCCGGGGCCTACAGCATCGGGCCACGATTCAGGGTGACCCTTACGAACTCAGCGCGCGAAAGGTACCGGCTGCGGGCCAGAAGCGCAAATCCCCTAAGCAGGGGCGTTCAGTCTCAGCAACCACTGATCCCAGGGCGGGCCTGCTCGCGGCGCCCGGGCAGGCGGAAATCGAGCCCACCTTCCCGCCCGGGACCCAGTCAGCCCGCCGTCGCTCGCCGCGGCAGCTTCCACCCCGGCCGCACGAAATGGCAGGTGTAGCCCTCGGGGTAGCGCAACAGGTAATCCTGGTGCTCGGGTTCGGCCTCCCAGAAATCGCCGGCGGGCGCGACTTCGGTGACGACCTTGCCGGGCCAGAGGCCGGAGGCGTCCACGTCGGCGATGGTGTCGAAGGCGGTCCGCTCCTGCTCGGGCGTCGTATAGAAGATCGCCGACCGGTAGGAGGTGCCCATGTCGTTGCCCTGGCGATTGCGCGTGGTCGGGTCGTGGATCTGGAAGAAGAACTCCAGCAGGTCGCGATAGCCGATGCGCGCCGGATCGAAGACGATCTCCACCGCCTCGGCATGCGTGCCGTGGTTGCGGTAGGTCGCATTGGCCACGTCCCCGCCGCTGTAGCCCACCCGCGTGGATACCACGCCGTTCATCTTGCGCAGCAGGTCCTGCACGCCCCAGAAGCAGCCGCCGGCGAGGATCGCGCGCTCCAGTCCTCTCAGTTCGTTGCTCATCGCACGTCCTCCACCTGGTCGAGATAGTCGCCGTAGCCGGCCGCCTCCATCTCCTCGCGCGGGATGAAGCGCAGCGACGCCGAATTGATGCAGTAGCGCAGCCCGCCCTGGTCGGCGGGCCCGTCGTTGAAGACGTGGCCGAGATGGCTGTCGCCGTGGGTCGAGCGCACCTCGATACGGATCATGCCGTGCGAGGTGTCGCGCACTTCCTGGATGTGGGCCGGCGCGATCGGCTTGGTGAAGCTGGGCCAGCCGCAGCCGGACTCGTACTTCGACGAAGAAGCGAACAGCGGCTCACCGGAAACGATGTCGACATAGATGCCCGGCTGCTTGTTGTGCAGGTAGGCGCCGGTGCCCGGGCGCTCGGTGGCGCTGTCCTGGGTGACGGCGTACTGCTCCGGGGTCAGGCGGGCAACGGCTTCGGGGGTCTTGCGGTATTCGCTCATGGGGGACTCCTGTGCGTCCGGCCCTCGGAATGAGGTCCGGCACGGCATGAATCGGGCTGATCGCTAAATGGGGCCCGCAACCGCGTACTCCAAGCCCATGGTGCTGTTGCCACGGTGTTCGCGCGAACTTTGCGTATGCCGTGACACCCTTCCCCGATCATTCACCGGAGGACCTCCCATGAACGCCGCCCTCAAGATCGTCGTCGCCTTCGCCGCGGGCGCGGCCGCCATGTACTACTTCGACCCGGTCGCCGGACGCCGGCGCCGTGCGCTGGCGCGGGACCAGCGGGTCGCCCGAGCGCACCACTTCGAGGATTTCGCCGCAGCGCAGGCCAAGCGCGCCGCGGATCGCGTACGCGGCGCGGCGGCGCGGACGCGCGATGCGATGTCCAGCGAACCCATCGACGACGAGGTCCTGCGCGAGCGGATTCGTTCCAAGCTTGGCCATGTGCTCGATCATCCCGGCCAGATCGAGGTGCAGGTGCGCGACGGGCATGTCCTGTTGACCGGCCACGCGCACGACGACGAAATCGACGAAGTGATCGCGGTGGTAGCGGCGATGCGTGGCGTGGTGGATGTCGATAGCCGGCTTTCGTCGCCCGCTCCGGCGGACGAGAGCTCCGGCTCCAGCCGCCAGGATGCGCGGCATTAGCGTCGCGCTCGCCACACCGGCGCATTCTGCCGTTGCTGTAGAGCTTCAAATGGGTGACGAGGGGCTTTACGACGTTTTCGCAACCCCCTAGCAGCCCTAGGACTACGTTCGACTCCCCGTCCGGAGGCTCCTGACGTGAACGTCATCCCGCGCGCGGCGGCCGCTGTGCTCGCCCTCAGTGCCGCCCTGCCTGCAATGTCCGCCGAACTCATCAAGCCGCAGTTCCGCATCGAGAATTTCAGCACGCCGTTGCGCATCGACAACTGGCTGCTACCGATGAAGCCGAATACCTTCACCGTGTTCTACGAGCTGGAGGACGGCGACTGCAAGGTCAACGACGTCATCGTGACCGACCGTGCCAAGCGCGACTTCACCGGCGCCTACGCCGGACTGGCCGCACGCGAGGTGCGCGACATCGTGTACCTCGACGAAGACTGCAAGGGTCAGCGCGGCCTGGTCCTCGAATACACCTCCGACTGGTACGCGCAGGACAACGGCGGCAACGTCTGGTACCTGGGCGAAGACACGGTCGAGTACGAGTACGACGACAACGGCCATCGCATCGGCAGCAGCCGCGAAGGCTCGTGGGTAGCCGGGCATAATGCCGAGGCGGGCATCGTGATGTTCGCGCGGCCCGAGGTGGGCAAGCGCTATCGCCAGGAATATTCGCCGGGCGAAGCCGAGGACGAAGCCATCATCCGCGCCGTCGATATCGTGGTTGCCACCAGCCTCGGGCGCTTCAAGGGCTGCATCAAGACCGGCGAGTCGACGCCGCTGGAGCCCGGCGTGGTCGAGTACAAGTACTACTGCCCCAATCTCGGTTCAGTACGCGTGGACGCGCCTTCCAGCAACGGAGGCGCGGAGCTGGTGAAGTTCGGCCTGCGTTGAGCAGCGGCGATCATCGCAGCGAGGTCGCCACGTGACCTCGCTGCGAACCGGCTTCACATGCGCGACGCGGTCAGCTTGATATCCGCGTTCTGCCACGCCTTGGTGTAGCGCGCGTCGACCTCGCGCGCTTCGGCCTCGCGCTTTTGCGCGCGCAGGCTTTGCGCCAGGCCATAGAGCGACCAGCCATTGTCCGGGTTGCGCTGCAGTTCCTCGCGATAGGCTTTCTCTGCCTCCGCCGGCTTGCCGGCTTCGAGCAGCAGCGCGCCCAGCGTTTGCCGCGTCGGTGCATGCCAGCCGGGCGGCTCGTCGTAGGGAATGCGGTCTTCGATCGCGGCCGCTTCGCGCAGTGCCTTGATCGCGGCGTCGTGGTCGCCGCGGGCATTGGCGAGTTCGCCGGCCAGCGTGCGTTCGGCGATATGCGCGGCGTGCGACAAGGGATAGCGATCCCACATCGTGAGCGTCTCCATCACCGGATCGGCCGCGCCCTTCTGCAGTTCCTTGAGGTGCTGGTCGGCCTCGTCCAGGCGCTTCTGCCGCACGGCCGCCATGCCCTCGGCGTAATGCCAGATCGCGGTGACGTAAGGCAGGTCGGGCGCCGGATTGGCCACGCCGGCGATTTCGTCCCAGCGCCCGAAGCGGACGCGATAGAACCACGGCGTCATCCAGTACTGCTGCAAACCGGAGAAGCCGGGCTTGCGCATGAGGTCGGGCAGGTTCGTGCGCTCGGCGGTGTGCTCGGCGGCGGATTTCGCCAGTGCCTGCGTGCCCTCCATGCTCGCGGCGAACCACAGGAAGTGATGGTTGTGCGGCACATAGCCCAGCGGGTACACGCCCTTGGTGTTGCCGCGGCAGATCGCCAGATAGGCGTCGTCGGCCTTGATCGCGATCTGATTGGCCAACACGGCATCGTGCCAGCGGCCGACCCGCGAATAGATGTGCGCCGGCATATGCACCAGATGCCCGGAACCGGGAATCAGCGTGCGCAAGTGATCGGCCGCCGCCGCGCCGCGCTGCGGATCGGCCGAGGCTTCCACCGCGTGCACGTACAGATGCAGCGCGCCAGCGTGATCGGGATTGCGCTTGATCACCGATTCGAGCGTGGACACGATGTCGGCGGTATGGCCCTTGGGCTGCAGCTTCGCGTCGTAGTAGTCCCACGGCTGCGTGTCCATCATCGCTTCCGCGTACATGGTGGCTGCGTCGATGTCGTCGGGGAAATCGGCGACCAGTTTGCGCATCGCCTCGACATACGCGGCATCCAACGGCTTGCGATCCTGCGGCGGGTTCTGCGCATAGCGCGCCGACAAGGCGCGAATGTAGGCCTGCTCGCGCGGCGTCGCCTTGGGCGCGAGCGCGATGGCTTTCTGCAAGCGCTGCCAGGCGATCGGGTTGTTGGCCGGATCCATCGCGGCGTTGACGTGCGGCCCCAGCACCAGCGCGGATCCCCACCAGCACATCGCGCAGTCGGGGTCGAGCTCGGTCGCGCGCAGGTACGAGCGCTCGGCCGCGTCGTGATTGAAGCCGTAGGTGAGCATCAGCGCCTGATCGAACCAGCGCTGCGCTTCCGGCTTCGTGGTGACGGCGAAGTGGTAGTTTCCCAGCCCTTCCAGCAGCGTGGCGCCGACGAGTTGTGGCGTTTCCGGCGCGCTTGCCGGCGCCGTTTCGGCCGATGGTGTTTCGGACTTGCGGCAGGACACGCTGGCGGCGATGGCCACGGCCAGCAACGAGACGACGAGACGCTTCATGGCGACACCCCCATTCCCGAGGGCATCGGTTCTACGCTGTAGCCTGCGCTGAAGCAATCGGCTGGCGGTTACGCGCTGGCCGGTTTCAAGCGCTCTGCGTCGACACTCACCCAATCGGGTGATGATCGGTTGTCGGCTCCGTCAATTGTCTCCGCCATCGGCCTGCGGCGGCTGCGGCTTGGCGTCGCCGATGCGGAACCGGCATACATGCCCGCCGCGAACCATGCATTCCATGTGATGGATGCGATGTCCCGACGCGGCCTCCATGAAGGCCAGATCGAAGCGGCACACGTCGGGATGCGAGCGCGCCAGCGCATGGAAGACACAGTTGTAGGCCTCGACCTGCGCTTCGCCGCCGCGCTCGGTGGCGACCGCTTCGTAACCGAGCTGGTCCATGCGCTGCGCGAGCGCGTTGGCGACCTCTTCTCGCGAGGCATGCGGATCCGGTGCCGGTTCGGCCCGGCCAAGTCCCTGACCGAGACTCACGAGCATGTCGCGCGCGCCTTCGTCTCCCAGCTGCGCAATTACGCCTTCCATCAAGGCACCCGCGATCTGCGCGTAGTTGCGCGGGAACAAAGCATGCGCTTCCGCGGTGAGGCGGAAGCGTGCTTCAGGACGACCACCGGTGGGACGCGGTGCGATGCGCTCCACCCAGCCCTTCGCGATCAACGCCGTGAGATGCTGCCGCACCGCGTTGTGGGTGATGCGCAGGCGCTCGCACAGCGCCTCCACGGCGATGCCGTCGGGCTGCTGCAGCATGTGGCGCAGCAGCGCCTGTTGCGTGGCTCCCAAGTGGCGCAGTTCGGCCATTCGTCCTCGCTCAACTCACCTTCTTCGGAAACTGCTTCGCCAGGGCACCGGCCATCGCATCGGCGATCACGTCCATGTGCTTCTGCATGGCGGCCCAGGTCTTGGCCTCGCCCGCCTTGTCGCCGCGCATGACCTCGCTGATCTGCGCGGCGTGGTGCGCACCGTGCGCGAGCAGCAGTCCGCGCACCGCATCCTGCGGCAGGTAGGGATTGGCGCCGGACAGGAACACCGCGATCTCGCCTGCGTTCTGCGTGAGCGTGGTCATCGCCGCATTGACGGCATCGCGGTTGTTGGCGTGCTCGGCGTCGGTCATGGCCTTCACCGCGCCCCAATGACCGGCGAGCAGAGCGAGCATGCGTTCGCCGGCAGGCTTGCCGTAGAAACTCGCGACGGCATCGGACAGCTGCTTCGCATTCGCGACTACCGCATTCGCCGCCGCTTCGCTGCGTTTGGCATTGCCGGCCTTGACGGCGAGCGCGTACTCGCGCGTCTTTTCGACATGGCCATGCCACAGCGAACGCAGCGTCGCCTGCAGTTTCGGCGCAGGCGCCGCAGCGGCAGGCGGCGCGGCATGCCCGCCGTCGTGCGCCTGCACGGCCGGCGGCACCAGCAGGCCGGAGATCAAGAGAAAGGTCAGGTACTTCATGGGTTGGCTCCTGTTCGGTCGCACACCGCGACAGGGGCATTCCGACAGGGCTTGAAATTACGCACAAGCTTGATATGTGTAAAGGCCTTGTGGCCGATTCTAGATGAACATGTTTGAGGGCGGATGCGCGAAGTGCAAAAGCAAAAGCGGCCCCTCATCCGGCGCTACGCGCCACCTTCTCCCCGCAAGCGGGGAGAAGGGATCGCCCGCTTGCGAGCCTTACTCCCTCGCCCCGCTTGCGGGGAGAGGGACAGCGTCGCGCAAGCGACGCAGGGTGAGGGGACGTGGCGCAGAGCTCATCGATACGAACTCTCCGTCCCTTGTTGCCTCAAGGCACCCGCCTCATCGTCGGCAGCGTCTGCATTTGCATCGTCTGCACCGGCTGCATCTTCAGCAGCACCGCCTGGGTGGCGGAGCGCGTCTTGGAGGCGTTGATCTCGGCCTGGAACTTCGCGCCGAACTCGCGACCGATCTCGCCCTGCACCGCCAGCGACGACGCGTCCGGCTGCGCCTGTTGCCGCTCGACCGCCGCCTGCACCATCTGGTCGGCGAGCGCGGCGACGTTGGTCATGCACGGCACGTCCGAGCAGCGCTTCGACCACACTTCCTGCGCCAGGATCGCCCAGCCCTTGCCTGCCTTCTGCGTCAGCCGGATCTGGCTGTCGTGGATCAGGCCTTTCGCGGTCGCGTCGGCTTTTTCGTAGATCGGCTTCATCGTCGCGTCGTACGGCGGCGGATCCTGCTTCGCCTCGGTGGCCGCTTCGACGATCTGCTTGCCGCGCAGGAAGGTATCCAGACGCACCAGCTTGATGCCGGTCCGGCAGATGTCGTCCGCGCAATCCGGCGCCCATACCGTTTCGAAGTTCTTCGTCCACCCATCGAGGTCGGCGATGAATTTCCCGCCCGCGCCCGTGGTTTCGATCGAACCCGTGGACGACATACGGTAGTTGCGCGTGCACACGGTGTCGGAATGGCAGGCGAAGTCGACGCCGCCCGGCGGCAGCTCCACCGCGAGCTGCGGGAACCAGATCGGCCAATCCCAATGGTCCGACCACACCTCGATATCGATGAACAGGCGCGCATCGATGCCTGGCGTCAGCAGGAAGCCAAGGTTGTAGACCGGATTGCCGATGGTGAAGTCGCTGGTCCCGGCGTTGACGGCCAACGGCACCTCTTGCCCCGTCGTCGTGACTGGCACGTCGGTGCCGGCGATGTTGTCGTGCAGGGTGAAACGCAACGCATCCGAATGCAGTTGCGCTTTCAGCGCGGGGAAGACCTGCCCGCCGACGACGCCGAAGTTGGCGCGGCCACCGATCAGGTCGAAGTCGGTGAAGATCTTCTCCAGCGGCTCCATGCCTTCGCCCGGCATCGGCGCGCGGAACTGGCCGTTGGTGAACGGTGCCGGCAGGCCCTCGGTGAAGTCCTTGCCCAGATCGGCGCGCGCATTGCCGCTGCCGAAGATCGGCACCTTGTAGGCAGCACCTGCGTAAGCACCGAACTGCGCGACCAGTTCCTTGCCCGAGAACATTTGCGAGCCCGGCAGGCCGGCGGCGGCGTAATCGGCGGGCGAACCGTCGATGGTGCGGAAGTCGGTAACCAACCACGCCTTCTCGCTCGTACCGGTCTTCTGATAGCGATAGGTGCCGCCCATGGTCAGCGGGAAGCGCAGACCGAAGCCGTAGTTGAAGCCGGCGTAGAGCTCGACGTAGTAGGTCTTCTTGCAGCCAACCAGGCACCACTTGATCGTGGTCTCCACGCGCTGGCGCCATTCGTACTCGCGGCCCAGGGTGAAGCCGGTCAGGAAGACGCGCGGCTCGATCGGCCGCTCCGACTTCTCGGTCTGGATCACGGCGATGGGCGGCAGCGCCGGCCCCTCCTGCACCTTCATCCGGGTCATCCAGCCCGGCAGCGGCTCGCTGCCGTCGGCACTGGCCTGCGCGCCACCCAGATCGATGACCTTGGAGAAGCGCGTGCGGTCGACGCTGCCGCGGGTGGGCACGAACATCACCTGTTCGATACGCGTCTCGCCAGCGTTGACCACTTCGGCCTCGAGCTGCGCGTCGCCCAGTGAGGCCAGACGCGCGGCTTCGCCGGCGCCGATCTCCGCTTCGATCGCGGTGCGCTGCGCCGGGTCGGCCAGCATCGTGCGGAGGCTGGCGATGTCGCTGGAGACCTCCGCACGCACCTCCGCCGCCTTCTCTTCGGCTTTGTGCAGCGCGATTGCGCGTTGCCCCGGATCGGCGACGTAGTGCGGATCGCTGGGATTGGCGAACGCGGCCGCGCGTGCCTGCGGGGTCATCTGGGTAAAGCAACGCACCGCGGTGTTCGCCAGCTGCGCGCGCCGCGCACGATCCAAACAAGCGCCCATGCGCAGCCGATAGCCGAGGAAGCTGCGCACGACCAGGCCTTGCTCGACCTCCAGCACCTGCGTCTCGTCCGCGGTCACTTCGGCCAGTTGCGGTTCTGCGCGCAGACGCTGCGCGACATTGAACAGCGCCTGCGGATTGGACAGCACCGGCTTGAAGTCGACCTTGCCCGCCTGCACGGTGACCATGGGCTGTGCGCGCAATTGCGCCAGTCCGTGCTGGCGCGTGATCCGCAGCGATTGCAATGTGGTGGCGCTATTGCCCGGACGCAGTACCACCGCCGACGCCGGCACTTGCGCGGCAAGGCCGGGCGGCGGCTCGATGACAGCCGCTTGCGGCGCCGCCTGCGTGGCTACCGGCCGTATCTGGCGGAATACCGGCTGCGGCGCAGTGCGCTGTTGCGCCATGGCCGCGGGCGCAAGCGCGAGCGCAGCCGCAAGCGTTGCGACGCAGCGCACGCGCCAGTCGTTTCGAATCCCCATGTTGTCTCCCCTTTCCCGTCCTGTGGTGTCGGCTCGTACATGCAATCGCATTGCACGGCACGGTGGTTCTATACGGTAATTCCTGCAGTCTCAGGACAAAGGGGATCTGGAAACGGTTTCAAGCAGACCGATGCATTTTCAGAACGCGGCGACTCTGTTGTGCGCGCGCGGGAACACGGTGTCGACGACGGTGCCGTCGACTATCGATGCCACCTGGCAACCGACGCGCGCGATGGCCGCGGTCGCGTCGTCCAGGCTCAAGCGTCCTTCGATGCGCACCAGGTGCGCCGGCAGGTCGAAGTTGATGCGTGCGCCGATATCGACCTTCAGCAAGGCGTTGGTGATGTCGCGGACGCTGTTGCGATCGCGAATTTCATTCAAGCGCAATTTCACAGTCCAACCTCCTCTTCCAGCGTCAGCGTCGCCTCGGTCTGCGTTGCCTTGTCCTCCTCGCGCCACCAGGGCGTGGCCGCATGCGGTGCGGACAGATCCAGGCGTTCGCCCATGCGCGGCGTGGTCAGTGCGATGCCGCGCGCGGCGCTCAGCGCGGACACGCGTTCGAACGGTTCCGTCCAGCCGTGCATCGCCAGATCGAAGGTGCCGTTGTGCACCGGCAACAGCCAATGCGCGCGCAGATCCTGATGCGCCTGCACCGTCTCCTCGGGTTGCATGTGCACGTAGGGCCATTGCGGGTCGTAGGCACCGGTTTCGAGCATGGCGACATCGAACGGCCCGAAGCGGCGGCCGATCTTCTCGAAGCCATCGAAGTAGCCGGTGTCGCCGCTGAAGAACACCCGCAACGCGTCGTCGACGATCACCCACGACGCCCACAGCGTCTTGTTGCCATCGAACAGACCGCGTCCGGAGAAGTGCTGCGCCGGCGTCGCGGTGAACTGCACGCCGTCGATGGTCGTGCCCTGCCACCAGTCGAACTGATGCACCTTGTTCGGATCCACGCCCCAGGCGATCAGGCGATCGCCCACACCGAGCGGAGTGAGGAACACGTCCGTGCTCTTCGCCAGCTGCACGACGGTGTCGCGGTCCAGATGATCGTAGTGATCGTGGGAGAGGATCACGCCACGCAGCGGCGGCAAGTCTTCCAGCGCGATCGGCGGCGCATGGAAGCGCTTGGGTCCCATCCATTGCACGGGCGAAGCGCGCTCGGCGAACACCGGGTCGGTGATCCAGAAGCCGCCGCGCAATTTGATCAGCATGGTGGAGTGCCCGAGCCGGAACAGGCTGCGGTCCGGTGCCGCTTCCAACTGCCCGCGGGTCAGCGCGAGCACCGGCGGCGCGGTCCGGGGCACGGCGTCCTTGGGCTTGTTGAGCAGGACGTTCCAGATGATCCCGAGGGTCTTGCCCAGGCCGTCGGCGGGCTTGGGCACGGGGTTGCGGAAGACGCCGTCGCCGTACTGGGCCGAGCCCTCATAGGTGGCTACGGGGAGATTGGTCTTGGCGGCGGACAGCAGGCAGGCAGTCACGATGAGGGCTCCAGACAGTGCGGCGAGACGACGCAGGCGGGGGAAACGGGGGCGTCGACTCATGGGGAGGCGGGTTTTGGGGCGTCAGGACGGTACACCACACAGTGTAGTTTCGGTTCATGTGAAAAGTAAACCACCCGGTGTAAACTTTTTCGCATGTCCAGCCAGCCCGCCCCCGCCCGCCTGACCGACCGCAAGCGCGCGGCCATCCTCGACGCGGCCGTCGCCGAGTTCCGCCAGTCCGGATACGACCTGACCAGCATGGATCGCATCGCGGCCAGCGCCGGCGTGTCCAAGCGCACGGTCTACAACCACTTCCCCAGCAAGGAAGCGCTGTTCGCGCAGATCCTGCAGGCGCTGTGGGAGCGCAGCGTGGAAGGTCTCGACCTGGCCTACCGCAGCGATCGCCCGCTGCGCGAGCAGCTGCTGGAGCTGGTGAATCAGAAGCTGCAGCTGCTCAACGACACCAACTTCGTCGACCTGGCGCGCGTCGCGATCGCCGCCGCCATCCACTCGCCCGAACGTGCGCAGGAGATGGTGGCGCGCATGGGCGATCGCGAAGAAGGCCTTACCGTGTGGATTCGCGCCGCGTGCGCGGACGGCCGGCTGAAGACGAAGGACCCGCTGTTCGCCTCGATGCAGTTGCAGGGACTGGTGAAGGGTTTCGCGTTCTGGCCGCAGATCACCTTGGGCCAACCGCCACTGAGCGCTGCGCTGCGCGAGCAGGTCGCGGAAACCGCCGTGGACATGTTCCTGGCGTACTACGGCTAGACGGTTGCTGCACCGCGGCGTCTGCCACCTCGAGCTGCCATCGCCACAGCCACCCAATCGGGTGACGCAGCAACGATTGAGTGCGGATTTCCCCGGGATTTTCCGCCGCCGCGCGCCTGTACACCGCTTATCCACAGGCTTATCTGCAGCCGCTGCGGCGCGGCGGTAGTAGCGTGCGCAGCCGCTGTCAGTTCCTCGTCCGAGGCAAGCCCAATGAGTTCGAACAGCGGTGCCAGCAGGCACTATCAAGGACCGATCGACCGCGTGTACGTGTCGCTGCGCGAAATACACGACGTCGACTTTTTCATCGACGAATACCTGCGTCTGCGCCAGTTCGATCTGAACGACGACAACCGACGGTGGGTGGGCGAAAGGCTGGAAGCATTCCTGGGCCGCGTGCCGTATCGCTGGGACGACCTGGCCGATTTTCTCGACGGCGGCTGGTGTGCCGACGCGGAGACGGCGGGCGCCTACTGACGAGCGAGCGCGTGCCACCGCGCTGATGGTGCGGGGCGATCCGGTTATGCTGGCCCGGCGACACTCGAGCCAGGCCAGGATGCCCCGACCCGACATGACATCGCCACGCCTCGCGGGCATCGCCCGCTTCCTGATTGCCTTCTGCCTGTTGCTCACCTGTTCGGCTGTCGCCGCGCAGCCTTTGAGCCGCGAGCAGACCGCAAAGATCGATGCACTGTTCGCGGCCGTCGATCACGACGGATCGCCGGGCTATGCCATCGGCGTCGCGCGCAAGGGACAACTGGTCTACGCGCGCGGCTATGGACGCGCGGATCTGGAGAACAACGTCGCGATCACACCGCGCACGTCGTTCCATCTGGCCTCGCTGTCCAAGCAGTTCACGGCGGCCGCGGTAGCCCTGCTCGTCCTCGACGGGAAGCTCTCGCTGGATACGCCCGTCGCGAGCGTCCTGCCGGAAGCGAAGAAGTACGGCGATGCGCTGCAGATCCGCCATCTCATCTACTTCACCAGCGGCCTGCCCGAATATTTTTCGCTCCCGCGCAAGAACGGGCTGCCCTGGTTCTCCTTCTACTACTTCACCACCGACGAAGCGATCGCGACGGTGCTCCAGGCGGAGCCGAAATTCGCACCGGGGACGCGATGGGAGTATTCGAATACGAATTACATGCTGCTCACGCGGATCGTCGAACGCGTCAGCGGCATGAAGTTCGCGGACTTTCTGCAGCAGCGCGTGTTCGCGCCGCTGGACATGCGCGCCTCGCTGCTCAACGACGATGCGACCACCGTCATTCCCAACCGCGCCACGGGCTACGCCGACCGCAGCAATCCCGAGATCGTGCGCGCTCTGCGCTCGGTGGGCATCGACGTGCGCGATGGCGACGGTTACGTGCGGCTGCCGCGCGTGTCGCCGCACTACGGCGGCAGCGGTGTGTTCAGCAGCGTCGAAGACCTGGCGAAGTGGGATGCGGATTTCTACGACCATCGCCTGGCAGGTCCGGCGTTCACGCAATTGATGCTGCGTCGCGAGAAGTTCGCGCACGACAAGGACAACGACGCCTTCGGCCTGGTCCACGGTTCGTTCCAGGGCCGGCCGCTGATCTGGTTCTCCGGCGCCGACTTCGACGGCTCGACGTATATGGCGCGGCTACCCGAAGAGCAGCTCACCGTCATCTGCCTATCGAACATGCCCACGGGCAACGCAGAAGCCAAGGCCAGGCAGATCCTGGAAATCGCGCTGCAGACCCCGGGGAAGTAGTACGAAGTCATGACCGCACTCATCGTCCTGCCTGGTCTTGACGGCACCGCAACCCTGCACGCTGAGTTTCTTTCTGCCTGCGATGCATTCGAATCCGCAGTGGCGATCCCCTACCCCACGCATCGGCCGCTGGGGTATCGCGAGCTGGAAGTGCTGGTTCGCGCGGAGCTCCCGACGTCGGATCCCTTCGTGTTGCTTGGGGAATCATTCTCGGGGCCGATTGCGCTATCGATAGCCGCGAATCCGCCGGCCAATCTGGTGGGCGTCGTTCTCTCCACGACCTTTGTGGCCAGTCCCTTCCGGCCTCTTGCGCCGCTGGCTCCGTTGTTGCGCTTGGTGCCGGTGCGCTCCGTGCCGCTTGCAGTGCTGTCCTGGCTACTGCTGGGCCGCTGGGCCACACGTGAACTCCAGGCGTCCTTGCAAAGCGCCCTGCAATCTGTCTCCCCGGACGTACTTAACTTTCGCGCCGAGACCGCGCTACGTGCTTCGATTCCCAATGCGGGGACCATCGCGGTGCCTACGCTTTGCTTACGCGCTACGGACGATCGACTACTGCCCGCCAGTGCTGGCGAACGGATTCGCTCCGCCATCGCCGGCTGCGAAGTCGTTCAGATCACCGGGCCGCACCTGTTGCTTCAAGCAGCACCCGTGGAATGCGCTCGCGTCGTGTCTGAATTTTTCCGTCCATCCAGCGGCAGGTGAAGAGACGGCGCGCCCGCGCCGCCTCAAATCGCCTGCTTTATCTCCGGCACCCAGTGCGTGTCGGACAAGTAGGCAAACCCGCGCTTGGACGGATGGATCTCGTTGTCCCACCAACCGTCGTAGTCCGGCAGCTCCTGGCGGGTGTCGAGCAGCTTCACGCCGGGATTGTTCTGGGCGATGTCCTGCAGCAGCGCGGCGAAGGACGCCAGTAGCCAGCGCGAGAGCACGCGCTGATCGGTCTTGTTGTTGAGGCCGACGTCGCGCATCGGCTTCCACATCCACGGTCCGGACTTGAAGCCGAAGAACTCGTACTTCTCGTTGCAGGGAGTCACGTCGGCGTACGAGTGACAGAAGATCTGCGCCCCCGGTGCGTGGGCGTCGCGCAGGCCGATCACCGCCTCGTAGGCACCGCGCACTTGCGCGAAGGTCTGTTTGAGCGAGGTGAACTTGATGTGCTGCTGGGCGACGGCAGGAACGGGCTGCCAGGGCCACGGCTTCACGTCCGCCGGATCAGTGGATTTCTTCAAGTGGTCCGCGAAGTCCCTGCCGATGACGTCGTTGCCACCCAGGGAAACCAGAATCGCGCGGAACGGACGGTTGATCGATTGCATGTAGGCCGTCCACGACGTGGTCTCGGACAGCGCCTCGTCGACCAGATTTCTCGCGTCTCGACCGGGCTTGCTGTTGTCGAGCATCAGCACCTTGTCATGCAGATCCAGCTGGATGCGCCGCTGCAGATCCGGGAACGGCTTGAGTGGATACTGGAACCACGAATCGCCGATGGACAGGACGCAGGCGCGCTTCCGGTTGTTCCAACTCTGGGCGTCGTTGACGTACTTCTGGAAGTAGTAACCACTGCCGGCCATGACGAACCTCCGTGTCGACTCGACCTATACCCCCTCAACGCTCGTCGAGGGTGCCGGCGGCCAAACGGCCGGCGAACACACTGACCTTCACGCCCGTCGTTCCGCGTAGTCCATAGAGTGGCCCGCACCATGCCCCTGCCGTGCTAAACGGCAACGGCCACAAGGAGGTCCACGTGGCGGACGAGACAGGGATGAACGCAGGCTCCGGACGCGTGTATGCGACCGAATGCGACCTGATCATGAAAGGCGGCATCACCAGCGGCATCGTCTATCCGCTGGCCGTCGTGGAAATCGCCAAGGCCTTCACCCTGCGCAGCATCGGCGGGACGAGCGCGGGCGCCATCGCGGCCGCGGCCGCCGCCGCTGCGGAGTTGGGCCGGCAACGATTCCTGAAGCAGGCGCTGCAGGATGACCCCGCGGGATTCAAGGCCCTGGAAGACTTGCCGGCCTATCTGGTGAAGTCGCCCGCGGACGGACGCGGCACCAAGCTCAAGGCATTGTTCAAGCCGGCACCCGCGCTGCGGCCGTTGTTCGATGTGTTCCTGGGCGTCATGGGCGCACGCGGCATCGGGTCGCGAGTATGGGCGGGCGCGCTGGCACTGTTTCGGCATTTCGGGCTGGCGATAGCGCTGGGCATGTTGATCGGTGGTGCGCCTCTAGCCTTCGCCGTGGCGCAAAGCGGCGCCAAGCTGGCCTGGCTGTGGGTGCTCGCGGCCGCGTTGACCGGCGGCGCGTTGGTGGCGCTGTTCCAGGCGTTGTATTTGCTGTTGCGCGTGCTTCCCAAGAACAACTACGGCGCCTGCTCGGGCATGCCCGCCAGCGACGACCCGTCGCCCGAGGAAGCGCTCACCGTCTGGCTGACAGACTACCTGGACACGCTATGCGGTCAGCGCGACGCGCACGGTGGCGCGGCCGCTGCGGTGGACCGTGCCAAACCGCTCACCTTCGGCGACCTGCGCAAGTACGGCATCGACCTGCAGATGATGACCACCTGTCTCACGCTGGGCCGGCCGTTCCGCCTGCCCTTCCGGGACGACCCGCAGGTGCGCGATAACAAGCAGTTCCTCTACAGGGAAGTGGATTTCGCCGCGCTATTTCCGCAGCGCGTGACCGCTTGGATGCATGCACACGAGCGTCCGCCGTCGGCACGGTCGAACTCCGCTTCCGCCGGCACCACCGGGTTCCGTCGCTTACCCGCACCGGACGATCTGCCGGTGGTCGTCGCCGTACGCATGAGCCTGAGCTTTCCGCTTTTGCTCAGCGCCATTCCGCTGTATGCGGTGGACTTCAATCGTCTTCGCAAGCCTGACGGGACAGCGGCCCGCGGATCGAACCAAGCATCCGAGTACGAACCGTGCTGGTTCACCGACGGCGGCGTCGGCTCAAATTTTCCCATCCACTTCTTCGACGCGGCGTTGCCGTGCCGGCCTACGTTCGGCCTGGATCTGGGCCGGGCACAGGAAAACCAGAAGGAGCGCGTGCGTTTCCCCGAGAGCAACCGCGACGCCCGACTCACTTGGTGGCGCAGGTTCGGTGATTACGACTTCGGCCCACTAGCCGGATTCCTCAGCGCCGTCTTCCACGTGGCGAAGGACTGGAATCACGAGGCCTTGTCGCACCTGCCCGGCTTCCGCGACCGCATCGGCCTGATCCAGCTGACCAGCAAGGAAGGCGGGCTGAACCTGTCGATGGATGCGCCCCTCATCAAGACCCTGACGGACTACGGGCGAATCGCAGGCGTCACCTTCGTCGAACGCTTTGGCGACCCCAAGTTCTGGACGAGCGCTACTGTTCCGTCCGACATGGACTGGGGAAATCACCAGATCATTCGCCTTCGCTTGCTGCTGGCCGGCATGGCCGAGCTGCTGGGCACGCTCGAGCATTCATGCTCCACTCTCGCTACGACGAATGCGAACTACGCGCGCTTCTTCAACCCGAACCAGGGTCCGTACAGCTACCGCTTCAAGGGGCTGAACAACCTCGGCCGCAACGCACAAGGCCATTACTACACGCAGGCCGGGCTGGCGAATGAAGTGTTCAAGCGCCTGCGTGAGCTGGCGCAGCTGATCGAAGCGACCAACACGGCCTACCCCGATTCGCGCCTGGACATTGGGGCGCCGCGACCGACGCCGGAGTTGAAGACGCGGCCCAGGATTTAAGCAACTTACGCGCTTTGCACGCCTGAAGGGATATGTTCCGATGCAGTTCCGATCGGGCGGCTCGAGGAGAACCATGATGGTCAGCAAGAACACGATCTGCCTCTGGTACGACGGCACCGCTTTGGATGCGGCGAAGTTCTACGCCGACACGTTCCCGGACAGCGCCGTGGGTGCGGTGCATCGTGCGCCGGGCGACTATCCCTCCGGCAAGCAGGGCGACATCCTGACGGTCGAGTTCACGGTGATGGGCATCCCCTGCCTGGGCTTGAACGGCGGGCCGACGTTCACGCACAACGAGGCGTTTTCGTTCCAGGTGGCGACCGACGACCAGGCCGAAACCGACCGCCTGTGGAACGCGATCGTAGGCAACGGCGGCCAGGAAAGCGCATGCGGCTGGTGCAAGGACAAATGGGGCCTCTCGTGGCAGATCACGCCACGCGCCCTGACCGATGCGATCACCGATCCGGATCCGGCGGCGGCCAAGCGCGCCTTCGACGCGATGATGGAGATGGGCAAGATCGATATCGCGGCGATCGAGGCGGCACGGCGCGGATGACGACAAACCCGCAGCCTGCCCAATCCGGCGCCCGCAAAGAAGAACCCCGGCCGAAGCCGGGGTTCTCGTTGCACTACGTTGCCGAACCTGATCAGTACGTCGCAGCCGCCGACACCGCCGCTGCCGCATCGATGATGCCGTTGCCGATCGGCTTGTCGTTGCTGCCCGGGAAGGCGCGCAACGTGCTCTTCAGGATGCTCTCCACCTGCGCCGGGGTCAGCGGCGTGGTGCGCACGGCCTGCATCAGTGCGACCGTACCCGCCACGTGCGGCGCCGCCATCGAGGTGCCCGCCATGCACAGGTAGTTCTCGGTGGTCGGGCCGCTGGTGCCGGCGTTGCCGGTGGACACGATCAGCGTGGTGCAGTCCGGGCTGTCGCCACCCGGTGCGGCCACGTCGATCTTGGCGCCGTAGTTGGAGTAGCTGGCACGCGTGCCGCTCTTGTTGGTCGCGGCCACGGTGATGGTGTTGTTGCAGCTGGCCGGAGTGAAACCCGAAGCGTCGGCATTGTCGTTGCCGGCGGCCACCACCACGGTGGTGCCACGGGCGACGGCAGCGTCGATGGCGGTCTGGTAAGTGCTCGAGCACGTACCGGCGCCGCCCAGCGACATGTTGATGACTTCGGCCGGGTTGGCGTTGGCCGGCGCGCCGGAGACGGTGCCGCCCGACGCCCAGGTGATGCCATCGACGATGTCGGAGGTGTAGCCGCCGCCACGACCCAGTACGCGCACCGGCACCACCTTGGCGCCGTACGCGACGCCGATCACGCCCTTGTTGTTGTTGCCCACCGCGGCGATCGTGCCGGCGGTGTGAGTGCCATGCCAGCTGGAGTTGCTGGCGCGGTAGTAATCGCCAGGATCGTGCGCGTCCGCATCGCGGCCATTGCCGTCGCCGGCGACCGTCTTGCTCGAGATGAAGTCGTAGCCCGGCAGGACGTTCCCGACCAGATCGCTATGGTCGGTGTAGCCGGTATCGAGCACCGCCACGACCACGCCGTTGCCGTTGGTGGTGTCCCAGGCCTGATCGGCCTTGATGCCCGGCGTGCCACTCTGCAGGCCCCACAGATAGGTGCCGTAGTGGGTGTCGTTCGGCGTCATCAGCGGCTTCATCAGCTGATCGACCTCGACGTACTCGACGTTCGGGTCGGCGGCGATATTGCGCATCAGGCGCTCCGCATCGACTTGGCCCAGGCCGCGGCTGGCCTGGACGACTTCACCGCCGACGGACAGCGTGCGCAGGCGGCCGACAGCCAGGCCACTGCTCCGGCCGGAGATGTCCAGGTTGTGCTCTTGCGCAGCGGCGCTGGTGCCGGCGCGGTATTTGACGATGAAGCGATCGAAGCTGGTCTGATCCTTGGAATGCAGACCGGCGGTATCCACCCGGCCGGCAGCAGCGGCGGAAGCGGCGAAACCGGCCGTCAGCGCGACCGCCATGGCGGTAGCCAACGCGCGCTGGTGCAACTTGTGCGACTTCGACATCAGGTATTCCCTCTGATTGGACGATGGTTGTGCATTGCCTTCGGCTCCAAGCCTTCCTCCGGTGCGCACTCCGGTGGCCCATCCGGGCGCGCGCTCCCTTCTTACCGGGGTAAAGACCGGCAGAACGCCGGCCCGTTTCGAACCTAGCGAGAAATCGCGCAAGGAACCGCGATATTCGTCACACGTACTGTTGCGTCGCGGCATAGCGCGCCTTCATCGGCTTCCGCCCCCTTCCGCAAACCAGAGTTGTCGCAGGCACGGTATCGTCCGCATCACCACGCCCCCACAGGCTCCCCGCATGCCGCATCTCCACGCCGAATGGCACAAGGCTTCGCGCATCGGATGGCTACGCGCCGCCGTGCTTGGCGCCAACGATGGCGTCATTTCGACCGCCAGCCTGATGGTTGGTGTCGCGGCGGCGGGCGCCACGCCCGAGACTATGCTGACGGCCGGCGTGGCCGGTCTGGCGGCGGGTGCGATGTCGATGGCGGCCGGCGAATACGTGTCGGTTCAGTCCCAGGCCGATACCGAGCGCGCGGACATCGCGCGCGAAACACACGAACTGGAGACGCAGCCCGACCTGGAGCGCGCCGAACTCGTCGCGATCTACCGCAGGCGCGGCCTGGACCAGGACCTAGCCACCCAGGTCGCCGTCCAGCTGATGGCGCACGATGCACTCGGCGCGCATGTCCGCGACGAGTTGGGCATCACCGAAACCCTGCGCGCGCGTCCGGTGCAGGCGGCGATCGCATCCGCCGCGTCGTTCGCCATCGGCGCCGCGCTACCGATCGCGACGGCGCTGACCGCCAAGGCGAACACGTCGATCTGGATCACATCGACCACCCTGGTCGCCTTGATGGGCCTAGGCGGCCTTGCGGCGTATGCCGGCGGCGCACCGATTCTCAAGGGCGCCGCTCGCGTCGTGTTCTGGGGTGCGTTGGCCATGGCGCTGACTGCCGGCGTGGGACGCCTGTTCGGCACCGCGGTTTGATGCGGCAGCAGCATTAGCTGGGGCCATGAATCTCAATGCGCTCTAATCTGGGTGCTATAGATGAAAGCGAGGTCGACAGGCGCCAGAAGAAGATGCATGCAAGGCCAAGGATGAGCACTGCTCCGGCAAGTCTACGCCGAGTCCAATATTTGATTGGAGGCGTGTATGCGGCGAGCGCCAAAATCCCGCCGATGACGGTAACCGCATCAAAGCTGGCGCGCTGCCAATAGCTGCCACCCAAGTGCAGCCACATGCCGAACTCATCAAAGGTGAGAGCCAAGCCTATGCCGTAAAGAATGGCGACGAGGTCCAGCCATTTGCCGGGAGGAGGCGGCGCGAATAGGAGCACCCCTCCCACGAAAGAAAGTAGAAATATCCCGTAGTTCAGGTGGTGTATGTGAGTTCCGCCCAGATGCAGGTATAGATCCGGGACCTTCCGCGCCATTATGAGAAGCACAAGAATGCGCGCCAACATGAAAGTGGCGACGAAACTTGTGAGAACGATCCGCAGTAGGTGCTTAGAGATCATTCTTACTCCAGCGAGCCCCAACAGCCGAATTATGCCGAGTCGCGAAGCGGCTTCGGCTTGAATGAATTGTCAGACCACTCAGTCATAGGTGGCCTCAGCCAGGACTTTAAGAATTTCCGGCTCGTTGCGGTACTTGTGCTTTACCAGCTGCAAGTCTTTCTCCACGCGGTCACAGCGCAGTTTACGAAGCTGTTCTGTCACCCAGCGATCGCGCTCGTCGCCAGCTCCACTGAGTTCTCCGCCGAAGTGAATGCATGCCAGGCTACGCTCGGCCACTTTTGCAGCGTCGCGCGGCAATTCCGGGAAGCCTTCAACCATGCGGTCGCGAGCGGCAGCATTTGAGATCGCCGTGAGGGCGATCACTAGACCCAATAGCCTATGAATGCTCATGAGTGGCCTAACGCCTGAACTAAGCCGAGCCGCGAAGCGGCTTCGGCTTGGATGAATTGTTAGGCCGCTCACCCGCGATGGCGGATTGCCGCCGCTTTGAAAGGCTAGAGAGCGCCTTGGTATAGGACCATGCAATCAGTTCCTGAAGGTAGCCGGGTGGAACCGTGCCGACATCCACGATAGTGACCCAGCGAAACCTGGCCATATAGCGAGCGGGCTTGATACCAGGCACGCCCGTCAACTCCAGGAAGCGTTCTGGGGTCGTGCAAATACTAAAGCGCCATTTTTCTGGATCGCTGGTCTTGAAGTAAGCGAACTGTTTGCCACCAACAGAATAGACAAGCACGTTGCTGGGCGGCCCGTACAACTTTGAGGACGCGCCGGGGTAGCGGCTGCAATGCTCTTTGACGGCTGCAACATCCATTTGGTGGTCCTGAGCGGCCTATGAGCCCTAACGCCTGAATTTGGCCGAGCCACGAAGCGGCTTCAGCTTGAATGAATTGTTAGCCACTGCGCGGGGTGCGACCAATTCCATCCTAGCGCCAGACGGTGCGCTTAGAACGGTGCCGGCCTGTACGAGCGCTATGCAAGAAGGACCTACGACTGTGGCGCCACTAGGGGGACCCAGCGCAAGCCCAGATGAAACCTCAATACGTTGAAGCTTTGAGGCGCTAATCCCTTTGAGAATGCGAAAGACATTCTTGGTAAAGGCAGTCTCAGATGTCGACGACGGCTCATAGGATGCTGCCATCTGACCAATGCGGATCTGCCCGGCGATCGCTCCGCATGAGTTGAATGACGTAGCGCGTCTTTGCCCCCTCTACCCAGCCTTCCGACTCGATTGTGGGAACGCTGGGAAACAACTCCGGGTTCCAGATATACGCCGTGCCAGACGCGCATTGATCTATGGACTCTCTCAACGGGTTCTCCCCAGCGCGCCACCGATCACCGTCGCGGAAGCGAATGTCCGGAAACGAGCTGGCGAGGCGAGACGAGAACTCCCGCTCGTCGGCGGGGCTCATATAGAAATTGAGTCGCTTGAAAGTCATCCAACGCCTAACGCTGAATTAGGCCGAGCCGCGAAGCGGCTTCGGCTCGAATGAATTGTTAGGCCACGCTCTTTGAAGGCGGGGGTGGTTGACGTTCGAACTTCTCTAGGTTCGAGTCGAAGCATGCCCAAGCTGGTGCGCTCGCAACCCAGATATTTGCAGTTGGACTGACCGAGGATGGATTGTCCAAGGTGCCAAGGCGGACGACTGTCAATCCAGGGCGAGCCGCAGAGTCCCCGAATAGATGCGATCCGCAATGCGGGCAAAATTTGCGATTGATGATATTTCCGCTGTCACTCTCACTAGTGAACACGCTCATCTCGCCGGACACCTCCATGCCTTGGGTCGGGAAAATCGCGTTCGCCGTTCCGTTTCCTGAGAAATGCTGGCACGTCCGGCACCAACAAATTCTCGAAATGACCGGGTCGGCGGCTAGCTTGTAGCGAACTTTTCCACACAAACATCCACCGCTGCGTTCCGTCATGAGGGTCTCCATAAATTGACTAGCGTTGAAAATCGGTAGTGGCCTAACGCCGGAATTAAGCCGAGTCGCGAAGTGGTTTCGACTTGAATGAATTGTTAGGCGCCGTGCGGCTCGACAACAACTGCCGTGCCATAACACAGCACCTCTGTGAGGCCCGGCATAAGCTCAGTGGCGTCATACCGGACGGCGATAATAGCGTTAGCGCCAAGCTGTCTGGCGTGCTGCACCATGTCACGGTAAGTCTCTTGACGAGCCTGCTCGCAAAGCTCCGTGTAGATGGTGATATTGCCGCCGAATAGGCTCTGCAGCCCACCAAAAAAATTGCCTACGATCGAACGGGACCTGACTGTAATGCCCCGCACGAGGCCTAGGTTGCGAGCAATACGGAAATTTGGGAGTTCTAGTGCCGTCGTAACCATCGAGTCGTTCAGTGGCGACGCCGTCGAACGGATTGCCGAAGAATTGTAGGGATCAGTCATTAGTTTTCCTTGGTCAGGCGCCCAGCGCTTGTTAGATATCAAACCCAGGATGTAGGAACTCACGAGGCTCGCCAATAGCCCAACTAGCGCCAAGGAAGCGGTCCTGAAGTTTGAGGCCATTGGCCGTGTAGTGAAGCTCCGACGCCAGCGGAATGCCTAGGGTTGGAAGGAGCTCTCGAAGGATTTGAAGAACGGCGGCCCGGTCAGTTGTATCGATATCGATGCCGCAGAACTCAATTGGCCGTGTGCCATCGGGAAGGGCGTCACCAAGCAGGGACCCGCCCCCAGAGACGTAGCCAAGGTCCTGGGGTTGGAGTGCGTCGTCGATGGGGTCCTCAAAGAGGGTTCCCCGATCCAATGGCTGGATGGGCGCGGGAATCTTGACGTAGACGAACTGCTCGACGTCGAACTCCTCTTCTTGTTCGGTCACGATGATCTCCCCTGTGAGTCCTAACGCCTGGATCAAGCCGAGCCGCGAAGCGGCTTCGGCTTGAATGAACTGTTAGACGCTGTACCGGCGCCTTACCTGCTCGATTAAGGCCTTAGCTTCTGCCTCGTCGATGCCATTGCCGATGTTGATAGTGCGCGAACCGTAGTCAAAGGCGATCTGGCCACCCGTGAGGCCCATTGAATTAAATCCATTGCCCCTGGAGCCAAACGCAGGCGCCGGTACTGCCCGCATTTCTTTGACGTGAGCAATCTCGTAAGTTTTTGTCCACCCTACGGGGCCGATCGCTCGGCGATGCGTGAACCGGCCGGAGCCGAACTTGAGAACCTCTCTCCCCGCGACGGTCCAAAGCCAACTGAGCAGCGCGAAGCAACCGCCAGCAGTCCAAGCAGCTAGCCAGATTGCAGTAAATCCGCTGCTTTCTGACTTTGGATTGGAGAGGTCTCGGATCGCAGAGCTTTCTCCAAAAAACCAAAAGCAAAGCCAAATGAGCAGAAAAATGATTGCAAAAACATTCTTCCTGGATGGAATGACAATTTGCAAACCATCCGGTTCATTTGTCACTGAAGCTCTGCCTTTAGGAACTTCAACTATTCCCATCTCTTCCCCCAACGTCTAACGCCTGAATTAAGCCGAGCCGCGAAGCGGCTTCGGCTTGAATGAATTGTTAGGCCCGAGCGAGCAAGGACCAAGCGAACTGTCATAGTTCCTTTTTGCTTGAATCCGAATCGGGCGATCGAGATCGCGGCGGACGAATGCCCCAACTGAGAACGCTGCCTACAAGGCCGATGGCGAAACCGCACCATCCGACCGTTGGGCTCACTACATCAAGCCAGCTCAGTACTATGACTACGGTGCCAGCAGCCCAAAGCCACCATGCAATTCCCTGCCTGTCCAAATGGAATCTCTCCGTTGGGCCTAACGCCTGAATTAAGCCGAGCCGCGAAGCGGCTTCGGCTTGAATGAATTGTTAGGTGCCAGCTGGGGCACCCGAATGATCGAGCAAGAACTGACTGATCTCTTTCCGGAGATCCAGATCATCCGTGCGCATGGCGAGCTCATTGGCTTGAATAGCGTAGTTATATGCTACTGAGGCCTCGCCAATGTTTGAATGTCGCTCGGCGAGAGCGAAGCAAATCGAGACCTCATACTCCTTGGCACCCGATACCGTAGCCAGTGGTAAGGCCCGAAGATAAATCTCGATGGCCGCGCGGTCGTCGGTCGTAAAGTCTGCCAAGGTCTCCCAAAGAAAGGGATGGTCGCGCCCGGCCGTCGCCACCGACTCACAGTAGTCGCGTAGCTCTTCGTAAAGGCGCCATCTGGCCCTCGTATCGTCCGGCTCCCAGGTGCCGAGCATGTCGGTCGTCAGGCCAAAGATTCGCTCATGAATGTCGGTTGGAACTCTCATGGCACCTAACGCCTAGTAGGCCCCAAAAACGGGGATATGCGTTCGATGTTCAGGCAGTCCCGGGACACCGTCAAGGCGCGGCTCAGTGAAGGAAATCAACGCGGTATGGATGGGCCTCATCCACGACGTCGTGGAAGTGCTGCCGTGCATATCTGACGATTCGCAGGATAACTGCATTCGCTGCTGCGGCCTTCCCCTAGACGCCGGGCGGATTGAGTTGCTTCGTGATTAGCGCTTCTTGTTCTGCTGCCGTGTCGCGAACAGCAGTTGCTGGATCACCCGCACCACGATGCGCTGCTGCCGCTTCGTGAGCAGGCCGAAACCCAGGATCGCTTCGGCTAGCAGGTCGGTATCGGTGAACAGATATGGCAGCGGTACCTGCAAGTGCTCAGCGAGGCGCTGGGCGGTCTTCAAAGAGAATGATTCGCCCGGCTGCAGGTACCGGGTGATGCGCATCTCTGGGGAAACATCGCTCCAGTGGGAGGCCATGCTTTTGCTCCGAGGCGTGCGGACAACTGTGCTCGCTCGCACTATCCCAAGCAGATAGTCTCATGTCAACGATGCGGATAGCACAGACCTGGCCATTTTGGTCAGACTTGCCTCATGGACACTTTCGCATCAAGGCTCCGCGCCGTTCGAGAAGCGCGCGGCTGGTCGCAACAGAAGCTCGGCATCGAGCTCGATGTCACAGGCGCCACTATTTCCAAGTGGGAAACAGGTCGCTCCGAGCCGAGCCTCCACAACCTTGAGACATTTCTGAGGATTTTCGCGCGGGACAACGTAACGCTGGACTGGCTTATTGGTGGCGGAAAGTCGGGCGCGGCTGGCAGCAAGCCACGCAAGTCCACGCCCCCATCGCCCAGGACTGCTGAGAGCCAAGACGAACTAGCCCTACTCGCCCGCTACCGCCGCCTCCCACCCAAGAAACAGACGGCGTTGCTGGGCTTGCTGGAGGAGTAGTCCCACACCGCCGCAGGAAAATTCCTACAGCGCGCGAACGTCGCAGCGGAACTGCGTGGCGATCTCGCTCACGGTGGGGGCGCGCTGGTTCTGAAGTCGTTCACAGATCGATAAGACCGAGCCATATTCCAGCTCCGGCCACTGCAACCATGACAACCGCGCTAGCTAAAAGGCACAGCAGGCCGAGACCAAAAACTCGCCAGTTGGAATGGAAGACGAACCTGTCCGAGGCGGCGATCGCCTCTTTCGACAACTGATATTGACGTGCGACGCCACCGGCTATCACGACGTACGCGATAGAGAAGGGGGCACTCGGAAAGTCGTCGGGAAGCAGAAAGACCGATGCGACTATGGCCGCAAGGCCAATGGCCCCGAGCCATAGCGTGTACATGGCGGCCGTATGCTTCTGGAGCGTCCTGAAGTTGACCCATAGGAAATAAATAGTGCCGATGGGCCCGCCGACGAACGCGCCCATTGCGGCCTGCCTCGGGGTATAGACGCGCCCCGAGGCTTCCGAAGGCCGAATCAGGTCCGCAGAAGGCGCTTCATACGGATAGTGATCATTCGACATCTTTCCCCTGCCCCTTAACCCTGAGAAGCCGTGCCGCGAGGCGGCGTCGGCTTGAATGGATGCTCACGCAGCAAGTTCGGCTGGCTGCTCTCGGCCTACACCGCACGACACGCAGCTATCCCGCTCCGCGGCATTGACGTTATTGCAGGACACGCAGCTCCAGGGTGCCAGGGCCAGCGGACCTTTTGGCTTTCGATCCCCAGATGATCATGTGCTCTCCCCAGAGCGTCGTGATGTCCGAGGTGGGAATATCCCATCCCGATGTAGGCGCGCGCCAGCCCTCCGTACGGTGGTAAGGTCGCGGCGTTACGGAGGACAAGGGGGTGTCCGTCAATGCCAGTGAAATGGTTGTTTGGAGCCGCCCTGCTCCTCTGCTGCAGCTCCGCCATGAGCGCAGTCGATCATGTCAACACGCCGGCGCCGCTCAACAAGGCCCGGCAGCCGACCGCGATGCAGCGTTACATCGACCAGGCCAATGCAGCGCTGCAAGTGGCGGATCAGGCGAAGAAGGAAGACGCATCTGCCGCAGCTGCTGCCTTGTCCGCGGTGATCGACGACCCTCTCTACGGCATGCTCCCCAAGGAGGGGCAGCGGATGCTGATGTCCGCCATGGCATGGTCGACGTGGCAAGAGGGCAAGCCGGAAAGCGCGCGCGATCTCTACCTGCAAGCCACCAAGATCGACGGCAACGAGCCCCACGACTGGTACCGGCTCGCCATACTGGAGCGTCACCTCGGCGACATGCCACGCTCCGCGCGATACATGACCGCGCTCGTTCGCCGTTGGCCCGATCGGGCCAACAACCTGGACCGGCAACTTCTCAACGTGTACGCCTACCGTGTCGAGGGCAACCCGCCATGGCGCACGGATCTCCTACAAGCCCTGTTCGATGCGGGTTGGGACGATAGCGGCAACGGCGTCGACAGCATCTGGCACCAATTGGCGCTGGCGTATCTCGATCAAAGCCACCCCGCCGCGGGAGCCAAGGTAGTCGAACGCATCACCGACCCGCTGATCATCATCCGCATGCGCAGCGACAAGCGGTTCGACGCCGTTGCGGCAAGCCTGGACAAGCTGCCGACACCGCAAGAGGCAGCTGAGCGCCGCATAGCGGAGCTACGCCGGCTGGTAGCGGTGTCGCCCAAGCGCGTCGATCTTATTTCCGCTCTTGGAACGCAACTGCTGGTCGCCGGTCGTAGCGAAGAGGCCCTGGCTCTGGCCGACACCACGCTGGCCACCATTGCCGCGGACCCTACGTCCTTCCCGAATCTCGATGAGAAGAACTGGGTAATGAACGACCGCGCGAGCGCCCTACGCCGCCTCGGCCGGCTGGATGAAGCGCTGGCAGAAATGGAAAGCGCCAGCCGCGTGGACGAGTCGGGCGCGCCGAACGTCAGCCAGGTGCTGAACCTAGCCTCGCTCTACTGCAGCGCCGGTCGCCCGAAGGATGCACTTCGCGCAGTGGAACGCGTCAAGAGCGGCATGAGCGGCTATGGCCGCATGGTGCTGAGCGCCGTGCAGCACCATGCCGCACTGCAGACCGGCGATCGCCGCGCCGCGAGCGAAGCACTGAACTACCTGCTCGCGCACCGCAAGGAATCCGAAGCGATCGTGCTGGAGGCGCTGCTGATCGAGGGCCGCGTCGACGACGCCGCCCAGGGGTTGATCCGCCAATTCGCGGATCCGAGCAAGCGCGACGATGCGCTCCGTTTCGTACAGGAATTCAAGACGCCCCCGGAACTCGTCGGCGACCACAGCTTCAGCGTCCATCGCGACGAGCTGCTGGCACGCGACGATGTCAAAGCCGCGGTGGCGCAAGTGGGGCGGATGGGGGTGCATGAGGTGTTTGACTACGGCGGTATTTAGTAGCTAGGGATCGAAGCTGAATTCATACGGCTTTATCGATCTTTTGTGCGGATCAAACAGCGCAGAACAGAATCACACATCCCGCCATCGCGGGCACCCCATGAGACGCATGACGTCGCGCGACTGCGAGAGGAAGTACGTCCTGCGATCCGGGTAGAACGCAAACACGTCGGGCACAGCGACCCGCGCGGCAAAAGAACGCACCCCCTCGCACGCCAGCGGGGCGTCATTGGCCAGCACGCCCGACGCCGCCAAGTCCAAGTACGAATTCATTGCGCTGCGGTCTGCGTCTTCGATCGCTATCAGCGAGTTCAGGTCGACGCGCATGTCGGCAATCGCGTCTCCCGGCGTAATCGCGCCCGCCACCAGTGCGAAGTTCACGAGATAGCCCATCGACAGGTTCTGCACGTTGTGCAATCCGGGCGGCAGGGCCTTGCCTTCCTGGAATCCCCACTCGCGAATGGTGCCGTCGCGCAGTACGGCGGCGGCCTGGCGCCATTTGCCGGCACCCAATGCACGCGCCGGCGGCAGGTCCAGCGGCACGGGGCGCGGGTAATCGTAGGCGTCGCCCCACGCCACTATCGTGCCGTCGGATTGCAACGCCTGGTTGTAGGCGCCGCCGGCGTCGATGGCGACTACGTCCATCAACCCGGCAGGAATGTCGAGTTCACCGTCGAAGTTGCCGCCCCATGCGACGACATGACCGTCGGATCGCAGCGCGAGTGCATGACTGCGGCCGGCCGCGATGGCGATGACATTGTTCAATCCCACCGGCACATCGGTCTGTCCGGAACCGTTATAACCCCAGGCCACCACGTTCCCGTCGGAAGTGAGCGCCAGAGCGAAACTGCCACCCGCGGCGACCGCCACAACGCCTGAAAGCCCCGCAGGCACCGCAGTGGGGCAGGAAGAGTCGCCCAGGCTGGCCACCGTGCCATTGCGGCGCAGCACCAGCAGACAATTCCCGTCCGCATCGATGGCCTTGGCGTTTCCTGCCCGCACCACCGGCGGCATGGTGCCGATCTCGAGCACATCGCCATTGCCCCGCAGCACATAGGGCACCGCTACGGCGACTGCGTCGTCCAGCGAATACGGGATATCGAGCGTCTTGTTGCCTACGTCACCGCCCCACGCGACTACGTGCGTCCTGGCCGCGAACGCCGCGGAGGAGCACAGCAGCAGGCAAACCGCCAGAAGCCCGCTCCCAGCTCGCAGGCGCGTGCGGCGCGGGCCGCCCGCAACGGCGGCGGCGGTGATCGTGAGAGTCGAGTTGGCATACGTCGACATGATGGCTCCTCCAATGAGTTGATGGTGGCCGGCATTCCCTGCTCCGGATGCTGTCGATCCGCTGCCTGATCCCTCGCGACTACACGAGCGATGCCACTCATTACGCAGAACTCTGGAGGCACCGGACACACCGGTGACGGGGAGATTGCTGAATTGGGAAGAAGAGCGATCGGAGCACGACGACCTTAGCCATCGCCATCGCCATCGCCATCGCTAGGGATCGAAGCTGAACTCATACGAGGTGTGGAAGGCCCGCCCGCCACTGGACGGCAACTTGGCCTTCGATAGCTCCACCTGGATGCACCGTGCGAGATCGGTGCTGCCCTGCAGCCATGTCTGATCGGTGGCGCCGAGCTCATTGACGTGAGCCACCACGGTAAACGGCTTGATCGGCGACTCCGCCTTGTCGGCGCATTTTGCGAATGCGGGATCGATGGCATCGGCTTGCGCCTTGACCAAGCGGCTCTTCGCGGTCTCAGTGAGGGACGCCTCGTAAGCGTCGGCGAGCGCCTTTGCCTGGTCGTACGACAAGGGCGCCGCGGTGGCGAGTTGAAACGCAAGAAGCAAGAGTGCCGTCACGAGTGTTTCCCTATTGAGTCGTTACGCAACCTACTCAGCACTCCCCGACGCCGCCGCGCGGCCAGCGGCTAGTGCCTCCGGCGCGAATTGATAGCTCTTCGCGCGCCAAGAAGAGGAGATGCCCAGGTCGTACCCGTAGACCAGCGTGACGTGGATGGCCGACATGGCTGCCGCCTTTTTGTCGTTCGCGAGGATAACCTCAGCGATGTGCTTTGCGAACGGGCGATCGTCGACACGCCGCTCGGCCAAGTTCACCTGCACGACCACCGACTGGACATTCGGGCTCCCGCTGCGGAATGCCGTGTTGTGGCTGACCTGCGCGTACTTGACGCCGGGCTCGGCATTTACGGCTTCATAGGCCACCAACAGATCCTTGAAATACTCGCTCCGCGCCAGGCGTCCGGTGAACGCAGGCACCGCCGTCGCTGCGGCGAGGAGCAAACCTACCACCACCAGATGCACGCCCCAGACCTTCGCCGGCCTGACCGTAGCGACCGGCGTCAGCGCCGTAACCACCGAACTGCCGACTACCAGGTCGTGCAGTGAACGGCGGCCGTGGCGGTTGAACACGTACAAGTAGAGGATTGAGAGCATCCCGCCGAAGATCACGAGCGACAGAACATAGCCCATAGGCGATAGCAACACCGTCGTATCGAGCGGCGCCCCGTTGAGGAAAAACGGAACACCCAGCACCGTGTAACGCAGCAGCGATTGCGGCAACGACAGCAGTGAGCCGCCTTTGCCGACCACCCGCACGCCCAGCAGGCGCTTGCCCAGCGTCTGCCCCCCGCACAGTGCACTGTTCATCACGCCGAAGAACGCCAGCGCGACGACGAAGCCGAGCGCCCGCCCGTAGCCCCCCATCCGCGCGAACTCGTCGAACAGCGCCCAGCCCGCCAACGCACCGACGATGCCCAACACCAGCGCATCGACGATGAACGCGATCGACCGCCGCCAGAAACCGGCCGCGCAAGGTGCTGCAACCGGCGTTTCCTCAGTGCTGACTTCCATGAATTCCCCGTTGTGGTGTTTCCCCGCCGACCATGATGCCACGGCCCCCGAACGGACCGACCGCCGGCATGCAAGCCATCGCTTCGATACGCGCTCGCATGCGCGCACTTCTTTCGTGTCGGCCGGCACCAGTCCATCGGCATGAGTCGTTTTTAAGCACTGAAGCGCTGAACCATTCTTGGCCCCGGGTGCGCTTCGCTCACTCGGGCTACGCGGACTGATCGGAAATTCAGGACAGTCATGCCGCCGCGCGGCTCGCGTGCTGCGATCCGGGACGTCCGCTCAGAAGGCGGGCAGGAAGCAACAGCAGGGCCTGCAGGAACGCGAACAGTGCCGAAAACGTGATGCCGACCAGGCGAAACGGCAGGGCAAGCAGCCATATCACGGGCCATAGCACCAGGACCAACAAGGCGAGCGGCCAGCACAGGACGAAGAGAAGGCACCAGGCAACGATCGCGATCAGCGTCTTCATCACGGGTTCTCCGCGGCTGGGCGAGCCGCACGGGGTTGGACCGCCACACGTTGCGATCTTCGGAATCCCGGGGCAACCGACCTGCGACGAACCCGCCCGGGCACCCGACCAAGCCGTGAATACGGCGACGAAACGCGTCGCGTAAATGAACCTGATCCCTTAGCCCTTCGCGACGACCATTCCAACCTTTGGCGTCGAGCCACGACACGCGTCACGGCTCCGCTGCAACGCGCGCCACTACCCTGTGCGCATCAATCCCGTCACGAGACATCCCGAATGAAATGCTTGCTCGCCTTCCTGCTCGTCCTGCCGCTGGCCGGCTGTGAGCTGTTGCCGGTCGACCTGGTACGCCCGGCCGACAAGGACCTGGTCTGCCACAAGGGTAAGAAAACGCTGGAACTGCCGCGTGATGCCATCAGTGCCCATCTCAGCCATGGCGACTACCGGGGACCGTGCCGCTGAGTGCTTGCGAGCTGCATTGCCGTCATGGGTCAGAGAACCATTTCGAAAATGTACTCTGACCCCTGTTTTCTCGCTGACGGTTACCAGACCAGGTCGTCGGGCACCTGGAACTGCGCGTAATACGCATCGTCTTCGGAGGTTCCCGCGGAGGGCTCGGCGCCCGCCTCCTGGCCGTGATCGAGCACGATCATGCTGGCGTCGCGTTCGCGCACCTTGTCGCCGGCCGCACGCGGAAGCAGTTCGTAGCGGTCGCCCAGGCGGGCTATCACCAGCGCGCCGGAAGACAGCTTCCTGCGCAGGTCTTCGTTGACGAGCACGGTGCGGATGGCACCGTCGGCGGTGAAGCGATACTCGCTCTCCCCCACGCGCGGCACCTTCTTGTCTTCGATGATCTGCCGGGCCTGGGCAAGAAGTTCGGCTTTGTGCGCCTGGGCCTTACGCTCGGCGGCAAGCGCGCGGTCCCGCTCGGCCTTTTCGGCTCGCGCGCGCTCGGCTTCCCGCTGGATCTCGTTGAGCTCGGACGGCCCTTTGGCATGCCGGGCCTTGTTCTGCTCACGCGCAACCTCGGCCACTTTGGACTTCTTGACCAGGCCCGCCTTGAGCAGTTGTTCCTGGAGCGGATTTGCCTTCGCCATGTCGCGGTTTCTTGTTCCGGGTTTCCGCCCCATCATACCCGCGCCCCGCCGCCGCCTTGACCCCTTCCGCCGATGCAACCTCTGAAGTACCTAGCCGGCTACCCGCAACACGTGCAGGCACGGGTGCACGAGCTGATCGAGCAGGGACGGCTGGGCACGGTGCTGGCCGATAAGTACGGCCAGTCCCACACCGTGCGCAGCGACGGCCAGCTGTACGACTACGTCCAGGCGCTCAAGGAGCGGCACCTGCGCAGATCGGTGCCGCTGGGCAAGGTGGTCTACGACAGCAAGCTACAGGTGATGAAGCACGCGCTCGGCACCCATACCGCAATTTCCCGGGTGCATGGCGACAGACTCAAAGCGAGTCGGGAGATCCGCATCGCCACCGTGTTCCGCGACGCGCCCGCCGAGTTCCTGAAGATGATCGTGGTGCATGAACTGGCGCACATGAAGGAAGCCGAGCACAACAAGTCCTTCTACCAGCTATGCACGCACATGGAGCCGGACTACCACCAGTTGGAATTCGACTTACGCCTCTACCTGACTCATCTTGACGCGGGGCAGCACTGAGGCTGCACCCGCCAGCTCAGTTCTTTCTCGCAGTCTGGACACGAGGGAAGTAGCGCATCACGAAGAACAGGTACACCAGCCAGAGTGCGAACCATGCAGACGCGACGGCAAGAAGCCCGACCGTGAAGAGGACCAGGCTCGGAGCCAGGAACAGCAGGACGCATCCGAGCAGCCAGAAGCCATCGCCCCGATGCGAGTACCGGGCGCGCTCGACATCGTCGATTCGGCCGCCTAGCGATGCGCCGTAATAATAGAAGGACGAGAACGCGAACGAAAACGTCGCCACACCCATCATGATCAACGTGGCTTGATACGCAAAGGCATCGACTCGGCCGTCTGCGAACTGCGGATACAGAAAGAACAACAGGAACGTGAAGATCGCGATGCTCGACGCCGCGAGCTGGTACGACCGGTTGACATTGGCTGCGGCAAGCTCGTCTGTCATGGAAAAGTTCTCAGCGGATATCGAATCGTCAACGCACTACGCGCATCACACCGACAGTCCTGCATCGCCTTCCAAGACTGTCTGCCGCATCTGCGGCCGTTCGCCTGACCGCCAGAGCGGCACCTCGTGGCGGACGCGATACCGCAGGGGCCCACCGTCCACGCCAGGACTGCGTTCGATCGGCCGCGGGATGCAGATGAAGTCGGTCACCATCGCGCTGGCGTCGACCCGCACGGTGGTGTAGCCGTGTCCGCCCATGTCGACGAACGACAGGTGCGGGGCTAGATCCGGATTGCTGACCGCGTGCGCTTTCGCCAAGTCGCCACTGCGCGCGTATTCCAACGCCGAACGCACGCCGTGGTGCAACGTCAGGTTGACGGTTGCCTGCGGTGATCCGTCACCCGGGTTGGCGACGTACAGCGGGCGCAACGGATTTTCCTTTTTCTGGTTGTGCTCGTTGGCTTCGGCCATGCCCGGGGCAGAGATCGAGCCGGTCACGAAGGTGACGCCCACCGGTTCGAACGCCGCAGGCGGCAAGGCTTTGGCCGCGTAGCCCGCCCAGAAGCTGTGGCGATCGCCGGACACGATGGCGAAACCGGTGATGCCGGCATCGCGCACGGCGTCGAAGATCTCGGCGCGTTCGTGGTAGGTGCAACCCCAGTCGCCGGTGGACAGGATGGCAAAGCCTGCGTCCTCGGGATATTTGCCCAGCGCGGTCGGGAGATTCTGCGGATCGACGCGCCAGTCGGGGGTTCCCAGCGAATTGCCCCAGATCTTCCAGGTGGCGTTCGCGCTGCGCAGGCGCTCGAGGAACCAGGCTTTCTGCTTCGCCCCCAGCATCGTCTGCGCGGCTTCGCCGGCGCGGTAATTGGCCACGCTCTTGGCGCCGAAGGACAGCTTCGCCGGTGGATTGCCGTTGGCGTAGTCGCGGCCGCCGTCGAGTTGGCGCATCAATTCCTCGGGTACGAAACCCAGGGTGTCGTCTGCGAACAGCGGGTTAATTTCGTCGTGATTACCGGGATCGCGCGAGCGGAAGCTGCGTTGGTCGGTGATGATCAGGTCGATGTGCCGGCCCCAGCGCAACGCGCGATACGCGATCAGGCTGTTGATCGCGGCGAGGTTGTTGGCTTCGGTGCCCAGTCCGTCGTCGTCGAAATTCTTGACCAGCGTGTCGACGACGTTCGGCGCGTTGAAGGTGTCCAGCTTGGACCCCGGCGGCAAAACGCGTGCCGGCTGGTATTCGAACCACGCCTGGTTCGCCGCGGCCTTGAGCGTCTGCGCGGGGATCCAGCCCTCGTCGCCAGGGAACTCCTGGATCGACTGCCAGCCCTGCCAGGAGAATTCGTGGTTGTCCCACATCGCCACGAACGGCCAGCGCGCGCGCGCATCCTGGATGTCGGGATCCTGCAGATAGGCGTGGTAGAGGGCGCGATAGTCCTCCAACGAGTCCGGCGCCCAGAAGCGGTTCTTGGCGACCTTCTTGCCCTTCGGAAACTTGATCGGAAACTTGATGAGGCGGTCGTAGCGATGGCCGTTCTTGACCTGGTCCGGGTACTGCACGACCTCGTAGACGAAATCCCCCAGGTGCAGCACGAAGCCCAGCCTTTCCTCGGGCGCGGCGCGCTCGTCTTCCCAGATCATTCGCCGATAGGCGTTTTGGGCACCCTCGCAAATGGTCTGGCAACTGACGAAGGCGAAGCGCGCCTGGCGAGGATCGTCGGTCGCGGGCGCCGTCAGCGTCCGGCCGATCCGGCTGCCGTTGCCCTCCTCGTCGACAAAGCGGTACCAGTATTCGCCGGCCGGCGGCAGGTCGCCGACCAGCACGCGACAGGTCCAGTCGGCCTGGGCCAGTACCGGCGCCGCCGTGGTCGCGATGACGCGCGTGAATGCCGGATCTTCCGCCACTTCAACCAGCAGCGTGGCGCGCTCGCGGCCATCGGCATAGGGGCGCCGCGTCCAGAGCAGGACGCTGTGCGCATCGGGATCGCCCGAAGCGACGCCTTGCGGAAACAGGTCACGACGCTCGCGCCAGCCACTGGAGGAAGGCCGCACCGTCGCGCAACCCCAGGCCAGGGTCGCGCCCAGCGCGGAGGCGAGCTTCAGAAAATGGCGGCGGCTGAGCGTCGGCATGTCGGACCACCGTTGCGGTTGTCGATGCGCCGCAACGCTAGACCTCTAACATGGGGCGGTGAACGTGCCGGAAGTACCGTGGTGAAGCCACAGCACACCGAGGGTCTCTGAGCCAGCCTTCTGCTGCGTGAACATCCGGTGCATATTCCAGCATTTGGGATCTACTGAGCGTTGGCCCCTATGAAACGTACTGCCTTTATCACTTTAGAAGTCGTCGTCCTGATCACGACTCTTCTCGTGGCCCTCGACACACAGATGCTTGTTGGCGTCTGGTTATGGCTCGTCCAATCGATTCCTATACGTCTTGCGCTCTTTCTCGGCGACGTCGGGGTAGATGAGGGCGGAGCAGTCTGTCCCGCTATATGCCATGGCAGCGCTTTGTTCATCGCCCTTAGTTTGACCGCGGTTGCCCTGGCCGCGCGACGGCTTATTGACCAGATCCGTGGGCGTTCAGTCCCTTTCTCGTTTGGCCCCGTTGAACAGCTCCTGGCGGGCATCGCGCTTCTAATTGTCGTGGTTAACGCCTTACCCGGAACCATAGGCCTCATGGCATCGAGTGCTTTAAGTGAGGCAGCTAGATCGATTGGCTTGAATCACTCAGTGGCACTGGCCCAAGCACTGCTGGCTTTAAGCTTCTGGTTGATAGAAGTCAGGGAGATGTATAGGAATTTTCGCTCCTCTAAAGCGGCAGCTTCGTCAGCGTCAGCGGCAAGGGGCTGACAGTTCATTCAAGCCGAGCCGCTTCGCGGCTCGGCTTAATTCAGGCGTTAGGCGGCACGACATGAAACTCAGTGATCTTGAAAAGTCAGCACTAGAGCTAAACGATCTCTACGAACAGCTTGAGATCAAGAGGTATGGGCGCATCTGGACCACAGAAGAACTTGCGCTCGGTTTCGTAGGGGACGTAGGCGATCTAGCAAAACTGATCCAGGCAAACGCTGGTGTCCGAACTATTGATGACTGCAAAGCGAAACTCGGCCATGAATTGTCGGACTGTTTATGGTCGATCATTGTTCTTGCAAATAAGTGCGGCATTGATTTGGAGACGGAGTTCGTCAGAAACACCAGAGAGCTAGTCGAGTATGTATCTAGCGAGCTGGATACATAACAAGAGGTTACGCAGCGCTCCCGATGCATGGCCGTGCGCTAACATCCGCTTCCAGCCTGAAGCGGGCACTCGGATTTTCCGCTCGGGGAGACGCGTCTTGTGCGAGTCCGGTGCCGTTATGGCGACGGAACGGTCGCAACCACGGCACTCCCGTCATAGGTGCCGAATGTGAAGCGCGTGAACCCCGGATTCCATGCCACCGGCGATGTCACGGCTAGCCCCGTGCTGGCGGAGAACGAATGACGTAAGGCACCATCCGACACGCGCCAGAATCGGATCATGCCGCGCTGGTCGAAGCCTTGCGGCGTTTCGAAGGGCTGATAGCCCGTCGTGACCAGCCGCGTACCGTCTGGCGAGAAGCGCACGTAGGACACGCCTTCATTGGACGTCGGATTCGTGAACCGCCGCATCAACGCGCCGTCGGAGACGCGGAACAGAGTCGTCTCGTTGGGCGTACGCGTGTACGCCGCGAGCGTCGCGCTGTCGGGCGAGAACTGCATGGGCGTAGCGCCCCGCACATTGCCACCGGTAATCAACCGCAGAACGGCACCGTCGCTGCGGCGCTGGATCGTGATCGTGCCCTGCGACGCGGATGCCTGTAGCAAGTTGTTCGGCGAGAACACCCAATTGGTCGAAGTCTTGCTGTAGCCGGTACCGACCAGGCGCAGTGTCGAGAAGTTCGCCAGGCCCCAATTGGTGAAGCCGGCATTGCCTGTGGACGCGACCAACTGCGCATCCGGTGCAAAGGTGACGACGCCGTTCGGCTGTAACGTCCCGACGAGCTTGCCGATGAACACGCCATCCGTCGCACGATGCACGCGCCAGGTCCATCCCTGCCCCGAGTTGTGTGCGGCGACCATCGCGCTGTCGAGGGAGAAGATCGTCTGGTCCGCGGTACCGGAGCCGATGGGAACCTGCAGCGTCGACCACTGGAGAGTCCCGTTCGAAGCTGCGCGCGCGCGGACCCACCGATCCGTCGACCCCACGGCGATGCGCCCGCCGGCGGGCGACCAACCGACCCCGACGATGGAGTTGGCTAGCCCGCTAGGCGTGGGGATAGACCAGACGATTTGCGGAGCGGTTTGTGCGTGGAGGTCGCCTGTCGCAAGGCATATGCCAAGGACCAGCGCCAAAGCGGATCGTTGCAAAGTCATGGCCCACCTGCACTGCCGCGAGGAGCGTATTCGTGAATACCGCGGCCGCCGCGTGAGGTTCAAACTACGCGCCCGGTCGTCTACAGAATCTTGGGGTACTCGACCCAATCTGGAAGCCAAGGGCCAGATCCATTTACCGCATTGAGTAAATGAACCTGACCCCTTTATCGTTATCCGCGCCGGTGCCCGGCCCGGTTACGGCGGCTCGACCACCGCCGGTTCAACAGCGACGCCAGGATCAAGAACAGGATGCAGGTCCCCAGGTTCCATACCAGGATCATCGCGGTCGCATCCAGCGGATGGAACAGCGACAAGGCGAACGACGCGAGCGCCGACACGGCTAGACCGCCCAGCAACACCACGGACGTCGCGCGGAGGACCGCGGCATGGCGCAGCATCGACGACATAGCCAGCGACAATGGCAGGCTGGTCAGCGCCAGGGTCGTCAGGCAACTGGAGGCCGCCCCGATGGTCACCGCGCCCGGTGGCACCGGCACCCAGCCGGCGAAGCATTGATAACCAATGTTGGCCAGCCAGACCAGCAATGCGGGCACCGGCAGCCACAACCAGTGGCGCGACCGGTCCGGCAAGCTGGTCAGGAACGCCCCAACCGCCGCAAGCACGCCGGTCGCCAGCGACGCGAACAAGGCGATGGCGTATGCAGAGTCGCGCAGGCGTTCGGCAAACTGCGGACGCACACCACCGTGCAGCATGGCCATCATCGATATCAGCACGGCCGCCAAGGTCAGCCAGATTGCGGCCCGCACCAGCGGCGGCCGCAATCGCCTGACCGGCGCCAGATTCGAGGAAAGGGACTGGATGAGCGCGTTCGTTTCGATCACGTGCGGTCCTCCCCGCTAAGCATCCTGCGCAGGCTGCCGATCGCGCGGTGCGTCGCGACTTTGAGCGCGGCGACAGTCATCCCGCTCTCGTGCGCCGCCTGCTTCAGGGATTTTTCCTCCAGCTTCAGCATCCGGATCGCCTTGCGCTGCGCCGATGGCAGCCGATCGATGGCCGCATCCAATGGCCCGCGCTCCAGTGCCCCATCTGCATCAGTATCCTCTGCGGGATGCTCCTCGTGCATAGCCGTCAACGGCAACTCGCGTGCTTGCAAGCGACCGTGGCGGCGCAGCCTGTCGATCGCGCGGCGGTTCGCCACTCCCGCAAGCCAGGGCCCGAACGGACGGGCGGGATCATAAGTGTGCCGGACCGAATGCAGGGCAAGCAGGATGTCCTGCACTGTGTCCTCGATATCCCACGCGTCACGCAGCCAGCGCCGCGCCAGCGTGCGCAGATACGGCGTGATCTGCTGCAGTAGCCGCGAGTAGGCCTCGCCATCGCCTTCCTGCGCGCGCGCCATCAGGATGGTCCAGTCCAGTTCGTGCGTCTCCAGCACGCGCTCTGGATCCGCGCTCGACGCGTCCATGGCTTCCTGGCGGACCGTCCCCTCGGACGCCACCACCTTCAGCCTGCCGGAGTCGCCGCGTTTCATCATTTCCGCCAAAGCCGTGCGAACACATGATCGATCGATATGCAGCCCGGCCCCAACGCGAGGATGCCCAAGGCCAATGCCGCCCAGTAGAGATGGAAACTAACCCATCCCTCGGGCACGACCAACTGGATCACCCCGGTCATCAGTAAGAGGCCGAGCGATGCGAAGCGCGTGGCCAGCCCCAACAGCAACAGGGTCGGTAACACGATCTCCGCGATAGCTACCAACAGCGCCAGCGTATCCGGCGCCGGCAAGGCGTAGAGCTGGCCGAATACGTGCAGTTTGAACTGCTCTTCGAACAGGTAGACCGTGCCATACGACAGCGACGGGAAATCGTCCCAGCGGGTCAAGCCCGAGCGCAGGAACGGTAGTGCCAGCGCGACGCGCATTGTGGCCGGTGCCAGGAGGCGCCCGAATGCGCCGAGCCAGGTCGATCCATGATGGATCCAGCGGATGAATGGCATGGGAGGAGGCGAGTCCGCTTGCGATTTGATCATGCGCATCACCGCTGCAGCTCCTCATCGAATGGCGCGACCGAAGAGATCCCGAACCCGATCAGGGCACCGATGGAAAACAGGTCGGCGAACAGTTCGGTCAAGTCGATGTCACGATTGGCTTCGATCGCGGCGGCGCTGGCTTCCGCAAGCGTCGCCCCGCGTTGCAGGGTTTCGACGAAAACGGCTCCGCTGTGCGACACCGTCCTGATCTCAACTGAGGCCTCGGGTCGGACCACCAGCGCATTCTGACCACCGGCACCGAGGTCCACCGAACCGGAGGCTTGGTCTTCGATGTTCATGCACCAAATCGTGACGATCGGGTACTCGGAACGGACGACGCGCAACGATGGATGCAGGTGCAGCCGGGTTTGGGGCAGTCGTCCGTGGTCGATTTCGGCGAGCCGTGCCAACAGCAGGGGATCGGCTTCCGGCGCGTGGTAGGCCTCGACCCAGGCCCGCTCCAGTCGTGCGACGTCCGGCAGATAAGGCAGGCCGTCGACCGGCGCGAAGTCGGCGAGGAAATCGGCGAAGTGCCGACCGTAATCCAGCATCACCGGCGAATCCGGCGGCGTCTGCGTGGCGTGAACCCGCGCCATCGCGACGAAGAATTCGTCGCCGACGATGCGACAAGTCGCTGGGAACGCGGACTTCAGCGCATCGACGAGCCCGAGGACCACGTTGTTGCGATACACCGCGAAACGCCTGGCGCTGGGTGCTCCGTCGGGACCGACGAGTCCGGCGGGCACGTCGCGGTCGGGGTCCAGCAACGCGCGCGAGAATGCGTCTTGCCGCGCCCGCAGGCTTTCGTCGGCACGCAGCAGCATCGATGTAACAGGCAGCGCGTTATTCATGGGGCCGCCTCTTCAAGCGCTTGCTCTAACGACATTGGATGACGACTGCATCGACGGCGCGCGCATGCGTTGTTCGGCGCGCCGCGCCTCGCCATGCAGGACCGGCCATTCCGGCAACTGTGTGTCCCACTCGATTAGCGTGGGAACCGGACCGATGCATTCGATGACATAGCCGTACAGCGCCCACACGATGTCGTCCACTGGGCGGTCGTGGGTATCGATCAGCAGCGGCCGGCCTTGCTCGTCGGATTCGTGCGTGTGCCCGGCCAGATGGATCTGCTGCACATGGGCCAGCGGAAACGATGCGAGGTAGGCGAACGGATCCCACTGCTGGTTGACCGTCGACACGCGCACGTTGTTGACGTCCAGCAGCAGCCCGCAGCCGGTGCGGCGGACGACTTCCGCGATGAAGTCGGTTTCGGAATAGGTGCTTTCGGCGAACGCGAGGTAGGTGGACGGATTTTCCAGCAGCATGGGCCTGCCAAGCACGTCCTGCACCTGGTCGATGTGCTCGACGACCCAGGCGAGCGTTCGCTGCGTGTAGGGCAAGGGCAACAGGTCGTCGAGGAAGGCGCCTCCATGGCTCGACCAGGCCAGGTGTTCGGAGAACAGGAACGGTTGGTAACGGGCGATCAACGCCGCCAGTCGATGCAGGTGCTGCGGATCAAGAGGAGCGCCGGCGCCGATCGACAGACCGACGCCATGCAGTGACAACGGATAGTCCGCGCGGATCGCGGACAGATAAAGGTGTGGCGGGCCACCGGCGCCCATGTAGTTTTCCGCATGCACCTCGAAGAAGCCGACATCCGGCCGTTGTTCGAGGATGACGCGGTAGTGCTCGGCCTTCAGGCCGACACCGGCCCGGTTTCGCAACGGGCCGACAGGGGGGAGGAAGTCGGGCACGGGAGGCCTCGCATGCGCCACGTGGGAGAAGGCCGGGCCCGAGGGCCCGGCCGGAGTGGATCAGGCCTTCGGCGACAGGCTGCCGGAGATGCTGGTGCAGGTTCCCGTCGGCACCAGCTTGAAAGCGTTGCCCTGGTAATCGCGCGTGCTGGTGCCAGCGCACGTGGTGCCCGCGCCGGCGAAGCAGTCGTTCTTGCCCTTCAGCGCGACACCGAAGCAAGGTTCGACCTTGCCGGACTTCACCTTGACGGTGTTCTCGGCCTGGATCTTCTTCTGCGCCCCAGTGAACTGCGGGGTGCCGGCCGAAGCGGTCGAAACGGCGCCGAGCGCGGCGATGAAGGCACCGGCGACCAGTGCGGACATTTTGGTATTGGACATGATGTTTGACTCCAGGGATGAAGGCCTGATGGCCTGGATAGAGGATGGAACTGGCGAGGACATGCGCCTCGTTGAAAGGTTCGTTGCGATGAGGCGAAAGGTTACGGTCGACGGATATCCGGGGAGACTTAGAGAAATGCGCGCCGTCAGAGGCCTTTATGCGCGATCACGTCCGACGGATGCAGTTCCGGATCGGCGGCGAGCAGCGGCGGGACAGTGGCGAAGATCTGCGCGGCGGCGTCGCCTTGCATGTGTGCGCTGCGGCTTTCGGTGCCGGCGAACAGATCCACCAGGAAGACAGTGTCGGGATCGGCGTTGGAATGCAGCACCAGCCAGAGGGGCGTTCCGCTTTCCGCCTGCACAGCAGGCAACGCGGCGGAAATGCGCTGAGCCACCTTTGCACCCTGGCCCGGTTGGGCCTTGAATACGATGACGCCTGCGACAGTACTCATGTGCCGGCGACCAGTGTGGATATTTTGGGATTGGACATGATGTGGGCTCCATGGACGACGGCTTGATGGCCGTGATGAGATAGCGGATAGAACTGGCGAGGACATGCGCCTCGTTGAAAGGTTCGTTGCGATGGCACGAAAGGTTACGGTTGGCCGTTGTCGAGGAAGGCTTCGGGCCCCCTGTCATAGACCTTTATGCGCGATCACGGGCGACGGATGCAGTTCCGGATCGGCGGCCATCCGTTATCCGCGCAGCGAATCGATCGTCGCAGCAACCCGAGAAAGGGCGCCGCCAGCAGGAAGACGGCGCCGAGCCTTCGCGCCTTCGGCGGTTGCGTGCTGCGGCCGCGCTGGTTAGAGACCTATCGTGGAAACCGAGGCAAGGCAGTTCGCATCGGGTTCGGTGAACCAAAGCGTTTCGCCCGCGCCACAATCGAAATCGAACAGATCCGAGTTCGAGTGGGCGGAGGGAAACTCTTTCACAACGCGCCCATCGATATAGAAGAGCGACCGTCCCTGGCGGCCGGTGAACCAAAGGGCGCCTTTGGGTCCACGGCGCACACGTCGCGGGCCCGTTCCCTTTGGAAGCTGGTACTCCACGACTGTGTCCAGGGCTGTGATCCGGCCGATCACGTCGCGATCTTCGTCGCAGTAGTACGCATGCGCTGAGGCGCTGTCGATGCACAAGTCGCGCACATGGAATGTAGCGGGCAGCTTCCAGGTGTGGGCCGTTCTCCGCTCAAGATCCATTGCCTTTAGCGTGTCGGCGGAAAAACACCACAGACAGCTCTCGGGGCCACGGCTCACTGCATCGATAGGCGTCTGATACGGTACGGGCGTGATCGCATTCGCCTCGGCGCGCAGCAGAAAGGGGGCGCTTCCGCAGCCGATCCAAACATCGATCCCGTCCTGCATGAGCGCCCGTGGCTTCGCACCTGGGAACTCGTGCTCGACCATTTGCTCATCGATCCCGATACTGCCGACGATCCCGCCCTCGGGGTCGATGTAGAGCAACCGGTTCGCGCCGGGCTCGCGCCACTCCGCGATGCGCGTCGCGCACACGCCGCGCCGCCGTTGGAATAGCTTGATATCCCCGCTCTCTTGGGTACGCCGACCGATACAGTTCGCCGATCCTGTGAACCACAGGTGCTGTCCGCTCCAGACGATGTGCAGCGGCTTTCCGGCACCGGCCACCGGGTAACGCTTGGGCTGGATTGTCCCGCGGGGCTCTACGCGCAGCTCCTCGACGCTGTAGTTCAGAGCGAATGCCATCGCGATGAATTCTCCAAAATGCGAAATACGCGCGCGACCCGTCGGCCGTTGCGGCCGTGCGCAATCCTGGCACACTGCGGTGCTCGCGAACCACCACCTCCGGCCGCCCATGACCACACCCGTCTTGCTGGATACCCCTCCCTCATTCGCGGAGTTGCAACAGCAGGTCAAAGAGGGTGTGCGCGTCGGAGCCTTGCTCCTCGATCTGGCGATGCTCGCGCCGCAGCTCGCCCCCAAGCTCGAGAATCTGCTTAGCCTCGCAAAAATCCAGCTGGGCGCATTGAAGGCGGAGATCGGCGACACCGAGATCCGTGTCCGCGGGACCTGGAAGCTCGCTTCAACTACGTTCGGCGTCGAAGCATGCTTCGCCTATGCGGGATCGGGGATCGATTGCACCGTGGCGATCGCACCCACGCGCAATCTGCTAACCGCAGTGGGTGGCGATCTGGCGCTCATCCTCAAGGCGCTTCCCATCAAGCCCGCCGATTTCTGGATCACACTGAGCACGGTGGAACGGCGCTCGGCGCGCATCGCCATTGAGGGACACGAGGTCGCCGACGCGGTCATTGCGGAGGGCCGCGGTTACCTCATGCGTTTCGAGGGACGGCTGCTCGAATTGGCGCAGCTCGAAAAGGTGGTCCTTTCGCTTACCGACGGGCTCGAACAGCCCGTCTTCCACGTAAATCTGAACAAGAAGATCTCGATCAAGCCGCTCCTCGATCTGCAGCTCGATGGCCTTACCTTCGCGAACGCTCAGCAACTCACGATCACCGGCGCCGCTACGTTGCACTTGTTCGGCGCAACGCTCGCCTGCGCTGGGGATCTGGCGCTATCGGCGCGCAGCATCGGTTTCAGTGCGGACGTGGACCCCATCGTGAAGATGCTCGATCACGTCTTCTTCCATGCTTTCACGCTGCAGAAGTCGCGCGCGACCATCACGGGTACCCTCGACGCCTACGTGGTGGGGCTCGCGGGCGAGTTCAAGATTTCCGGCAGTCCGGATGGCGGCAGATACCAGGCGCAGTACTCTTCCGGAAACACCACACCCTTCCCGGACCTGTTCGAGTTGGACGCGGGGAGGATCACGCCCTCCGACGCACTCACGGTGATGACGGGCGTTCCGATCCAGCTTCCCAATGCGCTGGATCGGCTCGTCGTGCTCGAAAGCGTCTATCTGTACTACGCCGCTTTCGACGGGCGTCCGACGCTCAGCGGCGTCCCCAGCCGTCGCGGCGCCGCGCTGCATGGCGATATCGTCCTTCTGGGTTATCGCGGCTACGTCGCGGCGGAGGCATTCGAGGATTCGTATCGGCTGGCACTGCTCCTCAACCCCATCAACCTCGGGATCATCGAGATCGGCGGCAGCGGTGAGGCGACGCCCGCGACGTACAAGGGAACCAAGGTCAAGCCAGGCGCAATCCGACTGGAACTGGACACCAAGAAGAAGCAGGCCGCGGGCGACATCAAGATCCGCTTTCTGCAGCAGGCTGTAGTCACCCAGCGGGCCACGCTCGGCGAGCACGGGCTCGAATTTGCCTATGTCATCTCGCTTCCGCAGCCGCTCGGCAACCGGGAGTATGCCTGCGCGCTGGAACACGAGCGCGTCCGCATGACCACCGGGCTCGACATAGAGGTGGGCATCTCCGACTTCGGCGTGCACATCCCGCGGCTGGCTAGCGTGCAGGGATCGATCTCGATCGATGCGGGCAAGTCCGGCGCGACCGCAACCGTCAGCGCGACGATCCAGCTCGGCCCGCTCTCTCTGCCGCTCTCACTCACCATTAGTGCCGCGGATCTTGCCAAGCTGCCGCAGGCGATCGAGGGTGAAGTCGAGAACAAGGTGGCCGAGGCACTGGGCAAAGCGTTGAATTGGCTGCGGGTAGCACTCGAAGGCCTGCTCAAGTCCGGCACCCGCGAGATCCAGCGCGGACTGATGAAGATCGGCGATGAGCTTAGCCACCGCTTCGAGGGTCTCAGCGCCAAGGACGCGGCGCGCGCACTGAAGGACGCGGGGTACGCGATGGAGCAAGCGCTGTGGGTGCTCGCGAAGAACCCGCTCGAGGATCTGATGAGCACCTTCGGTGCGGCGGGCGCCTACACCGTAGACGAGATCGTCGGCGGGCTTTCGAAATTGTGCAACCAGGCCAAGCCCGAATACCTGGCGCGGGAAATCGGCGGCCTGCTCAGCACCGGAGGGCTGGTGGGCGAACCGCTGGCGCGCGTCGTCATGGGCCTGTCGAAGGACATCAAGAAGGCCGCCGAGGCGCTAGGCCAGATTGGACGCTCCGCGGAAGAAGTCGCGGCATTTCTCATCGGCACCAAGACGCCTGTGGCGGAGGCCGCCACGATCCTCGGCGGAGCCTTCCTCCAAATCGAGAAGGAAACGCTGAAGAACGCGATGAAGGCCGCCGGCTACGCCGAACGCGAAATCACGAAATTCCTCGACAAGCTCTGGGATGAAGGCGGCAAGCTCGTGACGAACCTTCGCAACGAAGTGAAACGCGCCTGGGACCGCTATGCACCAAGCATCAAGCTGTGACGCCGCGCCATCCGCGGCGCACTGCTAGTCGTCCTTCCACAGCGGGTCGCCCGGCTGGATGACCATGAAGGTCTTCCGGTCCGGATACTTGGTCTTGAGTTCGAGCAGATCCTTCTCGGCCGTCGGCTTGTCGGTGCGGATCTTCGGGTGGTAGACCAAAGTACGGTCGACATCGAGGGTGTTCAAAGCGATCGCGCGGAACTTGTTGGCCAATTGCGTTCCCCTGGTGGCATCGGTGAACGCATCCTATGCGGCCGAGCGACGCCTCGCAATCGCCGCCCCCGGCCGGACAGGTATGTCGCCAGCACCACTGCAGTCTCGATGAAGGACTTGGACAGCCTGTCGCTGCCAATCGATAGCTGAAAAGCGCCAGCGATACCGTGGAGAAGTACGCCCACAATCGGTTTGTCGCGCCGGACGCACACACATATATTCACTTACAGGCGAGACAGAACGAATAATCGATTGTCCCTCCCTCGGCGTCGTCCCAACCGCGTTCGATGATGCCGGCCCTCTTGAATTTGTTGGGGTGAGACTGCGTGTCAGTGGTGGTTCCAACTGACATGATGGCTTGGGTAGCGGATTCTCTCGAAGACCCTAGCCGCTGCAACGCTTGGCCGCTCCAGTAGTCGGCGTTGAGCTCAGACCTGTGCGATTCATTCGAGAACCCGGCGATATGGTGACCGATCTCATGCGAGACGATCTGTATCGCCGCCCATTCCGTCCCCGCCTGGGCGTTGACCCATTGCAGGAAGTCCACGTCGAATGCCACGATTTTTCTGCCTGACGCCACCGTGGCGAAAGCGTTGTTCTCGTCCTTCAAGATGTAGACATCAATGGCTGGCGAGATGTCCAGGGAACGAAGCACCTTGTCTATGACTTCGGGGATCCCGGACGGATCCTTCTTGCGCGCTCGCCTTGTTATGTACTCCCTGGGTCGTGAATTGCTCCATCCCTTCTCTTTCGAGAACTGGCAGAACGGAATCACTGCGCCGGCCGCACCGACGCAATGCAATACGGGGAGCGCTGCGATAGCGCCACATAGGCAGCGACGTCCGACACTTATCGTCATGGCTTATTGCCCCCTGTAGCTCCTTCTCCTGTTGTATCCCTTTGGGGTCGATGGAATCTTGATGGCCACCGTCTTGTCCTCGTCATCGACCTCTATCTCGTCGACAACGTCATCATCCATCTCTTCGCCTCTTTGGGTCTGCATTTCCTGGCCGTTGCCGCATGTCATGCTGATCTGGTTGTACCAATTGTTGACCAGCTGCGACTGCTGCCAGTACCAGTTATTCAGCTGGGCGTACCACCACTGGGAGCACTGCTGATTCCAACCGCACCGCATCGGAATGCCTTGTTGTTGCTCCATCGCGGCATACTGGTTGACCTGAGCGATGTACGCTTGAAGCTGCATCACTGCGTTTCCGCATGTCATGTTTTGTGCGGCAGCGGTGGTTGAAGCTACGAGGCATGAGCCAAGTAGTGCCAGCGGGTAGAGATTGAGTCTGGGGGACTTCGTTCGACGCGCCTGGCACCGTTCTTGCGGAACCCGGCAGTAGCCTTTGGCTACGAGCCCAATCTTGTCTTGCATGACGATCCTCCGTGACCCGTGCTTGCGGAGTAGCGGGCAAACATGGGAACGCGAGGGTGGGAGTGGTGCGGCCTACCGTTCGTCGGCAGCTGAGGTCAGGCACTTTGGCGTCGCTTTCCACTTCCGACGGCTGCTAGGCAGAAGCACCCCCATGTGGGGGCCTTACCCTGAGATATGAATTCGGCGCCTAGCTTCGCTCCGTTAGGGGGCGCTCCCTGCCCTAGAGAGGTTGGCAGGGTGCGCGGTAGGCACGTGCCCGATCAGCGATCGCTGCCTCTGCCGTTCCGGTGTGAACACCAGCCGTGGCCGCCTTCTTTTATTTCCCGATGAAGCGAAGGACGATCACGAATACCAAGGTGGCAATCGCTCCCGTCAATAGCGTCGCGGAGAGAACTCCTGGCGAAAGCTTGATGCCTTCAAACACTTTCTGCGCTAACGACGAGCCGAAAAACACAAGAAAGAACACTAGGCCGATCTTACTGAAGCCCATAGCTTTTCATTCCCAAAAAGAAGAGGCCGCACTAGGCGGCCCTTCTCCCCTGTCACTGGCGCTAGGGTCGCCAGACAACTGGCCCAAGGCGGACGCCAGCATGTTGAGGCCAATGCACCTTGTCGAGCACCTCTGCGCGAACAGGGTGTTGTGTCTAAGGGAACGGATGATCCTCTGTGCAGCACGGTCGCGATACCACGCGGTCAGGGACGTCTAGTCGAACTGATCCGACACTGGGGCGAAGTCTTTAGCGCCGCCCCTTCTGCTGCCCCGGCGCAAACAACAGCTGCTGGATCACGCGCACCACGATGCGCTGCTGCCGCTTCGTGAGCAGGTCGAAGCCCAGGATGGCTTCTGCGAGCGGAGCGGCGCGTCGCCAACATCACCATTGACCCTGGAGATGTCTATGGACTAGACGCTCCCACTTGATAGCAAACCCGACAGGTGTCGCCTTGGCCGTATGGCCCTCCCGGCCACCAGTTGTTCACAAGAAGATCCGTCTTGACCCATCCATTGGGGCACGCGAGGGGTAGTTCCCAAGGTTTCCCATTGTTCGCGTCGCGCGCCGCGCAGATCTTTTTGAACTGAATATTGTTGAAGGAAGCATCCATGCGCGCGTTAGCGTCGGAAAGCTTCGCTTGAAGCAGATCCAGGCGCTTGTCAATGCTGCTAGCCAGTCCATCCAGGAGAACTTCCTCGCTCGGCCATAACACGCTGTAGTTGCCCAAGCTTGTTTGAACAGTTACGACTCCTTCCGAGAACTTGTGTACGTTTTGCGCTGTCCCCGCATCCGGGGACCTCGTGCACACAAAGGACTGACTCTTGCTAACGACGATATGCGTTGAGTTCGTTAGTGTGGTTGGCGCCGCATCGACCTGCCCCCTACATGCGACATTCGAAGTTGTATCCACTCCGGATACGTCGATCTGACGATCAACCGCAGCCTTTAGGAAGAAGTTCATCTTCTCCAGGCTCAGCATGTCATGCGTAACAGTCACCCCCAGGCTTTGCAGCCTCAGGCACTCTGAAACGGTTTCGAGTGCTTTTGAGGAAATTCGCTCAAGATATGAGTATGTCCTCGTATCAAGTGAAGTATTTGACGCGTATTTTTTGCAGAAATTGTTTATTGCTTCCTTGTTTGTCGAGAAGCTACCGGTAAATTCTATCGGAATCGTCTTTATTACCGCATCGATCCCGAGGGCGCCTGATGTGCTCTTTGATGAGCCATTCTGTTCGCAGTGTTCGTCAAATACCGAGTTGAGATAACTCGAGGATCCTGTATTTATCGAAAACTGCTTCAGCGTCTTCGTAATGTCTGGACACTGAAGATTTTGGGCGTTTGCTATCGGGGCGACAGACAAGAGACATAGTCCAAGGACGAAACTGGCTTGGCCTTTCATGGCTGAAATCCTTGAGATTCTTCGATAGGGGGCCAGCGCCTGGCACACATGCAGTCAGGACCGTTGCCCATTTTGCGGAGGCCGCAGGACAAGGGCGTATGCAGTGGCCGTTGATTGCCCGCGTGCAGGCAGTTCTGGCGCGTTTTAGATTCCCGCTGAGGTAGACACGTGGCCGCCACCTCCTTGCGCTAGCCGCAAAGACCCGGCCCCGTAGCCGACTTGGTCGAAGTCTCTGAGCAATGCGTTGGGTTGCTAACGATTCCCTCAAGGGTCCGTCTCAACCGGATTCTCGCGCTACGAAATGATGTGCAGCGAGTACGCGATGCGCATATGCGCTGGCGATTGGTCGCGATGCGTTGGGATGCGCATGGCCCGGTCCTCCCTGACAGCGATTGCCCATTCCTCCCAACGTTGTGGGCAAATTGTGCCGGCCAGCACTACCCAACCGGGGGAGCTGTTGCCATACGGTCGCGATACCACGCGGCCAGGGACGTCTAGTCGAACTGATCCGACACTGGGGCGAAGTCTTTAGCGCCGCCCCTTCTGCTGCCCCGGCGCAAACAACAGTTGCTGGATCACGCGCACCACGATGCGCTGCTGCCGCTTCGTGAGCAGGCCGAAGCCCAGGATGGCTTCTGCGAGCGGGTCG
>NZ_BAAGSX010000003.1:0-304132 GCF_054782215.1 Lysobacter terrae
GTCTCGATGTCGGACTGGCGGATGCGCGAACCCGTGACTTCGATGCGGTCGAGCGTGGTGGCATCTTTGGCAGGGGCGGCTTCCTGTGCGCCGGCAAAAGCCGGGGCCAGGGCGAGCGCAATGCTGACGGGCAAAAGGCCGCGTTGCATCGCAGTGTGGCGATGGATCATGAAGAGTCTCCGGGACGTTCGTTAGTTGCGCGTTAAAGACGCAAGCAAAGATCGCTCTCGGAGAGGCGCAAAAACAACGCGAATATTCTGAAATTTCAGTCAGATCCGCTAACGACACGTGTTATTTCGATTCTGGCGAACCCGCTACGTCTGTGGAACGCGCGAATAATCCATTGCGTAACCACTGAACCGCCACACCCCATCCTCGTCGTGATGGAACGCCACCAGTTCCTGCCCGTCCTTGCCGCTGGCAAAGCGCACGTCGAACACCGCGTTCGCATAGGAACCCGGCGGCTGCTGTCCACCGCCGTCGGAGACATAGCGATTGATGGACGACCAACGTCGCTCGGTGACGCGGCCAAACGATCCACGCTGGATGACGACCGCATCGACGAACCTGCTGCGGTCAATATTCGTTCTTGTAATCGCCGAAGCCTGGTCCCACACCGCGCCCGCGTTGCTAGTGCCAATCTGTTGCGCCACATCCAGCGCGGCCTTGACCAGCGCGTCCGGTTCGAGATCGCTCGATTCGAATTGACACAGTAATTCCTGAGAGACAGGACGAGCGCCCGCCTTCGAGTTGTCGTCGATCACGCGTGCCGCGCTCCCAGTCAAAAATGGAGCCAATCCTCCTGCTCTCAAACACTCGCGTCTACGTAGAGCCAAACAACAAACGGTTGCGCCACCGCGAACAGCTTGTCCGTGGTGGCCCGCTAGTCATCAGCGTGATAGAGGAAATTTACTTGGCATCCAGCGCGTCAACGCCTGCCACCGCCACTGTGGGCTACGCGGATACGCTGCTGAGACAGGCAAGCGCAAGCTCACTTCCGTCCCCGCGCCGACGCGGGAGCGAATTTCGAAATGTCCGCCCACACGCTTGGAACGCTCGTACATGCCGTTGAGGCCCCAATGACCGGGGCGACTGGTCGCCAGTTCTTTCATGCCGATACCGTCGTCGCGTATGCGCAGTCGCAATTCGCGCGAGTGATAGCCAAGCTCGATCTCGATGTTGCGCGCATGTGCATGATGCAACGCGTTGAGAATCGCCTCCCGGCCGATTCGGTAGAGCTCTTCGGCGACGCCCGGTAGTAGTTGCTTGGGTTTTCCTTCGACGATCAAGCGCATATCCGGCAACGGCTGGACAGTCACCTCGTCGCGCACATGCAACAGCGCGTTACCGAGGTCGTTCCAATACTGCACGTCGCCGCGCAGACCGCGCACGCGATCGCGCCCATCCGCCAACGCAATCTCCGCCAGATCCATCGCCCTTTCGAGATCCTGGCGCACCGGGTCGTCTTCAGACAGCTTTTTGCTCGTCGCATGTAGCCGCAGGATCAATCCCTGCGTGCCTTGCAGCAACGTATCGTGCAGCTCACGGGCGATTCGTTCGCGCTCATCATAACGCTCCTCCATGCGCAGGCATATCTGCATAGCCAGATGGCGCAGGCGTAGCAGGTATCCAATGCACGCTGCTGACAGCGCCAGCAACACGCAGAGCACCCGAAACCACACCGTTTGGTAGTACAGCGGCGCAATGGTCAACGGCAAAGAGGCGCCGATCTCGTTCCAGACGCCGTCGTTGTTGGCGGCCATGACCCGGAAGGTGTACGTACCCGGTCCGGGGGCGCTATAGAAAGCCACGCGCCGGCTCCCCGCATCCTGCCAAGTCTCGTCATAACCCTCCAGTTTGTAGCGGAATCTGACGCGCTCAGGAATCGAAAGACTCAGTGCCGTATAGGCGATCTGCAGATTCCGTATGCCTGCGGGCAGACGCAGCACATCCAGGTTCGCCTTATAGGCTTTTTCGTTAGCGACGATCGAGCGGATGCGTACCGGCGGTGGGACCGGGTTGCGCCTGATCGTGTCGGGGCCGATCGCCACCACCCCGCCGGTAGTGGCGAACCACAGTTGGCCATCATCGGTTGCCACGGCGGTAGGAATGGGCCGGAACTGCGCCGGAATGCCCGGCACTCCGTCCAGGAAATCGAACCGCTCGTAAGCAGGACCGCGCCCGGTCGGCTCGAACAATCGGCCGAGCTGCGCGGCGGGCACATGCAGGATGCCGTACGCACCGTTCAACCACAGGTCGCCCGCGTGCGTTTGAACGATACCCGTGATGCCACGGAAATGGGTGTCCTCAGCGCGAACGTTGCGCAAGCGGCCGTTGGCGAACATTGCGAGACCTCGCTCGCCTCCGATCCAGATACCGGTTGCGCCTTCCGTCAGCGCGGTCACATTGCCGACCGCCAACCCTTGCTTGGCGCCCAACGTGCGCAACGCGCCGTCCTTCATCAGACTGATCTGGTCGCGAGCAAACCCCATCCAAAGCGTGCCGTCGGACGCGCACAGCAGCGTGAGGGGGGAAGAACCTGCAGGCATGCCTTGCAGATCCTGGAAGTGTTGCCATTGGCCTTCGAAGAGCCTGTATACCCCAGGGGTGTTCAATGAGACCCACAAGGCATCGTATCGGTCCTTCGCAATCGCTTGGACGCCCGAGTAATTGCGTGTCGGAAGTGCCGTGATTGCCGTGAGGCGCGTTTCCTTCAACTGCCAAAGACCCTTCGGCCCGCCCATCCACACGACGCCTTCCCGATCGCGATATGCCGCGGTAATTGGCGCCGGCAGGTCAAGAAAGGAGAGTCGGTGATCTTGCAGTTTCATCAGCGGATTGTTGCGGCTACCCGCGAGCAAGGTGCCGGCACCGCCAGAGACGATGGCGAAATCCTGTGCGCCGTCCGGAAACATGGCCGGCACCACGTTCGAGTGACGGAAGCGATCCAGGCCGCGACTGCTGCCGACCCAGATATTTCCTTCGCGGTCTTCCAGCACCGGATGTACATAGTCCGAGCTGAGCCCGTCTGTCTTGCGGAAATTCTCGAAGCCCGGATCCTGCGCTTTCGAAGCGACGCCTTTTGCGACGGTAGGGGATCGTAGTCGGTAGAGGCCTTCGCCCAGGCTCGTGGCCCACAGCGTGCCGTCACGATCGAACAGCAGCCCTGCCGATGCTTGCGATAGGACGCCCGTAGTCGGCGCTTTGCCGTCCAGCGGCAATTGCCGCACCGCGCCGTCGGATTCGGCAATCCAGATGCTGCCATCGGGTGCTTGCGCGATCTGGCTGATGCGGCCGACTTGCGCCGGCACTTCTTCAAACGTCGTACTGCCCTTGCGAAGGAAGGCAACGCCACGTTCTGTGGCGACCCACAACGTCCCCAGCGAATCGACGAAAACCGTGCGTGATTGTTTCCCTGGAAAGTGCCACTCCGGCCCCAGTTTTTCCCAACGATTGCCTTTCAGCCGGACCAGTCCGGTGAACGTAGCCGCCCACAGGATGCCGTCGCGATCCTGCGCAAAGCGGAACACGGTGCTAGTCGGCAACCCCTGCGCCTGCCCGTAGCGAGTCAGGCGATTTTCTTCGAGAAAGGCCACCGCTCCGTAGCGAAAGCCGATCCAGAGCCCACCGTTGTCCGTTGCGTACAGCGCCGAAATGCTCGTGGCAGGAAAGTCGTCGGAATCGAGCGGGTCAAATTTTGCGAATTGCACACCGTCGAAGCGGAACAGGCCGATCTGGGTCGCGAGCCAAAGATAGCCGTCGCTGGTCTGCGCCAGTGCTGTGATTTCCCCCGGCGCTCCTTCCTTCACCGTCCAGGCTGTGTGGTGGAACTGGCCGATGAGGCGCTTGGCATCCAGCGCATGAGCGGTGCTCCCCAGGACTTGCAGGAGCAGGCACAACATCAGCAAGAGGGATGCGCACGCGCGTGCCCTTCGTGCCGGACGGCGGTGGACTGAGGAATGTGCGACGTCGATGGTCAAGCGGCCGCCTTATCGCCGAAGGCGTCCATGCAAGCTGTCATTTACAACATCATATCTTTCAAATCTGCGCAACGGCATGGATTGCCGAAGCCAAATGCACTCCAGATCTTCCTCGTGCTCGCTATGAACTCACCCGAGTTATCGACGGGAGCGAGGTCTCGATCCAGGAATTTTTACCTCGCGCCAACCGTAGAGGCATGCGTCAACGGAATAGCCACCTGGTCCGAGAAGGATGAGTGCTCCAGCCGCGAGGCCCAGCAAAATCGGCGGCCAGACGATATCGAGTCCCCCGAGGAACCCGAGCACGTACACAAGTGCGCCAAACGCCATCAGCGGAGTCAGGAATCCCACAAAAACTCCAAAGATGATTCCTGCCTGCAGCCAATAGGCAGCGACCATCCAATTGTCCAGATACTGGGCTGGGTTCAACCATCCCAGGCTGGCGGCGATACATACCCGGAGTAGGATGAGTCCTATCCCCGACCTGCCTTGCGGAAAAGAGTACAGACGCTCCATACCCTCCAGCCTAACGGCGCGCCCGAGGGCATGCCTATCGCAACAGGGTTGCTTCCATATCCCACAAAAGAGGGATGCCAGCCCTATTGAATCGTCCAAACGTCCGCAGTCGAACATACTGGAGTGCACGCGGCTGGGCACCAGTCCGCGACCGGAGAACCGATTGTGCCAACAAGTGAAGCACGCATCCGCGTGATGACCGTCGATGACCACCCTATCCTCCGCGAAGGAATCGCTAGCGTCATCGAAGGCGAAGGAGACATGGTGGTCGTTGGCGAGGCCACCAACGGCCGGGAAGCGATCGAGGCCTTTCGGCAACTGCACCCCGACGTCACGTTGATGGACATGCAGATGCCGGAAATGCATGGAGTGGAGGCCATCAGGGCGATCCGCGACGAATTCCCGACGGCGAAGATCATCGTGCTGACGACATTCGACGGCGACATGCAGGCCTTGCACGCCATGAAGGCTGGGGCACAGGCCTATCTGCTGAAGAGCTCTCTGCGCAAGGAATTGGTGGAAACCATCCGCACGGTAATGGCGGGGCGCAAACGCATTCCGCCGGAAATCGCCGCCCAGATCGCGGAGCACGTCTACATGGACGCGCTGTCGCCTCGCGAAATCGAAATCCTCAAGAGGGTCGCAACCGGGAACTCCAACAAGGAGATCGCCAATGCCCTGGATATATCGGAGGAAACGGTCAAGACGCACATGAAGCGCGTCCTGGAAAAGCTGGATGCCAAGGATAGGACGCATGCAGTCACCATCGCCCTGAAGCGAGGCATTTTCGCTCTGTAGCATCGTGTCGGTCGCTGCGAGGAAATCGCCACTGCCATACCCCTAATGGGGGATACGCCGCTCCTGCTTTCCAGTGTTCCGATGGCAAGGCCGCGCAGCCAATCTTGACTGGCCGGCGACGTTCGTCGCTGAAGCACTGCCACTCGGAGCCTCCACCATGCCTATGGCCTCTCCCACCCCAGGGAAGACACTGTTATCGCCCAAGGATCACGCGCTGATCCTGATCGACCATCAATCCCAGATGTCGTTCGCCGTGCGTTCGATCGACATCGGCTCGCTTCGCACCAATACCGCCCTGGTATCCAAGGCCGCCGCAGGATTCGGCGTTTCCACGATCCTGACGACCGTCGCCGAAAAGTCGTTCTCCGGGCCGCTGTTTCCGGAAATCGTCGAGACCTTCGGCCCGCAGCAACCTGTCTACGACCGCACCACCATGAATGCCTGGGAGGATGCGCAGGTCACCGATGCCGTCAATCGCATCGGAAAAGGACGCATCGTGTTCGCCGGCCTTTGGACCGGCGTATGCATCGTGGGCCCGGTCCTGTCCGCCCTCGATCAGGGCTTCGAAGCCTACGTGATCGCCGATGCCTGCGGCGATGTTTCCGATGAGGCACACGACCGAGCGATGGACCGAATGGTCCAAGCCGGAGCCCGGCCGATGACCAGCCTGCAGTACCTGCTCGAACTGCAGCGCGACTGGGCGCGCACGGAAACCTACGCCCTCACGACGGGCATCGCACGTACGAATGCCGGGGGCTACGGCATAGGCATCCAGTACGCGAAGACGATGTTCGGCGCACAGGAAGGCGGTCACTGAAATTCAACGCTTGGAGATCACATGAGCAATGAAGACACGGTCGACGAGGGTCGACGCACTTTGCTTGGGACTGCGGTTGCGGCGTCCGCCGCAATGGCCGTCCCGACCATCGCCCACGCCGGCAAGGCATCCCCCCACTCAGGCAAGAACACGATGATGACGACAGTCGCGACGAAGGATGGAACCAACATCTATTACCGGGACTGGCGCAAAGGCCAGCCCGTGGTGTTTTCCCACGGCTGGCCGCTTACCGGCGAAGCATGGGAATCGCAAATGCTGTTCCTGGGCAGCCAGGGCTACCGAACCATCGCCCATGACCGCCGTAGCCACGGCCGCTCCGACCAGCCGTGGAGCGGAAACGACATGGACACCTACGCCGACGATCTGGCGGCCGTCATCGAAAAGCTGGATTTGAACAATATCGTCCTGGTCGGTCATTCGACCGGTGGCGGCGAGATCGTGCGGTACATGGGCCGCCACGGCACCAAGCGTGTCGCCAAGGCTGTTCTGGTCGGTGCGGTCCCGCCCATCATGTTGAAGACGGCGGCGCACCCCAACGGCGTGCCCAAGGAAGTCTTCGATGGCATCCGCAACGGCGTGATGGCCGACCGATCTACTTTCTACCAGGAACTGACGACGTCGTTCTTTGGCGCCAATCGCCCGGGCTCGAAGGTGACGCAGGGCATGCGAGACACTTTTTGGTTGCAGGGCATGCAAGGCGGAATCAAGGGCCAGTACGACTGCATCAAGGAGTTCTCGGAGACGGACTTCACAGACGATCTGCGGAAGATCGACGTACCCAGTCTGATCATCCATGGCGATGACGATCAGATCGTACCGATCGACGCTACCGCGAAGATCACGGCACAACTTGTGAAAGGCTCACAGCTGAAGATATATCCGGGCGCCGACCACGGACTCACCTTCACCCACCAGGCGAAGTTCAATCAGGATCTGCTGGATTTCATCCGCGCCTAGTCCTTGAGGCGGCGCGCGCCGACCTCCCCCACCCTGGTGCGCGTCGCCTCTTTTTGGGAGGCGTCAATGAGACCGTGGTACCGGCGGTACGCCGGATTGGCACTAAGTCTGCTTGCTAGAAAACGAGGTCTGCAATGAACGAAAAGACTGTGCAAGAGCGCCGCAAGGCCTCCTTGGTCACACCGACGGCTCTCGGAGCCGAGGCCACGCGCGACATATCGGCCGAGCTCAACGCACTGCTCGCGGACATCTTCACCCTGTACCTGAAGACGAAGAACTTCCACTGGCACATGTCCGGGCCGTATTTCCGCGACTATCACTTGCTGCTCGACGAGCAGGCCGATCAAATCTACGCCACGGTCGATCCGGTGGCCGAACGTGTCCGCAAGCTGGGTGGGCTCACACTCCACTCGACGGGACAGATCACGCGGCTGCAGCGACTTTCGGACAACGACGCAGACTACGTCACGCCCGCGGACATGCTCGCGGAACTGCGCGACGACAATGCAAGGCTGACGGGATTCATGCGTGCCACGCATGCGTTGTGCGACGAGTACGGCGATGTTGCGACCGCCAGCCTGTTGGAAGTCTGGATCGATGAGGCCGAGCGCCGCATCTGGTTCCTGTTCGAAGCCGGTCGGCACGGATAACCAGATCACACCGGGAGCTTGGGCATGCCTTCATCGTTCGTCGCGTCGAGTTCTCTACGCGCCAATCTGGGTTGCTTGGTGCTGCGCATCGCGGCCGGTGGCTTCCTGCTGCCGCACGGGCTGGGCAAGCTGTTCGGCTGGTTCGGCGGTCCCGGCATCGAGGGATTTGCGGCCGAACTGCAGGGCTTCGGCCTGCCACATGCGGCGCCACTGCCTGCGCTGCTGGCCTTGGTGCAGACACTGGCGGGACTGGCTGTCGCGCTTGGCCTGTGGACGCGATGGTCGTCATTGTTGGCAGCTGCCTTCATCGCCATGACCGTATGGGTAGGTGCGCCCAACGGCTGGTTCTGGATGCACCATGGCATCGAGTACCCGCTGATGTGGACCCTGGTGCTCGTCGCCATCGCACTGCTCGGAGCCGGGCCGTGGTCCTTGGACGCCTGGCTCGCATCGCGACGCCCATCGATCTCCCGCTGAACACGGCAGAAGGCGGTTCCTAATGACTTATCCGCCCCACGACCCTTCGCGCCGGCGTTTCTTCGGTGTCATGGCGGCCGGTGCTGCCGCGGCCGGCCTCGCCGGCTGCCACACTATTCCCCGCGAGGAGCACGCAATGGCCGACCTCATCATCCGCAATGCCAAGATCACTACGCTTGATCCCAGGCAGCCGTCGGCCACGGCGCTGGCCGTGGCCAACGGGGTGATCGTCGCCATCGGCGACGAAGCGAAAGTGATGGCGAAGGCCGACGCGCGCTCGCGCATCGTGGATGCCGGCGGACGGCGCCTGGTTCCGGGCCTTAACGACAGCCACACGCATCTGATCCGCGGTGGCTTGAACTACAACCTCGAACTTCGCTGGGACGGCGTCAAGACGCTCGCGGACGCGATGGCGATGCTGAAGGCGCAGGTTGCGCGTACGCCGGCACCGCAGTGGGTACGTGTGGTGGGCGGCTTCACCGAGCACCAGTTCGCCGAGAAGCGCCTGCCTACACTGCACGAGATCAACGCTGTCGCGCCCGAGACGCCGGTGTTCATCCTGCATCTGTACGACCGCGCCCTGCTCAACGGCGCGGCGTTGCGCGCCGTCGGCTACGACCGCAACACGCCCAACCCGCCGGGCGGAGAGATCCAGCGCGATGCCAGCGGCAATCCAACCGGACTGCTGTTGGCCAAGCCGAACGCCTTGATCCTGTACGCGACGCTGGCCGCGGGCCCAAAGTTGCCGATCGAATACCAGATCAATTCGACCCGGCACTTCATGCGCGAGTTGAACCGCCTGGGCGTCACCTCTGTGATCGATGCCGGCGGCGGTTTCCAGAACTACCCGGAAGACTACGAAGTCATCCGGCAGTTGCACGCAAAGAACGAACTGACCGTACGCATCGCCTACAACCTGTTCACGCAGAAGAAGGGCGGCGAGTTGGCCGACTTCGACCGCTGGACCAAGATGCTCAAGCCGCGCCAGGGCGACGACATGCTGCGCCACAACGGCGCAGGCGAGATGCTGGTGTTTTCTGCCGCGGACTTCGAGGACTTCCGCGAGCCGCGGCCCGAGCTGCCCGCCGGCCTGGAAGGCGAACTGGAGGATGTGGTGCGGCTGCTGGCGCAGAATCGCTGGCCGTTCCGTATCCATGCCACCTACGACGAGAGCATCTCGCGCATTCTCGACGTGTACGAAAAGGTGGACCGTGAAGTGCCGTTCGACGACCTGCACTGGATCGTCGACCACGCGGAGACGATCACCGATCGCAACATCGACCGCATCAAGGCGCTCGGCGGCGGCATCGCAGTGCAGCACCGCATGGCGTACCAGGGCGAATACTTCGTCGACCGCTACGGGGCCAAGGCCGCCGAGCGTACGCCACCCGTCCGACGCATGCTCGAAGCCGGAGTACCGGTGGGCATGGGCACCGATGCCACGCGCGTGGCCAGCTACAACCCGTGGGTGGCGCTGTACTGGTTGACCACCGGCAAGACCATCGGCGGCACGCGTATCTACGGCGAGAGCAATCAGCTCGAGCGCGAGCAGGCGCTGCGCCAGTGGACGCACGGCAGCGCTTGGTTCTCCAACGAAGAGGACAGCAAGGGCTTGCTGAAGGTCGGCCAGTTCGCCGATTTCGCCGTACTGTCGGCCGATTACTTCGGCGTCGACGACGAGGCGATCAAGGACATCACATCCGTGCTGACCGTGGTCGGCGGCAAGGTTGTGCATGGCGACGGCGAATTCGACGCACTGGCGCCGATACTGCCCGAACCGATGCCGGACTGGTCGCCGGTGCGCCATTTCGGCGGGTATCAAGGCATCAGCCTGGCCCAGGCATCCACGGCGTTCGCCGCCGCGCACCGGCATGCGCACGAGCACGGCCGCGACTGCAAGGTGCATGGCCACGGACATGCCGCGCACCACGACGTGCCGGCCAGCGAATTCCAGGGCTTCTGGGGTGCGCTGGGCTGCTCCTGCTTCGCCTTCTGAGTGCGCGACATGACCGCCCCATCATCGCCACCGTCCTCCACTGCGCCGCCTTCCGCACCGGGGCCGTGGTCGCCTCTGGGTCAAGCCGCGTTCCGTTCGCTATGGCTGGCGATACTCGCCAGCAACATCGGTACCTGGATTCAAAGTGTCGCCGCCACATGGGTGATGACCGAGAACACAGGCTCGCCCTTCCTGGTCGCCGCGGTGCAAGCGGCCACGACGCTTCCGGTCGTGCTGCTAGCGATCTTCGCTGGCACGTTGGCTGACATTGTCGACCGGCGCAAATACCTGATCGCCACGCAGCTATGGATGTTGCTGGTCGGGTGCGTGCTCGCGCTGCTCGCGTATCTAGGGAAACTGGAGCCGTGGACGCTGGTCGCACTGACTTTCGCACTCGGCGTTGGCGCAGCGATGGCGATGCCCGCGCAACAGGCGATGACGCCCGAGCTGGTGCCGCAACCGATGCTGGGCCCGGCAGTGGCGCTGGGCTCGTTGAGCATGAACATCGCCCGTTCGATCGGCCCGGCACTGGGTGGCCTGATCGTCGCCCATTGGAGTGTAGCGCTGGCGTTCGTGATCAATGCGCTCTCGTTCCTCGGCATGACACTGGTGCTCTGGCGCTGGAAGCATGCGCCGACCCATCATGCATTGCCGCCGGAATCCTTCGGCAGCGCGCTGCGTGCGGGCCTGCGTTACGCCCTGCACGCCTCGGTGCTGCAATCGGTGCTGGTGAAGTCGGCGCTGTTCTTCGGTTCCGCCAGTGCATTGACTGCACTGTTGCCGATCGTGGTGAAACACGACCTCGGCGCCGGAGCGGGAACCTACGGCCTGCTGCTGGGCTGCATCGGCATCGGTGCGATCGGTGGCGCGCTCCTGTTGCCGAAGCTGCGTTCGCGCTTCGATCCTGACCGGCTCGTGTTCGTTGCCACCCTGGCGTATGCGGGCTGTACGGTCGTGCTGGCTCTGGCACGCAGCATGCCGGCGTTGTACGCCACCTCCCTGGTGAATGGCTTCGCCTGGATCAGCGTGCTGTCGTCGCTGCAGATCGCTGCGCAAACCTCAGTGCCCGCGTGGGTGCGAGCGCGGGCGCTGTCGTTGTACATCGTGGTGTTCTCCGCGGGCCTGGGCCTGGGCAGCCTGTTCTGGGGCGATCTGGCCCAGCGTCATTCGACGACGATTGCACTGCTCGCGGCAGCGGGGGGCACCGTGCTAGCCGCGATCCTCGGTCTGCGCTTCCGGCTCGGCGCCGCCGCGAAGGTCGACACCATGCCGTCCGGCCATTGGCCGCAGCCGGTGGTGCTGATGGAGAAGGAGGATCACGACTGCGGCCCGGTACTGGTTACCGTCGAGTACCGGGTAGAACTGGCGCACCGCACGGAATTCCTGCAACTGATGCGAGTGCTGGGCAACAGCCGCCGCCGGGACGGCGCGGTGCAGTGGAGCGTGATGGAGGACACCGAACAGCCTGGCACCTACCTGGAGTACTTCGTCGCCGCTTCGTGGCTGGATCACCTGCGCCAGCACGAGCGCGTCACTCACGATGAGCGCCGCCTGCAAGAACGCATCCTCGCGCTGCTGCAAGGCCAGGCTAAGCCACAGGTGCGCCACTTCGCCGGCGGTGCGCCCGGTAGGCCGCTGCAGACGCTGCCGCACGACCATGCCGAGATTTGAGCGAAACGCCTCAGGAGCGCAGCGAATGAACGTGAAGTTTCTCGTCGGCCTGCTGCTGGCGTTGCTGATCGGGGTGGGCTGTCGCGCCTTCGGCGTGCCCTCGCCGGCGCCACCGGCGCTGATCGGTGCGTTGTTGGTTCTGTCGATGACGATCGGCTATCAGCTCGCCGACCGCTTCCTCGCGCGACGGCGCCAGGAGAAGTCACCGTGATCATGGCCATGACCGGAATCGTCGCGGCCTTGCTGATCGGCGCCGGTTGCCGCGCGCTCGACATTCCCTCGCCAGCGCCGCCGAAGCTGCAAGGGGCCTTGCTGGTGGTAGCCATGACCCTGGGCTATTTGCTCGGCGGCTATTTGTTCGACTGACGATGCGGCGCTTGATCGCTCTGTGCGCTCTGCTGCCCGCGGTTGCGACCGCGCAGATGCAGACGCTGCGCTTCGACGATGACTTCGCCGCGCAGCGTGCGCGGTGCGATGCGACGAAGCGTCGCGATCCCGTCAGCGCATCCCGCAACGGCATGGCGTGCGTGAAGGCCATGCCGCTGGGAACGCCCGGGCTGCGGTTGAGCGTCGGCGGCGAAGCCCGCTGGCGCTACGAGTACACGCGCCATCCCGCTTACGGCGAGGATCCGCAAGATCGCCATGGCGCGGTCCTACAGCGCTACGCCGCCTTCGCTGACCTGCAGGCCGGGGGGCGCGTCCGTGGCTTCATCCAGCTCAATTCTGCCTGGGCGACGGGACGTGCCGCCGGTCCCTCGCCGGTCGACGAAAACCGTCTCGACCTCGAGAACGGCTTCATCGAATTTACGTCGGGAGCGGGTTCGCGCGAGTCGAAGTATGGTTTGCGTCACGGCATCCAGGAGTTGCGCTTGGGGTCGGCGCGCCTGGTCGATGTGCGCGAAGGGCCCAACGTGCGCCGCACCTTCCAGGGCACGCGTGGTTGGGGGCGCTTGGGCGACTGGCGTATCGACGCCTTCGATGTGTCGCCGCGGCAAGCCGAACCGGGAAGCTTCGACGACCGGCGCTCGCGGACGCAGGACCTGCGCGGCGTGTACGCGACACGGCGCAAGGGCGAGATCGGACTGGACCTGTACCTGCTCGATTTCGATAACCGGGCAGCGCGCTACGTGCAGGGTACCGGGCATGAGTCCCGCTGGAGCCTGGGTGCCCGCAGCTTCGGTCACCATGGGCCGTGGGACTGGAACTGGGAAACGGTGATGCAAGGCGGCCATTTCGGCGCAGCCTCGATTCGCGCATGGACACTGGCTACGGATACCGGCTACACCTTCGCGGATGCAAGGTTCTCTCCTCGCGTAGCTCTGCTCGCTGCCGTCGCCAGCGGCGACAAGGATACGCACGACGATCGCCTGGGCACGTTCAATCCGCTGTATCCACGCGGCAACTATTTTGGCGAAGACGCCACCTTGGGACCACGCAACTTCATCAATTTCCAGCCGACCATTTCATTCCAGCCCGCTTCGACGATCAGCGTTGAAGGCAGCGTGGACGTGTTCTGGCGCGATGAACTGGCGGATGGCGTCTACGCACCGGGCGGTGCCCTGGTGCGTGCCCCGGAGGGAAGCCGCGCACGACACGTCGCGACGGTGATGTCGTTGGGGACGACGTGGGAACCATCGCCGGAATGGATGGCCAGCGTGGTGCTGGCCCGACTGGAGCCTGGGCGGTTTCTCGAGGAGACCGGATCACACAAACCGTTGGGCTATCTCGAGCTCACGCTGCGTTGTCGATTCTGATTCGGATGCCTTGGCACGATCTTGCTACGGCCGATTCGCCATTCGTAGCTTTGAGCCTGAGACTGAATGGTGGGTCGTGTCGGAATCGAACCGACGACCAGCGGATTAAAAGTCCGATGCTCTACCGACTGAGCTAACGACCCACGTGGCAACCGCGGTGCTGTTGCGACCCCGGCCTTGCGCCGGGGTGCGCATTCTAGCGCAGGCGCGCGGCTTCCTGCAGGTGCGCGGGAGCGGTCTCAGAAGTAGCGGGTCGGATCGGCGACGCCCGCGGCGGCGAAGCCTTCGGCGCGCAGGCGGCAGGCGTCGCAGTGGCCGCAGGCGCAGCCTTCGGCGTCGGCCTGGTAGCAGGACACGGTCTGGCTGAAATCGACGCCCAGGCGCATGCCCTCGCGCACGATGTCGGCCTTGCTCAGGAATTGCAGCGGTGCGTGAACGCGAAGACCCGCGCCCTCGACGCCGGCCTTGGTCGCCAGATTGGCCAGGCTCTGGAAGGCGGCGATGAACTCCGGCCGGCAATCCGGGTATCCCGAATAGTCGACCGCATTGACGCCGCAGAAGATGTCGTTCGCGCCCAGCACTTCGGCCCAGCCCAGTGCCACCGACAGCATGATGGTGTTGCGCGCCGGGACGTAGGTCACCGGGATCGCGTCCTTCGCCGCGGCGGCGCCTATGGCATGGCCGTCGGCGTCGGTGGGGACCTGGATCGCTTCGTCCGTCAGTGCGGAGCCGCCGATGCTGCGCAGGTCGACATTGACGGTCTTGTGCGCGGCCGCGCCCAGCGCGCGCGACACACGGTCGGCGGCGTCGAGTTCGGACGTGTGACGTTGCCCATAGCGCACGCTCAACGCATGCACGTCGAAACCCTGCTCGCGCGCGATGGCGATGACGACGGCGGAGTCCATGCCTCCGGATACCAGGACGACGGCTTTCTTCATAGCGCGATGTGTCTTCTAAAGCAGGGAGGCGGAATCGACTGCGCGGGCATCAACGCCCGCGTTCGTCGTTCCACAGGATCTTGTGCAGCTGCATCTGGAAACGCACCGGCAAGCGGTCGGCGACGATCCAGTCGGCGAGTTCGCGCGCGGACACCTGCGTGTAGCTCGGCGAGAACAGCACCTCGCACTTTTCCGCCAGGTGGTGCTCGGCCACGATGTCCTTGGCCCAGTCGTAGTCCTCGCGCGAGCAGATCACGAACTTCACCTGATCGTGCGGCGTGAGCAGCGGCAGGTTGGACCACAGGTTGCGGTGCGCTTCCGCCGAGCCGGGCGTCTTGATGTCGAGCACGCGCGAAACCCGCGTATCGACGTCGCCGATGTCGATCGCACCGGAGGTTTCGAGCGAGACGTCATAGCCGGCATCGCACAAGCGTTGCAGCAGGCCGATGCAGCGCTTCTGCGACAGCGGCTCGCCGCCGGTCACGCAGACGTGGCGCACGCCATGACTGGCGACTTCGGCCAGGATGTCGTCGATGGCCCGCCACTCGCCGCCGTGGAAGGCGTACGCGGTGTCGCAGTACTGGCAGCGCAGCGGGCAGCCGGTCAGGCGCACGAAGACCGTGGGCCAGCCCGCCTGGCGGGCCTCGCCCTGCAGCGAGAGGAAGATTTCGGTGATCTTGAGGCGATCCGCGGAGGCCGCTGCCTCGGGCGAAGTCGCTTCGAAAGCGGCGTTCATGCCGCCATTGTAACGTGCGGGCCCGCACGGCCCGCCGCCGGGTCGGCCGGGGCGAACTACTTGTTGCCCAACTGCCCGAGCTGGATGGCGTTGAGGCGGTCGGCGGCCGTGCGCGCGGCATCCGTGCCCGGGTAACGGCTGGTGACCTGGCTGAGCGTGCGCTGGGCGGCGTCGTACTGGCGTGCGCCGTATTGCGACAGACCGACCTTGAGCAGCGCGCCTGGGGCCTTGTCGTGCGTCGGGTACCGGTCCAGCAACGCCTGGAATTGCTCCTGCGCCAAGGCGTAGTTCTGCGTCACGTAGTAGCTCTCGCCGAGCCAGTACAGCGCGTTGGGGGTGTAGCTGCCGTTCGGGTACTGCTGGAGGAAATCCTGGAACAGCGTGGCGGACTGCACGTACTGCCCGGCCTTGAGCGCGTTGAACGCGGCGTCGTAGGACGCGCGTTCGCCGGCACCCTGCGCAAGCGTGCCCTTGTCGCCGTAGACGGCCGGCGCCTTGTCCTGCACGGCGGGCGCCGGCGCGGACGTTACCGGCTTGGCGGGCGGAACCGCGGCCGGCGGCGTGGATCCGGGCACGGCGGGGCCCGTTCCTTCGAGACGATTCAGGCGGTCGTCCAGGTCGACGTACTGCGCTTTCGTCGTCGACTGCAGCTGCTGGTTCTGCTGCTGCAGCTCTTCGACCTGCGCGCGCAGCGCCTGCACTTCTGAACGCAGCTGGGTGAGCTGGTTCAGCAGGTCGACATTCGCCTGGTTGTTGGCCGCGCGCGCCTCGAGCGCCGCGACGCGATCGGCCAGGCTGACGCGTTGCGCGTACGCCGGCGCGGACGCGACGGAGGCGGCAAGCAGCAGCGGAACGAGCAAGGTCGGGCGGAATGAGCGCATATCGGATTGGACCGGCAGAAACAAAAAAGTTCGCACCAAACTGAAAGCGCCCTCCCTTAAACAGGGAGGGCGCCGGCAGGCTTACTTCGCGGTGTAGACGATTTCGACGCGGCGGTTCTTGGCCCAGCAATCCTCGGTCGAATCGGTGCAGGTCGGGCGTTCTTCACCGTAGCTGACCACGGTGATCTGGCCGCCCGAACCGCCACTGGCCTGAACGGCCGACGACACGGCGTTGCCGCGACGCTCGCCCAGGCCCTGGTTGTACTCGCGGCTGCCGCGCTCGTCGGCGTTGCCTTCCAGGGTCATGCGCGAGGACGGACGATCGCGCAGGTACTTGGCGTGGCAGGCGACGATGTTCTGGAACTCAGGACGCAGCGCATCCTGATCGAAGTCGAAGTAGACGACGCGCTGACGCAGGCAGGCGTCGGTGTCGAGGTCTTCCGGACGGTAGGCGCCCGGGGTGCTCGGCACCGGCGTGGTCGCCGGGGCTTCAGTGGTCGGGCCGGTTTCGGCCGGCGGGACTTCCTTCACCTTCTTGGAGCAGGCAACGGCCGTGGCGCAGAGCAGCGCGGCGACAAGAATGCGGGTGGTGGTGTTCATGGCTTTCCTCGTCTATGAGCATGAAGCGGGGAGTGCGGGAAGATGTCGCGAGCATCTGAACGAGCATCTGAGCGGTCCAACAAGACTACCAGTCAACATGAACAGGGGAGCGTGACGACCGTGGCAGGCCTAACTCGGCACTGCCACCCCGCTTACCTGTGGATGGGGCTACCTACGAAGGCGATAGGGCCCCCACGCCGGCTCGCGCACGTCGCCATCGGCCAGCACCAGGCGCTGGCGCACGCGCGCATCCGAGGAGACGGCATAGAGCACGTCGCGCCGCCCTTCGCGCGCGGCATAGAGAATCATCATTCCGTTGGGGGCGAAGCTGGGCGATTCGTCCAGCGAACCGGGCGACAGGTTGGTCCACGAGCCACCGACACTGCGATCCATCATGGCGATGCGGTAACCGCCGCCGTTCTGCTGCGTGGTCGCCAGCTTCTTACCGTCGCTGGAGAGCGTCGGGTCGGCGTTGTAGCTGCCCTGGAAGGTGACGCGCGTGGCGCCGCCGCCGGAGGAAGGCACCTGGTAGATCTGCGGCTTGCCGCCGCGGTCGGAGGTGAAGTACAGCGTGGCGCCGTCCGCGCTCCAGACCGGAGAGGTGTCGATGGCGAAGTGGTTGGTGATCTGGGTCAGCGCGCGGCTGCCCAGATCCATCACATAGATCTCCGGGTTGCCGCTCTTGGACAGGGTCAAAGCCAGCTTGCGGCCATCGGGCGAGAACGAAGGCGCGCCGTTGATGCCGCGGAACTTCGCGATCAGCTCGCGCGAGCCCGTGGCGATGGTCTGGATGAAGATGGTGGAGTTGCCGCCTTCGTAGCTCACGTAGGCGAGGCGGCCGCCGTCGGGGCTCCAGGACGGCGACAACAGCGGTTCGGCCGAGCGCACCACGGTCTGCGGGTTGTAACCGTCGCTGTCGGCGATCATCAGCGCGAAGCGCATCGCCTTGCCGCTGCCGGTGGCAGTGACGTACGCGATGCGGGTGTAGAAGGCGCCGCGGATGCCGGTGACTTTTTCGTACACCGCATCGGCGATCTGGTGCGCCACGTCGCGCATCGCGTTGGCGCGTGCGCTGAGAGCGAAGCCGAGCAGGCGCTCCTTGCGCGCCACGTCGAACAGTTCGTACTCGATGCGATAGCTGCCGTCGCCGGCTTCGAGCACACGGCCGACCAGGATGTAGTCCTGATTGAGCGCGGACCAGGTCGGGTAATTGATCTCGGCGCCGCGCGAAGGACGCTCGACGATGTCCTTGTCCGGCAGGCTGCGGAACGAACCGGAGCGATTCAGATCGGACGCGACGACCTTGGCTACATCGGTCTGCAGCGTGGCCGGCCCCTGCATCGGGATCACCGCGATCGGTACCGCGGAGGCGTTGCCGCCGACGATGTCGATCTCCAGCCCTTGTTGGGCGCTTGCGGCGAGAGGCAGCAACAGCGCAAGCAAGGCAAATAGCCAGCGCGTGGCCGAACGGGACGGACGATGCGGCGAGGATGAATTCATCAGCGCTCCAAGCTTCGGGGGATGGGCTTGCGGGGCGGGCCCCGGGGCGGGACCGCGGCTGCGGTCTCGTTCAGTTTCGTCGTTCTTAACAACAGTTTCGTTAACGCCGCCTCAAGCAGGGGTGGCGGCGCCTGAACAGGCAAACCGGCTCTCAGCGGTCTTCGGCTCGGAAATTCAGGTTCAGGGTGCGCGAGAACACGCTTTCGAACCCCGCGTACGGCAGGGGCTGCGCCTTCAAAACCGCCGCTTCGATCGAGCGGCGCCCCTGCTCGTCATAGGAGCAAGGCGAGGAGACTTCGACGCCCATCACCTGCCCGCCGGGGAGCTGGCGGATGGTGAGGCGGCACGCGGCACCGATCGGCACGGTGTCCGGCCGGGTCCACTTGGCCAGGATCGCGGCCTGCAGGGCGGCGGCATAACGGGCGCGCAGGCCGTCGTCGTTGCCGTTGGCGCCGGTGGTGGCCGCGTCGCTTTCGGCCGCGGCCTGGGCCGCGTTGCTCGAACGCGCGTTGGCCAGTTGGGCGAGCCGCTGTTCGGCGAGTGCGGCTTCATGCGCCGCGGCGGCGCGGCGGCGGCGGATGTCTTCCAATTGCTTCTGCCGCTGGATGTCCATCTCGACCATGCGCTGATTCTTCTGCACGGCCTGCTGGCGCTCCTGCTCGGTCAGGTCGACCTGCTCCTGCTTCTGCTTGGCTTCCTGCGGCTTCTTTTCTTCCGCGGGCGTGGGCGTGGGCTGCTCAGTGACGGCTTCCTGGTTGACCTCGTCGGGCACCGGGATGAAGTCCTGCGGCTTGCGCTGCGCCTCGACCGGTTCTTCCGGCACGGGCTCGGGCAGCGGCTCCGGCTTTTCGACGGGCAGCGGCTCGGGCTTGCGCTGCAGCGTGCGCTGCATCGCCGCAGACAGCTGGTTGACGTCCATCAACTCGGCGGACATCGCGCCGGCAGCCGCCGGCGTCGCGGTGCGCGTCCACCACAGGCCGATGAACAGCACGACGAACAACGCCAGGTGCAGAACCAGGGCGAGAACGAAAGCCTGCGCGGTATCGGCAGGGGTTTCCTTCATTTACGGCTGCCCATCCCGGCGATTGCTTTTGGGATCGCTCATCAGGCCGATCTTCTTGACGTTCGCGCGCTGCAGCAGCTCCATGACGTTCATGACGTCCTGGTATTTACCCTGGCCCTGCGCGGCGACGAAGATCGACGCGTCCTTGTTCTGGCTGACGATGGCGCGGATGCGCGCTTCCAGCGACTGCGCGGTCACTGTCTCGTTCTTGCCGGCCTTCACCGCCAGCGCATAGCTGCCGTCGGGATACACGCTGACCACGATGGGGTCGTTCTTCGCGTTGACCGATTTGGCATTGGTCTGCGGCAGGTCGACGTCGACGCCGAGGGTGAGCAGCGGCGCGGTGACCATGAAGATCACCAGCAGCACCAGCATCACGTCGATGTACGGCACGACGTTGATTTCGGCCTTGAGCTTGCGCTTGCGATGGCGGCGCATGGAAAGGACGGACATGGCGGCTCTCGTGAATTCGGGCGGCTCCGCACGCGTTCAAACGCGCGACGCGGAACGAAGGGTTAAGTCCTACTCTTCCGAGTGCGCCTGGCGCTGCAGGATCGAGGAGAACTCTTCGGCGAAGGCGTCGTAGCGCACGGCCAGGCGTTCGACGCCGTTGGCGAAGCGGTTGTAGGCCCACACCGCGGGGATGGCCACGAACAGGCCCATCGCCGTCGCCAGCAGTGCTTCGGAAATACCGGGTGCCACGTCCTTAATGCCGACCTGGGCGCCGCTCGCGAGCAGGCCGTGCATCGTCACCATGATGCCGAACACGGTACCGACCAGGCCGATGTACGGCGCGGTCGAGCCGATGTTGGCGAGTAGTTCGAGGTTGTGTTCCAGGCCGTCGATCTCGCGCGAGCCGGTCGCGCGCATGGCGCGCTGCGCGCCTTCCAGCTGCACGCGGGAGTCCAACCCCTTGCGCTGGCGCAGGCGGCCGAATTCGCGGAAGCCCGCTTCGAAGATCGCTTCCATGCCGGCGATCGGTGTGCGGTGCTGGGTGGCACCGGCGTAGAGCTTGGTCAGTTCCGCGCCCGACCAGAACCGTTCCTCGAAGCCGTCGGCCTCCTTGCGCGCCCGCGAGATCACGCTGCGCTTGCGGAAGATGATCACCCACGAAACGAGCGAGGCGACGATCAGCAGCGCCATGATCAGCTGCACCGGCAGACTGGCGTCGATGACGAGCTGCAACAGGTCGAGATTCGAGTTCGCCGCGGCGGCGGCGCCCGCGTGGGCCGTATCCGCGAGCGCGGTGGCCTGCGCCGGTGCGTTTTCTGGAATGGCCTCGACGGTGGCCTGCATCGCCAGGACGGTTGCGGGGGTCATGCGTTGTTCTCCACCAATGCGTTCAATTCGTCGTACAGCGGTTGCGGAATCGGGGTCGGACGGAAATCGATGCCCAGGGCAGCGACGCGCACGCTGGCGGTCAGCAGCAGATCGTCGCCGCGGCGGATTTCCTGACGGAAGATCACGCTCGCGCGACGGCACTCCTGCATGGCCGCCGTGACGGCGAGCGCATCGTCCAGCCGTGCCGGCTTGAGGAAGTCGATCTGCATCGCTCGTACCGCGAACAGCAATCCGTGGTCGCGCCGCAGCAACTCCTGGCCATAACCCTGCGCGCGCATCCACTCACTGCGCGCGCGCTCGAGAAACGCCAGGTATTGCGCGTGATACACGACACCGCCTGCGTCGGTATCTTCCCAGTAAATGCGGACGGGGTGGCTGAACATGCGTTAAGAAATGGCGAGAACGGGGAGTTGGGGGAAAGGCAACGAAGCGCAAAGCGCGACGAGGCTCACGTTACTATTTGCCCGCTTCTTCGGCGAAGAGGTCCGAGGGTCCCGCTTTCGGCTTGAACCCCATATGCCGGTACGCCTTGTTCGTCGCCATGCGGCCACGTGCGGTACGGACCAGGTAGCCCTGCTGGATGAGGTACGGCTCGATCACGTCTTCGAGCGTGCCGCGCTCTTCGCTCAGCGCCGCCGCCAATGATTCGACGCCGACCGGACCGCCGTCGAAGGCATCGATGATCGTGGTGAGCAGGCGGCGGTCGAGATCGTCGAAGCCTTCCGGATCTACCTTGAGCATCTTCATCGCCGCGTCGGCGACGTCGCTCGTGATCGCCCCGCTCGCCTTCACCTGCGCGTAATCGCGCACGCGACGCAGCAGACGGTTGGCGATGCGCGGCGTGCCGCGCGAACGCCTGGCGATTTCCACCGCACCGTCGGCATCGCAATTGATCCCGAGGATGTGCGCAGAACGGCGCACGATGCGGGTCAGCTCCTCGGCGCTGTAGAACTCCAGGCGCTGCACGATGCCGAAACGGTCGCGCAGCGGCGCGGTCAGCAGGCCGGCGCGCGTGGTCGCACCGATCAGGGTGAAAGGCGGCAGATCGAGCTTGATCGAGCGCGCGGCCGGGCCTTCGCCGATCATGATGTCGATCTGGTAGTCCTCCATCGCCGGATACAGGACTTCCTCGACCACGGGCGAGAGGCGGTGGATCTCGTCGACGAACAGCACGTCGTGCGGCTGCAGGTTGGTGAGCAGCGCGGCCAGGTCGCCGGCCTTCTCGATCACCGGGCCCGAGGTCTGCCGCAGGTTGACGCCGAGCTCGTTGGCGATGACGTGGCTGAGGGTGGTCTTGCCCAGGCCGGGCGGGCCGAAGATCAGTACGTGGTCCAGCGCTTCGCCGCGCTGCTTCGCCGCCTCGATGTAGATCTGCATCTGCTCGCGCACCGGCGCCTGACCGAGGTACTCGTCCAGCCGCTTGGGACGGATAGAGGCCTCGATGGCGTCTTCTTCGCGCGTGGCGGCGGGGGAGACGATGCGGTCGTTCATGGGGGGATTATGGGCCAAGGACGCCGCGCATCAGATCTCGACCTGCGCGCCCAGCTCGACCAGCCGGTTGCCCGGAATCCGGAAGAAGCCGGTCGCCGGCGCCGCATTGCGGTGCATGACCGCGAACAGCTTGTCGCGCCAGAACGGCATCCCGCGGTGGCGGCTGGCGACCACCGTTTCTCGGCTGGCGAAGTAAGTCGTGTCCATCGGATCGAAGTGGATGCCGCCCTTGTCGCAGCTGCGCATCAGCGCCAGCGGCACGTCAGGGGTTTCCATGAAGCCGAAGCGGACGATCACGCGGTAGAAGTCCTCGCCGCTGATCGAGTCGATCTTCAGGCGCTTTTCCTTCGGCGCGTGCGGCACGTTGAGCGTCTCCACGGTCAGGAAGACATTGCGTTCGTGCAGCACCTTGTTGTGCTTGAGGTTGTGCAGCAGCGCGTGCGGCACGACGCCCGTCTGCGCGGTCATGAACACCGCGGTGCCCGGCACGCGCACCGGCGGTGCCAGCATCAGACCGGGCAGGAAGGTGTCGAGCTGGATGCCTTCCTTGCGGATTTCCGCATGCAGCAGCTCGCGGCCGCGGCGCCAGGTGCGCAGCACGGTGAAGACCAGCAGGCCCAGCACCACGGGGAACCAGGCGCCGTCGAGGAACTTGACGCCATTGGCGATCAGGAACGCCAGTTCGACCACCGCGAAGACCACGCACAGCGGCAGCACCCAGGTCCGCGCCTTGGGCCAGGTGCTGCGCGCGACCAGCGCCAGCAGCAGCGTGTCGATAAACATCGTGCCGGACACCGAGACGCCGTAGGCCGACGCCAACGCGGTCGAAGTGCGGAACATCAGCACCAGCGCCAGTACCGCCACCATCAATGTCCAGTTGATCGCCGGCACGTAGATCTGGCCGATCGTTGCCTGGGACGTGTGCTTGATCAGCATGCGCGGGATGTAGCCCAGCTGCATCGCCTGCCGCGCGACCGAATAGGCGCCGGTAATCACCGCCTGCGACGCGATCACCGCCGCCGCGGTCGCCAGGCCGATCATCGGGAAGCGCGCCCATTCGGGCACGCCGAGATAGAACGGGTTCTTCGCGGCCAGCGGGTCCGCCAGCACCAGCGCGCCCTGCCCCAGGTAGTTGAGCATCAGCGCGGGCAGCACGAACCAGTACCAGGCATGGCGGATCGGCCGCGCACCGAAATGGCCCATGTCCGCATACAGCGCTTCGCCACCGGTCACCGCGAGCACGACCGCGCCGAGGATGAAGATGCCGTGCCAGCCATGCTCGGCGAAGAAGCGCATCGCCCAGAACGGGCTCAACGCGTGGAATACCTGCGGATTGTGGCCGATGTTCCACACACCTATCGCCGCCAGCGACAGGAACCAGAAGATCATCACCGGCCCGAACACCTTGCCGACGCGCTCGGTCCCGAAGCGCTGCGAACAGAACAGCACGACCAGGACGCCCAAGGTCATCGGCACGATCCACGAGTGCAGTTGCGGCGCGGCCACTTCCAGGCCTTCGATTGCGGACAGAGTGGTGATCGCCGGCGTGATCACGCCATCGCCGAAGAACAGCGATGCGCCGAAGATGCCGAGGATGCCCACCGCATAAGCGGAGCGCGAACCCTTGGGCAAGGTGCGCTGCGCCAGCGCCATCAGCGCCATGATGCCGCCCTCGCCTTCGTTGTCGGCGCGCATGATGATGGTCACGTACTTCAGCGTCACCACGATCATCAGCGCCCAGAAGATCAGCGAGAGGATGCCCAGCACCGTCGCGTGATCCGGGGTCAGCCCGTAATGCGGAATGAACGCTTCCTTGATCGTGTACAACGGACTGGTGCCGATGTCGCCGAAAACGACGCCGATGGCACCGACGATCAGTCCGAGCAGGCCCACGCGACCGTGGCCGTTGTGGCCGTGCGCGTGGGTCTGGGTATTGCTGGTGACGGCCATGGGCCTTCCTGTTCTAAGACGCTTCTGAAGACGCGTTGACGGTCGCGGGCTTCAGCGAAGCGCGGACTTTAGCGCTTTGCGGATGATGGTGGCAGCGTCGTCGCCCGCCGCTACGGCCGCCGCTGCCATGCGCGAGGCCTCCGCCGGCTTGTAACCCAGCTGCTGCAAGGCGATGACGGCTTCGGACTGCGGATCGGCCGGCATGCCGGAGACATTCAGCGTCGCGCCGGCGCCGGCCAGATCCGCGGCGCGATCGCGCAGTTCGACGACCATGCGCTCGGCGGTCTTCTTGCCGATTCCCGGAATCCGGGTCAGTGCGGTGATGTCGCCCGCCTGCACGAACCGCGCGAATTCGTCGACGCTGACGCCCGACAGCACCGCCAGCGCGATCTTCGCGCCGATGCCGCTGACCTTCTGCACGTCGCGGAACAGCCTGCGCTCGCCGTCGCGCAGGAAGCCGTACAGCGAGACGCTGTCTTCTTTTTGCGCGTAGTGGGTGAACAACGAGACCTCGCGCCCGAGTTCGGGCAGGTCGTAGAACGTGCTCATCGGCGCTTCGAGTTCGTAGCCGACGCCATTGACGTCCACTACCAGCCACGGCGGCTGCTTGTGAACAAGGATGCCCTTCAGGCGACCGATCATTTACGTCCCCAAGCTTGTTTCGTCGAGATGCCCAACCGCTGCGCGGTCGAGCGCACATGCGCATGCGTGATGGCGACCGCCAGCGCGTCGGCGGCGTCGGCCTGCAGCTTGCCCTGCAGATTCAGCATGATGCCGACCATGTGCTGGACCTGTACCTTGTCGGCACCGCCCTGCCCGACCACGGCCAGCTTGATTTCCTTGGCGGCGTACTCGTGCACCGGCAGGTCGCGCATCACCGCGGCACACAAAGCGGCACCGCGCGCCTGACCGAGCTTGAGCGCCGCATCGGCGCTCTTGCCCATGAACACCTTTTCGATCGCGACTTCGTCGGGCTTATAGGTGTCGATAATCTCCGCCAGCCCGTCGAGCAGTCGCTTCAGGCGCTGGGTGAAGTCGCCCTCGCCCAGCAGCAGCAAGGGCGCGTGGAAGACGTAACGCGCGCGGCCGGTCGCATCGGCGTCGACAATGCCGACGCCGGTACGTTGCGAGCCGGGATCGATTCCCAGGATTCGGGTCACGTCAGCTGCTTACGCCGATCACGCGTAGGCATCCTCGCCCAGGTCGGCGTTGGAATAGACGTTCTGCACGTCGTCCATGTCCTCCAGCCAGCGCAGCAACTTGGCGACCTGCTGCGCGGTTTCGCCGCTCACGGCGACGTCGTTGTCGGCGCGCAGCGTGACTTCGGCGAGGTCGGGCTTGAAGCCTGCCGCTTCCATCGCCGCCTTCACGTCGGCGAACGCATCGGGCGAGGTGATGACGTCGATGGCGCCGTCTTCCGGATACGCGACGATGTCGTCGGCGCCGGCTTCGATCGCCGCTTCGGTGATCTTCTCTTCGTTCGCGCCCGGCGCATACGACAACACGCCGAGCTTCTTGAACATGAAGGACACAGAGCCGTCGGTGCCGAGGTTGCCGCCGAACTTGCCGAACGCATGACGCACATCGGCCACGGTGCGCACTTTGTTGTCGGTGAGACAGTCGACGATCACGGCGACGCCGCCGGGCGCATAGCCTTCGTAGCGGATCTCCTCGTAGACCACGCCTTCGAGTTCGCCGGTGGCCTTCTTGATGGCGCGTTCGATCACGTCCTTGGACATGTTGACCGACAGCGCCTTGTCGACGGCCGAACGCAGGCGCGGATTGGCGGACGGATCGCCGCCGCCGGCGCGCGCGGCGACACTGATCTCGCGGATGATCTTGGTGAAGATCTTGCCGCGCTGCGCGTCGACCGCGTTCTTGCGGGCCTCGATGGAAGGGCCTCTACCCATGGGTGTTCCGTGTGTGGCTGGTGACGAAGGGCGGAATTTTACCGCGCTGCGGCAAAAGCGGGCGGCCATGGCTGGGACACCCCGTTCGGCCCTGGCGGGCGGTCTCGCCCGGCCCCGCTAGCGGAAGCGGCCGTTCCGGAAGAAGTGGATCGCCAGCCGCGCCGCCTCCGCCGAGAACAGCATCCCGCTGTGGCTGGCAGCGATGACGGTGTGGTCGGCCAGCCCGGGCAGGCGGGTTTCGGCCACGGCCACCGAGCCATCGTGATCCTCCTGGAACCCGCCGAACACGTGCCCCAGGCCATGCGGCAGGGTGCCGGCGATGACGCCGACCGTGGCGGTACCGTTCCAGCGCTCGAAGCCGCGATTCAGCAGATCCGCGGCCTGGCCCAGCATCGCCGCGGCCCACGGCCGCTGGCGCATGCCCTGCACCGCGCCGCTGCCGCACAGGGGCGAGCCCATGCAGACCACGCGTTCCACCGGCAGTTGCGGGTATTCGATCAGGGTCTCCAGGGCGACCAGCCCGCCCAGACTGTGGGCCAGGATATGCGCGGCCCCGAGCGACAGGGCCTCGCGCAGCCGGGCGATCGCCTCCCCCGGCCCCCGGGTCACGCCTTGGTAGCTGAACGTCTCGCAGTCGAAACCGGCTTCGCGCAGGCGCGCGGCCTGCCAGGCCATGACGGCGCCCGGCATCCAGATGCCGTGGATGAGGATGACGCGTGGTGACATCACGGGACCCAGCGTGGGGATGCCGTCCGTTTTACCAGCAGTCACCCGACCGGATTGCGCCGGTACATGAATTCGCGATCGCGCTGCTCGCCGACGATGAATTCGTATTCACCCGCCTTCTCGAAGCCGTAGCGGCCGTAGAAGCGCTGCGCGCCGTAGTTCTCCGACCACACGCTGATCCACAGCGTGCGCGGGCCGGCGTGCTCCAGCCACGCCAGCGCTTCCTCGAACAGACGGGCGCCTACGCCCCCGCCCTGCGCTCGGCCACTCACGTACAGACGCTTGAGTTCGCCGTCCTCGGGCTTCGCATCTTCATGCGGCAGGCCGCAGGGACCGGCCAGCGCGTAGCCAATCGCCTCGCCTTCGTCCTCGGCCAGCCAGATCGCGTAGAGCGGGCTGTCCAGGAGTTTTGCGTACGCCGACGCGGCGTGCGACTCGTCGATGAAGGCCTGCAAATCCTGCGGCGAATACAGATGCCCGAAGGCATCGGTGAACGTGCACGCGCCCAGCTCCGCCAGCACGGGCGCATCGGAGGGTACGGCGCGGCGCACGAGCATCGCTCAGTTGTCCTCTTCTTCGTCTTCTTCGTCTTCTTCTTCGGACTCTTCGTCCTCTTCTTCGGACTCTTCCTCGTCCTCTTCTTCGTACTCGTAGTCGTCTTCGCCGAAGTCCTCGCCGTCCCAGCGGCCTTCGCCGTCGGGAACGAAGGTCAGCGCCATCGCGTTCGGCGCCGTGCCGACACGCACCAGCCAACCGCCGAACACGCGGGCGCGTTCGGTCGTAAGGCCGGCATCGGTGCCTTCATTGGCCAGCTTTTCCCACTGCAGAGCGAATGCGGTCTCGGTCATTGCTTATTCCTTGGATGAAGGCTTGGGGCGTACCTGCACGTGCACTTCCGCCAGCTGCGCGTCGGGCACCGGCGACGGCGCGCCGGTCATCAGGCACTGCGCGGTCGTGGTCTTGGGGAAGGCGATCACGTCGCGGATCGATTCGCTGCCCGCCATCAGCGCGGCGATGCGGTCGATGCCGAAGGCGATGCCACCGTGGGGCGGCGCGCCGTACTTGAGCGCGTCGAGCAGGAAGCCGAACTTCCCTTCCGCCTCTTCCGCGCCAATGCCCAGCAGCTCGAACACCGCCGACTGCATCTGCGAGTTGTGGATACGGATGGAACCGCCGCCGATCTCGTTGCCGTTGAGCACCATGTCGTAGCCGCGCGACACCGCGGTTTTCGCGTTGGCGCGCAGGTCTTCGATGGAATCCACGGCCGGCGCGGTGAACGGGTGATGCAGGGCGACGTAGCGCTTTTCCTCGTCGTCCCACTCGAACATCGGGAAGTCGGTGACCCACAGCGGGCGCCAGCCCGCGGCGACCAGGTTGAAGTCCTTGCCGGCCTTCAGGCGCACCGCGCCCATGAAATCGCTGACCTTGTTGTAGGCACCGGCGCCGAAGAACACGATGTCGCCGTTGCCGGCGCCGACGTGCTTGAGCAGCGCGGCGAAGGCGTCTTCGCTGAAGAACTTGGCGACCGGCGAATTTACCGCACCGGTTTCGTCGATCTTGGCGTAGGCCAGGCCCTTGGCGCCGAACTTGGCCGCATGCGCCGCGTATTCGTCGATCTGCTTGCGCGACAGCGCGGCGCCACCGGGGATGCGCAGCGCGGCGACACGGCCGTCCGCATCGTTGGCGGCCGCGGTGAACACGGCGAATTCGCTGCCCTTCACCAATTCGGCGACGTCGACCAGTTCCAGCGCGATGCGCAGATCCGGCTTGTCGGAACCGTAGCGGCGCATGGCTTCGGCGTAGGTCATGCGCGGGAATTGCGCGTCGAGCTCGACATCCATCACTTCGCGGAACACGACGCGGATCATTTCCTCCACGGTGTCCTGCACGTCGCGCTCGTGCACCCACGCGAACTCCATGTCGAGCTGGGTGAACTCGAGCTGGCGGTCGGCGCGCAGCGCCTCGTCGCGGAAGCAGCGCGCGATCTGATAGTAGCGGTCGAAGCCGGCCATCATCAGGATCTGCTTGAACAGCTGCGGCGACTGCGGCAGCGCGTAGAACTCGCCCGGATGCATGCGCGCCGGCACCAGGAAGTCGCGCGCGCCTTCCGGCGTGGCCTTGGTCAGGATCGGCGTTTCGATGTCCTGGAAGCCGCGCTCATCGAGGTAACGGCGCAGCGCCTGCACCAGCTTGATGCGGGTGCGCATCTTGCGCTGCATGTCCGCGGTGCGCAGGTCGAGGTAGCGGTACTTGAGGCGGATGTCCTCGCCCGGATTCTCGTGGGCGTGGAACGGCAGCGGCTCGGCCTTGTTGAGCAGCTCGATCTTGGTCGCTACGACTTCGACCTGGCCGGTGCGGATCTTGGCGTTGACCGACTCGCGCTTGCGTACGACGCCGGTGACGCGCAGGCAGTCCTCGTAGCCCACATGAGCGGCGGCTGAGAGGACCTCGGCGTTGCCCGGAATGTTGCTGTCGGGTTCAGCGACGATCTGCACGATGCCCTCATGGTCGCGAAGATCGATGAAGCACAAGCCGCCCAGGTTGCGGGCGACATCGGCCCAGCCGCACAGGATCACGGTCTGGCCGATCAGGGCCTCGTCGACGAGGCCACAGAAATGGGTACGCATGAAAGCTCCGGGAAATACACTCGAGCCGGCCACGGCAGGCATGCAGGCGACCGCGCTGAGGGGCGGTCCCGTGGGCGGGAGGACGGCATTTTAACGGCAGTGGCGCATTACTGCCGAGGGCAATCCGGTTTCCAACCAACCGAAAGGGGAAAGTCATGAAGACGCTGTTGAAACCACAGTTCCTAAAGCCGCTGCTCGCGGCGCTGTGCCTGCTGGCCTTGTCGGCGCCGGCGATGGCGCAGATCACGGCGCGCTCCTATGCGACCGAGGATCTGCGGACCCTGTCGTACAACGACCAGGAGCGGGTCATCCGCCAGGAATACCGGGAGCAGTCCGGCGGCCGCGAGATCGCCGACGACCAGCTGCGGTTCTATCTGGACCAGATCAACCGCTCCAACTGGCGCTTCAGCGACATCAAGCGCGACATCTCCCAGTCGCTGGCGGGTTCGCAAGGTCCCGGCTACCCGGGCTACCCCGGCGGCCCAGGCTATGAGGGCGGCGCCATCCGCTGCGAAAGCACCAGCAACCGCCCCCGCGAATGCCGGACCCCGTGGGACGGCCCCTCGCGCGTGAGCCGCCAGTTGTCCGACACCCGCTGCGTCGAAGGCAGCAACTGGAATTCGCAATACGGGAAAGTCACGGTCTGGGGCGGCTGCCGCGCCGAGTTCGTGGGAGGCTGGGGCGGCGGTGGCCAGGGCCAGACGATCCGCTGCGAAAGCAGCAACAACCGGGTCACCAATTGCCCGACCCCCTGGCGCGGCCGGTCGCAGCTGGTACGCCAGCTGTCCGATACCCGCTGCCGTGAAGGGCAGAACTGGAACAGCAACCGTGGCCAGGTCTCGGTGTGGTCCGGCTGCCGCGGCGAATTCGCCAGCGCAGGTGGCGGTTGGAACGGCGGCGGCGACTCCGGTTACACGACCACCTGTGCCAGCCAGGACGGACGCTACACCACCTGCAACTGGCCGCCGGGCCAAGGCCGCCCGCGCCTGATCCAGCAGCTGTCGTCGCAGGCCTGCATCGAAGGCCGCACCTGGGGCATGGCGGGCAACAACCGGATCTGGGTCAACGGCGGCTGCCGCGGGCGCTTCGGCAACTGACCGGAAGCGCCGGATACGAAAACGGCGGCTCGCGAAGGCGGGCCGCCGCTTTTTTTGGAGCTTGGCTTGGGAAGCTAGACCGTCTTGGCTTCGGATTTTGCCGGCTCGGATTTCTTTTCCGCCGGCTTCGCCTCGGCGGGCTTGGACTCGGCGGCGGGTGTGGAAGCCCCCGCATCGGCGAGGTTGCGCTTCTTGTCCCCGTCCTTCTTGAAGTCGGTCTCGTACCAGCCACCGCCCGCCAGCCGGAACTGCGGGGCGGTCAGCTGGCGACGCACCTGCCCGGCATCGCAGGACGGACAGGCCGTCGGATCCGGATCGGACATCTTCTGCAGACGGTCGAAGCTGTGGCCGCAAGCGGCGCACTCGAAGGCGTAAATCGGCATGGCGGAATCGCAGGGACGGCCCGTGGCGGGCTGCAGCATTCTGGGGATGTCTGCCGCCAAATCAACCCTGGGCGACCCGCTGCTGGTTCGAATGCAGCGGGGCGCGCTCGTGAAGGCCGTTCAGTCTGCGGCCGAAACTAGGGCCGCAGGCGTTGCGCTCGCAGGAGCAGATCGGAGATGGAGGGAGAGACGAATTTGGGGCGCGTCCCTGGTGAGGCCTGATCAGTTGGACTCACGGGCGACAGCGAGGCCTGGCTCGCGGCAGGGACGGCCGTCAAGCAAGCGCCATCAACACATTCGTAGTAGATCGCACCGCCGGACCGCACCACATTGTCGTATGTGCCGGTGTAGCCCTGCGGGTAATAGATGGGGCTCGCCTGGCTGGAATACTCCTGGATGCCGTACAAGCGCTGGCCAATCCTCATCAATGGCCGGAAGTAGCGTACGCGGTAGATCGCGCATCCGGTCGCGCCTGTCGCAAAGGCTTGCTCGCAGCTCTGTACGTAGCGCGACGTACCGTCGTAGAACTTGGCGCGATAGCGCGTATCGAATATGCGCTCACCGGTGACCCGCCAGTTGCTGATGTATGGCGTGTCATTGATACCGTTGACGTTGGTGTAGTCCTTGCCGGTTCCGTCGCCGAGGCGCTGAAGCACATAGATCGGCGTCGCAGCCGGGTACTCGAACGGCTGGGCCACGGACGATCCGAGTTCCCAGTTGCCGATCGCCTGGTTCGACGAGAACGGCAGGTAATCGCCCGAAATGGACAGGGCCACTCCCACCATGCTCTGTTCGGCCGGATTGCTGGATGCGCTGCGCGCCAGATAGACGACTACATCCGCCGCCTCGTCGCCAGCCTCGATGTTCCAGAACAATGTTTCGACACCGGGTCCCACGACTCGAAGCCGGCCCTTGGCATCGATCGCCCAGGAGAACGAAACGCCCCAGCCGCCCGGCTGCGGCTGCATCCGATTGTCGACTTTCGATCCGACGTCTTCGGTCATGCCGGTGCCGCCCGCATCGAACCGGTACTGCGGCCACTCGCAGGCCGCAAGCGCGGTTTCCGGACGATTCGCCAGCGGTTTGACGCAGAACCACGGCAGCGCGCGGCGCCCCTGCAGGCCATTCCAGGCCGTGGCATTGGTCATCTGGTCAAGGTCGGAAGCCACCCATACCTGTGTGGAAGTACCACTGACCGGGGGCTGCGTCGGGTTATAGACCAGGCTGTCGGTCCACTCCACGCGGCTTGCCCACAGACTGAATTGATCGCCGATGGTCAACCGGCGCAACGTGTATCCGGTGACCAGGCGTCGAACGAGCCCGCTGGATTCGGAATAGCCTTCCGCCGACACGGGATTGACCGCCTCCAGGCGCAGCTCCCCCGACGCGGTTATGGAGAGGTCGTAAAGCTCTACCGGCGTCAACGTGTCGAAGCCGACCACATTCTGCATGCCCTGCATGCCGTGCATCTCGTACCGGTTGCCGCCCACTCTCACCAGCAACTGTGTCGCGAGAATACCCGTGGGCACATTGCCCTGTGGCCATCCCGTCGTCAGCAACAGCGTCGACGGAATCTCCGACAGCGAGCGCAATCGCACGTAATCGGCCTGGTCGAAGGAATAGTTCCGGGACGAGTCGGCCACCATGTCGTAGCCGCCCAGATAGGCGCTGTAAGCCGCCTGGTCCTGGACGAAGGCATAGCCATCGCCGTAACCGGACGGAAGCACCATGTTGCCGAGCGCGATGTCGTACAGAACCTTGGCCATCGTGGTCAGGTCAGACACCAGGTACGACGAGCCACGGCTAATACGGGGCCCAAGCGCGCGCGTCGCGCGGTCGAACTCGACGTCCGTCCTCGCCTCGTGGCCGAGCACACGACTCACCAGCAACGCAGTAGCGGTGCTGATCGGCGACACCTGCAGCGCGGGATACTCAGCCAGATCGACGCGACGGTCGCCGCCGTTGAAACGCTTGAGCTTGCGGTAGGTTCCCAGGATCGCGCGGTAGTGCACCTTCGGCGATACGACCTCGACGCTGACCATGTCACCGGCGCTCAGGGCCTTGATCGCAGCGGTGTACTGCTTGCCGACCACGCTGGCGCTGAAGGCACGGTCGTTCACGTACACCGTGGCCGAGATCGGCGCGCCCTCGGCGACGCCATAGACCTCGCCCGCCAGGGTCAGCTCCATCGGCACGGAAAGCGGCTGCGCGCCGTTCTTCGGCTCTGCAGGGGATGCTATTGCTGCCGCCGCCGAGGAAAGGGACGGAGTCCATCCCGCTTTCCTCGCATGTCGCAATGCCACTTCTTTCCAGAATGGCGCCGCAAGTGCGGTCGCCGCCAACGCCACGATAACGATCGCCGTTGCCGGCGCCTTCCATGCCTTCACGCTGCCCCCTTCATACGACCCGCGCTCGGGCCGTTCCCCATTCGGTCGATTATTGCATCACGACTCACGCCGTTTCATAGAGCGCCAGCAGTTCCGATTCCGCCGTCCCCAGTTCGGCAGCGATCGTATCGCGCTTGCGCGACAGCTCCGCGGCATTGGTCCCGCCGTCCGCATACACATCCGGATCGGCCAGGTCCATGTCGACGGCGTGGAGTTTCGATTCCAGCTCGGCCACGCGCGCCTCGGCCTCGGCCAGCTTGTGCGGATTGGGCGGCTTCTTTTTGCTCGCGGCGGCGGTAGCCGGCGCCGGTGCGGCCTTCGCCGGCGCCTTGGCCTTGCCCTCGCTGCTCTCGCGCGTGCGCAGCCACACCGCATACGCATCGAGGTCGCCATCGAAGGGTTGGGCGACGCCATCGGCCACACGCCAGAACGTGTCGCAAACCAAGCCGATCAGATGCCGGTCGTGCGAGACCAGCACGATCGCGCCGTCGAAATCGCTCAGCGCTTCGGCCAGGGCCTCGCGCATGTCGAGGTCGAGGTGGTTGGTCGGTTCGTCGAGCAGCAGCACGTTGGGTTGGCGCCACGCGATCAGCGCCAGCGCCAGGCGCGCGCGTTCGCCGCCGGAGAAGCCGTCGACCGATTCGAAGGCGCGGTCGCCGGGGAAATTCCACTTGCCGAGAAAATCGCGCAGCTGCTGCGTGGACACGCCCGGCGCGATGTCGCCGAGGTGATCGATCGGGCTGCGGCCTTCGTGTAGCGATTCCACCGTGTGCTGGGCGAAGTAGCCGATGCGCAGATCGGGATGGCCGCCGCGCTCGCCTTCGAGCAGCGGAATTTCACCAACCAGCGACTTCACCAGCGTCGACTTGCCGGCACCGTTGGGGCCGAGCAAGGCGACACGGTCGCCGGCTTCGAGGATGAAGCCGATCTGATTCAACACCGTGTGGTCGCCGTAACCGCAGTCGGCATGCATCAGCCGCAGCAACGCATGCGGCAGTTTCGCCGGGGCGGGGAAATCGATGCGCAAGGAGCGCTCGATACGCACCGCCTCGGTCCCGGCCAGTTTGGCCAGGCGCTTCATGCGGCTCTGCGCCTGCTTGGCCTTGCTCGCCTTGGCCTTGAAGCGGTCGATGAAGCTCTGCAGATGCGCGCGCTCGGCCTGTTCTTTCTCGTGCGCGATCTGTTGCTGGCGCAGTTGCTCGGCGCGCTGGCGCTCGAACGCGGTGTAGTCGCCGGTGTAGAGCTTGGCCTTGCCTTCGTGCAGGTGCAGCGTGTGCGTGGACACGCCGTCGAGGAATTCGCGGTCGTGCGAAATCAGCAACAGCGTTCCCGGATATTTCAACAGCCACTGTTCGAGCCACAGCACGGCGTCGAGGTCGAGGTGGTTGGTGGGTTCGTCGAGCAGCAGCAGGTCGCTCGGCGTCATCAGCGCGCGCGCCAGGTTCAGGCGCACGCGCCAGCCACCGGAGAATTCCTTCACCGCGCGCTCGTGCGTGTCCGCGGTGAAACCCAGGCCGTGCAGCAACTTGCCGGCGCGCGCGGTGGCGTCGTAGCCGCCGAGTTCTTCCAGCTTGTGGTGCGCCTCGGCGACGGCTTCCCAGTCCTCGCGCTCCATCGCCGCGCGCTCGGCCTGCAGCACCGCGTGCACGGCGGCGTCGCCGGAAAGCACGAAGTCCAGCGCGGCATCGTCCAGCGCAGGCGTTTCCTGCGCGACGCTGGCGATGCGCACGCGCGCGGGTACGTCGATGTCGCCGCGGTCGGCCTCGACTTCGCCCTGGATCGCCGCAAACAGCGAGGACTTGCCGGTGCCATTGCGGCCGATCACGCCCACACGCCAGCCGGCGTGCAGGGCCAGGTCGACGTTGGACAACAGGAGGCGTTCGCCCCGGCGCAGGGCGAAATCACGGAAAGCGATCATGGCTGTATTGTACGGGGACGGGCGAGGCTGCCGCGCCTTTAGAGCTCCATGGCAGATCGCGCGGCTTCGCCGCGCACCCCTCATCCGCCCTCCGGGCACCTTCTCCCCGCGGCGCGGAGAGAAGGAAGCGATCCGGCACCCCTCTGTTCAAGCGGACTTTCAAGCGGACTGAATGCACCACACGTCGCTCATCGCCATTCTCGTCGCGGGCTTCGGCCTGGCCTTCATCTTCGGCGCGCTGGCGCAGCGCCTGCGGCTGTCGCCGCTGGTGGGCTACCTGGTCGCCGGGATCATCGCCGGGCCGTTTACGCCCGGCTTCGTCGGCGACCAGACGCTGGCGCCGCAGTTGGCCGAGATCGGCGTGATCCTGCTGATGTTCGGCGTCGGCCTGCACTTCTCGCTGCGCGACCTGCTCGACGTGAAGTCGATCGCCCTGCCCGGCGCCATCGCGCAGATCGTATTCGTCTCGCTGCTGGGGTGGGGCCTGACCCAGTGGTTCGGCTGGGGCCATGGCGCCGGCATCGTCTTCGGGCTCGCTCTGTCGGTCGCCAGCACCGTGGTGGTGCTGCGCGCACTGGAAGAACGGCGCCTGCTCGACACCACGCGCGGCCGCATCGCCGTGGGCTGGCTGATTGTCGAAGACCTGGTGATGGTCCTGGTGCTGGTGCTGCTGCCGCCGCTGGCGGGCATGCTGCAGGGTGAAGGCGGCGATCGCGTCGCCGTGCTCGCCACCCTGATCACGACCCTGTTCAAGGTCGGCGCTTTCATCGCAGTGATGCTGCTGGTCGGACGTCGCCTGGTGCCGTGGATCCTCGAACGCGTCGCCGGCACCGGTTCGCGCGAGCTGTTCACGCTATGCGTGCTGGCGATCGCCCTGGGTGTCGCCTTCGGTTCGGCGGAATTGTTCGGCGTGTCCTTCGCCCTGGGTGCGTTCTTCGCCGGCCTGCTGCTCAACGAATCCGAATTCAGCCATCAGGCCGCCACCGAGACGCTGCCGCTGCGCGACGCGTTCGCGGTGCTGTTCTTCGTTTCGGTCGGCATGCTGTTCAACCCCACCATCCTGGTCGAACGGCCGCTGCAGGTCCTGGCGACGTTCGCCATCGTGGTGGTGGGCAACGGCCTGGCGGCATGGACGGTGGCGCGCCTGCTGGGCAAGAACGGACCGACTTCGCTGCTGCTGGCGATCTCGCTATCGCAGATCGGCGAGTTCTCTTTCATCCTCGCCAGCCTGGGCGTGCAGCTGAAGGTGCTGCCGACCGCCGGGCAGGACCTGATCCTCGCCGGCGCGCTGCTGTCGATCACCTTCAATCCGGTGTTGATGACCTGGCTGGATCGCCGCACCGCCGCCGAAGCGCGGCGTACGCGCGAGCAGCGCGACCGCGAAGCGCCGGTGCCACCCGGCATCCGCGACCATGTGATCCTGGTCGGTTATGGCCGCGTCGGCCGCGAACTCGCACGCGTCCTGCGCGAGCATCACGTGCCGCTCGTGGTCATCGATGGCGAGGACAATCTGGTGGAGCGCGCGCGCGCAGACGGCCTGCCGGCGGTCCGCGGCAACGCGGTCAATCCCGCGGTGCTGCGCGAAGCGGCGCCGGAACGCGCGCACATGGCGCTGCTCGCGATTCCCAATGCCCTGGAGGCCGGCGAGATCATCGCCAGCCTGCGCAAGGTGAATCCCGGTCTGAGCATCGTGGCGCGCGGCCATAGCGACAAGGAGGTCCGGCACCTGCTCGAACACGGCGCGGACGCGACGGTCATGGCCGAACGCGAACTCGCGCACAGCTTCGCCGAGATGGTGATGGCGACGCCGCCGTATCGCGCCGGCAGGCATCTGCCGCCGGCCACTACCTGATTATCGAAAGACGCATTCGAGGACGCACGACATGGCGGACGAAACCCCCTACCAACCGCAACTCACCCCGATCGATGTCCGCATCCTGGGCTCGCTGATCGAGAAGGAAGCGACCACGCCCGATGCTTACCCGCTCACGCTCAACGCCGTCGTCCTCGCCTGCAACCAGAAGACTGCGCGCGAACCGATGATGGAGCTGGAGGCGGACGAGGTCGCGCAGGCCCTGCGGCATCTGGAGCCGAAGGGCTGGGTGAAGTCGCAGCACTCCTCCCGCGCCGAGCGCTACGCGCATCGCGTGGAGCGGGTATTGCAGCTCACGCAACCGCAATGCGCCCTGCTAGGCCTGCTGATGCTGCGCGGGCCGCAGACCGCGCACGAACTGATGTCGCGCAGCGAACGCATGGCGAAGTTCGAGTCCGCGGATGACGTGGTGCATGCCCTGGAACGGCTGACCAGCCGCGGCCTGACCACCGTGTTACCGCGGCAAAGCGGACAACGCGGCGATCGTTACGCGCACCTGCTGTGCGGCGAACCTGAAGTCGACGCCAGCACGCAGGACGTTGCGACGACGGGAGCGCGCGGCGGCCTGGCCGATCGCGTCAGCGAGTTGGAAGCGCGGGTCGCGGAACTCGAAGCGCGCCTGGAGGCACTCTCGCAGGCGCGTTCGGAACCCTCGTAAGCCTTTACTCCACCGGCCGGTAACGCACGCTCAGCAGATACGTGCGGCCCGGCTGGTTGTAGAACGCCGCCGTTTCGTACGTCTTGTCGAACACGTTGTCGGCATTGAGCTGCAGCGTCCACGCCGGCGTCAGCGCATAGCCCACGCGCAGGTCGGTGGTGGCATAGCCGCCCATGCGACGCGTGTTGGCCGGATCGTCGTAGCGATAGCCCTGCGCCGAAACGCTGGCGCCCACGCTGAAATCGCCGAAGCGGCGGTCGGCGTCGACGCGCGCGGACTGGCGCGCACGGCGCGGCAGGAGGTTGTCGATATCCTGGCCTTCATCGTCGCGCGGATCCAGCCAGGTGGCGCTGCCGTGCAGGTCCCAGCCGGCCAGCGTGGTTTCACCAGTGACTTCGACACCGCGGATACGCGCACTGTCGATGTTGTTGGCGCCACCGAACGGCAGCCCGGCGCGCGGCGTCGGGTCGTAGCCGATCAGGTCCTTGCTGTGGGTCTGGAACGCGTTGACCGACCAGTTGCCCCATTCCTGCTGTCCGCGCAGGCCCAGCTCGAAGCTGCGCGAGGTTTCCGGCTGCAGCGTCGGATCGCCGAAGAACGGGAAGTACAGTTCGTTGAACGACGGCGCCTTGTACGCGGTGCCGTAGCTGGCGGTGACGCGCAGCGTATCGCTCAGGTCCCAGCCCCACAGCGCGGCGCCGGTGGTCTTGCCGCCGAACTGGTCGTTCTCGTCGCGACGCACGCTCAGTTGCAACGAATGCGCACCGAACGTCTGCTGCCACTGGCCGAAGACGGCATGGTTGATGCGCTGCGTGATCACGTTACCCGTGGTGATGTCGACGTACGGCGTGGCGCTGTCGATTCGATCGCGCAGCCAGTCGAAGCCCACGGTGAACACGCCACCGCCCGTGGCGATGTCGGCCTGCAGCGAGCCCTGGCTGCGATGCGTGTCGACGTAGCCGGTCGAAGTCGCATCCTTGTAGTCGTCGCTTTGATCAGTGCTCTCGCCGCCATTGAGCGTCAGCGTAAGCGCCTGCGTCGGCCGATAGCGCACGCGCGCGCTGGCGACCTGCTCGACCACGCTGGAGCGGTTCTGGAAATCGCCGTCGTATTCGTTGCGGCCTTCGGCGCGCATGAGCCGCGCTTCGGCATCCCACTGCTGGTTGAAGGTGTAGCCGCCCTGCAGCGAGAGCGAGGTGTTGCGGTAGGCGTCCTTGTCGGGCTCGACGGTGAAGCAGCCGGCGAAGATCGGGAAACCCGCGCCGCGGCAGCTGTCGATGCCATCGGTGCGCTCGTGCGCCGCATTGACCGAGTACCAGCCCTTTTCGCCGCGACCACCGAGACCGGCGGCCATGCGCGCGGTCTTGTGGCTACCGACGGCGAAGCTGAAGTTGGGCGAGAACGCACCACGCGGACGCCGGGTGAAGATCTGGATCACGCCGCCGATGGCCTCCGAACCGTACAGGCTCGAATACGGGCCGCGCACGATTTCGATGCGCTCGATCTGGTCGACCGGAATGTCCTGCAGCGCCGCCTTGCCCAGCGTCGCCGAACCGATCTTGATGCCGTCGACCAGCACGATGGTTTGGTCGGACTCGGCGCCGCGCAGGAACACCGAGCTTTCCTTGCCCATGCCGCCGTTGTTGGTGATCGTCAGGCCCGCCTGGCCGCGCAGCAGATCCGGCAGCGAGGCCGGCTGCAGACGATCGATGTCCTCACGGGTAATGACACTGACCGAAGCCAGCGTGGCGTCCTGCGTCTGCGCGGTGCGCGACGCGGTGACGATCACGTCGTCGACATCGGTCGCCTGAGTGGAACCGTCGGCGGCGAACGCCGAAGTGGCCGTACCGGCCAGAAGCGCGCACAGAAGGCCGGCCGCCAGCGGCGAGCGGCGGAGGGAACGGGAATTGCGGTGCTGCATGGGAACTCCTTGGAACGCGCCTGCCCGCGCGTGATGTCGGGTTGGAGACAGGCGGAAGGAGTGCGAGACGCGACGCAAAGCGAGGCCCCCGCGACATAGCCCACCGCATGTCGGGTCAGGCCTGTGGCCGGTCTCCGGGCTCGTGCGTGGACGCTCGTTCGCGTCCGGGAGCGGCGCCTTCCCGTGCAGTGCGCACAGTGGCATTCGCCGGTCCCGAGCCATCCTGGCTCAACACTTACCGTTGCGGGGGCAGCTCCGGAATTGCTTGCGCGTCGACCAGACGCGGGGCGCACCGGATTCCCGTTTCAACCGCCGGCCAAGCCGGCGGTCACCTCAGGCGGCGCGGAGTTTAACAGGTTGCCGCAATCTTCCCTCTCCCCGCGTGCGGGGAGAGGGTGCCCGAAGGGCGGGTGAGGGGCGCGAGCGGAGCGAGCTGCTGTTGCTTGTTCGAAGTCAAGGGCAACTCGCTGCGCTCGCCCCCCCTCATCTGCCCTGCGGGCATCTTCTCCCCGCATGCGGGGAGAAGAGGAGCCTTCTGCTGACTAAGCCTTGTGAAACACCAACTGCCCACCCGCCGCATCGACCTGCACCGTATCGCCGGCATTGAACTCGCCGGCGAGGATGCGTTGCGCCAGCGGATTCTCCAGTTGCTGCTGCACGGCGCGCTTGAGCGGACGCGCACCGTAGACTGGATCGAAGCCGACGTTGCCCAGCAGCGTCAGTGCGGCGTCGGACAGCGACAGCTTCAGGCCGCGCTCGCTCAGCCGCTTCTCCAGTCCACGCAGCTGGATGCGCGCGATCTCGCGGATCTGCGCCTTGTCCAGCGGATGGAACACGACGATGTCGTCGAGGCGATTGATGAACTCCGGACGGAAGTGCGCCTGCACCACGCCCATCACCGCGGCCTTCATCTGCGTGTAGGCCTCCGGTGAGTCGTCGCCGGCCATGTCCTGGATCATCTGGCTGCCCAGATTCGAGGTCATGATGATCACGGTGTTGCGGAAGTCGACCGTGCGGCCCTGCCCGTCGGTGAGGCGGCCGTCGTCCAGCACCTGCAGGAGAATGTTGAACACGTCCGGATGCGCCTTCTCCACCTCGTCGAGCAGGATCACGCTGTAGGGACGGCGACGCACCGCTTCGGTGAGATAACCGCCTTCTTCATAGCCGACGTAGCCCGGAGGCGCGCCGACCAGGCGGCTCACCGAGTGCTTCTCCATGAACTCGCTCATGTCGATGCGGACCATCGCGTCGCCGCTGTCGAACAGGAACTCGGCCAGCGCCTTGCTCAGCTCGGTCTTGCCCACGCCGGTGGGGCCGAGGAACAGGAACGAACCCGATGGCCGGTTTGGATCGGACAGGCCCGCGCGCGAACGCCGCACCGCATCGGAGACGACCTTGATCGCCTCGTCCTGGCCGACCACGCGCGCGTGCAGCGCGTCTTCCATCTTCAGCAGTTTCTCGCGCTCGCCTTCGAGCATCTTGCTGACCGGAATGCCGGTCCAGCGCGCCACCACCTCGGCGATTTCCTCCGCGGTGACCTTGTCCTGGAGCAGCGTGAAGCCCTTGGTCTCGGCTTCCTGCGCAGCCTTGAGCTGCTTGTCCAGCTCCGGCAGCGTGCCGTACTGGATCTCGCTCATGCGGGCGAAGTCCTGTTTGCGCTGCGCGGCTTCGAGATCGAGCTTGGCCTGCTCGATCTGTTCCTTGATCTTGGTCGCGCCCTGCAGGGTGGCCTTCTCGGCCTTCCACACTTCTTCCAGGTCGTTGAACTCGCGTTCGAGCCGGGCGATCTCGCCTTCCAGGTCCGCGAGGCGCTGCTTGGAGGCTTCGTCCTTTTCCTTCTTCAAGGCCTCGCGCTGGATCTTGAGCTGGATCAGGCGGCGTTCCTTGCGGTCGAGCTCCTCCGGCTTGGAGTCGATCTCCATGCGGATGCGCGACGCGGCCTCGTCCATAAGGTCGATGGCCTTGTCTGGCAACTGGCGGTCGGCGATGTAGCGGTGCGAAAGCGTGGCCGCGGCGACGATCGCCGGATCGGTGATCTCCACGCCGTGGTGCACGGCGTACTTCTCCTTCAGGCCGCGCAGGATCGCGATGGTGTCCTCGACGCTCGGCTCGCCGACGAAGACCTTCTGGAAGCGGCGTTCGAGTGCGGCGTCCTTCTCTACGTATTTGCGGTATTCGTCCAGCGTGGTCGCGCCGATGCAGTGCAGCTCGCCGCGGGCCAGCGCGGGCTTGAGCATATTGCCCGCGTCCATCGCGCCCTCGGCCTTGCCGGCGCCGACCATAGTGTGCAACTCGTCGATGAAGAGGATGACCTGGCCTTCGTTCTTGGCCAGATCGTTGAGCACGCCCTTCAGGCGCTCTTCGAATTCGCCGCGGAACTTGGCGCCGGCGATCAGCGCGCCCATGTCGAGCGAGAGCACGCGCTTGCCGCGCAGGCCTTCGGGGACTTCGCCGTTGACGATGCGCTGGGCGAGGCCTTCCACGATCGCGGTCTTGCCCACGCCGGGTTCGCCGATCAGCACCGGGTTGTTCTTGGTCCGGCGTTGCAGCACCTGCACGGTGCGACGGATCTCCTCGTCGCGGCCGATGACCGGATCGAGCTTGCCGCTCTCCGCGCGCGCGGTGAGGTCGATGGTGTACTTGTCCAGCGCCTGCCGCTGGTCTTCTGCGTTTTCCGACTGCACGGTCTCGCCGCCGCGAAGTTTTTCGATCGCGGCTTCGAGCTTCTGCTTGCTGGCGCCGGCGGCCTTGAGCGCACGGCCCACCTCGCCGCCGTCATCGAGCGCGGCCAGTACGAACAACTCGCTGGCGATGAAGGCATCGCCACGCTGCTGCGCGTACTTGTCGGTGAGGTTGAGCAGGCGCATCAGGTCGTTGCCGACGCTGACGTTGCCCGCTTGGCCCGTCACCTTCGGCAGCTTCTCCAGCGCTTCACCCAGGCGCTCGCGCAGCAGCGGCACGTTGACGCCGGCCTGGGCCAGCAAGGGGCGCGTGCTGCCGCCGCTCTGATCGAGCAACGCGGTCAGCAGGTGCGCTGGTTCGATGACGCTGTGGTCGCGACCGACGGCGAGCGATTGCGCATCGCTCAGGGCCTGCTGGAAGCGCGATGTGAGCTTGTCCATCCGCATGGGGAACCTCGGGATCACTCTGGGGGCGGCGAACGCCGCAATGTCCCGGAAATGCGGCCGTGGAACGCGCTTTCAAGCGCCGGCCGGCGGGCCATGCACCTGACGCTTACATATCGCTCAGCACAATGGCGAACCATGAGCGCAGACCCCGCCCGCCTGCCGCCCCCTCCCCCGCCCGCGCGTGACTGGGCTCTCTTCCTCGATGTCGACGGCACGCTGATCGACTTCGCGGCTTCGCCCGACGCCGTGTACGTGCCGCAACAGCTCGTGGACGACCTGGCGCGGCTGCAGGACGCGCTGGACGGCGCGGTCGCGCTGGTGAGCGGCCGCCGCATCGAGACGCTGGACCTGCTCTTCAGTCCCTTGCGGCTGACGGCGATCGGATTGCATGGCCTGCAGACGCGCGACGGCCCGGTGGTCCACCACGCGCCGGTCGAGCGAAAGACGGTGCAAACGGCGGCGATCGAACTGGCGGCGAAGTTTCCCGGTTCCCTGATCGAGGACAAGGGCATCACCCTGGCCCTGCATTGGCGCGCCGCGCCGGCGGCGGAAGAGCCCTTCATCGAATTCGCGCACTGGGCGCTCACCCTGATGCCCGGCTACCGCCTGCAACGCGGCCACGACGTCCTGGAACTGCGCCCCGACGGACACGACAAAGGCGATGCCATCGCCGCGCTGTTGGACAAGCCGCCGATGCGCGGCCGCTTTCCGGTCTTCCTCGGCGACGACCTCACCGATGAGCACGGCTTCGACCTGGTCAATGCGCGCCAGGGCCTGAGCGTGGTGGTGGGCGAACGCACGTCGACGGCGGCGCGCTATCGCCTGCACGACACCGCCGCGGTGCGCGCCTGGCTGCACGCCGCCGCCAACCCGCTGGCCGCGGAGGCGGCCGCTTGACACCCGCGTCGCGGGTAGCTGCAGCGAAAACTCTTTCAACAGAGGACACGATCGGATGACGACGCTCGACCTCGGCATCATCGGCAACGGTAGCATCGCGGCCTTGCTAGACGAACGCGCACGCATCGTATGGGGCTGCGTGCCCGCATTCGACGGCGACCCCACCTTCTGCGCGCTGCTCTCGCCCAAGATCAGCGACGGCGGCGACTACACGATCGAGTTGCAGGACTGCGTGACCTCCGAGCAGTACTACGTGCCGAACACGGCTGTATTGCGCACAGTCTTGCGCGACGGCAATGGCGGCGCGGTGGAGATCACCGACTTCGCCCCGCGCTGGCGCCATCACGACCGCTTCTTCCGCCCGGTGATGCTGATGCGCCGCCTGCGGCCACTGTCGGGCAGCCCGCGCATCCGCGTGCTGATGCGGCCGCTGGCCGACTACGGCGCGCGCATCCCCGAAATCACCTGGGGCAGCAACCACGTGCGCTACCTGTTGTCGGGCTACACGCTGCGACTGACCAGCGACGTGCCGGTGCGCATGGTCCGCGATGCGCTGCCGTTCGTGCTCGATCACGACATGCATCTGGTGCTCGGTCCCGACGAGACGCTGACGCAGCCGGTCGGTTCCTACGTACGCCTGGCCGAGGAACGCACCGTGGACTATTGGCGCGAATGGACGCGCTACCTGTCGATTCCGCTGGAATGGCAGGAAGCGGTAATCCGCAGCGCGATCACCCTGAAGCTGTGCCAATACGAAGACACCGGCGCCATCGTCGCCGCCATCACCACGTCCATTCCCGAAGCGCCGCACACCGTACGCAACTGGGACTATCGCTACTGCTGGCTGCGTGATGCGGCCTTCGTGGTGCGCGCGCTCAATCGCCTGGGCGCGACGCGGACGATGGAGGACTACCTGCGCTACCTGTCGAACCTGGCGACGTTCGTGTCGGGCGCCTTGCAGCCGCTGTACGGCATCGGCTTCGAAACCGAACTGGCGGAAGAAGAGGTGCCGTCGCTCGCCGGCTATCGCGGCATGGGCCCGGTGCGCCGCGGCAACCTGGCCTGGCTGCAGAAGCAGCACGACGTCTACGGCAGCGTGGTGCTCGCTTCGACGCAGCTGTTCTTCGATCAGCGCCTCAACCGTCCTGGCGACGCGACCAGCTTCGCGCGGCTCGAACCCGTCGGCGAACGCGCGTTCGAATTCTACGAGCAGCCCGACGCGGGCCTGTGGGAGTTCCGCGGCCGCGCCGAGACACACACCTATTCGGCGGCGATGTGCTGGGCCGCCTGCGACCGCCTGGCCAAGATCGCGCTGCACCTGAGCCTGCCCGACCGCGCGGCATTCTGGCGCGCGCACGCCGAGCAGATGCATGTGCGCATCATGGAGGCGACGTTCGATGCCGCGCGCGGCCATTTCGTCGATACCTTCGGCGGACACCGCCTCGACGCCTCGTTGCTACTGCTGGCGGACCTGGGCTTCATCGCCGCCGACGACCCGCGCTTCATCGCCACGGTCGAGGTGATCGGGCGCGAACTCAAGCGCGGCGACGCGCTGTTCCGCTATACGGCCGCTGACGACTTCGGCGTGCCTGAGACCAGCTTCACCATCTGCACGTTCTGGTACATCGACGCGCTGGCCGCGATCGGGCGCAAGGAGGAGGCGCGCGACATGTTCGAGCGCCTGCTGCAGAAGCGCAATCCGCTCGGCCTGTTGTCCGAGGATCTTTCCTTCGAAGGCGAGCCCTGGGGCAACTTCCCACAGACCTATTCGCACGTGGGCCTGATCATCGCGGCCATGCGCCTGTCGCGGCCGTGGCGGGATGCCGTGTGAGCCGGTTGGTCATGGTGTCCAACCGCGTGGCGCTTCCGGGCGAGGCACGCGCCGGCGGTTTGGCCGTCGCGCTCAAGGCAGCGATGGAGGAAGTGGGCGGATTGTGGTTCGGCTGGAGCGGCCGCGTCGCGGAGGAATCCGGCCGGATCCACGAAGTCATCGGCGGCAATGTCCGTTACATGACCCTGGATCTGTCCGAGCAGGACCGCGACGACTACTACCACGGCTTCGCCAATCGCACGCTGTGGCCGCTGCTGCATTTCCGGATGGATCTGGTCGACTACAGCCGCGAGATGTATGCGGGCTACCGGCGCGTCAACGCGTTGTTCGCGGAGAAGCTGGCGCCGCTGCTGCAGGACGACGATATCGTCTGGGTCCATGACTACCACCTGATCCCCTTTGCGCAGCTGCTGCGCGAGCGCGGTGCGCGCTGCCGCCTCGGTTTCTTCCTGCATGTACCGATGCCGTCTTCCGATCTGTTGGCGGCGCTGCCGGATCACCGCCGCCTGTTCGAAGGCTTGTCGGCCTACGACCTGGTCGGTTTCCAGACGGAGCGCGATCTCGAACGCTTTCAGGACTACGTGCGTCTGTTCGGCCGCGGCCGCGTGGTGGAGCATGGTGTGCTCGAAACCGCGGAGGGCCGCCGCCTGCGCGCGGGCGCCTTCCCGATCAGCATCGACACCGCGCACATCAGCAAGCTCGCCGAACGCGCTGCCGGCAAGGCCAGCGCGAAACGGCTGTTCTCCAGCCTGTCCGGACGCTCGCTCGCGATCGGCGTGGACCGCCTGGACTATTCGAAAGGATTGCCGGAGCGCTTCCGCGCCTTCGAACGCTATCTGCAACGCCATCCCGAGCAGCGCGGGCGCATGACCTACCTGCAGATCGCGCCGGTCTCGCGCGGCGAGGTGCCCGAGTACCGCACGCTGCGGCAGGAACTGGAGCGGCTGGCCGGCCACATCAACGGCACCCACGCCGATGCGGACTGGACGCCGGTGCGTTACGTCAATCGCAACTACCCGCACGCTTCCCTGACCGGCTTCCTCCGGCTCGCGCGCGTCGCCCTGGTGACTCCCTTGCGCGACGGCATGAATCTCGTCGCCAAGGAATTCGTCGCCGCGCAGAACGGCGAGGATCCGGGCGTGCTGGTGCTGTCCAGCTTCGCCGGCGCCGCGCGCGAATTGCCGCAGGCGCTATTGGTGAATCCGTATGACCTGGACGGCGTGGCCGACGCGATCGCCACCGCGGTGGCGATGCCGCTGGAAGAACGGCGCGAACGCTGGCAAGCGATGATGAATCAGCTGCGCCATCACGACATCACGGCGTGGCGGGAGCATTTCCTTGCGGCGTTGCGGGCGGCTTGAACTCAGCGCACCGGATCCATCCACACCAGCGAGGCCATCCGCCCCGTGCGCTGATCGCGGCGGTGCGAATAGAACGACTGCGGATCGGCGATCGTGCACAGCGCGCCGCCGTGGATGTCGTGCGCGCGCAGGCCAGCCTTCTCCAGGCGACGGCGCGCGAGCGCATAGAGGTCGACGTTCCAGTGATTCGGCCGCGTGCTGACGAAGGCGCGACCCGCCGACCAATCGCTGCCGACGAAGGCGTCGTAGACCTCGACGCCGACTTCGTAGCGTTGCGGTCCCGCGCCCGGCCCCAGCCAGGCGAGCAGATGATCTGGCGGTGTCTTCATGTGCGCGATGGTCGCTTCGAGTACGCCCGCGGCCAGTCCACGCCAGCCGGCATGCGCGGCGGCGACTTCGCTGCCGTCCTTCGCCGTGAACAGAACCGGCAGGCAATCGGCGGTAAGGATGGCGAGGACCACTCCAGGCGTCGAGGTCACCGCTGCATCCGCCTCGGGCTCGCCGGTCGCGATCGCGTCGTCCACTCGTACCACGCCCGTGCCATGCACTTGGCGCAACCAGTGCGGCGCCGACGGCAGGCCGGCGAATTCCGCCAGCTGCTGGCGATTGCGCAGCACGGCCGCTTCGTCGTCGCCCGAGCGCAGCCCGAGATTGAAACTGTCGAACGGCGCGTGCGACACGCCGGCACCGTGGCGCAGCGTGGTGAACCCGTGCACCTTGCCGCCATCGGCGCGTTTGGGCGCGGGCCATGCGGCGGGAAGGAGGGCGGCGTGCATGCTCAGCGCCCGGCCTGCTTCGCCGCCGCGGCGTCTTCGTGCAGTACGCGCACGAGGGCGCGCATGTCGTCGGGCATGGGCGCGCTGCAGCGCACCGCTTCGCCGGTCACCGGGTGCGCGAACTCCAGCACTTCGGCATGCAGCGCCTGGCGGCGGAAGCCGCGCAGTCCCTCGATGAGTTCGGGCGTCGCGCCTTTGGGCAGCTTCAGCGGACCGCCGTACAGTGGATCGCCGACGATCGGATGCTTGAGATGCGCCATGTGCACGCGGATCTGGTGCGTGCGTCCGGTTTCCAGGCGGCATTCGAGCAGGGTGTGGGCACGGAAACGTTCGCGCAGGCGGAAGTGAGTCACCGCGTCCTTGCCGTCCTCGCGCACCGCCATGCGGATGCGATCGCGTGGATGGCGATCGATCGGCGCATTGGCCGTGCCGCCCGACACCAGCGCGCCGACCACGACCGCCAGGTACTGGCGATGGACTTCGCGCGAGGACAACTGCGCGATCAGCGCCGTGTGCGCCGGCAAGGTACGGGCGACGACCATGACCCCGGAGGTGTCCTTGTCGAGGCGGTGGACGATGCCCGCGCGCGGCAAGGCATTCAACGCCGGATCGCGATGCAGCAAAGCATTGACCAGCGTGCCGGCCGGATTGCCTGCGCCCGGGTGCACGACCAGGCCCGGCGGCTTGTCGATCACGAAGACGTGCTCGTCCTCGTAGAGCACGTCCAGGGCGATGTCTTCGGGCTCGGAGTGGGTCTGTACGTCGAGCACGGCGGTCAGCGTCACGAGTTCGCCGCCGCGCACCGGATCGCGCGGACGCACTTCGCGGCCGTCGAGACGGGCGTCGCCCGACTTGATCCAGGCCGAAAGGCGCGAGCGCGAATAGTCGGGAAAAAGTTCCGCGAGCACGGCGTCGAAGCGACGCCCCGCGCTGCTGTCGGGGACAGTGGCGGAAAGCGTGGTGGCGGACAGGGGGGTAGCGGAGCCACTCATCGGGTCAGTCAACGTCTACTGGTAGGCCACGCCGGCGCGGGCCGGGCGAAGCAGGGAAAGAAGGAGGCATCGGACATCGCCGACCCTGGGCTTTGGTTCAGGGGGCGTATCGCCGGGCTGCTATTATCCGGGTTTCTTGCCTCCGGCGTCCGTCTAGAAGCCTCCTGCCCCATGAGCCCCAGCCGTAACCGCATCGCACCGCGCGCCCTGCTCTGCCTGCTGCTGATCGCTGTCCTTGCCGGTTCGGGCTGCGCCCGGGTCAAGGGCATGTTCAAGGACGAAGACGCGAACGAAGGCCAACCGGTCGAGCAGCTGTACCAAAAGGGCCACAAGTTCATGCGCAAGGGCAACTGGGCCGGCGCCGAACTCGTGTACAAGCGCCTGGTCGCCCAGTACCCCTATGGTGCGTACACCGAGCAGGCCCTGGTCGAAACGGCCTACGCCCAGTACAAGTCGGGCAAGCAGGACGATGCGATCAGCAGCATCGACCGCTTCATCCGCACCTACCCGACCCACCGCAACACCTCGTACATGTATTACCTGCGCGGCCTGGTGGATTCGAGCCGCGAGACGGTGTTCCTGCAGCGCGTGTGGCGCCTGGACCCCAGCCGCCGCGACCTGGCTACGCCGCAGCAGGCCTACAACGACTTCCAGATCGTCGCCGAGCGCTATCCGAACAGCCGCTACGCCGAGGACGCCCGCAAGCGCATGGCCGACCTGCGCAACGTGTTCGCCCGCCACGATCTCGACGTCGCCCTGTACTACCTGCGCCGCACCGCCTACGTGGCGGCCGCCGACCGCGCCAAGCTCGTGCTGGAGACCTATCCGCAGAGCAAGTACCAGAACGACGCCGTCGCCACGCTCGCCGCCGCCTACACCGGGCTGGGCAACAAGACCCTGGCCGACGATGCCAAGCGCGTGCTGCAGCAGAACGAGCCCAACCATCCGTACCTGCGCGGCGAATGGCCGGACTATCCGAGCAACCTGCGCAAGCTCAATCCCTTCGCCGGCGAGAAATCGGCGCTGGACAACGAAAAGCGCTGATCGGCGCGAGTGGTTCGAACGCCGCCTTCGGGCGGCGTTTTCGTTTCCGGGCCCATCCCGTCTGGACGGCATGCAAGCGACCGGTGCAACACTGCGTATACGAGACGGCGAACCGCACGCAGCGGATGCCGGCACACTCGACGCTTCGCCACCGCTCTTTGCGCACGCCATGAACCCGCACGAGATCCTGCACTACGCCGCTTTCACCGACCGCCCCGACGGCGGCAATCCGGCCGGCGTCGTCCTCGACGCGCGCGGCCTGGACGAGGCCGGGATGCTGGCGATCGCCGCGAAGCTGGGCTATTCCGAGTCCGCCTTCCTGTTTCCGCGCGGCGGCGAGACTTACGACATCCGCTACTACGCGCCGACCTCGGAAGTCCGCTTCTGCGGCCACGCGACGATCGCCACGGCCGTGGCGCTGGCGGAACGCGAGGGCGCGGCCCGCCGCGTCTTCCACACGCGGGCGGGCGAGGTCACGGTCGATTCGCAGCGCGGCGAGGGACGCACGGTGGCGACGCTCACCAGCGTAGCGCCTTACGTAGAGCCGATCCCCACGGAGGCCGCCGACGAACTCACGCGCGCGCTGCGTCTGCCCACCGCACAACTGGACCCGGCTCTGCCGGCACGCTTCGCCTATGCCGGCGGCCGCGAATTCATCGTCGCCGTGCGCACGCGCGAGCAACTGGCCGCGCTGGACTACGGTTTCGACGCGCTGCTGGGCTTCTGCCACCGCCACGACCTGCAGGGCGGCATCGTGATCTGGCGCGAATCGCCGCACGTGTTCCATGCCCGCGGCCCGTTCCCGGTCGGCGGCGTAATCGAGGATCCCGCGACCGGCGCGGCCGCTGCAGCCTTGGGGGCCTATTTGCGCGAATTGGAGCTGGTGGCGCTGCCGGCCACGGTCGCCGTCCACCAAGGCGTGGACATGGGCCGGCCCAGTCTGCTTACCGTCGATATCGAACCGCAGGGCGGCATTCGCGTGACCGGGCAGGCGGTGCCGATCCGCGCCGCGGTGAAATGAGCCTGCGATGAACTCGAACGCGCCGCAGCGCGCGGGATCGTTCGGCTATCCCTGATACCCATTGGTGATCGGATAACGCCGCTCCCGCCCGAACGCGCGTCGCGACACCTTCGGTCCCGGCGCGGCCTGGTGTCGCTTCCACTCGCTGATGCGGACCAGCCGCAGCACCTTGTCCACCGTCGTGGCATCGAAGCCCGCAGCGACGATGTCCGCCGCCGACTGTTCCAGATCGACGTGGCGATACAGGATCGCGTCGAGCACGTCGTACGGCGGCAGCGAATCCTCGTCCTTCTGGTTCTCGCGCAATTCCGCCGACGGCGGACGATCGATCACGCCCTGCGGAATCACCAGGTCGCCGACGGTATTGCGCCAGCGTGCCAGCGCGAACACTTCGGTCTTGTACAGATCCTTCAACGGCGCGTAACCGCCGCACATGTCGCCGTAGATCGTGGCGTAGCCGACGGCGTACTCGCTCTTGTTGCCCGTCGTCAGCAGCAGGCCGCCGAACTTGTTGCTCAAGGCCATCATGATCGCGCCGCGGCTGCGCGACTGCAGATTCTCTTCCGCCAGGTCGACCGGCTTGTCCGCGAATTGCTCCGACAACGCGTCCAGAAAGCCCTGGAACGCTTTCTCGATCGGCACCGTAATCATGCGCACGCCCTGGCGCCGGCATTGCTCATCGGCCAGATCGTTCGACAGGCCGGCGGTGTAGCGCGAAGGCATGCGCACCGCAGTGACGTTTTCCGCGCCCAGTGCGTCGACGGCTATGGCCAGCACCAGCGAGGAATCGATACCGCCGGACAGTCCCAGCCAGGCGTGCTTGAAGCCGTTCTTGAGGAAGTAGTCGCGCGTGCCGCGCACGACTGCGCGCCAGGCCAGCGCATCGCGGCTTTCGTCGCCGTCTTCCGTCCACTGCACCGGCGTGTAGCGGCGCGACACTGGATCGAAATCGACCACCAGCCACTGGTCGGTGAACGCGGCCGCGGCCGGATGCACGGTGCCGTCGCCATCGGCGACCACCGATGCGCCGTCGAACACCAGCGCATCCTGTCCGCCCACGACATTGAGATAGGCGACGGCCACACCGGTCTCGCGCACGCGCTGCGCCATGAGCTCGTCGCGCTGCACGTGCTTGTCGCGTTCGAACGGCGATGCATTGGGTACCAGCACGAGCTGCGCACCCGCGGCGACCGTCTGCGCGATCGGCTCGGGAAACCACAGGTCCTCGCAGATGATCAGGCCAACCGCGACGCCCTTCACGTCGAAGACGCAGTTGCCGCCATCGGGATCGACGTCGAAATAACGGCGCTCGTCGAATACCGCGTAGTTGGGCAACTCGCGCTTGCGGTAGGTGTGGGCGATGCCCCCGTCGCGCAGCACGCTGGCTGCGTTGTAGACGATCGCACCGGCAGCCTGCGGCCAGCCGACGACGGCGACGATGCCGGTGGCGGCCTTGGCGATGCGATCGATGGCCGCCTCGCAGTCGGCGAGGAAGGCCGGGCGCAGCAACAGGTCTTCCGGCGGATAGCCGCTCAGCGACAGCTCCGGAAACAGCACGACGTCCGCGCCGTATTCGTCCCGCGCCGTGGCGATCATCTCGATGATGCGATCGGCGTTCTTCGCCACCGCACCTACCGGGAAATCGAACTGCGCCATCGCGATCCGCAACGTCATGCCTGCTCCGGCCTGCTGCTTCAATCAAGGATCTGCGTATTCTACCGCGCCCCCTCACACCCACCGCCGCCGCACAGCTCAACGCGCCGCAGCGCGGGGGAAGGCTCAAGAGCCGGACATAGACCCCCGGACGGCCCGCCTGTACATCCCGCGAGCTAGAACGCCTCCTCGAACCCCACCGCCCCGCTGATCCCCACCTGATACGCCGACACGCGCCGCTCGAAGAAGTTGGTCAGCTCCTGCACGTCCTGCAGGTCCATGAACGGGAACGGATTGCTCGCACCGAACTCCGGCGCCATCCCCAGCGCGGACAGGCGCAGGTCGGCGACGTATTCCAGGTATTGCCGCATCTCGCGCGGCGACAGGCCGTTCACGCCACCCGACAGCACGTCGTCGGCAAAACCGGCTTCCACCTCGATCGCCTCGCGCAGCATCGCGCGCACGTCGCGCTCCATGCCGGCATCGAACAGTCCCGGATCCTCGCTACGCACGGTGCGGATCACTTCGAGCGCGAAGGCCATATGCCCGGATTCGTCGCGGAACACCCAGTTGGTGCCCGCGGCCAGACCCGGCAACAGCCCGCGCGAACGCAGGAACCACACGTAGGCGAAGGCCGCGAAGAAGAACAGCCCTTCGATGCAGCAGGCGAAGCAGATCAGATTCAGCAGGAAGGCGCGGCGCTGCTCGCGCGTTTCCAGCCGCTGCAGCGACTGCACCGAATCCATCCACTTGAAGCAGAACTCGGCCTTGGCCTTGATCGAGGGAATGCTCTCGATCGCGGCGAAGGCTTCCGCGCGCCGCGCCGGATCGGGAATGTAGGCGTCCAGCAGCGTCAGGTAGAACTGCACGTGCAGCGCTTCCTCGTACAGCTGACGCGACAGGTACATGCGCGCTTCGGGCGCGTTGATGTGCTGGTAGAGATTCAGCACCAGGTTGTTGGCCACGATCGAATCGCCGGTGGCGAAGAACGCGACCAGGCGCTCGATCAGATGGCGATCGGCCGCGCTGAGCTTATGGCGCAGGTCGTTGAGGTCGATGCCGAAGTCGATTTCCTCGACGGTCCAGGTGTTGCGGATGGCATCCCGGTACATCTCATAGAAGGCGGGATAGCGCATCGGCCGCAGGGTGAGGGCGAAACCGGGATCGAGCAGGTGGGAAGGAATAACGGCGGACATTCGGCGCTCCGGAAAAAGGAAGCCCTTCCCGCTGCGGGCTCGACGGCGTCGGGGGAGACCCACCGGAGCCCGCGCGGGAAGGGAAAGGGGGTTACTGGCAAGCCTCGCAGGCCTCGGGGTTTTCCAACGAGCACGCCATGGCCTGTTGCGTCGTGTACGCCGGCGCGGACACCGTGGCCTTGGCGATGCGCGTGGCCGGGCGTGAGCGCAGGTAGTAGGTCGTCTTCAACTTCGACTTCCACGCGTACATGTACATCGACGACAGGCGGCCGATGTTCGGGCTCTCCATGAACAGGTTGAGCGACTGCGACTGATCCAGGTACGGACCGCGCGCGGCGGCCAGATCGATCAATGCCTTCTGCGGCAGTTCCCACGCGGTGCGGTAGACCAACTTGAGCGTGTCGGGGATCCCGGCGATGTTCTGGATCGAACCTTCGGCCAGCTTGATGGCGTCGCGCGTTTCCGCGGTCCACAGCCCCAGCTTCTTCAGCTCGTCGACCAGGTAGCGGTTGATCTGCAGGAAATCGCCCGACAGCGTCTCGCGCTTGAACAGGTTGGACACCTGCGGCTCGATGCATTCGTAGCAGCCGGCGATGGACGCGATCGTCGCCGTCGGCGCGATCGCGATCAGCAGCGAATTGCGCAGGCCGTGCTGGGCGATGCGTTGCTTCAATGCGTCCCAGGCGTCGGTTTCGCTCGGCGTCACACCCCACAGGTCGAACTGCAACGCACCACCGGCTGCACGCGTCTCGGCGTAGCTGGGATGCGCGCCGTGCTTCTCCGCCAGCTCACACGAGGCTTCAAGCGCGTGCAGGTAGACGCGTTCGGCGATCTTCGTCGACAGTTGCAGTGCTTCGCTGGAGTCGAACGGCAGCCGCAACTTGAAGAACACATCCTGCAGGCCCATCACCCCCAGCCCGACCGGGCGCCAGCGCAGGTTGGAACGGCGCGCGGTTTCGATCGGATAGAAGTTGAGATCGATGACGCGGTCGAGCTGGCGCACGGCGACGCGTACGGTTTCGGCGAGCTTGTCGAAATCGAACGCCGACTTGCCGTCGTCGAACTGCAGCACATGCTGCGCGAGATTGACCGAACCCAGATTGCACACCGCGGTTTCTTCCGCCGAGGTGACCTCCAGAATCTCGGTGCACAGGTTCGACAGATGCACCGTGCGACCCGGGCCGACCTGGTTGCAGGTGCGGTTGGACGCGTCCTTGAAGGTCATCCAGCCGTTACCGGTTTCGCCCAGCACTTTCATCATGCGCGCGTACAGTTCGCGCGCCTTGATGGTCTTGGCCGCCAGGCCCTGCTGCTCGGCCTGCACGTAGGCCTGCTCGAAGGCCTCGCCCCACAGGTCGACGAACTCCGGCACCGCATACGGATCGAACAGCGACCAGTCGCCGTCGGTTTCCACGCGCTGCATGAACAGGTCCGGCACCCAGTTGGCCAGGTTGAGGTTGTGGGTACGGCGCGCCTCGTCGCCGGTGTTCTCGCGCAGCTCGAGGAATTCCTCGATGTCGGCGTGCCAGGTCTCCAGATAGATGCAGGCCGCGCCCTTGCGCTTGCCGCCCTGGTTCACCGCCGCGACCGAGGCATCCAGCGTCTTCAGCCACGGCACGATGCCGTTGCTGCGGCCGTTGGTGGAACGGATCAGCGAGCCGCGCGAGCGGATGCGCGAGTAGGCCTGGCCGATGCCGCCGCTGAACTTCGACAGCTGCGCGACGTCGCCATAGCGGGCGTAGATGTCGGTGAGCGAGTCCTGCGGCGAATCGAGCAGGAAGCACGACGACAGCTGCTCGTGGCGTGTGCCGGAATTGAACAGCGTCGGCGAGCTGGGGATGTAGTCCAGCGAGGCCATCAACCGGTACAGCTCCAGCGCGGCCGCCGCGGTATCGGTCAGCGACACGGCGATGCGCATGAAGAACTGCTGGGGCGTCTCGATCACGCTGCGGCGCTTGGGATGGCGCAGCAGGTAGCGGTCGTACAGCGTGCGCAGGCCGAAGTATTCGAAGCGCTGTGTCTGCACGGCGTCGATCGCGTCGTTGAACTTGCGCGCGTTGGCTTCGACCGTGTCGCGCACGCGGTCGTTGATCAGGCCGAGCTCGTGACCCAACACGATCGATTGCGAGAAGGAATGCACGCCCAGGCCCGACACTTCCTTGTCGATATAGCCGGCGAGCAGGCGCGCGGCCAGGCGCGCGTACTGCGGCTCTTCGGCGGTGAAGGCGGCGGCGGTGCGGATCGACAGCTCGTCGAGTTCGCGCGTGGTCGCGCCGTCGTAGATGCCGGCGATGGTCTTGAGCGCGACCCGCATCGGGTCGATCTCGTTCAGGCCTTCGCAGCAGCGCGTCACCGCGCGGACGATCTTGGCGACGTCGACCGGTTCCTTGCGGCCGTCGCGCTTGGTGATGGTCATGGTCGCCGGCGCGTGCGGCGGGGTCAGGGCGAAGCTCGATTGCGCCGCGTTCGTGGGCGCAAGCGACTCGGCCTGGCGCGACGGCGCTTCGGTCACGGCCTCGGTGAGTGTCTCGGTAGTCATGGCTGTCCTCTCCGGTGGATGTGGAGAAGAAGCGAAAGCGGTCGCACGCATTGCGATTTTGGATACTGGCGACCGGGCCAGCGCCTTGCACGCATCGCATACGAACCGGCCCCCGCCCCCTCGGGCGAGCCGGCTTCCACGCGGAAGAGAATGCCGATCGACAGCGCGAGACGGAGTCCCGGCAGCGTCGACCGTCGCTCCCCGCGGAGACGCCTGGCCAAGCGGAGGTTCCGTGGCCCTTCGACTTGGCGCCTGCGGCGCTGCGCTCAGGGCGAGCGGGAGTACTCCGGCCGAGGCAGGTTTTCGGGCTTCCGGTCGTGGGGCACGCGTGTGCCCTTGCCTACTGCGCGTCGCTTCCCAGCCTGGAGGCCAGTGCCATTGACGCGGGTCGTTACCGGTTACCGCTGCGGGGCAGCTCCGGAATCGGCCTGACGCTCATGCGAGCGAATCGGGCCTCACCGGATTCCCTTTAAGCCTTCCCACGGCGGGGTCGGCACCATCGACAGCCACAAGATAGTGGGGGTAAGCCAATCGGTCAACACGAAATATGGTGTCTGCCGGCGAATCACTCAGTGCGGCGACCCCGCCGTGCGTTGCGCAGCAGGCGCAGCAACGCGTGTTCCCACTGGCGGGGACCGCGGGCGTTGCGCACCACCTGCTTCAGCCGACCGGTTTCCCAGGCTTCAAGAACCGCCGGCGCGATGTAGGCCTTGCGGCAGATCGCTGGCGTGTTGCGCAACATTCCCGCTACAGCCGCGATCACGCTGTTGCGAACCGAGGCGAGGCTGCGCCCGGTTTCCTCGGCGCCGGGCAAGTCTTCGGCGGCAAGCATGCGCAGCGCGCACAAGCTGCCGCCCCAGGTGCGGAAATCCTTGGCCGTGAACTCGCTGCCCATCGCTTCGCGCAGATAGTCGTTGACCTCCGTCGAGCCGACCGGCTGCACCTGTCTGTCGTCATCGAGGTACTGGAACAGCTGTTGCCCCGGAAGCTGCTGGCAACGGCGGACCAGACGCGCGAGCCGAGCGTCGTCCAGCACTACGTCGTGCTCCTTGCCGCCCTTGCCGCGGAACTTCAGCCGCAGGCGGCCGTCGCCCGGAAATTCCACATGCCGGTTGCGCAGCGTCGTCAGGCCGAAGGAGCGGTTGTCGCGCGCGTATTCGTCGTTGCCGATACGCACCAGCGTGTCGGCCATCACCGTCACGACCATCGCCAACACTTTTTCGCGCGGCAGCCCCGGAAGCGCCAGATCGGCGCGAACGCGCCGCCGCAGCCGTGGCAATGCGGCACCGAAGGCGAGCATGCGATCGAACTTCTCCGCATCGCGCACCTCGCGCCAGCGCGGGTGATAGCGATACTGCTTGCGCCCACGCGCATCGCGCCCGGTCGCCTGCAAATGACCTTTCGCATGAGTGCAGATCCACACGTCGCGATAGGCCGGCGGAATGGCGAGCGCGCGGATGCGCTCGAGCGTGGCGCGATCGCGCACTCGCCTGCCCCGAGCATCCAGGTAGTAAAACCCCTTTCCCGCTCGACGCCGGCGCAGCCCGGGCTCCGCATCACCGACGTATATCAGGCCCACCTCGGCGGCCGAATCGGGTGGCGCGTTCGCTGCGGAAACACGGGACTGCGTTCGAGAAGCCATCGACGCAGGATCGGACGTGGCGCGTCAACGCGGTGCGCAAGAGCAAGGCGCTCCGGCGAGCACCGCTTCGCCTCTCCCTTGCTATGGCTGTTGCGCGGATTTCACCCTCGCTCCGGCGGCCGGCGCCGTCAGCCTGGATTCGAGTTCGCGGTCCAGGCTGGCCACGAAAGCGGCATTCAGATGCTGCCCGTCGCGATAAACGAGCCGGCCGTCGCGCCACGAGGAACATCGGCCATCCGCGCAGATGATCGGATTCAAGTCGAGCACACGCACGTTCGAATACATTCCGGCGGCCTGCTTCAAGGCGTCCGAGACCGCACGCGGCGCCACGTCTTTCAAGGGAACCTCGCATCCCGTTCCGTCGATGGGAGGCGTCTGGCTCCTATTTTTGGTGAGCAGGCAATCGAGGCCATTGAAGGGCAGGATCGGCGTAGGCCCGAGCAGGACGACATCGGGTGTCGCGGTGTGAACTCTGCCCAGGAACGAGCGTGTACCGGAGAGCCACTGCTCGGGCTTCAGCGGATTGGCCGCGCTCGATCCGATCAGCAGAAGATCGGGCCTGGTGCGATTGATGAAGTCCGCCACATGGTCGCGCCATTCCTCGCACTCGGTGAATTCGCGACCGATGCGCGCGTAGTAGAACTTCACGTCGGCGAGGGGACAGGACGACTTGGTCAGGACCGTGAGATTCCAATGGCGGCGAAGACTGATCGCTTCCAGCGCAGGAAACCACTGCGCACCCACGCTGTCGCCGACGAGCAGTACACGGGTACCCGAAGCTGCGTCGCTCACCAGCGTGCACGGCTTCAGCGATGCGGACTGATACCAGTCATCGCAGCCGGACTGATAGAGCGAAGGCATGGAGATCTGCCGCTCGATGAACCCCTTCGGCTGGACGTTGGCCAGTGCCGCCTGAGGTTGCGCCGGCGTCGGCCAGTGCTGAAAGGCAAACACCGTCAACAGGCTCGCGCACAAGCCCCCCAGAACCTGTCCGCGCGGTGTACCGCTGCGGGCGTTGCGGATGGGCTCTTCCAGCCCCAGCGTCGATGCCCGGGCCAGGGCCAATGCCGCCACGACGGCAGCCACGCGCGCATACGGCAGATCGTCGAACAGTACGCGCGCCAGTACGAGCAGCGGCCAATGCCACAGATACAGGCTGTAGGAAATTCGGCCGAGAAAGCGCAGCGGGGCATTGTCGAGCGCAGGGAAGCGAGCCAGCCCGGTGTTGCTCGCCATCAACACGAGTCCGGCGCCCGACACGGGAATGAGCAACCACAGGAACAAATGACCGGCCTGCTCGTTGATGACTACGACGCCCAGGACAATCAGCGCCAATCCGACGGCACCCAATAGCGGCGCGCGCAGCCGCAACGACGGAGCAAACCGTGCAGGCATCACCGCAAGGAAGCCGCCCAGCGAGAGTTCCCATAACCGGGTCGGCATCAGGTAGTACGCGGCGATGGGTTGGCGCGTGTAGGCCATCAAGGCCAGCGCATAACCAAGCACCGTCAATCCGCCCAGCAGGAGGAAGATCCGTTCCGTGCTTGCGGCCGCCAGCCGCTTCCAGGAGAAAGCCAGCAATACAGGCCAGAGCAGATAGAACTGCTCCTCGACGCCCAGCGACCAGGTGTGCAGATACAGGCTGCCGCCCGCGCCGTCGGCAAAGTAGTCGAATTGCTTGAACGCGAAATAGATGTTGCTGGCCCACAGCGACGAGAACGCGCCCGAGGTAGCCTGCAGGCTCCAACGGTTCGCCGGAAGGAAGGCCGCCGCCACGCACAATGTGGCCACGAGCATCAGCAGGAACGCAGGCAACAGTCGCCGAGTGCGCCGCGCATAGAAATGCCAGTAGTCCACCCGCCCGGTGGTCGCCAGCTCGCGTGTGAGCAATGCGGTAATCAGATAGCCGGAGATGACGAAGAACACGTCGACGCCGATGAAGCCGCCGCTCAGCCCCGGGACTGCGGCGTGAGCCAATACGACGGCCGCCACGGCGACGCCGCGCAGCCCTTCCACTTCCGGCTTGAAGCGTTCCGGTTTGTGCTGCTCCGGTTTGAATCGCTCCGGTTTGGATCGCATCCCCTTCCCCAACGGACCGCCGTCAGCGGCCGGTCTCCGAAGCAATCTACTGCATGCGAGGGTGGGCGATCCCCGCCCCGCACCCCATTTCCCGACACCCTTCGTCGGCCGGTGCCGCACGGATCGCCACACGATGACCGAAAAACAGAAAGGCCGCCCTGGGGCGGCCTTTCTGAACGGGGCAACCAGCTGTTACTTGGCCAGGCGCTTGGCGATGGCCGCACCCAAATCGCCCGGCGACTTCACCGTGGTGACGCCAGCCTTTTCCATCGCGGCGAACTTGCCTTCGGCCGTGCCCGAACCGCCCGAGGCGATCGCGCCGGCGTGGCCCATGCGCTTGCCCTTCGGCGCGGAGGCGCCGGCGATGAAGCCGACCACCGGCTTGGTGACGTAGTTGGCGATGAACTCGGCGGCTTCTTCCTCGGCCGAACCGCCGATCTCGCCGACCATGATGATGCCTTCGGTCTGCGGATCATCCTGGAACCACTTCAGCGCGTCGATGAAGTTGGTGCCGTTGATCGGGTCGCCGCCGATGCCGATGCAGGTCGACTGGCCGAGGCCGACGTCGGTGGTCTGCTTCACGGCTTCATAGGTCAGCGTGCCGGAGCGCGACACGATGCCGACTTTGCCCGGCATATGGATGTGGCCCGGCATGATGCCGATCTTGCACTCGCCCGGAGTGATCACGCCGGGGCAGTTCGGACCGACCAGCACAACGTCGTCGTAGCCGTTGAGGGTGTTCTTCACGCGCAGCATGTCGAGGACCGGGATGCCCTCGGTGATGCAGACGATGACCTTGATGCCGGCGTCGGCCGCTTCGAGGATCGCATCGGCCGCGAACGGCGGCGGCACGTAGATGACGGAGGCATCGGCGCCGGTTTCGGCGACGGCTTCGGCCACGGTGTTGAAGACCGGTAGGCCCAGGTGCTGGGTGCCGCCCTTGCCGGGGGTCACGCCGCCGACGACTTTGGTGCCGTAGTCGAGCATCTGCTCGGCGTGGAAGGTGCCCTGCGAGCCGGTGAAGCCCTGCACGATCACCTTGGTGTTCTTGTTGATCAAAACGCTCATGGGATCGTTATTCCTTACTTGCCGGCGACGGCCGCAACGGCCTTCTTCGCGCCGTCGTTGATGTCGTCGGCCGGGGTGATCGCCAGGCCGGAGTTCTTCAGCAGCTCCTTGCCGGCTTCCACGTTCGTGCCTTCGAGGCGGACGATGACGGGAACCTTGACGTCGACTTCCTTCACCGCGGCGATGATGCCGTCGGCGATCATGTCGCAGCGGACGATGCCGCCGAAGATGTTGACGAAGATCGCCTTCACCTTGTCGCTCGACAGGATCAGCTTGAAGGCTTCGGTCACGCGTTCCTTGGTGGCGCCGCCGCCAACGTCGAGGAAGTTGGCCGGCGAGCCGCCATTGAGCGAGATCACGTCCATCGTCGCCATCGCGAGACCGGCGCCGTTGACCATGCAGCCGATGTTGCCGTCCATGGTGACGTAGTTGAGGTCGTGCTGGCTGGCCTTGACCTCGGTCTCGTCTTCCTGGCGGATGTCGCGCATCGCGGCCAGTTCCGGATGACGGAAGGTCGCGTTGTCGTCGGAGTTGATCTTGCCGTCGAGCACGGCGAGATCGCCGCTGGTCATGATGGCGAGCGGGTTGAGCTCGACCAGGGCCAGATCCTTCTCGTGGAACAGCTTGAACAGGCCCAGCATGATCTTGGTCAGCTGGTTGACCTGCTTGGCGTTGAGGCCCATCGCGAAGCCGAGGTCGCGGCACTGGTAGGGCTGCAGGCCCTGCACGTAATTCACGTGCAGCGTGTGGATCGCTTCGGGCTTCTCGTGCGCGACCTGCTCGATGTCCATGCCGCCTTCGGCGGAGGCGATGAAGGTGACCGACTTGCTGGAGCGGTCGACGAGCACCGACAGGTACAGCTCCTTGGCGATGTCGGTGGCCTGGGTGACCAGGACGCTGTCGACGGGCAGTTCCACGCCGGCGGTCTGGTAGGTCGCCATCTTCGTGCCGAGCATGCCCTTGGCGTAGTCGCGGACCTCATCGAGGGTCTTGGCGAGCTTCACGCCGCCGGCCTTGCCGCGGCCGCCCGCGTGGATCTGGGCCTTGACCACCCAGAAGTCGCCACCGATGGCCTTGGCGGCATCGACCGCCTCTTCCGGCGTGCGCGCGACGCGCCCTGCCGGCACCGCAATGCCGTATTCGGCAAAGAGCTGCTTTGCCTGGTATTCGTGGAAATTCATGCGTCACCGAGGGGAAAGAAAGAGCCCACGCCGGGATCGCAGCCATCGGCCGCCGCGTGGGGGGGCGCATTGTCGCGCATTTCATGCTTCGCATGAAATCCCAAGGCCCTGCGGCCCTTGGGCCCCGCTCCGTACTTCCGATCCCCGCCCCTTCGGAGCCGCCCCCTTGCAAAGGGGGCTTTTCTCCAGCGAAAAGGCGGCGATCGGCGGGCGCGAAGCACACGCCTATACTCAGCGGGCGCCGCTCGCGCGCCACTCCAGGGACGCCCGCTTGAACCTTCGCCCCGCCGCCGCCGCGGAAGCCGACAGCGCGCTGCGCCGCGAGCTGCATTTCTTCACCCTCTACCGGTTGCTGGAAGGGGCGCTGCTGACCTTCCTGCTGTTCAGTCCGGTCCGCGAATACATCAGCGACCCCCGCGACGAGGGCATCGCCAAGGCCACGGCGGTCAGCTACCTGTTCGCGGCGACGGTCCTGTTCGTGATCCGCAAGCGCGGCGATCTGCAGCTGCAGGCCTTGATCGGGATCGCGTTCGACCTGTTCTTCGGCGTGCTCGCCGTGTATTCGATGCCAGGCACGCGCGCCGGGATCGTGCTGATGCTGATGTTCAACGTGGGCGCGGCCGCACTGCTGTTGCCAGCCCGGCTGGGACTGAGCATCGCGGCAATCGTGGCAAGCGGTTTCGTTGCCGAGTATTTCTGGAAATCGGCGGACACCGGTGACGGCCGCGGACTCGCCGAACCCTTGATGTACGCGACCGGCTACCTCGCCATCGCGACGCTGACGAACATTCTGGGCCGGCAGATGCGCGAAAGCGTGGCCCTGGCGACGAGCCGCGGCGAGGACGCGGCCTCGCTCGCCGAGGTCAACGAGCTGATCATCCGGCGGCTGCGCACCGGCGTGTTGCTGGTCGACGATCGCAATCAGCTTCGGCTCGCCAACGAAGCCGCGATGCTGCTGCTCAGCGACCACGGCGACCACCCGGGTGAAGGCCGCGACATCCTCCTGGCGGCGCCGGCGCTAGCCCAACGACTGACCACCTGGCGCGAAACCGGCCGCGCCGACGACCGATCCCTGCAGCTGGCTCCCGACATGCCCGAAGTGGTGCCGCGCTTCACCCGCCTGCGCGCCGGCAGCGACCAGGTACTGATCTTCCTCGACGACACCAGCATCGTGTCGCGCCAGGCGGAAACGATGACGCTGGCGACGCTCGGGCGCTTTTCCGCCAGCCTCGCCCACGAGATCCGCAATCCGCTGGCGGCGATCAACTACGCCGTGCAATTGCTGGAAGAGTCCAAGGACCTGCCGACCGCGGACCAGCGCCTGCTGGAAATCGTGCGCCAGCAGGGCCAGCGGATGAACGGCATCGTGGACAACGTGCTCGGCCTGGCGCGGCGCGAGCCGGCGAAGCCCGAACATGTGGAGCTGGTGGGGTTCACGCGCCGGTTCGTGGAGGACTACGCGGCCAGTCATCCTCTCGAACAGGACACTGTGCTGGCGGCCGGCACCCCGACCTCGCTGACGACCCTGATCGACCCCAAACAACTGCACCAAGTGCTGACCGCGCTGGTCTACAACGCGCTGACCTACGGTCGCATGCCAGGCCATCCCGCGCGAGTGACCGTGCACGTGTCGGTGGACGGCTTGGGCGCGCCCGTCGTGGATGTGCGCGATCGCGGCCCGGGCGTGCCGGAATCGGTCGTCAGCCAGTTGTTTCGCCCGTTCTTCACGACCTCCGGCCACGGCACGGGCCTGGGCCTCTATATCGCCCGGGAGCTATGCCGGGCCAACCAGGCTTCGCTGGACTATGTGGCCATGCCCGGCGGTGGCGCATGCTTCCGCATCAATCTGTCCGCGCCCAGCCCCTTGATGGCAAGCGGATGAGGCCGGGCAAGCCCGGTGGCAACCATTCAGTCAAACCGCGACAGGCGCCGCTTGGCCCTTGCTGCCCCGTTCCGCTATCGTGTCGTGCGCGGAGGGGCGGATGACCGATACACGTAGTGCACTGATAGTCGACGACGAGCGGGACATACGCGAGCTGCTCGTCATGACGCTGGGCCGTATGGGCCTGCGGTGCGACACCGCCGCCACGCTGGGCGATGCGCGGGCTCAGCTCGCGCGGAATACCTACGACCTGTGCCTGACCGACATGCGCCTGCCCGACGGCTCGGGCATGGACCTGGTGGCCGAGATCGCCCAGAAGCATCCCAACACCCCGGTCGCCATGATCACGGCCTTCGGCAATGTCGAAGCCGCGGTGGAAGCGCTCAAGGCCGGCGCCTTCGACTTCGTCGCCAAGCCCGTCGATCTGCCGGTGCTTCGCGACCTGGTTCGCCACGCCCTGGACCTGCGCGAGAAACGCCGCGCGCCCGCTTCGGCCGATCCGGTCGCGGCGCGCTTCTTTGGCGACTCGCTGGCGATCGCCACTTTGCGCCAGACCATCGCCAAGGTCGCCCGCAGCCAGGCCCCGGTCTATATCGCCGGCGAGTCCGGCGTCGGCAAGGAACTGACCGCCCGCACGATCCACGAGCAGGGTCCGCGCGCCAGCGGCCCCTTCGTCCCGGTCAACTGCGGCGCGATTCCGGCCGAGCTGATGGAAAGCGAATTCTTCGGCCACAAGAAAGGCAGCTTCACCGGCGCCCATGTCGACAAGCCGGGCCTGTTCCAGGCCGCCGACGGCGGCACCCTGTTCCTGGACGAAGTCGCCGAGCTGCCGCTGGCCATGCAGGTCAAGCTGCTGCGCGCGATCCAGGAGAAGTCGATCCGTCCGGTCGGCGCCAACAGCGAAGTCAACGTCGACGTCCGCATCCTGTCGGCGACCCACAAGAATCTGGCGGCACTGGTCGAAGACGGCCGCTTCCGCCACGACCTCTACTACCGCATCAACGTCATCGAGCTGCGCGTCCCGCCCCTGCGCGAGCGCCTCGAAGACCTGCCCGGCCTGGCCGAGCGCGTACTGATGCGCCTGGCCGGGAACCAGGGCCGCCCCGTGCCGACGCTGTCGCCGGAGGCGCTGGATTCGCTGCGCCAGCATCCGTTCCCGGGCAACGTGCGCGAGCTCGAGAACATCCTCGAGCGCGCCCTGGCCCTGGCCGACGGCGACCGCATCGAAGCCGAGGACCTGCGCCTGCCCAAGCCGCAACCGGCCACCGCCGCCGCGATCGCCGCCGGTCATTCGCCGGTCTTTGGCGCCCCACCGAGCGGGCTTGCCTCACATCACCACGCACCGGCCCCGGCCGCGCCGCCCAGCAACCCGCGCGCCACCGGCACGCACGCCGCGATCGATCCGCGCGCGCTCAACCCGCGCGATACCGCCAGTAGCCGCCTGCCCGAGTACATCGAGCAGATGGAGCGCCAGGCGATCGAGCAGGCGCTGCAGGAGAACCGGTTCAACAAGACGCGGACGGCGGCGGCGCTCGGCATTACGTTCCGCGCCCTTCGCTACAAGTTGAAGAAATTGGGCATCGACTGAGGCGGGCCTCGCGATCGCGGGCGGCCACGCAAGTTGGCCCTGACGACACCATTCAACCGATCGCCATGACCCGTTGGAAAGCCTCAGCCGTCCATCTTTCTCTGAGCGTTGCCGTACTCGGCCTGATCGCTGCCATCCTGATCTGGCGCTGGTATCCGCCTGGCCTGTTCCACATGGCCAGAGCCGACAGGTTGTTCTACACGATCGCCGGCGTCGACGTGACGTTGGGCCCCCTGCTTACCTTGATCGTCTACAAGCAGGGCAAAAAGTACCTGAAGCTGGATCTGTCGGTCATCGCCCTGCTTCAGATCGCGGCGATGGCGTATGGTCTGCACGCGATCTGGCAATCCCGTCCCGTCTATCTGGTGGCCGTGGTCGATCGTTTCGCACTGGTGTTCGCCAACGAGATAGATCCGAAAGACCTCCGCGCTGCGCCCGAACGGTTCCGATCGCTCCCCTGGCTGGGACCGCAAACGGTCGCGGCGCCACTGCCTGAGGATCAGGCGAAGCGACAGGACCTAATGTTTCAGACTCTCGCTTCGGGCAAGGACCTCGAGGTACTCCCCCAGCACTACGTGCCCTATGGCGATGCTGCAGAAGCCCTGCTGGGGCGCGCTTTGAGCGCCGCGGAATTCGCCAAACGACTCTCGCCCGCGAACGCGGTGAAGTTCACTGCGGCGGTCGAGGGCCTCTCTCGGTCCGATCTGAGCGTGTTGCCGATCAGCTCGAGCCGTGGCGATGCCACGATGATTCTGGACGCGACCGACGGCCGCCCCCTGAAGCCGGTCGCGGTGGACCCATGGCCCGTCTTCAACGTGTTGATGAAAGACAGTTCGCCCTCGATTAGGGAAGGCAAATCTCGATAACTGCCGCAAAACGTCGTGTTTTGCCATTTTTTGTCAGCATCATTCGCGGCCTCTTATTACGGGAACGTTCACATCGTGATGCCCAACCCAATTTGGAACACAAACCCCCCCTGGCCGACATTGGCATGCACTCTGCGTATACAGTCATGGCACGTGCAGCGTTGCACGGCTGCCCAACGGACCGGAAAGCCGGTCGTGCGGCACGTGAAGTTCCAACAAACTCCTAGGGGAAACACCATGATCAAGAACCAGAAAGGCTTCACCCTGATCGAACTGATGATCGTCATCGCGATCATCGCGATCCTGCTCGCCATCGCCATCCCGGCCTACCAGGACTACACCGTCCGCGCGAAGGTCACGGAAGGCGTTGTCGCTGCCGCTCCGGCCAAGCTCGCCGTGTCGGAATCCGCCTCGTCGCTGGGTGGCCTGAACAACGTGACCGCCGCCAACTCGGGCTTCAGCTGGGCCGCCGCCACCTCGACCTACGTTTCGACGGTCGCTTTCGGCGCTGGCGCCAACCCGACCATCACGGTCACCACCCGCAACACGGGCGCTACCACCCAGCCGGTTCTGGTGATGACCGCTACGCAGGTGAGCTCCTCGTCGCCGATCAAGTGGGTCTGCACCCACACCGCCGGTGCTGCCGCGCACGTTCCGGCTGCCTGCCGCTGATCCACGCTGTAATGCTGTACAAGAATCCCGGCGTTCGCGCCGGGATTTTTTTTGGAAGCCGAAAATGAAGAATGGCGCCGTCACACCCTGGATCCTGCTTCCCTGCATCCTGCTGGTCACCGCCATTGCCTACTGGCCCGGACTGCATGGGCCGTTCGTTTTCGACGACGAAGCGAACTTCGCCGTCCTCAAGCCCTGGCTGGAAGGGCAAACCGACTGGCAGCACGTGGTGTTCGGCGTCGACTCGGGCCCGGGAGGCCGGCCACTTTCCATCGCCAGCTTCGTGCTGAACGCCTGGATGGGCGGCTTGACGCCGTTCGCGTTCAAGGCAGGCAATCTCGTCCTGCACCTGCTCAATGGCGTGTTGTTGTATGCACTCGCGAGCCGCCTCGTGCGGCGCGATCCGGTCTACGCGCCCTATGCGTCCTTCGCCGCGCTTGCGCTGACGGCGGTCTGGTTGTTGCACCCCTTGTTGGTGGGCACGGTGCTGTATTCCGTGCAACGCATGGCTATGCTCAGCGCGACGTTCGTGCTGGCGGGGATGCTGTGTTACTGCAACGCACGTGCGGCATTCGATGCCCAAAGGCAGCGTGTCGCGTGGGCATGGCTGTTCATTGGCGTCCCCGTCGCCACGCTCTTGGCCGCTGCGGCGAAAGAGAATGGACTGCTCCTGCCCGCATTCTGCGGCGTGCTGGAACTGTGCTACTTCCGCCCTCAATCCGGCCGACGCCCCGCTGCGTTGCGGGCATTCTTTGCGCTTTCCATCGCACTTCCCGCCGTCGCAGGCATTGGGCTTTTCGCATTCAAACCAGCGCTGCTGCTGGGCGGCTATGCAAGCCGATCGTTCACTCTGTGGGAACGGCTTCTGACCGAAGCCCGCATCCTGTGGGACTACGTAGGCAACATCCTCTTGCCCTATGGCCCCAGGATGAGTCTCTACCGCGATGACTACGTCATATCGACCAGTCTGGTGTCGCCTTCGAGCACGTTGCTCGCAGTGATGGGATGGGTAGCGGCGATCGTTATCGCTTGGCGCCTTCGCGCCAAAATACCTGCTGTGCCTGCGGGACTTGGAATTTTCTTGGTCGGCCATGCCATGGAGTCGACTGTCATACCCCTGCTGCTCTATTTCGAGCATCGCAATTACCTTCCGGCCTTCGGCATCCTGTGGGCCGCCGGCGGACTACTGCTCTGGGGAGCCACCAAGGTCGCACCGCACATGAGCCGCCCACGCCTGGTTTTCGGCGCAGCCGTGCTGCTCGTGCTAGCGGGCCTCGCGCTGGCCGCGCACAACCGCGCATGGATCTGGGCTAGCAAGGACACCCTTCTGGCGGCGTCGGCCAAGGCTAGCCCCGGCTCACGGTGGGTGCGCATGGATATGGGGCTGACCGCACTGCAGAAGGATCCGATCGATACGGCCGCTGCGCGCGCCGCCTATGCAGCCCTGCAGGCGCAACCCGATCCGATCAGCCGGCAGATCGGCGCGCAAGGCCAGGTCGCCGTGGACTGCGGCGTCGATAACCGCGTGGACGCCTCCAAGCTCGACCCGATGTTCGCCCGCACAGGGGCGATGATCGAGCCTGATCAGCTGCGCATGATCGAGATGCTAGGCGGCGCCTTGCTGCGCGTGCCCTGCGATGGTCTTTCCAAGGAAGATTTCGCCTCGCGACTGGGGAACTGGCTCGACAAGTCGCCGACGCCGGAAGCCGTGCGGGTGAAACAAAACCTCCGATTCCTGGATGCGCAGCTTTGGCTGGCATCAGGGCAGCCCAAGCAAGCGTTGCAGCAGGCGACGCTCAGCTGGAATTCGGGAGCGCGCGAGTTCCCCTTCGCCGCGCTGATCATTGAAACGCGCCTGATGCTTGGCCAGCGCCAGGAGGCTCAACAACTCCTGGACGAGACGATGCAGAGAATCCCCGCCAGCGATCGCCGTGCGAACGAGGTATTCAACGATCTGCAAAGAAGGATGACGGACGCCGCACAGTGAACCTGATGAAGCCACTGTCGGCGATATTCGGCTGGCGCCCTGGTAGGCTCGCGGCCAACGCCGTGCGCGGCACGGCAATGTATGGTGTGCGCCTAGCCGTCCAGGCGGTCTATTTCGTCGTGCTGGCGCGCTTGCTGGAAACGCATCAGTTCGGTGTCTTTTCAGGCGTGTGGGTGCTCTGCGGCTTCCTGGCTACATTGGTCGGACTGGGATTTCCGGTCGTAGTCTTCCGGACGACCTCGCTGTCGCCGGTCGAAGCGCCAGCGTGCGCTGGGCGAGGACTCCGGGTCGTCGCATTCACTGCGGTCCCTTTGGCGGCGCTGGCCGTACTCATTGCCACCTATGCATTCCCCGAGGCGCCCAGACTTGCTACGTTGCTATTGCTGGCGCTCAGCGAAGTAACGCTGGTCCCCACGCTGACGCTGATTGCAGGGCTACACCAGGGCAACGAACGCCTTGGCAGATCCCACACCATCTTCGCCTCGCTCTGGAGCGTCCGTCTCGCCGGCTTGGCCATCTATGCGGCGTCCGGTCGCAGAAGCCTCGATGAGGTAGTCCTAATCCATACCTGCATCACCGCCCTGGCCACGATGGCATGGCTGGCTGTAGACCGGCATCACTTCACATCTCCCTTCCGCTCGCCCAATCCAGATTTCAGCGAAGTCCTGATGGGAATATCCTTCGCGCTCAGCGGCGCGGCGACCATCGCGTTTACCGAGTTGAACCAGTCGATAGTTCTTGCGGACGTTGGCGCCGTGCCCGCGGGGCTGCTGGCGGTGGCGTACAAGTTCATCATGCTGTTCATTGCCCCCCTGTCGGCGCTTTCCCAGGCTATTTCTCCTCGGCTCGTTAGGGCGTACTCAGGCACCAGAGCGCCATCGGGCAACGGCCGCGTACTTGTCGGCGCGCTTTTGGCGGCAGGGCTCGCCATCTCCTGCGCCGTGCTGGTGGCCTCGAACTTTCTCTCCGAAATATTCGGAAGCGGATACCAACAAGCAGAAAGAATGGTCCGAATCTTCGCGGTCCTGCCTTTGTTTACCGGCATTCGCCTTATTTCCGTCAGCACTCTGATGGCCGCATCGAGACAATGGCTTCGGGTATTAGGCGAACTGACATGCCTGAGCCTTGGGCTGACGCTAAACATTGTCCTCATCAAGCGGCACGGCCTAGATGGCGCCGTCAGCGCCATCTTGTTGACCGAAATATCGACTGCACTTCTCATGGGCGCACTTGCCATCCACACGGTCCGCCGAGCAGACAAACAAGCCGAAGGAGTGCGATAAATGGGTTCCGCCTGCCGCATCTACTCGTTCCAGCGCTTTTGACCGACTACCCAGTATGAATTCTGAATCGCAGACAATCGTCGACCCAGTGGAGCTGAGGCCGCTTGCCCTCGAAGGCGAAGGGCTCAGGGCGAACAATGGAGCCTATTACCCCATCGTCCGCGGCATCCCGCGCTTTGTTCCACCCGACAACTACGCGGACGCTTTTGGCGAGCAATGGAATCTGTTTCCCAAGACCCAGCTCGACTCGCATACCGGGCTGACATTGTCGGCGGACAGATTGGCTCGCTGCATGCGCGGAGAACTGTCCCAGGTCAGCGGCAAGCGAGTGATGGAAGCCGGGTCAGGCGCCGGCAGGTTTACCGAAGTCCTGCTCGACCACGGAGCTATCGTCGACTCCTTCGACTACTCCGCAGCAGTCGAAGCCAACGCTGCGAACAACGGAAAGAGCGAGCGCCTCACTCTCGCGCAGGCAGACATACGCCACATTCCCTTCCCTGATTCGCGGTACGACTACGTGATCTGCCTGGGTGTGCTGCAACACACGCCCGATCCGGAGCAAAGCATTCGCTCACTCTGGCAAAAGGTAAAGCCCGGCGGTGCACTGGTCATCGACCACTACCGCTGGAAGCTGCGCAATTTCATGCCGCCGCCGCTGGGCGTCGCCGGGATCGTTTACCGCCGCTACTTTCTTGGGCTTCCGCGCGAACGGCAGTACGCCGCGGTAAAAAAAGTGTTCGATTTCTGGTTTCCGTGGGTGTGGCGGTTCCGCGAGTCGAAGATCGCGCAGTTCGTTCTCAGCAGGCTCAACCCTATCGTCTCGTACTATCCCCACTTTGGGCTTCGGGATCGGAATATGTACTACGAGTGGATGCTTCTCGACACTCATGATGCGATGACCGACGTCTACAAACATCGACGGACGATCCGTGGAATCACGCGTGTGCTCGAGGAGCTGGGTGCGACGTCTATAACCGTGACGCACGGCGGCAACGGGGTCGAGGCCTTCTGCCGCAAGCCTGCGACCTGACATGTGCGGAATAGCCGGCCTCGTCGATCCAGCAGGACCCACGCCCGCGCTGCGCGGCGTGCTCGATCGCCTCGCCCATCGCGGGCCTGACGACCATGGGATGTGGCTGGACGAAACCGGCACTTTGGCGTTGGGACATCGGCGCCTGTCGATCATCGACCTGAGCCCCGCCGGCCATCAACCGATGACGTCGGCGTCGGGACGCTACGTCATCACCTACAACGGCGAGATCTACAACCATGCCGAGCTGCGCCGCGGGCTCGAACTGGAGGGCGTCTCCCCGGCATGGCGGGGGCATTCGGATACCGAAACGCTGATTGCCGGATTCGATGCGTTTGGAATCGAAGAAACGCTACGCCAGGCGAATGGCATGTTCGCTCTGGCTGTCTACGACAAGGTTCGCCGAGAGCTCACGCTCACCCGCGATCGCATGGGAGAAAAGCCGCTCTACTTCGGCTGGCTCGGGGAACGCTTCGCCTTCGCTTCCGAACTTTCCGCATTGCGCTCGGTACCCGGCTGGGCACCCCGGATGGACGGCAGCGCGGTCGCCTCCTTCCTGCTCGCAGGGTACGTTCGCGGGCCGCAGTCGGCGGTTCAGGGAATCTATCGGCTGCCTCCGGCTACGCTCATCCGCTTCGCCATCGAAGACCTTGCACAGCCACGCGACTGGTCCTGGCTCGCTGCACGTTTGCAGCCCTATTGGTCGCTACGCGATGCGGCGCTGGGTGGGATAGCGCAACCGCTCGACGTCGATGCCCAGCGCGCAGCCGATGGGCTTGAGTCGCTTCTCCGCGATGCGGTGCGGATGCGAATGATGTCCGACGTCCCACTCGGTGCGTTCTTGTCCGGGGGCATCGACTCGAGCCTGATCGCGGCGCTGATGCAGAGCGAATCGAACCAGCCGGTGCGCACGTACTGCATCGGCTTCGAAGAGCGCGAGTTCGACGAAGCCCCGCATGCACGGGCGGTCGCAAGACATCTGGGCACGGAACACACGGAGCTGTATGCGGGACCTTCCGACGCCCTGAACCTGGTTCCCCGTCTGGCGGAAACGTTCGACGAGCCCTTCGCGGATCAGTCGCAGATTCCGACGCTGCTGCTGTCTTCGCTGGCCAGACGCCATGTAACCGTTGCGCTATCCGGAGACGGTGGCGACGAGTTGTTCGCGGGGTACGGCCGCTATTTCGCCATCGCCAAGTTGTGGAGGGGACTGCAACAGATGCCCGACCTGGCACGCCGCTCAGCCGCACCACTACTGGGTGCGATGGGTCGGACGCTGCGGCCGATTGCATCGATTGCGGGGCCCCAGCGGGCCATTCCCCACAGGCTCGAGCGGCTTTCCGAGCGACTTGCGGCGCCTGACCTCGACGCGTTGCGCCTGTCCTTCATCAGTGGAGGCGCTGCTCCGAAATTGCTCAGGAACCGGCACGTGCAAGATCTCGCGTACTGCCTGCCTCCCGCGACGATGCATGACGCTCTCACCAGGCTGATGTTCGCGGATCAGCTCGACTATCTTCCGGACGATATCCTGCACAAGGTCGACCGCGCCTCGATGGCGTTCGGGCTGGAGACGCGGGTTCCACTGCTCGATCATCGCGTCGTGGAATTTTCCTGGCGGCTGCCGTCCTCCCTGCGCGCCACTCAGCATCACGGCAAGCTGCTTTTGCGCCAGGTTCTGGACCGTCATGTGCCAGCGTCGCTTCTGAATCGTCCAAAGCAGGGTTTCTCTCCGCCTATTTCCATCTGGCTACGTGGCCCGCTGCGGGACTGGGCCGAATCATTACTGTCCGAGAGCGCATTGCGCGATCTCCCCATGTTGAACAGCAACAACGTGCGTGCCCTGTGGGACGCTCACGGCAAACAGCGCATGGATGCCGGTCAGGCGCTATGGAATGTTCTGATGCTTGCCGACTGGCGGCGTCGCTTCTCGGCATCGGCGTGACATGCGGGCGCCACGCATGCGGATCATCGTTGTTTCCGATCTTCCACACTTCGTCACCGGCGGCGCCGAAATGCAGGCCTCTCGCCTGATCGAAGCGTGGCTGGATCAAGGTCACGAAGTCATCTGCCTCGGGAGGCGGATGGGCAAGGGTCCAGTCGCCATCGGTCGGCATCGCATGGAAGTGCGGCGCATCCGCACCGCGCAAGGATTCGGGCGCCTGGGACGCGCTGTGACCTACGCGTTTTCGCTGGCCTGGCAGCTCATCACGCTCCGCCATTGGGCGGACGTGGTCTACACGCGCTTCCTGGGCGAGGCAGCCGCCACGGCCGCGCTGCTCAAGCGAAGTGGCGTACTTCGCGCGCCGCTCGTGGCGACGCCCGCGAATGCCCGTGGCGCCGGCGACATCGCCTTCCTGCAGGGCACGCCGTTCTCCCAGCGGATTCTTCGGCTCCTCGATGCGCAGTGCGATGCGATCAACCTGATCGCGCCCGAAATGGCCGACGAACTGCGCGAAGCGGGTTTCAATGGCCGTAACTTCAGCCATATACCCAATGGCATCGCGATGCGACCCGAACCCGACCGTCGTCCTGCCGCATCGGTGCGCTTCCTTTCAGTGGGCCGCCTGTCGACACAAAAGGGCTATGACATCCTGATCGATGCGCTTTCGCGCATTCGCGAGCAGTTGTCGCCTGGGCAATTCACGATCGTCGGCGACGGTCCCGAACGCGAGACCCTACAAGCGCTCTCGCACCGGCATGGCGTGGCCTCGTACATCCTTTGGGCTGGCGAGGAGGATCAAGCCGCAGTACGCCAGCGGCTGGAGAGCGCAGATGTGTTCGTGCTGCCCTCTCGCTACGAAGGCATGTCCAACGCGGGACTCGAAGCCATGGAACGTGCGCTGCCGATGGTCTTGACCCGTTGCGGAGGCTTGGATCGCCATATCGATTCACAGATGGGCTGGGTCGTGCCGACGAACGACGCCGCCGCGCTGGCGACAGCGATTTCCCAGGCTATCGCAGCGCCCGCGAAACAGCTGACGGAAATGGGTCAGCGTTGCCGGGACAAGGTTAAGCACGAGTTCGATATCGCGGTAACGGCAGAGCGCTACGTCGAGTTGTTCGGACAACTGCGCCGATCGGATGTACGGGAGGGCATTTCGTGAGCGCGCCTTCGCGGATCAGCGTGGTGATTCCCATGTACCGCGACGGAGCGCGGGCGCTATCGACGTCACGGTCGATGGCGCGGCAAGCGCTGCCTGCGGGCACCGAGCTGGAGGTCATCGTCGTCGACGATGGCTCCAATGACGGGTCGGCGGAACTGCTGGCCGGCGAATCCAGTTTGCGCCTCGTCCGCTTTCCGGAAAATCGCGGCCGCTCCGCCGCGCGCAATGCAGGAGCGGCGGCAGCGACGGGATCGGTCATCGTCTTCATGGACTGCGACTGCGAGCCCACGCGGAACGATTTCCTGCTCAATCACCTGACCAGCCTGGCGTCCGGTGGGGTGGCTAGCACCGGCCACGTCACCGGAACCGGGGAAGGCTTCTGGCATCGCTATCAGCAGGAAGCTTCGGCCAGGCGGGAACGGCAGCACGCACTCGGCCTGCCCGGATCAGGAAGCTCGCAAAACTTCGCCGTCCACAAAGCGGCGTTCGCTGAGGTGGGCGGGTTCGATGAAGCGTTCCGCCGCTATGGCTTCGAAGATCGCGACCTACTGCTGCGGCTCAGCGCCATCGGCAAAGTCGTGTGGACACGTGAAGCCGTCGTACGGCACCTGGACGAGATCAGCCTGAGTGAAGTCAGCCGCAAGATGATGGAGGCAGGTTGCATCACGGCGCCGTTGTTCTCGGCACGCCATCCGGCGTCTTACCAGGCCCTCGGCTACGCAGGGATCGACGCGGAGCAGCATCCCTGGCTCCGACCGGTCGGCCTTGTCCTCGGCCCCGTCGCCTTGCGAGCAGGCAAAATTGTGGATCCCCTGCTGCGTCGGAAGTGGTTCCCGTATGGCGCTGGCAAGCCGATTGTCCGTGTGGCCAGCGCGCTATCGTTTCTTTACGGAACCGTGCTGCGGGCTCGGCCTAACGTTTGAGCGTAGCCGTCCGCAACGATGGACCAATCGAAGCGGTGGGCGACATCATTGCGCAGCATCGCCGCACGCTCGGTTGCAGTACCGGCGTCGTGCATTTGCTCGATGATCGCTTTCGCCAAAGCTTTCACCTCACCCGGCGGCACCAGCTTCACCAGCATCGGATCGGGAAAGGCCTGGCGCACGGCCGGCAGATCGCTCGTCACGATCGGACACTCGCACCCCGCCGCCTCGACCGACACGAGTCCAAGGCCTTCCTGATCGCCCGACTTTGCAACGACGAAGGGGGCCACGAACACGGCGGCGCGTCGGTATAGCGCGGGCAACTCCGTTTGCGCGACCGGACCGATGAACTTCACTCGGTCTTCGAGTTTCAAGTTTGCCGCTTGGCGGCGGCACTCCGCTTCTTCCGGCCCGAATCCGGCCACGGTCAGATAGGCATCGGGATGCACGGAAAGCACCTCAGGCATCGCGTCGATCAGATGACGCAATCCCTTCTTCTCCACAATCCTTCCAACGAAAAGCAGTTCGTGCCGCGAGCGCGTTATCGAAGGATCGGGCGTGAAACGTCCCTGCAAATCCACGCCCATGGGCTGCACCGAGACCTTGGCGGTGTCGACGCCGATGCGTGCAAGCTCGTCGCGCATGGCCGAGCTCACTACGGTCAGCGCGCTGGCGCGACGTGCGACCCAGCGCTTGAGCGCTTGCAGCGGCGCGGCCTTCAAGGCGAAAAGATCGGCACCATGCGAGGTAACGACCAAGGGCGGCGCCGCCCGGTAGAGCAGGCGCATCGCGGCGGCGATCAGTCCCTGCGGCAGCAGCCAATGCGCGTGGATCACCTGCGGACGACGGCGACGAAGCGTACGCAGCACGGCCCAGGCCATGCTCAGCACGAACGCGGGCACCAGTGCCCACTTCCATGCGGCGCGCCGCAGGTTGGTGACGATGCCTCCGTCGTTGACCAAGGTCTCGTAACGCTCGGGTGCATACCGATAACGCACGACCTCGACGCCATCCAGGACTTCCTTGACGGCGGCTCCCTGGGCATGGGGGCAGATCACGGTGACATCGAAGCGGCCAACCAGCCGACGCGCGAGTTCATGCACGAATCCGGGTTCGGGGTCGCCCGACCAGCGCGGATAGGTCGAGGCTAGCACCAGCAATCTTGGCCGCTCGGTCGCGGAACTCATTCCCTGCGGTCGCTCGACCGTGCAGACAGGTAGGTCAGGCCGGTGATCTGCTCGGAAACCAGGCCAATCAGGAAGATGATCACCGACGCACTGAACAGCAGCAGGCTCATGTTGGTGAAGCGCCCATACTGGCTGTAGGTCCAGGCGTAGTTGCTCAGTCCGAGCACGAAGAAAGTCAGCCCGACCGGCGCAAACAGCTTCAACGGCGAATACAGCGTGGCGATGCGGAAAATGATCAACAAAAACCGCACCCCGTCCCGCAGCGGCCGGATGTGACTGCGCCCCACCCGCGCAGCCACCGGCACCGGCACATAGGCGACCGGATAAGCGCTGCGGAAGAAGGCCATCGTGCTGGTCGTGGGATAGCTGAATCCGTTAGGCAGCAGGTGCAGGAACTCGCGGAACTTGTCCGCACGCACGGCGCGGAATCCGGACGTCAGGTCCTCGATGCGGTGCCCGGTCATCCAGCTCGCGAGGCGGTTGTAGAACGCGTTGGCGGCCCCCCGGCCCGCGTTGGCCTGGCCGCTGGCATCGCGGGCCCCGACCACCATGTCGAACCCTTCGGCGAGCTTGTCGAGAAGGCGGGGAATCAGGGCCGGATCGTGCTGCCCATCGGCGTCCATGAATACGATGACGTCCCCGGACGCCTGCCGGGCGCCCCGCTTGATGGCGGCACCGTTGCCCATGGAATAAGGCGAAGACAGGACCCGCGCACCATGAGCGGCGGCCAGCTCGGCAGTGCCGTCGGTCGAACCGTCGTCCACTACGATGACTTCCGCGTCGGGGAATTCGGCCCGCAGCTTCGGAAGCGTCCGCCCCAAGCCCGCTTCTTCGTTTTTCGCGGGAAGCACTACTGTGATGCGCATCTAGTTCCCCCTGACAATCAGGGGCCTAGATTGCGAAAAAGCGGGGCCTGGCGCAATGCGTGAGGGTCTCAGAATGGGGTAAAGTCGAGTACGGGGAGCACCAGCCAGGGGCCAGCATGAACACTATCGCCACAGCCAATCTGGTGGGTATTACGGGTATCGCTCGCCGGCTCGTCATGGACGGCTCGCTCGAGGAGCAGGCGGCTCGCGACGCCATGGCCGAAGCCACCCAGGCGCGAAAGCCCCTTACCAGTTACCTGATGGAAAAGCGGCTGGTGACCGCGCCGCAGCTGGCCGCGGCGAACTCCATCGAATTCGGCATTCCCTTGTTCGATGCTTCGACGCTGGATCCGAATCAAAGCGCGATCAAGCTGGTCAACGAGGAACTGGTCCGGAAGCACAACATCCTGCCGCTGTTCAAGCGCGGAAACCGCCTGTTCATCGGCATCGCCGACCCCACCAACTCCGCCGCGCTGGATGAAATCAAGTTCCAGAGCAACTTGGCGGTCGAGGCGGTCCTGGTCGACGAGGACAAGATCCACCGGATCATCGAGCAGTGGCTCGCCGCCGCCGATGCCCTCAACGAAGGGATGGAGGACGGCGAAGAGTTCGACAAGCTGGAGACCAGCGGCGGCGAGGACGACCTGGGCGGCGACTCGGGCGTGGACGCCAAGGGCGACGACACCCCGGTGGTCAAGTTCGTCAACAAGGTCTTGGTGGATGCGATCCGTCGCGGGGCATCGGATATTCACTTCGAGCCCTATGAAACCGAATACCGTGTGCGCCTGCGCATCGACGGCCTGCTCAAGCAGATAGCCAAGGTGCCAGTGAAGCTGCAGGCTCGCATCGCCGCGCGCCTGAAGGTCATGGCACAGCTCGACATTGCGGAAAAGCGGGTCCCGCAGGACGGGCGCATCAAGCTCAATCTGAGCAAGACCAAGCAGATCGACTTCCGCGTAAGCACGTTGCCGACATTGTTCGGCGAGAAGATCGTGCTGCGTATCCTCGATGCCAGCGCCGCCAAGCTGGGTATCGACAAGCTGGGCTATGAGGACGACCAGAAGGCCTTGTTCCAGGCCGCGATCATGAAGCCTTACGGAATGGTGCTGGTGACCGGTCCGACCGGTTCCGGTAAGACGGTGTCGCTCTACACGGCGCTGAACATCCTCAACGACGAGCATCGCAACATTTCCACCGTCGAGGATCCGGTCGAAATCCGCGTGCCGGGCATCAATCAGGTGCAGATGAACGTGAAGCGCGGCATGACGTTTGCGGCCGCGCTGCGCAGCTTCCTGCGCCAGGACCCGGACGTGATCATGGTGGGCGAAATCCGCGACCTGGAAACCGCCGAGATCGGCATCAAGGCGGCGCAAACCGGCCACATGGTGCTCTCGACGCTGCACACCAACGATGCGCCGCAGACCATCGCCCGCCTGATGAACATGGGCGTGGCGCCGTTCAACATTACTTCATCGGTGACTTTGGTGATCGCGCAACGCCTGGCGCGACGCCTGCACGATTGCAAGCGCGAAGCGAGCCTGCCGGAACATGCCCTCCTCGCCGAGGGCTTCACCCACGAGGAAATCACGGGTGGAATGAAGATCTACGAGGCAGTCGGCTGTCCCGATTGCACCGAGGGCTACAAGGGCCGTACCGGCATCTATCAGGTCATGCCGATGTCCGACGAAATCCAGCGCATCGTTCTGGAAGGCGGAGGCGCGATCCAGATTGCCGAGGCCGCCCAACGCGCAGGCATTCGCGATCTGCGAGCATCCGCGCTGCTGAAAGTCAAAAGCGGCACCACCAGCCTTTCCGAAATCAACCGCGTCACCAAGGACTAAACCATGTCCGCTACCCGCACCGCAGCCAAGCCAGCCGCTCCCGCCCGTCGCACTGAAGCGACGCCGCTATTCATCTGGGAAGGCACCGACAAGCGCGGCGTCAAGATGAAGGGCGAACAGTCCGCCAAGAGCGCCAACGTCGTTCGCGCAGAGCTTCGCCGCCAGGGCATCACGCCACAGGTCGTCAAGGTGAAGCCCAAGCCCATGTTCGGCGGCGCCGGCAAGCGCATCACCCCGCACGACATCGCCATCTTCGCCCGCCAGATCGCGACGATGATGAAATCGGGCGTGCCGATCGTCCAGGCGCTGGAGATCATGGGTGGTGGTCACAAGAACCCGAAGATGAAGGACCTGATCAATTCGCTCCGGGCCGACATCGAAAGCGGCTCGGCCTTTTCCGAAGCGCTCGGCAAGCATCCGATTCAATTCGACGAGCTGTTCCGCAACCTGGTCCGGGCGGGCGAGACCGCCGGTGTGCTCGAAACGGTGCTGGATACGATCGCCAGCTACAAGGAAAACATCGAGTCGCTGAAGGGCAAGATCAAGAAGGCGCTCTTCTACCCCGCGATCGTCGTCGCCGTCGCCATCCTGGTCAGCTCGATCCTGCTGATCTTCGTCGTGCCGCAGTTCCAGCAAGTGTTCCAGAGCTTCGGCGCAGACCTGCCCGCCTTCACCAAGATGATCGTCGCCATGAGCGATTTCATGCTGGCGTGGTGGTGGCTTCTGCTGCTTGTCGCGGTGGGGTCCGGAGTCGGCTTCATGATGTTGAAGAAGCGATCCATTGCGTTCGCGCACTTCCTCGATCGCATGATCCTGAAGGTGCCTGTGGTCGGGCAGATCATGCACAACTCCGCCATCGCGCGGTTCGCGCGTACGACGGCCGTGACCTTCAAGGCCGGTGTGCCGTTGGTGGAGGCGCTCGAGAGCGTTGCCGGCGCGACCGGCAACACCCTTTACGAGCAGGCCGTGCTTCGAATCCGCGACGACGTTTCCGTCGGCTACCAGATGAACATGGCGATGAAGCAGACCAACCTGTTCCCGCACATGGTCATCCAGATGGTGGCGATCGGCGAAGAAGCCGGTGCGCTCGACACCATGCTGTTCAAGGTGGCCGAGTTCTACGAGCAGGAAGTCAACAATGCCGTCGACGCGCTGGCCAGCCTGCTCGAGCCGCTGATCATGATCTTCCTCGGCGTGGTCGTCGGCGGCATGGTCATCGGCATGTATCTGCCGATCTTCAAGCTCGCCGCCGCGATCTGATCTAAGGCTCACGAACGCATGGCATTCCTCGACCAGAACCCCGCCATCGGCTATCCGCTGGTGGCGGGCTTCGGGCTGCTGGTGGGCAGCTTTTTGAACGTGGTGATCCTGCGCCTGCCCAAGCGGCTGGAGTGGGAATGGAAGCGCGATGCGCGCGACGTGCTGGAACAGCCGGATGTCTACGATCCGCCGCCGCCTGGCATCGTCGTGGAGCGCTCGCACTGTCCGCACTGCAAGCACCAGCTGAGCTGGTACGAAAACATCCCGGTCTTCAGCTGGCTGGCGCTGCGCGGCAAGTGCCGCAACTGCAAGGCGCCGATCTCCATCCAGTATCCGGCGGTCGAATTGCTGACCATGCTGCTGTTCCTGGCGGCGGTGTGGCGATTCGGGTTCGGCTGGCAGGGGTTCGGTGCGATCGTCTTCACCGGTTTTTTGGTCTCGATGTCCGGCATCGATCTGCGCACGCAATTGCTGCCGGACAGCTTGACCTTGCCGTTGATGTGGCTAGGCCTCATCGCCGCCTCCGACAACCTCTATATGCCGGTGAAACCGGCCCTGCTGGGCGCGGTGGCGGGTTACGCCAGCCTCTGGTCGGTGTGGTGGATCTTCAAGCAGCTCACCGGCAAGGAAGGCATGGGCCACGGCGACTTCAAGCTGCTGGCGGCGATCGGGGCCTGGACCGGGCTCAAGGGCATCGTGCCGACGATCCTGATTTCCTCGCTGGTCGGCGCGATCATCGGCTCGATCTGGCTGGCGGCGAAGGGGCGCGACCGCTCGGTGCCGATTCCGTTCGGCCCCTATCTCGCCATCGCCGGCTGGATCGTGTTCTTCTGGGGGCAGAAGCTGATCGATGCCTATCTGCGGATTTCGGGCCTGAGCCACGGCTGATCCGCCGGGCGCGTCCTCTCTGCGCGTAAGGCACTATCCCGCCCATGAGCCACTACATCATCGCCATCACCGGGGGCGTCGCCTCCGGCAAGAGCGAAGTGACGCGACGCTTCGAAGCGCTGGGGATCGCGGTCGCCGACGCCGATCTCGCGGCACGCACGGCGGTCGCCCCGGGTTCGGCGGGACTGGCGGCCGTGGTCGCGCTCTTCGGCGAATCGATGCTGGGCGCCGACGGCGGTCTCGACAGGCGGGCGATGCGCGAACACGTGTTCGGCGACGAGTCCGCGCGCCGACAACTGGAATCGATCATCCACCCCTTGGTGCGCGTAGAGCTGAGGCGCGAATGCGAAGCCGCGAGCAGTGCCTATGCGATTGCGGCCATTCCCCTGCTCGCCGAAGGTGGTGGGCGCAACGCGTATCCCTGGCTGCAGCGCATCCTGGTCGTGGATGCCGCACCGGACGTGCAGCGCGCGCGCTTGATCCGGCGCGACGGTATCGATGCCGCCTTGGCCGATCGCATGATCACGGCGCAGGCATCGCGGGCGCAGCGGCTGGCGATCGCGGACGACGTGATCGTCAATGACGGCGAGCTCGGCGCTCTCGACGAGCAGATCGCCGCGCTGGATCGGCTCTACCGAACCTTGGCCTCGCAGACGATCGCCTGAGGCGCCGCGACTACGCGGCCGGCCACAAACTTCGTATTGCCGCGATGCCCTGCGCGCCATGGCGGCGCGCTTCGCCGATATCGTCCGGCGTCAGGCCGCCGATAGCGTAAAGCGGCAACGAGACGGCCTCACGCAACGCGGCGAATCCATGCCATCCCATGGGCTGCGCGCCAGGATGCGACTCAGTCTCCCGAATCGAGCCGACGATCGCGAAGTCGCAACCGAGCGCCTGTGCCGCGCGAAGTTCTTCCAACGTGTGGCACGACGCGGCTACCGGAGCGCCCGCCGGCAAGGGCCGCTCGCGCAGATCGGACAGCTGCGCGGCGCGCAGATGTACGCCGATCCCGAACTGCTGCGCGAGATCGATGTCGGCATTGACCAGAACCTCGACCTCGGCCGCGCGACAGCGCGAAACGGCTAGTGCGACGAGCGAGTGCCATCGTTGCGGTTCGCAAGCCGGTGCACGCAATTGAATGCGCCTTGCGCCCGCCGCCAGCGCGCTATCGAGCGACGCCAGCCACGCGGCATCGTCGCTTTCGGGAGCGGGCGTCACCAGATAGCGATCGGGCTGGGTCAGCGCCGCCACTACCGGAATATCCGCGGGCGGCATCGCGTAGTCGGCCAGCTTGTGCGGCGGCACCCAGGCCAGCGCCTGCCCTTCGAGGCCACGGACCTGGCCCTGCCATGCGCGGATTTCGTAGACGTCCAGGCCCAGGCGCTTGTGTGCGTAGGCCTGGGGCACGCGGATAAGCGGAGCGCCGACCTCGACGGCGATGCCGAGTTCTTCCAGAAGCTCACGCGTCAGTGCGGCTTCTGCCGTCTCGCCCGGCTCGTGTTTACCGCCCGGGAATTCCCACAGGCCAGCCAGATCGCGGCCCTCGGTGCGGCGGGCCAGCAGGATGCGGCCGCGGTGGTCGCGGATCACGCCGGCGACGACTTCGATCATGCGGGGTGATGCATTCGATGCGGGTTGTGCCGGGGCACCTTCTCCCCGCAGGCGGGGAGAAGGAAACCAAAGGGAGCCCGGCCTTAGGCCAGCTGGCCGTGGCAGTGCTTGTACTTCTTGCCGCTGCCGCACGGGCACGGATCGTTGCGGCCGATGTTGGCGAACGCGGCGTTGGCCTCGGCGGCCTGCGCCTGCGCGGCTTCCTCGTCGGCGCCGAAACCGCCCATGTCCGGATGCTGGAACTGCATCTGCCGCGCCTGCGCCTCGGCGACGGCGCGCTCCTGCGCTTCCATCGCCGCGATCTCTTCCTCGCTGCGGATGCGCACGCGGGCCAGCAAGGTGACCACTTCGCGCTTCACCTTCTCCAGCATGTCGCTGAACAGCTCGAAGGCTTCCTTCTTGTATTCCTGCTTGGGCTGCTTCTGCGCATAACCGCGCAGGTGGATGCCTTGGCGCAGGTAGTCCATGCGCGCCAGATGCTCCTTCCAGTTCTGGTCGAGCACATTGAGCATGATGTGCTTCTCGAGCAGGCGCATGGTCTCCGGACCCAGCTGCTGCTCGCGGTCGGCGAAGTGCTTGGCAACGGCCTCCTGCACGCGGCGCGCGATGGTTTCGGCATCCATTTCCTTCGCTGCGCCCACTTCTTCCAGCAGCGGAAGCGCCAGGCCGAATTCCTGGTCGATCGACGCCTGCAGGCCCGCCAGATCCCACTGCTCGTCGATGGACTCAGGCGGCACGAAGCGGGCGACGATCTCGCCGACCACGTCTTCGCGGATGCCTTCGATATTTTCCTGCACGCTCTCGGCTTCGAGCAGTTCGTCGCGCTGGCCGTAGATGACCTTGCGCTGGTCGTTGTTGACGTCGTCGAAGTCGAGCAGGTTCTTGCGGATGTCGAAGTTATGGGCCTCGACCTTGCGCTGCGCGCCGGCGATCTGTTTGGTGACCAGGCCGCTCTCGATGACGTCGTCTTCCTTCAGGCCCATGCGCGCCATCGCCTTCTGCACCCAGTCGGCGGCGAAGATGCGCATCAGGTTGTCTTCGAGCGACAGGTAGAAACGCGAGGACCCCGGGTCGCCCTGACGGCCGGAGCGGCCGCGCAGCTGGTTGTCGATGCGGCGCGATTCGTGGCGTTCGGTGCCGACGATGTGCAGGCCGCCGGCGGTCTTCACCGCTTCGTGGCGCGTCTGCCATTCGGACTTCAAGCGCTGCTTGGTGACTTCGTCGATCTCGCCGCCGTTGTCGGCTTCGTGCGCCGCGATCTCCGCCTCCAGCGAACCGCCCAGCACGATGTCGGTACCGCGGCCGGCCATGTTGGTGGCGATGGTGACCGCGCCCGGACGTCCGGCCTGGGCGACGATGTGCGCCTCGCGCTCGTGCTGCTTGGCGTTGAGCACTTCGTGCGGGATGCCGGCAGCCTGCAGCTGCTCGCTCAGCATCTCCGACACTTCGATCGAGGTCGTGCCGACCAGCACCGGCTGCTGGCGCTTGTTGGCTTCGCGGATCTCATTGATCACCGCACGGTACTTGCCGTTGCGGTTGAGGAAGACCGCGTCCGAATGATCCTTGCGGACCATCGGGCGATGGGTCGGGATCACGATCACTTCCAGGCCATAGATGCTCTGGAATTCGTAGGCTTCCGTATCCGCCGTACCGGTCATGCCGGACAGCTTCTTGTACATGCGGAACAGGTTCTGGAAGGTGATCGACGCGAGGGTCTGGTTCTCGCGCTGCACCGGCACGCCTTCCTTCGCTTCGACCGCCTGGTGCAGGCCGTCGGACCAGCGGCGGCCGGCCAGGGTACGGCCGGTGAATTCGTCGACGATGATCACTTCGCCGTCGCGCACGATGTAGTCCACGTCGCGCTGATAGATCGCGTGGGCGCGCAGCGCGGCGTTGAGGTGATGGACGACGCTGAGGTTCTGCGCGGAGTACAGGCTGTCTTCTTCGCCCTGCAGGATGCCGGCCTGGCGCAACAGCTCTTCGGCATGTTCCTGGCCGGCTTCGGACAGGTGCACCTGCTTGCCCTTCTCGTCGACCCAGTAGTCGCCTTCGGCTTCTTCGTTCTCCTGGCGGCTCAGGCGCGGGACGATGCGGTTGACCTTGATGTACAGCTCCGGCGACTCATCGGCCGGCCCGGAGATGATCAGCGGCGTGCGCGCCTCGTCGATCAGGATCGAGTCGACTTCGTCGACGATCGCGTAATGCAGGCCGCGCTGGAAGCGATCGTCCTTCGACAGCGCCATGTTGTCGCGCAGGTAGTCGAAGCCGAATTCGTTATTGGTGCCGTAGGTGATGTCGGCGGCGTAGGCGGCGTGCTTGTCCTGGTGCGGCATGCCGGGGTAGACGACGCCGACGCTCAGGCCGAGCCAGTTGTACACCCGCCCCATCCAGGCCGAGTCGCGGCGGGCCAGGTAGTCGTTGACGGTGACGACGTGGACGCCCTTGCCTTCCAGCGCATTGAGGTAGGTCGGCAGCGTCGCGACCAGGGTCTTGCCTTCGCCGGTACGCATCTCGGCGATCTTGCCCAGGTGCAGGACCATGCCGCCGATCAGCTGGACGTCGTAGTGGCGCATGCCGAGCACGCGCTTGGCGGCTTCGCGGCAGACCGCGAAGGCTTCCGGCAGGATCTTGTCGACCGATTCGCCGTCGCGGATACGCTGCTGGAATTCCGGCGTCTTGGCCTGCAACTCGGCGTCGGACAGCTTCTGCATCTCCGCTTCGAGGGCGTTGATCTTGTTGACCGAGCGTTGCAGCTGACGGAGCAGGCGTTCGTTACGACTGCCGAAGACGCGGGTAAGCAGGCTGTTGAGCATGGTTGGGCCGAAAAAATGGAATAGGGTTTCGATACGGCGGAGCGCCGTTCGTTCCCGCAAAAGGAAAAAGGGCGCCGGGCGCCCTTTCTGGCACGTCGATTGTAGCTGGTGGCGACCCCGTACGCTTGCAAGGGTACGGCCGTCACCAATTTGAACGGGGCCACCCTCCCCGCTGCCTACAAAGAAAAACGGCGCGATCCTGGGATCGCGCCGTCCTTCAAAACCAACTCAGCCCAAGAACTAGCCGTTGACCAGCGGCGAATGCTGGCTGAGGAAGTTGCGCGGGTTCACGACCTGGCCGTTCTTCCACACTTCGAGGTGGACGTGGGCGCCGGTGGAGCGGCCGGTGGAGCCGGCCTTCGCGACTTCCTGGCCCGCGCGGACCAGCTCGCCGACGTGGCGTTCCAGGCGCGAGTTGTGGGCGTAGCGGGTCACGTAGCCGTTGCCGTGGTCGATCTCGATCACGTTGCCGTAGCCCGAGCGCACGCCCGAATAGCTGACCACGCCGTCGGCCACGGCCAGGACCGGGTCGCCAATGTCGGCTTCGAAGTCGATGCCCTTGTGGAACTGGCTACCGCCCACGATCGGATCGACGCGACGACCGAAGCCGGAGGTGATGTAGCTGTCGGCGATGGGTTCGCGCGACGGCACGGAGTTCATGTCGAGCTGGCGGTTGAACAACATCGATTCCAATACCGACAGCTGCTCACCGCTGTAAGCGAACTGCCGGTTGAGTGTGTCCAGGCCTTCGCGCAGCTCCGGCGTGGAAATGTCGCGGACCGGGCCGGTACCACCGACGCCGACCGGCTTTTCGAAATTGAATTCGCCGTCCTGCAGCTGACCGATACGGGTCAGTCGCTCGCCGAGCGCATTGAGGCGGTTGGCTTCGGCCTGCAGTTCGCCCAGGCGCGCGGCCAGGGCATTGACCTCGCGCTGCGACTCGCGGCGCGTGGAGGCGAGCTGGGCTGCCTGATCGCCCAACTGCATGCGCAGGCCCGCAGTGCCCGCGAAGCCGGCGGCACCACCGGCGACGAAGCCCACGCCCAGCAGCGCAGCGATAACCAGCACCGGCCGGCGGCTGCCGAGCCCGCTGATCGAGTCGACGAAGCGCGCGAGGGGCTTCTTGCGGAATTTGTTTACGATGAGTGGATGGGTCATTCGTCCGAAGTCGGTTCTTGACGTGTCCAAGCCTTCCGTACCGCGTCGCCCTTCCGGTCCGCAGGCCGCGCTCGATGCGCTGCTTGCCGAACCAGCTGGCGACCCGATCCGCAGAGCCATCTGGCTCGACGGGCTGGACCGTCAGTTGCGTCCCCTCCTGCCACCGACGCTGGTGCCGCATGCGCGGCTGGCCAACTTCGAGCGCGGCAGGCTCGTTTTCGTCGTCGATGGTCCGGTTTGGCGGGCCAAGTTGCGGCTCGCAGCCCCTGAACTTCTCAACGCAGCCCAATCCATCGGACTTGAAGCGACCGAACTCGTGGTCAAAACCACCTTGAGTCCGTCGGCCGGCGCGACCTCGCCTCCCCCGGCGATCCGTGCCCGACCGATGTCGAAGACGGCCCGCGATGCCCTGCAAGCCGCTTTGGCGTCTCTTCGCGAACCCGACCCTTCGGACCCCGATGACGCCTCTTGACCGGTTGCTGACACGTTCCGCGTTCTACTGCCGAACGGGCCAATTTCCGGACGGGACGCATGCTAGCGACCTAATCCCCTGATTTTGTTAAGAATCGGGAAGCGAGTTGGCAGAATCGCGTTAGCGTTTCGTTAAAACAATCGCTCGGATTCAGCTCTGTGATCTGTATCGCGCTGAGGGAATACCCCTAGGCGCCGGCAGCGGCCGATCCGGCGCCCCGGGAACGCCCAAAACGCCCCTGCCCGCCGGAATCGAGGTCGAATTGCTGCGCCGCGCCACCGTTCCGGCGCGGTTCGAAGCTTCTAGGGGAACACGGGCGGCGACCGTCAGACGGTCAGCGGGGAGCCGTAGGCGACCGGGACCGGCTGGCTCTCGTCGACGAAGGTCACTTCTTCCCACGCCGAGCGTTCGGCCAGGAGGGCGCGAACGAGCTTGTTGTTGAGGGCATGACCGGACTTGAAGCCCTCGTAGGCACCGATGATCGGATGCCCGGCCAGATAAAGATCGCCGACGGCGTCGAGGATCTTGTGGCGGACGAATTCGTCGGCGTAGCGCAGGCCGTCGTCGTTGAGGACGCGGAATTCGTCGAGCACGATCGCATTGTCCATCGAGCCGCCCAGGCCGAGGTTGCGTTCGCGCATGTATTCCAGGTCGCGCATGAAGCCGAAGGTGCGGGCGCGGCTCACTTCCTTGACGTAGGACGCCGTGGAGAACTCCACCTCGGCCCGCGACTGCGACGTCGGGATCGCCGGGTGATCGAACACCACGGTGAAGCCGATGCGGAAGCCATCGTGCGGCTCGAAGCGGGCGACCTTGTCGCCGTCGCGGACTTCGACCGGACGCTTGATGCGGATGAAGCGCTTGGGCGCTTCCTGTTCCTTGATGCCCGCCGACTGCAGCAGGAAGACGAACGGACCGGCCGAGCCGTCCATGATCGGTACTTCCGGCGCGGACAGGTCGATGTAGCAATTGTCGATGCCCAGGCCGGCGAGCGCCGAAAGCAGATGCTCGACGGTCATCACCTTGCCGATGCCGCAGCTCAGGCCGGTGCACAGCACGGTTTCGGTCACCAGCTCCGCGCGCGCAGGAACCTCCACCACAGGATCGAGATCGATCCGGCGGAATACGATGCCGGCATCCACGGGAGCCGGACGCAGGGTGAGGAAAACCTTCTCACCACTGTGCAGGCCCACGCCGGTGGCGCGGATCACATTCTTGAGGGTGCGCTGGCGAAGCATCGGGTCGGTGTCAGCCCTTTGGATCGGGGGATCGGGGACTTTTCTTGTCGACGTTACGGCGCCGCCGGAATGGCGCGGCCTGTAAACGGGGCGGCAAGGTTAACACGCAGATCGCTGAACCTTAACGGAAAAGAGCGTCCCAAGAAGCGACTTTTCCGGTGTTTGTCACGTTTTAGGCATACCCCCGTGTGGGGGCCCCGTACCGGAAAAAGCCGGTCGGCGGAACCGACCGGCGCAAGACCTCCGGCGCGGGCGCCGGAGCCTAGGGTCCATTGGCCGGGGACGAGTCCGGCCCGCGAACAACTCCAAGATCCCGATATCGCTGAAGCCGCGCCGGCGGCTGACCTTGGCAAACCACCGACGCTTTTTTCGAGCAGCGGCGGGCCGAAGCCCGCCGGACCTCAGTCCGCCTGGCGGCGCAGAAACGCCGGGATATCCAGATAGCTGTCGCTGCTGCCGAAGTCAGCCGCCGCCGGAGCCGGGTCGCCGCCGCGGCTGCCGCCGCGCAGGCTGCCGGCGAAGGACGGCGGACCACCCTGGAAACCGTCGCTTGCCACTGCATCGATAGGCAGGCCGGTGGTGCCGTCGCGGCGCACCTGCGTGCGGACCAGTTCGACCTGCGGGCGGCGCGAGGGCAGCTCGTCGAAGCTGGCGCGCTCGCTGCGGATCGGCTGGCGAACCACCGCACGGTTGAGGCCGGTGGCGACGACGGTGACCTTCACCTCGTCCTGCATGTCCGGGTCGAGCACGGTGCCGATGACCACGGTCGCGTCTTCCGAAGCGAAGTTCTCGATCGTGCGACCGACTTCGTCGAACTCGGCCATGGTGAAGTCCGGGCCGGCGGTGATGTTGACCAGGATGCCGTTCGCGCCCGACAGGTTGACGTCGTCGAGCAGCGGATTCTGGATCGCGGATTCCGCGGCGGCTTGCGCACGGTCGTCGCCACGCGCCGAACCGGTGCCCATCATCGCCAGGCCCATTTCCGACATGACGGTGCGCACGTCGGCGAAGTCGACGTTGATCAGGCCCGGGCGCACGATCAGATCGGCGATGCCCTGCACGGCGCCGAGCAGCACGTCGTTGGCGGCGCGGAAGGCCTGGATCATCGTGGCGTTGCGGCCGAGCACGGTGATCAGCTTCTCGTTGGGGATCGTGATCAGCGAGTCGCAGTGGTGGCTCAGCTCCTCGATGCCCTTGAGCGCGACCTGCATGCGGCGGCGGCCTTCGAACGGGAACGGCTTGGTGACCACCGCGACAGTCAGGATGCCCATCTCCTTGGCGAGCTGCGCCACGACCGGCGCAGCGCCGGTGCCGGTGCCGCCGCCCATGCCGGCGGTGATGAACACCATGTCGGCGCCCTGCAGCGCGTCCATGATGCGTTCGCGGTCTTCCAGCGCAGCCTGGCGGCCGACTTCCGGATTCGCGCCCGCGCCCAGACCCTTGGTGACGTTGCTGCCCAACTGCAACTGCAGCTTGGCGCCGCAGTTCTTGATCGCCTGCGCGTCGGTGTTGGCGGTGATGAACTCCACGCCGTCGACGCTGCCGCTGACCATGTGCGCGACCGCGTTGCCGCCGCCACCACCCACGCCGACGACCTTGATCACCGCGTTGGGGGCCATCTTCTCCATCAATTCGAAATGTGCCATGTCCTCGTCCTCTTCTTATGTGTTGCTGTGATTGATCGGGGATACAAGTAGTTGCAATTGCAGCTCGCCCTTCCACCTGCCATCGCACGACCGCGCCTTCGCGGCCGTACGCAAATCAGAATTCGCCTCGGTACCAGCTCTTCAAGCGATTGAAGAGACTGCCCGCGCGTCCGGTCGAAATCGTCGGCCGGCGCGGGTTCTCGATCTGGCTGCCCATCAGCAGCAGACCGACGCCGGTGGCATGCACCGGATTGCCCACGACTTCGCCCAGGCCGGTCACGTGCTGCGGAATGCCCACGCGCACCGGCATCTGCAGCATTTCCTCGGCCAGCTCGACCACGCCTTCCATCTTCGCGGCGCCGCCGGTGAGCACCATGCCGGCGCGCACGTGCGGCTCGAAGCCGCTGCGGCGCAGTTCGGCCTGGATCATTTCGAAGATCTCCTCGTAGCGCGCCTGCACCGCCTGCGCCAGCGAGGCGCGCGGCATGCGCCGCGGCGGGCGGTCGCCGACGCTGGGCACCTGGATCGATTCTTCCGCGGTCGCCATCTGCGCCAGCGCGCAGGCGTAGCGGACCTTGATCTGCTCCGCTTCCGGCGTGGGAGTGCGCAGCATGTGCGCGATGTCCTCGGTGACCTTGTCGCCGGCGATCGGCAGGCTCGCGCTGTGCGCGATCGCGCCCTGCACGAACACCGCGATGTCGGTGGTGCCCGCGCCGATGTCCACCAGCACGACCCCCAGCTCGCGTTCGTCGCTGGTCAGCACCGCGGTGCTGGAGGCCAGCACGCTCAGCACCAGGTCATCCACCTGCAGACCGCAGCGCTGCACGCACTTGCTGATGTTGGCGGCGGCCGACTGCGCGCACACGACCAGGTGTGCATGCACTTCCAGGCGCACGCCGGTCATGCCGACGGGATTGCGGATGCCTTCCTGCGAATCGTCGAGCACGTAGTCGCGCGGGATCGCGTGCAGGATCTTCTGGTCGGCCGGGATGGCGACGGCCTTGGCGGCTTCCAGCACGCGGTCGAGGTCGGCATAGGTCACCTCGCCGTCGCGAATCGGCGCGATGCCCTGCGAGTTGCGGCACTGGATGTGGCTGCCGGAGATCGACGCGTAGACCGAGCGGATCTCGCAGCCGGCCATCAGCTCGGCTTCCTCGATCGCGCGCTGGATCGACTGCACCGTGGATTCGATATCGACGACCACGCCGCGCTTGAGGCCGCGGGACTCATGCGAGCCGATACCGATCACCTCGATCGGTGCGCCGGGCGAGTACTCGCCCACCAGCGCCACCACCTTGGAGGTGCCGATGTCGAGACCCACGATCAGCGATTTGTCGCCCTTGCGATTCATGTATTTCCTTTTGCTCCTGTCTCGACGCCCTTCCAGGTCAGTGCGAAACCGTTGGTGTAGCGAAGATCGGCACGCGCCAATTGCTGCGTGTTCTGCGTGAGCAACTGCGGCAGCAGGCGCACGAAGCGATCGAGCCGCGCGCGCGCTTCGGTACGACCGACCACGACCACCGCGCCGTTGCTGAGCCCCAGCGTCCAGCTGCCGCGCGGATCCAGCGCCACTTGCCGCACGTCGATGCCGACCCGGGCGAACAGTTCGCGCGACTGGTTGTAGAGCTCGACCACGTCGCGCGTGCGCGTCTCCGGGCCATCGAACTGCGGCAGTCCGTTCGGCACGGCGATGCCCTTCGACGGGAACAGGCGGCCGTGCTCGGACAGCAGGCGATCGGCGCCCCAGCGCGCGAACGGCTTGTGTTCGACCACGCGCACTTCCAGCACGTCCGGCCAGCGCTTGCGCACCTCCGCGGTCTCCACCCACGGCAGCTTCGCGACCGCTTCCTGCGCGGCTTCCAGATCGACGGCGAAGAATCCACGCCGCGCATACGGCATCAGGGTCTGGCGCAACAACGCGCCGTCGACGCGGCGGAATTCGCCGGTCGCCTGCATGCGGGTGAGCGGCCAATGGTTGGCGCCGACCCAGCCGTTGAGCACGGCAACGACCGGCAGCACGACCAGTGCGACCGCGAGGACCCAGCCGACGATGCGCAGCAGCGCGTTCACTCGGTGCCGGCCTCCGTGATGGGCTGCTGCACGGTCTGTTCGAGAATCCGCCAGCACAGTTCTTCGAAGCCGATTCCGACGTGGCCGGCTGCCTTGGGCACCAGCGAATGGCTGGTCATGCCGGGGGCTGTATTCACTTCGATCAGCTGCAGGCCGCGGACGCGGTCGCGCATCACGTCGACCCGGCCCCAGCCGGTGCAGCCGGCCGCCTTGAAGGCCGCCAGGGCGACGCTACGAATCTCTTCCTCCGCCTCACCTTCCATGCCCGGGCACAGGTACTGCGTGTCGTCGGCGATGTACTTGGCGTGGTAGTCGTACCACTCGCCCGCCGGCACGATGCGGATCGACGGCAGCGCGGTTTCGCCGAGGATGCCGACGGTGTATTCCTCGCCCTGCACCATCTGCTCCATCAGCAGCTCGCCGGCGTAGTCCTTGGCGAACGCGATGGCGGGTTCGAGATCGGATTCCTGCAGGACGCGGAACACGCCGACGCTGGAGCCTTCACTGGAGGGCTTCACGAACACGGGGAAACCCAGCTCGTGCGCCGCCGCGCGCAGCTCGTCGCTCTTGCTGATGCGCGCGAAGCGCGGCGTCGGCAAGCCGGAAGCAATCCATACCTGCTTGGTGCGGATCTTGTCCATCGTCAGCGCGGAGCCGAGCACGCCCGGACCGGTGTACGGCACGCCGAGCGCTTCGAGCAGGCCTTGCAGCACGCCGTCTTCGCCGCCGCCCCGGTTGCCGTGGAGGATGTTGAACACGCGATCGACCTTGCCCGCGCGGATCGCCTCGACCAGCGCCGGAATGCCGTCGATGGCGAAGGCGTCGACATCGCGCGCACGCAGCGCTTCCAGCACGTTGCGGCCGGAGTCGAGCGAGACCTCGCGTTCGGCGCTGGTGCCGCCCATCAGCACGGCGACGCGGCCGAACACGGCCGGGTCGGTGACGCGCAAGACGGCGAAATTGGCAACCGGGACGTTCACTTCGCTTCTCCAAATCCATTCGCCGCGAGCTGCTGCGCGGCATGGCCGATGTCGCCCGCGCCCATCAGCAGCAGCAGGTCGCCGTCGCCGAGCACGTCGGGCAGCACCGTGGCGAGGTCGCCCGCACCGCTGACGACGATCGGATCGACGCGTCCGCGCGTGCGGATCGCGCGCGCCAGCGACTTGGCGTCGGCGCCGGCGATCGGCGCTTCGCCGGCCGGATACACCTCGGTGAGCACCAGCGTGTCGACCGTCGACAGCACCGCAGCGAATTCGTCGAACAGATCGCGCGTGCGGCTGTAGCGATGCGGCTGGAAGGCGACGACGAGGCGGCGATCGGGCCAGCCGCCGCGCGCTGCGGCGAAGACCGCTTCGAGTTCCTTCGGGTGGTGGCCGTAGTCGTCGACCAGCTGCACCGTCGCGCCCTTGGCGGTGGTGAGCTGCGCCAGCAGATTGAAGCGGCGGCCGATGCCGGCGAACTTCTGCAGCGCGCGCGCGATCGCATCGCTGTCGACGCCCAGTTGCCAGCCGACCGCGGCGGCGGCGAGCGAGTTCTGCACGTTGTGGCGACCCGGGAGCGCGAGTTCGACCGGCGTGCGCGAGCCGTCCGGCAGGCACAGGGTGTAGCGCATCGCCGGGCCGTGCTGGGCCACGTCTTCCGCGCGCACGTCGGCGTTTTCGGCGAAGCCGTAGGTCATCACGTGGCGCGTGGTGTTGGCGGCGAGCGCGGCGACTTCCGCATCGTCGATGCACAGCACGGCCAGGCCGTAGAACGGCAAGTGGTGCAGGAATTCGTCGAACGCCTGCTTCACTTTGGCGAAATCGCCGCCGTAGTTCTCCAGATGATCGGCATCGATGTTGGTGACGATGGCGATTTCCGGACTAAGGCGCAGGAAGCTGCCATCGCTCTCGTCGGCTTCGCCCACCAGCCAGTCACCCTTGCCCAGACGCGCGTTGGCGCCCGCGGCGAGCAACTGCCCGCCGATCACGAAGGTTGGATCGTTGCCGCCTTCGGCCAGCACGCTGGCGGTGAGCGAGGTCGTCGTGGTCTTGCCGTGGGTGCCGGCGACGGCGATGCCGCGCTTGAAGCGCATCAGTTCGGCCAGCATCTCGGCGCGCGGCACGATCGGAATGCGCTGCGACCGCGCCTCCATCAGTTCCGGGTTGTCGCGCTTGATCGCCGAGGACACCACGATGCAGTCCGCACCCAGCACGTTGGCCGCGGCGTGACCGCGCATCACGCTGATGCCGATCGACGCGAGCCGGCGCGTCACCGCGTTGTCGGCCATGTCCGAACCCGACACTTGATAGCCGAGCGTGCACAGCACCTCTGCGATGCCGCTCATGCCGACACCGCCGATGCCGACGAAATGCACGCGCGCGCCGGCACCGCCACGGGCGATCAGGTCGCCGATGTGCTGCATGCGATGGCGGGTCTGCGGACTCATGAATGTTCCTTGTTCGATTGTTCGAGCACGATGCTGGCGACGCGTTCGGCGGCATCGGGCTTGGCGAGCGAACGCGCTGCCTTGGCCATCGGCAGCAGCAGTTCGCGTTCGCCCAGGATTTCCAGCGTGGCCGACAGGCGCTGCGCCAGTTCGTTGGCGTCGCTGCCCTGCGGCAGCAGTTGCGCCGCATTGCGGTCGACCAGGAATTGCGCGTTCTTGGTCTGGTGGTCGTCCACCGCCTGTGGGAACGGCACCAGCACGCTGCCCACGCCGGCCGCGCACAGCTCGGCCAGCGTCAGCGCGCCGGCGCGGCAGATCACCAGATCCGCCCACGCATAAGCCGACGCCATGTCGGCGATGAAGGGCTCGATCGACGCTTGCACACCGGCCTGCGCATACGCCTGCTCGGCGTCGGCGCGCATCTTCTCGCCGCACTGATGGCGCACTTCGAAGCGCAGCTGGCGCGACAAAGCCGCGATTGCCTTCGGCACGGCCGCATTGAGCGCACGCGCGCCCTGGCTGCCGCCGAGGACGAGCAGGCGCAGCGGGCCTTCGCGACCGGCGAAGCGTTGCTCCGGCGGCGCGATCGCGGCGATTTCGGCGCGCACCGGATTGCCGACGACTTCTTCGTTGGCGAACGTCTGCGGGAAGCCAGTCAGCACGCGGCGGGCTAAACGCGCCAGCACACGATTGGTCATGCCTGCGGCGCGGTTCTGCTCATGCACGATCAGTGGCACGCCTGCGAGCTTCGCGGCGAGGCCGCCCGGTCCCGCTGCGAATCCGCCGAAGCTGACGACTGCACGGGGCTGACGCTCGCGCAACGTCTGCCGCGCGGCATTGACCGCGCCCAGCAACCGGAACGGCGCAGCGAACAATGTGGCCAGGCCCTTGCCGCGCACACCGCTCACCGCGATCGTATCGATCGGAATATCGTGCTGCGGCACCAGGCGCGTTTCCATGCCGCCTTCGCTGCCCAGCCACAGCACCGGGACGTCGCGCGCGCGCAGCGCCTTGGCGACCGCGAGGCCGGGGAAGATGTGACCGCCCGTACCGCCGGCAAGAATCATCACCGGATGCAGGTCGGAATCGGTGGTGGCGGCTTCGTGGCTCATGCCGTCCTCCCGTAGGTCTTGTCCAACACCGGCTCCACGCGCTGGCGCAGGCGGCTGGTGCCGCGCGCTTCCGCGGTGACCACAGGCAGTGGTTGCGTGGTCGCAGGCATGGCGGCCGCCGGCATCGCCGCTTCGCCGCGCAGGCGCGCGACCTGGCGCTGCGCCCGATCGAGCTCGAACGACACGCGCAACAGCACGCCCAACGCCGCGCAGGTCAGCAGCACGCTCGAGCCGCCGGAGGAAATCAGCGGCAAGGTCAGGCCCTTGGTCGGTAGCAGACCGAGATTCACGCCGATCGAGACGAAGCTCTGCAGCGACATCCACAGCGCGATGCCGAAGGCCACGTAGCCGGCGAAGTGGCGGCGCATCTCCACACACTTCAGCCCGATCCAGAAGGCACGACCGGCCAGCGCGGCGTACAGCGCGATGATCGCGAATACGCCGACGAAGCCGAGTTCCTCGGCGATCACGGCAAGGATGAAGTCGGTATGTGCCTCGGGCAGATACGACAGTTTTTGCACCGACGCGCCCAGGCCGACGCCGAACCACTCGCCGCGGCCCACCGCCATCAGTGCATTGGTGAGCTGGTAACCGCTGCCGAACGGATCCGCCCAGGGATCGCGGTACGACACCAGGCGCTGCACGCGATAGGGCTCCATCAGGATCATGCCCGCCAGCAGCGGCAGTACGCACAGCACCGGCAGCAGCATGCGCGGCAGGTTCACACCACCCAGCACCAGCATGCCCGTGGTGATGGCCAGGATCAGTGCGGAGGAACCGAAGTCCTTGTGGATCACCAAGAGGATGCCGACCAGCGCACCGGCGACACCCAGCGCCTTGATCATCGCGCGCCAGGTCGCGCTGACCTCGTCGCGGAAGCGCGCGAGGAAGCTCGACAGCCACACGATCAGCATCAGCTTGACCGCCTCGACCGGCTGGAATCGCAGCAGCCCCAGGTTCAACCAACGGCGCGCGCCCTTCACCGTCACGCCCAGGCCCGGCACGATGACCATCACCAGCAGCAACAGGCATACCAGCGGCAGCCACTGGCTGTACTGCTCCACCGTCTTCATCTCGGTGCGCATCGCGATGTACGCGAGACCCACACCGAAGCCGAGGAAGATCACATGGCGGATCAGGTAATAGAACGGACCGGCATCGCGGGCGACGGCTATCGAGGCCGAACCCACCATCACCACACCCAGGCATGCGAGCACGCAGGCGATACCGAGCAGCCACGGGTCGTAGCGGCCGCCGATTTCGTCCAGTCGTGTCGCCTGGCGCTGGCTGAGGGTGGTGGCGAAGTCGTTCATCAACGGACCTTCAGCGTCGCCAGGCCGATCAGGACGAGGATCACGGAGATGATCCAGAAGCGCACGATCACACGCGGCTCCGGCCAGCCCTTCAGCTCGAAGTGGTGGTGGATCGGCGCCATGCGGAACACGCGCTTGCCGGTGAGCTTGAACGAGGCGACCTGGATCATCACCGACAGCGTCTCGATGACGAAGATGCCGCCCATGATCACCAGCACCAGTTCCTGGCGCACGATCACCGCGACGGTGCCCAGCACCGCGCCGAGCGCGAGTGCACCGATGTCGCCCATGAACACCATCGCCGGATAGGTGTTGAACCACAGGAAGCCCAGGCCAGCACCGGCGATCGCCGCGCAGATGATCACCAACTCGCCCGCGCCGGGGACCTGCGGGATCTGCAGGTAGTTGGAGAACACCGCGTTGCCCGACGCGTAGGCGAACACGCCCAGCGCGCAGGCCACCAGCACGGTCGGCATGATCGCCAGGCCGTCGAGGCCATCGGTGAGGTTCACCGCGTTGGAAAAGCCCACGATCCACAGATAGACGATCGCGATGAAGAAGACCACGCCGCCGATGCCCACCAGCGGCAGCGCCACGTTCTTGAAGAACGGGATGTACAGCGTCGTCGCCGACTGCACGTCCGCGGTGTAGTACAGGAACAGGCCCGCGCCCAAGCCAATAATCGACTGCAGGAAATACTTGGTGCGCGAACGCATGCCGTTGGGATCGCGCTTGACGATCTTGATCCAGTCGTCCCACCAGCCGATCGCGCCGCAGGCCACCATCACCGCCAGCACCAGCCACACGTAGCGGTTGCGCAGATCGCCCCACAGCAGCACCGAGGCGAGGATGGTCAGCAGGATCAGCGCACCGCCCATGGTCGGCGTGCCGGCCTTGGAGAAGTGCGACTGCGGACCTTCCTTGCGGATCGGCTGGCCGCCCTTGAGCTGGGCGAGACGGCGGATCACCGCCGGCCCCCACCACAGCGACAGGAACAGCGCCGTCAGCGCGGCGAGGATGCCGCGGAAGGTCAGATAGCCGAACAACCCGAAGAGGCTTTGCAGCTGTTCGAGCCAACGGAAGAGTTCAAGCAGCATGCGTCAGTTCCCCTGCCCTGCCGTGGAGGCGACCAGCGCCTTCACAATCTTGTCCATCGCGCTGCCGCGCGAACCTTTGACCAGCACGCGCACGCCGTCGCGCAACTCACTGCGCAGCGTGGCGATCAACGTGTCGTGGTCGGTGTAAGCCGTGGCGCCCTCGCCGAAGGCCTGGCCGGCCTCCGCGCTGAGTTCGCCTAGCGTGTACAAACGCTTGATGCCGGCGGCCTTGGCGCGACGGCCCATTTCCGCATGCATCTGCGCGGCGTCGGCGCCGAGTTCGCGCATGTCGCCCAGCACCAGCCAGCCTTCGCCGCCGCGGCTGGATTCGGCGAGCGTCTCGATGGCGGCGGCGAGCGAGCCGGGATTGGCGTTGTAGCTGTCGTCGATGACGACGGCGCCATTGCTCAGGCGGTTCGCGATGAGGCGTCCCGCCACCGGCTCGGCGGCGTTGAGGCCCTCGGCGATCGTGTCGAGCGCAACGCCCAGTCCGAGCGCGATCGACGCCGCTGCCAGCGCGTTGCGCACGTTGTGGCGGCCCGGCATGGCCAGATCGACGGCCGCTTCACCCTGCGGCGTCACCAGCACGAAGCGCGAACCGCCGTCGGTCGGCACGATGTCGCGCGCGGTGACGTCGGCGGTGGCTTCCAGTCCGAAACGGATCAGGCGATGGCCGTGCGAACGTTCGGCGAAGAACGGCGCGAAGGCTTCGTCGGCGTTGATGACGGCGACGCCGTACTCGGGCAGCGCGTCGTAGATCGCGCCCTTGGTGTCGGCGACGCCGAGCAGGCTGCCCATGCGTTCCAGGTGCGCCGGCGCGATGTTGTTCACGATCGCGACGTCGGGGCGCACCACGTCGGTCAGGTAGGCGATGTCGCCCGGCTTGCCAGCGCCCATTTCGTAGATCGCGAACTGTGCGTCCTCGGGCGCATCGAGCACGGCCAGCGGCAGGCCGATCTCGTTGTTGCGGTTGCCCGGGTTGGCGTAGGCACGGCCGGCGCGCGACAGGATGGCGAGCACCAGCGTCTTCACGCTGGTCTTGCCGTTGCTGCCGGTGATACCTACGACCTTGGTGTGGTTGCGTTCGCGCTGCACGGCGGCGGCGAAATCGGCCAGCGCGCGCTCGGTATCGGCGACGACGACCTGCGGCAGCGAGCCGGAAGCGATCGACGCGTCGACGAAGCGCGACACCAGCGCGGCGGACACGCCGGCCCGCGCCGCGGCGCCGACGTGATCGTGGCCGTCGAAGCGTTCGCCCTTGAGCGCGATGAACAGCGTCCGCCCGCCCACTTGCAGGGCACGCGTGTCGGTGGCCAGCGCGTCGATGACCACGTCTTCGCCGTGCAGGCGGCCGCCGGTCATGCGCGCGATGTCGGAGAGACGCAGCGCCTTCACGGTCGCACCTCCAGCGCCTTCTTGGCGACTTCGGTGTCGTCGAACGGGTACTGCACGCCGTTGATTTCCTGGTACGGCTCATGGCCCTTGCCGGCGATGAGCACGATGTCGTTCGGGCCAGCCTCGCCGATCGCGCGTGCGATCGCGGCGGCGCGGTCGCGCTGCACGACCACTGCATCGGCGTTGATGAAGCCGGCGAGGATGTCGGCCACGATCTGATCGCCGTCCTCGCCGCGCGGATTGTCGTCGGTGACGACGACGCGGTTGGCGTTCGCCTCCGCGATTGCCGCCATCTGCGGACGCTTGCCGCGATCGCGCTCGCCGCCGCAGCCGAACACGCAGATCAGTCGCGAGCCCGCTTGCGCAGGCGCGGACAGGTGATCGTGCAGCGACTTCAGCGCCTGTTCCAGCGCGTCGGGGGTATGGGCGTAGTCGACGACGACCAGCGGCTGCTGGCCGCGGCCACCGAGGCGATTCATGCGCCCGTGGATCGGCTGCAGCTGCGACAGGGTCGAGGCGATCTGCGCGAGCGGCTCGCCCAGCGCATGCAGCGCACCGGCGACCGCCAGCAGATTGTCCACGTTGAAGCGGCCAAGCAGGGGCGACCGCACCGGGTGCGATTCCTGCGCGGTCGCCAGCTCGAAGGCGATGCCCGCGTTGTCCAGCTGCAGCGATTGCGCGCGCAGCGTCGCAGCTTCGTCACCGCGCGAGCTCAGGCCGATCGCAGGCACCGACGACGGCAACCGGGCGTGCAACTGGCGCCCGTACTCGTCGTCAAGATTGATCGCCGCGGCCTTCAGGCCCGGCCACCCGAACAGGCGCGACTTGGCCGCGCCGTAGGTGTCCATGTCGCCGTGGTAATCCAGATGATCGCGGGTGAGATTGGTGAACACCGCAACGTCGAAATGCACGCCGTCGACACGGCCCTGATCGAGCGCGTGCGAGCTGACTTCCATCGCGATGGCCTGCGCGCCGGCGTCGTGCAGTTGCGCCAGCAGATCGTGCAGCTTGAGCACCAGCGGGGTGGTGAAGCCGGTCGGCTTGATCTGCCCATACAGGCCCGCACCCAGCGTGCCGACGGTGCCGCAGGCGATGCCGCGCAGGTGCCAGGCCTGTGCGAGCAGCTGCACGGTCGAAGTCTTGCCGTTGGTGCCGGTGACGCCGACGACGGTCATCGCCTCGGTGGCACGGCCGTGGAACCGATCAGCCATTTCGCCCAGGCGTGCGCGCAGGCGCGGCACCGCGATCGCGTCGGCGGGCGCCGGCAGATCCACCGGCGCCGGTGCTTCGAACAGGATCGCACTCGCGCCCGAGGCGCGCGCCTGATCGACGAACTTCAGGCCATGCGCGCCGAAGCCGGCAATCGCCACGAAGGCATGGCCCGGCTTCACCTCGCGGCTGTCCATCGTCAGTCCGCTGATGCGCAGATCGCCGGGGATGCCGGCGACGTCGGGCAGCAATTCGTGGAGGAGCATGCTGCGGCTCATTGCGCGCCCCCATCGATCGGGACAGGCAATGTGGCGTCGGCCAGGGGCGCGGCAGTGGCATCCGGCAGCACCGGACCGTCTTCGCCGCGCAACTCGTTCGCGTGCTGCGCCTTGTTCTGCGCCGCGATCCAGGTGTCGATGTCGTCGGGCGGCACGTCCATCAGGCGCAGCGCGCCGTCCATGACGTTGCGGAACACCGGCGCGGACACCAGGCCACCGAAATAGCCGCGCTCCGGATCCGGATCGTTGATCACCACCACCATCGAGAAGCGCGGGTTCTGCACCGGCACCACGCCGGCGAAGTACGACAGATAGCGGCGCGTGTAGCCGCCGGTCTCGCTGAACTTGCGCGCGGTGCCGGTCTTGCCGGCGACGTGATAGCCCAGGATCGCCGCCTGCGTCGCGGTGCCGCCGGTTTCGGTCACCGTCTGCATCATCTTCATGACTTCGTGCGCGATCTGCGGATCGAGCACCTGCTTGGGCTCGTGGCGCTCGCCCTTCACGAAGGTCGGTGTGATCAGCTTGCCGCCGTTGCCCAGCGACGCGTAGACCATCGCGATCTGCAGCGGCGTCGCCGACATGCCGTAGCCGTAGGACATCGTCGCCTTGGTCGTGCCGTACCAGCGCGACGGCGGAACGAGCACGCCGGCCGATTCGCCGGGGAAGCCGCTTCCGGGCCGCTGGCCATAGCCGAACTGGCGCACGAAATCGTAGAAATATTGGTCGTTCATGCGCGCGGCGAGCTTGGCCGCGCCGATGTTCGAACTCTTGGTGATGATGCCGGTGACCGTCTGCACGCCGTAGTTGTTGTGATCGCGCACGGTGTACTTGCGGTCCAGCGCCATCCAGCCCGGATTGAGGTCGATGCGCGTATCCGGCGTGACGATCTTCGCGTTGAGCGCCGCGGCGACCGTGATCGGCTTCATTGTCGAGCCCGGCTCGAACACGTCGGTCACCGCGCGGTTGCGGTGCGTCTCCATCGTGCCCATCGCGGCCGCGTTGGGGTTGAAGCTGGGCAGGTTCACCATCGCCAGCACTTCGCCGGTGGCGATGTCGAGGATCACCGCCGAGCCGCTGGTCGCGCCGGTCTTCGCCAGCTGGTTGCGCAGCTCGCGGTAGGCGAGGAACTGGATGCGGCGATCGATGGTCAGGGTCAGATCCTGACCGGGCTGCGCGGCCTCGATCAGATCGACGCTTTCGACGATGCGGCCCTTGCCGTCGCGGATGACGCGCTTGGAGCCGGGCTTGCCGCTGAGGATGTGATCGAAGGAGAGCTCGAGCCCTTCCTGGCCGCGGTCGTCGACATTGGTGAAGCCCAGCACGTGCGCCATCGCTTCACCCTGCGGGTAGAAGCGGCGGAATTCGCGCTGCGAGAACACGCCCGGCACGTTGTGGGCAAGGATGCGGCGCGCCTGCTCCGGGCTGATGCGGCGCTTGAGGTAGAGGAATTCCTTGTTCGAACGCTGCGTCAGCTTGCGCATCAGCACGTCCGGCGGCACGCCGAGTGCCGCGGCGAGTTCAGGAATACGCTGCGGACTCTCCAGCAACTCTTTCGGGTTGGCCCACACCGATTCGACCGGTGTCGACACCGCGAGCGGCTCGCCGTTGCGGTCGGTGATCATGCCGCGCGAGGTCGGGATCGGGATCTCGCGCAGCGAACGCGCCTGCCCCTGCTGCAGGTAGAAGGCGTTGTTGACGACCTGCACGTCGAAGGCGCGCACCACCAGGGCCAGCGAGCCCAGGCTGAGCACGCCGATGACGATCAGCAGACGCTTGCGCAGATCCAGGCCACCGCGCTGATTGCGCGCACGCGCTCCGGCACCCGCCGCGGGCTGGGCGGCGATGCGGGCACGCAGCGCGTCGGCGACCTTGCCGACGAGGTTTTGACGATTGCGGTCGTTGCGGGCGCTCATGGTCGGATCACCACGGTTTCGGCGCCTTCGGGAAATTTCATGCCAAGCCGGTCGCGCGCCACCTGATCGATGCGGTTGCTCTCGGCCCAGGTCGCCTGCTCCAACTGCAGGCGGCCGAATTCGATATTGAGATCGTCACGCGCTTTTTCCAGGCGCGTGGCCTGCACGAACAGCTGGCGATGCTCATGGCGCGCCAGCACCACCGCGAGCGCGGAGGCGACGTTCGCCACGACCAGCACGGTGAGGAGGAGGCGCCAGGTCATGCCGCCTCCGGAAGCTTTTCCGCCACGCGCAACACCGCGCTGCGAGCGCGCGGGTTGGTGGCGGTTTCGGCCGCGTCCGCCTTCTGCGCGTCGCCGATGGCCTTGAGCGTCGGCGTGAAGGCCACTTCGATCGGCATGCGGCGATTGGCCGGCGGCGCCTTGGCGCGGCGGGCGATGAACTGCTTGACGATGCGGTCTTCCAGCGAGTGGAAGCTGATCACCGCAAGGCGGCCGCCGGGCTTCAGGCGCGCGTACGCGGCGTCCAGGCCGGCTTCGAGATCGGCCAGCTCGCGATTGATGAAGATGCGGATGCCCTGGAAGCTGCGCGTCGCCGGATGGATCTTCTGCTCGCCGCGCGGCACCACCGACGCGATCAGATCGGCCAGCTGCGCGGTACGCGTAAGCGGCTGTTCGCCACGGCGGGCGACGATCGCGCGGGCGATGCGGCGGCTCTGCCGCTCTTCGCCGTAGGTCCACAGCACGTCGGCGATGTCCTTCTCCGCGGCGGTCGCCAGCCACTGCGCGGCGCTCTCGCCCGAGTCGGGATCCATCCGCATGTCCAGCGGGCCGTCCTTGCCGAAGCTGAAGCCGCGTTCGGCCACATCCAGCTGCGGCGAAGAAACGCCAAGATCGAACAGGACCCCATCGAGCCCCGCGGCCGTCGCATCCCACTGTGCGAGTTCGGCGAAGCTGCCGCGGAAGATCGCCACGCGCGCATCCGCGCCGAACTCGCGTTCGGCGACGGCGATCGCTTCGGGATCCTTGTCCATGACCAGCAGCCGGCCTCCGGGGCCCAGTTGTTGCAGCACGCCGCGCGCGTGCCCGCCGCGCCCGAACGTGCCGTCCAGATATGTTCCTTCCGCCTTGATGTGCAGTGCTTCCAGGCACTGTCGATACATCACGGGAAGGTGGCCGGACGCCGCTTCGCGTCCGCCGCCACCCGCCGTCACAGCTGCAGTTCGAGCAGCTCCTCGCTCAGATCGTCGTCGGACACCGTCTGACGGATCTGCGCGTGGTGCGCCTGCTCGCTCCACAACTCGAATTTGTCGCCCATGCCCAGCAACACCGCCTTCTTCTCGATACCGACCGCCGCGCGATGGCTGGCGGGAATGCCGATGCGGCCGTTGCCGTCGAGTTCGACGAACTCGGCGGCACCGACCAGCTTCAGCTGCATCGAGCGATTGACCTTCTTCGCCTTGGGCAGGGCGTTGATCTGGTCGCGCACGCGCTCCCAGACCGACAGCGGGTACAGCCAGAGGGAACCGGATTCGAAGGGGTTGTAGGTGATGACCAGGCGGTTGCCGCATTCGCTCGCGACGAGCTCACGGTAGGCGGTGGGCACCGCCAGCCGGCCCTTGTCGTCGATCGTGATGGCGGTTTCGCCTTGGAACATTTTTCGCCTGCCTGCCGTTTTCCGCCTCTTCCGGGCGGCTTTGGGGTCGCCTTCGTTGGAAAAACCACAAAAAACCCGGTTTTCCCTCTGATGCCCACCTTAGCACCGGACAGTGGCTTGTCAACGCTTTTTCGGAGGCAATTTCACTTTGCGTTTCAATAGCTTGCGGCGAACTTCAGAGTTTCTCTCAACAGTTGTTTCCTAAGCTTTGTTTCGTCTCATTTTTTGAGACGAAGCATCCCATCCGAGGGCGTCCGTCCCGCTAACATCCGGGCGGCAGCGCTCATGCTGCGTCGCAGCAAGCGACTGAATGGGGGATGGAGAGAAGCCCCCTAGCGAGGGGGAGCGGCGATAGCCGCGGGGATTGGAAGCACATAGCGGGACCCGCGGCTTTCCATTTGCAGCCTCATCGCAAATGGAAAACCGGGGCCGGCCTTTTCATCGCGGCGCGACGAAAAGGGCGAAGCCGGCCTATAAGCCGGGTTCTGTCGTGGACAGTCATTCCTCTAGGCGCATCGTCACCGATACGCTCAAGCAACCTACCCGGAGACACCGCGGGCCGCGGCATTGCCTCCCTATTTGGTCTTGCTCCCGGTGGGGTTTGCCGTGCCGGCCTGTTACCAGGCTCGCGGTGCGCTCTTACCGCACCATTTCACCCTTGCCACGCATTCCGAAGAACCGTTCGGCGGTATCTTTCTGTTGCACTTTCCGTCGACTCGCGCCGCCCAGGCGTTACCTGGCACCGTGCCCTGTGGAGCCCGGACTTTCCTCGGCATTCTTGCGAATGACGCGACTGCCCGGCCGACTCCGCCGAGAGCATTCTACTGCTTCGCTGCCAATCCCCGCTTTCCTTCTCCCCGCCTGCGGGGAGAAGGTGGCGCGAAGCGCCGGATGAGGGGGCGAGCGAAGCGAGCTGCACTGGCAGCCATAGCAAGAGCAACAGCAGCTCGCTGCGCTCGCCGCCCCTCATCTGCCCTTCGGGCATCTTCTCCCCGCTCGCGGGGAGAAGAGAACAGCGAGCTCCTACTCGCCGCCGTATAGCGCCTTGCGCGGTGCCCCGCTGAGTTCCGCTGCGAGCTTCGCCGCCTGCGAGGGCTTCAGGTATTCGCTGAGTTTCGCGTACAGCCGCTGGCCTTCGGCGATCTTCGCGTCCGTGTCCTCGCCGGCACCTTCCACGATGACGACGAACTCGCCCTTGCGCTGGTCCGGATCCGCGGCCACGCGTGCCTGCAGATCGACCAGAGGGCCGTCGAGTACGGTTTCGAACAGCTTGGTCAGTTCGCGTCCGATCACGGCGCGGCGCTGCGGGCCGAATGCCGCGGCCATGTCCGCCAGTGCGTCTTCGATGCGATGCGCGGATTCGTAGAACAGCAGCGTGCGCGTTTCGCCGGCCAGGCGCGTCAGACGTTCGCGACGTGCCGATGCCTTGGCCTGCAGGAAGCCTTCGAATACGAAACGATCGCTAGGCAGGCCCGCGACGCTCAGTGCCGCGATCGCCGCGCATGCGCCCGGCACCGGCGACACACGCACTCCCGCCGCGCGCGCGGCGCTCACCAGGCGAAAGCCCGGATCGCTCACCAGGGGCGTGCCTGCATCCGACACCAGCGCCAGCGATTCGCCGGCGAGCAGCCGTGCCACCAGCTGCGCGGCCTGTGCGTCCTCGTTGTGCTGGTGCAGCGCGATCAGCGGGCGCTCCAGGCCGAAATGGGACAGCAACTGTCGCGTGTGCCGGGTGTCTTCCGCGCACACGGCCGCGACGCTGCGCAGCGTGTCCAGTGCGCGGGGAGAGAGATCGCCAAGGTTGCCGATCGGCGTGGCGACGACGTGGAGGGTAGCGGGGGTCTGCATCGTGAGGGCGTTTGTGAAAGCGTGCGCCGCGAGAGGCGGAGCGGGACGGTTAGAATCCTACCCCGTCCCCCCTTGGAGTCCCGCGCCGATGAGCCAGCCGACGTCCCTGCCCGCCCGCCTGCGCTTCACCAGGGGAGCGGGGCATGCCTGGCTGCTCGCCTCGATGCTGGTCCTGCTGGCCGGGTGCGCGTCGGTGCAGACCACGGGCGGTGCGCCCGCGGCCCACGGCCCGCGCAGCGAGGCGATGGTCCAGGCCGAAGCGCTGGCGCGACAGGCCACGACCGAAAGCGGCGCGCAGCGTGCGCAGACCGAGAAGCAGATCGATACGCTGCTGGCCGCGCTCGACAACGCCGCGCTGCAGCGCGAAGCCGCGGCGCTGCCGGCCGGCGATCCGCTCTACAACTACGCCGGGCGCGCCCTGCTCCGCCGCGGCCTGCCGCTGCCGCGTCCCTTCGATCGCAGCGCGTGGAAGTTCGATGCGGCCAATCGTCCCCCCGCGGACAGCGACGGCTATCGCCCGCCGGTGAAGCTCGCCGTGCTGCTGCCGCTGTCCGGCAATCTGGCCGGCGTGGCCGCGCCGGTGCGCGACGGTTTCCTTGCCGGTTACTACGGCGAAACGCGCCGCCGCCCCGAGGTGAACTTCTACGACACCTCCGCGGGCGCCACCGCCGCCTACGACCGCGCGGTCGGCGAAGGCAACGATTTCGTCGTCGGCCCGCTCGGTCGCGATGAAGTCGGCGCTCTGTTCAATCGTGCCTCCCTGCCCGTTCCGATGCTCGCGCTCAACCGCGGGCAGGCGCCGGCCGGCAATGCGAGCTTCTCGCTGTCGCCCGAAGACGAAGGCATCGCCGCCGCCGAATTCCTGATCGAACGCGGCGCACGCCGCGTCCTGGTCGTCGGGCCCGAAGACCGCGCGGTCGCCGCGCTGCGCGAACGCCTCGGCGAACGCGGCGGCACGATTACCGATATCGTCGGCGAAGGCACCGCCGATTTCGCCCCGTTCGCGGCGAAGCAAGGCGGCGTCGACGCGATCTTCCTCGCGGTGAAGGGCGGCGCAGCGCGTCTGCTGATGCCGCGACTGGCCCTGGCCGGCCTCGCCGGCAAGCCGCGTGTGGCGACCTCGCAGTTGCTGTCGGGCACCGGCAAAGCCGAAGAAGACCGCGTGCTCGATGGCATCGCCTTCCCCAGCGAGAGCTGGACCACGCGCGGTGTGCATGGCCTGCCCTCGGCTACGACCGCTGCGGCGATGCTGCCCAACGCGAAGGGACCGGCGGCGCGCCTGTTCGCCTTCGGCTATGACGCGTGGCTGATTACCGCGTATCTCGAACGCCTGGCGACGTCCGCCGAAGCCATCAACGGCGCCACCGGCGTGCTGCGCATCGACGGCTTCGGCAATGTGCAGCGCACGCCGGTCTGGTCGACCTTCACCAGCGGCGTCGCGGTTCCGCTGACGGATGCGGCGCGCCGCTGATCCGCGTGCGCCAGCGGCTTATGGACAAGCCTGAGTTCAATCGTCCCGGCGCCGTCGCGGGACGTCGCGCCTTGGGTACGGCGATCGAAGCCGCCGCTCGTGAATACCTGCTGCGAGCGGGGCTACGTGGAGTCGCCACGAACGCCAACTACCGCGTCGGCGAACTCGACCTGGTCATGCTCGACGACAGCGGACGGGACAACGCCACTACCGTGGTCTTCGTCGAAGTGCGCTACCGCCGCAACAACCGCTTCGGCGGCGGTGCCGCGTCGATCGACGTGCACAAGCGCCGCCGCATCGTGCGCGCCGCGTACGTCTTTCTCGCCGCGCACCCGCGCTTGGCTAACCTGCCCTGCCGCTTCGACGTGATCGAGGCGGAGGGCGATCCCGCGGCGCCGCGGCTCGACTGGCTGCGCGATGCCTTCCGCGCGGACGATTGCTGATTCGCAGCGAGCGCACGGGCCCGTCGCCCAGCACAGGCCATAATCCGCGCATGCCTGTGCCCGCCGAACTCGACCGCGAACTCGCCCGCCTGTTCGGCGCAGGCGAAGGCTGGCTGACCGATCCCGGCGAACGCCTGACCTACGCCTACGACAATTCGCGCCGCGAAGCGCTGCCCGATGCGGTGGCGCTGCCCACCACGCCAGAGCAGGTGCAGCGGCTGGTACGCGCCTGCTTCGAACATCGCGTGCCGGTAGTCGCGCGCGGCCGCGGCACCAACACCACGGGCGCATCGGTGCCCGTACAAGGTGGCGTGGTGGTGTCGTTCGAGCGTATGAACCGCATCCTCGAGGTGCGTCCTGGCGATCGCTGCGCCGTGGTCGAACCGGGCGTGCTCAACGGCGAACTGCAAGCCGCCCTGCAACCGCACGGCCTGTTCTGGCCACCGGATCCCACCAGCGCCGCCTTCAGCACGATAGGCGGCAATCTCGCCTGCAATGCCGGCGGGCCGCGCGCGGTGAAGTACGGCGCCAGCCGCGACAACGTGCTCGCGCTCACCGCCGTCACCGGCACGGGCGAACTCATCCGCTGCGGCAGCGCGACGACCAAGGGCGCGACCGGCTACGACCTGCAACGGCTGCTGGTAGGCAGCGAAGGCACGCTCGCGTTGATCGTCGAAGCCACGCTGCGGCTGACGCCGTCGCCGCCGCAGCGGCGTGCGGTGCGCGCGCTGTATCGCGATGTCGCGGCGGCGGCGCGGGCGGTGGCGCGACTGATGGCGCAGCCGGTCACGCCGTCGATGCTCGAATTCATGGACGCGGATTGCGTACGCCTGGCGCGCGATATCGGCGGCGCCGATCTGCCGCACGATGCCGGGGCGTTGCTGATGATCGAAGCCGACGGCGACGCGGAAACCCTGCCGCATGCCGTCGAAGCGCTGATGCGCGCCGCCGGCGGCGACGGCCTGATCTCGCTCGACGATGCCGCCGACGAAGTCGCGCGCGAGAAGCTGTGGGCGGCACGCAAGGCCTTGTCGCCTGCCTTGCGCATGCTCGCCCCCGGCAAGATCAACGAAGACGTGGTCGTGCCGGTGTCGCGCATCCCGCAACTGGTTGACGGCGTGCGTGCGCTGGCGGCCGAATTCGCGCTGCCGATCGTCACCTTCGGCCATGCGGGCAACGGCAACCTGCACGTCAACATCCTGTTCGATCCCGCCGACACGGAGCAGGCGGCGCGCGCGCACGCTGCCCTGGCGCGCGTCTTCGCGCTCACCCTGGCGCTGGGCGGCACGCTCTCGGGCGAACACGGGATCGGCCTGGCCAAGCGCGAGTTCATGCCCCAAGCGATCGATCCGGCGACACTGGCCTTGATGCGCCAGGTGAAAACGGTCTTCGACCCGGCCGGAATTCTCAATCCGGGGAAACTGCTGCCTGACTGAACGCGACGCAGGCAGGGGAAATGCGAGGGCCGCAACGGTATCCTGCGCGCCTCGTTCGAAACCCGTGTTTTTCATGTCCACCCGCGCCCGTCCGTTGTCCTTCCTCGCCGCCTTTTCCCTGACCTTGCTGTTGGGCGCCTGCGCCAGCGGCGGCGACAGCCGGCCCACGCCGGAGGCGATCGCGCCCAAACCCGTGCCGGTGCCGGTCAAGCCGATCCGGATCGGCATCGCCCTCGGCGGCGGCGCGGCCAAAGGCTTCGCCCACATCGGCGTGATCAAGATGCTGGAGGCCAACGGCATCGTTCCCGACGTCGTGTCCGGCACCAGCGCCGGCAGCGTGGTCGGGGCGCTGTACGCCAGCGGCATGGACGCGTTCCAGATGCAGAAGACCGCCTTCGGCCTGGACGAAGCGGAGATCCGCGACGTCAGCCTGTTCTCCGGCGGCGTGGTGAAGGGCCAGAAGCTGCAGGACTACGTCAACCAGCTCGTCGCCAACCGCCCGATCGAACGGATGAAGAAACCCTTCGCCGCGGTGTCGACGCAACTGGAGACCGGCGAGCGCACCGTATTCACACGCGGCAACACCGGCCAGGCGGTGCGCGCGTCCAGCAGCATCCCGGGCGTGTTCGAGCCGGTGGTGATCGGGCAGAAGCACTACGTGGACGGCGGCGTGGTGAGCCCGGTGCCGGTGGATGCGGCGCGTCAGCTCGGCGCCGACTTCGTCATCGCCGTGGATATTTCGACCAAGGCCAGCGGCAAGAATCCCGGCAGCCTGCTCGGCACGGTCAATCAGTCGATCACGATCATGGGCCAGAAGCTCGGCCAACAGGAGCTGACGCGCGCGAACATCGTGATTCGTCCGCTGGTGAGCGACATCGGCCCCGCCGATTTCGAGCAACGCAACAACGCGATCCTGGAAGGCGAGCGCGCCGCACTGGCGGCCATGCCGCAGATCCGCGCGCAACTGGCGAAGCTGCGCGCCGATCGTCTCACCGCTGCTCAGCCGCGCGAGCCGGTGAAGGTACCGGAACCTTGCAAGCCGGCACGCTTCGGTGGCCTGTTCGGCAAGAAGTGCGAAGGCTCGGAGAAGGATTGAGCCCGAAAGCTCAAAAGTGCACGTAGCCCGTGTGTGACGGCAGCCACTCGCTGCCGTCGCTGTGCAGCGCGCGCACGCGCTCGCCTGGCACCACGCGTCCGATGCGGGTGATCGCCGTGGCGGTGTCCGCTGCAATGCCGGCGATCGCATCACGTGCACCCTGCGGGGCGGTGAAGCACAGCTCGTAATCGTCGCCGCCGGTAGCCTGCAAAGACTCTCGACGCTGCCTATCGAACACCGCTGCCAGCTCGGGTGAAACAGGCAGCGTCTCCAATTCGATCTGTGCACCGACATCGCTGGCGGTGCATAGGTGCTGCAGATCGGCGAGCAGCCCGTCGGAGACGTCGATGCAGGCATGCGCAAGGCCTGCGATGCGCGCGCCGATGGCAAGCCGCGGCGTCGGCCGATCGAGACGATCGCGCAGCGCCGCGTTCACGACCGCGCCGCTTCGCCATTGCGCCAATGCACCGGCCGCCTCGCCCAGCATGCCGGTAACCCACACGTCGTCGCCGGCGATGGCACCGCTGCGGCGCAGGACACGCCCGGGTTCGACGAAGCCGTGCACGGTCACGCTGACGGACAAGGGACCACGTGTCGTGTCGCCACCCACCAACGCGACGCGATGCCGCGCGGCGAGATCGAGGAAGCCGTCGAGGAAGCCATCCACCCACCTTGCGTCGCCCGAAGGCAGCGACAGCGACAAGGTGCACCACGCCGGCTCCGCGCCCATCGCGGCCAGGTCGGACAGATTGACCGCCAGCGCCTTCCAGCCGATATCGGCCGGCGCGGTGTTGTCGGGAAAGTGGACGCCGCAGTTGAGCGTGTCCATGGCGACGACCAACTGGCGCCCGGCCGGAACCTGCACGATCGCCGCGTCATCGCCGATGCCCAGCACCACATCCTCGCGCGTCGGCACGCGACTGCGGATCAGCTCGATGAGATCGAACTCGCGTTCGGACACGCGGCCTCCGGCGCCGGAGCGCTACTGTCAGGGCTTGCGGCTGGCGTGGAACTCCACCGCGCGCCACTCCGCCGCGGCGTGGTCGAGCACGCCGTTGACGTAGGTATGGCCGTGTTCGGAGCCGAAGCGCTTGGCGGTTTCGATCGCCTCGTTGATCACCACGCGGTATGGCACGTCGCGGCGTTGGCGCAACTCGTAGGCGGCGATGCGCAGCACCGCGCGTTCGATCGGGTCGACCTGTTCGATGTCGCGATCGAGGAACGGGGCGAGCGCGGTGTCCAGTTCTTCGCAATGCTTGTCGACGCCGCGGACCAGGTCCTCGAAGTATTCGAGGTCGGCGACTTCGTGCGCCTGCTCGTGGGCGAACTGCGCGATCACCTCGGGCGCGCTGGCGCCCGACATCTGCCAGGCGTACACCGCCTGCAGCGCACGGCGGCGGGCGCGCGAGCGGGCGACCGGATCGATTCCGTCGGAACGGCGGCGATTCATGGCAGTTGCTCCATCAGTTGCGCCATCTCCAGCACGACCAGCGCGCACTCCTCGCCCTTGTTGCCGTGGCTGCCGCCGGCGCGCGCTTGCGCATCTTCGAAGCGGTCAACGGCGAGCACGCCGTTGGCGACCGGCACGCCATGGTCGAGAGCGACGCGCATCAGGCCGTCGGAGCAGCCATCGGCGACCTGCTCGTAGTGACGGGTATCGCCGCGCACCACGCAGCCCAGCGCGATGATCGCGGCATGCGTGCCCTTGCGCGCCAGCGAGCGGGCCGCCAGCGGCAACTCCCAGGCACCCGGCACGCGGATCACGTCGACGGCGTCTTCGCCGACGCCGTGCTCCGCGAAGGTGCGGCGGGCACCGGCGACCAGCGCATCGGTGATGCGCGGGTTCCAGCGGCTGGCGATGATCGCGAAGCGGGCGCCGGGCGCGGCGCGCATATCGCCTTCGTAATGGGGCATGGGGTGGGTTCTCTAAGGGGGGCGCAGTTTACCGCGTCGCCGCGACCGCGGCCGCGACGAGGCGGATGTCGGTGCGGCAAGCGTGGCTAGGCGGGGCCTGCCTCAGTGCGGCAATTCCACGTATTCGGCCACTTCCAGGCCGAAGCCGGCCAGGCCGATCTGCTTGCGCGGCGTGCCCAGCACACGCAGCCGGCCCAGGCCGAGGTCGGCGAGGATCTGCGCGCCCGCTCCGTTGCGGCGCCACTCGGCCAGTGCGTGGCCGCGGCTTGGACGGGCCTCCTGCGCGGCCGGATCGGCATCGGGCTGCGCGCGCACGCGGGCCAGCAGTGCATCGGCGTCGGCGTGGTCGCCCAGCAGCACCAGGGCGCCGCGACCTTCGCGGTCGATCGCCGCCAGCACGTCGCCGACCGCGGGGCCGAAATCGGCGCGGCGCCAATGCAGCGCATCGGCCAGCGGGTTCTGCACGTGCACGCGCACCAGGGTCGGCGTGACGGCATCGACTTCACCGCGAACCAGCGCGAAGTGCAGCGCGCGGCTGAGGCGATCGCGGTAGCTCACCAGGCGGAAGGCGCCGTGCTCGGTATCGATCTCGCGTTCGTCGACGCGCTCGATGGTGTGCTCGGTGGCGAGGCGGTAGCGGATCAGGTCTTCGATCGAACCCATCTTCAGGCCGTGCTCGCGCGCGAACGCTTCGAGCTCCGGGCGGCGCGCCATCGAGCCGTCGGGATTGAGGATTTCCACCAGCACGCCGGCCGGTTCCATCCCCGCCATCAAGGCCAGGTCGCTGGCTGCTTCGGTGTGGCCGGCGCGATTGAGCACGCCGCCGGGCTGCGCCATCAGCGGGAAGATGTGGCCGGGCTGGCTGAGATCGGCCGCGCTCGCATCCGGACGCACCGCCGTGCGCACGGTATGCGCGCGGTCGTAGGCGGAGATGCCGGTGGTGACGCCTTCGGCCGCTTCGATCGACACGGTGAAGTTGGTGTGATGCGGCGAAGTGTTGTCGCGCACCATCGGCGGCAGGCCCAGCTGCCTGCAGCGCTCGCGCGTCAGCGACAGGCACACCAGGCCGCGCGCGTGCGTGACCATGAAGTTGATGTCCTGCGGACGGACCAGTTCGGCGGCCATGATCAGGTCGCCTTCGTTCTCGCGGTCCTCGTCGTCGACGATCACGACCATGCGGCCGGCGCGGATTTCTTCGAGGAGTTCGGGGATGGGGGAAAAGCTCATGACTGCACCTGTGCGCTACGTTCGCCAAGCAGCCGCTCCACGTAACGGGCGACCAGATCGATTTCGAGATTCACCGCATCGCCGACCTTCGTTACCGCGAACGCCGTATGCGAAACCGTGTGCGGAATCAGCGCGACATCGAAACCTTCGTCGTCCACCTCGTTGACGGTCAGGCTGACGCCGTCGACGCAGATCGAGCCTTTCTTCGCGATGTAGCGCAGCAACGCGGCCGGCGCGGCGAAGCGCCAGCGCTGCGCGCGGGCATCCTCGGCGATGGCAAGCACGCGACCGACGCCGTCGACGTGGCCGCTGACCAGATGGCCGCCGAGGCGGTCGGTGGGACGCATCGCGCGTTCGAGGTTGACCTGCGCGCCCGCGTGCAACGTGCCCAGCGTAGTTAGCGCCAAGGTCTCGGTGGAGGCGTCGGCGGCGAACGATGCCGCATCGAACTCGATCACGGTCAGGCAGACGCCGTTCACCGCTATGCTCTCGCCCAGCTGGACGGCGTCGAACGGCAACGAGCCGACGTCGACCTTCAGGCGGACGTCGCCGCCGCGAGACTCCAGCGACGCGATGCGGCCGACGCCTTCGATGATGCCGGTGAACATCAGCGCACCTCCATCATGGAGAGCGCGCGGTGACAGCAGTGGCAATGGGGCATGCGAACGTTTCCCGCAGAGTTAGCGAAAAACGCCCCAAGGCATGAGGCACACGCACGGCACGAATGCCATGCGGAGGCCGTCTTCTTTCATCCGGACTGTGGGCGTTCCGGCGGACCGGATCGCTTGAACCGTCGGCTCCGGCATTCGACCGGATCTGCTGACCCTCCGCTGCACTGGAGGCGCTCGCGGGCTCGTGCTCGGGGTCCGTGGGACCTGTCGCACCTACCGCCGGTGGGGAATTTCACCCCGCCCTGAAGACGTTACGAATTGTGTTGCCGGCGAACCGGCGCGCGAATTCTAGCATTCGGGGTTTCGAGCCCCGGCCCTACGCGCGTGGAACGCTGCGTAGGGCTGGCTCCGACCCGCCCTACTTCCGCCGCAAGTGCACGAACAGCGGCCAACGGATGGTGCGAGCGTCGTCCGGTTCGCCCCAGGCAGCCGCCAGCGCCGGCGCATGGCGCGCCACAGGGTCCTCGCCCAGCTCGGCGCGACAGCGCGCCGTGGCCGACATGCTGGTCAGATAGCGCAGGAAATGCGGCAGGGTCCATTCCGCTTCCAGCCACAGCGAGGGGGCCGGCAGGGCCGGGAACGGCCACTCGAAATCCGTGTATTGCGCATCGACGAGCGCGCGTTCGGGCGGCCAGTACGGCTCGATCAACGCGCGAAAACCGGCGACCTCGTCCACCATGCCTTCCGGCGGGAGGAAGTCCCCGTAACCCCACGCGGCCAATACGCCACCGGGCGCCAGCACTCGCTCGCATTCGCGGAAGAACGCATCACGATCGAACCAATGCAGGGCCTGGGCGACAGCGATCAGCTGCACGCTCGCATCGGCCAGCGTGGTGCGTTCGCCCGGTTCCACCGCAACGTCGACGTTCGCCGCGCCTGCCTGCGCCCAATGCTGCGCGATCTGCTGCGCGCTGGGATCGGCCGCATGCACGTGGGCAAAGCGCGCCGCCAATCCGCGCGTGGCCTGGCCACTGCCGCAACCGGGTTCCCAGACGTGCGCGTTGGAGGGGATCTGTGTGGCGATCAGGTCGAACAAGGCATCCGGGTATTCGGGACGCGCCGCGGCGTACGCATCGGCGACGCCGGAGAAGTGATCCTTGAAGGCCATGCGGGTTCTCCCGACGGGGGCTCACCCGGTGCAGGCGTTCACTGCACCGTTCTTCACTCAGCGCGCGGTTGCAGCAGCAGACGCACGTCGTTACCGATGCGCCGCGACTCCACGATGTTGAGATTGAGGCGCTGCGTCATCTCGTCGATATGCAGGCCATCGAACAGCGGGCGCGCGCGGTCGCCCAGCAGCACCGGCGCCACGTACAGCAGGATCTCGTCGACCAGGCCGGCCGCCAGGAATGCGCCGGCCAGCGTCGCGCCGGCTTCGATCTGCACTTCGTTGATCTCGCGCGCGGCCAGCAGCTTGAGCACGGCCTCGAGATCGAAGCGGCCGTCGTGCACCGTCACGGGCGCGGTCTGGGCGTCGATGCCACGCGGCGGCTTGGCGTCGGGCGCGTGCAGGTAGAGCGTGGGCGCATCGCCCTCGCGTACGCGGCCGCGAGCGATCGTCGCCAGACCCGGATCCAGCACCACGCGCAACGGCGGCACGAAGGCCGTACCGTCATCGAAGCGGACGGTCAGGCTCGGATCGTCCATCAGCACGGTGCCGGCGCCGGTAAGGATCGCTCCGGCGCGCGCGCGCCAGCGATGCACATCGACGCGCGAGGCTTCGCCGCTGATCCACTTCGACTCGCCGCTGGCAAGCGCGCTGCGGCCATCGAGACTGGTCGCCAGCTTCACCCGCACCCACGGCCGTCCGCGCTCGATGCGCGACAGCCAGCCGCGGTTGAGCGCACGCGCCTGCGGCTCCATCAGACCGCTTTCGACCGCGATGCCGGCGGCCTTCAGCTTCTCGAAACCGGCACCGTCGACCTGCGGAAACGGATCGCGCATCGCCGCGACCACGCGCGACACGCCCGCGGCGATCAGCGCATCGGCACAGGGACCGGTCTTGCCCACGTGCGCGCACGGTTCGAGCGTGACATAGGCGGTCGCGCCCTTCGCGCGCTCGCCCGCGGCCTGCAACGCGATGATTTCCGCGTGCGGCCCACCGGCTTGCATATGAAAGCCCTCGCCGACGACGACATCGCCCTGCGTCATCACGCAGCCGACCATCGGGTTGGGCCGCGTCGTGTAGGCGCCGCGCTCGGCCAGGCGCAATGCGCGCGCCATCATCAGGTGATCGGCACTGCTGAACATGGTGTTCACCGCTTGCGGCTCTTGGTCGGCGGCGGCTCGTCCTCGATCAGCGGCAGCTGGCCTTCGGTAGCGTTGTCGTGTTCGAGGCGATCCAGCACCTCGCGGAAATCGGCCACGTCCTCGAACGCGCGGTACACCGAGGCGAAGCGCACGTAGGCGACGTGATCGAGCTTGCGCAATTCCGCCATCACGTATTCGCCGACCCGGCGCGAATCCAGCTCGCGTTCGGCGGTCATGCGCAGGTGATGGACGACGGCGCGCACGGCGGTTTCGATCTGTTCCTCCGACACCGGCCGCTTCTGCAGCGCGCGGTCGAAGCCGGAGCGCAGCTTGCGCGCGTCGAAGGCCTCACGCCGGCCGTCGCTCTTGATGATCAGCGGCAGCTTCAGCTCGATGGTTTCCAGCGTGCTGAAGCGCTCGCCGCAGGCCTCGCAGACCCGGCGACGGCGGATGGTGGCGCCGTCGTCGGAAACGCGCGAGTCGATCACGCGGGTGTCGATGTGCTGGCAGAAAGGACAGTGCATCGGGTGGCGATCTCCTTTCCGGTGTCGTCAGTTCAGCCGTAGACGGGGAACTGCTTGCACTGCTTGGTCACGTTCTCGCGCACGCCGGCGATGACCTTGTCGTCGTTCGGGTGGTCGAGCACGTCGCAGATCCAGTTGGCCAGCGCCACGCAGTCGGCTTCCTTGTAGCCGCGGGTGGTGACGGCCGGGGTGCCGATGCGCAGGCCCGAGGTGACGAAAGGCTTCTGCGGGTCGTTCGGCACGGCGTTCTTGTTAACGGTGATGTGGGCCTTGCCCAGCGCCTCTTCAGCCGCCTTGCCGGTGATGCCCTTGCCGATCATGTCGACCAGCATCAGGTGGTTCTGGGTGCCGCCGGAGACGATCTTGTAGCCGCGCGAAATGATGGTGTTCGCCATCGCCTGCGCGTTCTTCACCACCTGCTGCTGGTAGGCGGTGAATTCCGGCTCCAGCGCTTCCTTGAACGCCACGGCCTTGGCCGCGATCACGTGCATCAGCGGACCGCCCTGGATGCCCGGGAACACGATCGACTGCAGCTTCTTCTCGATCTCCTCGGCCTTGTCGCCCATGCCCTGCTTGCCGGCAACGATGATGCCGCCGCGCGGGCCGCGCAGGGTCTTGTGCGTGGTCGAGGTGACCACGTGCGCGTGCGGCACCGGGTTCGGGTACGCGCCCGCGGCGACCAGGCCGGCGACGTGGGCCATGTCGACGAACAGATAGGCGCCGACCTTGTCGGCGATGGCGCGGAAGCGCGCCCAGTCGATCACCTGCGAATAGGCCGAGAAGCCGGCGACGACCATCTTCGGCTTGTGCTCGACGGCGAGGCGTTCGACTTCGTCGTAATCGATCAGACCCTGGTCGTTGACGCCGTACTGCACGGCATTGAGCAGCTTGCCGGAGATGTTGACCTTGGCGCCGTGGGTCAGGTGGCCGCCGTGGGCCAGCGACATGCCCAGGATGGTGTCGCCCGGATTCAACAGGGCGAAGTACACGGCCTGGTTGGCCTGCGAGCCCGAATGCGGCTGCACGTTGGCGTAGTCGGCGCCGAACAGTTGCTTGCAGCGGTCGATCGCCAGCTGCTCGGCGATGTCGACGTATTCGCAACCGCCGTAATAGCGCTTGCCCGGGTAGCCCTCGGCGTACTTGTTGGTCAGCTGGCTGCCCTGGGCTTCCATCACGCGCGGGCTGGCGTAGTTCTCCGAGGCGATCAGCTCGACGTGGTCTTCCTGGCGGCGGTTCTCGTTGGCGATGGCCTGGGCGAGTTCGGGATCAAAACCTTCGATACGGGCGTCACGCGGGAACATCGGAACTCCGGCGGGGAATGGGATGGGCGAAGCGGCAAGTTTAACGGGCATTTCGCCCGCGCTTTAATTCCAAAGCTGTCCTTCTCTCCGCACGGCGGGGAGAAGGTGCCCCGAAGGGGCGGATGAGGGGCGCGCGAAGCGCGACTGAGGAGCCCTCGGAACCGAGGGAGCCCGTATAATTCCGCGATCCCGTTTCCCCTGGCCCCTGCCCCGCGCAGGCCGCCGCCGTCTGCCCCAGCGGCCCGGCGGGCGAAGCCGCTTCGACCGAGAGCCCCGATGCAATACATCTACACCATGAACGGCGTCAGCAAGACCGTGCCGCCGAAGCGCCAGATCATCAAGGACATCTCGCTGTCCTTCTTCCCCGGCGCGAAGATCGGCCTGCTCGGCCTCAACGGCGCCGGCAAGTCGACCGTGCTGAAGATCATGGCCGGCGTCGACCACGACTTCGTCGGCGAAGCGCGTCCGCAGCCGGGCATCAAGGTCGGTTACCTCGCACAGGAACCGCAGCTCGACCCGACCCACACCGTCCGCCAGGCCGTGGAAGTGGGCCTGGGCGAGATCATCAACGCGCAGGCCGCGCTCGATGCCGTCTACGCCGCTTACGCCGAAGAAGGCGCGGACTTCGACAAGCTCGCCGCCGAACAGCAGCGCCTGGAATCCATCCTCGCCGCCGGCGACGCGCACACCCTGGAAAACCAGTTGGAAGTCGCCGCCGACGCGCTGCGCCTGCCGCCGTGGGAGGCCGTGATCGGCAACCTGTCCGGTGGCGAGAAGCGCCGCGTCGCGCTGTGCCAGCTGCTGCTGCAGAAGCCGGACATGCTGCTGCTCGACGAACCGACCAACCACCTCGACGCCGAATCGGTCGAATGGCTGGAGCAGTTCCTCGCCCGCTACACCGGCACCGTGGTGGCCGTGACCCACGACCGCTACTTCCTCGACAACGCCGCCGAGTGGATCCTCGAACTCGACCGCGGCCGCGGCATCCCGTGGAAGGGCAACTACACCGACTGGCTGGTGCAGAAGGACGAGCGCCTGAAGCAGGAAGAGAACCAGGAAAAGTCGCGCCAGAAGGCCATCCAGAAGGAACTCGAGTGGGCCCGCCAGAACGCCAAGGGCGGCCGCTCCAAGGGCAAGGCGCGCCTGGCTCGCATCGATGAGCTGCAGTCGGTCGACTACCAGAAGCGCCAGGAAACGAATGAAATCTTCATTCCGCCGGGCGAACGACTGGGCAACAAGGTCATCGAGTTCAAGAATGTCAGCAAGAAGTTCGGCGACCGCCTGCTGATCGACGACCTGTCGTTCTCGGTACCGCCGGGTGCCATCGTCGGCATCATCGGCCCCAACGGCGCCGGCAAGTCGACGCTGTTCAAGATGATCATCGGCAAGGAAAAGCCCGACACCGGCACGATCGAAACCGGCCAGACCGTGAAGCTGGCCTACGTCGACCAGAGCCGCGACGCGCTGACCGGCAACCACAACGTGTTCCAGGAAGTCTCCGGCGGCCTGGACATCCTCAACATCAACGGCATCGAGATCCAGTCGCGCGCCTACATCGGCCGCTTCAACTTCAAGGGCCAGGACCAGCAGAAGATGGTCGGCACGCTGTCGGGCGGTGAACGCGGCCGCCTGCACATGGCCAAGACCCTGCTGCAGGGCGGCAACGTGCTGCTGCTCGACGAACCGTCGAACGACCTGGACATCGAAACCCTGCGCGCGCTCGAAGACGCGCTGCTCGAATTCCCGGGCAACACCTTCGTGATCTCGCACGACCGCTGGTTCCTGGATCGCATCGCCACGCACATCCTCGCCTTCGAAGGCGACTCGCACGTGGAGTTCTTCCAGGGCAACTACCGCGAGTACGAAGAAGACAAGAAGCGCCGCATGGGCGCGGAAGGTGCGGCACCGCATCGCCTGCGGTTCAAGGCGCTTAAGTAAGGCGGGCATGCCCGCCTTGGCATTGGCGCGCTCGCGCAAATGCGCGAGCGCCATTGCCGGTGCGTCATCCCCGCGTGCTTTAGGCGGGGATCCTGGGACTTTGTTGTTGCGAAGAGATAATCGCCATGTCCGAATCCCGCCCCACCGCCATCGACGCCAACGAAGTCTCGCCGCGCACCGGCTCCGGCTATCCCGAGCCCTATGCATCGCGCGTCGCCGCACGTGCGAAGCGCGTGCTGGGCAATGCCTTCGGCCTGACCGCCTTCGGCGTCAACCTCACGCGCCTGCCGCCCGGCGTCGGTTCGGCATTGCGTCACGCGCACGCCCACGAAGACGAGTTCGTCTACATCCTCGAAGGCACGCCGACGCTGATCACCGACGCCGGTGAAACGCCGCTGCAGCCCGGCATGTGCGCCGGCTTCCCGGCCGGCACCGGCGACGCGCACCACCTGGTCAATCGCAGCACCACCGACGTCGTGTATCTGGAAATCGGCAGTCGCTATCCTGGCGAAGCGGTGGAATATCCCGACGACGACCTGGCCGGGCGTACCGTTGACGGGCAGTGGCGCTATTTCCACAAGGACGGCCGCCCGTACTGACGGTGTCCGCTTGAACGAGGATCGACGATGAGCTTCATGCACGCACTGCGCTCCCGCTGGCACCAGGCCGACTCGCTGGTCTGCGTCGGACTCGATCCGGAACCGGCGAAGTTTCCCGCGCAGTTCGCCCACGATCCCGACGCGGTCTTCAACTTCTGCCGCGCGATCGTCGACGCCACCGCGCCCTACGTGTGCAGCTTCAAGCCGCAGATCGCACACTTCGCCGCGCTCGGCGCGGAAGATGCGCTGCAGCGGCTGATCGCACACATCCACGCCCTGCATCCCGGCGTCCCGGTGATCCTCGACAGCAAGCGCGGCGACATCGGCAGCACGGCGCAGCATTACGCCGCCGAGGCCTTCGATCGCTACGGCGCCGATGCGGTCACCGCGAATCCCTATCTCGGCCGCGACTCCGTGCAGCCCTTCCTCGACCGCGCCGACCGCGGCGTGGTGATCCTGTGCCGCACCTCCAACCCGGGTGCCGGCGATCTGCAGGACCTGCTCGTCGCCGGCCAGCCGCTGTACCAGCACGTCGCGGCCAAGGTCGCGAACGAGTGGAACGTGCACGGCAACTGCGCGCTCGTCGTCGGCGCGACGTGGCCGGACCAACTGCGCGAAGTGCGCCACATCGTCGGCGACGTGCCCTTCCTGGTCCCGGGTGTCGGTGCGCAGGGCGGCGATGTCGAAGCGGTGGTGAGCAACGCGAAGACCGCCGACGGCACCGGCCTGATCGTCAGTTCTTCGCGCGCGATTCTGTACGCGTCGAACGGCGCGGACTTCGCCGAGGCGGCGGCGCAGGCGGCAAAGTCGCTGCGCGATGAGATCAATCGCTACCGCTGAGGTCGGCTCAATTGCGCGCTGCCGCGCGCATTACCGCCAGCGGGAAGCGCGCCCAGATCGCCGCGAACACCGCCGCCCGCAGCCACCTGCCCCGGCGCGCGGACTCGAACTTGCGGAAGTAGCGCCACAGGCCGCGGTGCTTGTGCCACTCCACGAACAGCGGCCGCGAACGCGACGACACGCCGCGAATGTGTACGACGCGCACGTCGTTGGCGACTGCGACCAGCGCGCCCGCATTGCGCGCGCGGCGGCACAGATCCAGATCCTCGGCGTGCAGGCGGTAACCGGTGTCGAATCCGCCGAGGCGTTCGAACAGCGCGCGCGGCAGCATCATCAGCGCACCGGAGATGGCATCGACGGGCTGGAGCGCCTGCCCGTCGTCGACGGCGATGCCCAACCGCGTGGCCGCTCCGCCGCGCGATAGCGACGACAGCATCGCCGCGAAATCCGGATCGTGGCGCCGCGCGGCCGTATCGCGGACGCCCATCTCGTCGACGAGGTCCACGCCGAGCACGGCCTCGCGTCCCGCCGCCTCCGCCCGTGTCCGCAGCCGCGCGAGCGTGTCGGCTTCGACCAGGCAATCGGGATTGACGAAGGCCAGCCAGCGCACGTCGTTCAGGTCGGCCAGGTCGGCCGCGCCCTGGTTGCACGCGACCGCGAAGCCGGGGTTGTCGGGATTGGCGATGAAATGCACCCGCGTATCGCGCATGGCGTGGCGCTGCACGATGTCCATCGTCTCGTCGTCGGAGCCGTTGTCGACGACGCGGATCGCCGCCACGCCTTCCGCCGCGCACAGGCGCCGCAGGCAGTCGTCGATGGTCTCGGCGCTGCGATAGCTGACGACGATTGCGGCGATGTCGGCTGTCGTGGACGGCATCATGAAAACAGATCGCCCTGTGCATCGGGCGGGCCCAGTGTGGCGAGGAGATATTCGAACCGTTCGCGCGTGGCGCGCAGCGGATCGTCCATCAGGAAGTGCGCGACGCGCGCATGCCAGGCCGGCCAACGCGCGGCGATCGCGTCCAGGTCGCCGTCACAGGGAGTGCCCTCGCGCTGCCGCGCGACGACGGCGGTATCGCACAGCACGTTGCGCCAGCCCAGGCCGGAGAAGCGCAGCGACAAGTCGATCAACGCGGCATACCACGAGCCGTAGCTGGCGACATCGAGGCCGCCCGCGCGTTGCCGCGCGCTGCCACGCAGCAGTACGGCATGCGTCAGCGCCGTCGGCAATTCCGGCAACGAGCCCGGCAAGGCCGCGGCCGCGCGCGAGTAACGCTCGATATCCGCAGGCGGATCGTTGATCTCGCCGATGCGCGGGAACGATGCGGTCTCGCCGGCATTGCTCCACGGCGTGGCCGAAGCGATCGCGCCGTCGGCGCGCAGGCAGGCGGATAGGCGCGTCAGCCAGCCGGGCAGCGGCATCGCATCGCTGGCCAGCACGGCGACGTCGGCGTCACCGCAGGCCTTGAGCGCTTCGTCCAGATGTGCCGCTTCGCCGACGCTGCGCTGCCGTCGCGTGTAATGCGCCTGCAGGCCGGTACTCGCGACCCAGCGTTCGATGATCGCGTGGCCGCGCGGGCCGCATTGCGCGTCGTCGGCCAGCCAGATGCGCGTTGCGGGCGGCGTGTGCGCATCCAGCGCAGCCAGGCAGGCGTCGAGCGATTCGTCGTCGACGCCTACCGGCACGATCACGATGGGAAGCGCGTCAGCAGTGGACATGCCCCGCGACTACTTCCTCGGATCGCGCGGCTTGCGTTGCAGCGGCTCCATCGCGCGGAAGCGGGCGCCGTATTCGTCGGTGAGGTCGCGCGCTTCCTGCGGATTGCGGATGACGGTCGGCGTCAGCAGCACGATGGTTTCGTTGCGCTGCGTGGTCGAACCCTGCCGGCCGAACAGTCCGCCGATGATCGGAATGCGGCTCAGGCCCGGAAAGCCCGACGCGCCGCGCGTCACGCCATCGTCGATCAGGCCGGCGAGCATCACCGTGTCGCCCGATTGCACCGCGGCCTCGGTCTTCAGCTTGCGCGTGTCGATGCGCACGTTGCCGTTGACGTCGGGCGTGCCCGTGGGCGCGCTGATCTCCTGCACGATGTCGAGGAAGACCATGCCGTCTTTGCTGATGCGCGGACGCACCTTGAGGATGGTGCCGGTATCGAGGTACTGCACCTGGCTGATGGTGTTGGTGGTGCCGGCGGTCGGATTGACCGTCACCGACGAGATCGGGATGCGGCTGCCGACGTTGAAGGTCGCCTCGGCGTTGTTGCGCACCACCACCGAGGGCGTCTGCAGCAGCTGCACGTCGGTGACCTGATCGAGCGCGCTGATCACCGCGGCAGCATTGCGGCCGAGGAAGGTCCACGCCATGCCCGGCGAGATGCCGGCCGGATTGCCGGTGGCGCCGGCGATGCTACCGGCGAGTTGGCTCCAGGTCGTGCGGCCGACTGCGCTGGGCAGGCCGGCATCGGTCACCGCGCGTTCGAAGTACCAGTTCACGCCGTAGCTCAGGTCGCCCTTGAGCTGCACCGTCGCGACCTGTGCCTCGATGTGCACCTGCATCGGCATCACGTCCAGGCGCGCGATCACGTCCTTGATCGACTTCCACGCCGACGGCGTGCTGCGCACCAGCAGCGAGTTGCTTTCCTCCACCGCCGACACGCCGACGCGGTCGCCGTTGACGTCGAGCGTCACCGCCGCGTTGCCGCTCTGGCGCTGGCCCAGCGACAGCTCGCCGCCGGTGCTGCCGCCCATGCCGGAGCTACCCGTATCGCTGCTGCCGCCGCCCTTGATGTCGGCGGTGCTGCCGCCGCTGGCGTTGTCCTGCAGTTCCACCGACTCCAGGCCCGGCATCAGCGTCGGCGAACCGGTCGAGCTGCCATTGCCGCCGCGGCCGCCGCCGAATACTTCCGACAGGCGATCGGCCAGGTCCTTCGCCTTGATGTACTTCAGTTCGTACGAATACAGCTGGACTTCGCTGCCCGCGCTGTCGATGCGGTCGAGCCACTCCTGGATGTCGTCGAGATAGCTCGCCTGCGGCGTGATCACCAGCACCGCATTGGCACCGTCCAGCGGCATGAAGCGGAACATGCCGGCGACCGGCGACTTGCTCTGCTCGCCGAAGACCTTCTCCAGATCGGCGACGACCTTGTTGGCCTTGCCGGAGGTCAGCGGGAACACGCCGACCGACATGCCCGACAGCCAGTCGACGTCGAAGATCTCGATCGTGCGCAGGTAGTTCTCGAGTTCGGCGCGCGTGCCGGCGATGCTGATGACGTTGCGCGCGTTGTCGACGTTGACCACGGCGTTCGGGCGCGCGTACGGCTTGAGCACCTTCTCCATCTCGGTGGCGGAGATGTAGCGCAGCGGCACCGTGCGCACTTCGTAGCCGCGCGCCAGCGAGGGCGCGCCGGTACGCGGCGCGACCGCACCACTGGCGAGCGCCTGGTCGGCGGGCACGATGTTGTAGCGGCCGCCGCTGTAGATCAGGCGGGCGTTGTTCCAGCCCAGCACCATTTCCAGCAGGTTGAGCGCCTCGGCCGGACTGACCGGCTTGGGCGTGCCCAGCGTCACCGTGCCCTGCACGCCCGGCGCGATCACGTAGTTCTGTCCGAGCATGTCGCCGAGGATGGCCTTGACCACCGCGTGCAGCGACTCGCCTTCGAAGTTGAATGTCGCGCCGCCACCCGTCGCGGGCAGCACCGGCGGCGGCGCCGCGGCGGCTTCGCGATTGATCACCTGGCCGCTGCCGCGGCGGATGCGCGGACGCGGGCCCTGATCGTCCTCGGGCAGCGGTTGCGCGGCGCCGACGCCGGTCGCGCCGGGCTTGGGCGGCGTCGTGGTGGTAGTTCCCGTAACCGACGACGTACCTGCCTGCTCGTGCAGGGTGCGCGGGTCGGCGTCGCGGCGAACACTGGCGACGGGCGGCGTGGCGCAGGCAACGAGCGCCAGCGCGACAGCGGCGGCGATGGTCGCATTGACGGCGGAATACGGTTGACGATTCATGCGAGCGACCTATTTGACCGGCGGTTTCTGTTGCTGTTGCAGGGCTTCCTGCCTGAGTTGCGCGCGACGCGCTTCGATGCGCTTGCGGATGGCTTCCATCTGCGCCTGCTCCGTCATCGGCTGGTTCGGTTCGGCGCGGTTCGGCGTCGCCGGCGATGCGTTGGCGGCATTGCTTGGCGCAGGCGCCGGTGCCGGCGCGATCACCGGCGACGGCTGCGGCCCGGCCGTGTCCGGATTCGACGGACTGGCCTGGCCCGGAGGCGCGGGCAATCCCTGCGGCCTTGGCGTCGCATCGGTCTTGGTGACCGCGGTGGGTGCTTCGCCACCGACGCCGTTGAAGACGCGCAGTTCGAGGCGGCGTTCGCCTTCGGGACCGATGAAGACCGCGCTGCGCGGATCGAGCGACTGCAGACGCCAGCTCGGCAATGCGTCGGCCGCTTCGCCCAACTTGATGCGCAGCGGCGGGCTGCTGTTGTCGGGCGCCTGGATGATCGCCATCTTGAAGGTCGGCGTGATCATCACGCTGGTGAGCACGTAGTCGAAGGACTTCGCCTGCTCTTCGCCCTGCGGCTGCAGCGAGAACGGGTGCGGCTGGCGATCGTCGGCGAACAGCGGACGGTTGGCGATCTCGCTGTACTGCGTCAGCGGTCCCAGGCGTTCGGGTGCAGCCTTCGGCAATACCGGCAATGCGCGCACCAGCCCCGCGTCGTCGGGCAGCTTGGCGATGCGCCCGCCCATGCCGAACAACGCCAGCACCAGACACACCAGTGCCCAGGCCGCGGTGGTCGCGAGCAGCCAGGTGCGGGGGCTGGCGTTCTCAAAGCGCATCGTCGTCCTCTCCGAGCGTGGGCGTTGCACCCGCGCGTCGCGGAGCCGCCGGTGCGGCATTCGGAGGCAGATAACCGTACAGGTCGAAGCTCACGTCGAGCCCGCCCTGCGCGCCGCTCTGACCCGGATTGAAGAAGATGCGCTGGCCGAGCACGTTGAGATTGCCGACGAACAGGCGCGGCGCGCCGCCTTCGAGCGAATGCAGCACGTTGGCGAGCTCGGGCGTGCCGCAACGCAGGCGCACCTGCACGGTCACGCGCGGGTATTTCTCGCGTTGCGGTTCCTGCAGCGGCGAACGATTGGTGATCTCGCACGCGCGGCGGCCCGGGCTGGCCTGCGACACGACGGTTTCCAGGCGCTGCACCAGCGCGGCCGTGGCGAGTTCGGGGCTGCGCTCGGGGAGGAAGCCCGGCGTACGCGCCAGCGTCGCGCGCGCCTGCTGCAACCGCTGCCCGACCTGCGGCGCCTGCTGGATCTCCATGCGCAGGCGCAGTTCGCGCTCGCGTGCGGTTTCGATGCGATCGCCGACGTCGCGCATCGGCACGCTGAACCACGGATGGATCAGCACGCCATAGGCGAGTGCCAGTGCGACCAGCAGCAGGCCGAGTGCGAGCCAGCGGTCGCGATCACTCACCGGCGCTTGCACCAGGCGTCTCCTTGTTGGCGGGCCCGATTTCAGCGGTCAGGGTGAAGCGGTCCTTGTGCGTGGTCGGATCGGTCTGCAACGCACCGGCCAGCGCCGGCGAACGCCACAGCTTGGAATCCTGCAGGCGGCCGATCAGCGCGGGCGCTTCGTTGCTGAGGCCGATGAGGGTCAGCCGGTTGTCCTCGATGGCGAGCTTTTCCAGGTACGTGCCGTCGGGCAGGCGCCGGCTGAGTTCGTCGATCACTTCCACCGCGGTCGGATAGGCGGCACGCGTGCGCTGCAGGAAGGCCTGGCCTTCGATCAAATGGGTGAGCTCCTGCCGTTGCGCGGCGGCGCGGCGCGCGGGACCGGCCTCGCGGGCGATCTCCGCATCGAAGCTATCCGCGGCAGCGCGGCGGTTCTGCAGGACCAGCCACAGCGTCAGGCCGACGGCCACGACGGCCACCGCGGCGAAGGCGATGTTCCAGGTGCGCCACGGATCGCGCGTGCGCTCCCGCTGCGCCGGCGGCAGCAGATTGATCTGCAGCGGCACGCCTTCGGGACCGGCGACGTCGATGCCCGCAAGCAAGGGCGCGACCGGCCCGAGCGCGGCCAGATGCGGCGCCAGCGCGACGCGCGGCACCGCGACCAGTTCGGCATCGATCGGGCCGTCGCCTTCGCGGCGGGCGATCACTCGCGCGTCGTAGGCCACGGCATCGGCGGTAAACGGGGTCTGGCGTTCGATTTCGAAACCGACCACGTCGCGCAGCCGCTCCACCGCCGCCGCAGGCAGCGGCAACCGGCGCCGCAGCGAACTACCCGCGGGCAGCAGCAGCCAGCGCGGGAGGTCCGACAGGCGTGTGTCCAACACCGGCTCCAGCGGATCGGTGCCCATTTCGAAATTTTCGAGCGTGGGCAGGCTGCCCAGCTCCAGGATCTCGTCGCCGCGCTGCAGGCGCAGGCGCAACACCTCGCCTTCCACGAGCAGGAGCACGCGGCCGCGATCCATCCCGAGCAGTTGCCGCAGGCGCGGCGGCAGCCAGGAGGCCAGCGCATTCCACCACCACGACAGAAAGCCGCCCGTGCCCGACCGGAGCGAGGAACCGCTCACCCGGGCACCGAAACGGCTTAGACGGTCCTGCAACCGTCCTGCTGCAGGTGTGCTCATCGTGGCGACGCTCCTTCCTCCACTACTGGCTGATGAATGCAACAGGCCATTCAGTCCCCGGCCTGCCAACGCAACGGTGTGTAGGCCATGCCGGGCATCGACCCGCCCGCACGTACCACGGCCCGCAACACCGCTTCGCGACGATCTGCCAGCCGCGCGCGGCTTTCAATACTATACGTGCCGCTGGTGCCGCCCACGAGCGCGCTGCCGTCGGGCAAGGCCGGCGGCGGCTGCCCGGAACCGGGCGTCCAGCGTTGCCTTTGCGCAACTACTGCGGCACCGTCCATGCCCATCGCATCGAGCACCTCGGTCGAAGCGAACGCAGGGTCCGGCCGGGCGCGGCCACTGAAGACGGTCACGTGCGGCGCCATCCGAGCATAAAGCTCCGGCGTGAAGCCCAAGACCTGCTCGAGTTCGGCCACGCTCTCGAACTCGGCGTCCTTGGCGCCGTAGGGCAAGCCGGCGCTGGCGTAGTCGCTGTCCTCGCCGCCGCCCGCCGGCTGCGACAGGCTGTCCGGATCGCGCCAGTCGATGATCGCGGCCGCCAGCTGCGTCGCCTTCTGCTGATCAACGCCGAAGCGACGGAGGAACTCGGTCAACAAGGTCAGATCCGCCTGGTTGAGGTCGATCTTGCCGTTCTCGTCGATGATCTTCACCTCGACGTCGGCGCCGGCGTAACGCCAGCGATGCGTGCGTCCGTCGGGCAGCCATTGCTGGCGCGGATCCGAGGCGGCGACACGCGTCATCGCGTACTCGATGCCGGCGCGTGCCGCGTTTTCGGCGACCAGTCCGCGCACCTGCACGCGACCTTGCAGATGCTCGGTGCGGGCGATCAGCGCGAACGCACCGACCAGCGCCGCGAGCAGCATGATCAGCCACATCACCAGCAGCAGCGCGACACCGCGTTGGCGAGCAATGCGGTTCATTGCGTCACCGGCAAGGCTGCACCCGTCGTGGTGATCGCCGCGAGCGGCAAGGCCACGACCAGCGGGGGCCAGGTCTGATCGTTGCCGTCGGTGATCGTGATCTCGACCAACAGCGGCAACTGCTCGCCGTTTTGCCACTGCTCCTGCCATTCGCCCATGCCGCCTTCGGGCGCATAGCTGCGGTAGCGGAAACGCGCGGACTTCAAGCCTTCGACCAGCACTTCGGGCGGCCTGGGCTGTTCTTCCTCGATGGTCTGCCCCGCCAGCACCATGTTGAGCGCGAGCGTGATGCGTTCGCCGCCTTCGTCGATGGTGAAATCGTGCAGATACGGCCCGCCCCGTCCCAGGTAGTCCGGCAGATCGGCGACGAAGCGCATGCGATCGCGTTCGCCGATGAAGCGCATGGCGGCACCGGAGCTGGTATCGAAACCGAATGGAATCGTGCGCGCGGCTTCCAACCGGTGCCGCAGGAAATTCTCCACCGCACGCACGCGCTCGCTCTGCGCCGCCATGCTCTCGCCGCGTTGCGCCGTCTTGGTGGCCGCGCCGAGCGTGGCGAACGCGAGCGTCAGCCCCGCGGCCAGCAGCACCGTGGCGATGAGCACTTCGATCAAGGTGAAGCCGCGTGCGCGCCGCATGTCAGCCCCCAGAGTCCAGGCCGGCGGGCACGACCCGCAGGGTGCGCAGCAGCAGGCGCTGGCTCGGACCGCCGTCGCCCCATTCGATGCCCAGCCGTACTTCGAACAGCGTGGGTGCCCCCGGATCCAACGGAGCGTCCGCACGCCGGGCCGGGTCGTTCCAGCGCTGGATGTCGATCGCCCAGCGATAGCGGCCATCGTCGAATTCGCCGTTGCGGGACCCGGGCTTGATCGCCTCGCCCACGCCCACCTGCGCCATCAGCGACTGCGCATACATGGCCGCACGACCGGCGTCGGCGGAACCGCGCACCTGCCGCGCCGCGCCCGACAGCGAGCCCAGCAGCAGGGTCAGCGCCGCCGCCAGCAAGGCGAAGGCGACGATGACCTCGATCAGGGTGTAGCCGCGCTGGCGAATACGGAGGCTGCGGCTCATCGTTCGACCTCGCCGCGCCGCAGCCGCACTTCGCCGGTCAACCAGGTGACGTCGATGTTCATCGCCGCCTTCTTCGCGCTGAGCTGCACGCGGCCACCGGTGGAAGCACCATCGGGGAAGAACACGATCGCGCCCTCACCACGCCGCGGCTGCACTTCGCGCGCGCCGGTGAAGCGGATGCCGAGTTTCTCCGGAATTTCGCCATGCCGGTTGTTCGGTGCGGTCCAGGTGCGCTGCTGCGGATCGATGGTGAAGCGCTGCGGCTTGCCGGTCGCGATCGCCTGCGTGCGCGTATAGCGCAACTGCGCGACCAGCTGCTTGGACTCGCTGCGCAACTGCACGCCGGCGAAGCCGCCGGTGAGCGCACCAGCCGCGAGCACGCTGATGATCGCCAGCAAGGCGATCACCAGCAGCATTTCCAGCAATGAGACGCCGCGGATATTGCGTTGCATCTTCCGCCTCATGCGCCATCGACCCATCGTCGCAGCCGGGTTATCGCAGACGATTCCCCGGGGTCTTATTGGTATTTGAAGTCGGCGTCGGTGCTCGTGCCGCCCGGCTTGCCGTCCTTGCCCAGGAAGATCAGATCGAAGTCGCCGCTTTCGCCGGGCACGCGGTATTCGTACGGGTGGCCGAACGGATCCTTCAATTCCGCCGCCTTGGCATACGGGCCCAGCCAGCCATTGGCGTCGCCCGGGGCGGTCACCAGTTCGTCCAGCGAATTCGGCAGCCGGCCGGTATCCATGCGGAACGACTCGACCTTGCCGGCCAGCGTCTGCACCGCCGACTTGCCGAGGTTGTAGTCGCCGCGATCCTTGCCGCCGATGACGCGGCTGCCCACGAACGTCAGCACCGCGCCGATCAGCACGATCACGATGATGATCTCGATCAGGCTCATGCCGCCCTGCCGGCTGGCGGCGGAGGAACGCGGAGTCGAACGCCTGTGAGTCGAACGCAGCTTGCTCATGATGGAATTCCGATAGGAGTTTTCAGGAAGCCGGGCCCGCGGCTGTTGGGGTCAGTGTAGAGCGGTGTGTGTTGGGTTAGATCAAAACCGATGGCTTCGTATGAGTTTGGTTGCCATCCCTGGCGCGAGGACGCGGGCTTCGGGACGTCCGGCCCGGGCATCCATGCCCGGTCGTTCGCGGCCGCAGCCGATGCCGATAGGGCATCGGCTGAGCGCGACCGCTCACCCGATCGATCCCGTCAGGTCGTACAGCGGCAGCAACACCGACATCACCACCACGCCGATCACCGCCGCCAGAACCACGGTCACTACCGGAACCAGCGCGGCCAGCATGCGATCCAGGCTCAGCGCGGTTTCCTGCTCGAAGGTCTCGGCGGCCTTGACCAGCATCGCGTCGAGCGCGCCCGACTCCTCGCCCACCGAGATCATCTGCAGCGCCAGCCGCGGGAAACGCTTGCCGCGCGCCAACGCCGTCGACAGGGCCACGCCGTTCTTCACTTCTTCCGCAGCAGCTTCGACATCGGCGGCCAGGACCCGGTTCCCCAGGACGTTGCGGCCGATGCCCAGGGCCGTCAGCAAGGGCACGCCGTTGCGCACCAGCGTGCCCAGCGTGCGCGCCAGCCGCGCCGTTTCGATCTTCGCGACCAGCGCGCCGGCGAACTTGCGCTGCAGCAGCCAGGCGTCGAAGCGCTCCCTGAATGCGGCCTCGCGACGCTTGCGATCCAGCCACCACAGCCCCGCGGCCGGAACCGCCAGCAGCAGCACCCACCAGTCGCGCACGAACATGCCGATTCCGAGCACGATCTTGGTGAACAACGGCAGCTCGGCATCCAGGCTCTCGTACATCACCGCGAATTGCGGGACGACATAGCCCAGCAGGAACAGCAGGCTGAGGCCGACCATCGTCATCAGAATCGCCGGATAGATCAGCGCATTGATGATGCGCCCTTGCAGTTCGCGGGCGCGCTCCAGGTAATCGGCCAGGCGCGACAGGGTCTCGTGCATGCTGCCGCCCGCTTCGCCCGCTCGGACCATGTTGATGTAGAGCCGCGAGAACGTGCCGTGCTGCCGGTCCAGCGCCGTCGACAGCGCGCTACCGCCGCGCACCGCGTCGCGGATGTCGGTAATGGTGCGCTTGGCCGCCTCGTCCTCGGGCAGCTCGAGCAGGATGCCCAGCGCGCGATCCAGCGGCTGTCCCGCGCCGAGCAATGTGGCGAGCTGCTGGGTGAATTGCACCAGCCGCGCGCCGGCGAACGGCTTGGGCTTGAACAGCCCCTTCCACATCGACGCCCCGCGCGCTTCGCTGGCGAGTTTGGCTTCGACCGGCAGATGGCCCTGCTCCTGCAGGCGCGCGATGACCTCGGCACTGCTGGCGGCTTCCATCTGGCCGTCGAGCATTTCGCCGCGTGCGTTTAAGGCCTGGTAGTGGAAAAGAGGCATGCTACGCGTCCTCGGTGACCCGCAGCACTTCCTCGATGGTGGTTTCCCCCGCCAGCGCCTTGGCGATGCCGTCCTCGTACATGGTGCGCATGCCGTGCTGGCGCGCGATCTGCTCGATCTCGCCCATGCCGGCGTGGCGCATTACCGCGCGGCGCAGTTCGTCGTTCATCACCAGGAACTCCATGATCGTGGTGCGGCCGAGATAACCGGTCGGCGCGATCGACGAAGGTTTGGCGTGATAGAGATAGATCTCGCCCTCCGGCTGGTAGCGGCGCAAGCCGAACTTGGCGATCTCTTCCGGCGATGCGGGATAGCGTTGCGCGTGCGTCGGTTCCAGTTTGCGCACCAGGCGCTGGGCCAGGATCCCGTTGATCGTCGAGGTCAGCAGGTAATCCTCCACGCCCATGTCGAGCAGGCGGGTGATGCCGCCGCTGGCGTTGTTGGTGTGCAGCGTCGACAGCACCAGGTGGCCGGTGAGCGCGGACTGGATCGCGATGCGGCAGGTCTCCAGGTCGCGCATTTCGCCGATCATGATGATGTCCGGGTCCTGGCGGACGATCGAACGCAGCGCATGCGCGAAGTCGAGGCCGATCTGCGGCTTGGCCTGGATCTGGTTGATGCCTTCGATCTGGTACTCGACCGGGTCCTCGACGGTGATGATCTTCACGTCGGGCGTATTGAGCTTGCTCAACGCGGTGTACAGCGTGGTGGTCTTGCCCGAACCGGTCGGACCGGTCACCAGCAGGATGCCGTGCGGCTGATCGAGCACGTGCTGGAACTGCGGCAGGAAGTGGTCGGTAAAACCCAGCCGCTTGAAGTCGAACACGACCGTCTCGCGATCGAGCAGTCGCATCACCACCGATTCGCCATGCGAGGTCGGCATCGTACTCACGCGCAGGTCGAGTTCCTTGCCCTGCACGCGCAGCATGATGCGGCCGTCCTGCGGCAGGCGGCGCTCGGCGATGTTGAGCTTGGCCATGATCTTGACGCGCGAGATCACCGCCGCGGTGAGGTTGGCCGGCGGGCTCTCGCCCTCTTCCAGCACGCCGTCGATGCGGTAGCGCACCTTCAGCCGGTTTTCGAACGGCTCGATGTGGATGTCCGACGCGCGCAGTTCCACCGCGCGCTGGATGATCAGGTTCACCAGGCGGATGACCGGCGCTTCCGACGCCAGGTCGCGCAGATGCTCGACATCGTCGACGTCGCCGGCGCCCTCGCCTTCCGCGGTTTCCACGATCGCGCCCATCGCGCTGCGGCCCTGGCCGAACCAGCGCTCGACCAGATCGTCGATTTCCGAGCGCAGCGCCACCAGCGGACGCACCTCGCGCTGCGTCGCCAGGCGCACGGCGTCGAGCAGATACGCGTCCTGCGGATCGGCCATCAGCACATCGACCGTGCGCTCGGTTTCGGCGACGGGGCAGACATGGAACTGCTTCATGAACTTGCCGGTGAGCACGACGCCTTCCGGCGGCAGCTCCGGGGCATCCTTGGCGCTGACCAGCGGCAGATCCAGCACGCTGGCGACCGTTTCGGCGTGGTCGCGTTCGGACACCAGGCCCAGCCGCGCCAGCAGCGAGAGCAGGCTGCCGCCCGCCTCTTCCTGCAGGCGGCGCGCGCGGACGAGATCGGTGTCCTTCAGGCGGCCCTTTTCCAGCAAGGCAGCGACGATGCGCTCCTCGGTGCCCGGGTCGATGCTGGTGTCGTTGGCGACTGCCGCGTTCACTTCGTCCTGCCTGGACCGTGTTTCGGGATCCCCGACTTTAACAGCTGAAGGGGACAGTTCCGGTGGAGGCCCAACGCGCAAGGCGTGGCGCAACCGCGTACTCTCCCCGGCGTGGGGCATCCTTTTGGGGGAAGGATATGGCGACCGCCGAGCAGGCGACCCGGCCGATCGAGCGCCGGCTTCGCCGCGAACAGCATCCGGACCAGTTGCGCTGGATCGCGCAGGCGCGTTCGCTGGCGGCCGCGCTCGACCTGCTGCCGCAGCCGATCGTGCTGTTGCTGCCCGGCGATGAGCTGCGGGTCTGGCATGCGAACGCCGCCGCGCGCCATCGCCTGACCGCGCATCCGCATCTCAGCATTCGCGCCGGCGTGCTGCTGGCTGCGCCGGTGCATGCGGATGCGCTCGCCGCCGCCATCGAACGCGCCTGCGCACACGGCCCCGGCCAGGCGGAGGAAGTAGCGCTGCGGTCAGCGACCACGTCTGCAACGGTGCGCGTGCAAAAGCTCGACTTCGGTGCGAGCCGGGACCTGCCTGTGTCCACGGTGCTGATGCTCGAACTGCACGAGGCCGCGTCGGCCGAACGCAGCCTGCAGAAGCTGTGCACCGCGTACGGACTCACGCGCAAGGAAGCCGAAGCCGCGCTCGGCCTGTGCGCGATGGGGTCGGTGGACGAACTGGCGCGCTGCACCGGCAAGTCGGTGCACACCGTCCGCACCCAGCTCAAGGCGGCGATGCAAAAGACCTGCACGCACACGCAGGCGGGGCTGGTGGCGTTGGTGGCGCACCGGTCGGGCGCCTGATCCGACCGTCCGGCAGCGCCTACACCACGTGGGTGATGACGACCTTCGAAAGCGCGGCCTAGCGTGCCGCGTGGGGTGCGCAGGGGGCGCGCCCAAAGGGGACTCGTCATGACACGTCAATGGACGCTCGCGAAGCGAGTGGGGCCAGGCATTCTCGTCTTCGCCCTGCTCGCCCTGCCGACGGCGGTGCAAGCCGCCTGCGCTACGCCCGAAGCCAAGATCAATCCCGCCTCGCTGACCATGCCGGACTTCGTCCCGGTCGCTGGTGGCGGGTGGGCGATCAACACCGTCACCGTCAACGGACAGCCGTCCAAGCCGAACGCGAACCAGGGTGGCCTGTTCCAGTGGACGTTCATCGGCACGCCGGCCGGCACACTGACGAACGCGAACACGCCGCAGGTGCAGTTCACTCCCCCGGACGTCACCACCAGCACCCAGGTGACGCTGCGGCTGACCGTGACGGTGACCGGCTGCCCGGGCAGCGATTCGGAAGACATTCCGATCACGATCACCAACGCGCACGACGTGGTGGTGAACGCGCCGCCACACGCGGTGCCGTCTGCCTCGCCGGCGTCGGCGACCGAAGGCATGCTGGTCACGCTCGACGGCAGCGCCTCCTGGGACCCCGACAACACGACGCTGAGCTACACCTGGCAACAGATCGCCGGCCCGTCGGTAACGCTCACCGCGACCGCGAATCCGGCGATCAAGACCTTCGTCGCGCCGGACCTGGCCGCCAATACGCTGCTCAGCTTCCGGCTTACGGTATCCGACGGCTCGCTCAGCAATTCGGACGTGGCGCACGTCAACGTCACCTGGACCAACAACCCGCCGGTCGCGGCGCTGAGCTGTCCGGACGGCGGCTTCGAACTCAATGAAGGCCAGGCGCACAGCTTCGATGCCAGCGCATCGAGCGACAGCGACGACGGCATCGCCAGTTACGCGTGGGAACAACTGGTGGGCTTCCCGGAAGTTCCGGGCGTCGCGAGCTGGAACACCCCCGTCGTCAACTTCAACGCGCCGCAACTGGGCTTCGGCCAGGACGGCTACATTCCGTTCAAGCTCACGGTGACCGACCACGCCGGCGCGAAGTCTACGGCGGAATGCGCCATCTTCATTCACGACATCACCCGGCCGGTGATCAGCGTACCCAGCGACATCCAAGCCGAGGCGACCTCGGCCGCCGGCGCGAACGTCGGCGCCGATGAAGGCTATGCGGTCTCGGCGCTCGACAACGTCGACGGCAACCTCCCCCTCGTCAACTACAGCGAATACTTCCTCTGCGAACCGCCGCCGGGCGCGCTGTTCGCGCTCGATGCCACGACGCCGGTGCTGTGCCGCGCCTGGGATTCGGCCGGCAACGAAGGCACGGCGGGCTTCTCCGTGCATGTCGTCGACACCACGGCGCCGGTCATCGACGTACCGCTGTCGTTCGCGGTCGAGGCCACCGGACCCGATGGCGCGGCCGCGCCCTACGAGGCGACCTCGCAGGACGCCGTCGACGGCCACAAGGACGCCGATTGCCAGCCGGCCGCGGGCTCGGTATTCCCGATCGCCAGCCCCGGCCCCACCACGACCGTGAACTGCAATGCGACCGATGCGCACGGCAACGCGGCCGAGCAGCGCTCGTTCACCATCGCGATACACGACACGACGCCGCCGGCCTTCGACGCGCAGAGCGTCAGTCCGAATCTGCAGGCGGAAGCCACCTCTCCCGCCGGTGCGCCGGTGGACTTCGCGCTGCCCACGGCGAACGACCTGGTCGACCTGGGCAACGTCACCGTGAGCTGCACGCCAGCGGCGCAGTCGGTGTTCCCGCTCGGCGAGACGAGCGTGCTGTGCGATGCCGTCGACAGCCGCGGTAACAGCGCGCAGGACAAAGGACTGGGTGTCGGCTTCAAGGTCACCGTCGTCGACACCACGCCGCCCGCCTTGAGCGGTGTGCCGGGCGATCAGACCCTGGAAGCCACGTCGGCAGCCGGTGCGCCCTTCAGCTATCCGACCCCGACCGCCAGCGATATCGTCGACGGCAACCGCCCGGTGACCTGCACGGCCGCGCCGCTGCCGCTGACGCCTGGCGTATTCCCGCTGGGCGTCACCACCGTGACGTGCGCGGCTAGCGACACGCGCGGCAACGACGCTTCGTCGAGCTTCACCGTGACGGTGCAAGACACTACGCCGCCGACTCTCGATCTGCCGGCGAACATCGTCGCCGAAGCTACCGGCCCCAGCGGTGCGGCGGTGCCTTTCAGCGCCTCGGCGAGCGACCTCGTCGATGCGGACGTGACGGTGAGTTGCCTACCGAATTCAGGCAGCACCTTCGCGCTCGGCACTACGACCGTGAATTGCACCGGCACGGATGATGCGGGCAACAGCGCGAGCGGCAGCTTCAGCGTCACCGTGCGCGACACGACGCCACCGACGATCGCTTCGCATGGCAACGTCAACGCGACCGCGACGGGCAATTCGAGCGCGGCAGTCACTTACACCGCACCCACCGCGAGCGACCTCGTCGATGGCACGGTACCGGTGACCTGCACGCCCGCGTCCGGCAGCAGCTTCGCGGTAGGCAGCACCACAGTGAACTGCAGCGCCCACGACAGCCGCGGCAACACGGCTTCCAGCAGCTTCGCGGTGATCGTGAACTACGCCTTCAACGGCTTCTTCCAGCCGATCGACAACGCGCCTGCGCTCAACAGCGTCAAGGCGGGCAGCGCGGTGCCGGTCAAGTTCAGCCTGGGCGGCAACCAGGGCCTGAATATCTTCGCGGCCACGCCTGCCTCCGGCGTGATCGCCTGCGGTGCAACCGAAGGCGATGCGATCGAGGAAACGGTGACCGCGGGCGCCAGCAGCCTGCAGTTCGATGCGGCGACCGGGCAGTACATCTACGTCTGGAAGACCGAGAAGAGCTGGGTCGGCCAGTGCCGCATCCTGCAGATCAAGCTGAAGGACGGCGCCAGCAAGACGGCACTGTTCAAGTTCAAGTAACCGTCGACGCAAGTCGGAAGCAAAAAGCCCGGCCATTGGCCGGGCTTTTTCTTCATCTGGCGTGCGGCGAACTCAGCCCAACCAGACGCGTGCGTTGCGGAACATGCGCTGCCACGGCGATTCGCCACCCGGCGACGCCGCGTACCACTCGCGCGGCGCCCAGCTGAAGTTCGCCATCCGCAGAGTGCGTTCCGGATGCGGCATCAGCAGGGTGACGCGTCCGTCGTCGCTGCACAGGCCGGCGATGGAATTGGCCGAGCCGTTCGGGTTGGCCGGATAGTCCGTCGCCGCGCTGCCATCGCCATGGATGTAGTTCAGCGCGACCGCGACGCGGCCGACGTCGCCGGTCGCCTCGAACGAAGCGCGGCCTTCGCCATGCGCCACCGCCACCGGGATGCGCGAGCCCTGCATGCCGGCGAGGAACAGCGACGGCGAGTCCGCCACTTCCAGCAGCGCGACGCGGCCTTCGTACTGCTCGCTGGCGTTGCGCAGGAACTGCGGGAAGTGCTCCGCGCCCGGGATCAGGTCCTTGAGCTGCGAGAGCATCTGACAACCATTGCACACGCCCAGCGCGAACGTGTCCGTGCGCTGGAAGAAGGCAGTGAAGGCATCGCGCAGCGCGGAACGCTCCAGCACCGACGTCGCCCAGCCGCGGCCCGCGCCGAGCACATCGCCGTAACTGAAACCGCCGCAGGCGACGAAGCCGGCGAAGTCCTCGAGCTTGAAGCGGCCCTGGATCAGGTCGCTCATGTGCACGTCGAAGGCTTCGAAGCCGGCGCGGTCGAAAGCGTACGCCGTCTCGACCTGGCTGTTGACGCCCTGCTCGCGCAGGATCGCGACCTTGGGCCGGGCACCTCCGACGTTGAACAGCTTGCCGATGAAGGGTGCGGCCACGTCTTCGGCGGGATCGAACGTGAGCTTCGGCTTCAGGCCAGGCGCCGCGAAGTCGCGCGCAGCGGCGCGCTCCTGGTCGGCGGCGTCCGGGTTGTCGCGCAGTTTCTGCATCGCGTGCGTGACCGACCACCAGGCGTCGAACAGTTCGTCCCAACGCCACTCGGCGAGGTTTTCGCCTTCCTGGCGCACGCGGATGGTCGCCGCCGTGGTCGGACGGGCGATGCGCTGTGCGCAGTCGATCAGGCCGTGGCGCGCGACGAGGTCGGCGAATTCGGCGCGATCCTCGGTCGCGATCTGCACGATCGCGCCGAGTTCTTCGTTGAACAGCGTGCGCAGCGCGTCGCTGCCGCGATCGTCGCCCCAGCCGTCGAGGTCGATGTCCAGGCCCACGTGCGAGGCGAACGCCATCTCGCACAGCGTGGCGAAGACGCCGCCGTCGCTGCGGTCGTGGTAAGCGCGTAGCAGTCCGTGCGTGCGCGCGTCGCGGATCAGTTCGAAGAAGGCGCGCAGGCGCTGCGGATCGTCGAGGTCGGGCACGGCCGGGTCGTCGCGATCGGACGAACGTCCGGCGAATGCCGGCAGTCCATTCGCGCCCGCTTCGGGGAAGCACTGCGCCAGGATCGAACCGCCCATGCGCTGCTTGCCGGCGCCCAGGCCGATCAGCCACAGCTCGGAATCTTCCTCGCGCGCGAGCAGCGGCGTGAGCTGTTCGCGCACGTCGGTCACCGGGGCGAAAGCACTGACGATCAGCGACACCGGCGATACCGATTTGTGCGCCTCGCCGTCGTTGTGCCACTGCGCCTGCATCGACAAGGAGTCCTTGCCGACCGGAATGCTGAGGTCGAGCGCGGGGCACAGCTCCATGCCCACGGCCTTTACGGCATCGAACAACAGCGCGTCTTCGCCGGGATGACCGGCGGCGGCCATCCAGTTCGCCGACAACTTGATGCGGTCCAGCGAATCCACCGGCGCCGCGGCGATGTTGGTGATCGCTTCACCTACCGCCATGCGTGCTGCGGCGGCGGCGTCGAGCAGCGCCAGCGGCGTGCGCTCGCCGATCGCCATCGCTTCGCCCGCGTAGGTGTCGAAGCCGGACAAGGTGATCGCGCAGTCGGCCACGGGCATCTGCCACGGACCGACGAGCTGGTCGCGCGCGGTCAGGCCGCCGACGCTGCGATCGCCGATCGTGATCAGGAACTGCTTGGCCGCCACGGTCGGATGCGCGAGCACGCGCAACGCGGCTTCGCGCAGTTCGATGCCGCTCCAGTCCAGCGCCGGCCAGGGCGCGACCGGCGGGTGCTCGGTGTCGCGGTGCATCTTCGGCGGCTTGCCGAAGAGGACGTCCATGGGGAAATCGATCGGCCAGTCGTGGCCGCCAGCGCGCGCGTTCTCGACCGTCGCGCCATAGCCCACGACGAGATGTTCTTCCGCCGTCGCGTAGCCGACCACCGCGAACGGGCAACGCTCGCGTTCGCACAGTGCGGCGAATTCGCCGACGCGATCGGCCGGCAGGCCGAGCACGTAGCGCTCCTGCGATTCGTTGCACCACAACTGCATCGGCGACAGCGACGGATCGTCCTTGGGCACCTTGTCCAGGTCGATCACGCCACCGACGCTGGAGTCGTGCAGCAGTTCGGGAATGGCATTGGACAGGCCGCCGGCGCCGACGTCGTGCGCGGTGACGACCGGATTGTCCTCGCCCATCGCGACGCAGCGGTCCAGCACTTCCTGGCAGCGGCGCTCCATTTCCGGGTTGTCGCGCTGCACGCTGGCGAAATCGAGTTCTTCGGCGCTCTCGCCCGAAGCCACCGAGCTGGCGGCACCGCCGCCCAGGCCGATCAGCATCGCTGGGCCACCGAGCACGACGACCGCATCGCCCGGACGCAGCGAATGCTTCTGCACCTGCACGCGATCGATCGCGCCGAGGCCGCCGGCCAGCATGATCGGCTTGTCGTAGGCGCGGGCGTGGGTGCCTTCGGACAGCTCGAAGCTGCGGAAGTAGCCGGTCAGGTTCGGCCGGCCGAATTCGTTGTTGAACGCGGCGCCGCCGAGCGGGCCGTCGAGCATGATTTCCAGCGCGGGCGCCATGCGCGGATTCAACGAACGATCGGTTTCCCACGGCTGCGGCAGCGTCGGGATGCGCAGATGCGAAACCGAGAAACCGCACAGGCCCGCCTTCGGGCGGCCACCGCGGCCGGTCGCGCCTTCGTCGCGGATCTCGCCGCCGTTACCGGTGCTTGCGCCCGGGAAAGGTGCGATCGCGGTCGGATGGTTGTGCGTCTCGACCTTGATGCAGAACGCGGAGGGCTGCTCCTCCTCGCTGCCGTAGGCCTGCGTGCCCGGCTGCGGGCGAAAACGGCGCGCCGGATAGCCTTCGACCACGGCGGCGTTGTCGCTGTACGCGGACAGCGTGTACTGCGGCGTGGTCGCGTGGGTGTTCTTGATCATCTTGAACAACGACAAGGGTTGTTCGCGACCATCCAGCGTCCACGACGCATTGAAGATCTTGTGGCGGCAGTGCTCGGAGTTCGCCTGCGCGAACATCATCAGCTCGACGTCGGAAGGATCGCGACCCAGCGTGGCGTAACGCTCGCGCAGGTAGGCGATCTCGTCGTCGGCCAGGGCCAGGCCGAGACGGTTGTTGGCTTCTTCCAGCGCGGCCAGCGGGATGCGTTCGAGTTGGCCGCGCGCCGGCACGGCGAAGAGGGCGGCCGCATCGTCGCGCGCTTCCAGCAGCGACTGCGTCATCGGGTCGTGCAGCAGCTTCGCCAGGGCGCCCTGCGTGCGCGCATCGGCCGGCCAGCCGGCCAGGTCGTAACGGATGCCGCGCTCGACGCGCTTCACCGGCTGCCCGGCGCCCTGCAGCAGCTCGGTGGCCTTGCTGGCCCACGGCGACAGCGTGCCCAGGCGCGGGGTGGCGTAGCGGGAGGTGGCGCCCGCGGCGCGCTCGGCGGCGTCGAAGCGGCCTTGCAGGATGCGCGCGAGCGTCGTGCGGTCGGGCTCGCCGGCGGCGTCGGGCAGAACCCAGTAGGTCCACCAGGCGCCGAGCAGGCGCAACTCGGGGTGGACGGCTTGGAGGCGGGCTTGCAGACGTTCGCGACGGAACGAAGACAGGGCGGATGCGCCCTCGAGGACCATCATGTCCGGGGAACCGTGGGGTAACGGGCCGGCTATTGTACGGGCGACCAGCCCTAGACCCAAACCACGGGCGGGGCCGCCGTCCGGCTAGCCATGGGAGGCGGCATTCGATAGTTGCCTAACACCACCCCCGTGATCATCGTCATGCGCCTGCGCCGATGCACAGGTCGTGCCGAAGCCTGAGCGGCGACTTTCAGGCGTTGATAGATGGAGTTTGTAATGCGCGAGTTGTCCGTAAGCGAGATAAAGATGGTCTTCGGCGGGACGGGATCTACTACCACTCCCGCCTGCCCGAGTGGGTCGACGCTAACGAGCGTGACCTATAACGCAAATGGCACAGTGGCGAACTACACCTGCACGACCAACTCGGAAGTGCAAAAGAGCGATTGGTCCACCGTCGGGACAGTGGTCGCCGCATGCGCCGCCGTGGCCGCTGCGGTCGTGGCTTTCGTCGTACTCGATAGTTGATCGACAGTCGTCGCATCACACTGCCGCCCAATGCGGCGGCAGTGCTTTAAGACATGACTAACTACCGACTAAGGCTGGTGATATTAGGGATCTTCCTTTCGGCGGGCCTTTATTGCCTAAAAGGAGATGACGGCGTGAAAAACATTCCGGCCCAGGTGAGTGAGAACGAATTCGTCATCTCGAACGGTCGACCTTGGATAGCCGCGCAGATTGGCAATGAAAAAAGACTGGTGCTATTTGACACCGGCTCGGCCCTCTCAGTGATTGATCCCAAGTGGGCGGGACGTGCCGGGGTCGTGGAAGTTGGCCGCCGAAACGTTTCATCGGCCTCGGGACGCTATGCCCTGACCCAGGCCACATTGCATGACCTGACTTTCGCTGGCGGCCAACTAAACTCGATCAACATTCTGCTCTCGAAGAGCCGGCGATCGCTATTAGGCGGCAACGCGATTTATCGCGACTCGCAGATACTCATAAGCAGAAAGGGAGTCCAGTATGGGCGCGATGTTCGGGCGGCCTTCCGAACTGTCCACTGCGTTCCGATAATGGTTGATTATTCGGGCGGCACCACGGATTCTCCTGCGGCGCTCATTTACCTCAAACTAAACATCAACAACCGCGACCATTTTGCCTTACTAGACACAGGCAATGCCGAGCTGCTTACCGGCACGAAAGTGAGTTCGGAGTCGAGTCAACAATCCTTGCCTCGCGTCACTGTCGTTGCGAACTCGGACGGCCAGCTTGCCGTCAAGCTGTACTACCGCCAGAAAGCGCTCATAAGAATCGGCAATGATTCTATCGAGGAGAATTACCGGGTATATCCTTCCGGGATGGGCAACCGTGCGGACTTCGTTCTAGGAGCTCGCATTCTGGAACATTACTCGATATACCTTGATTATCGCCACGGAATTGGCTGCTTTGTAAGGTAAGGCATTCGATTGACTCAGCAGACATTCCCGTACCGGCAGGTCCCCTAAAAAAGCAAAACGGAGGCCGAAGCCTCCGTTTTCGCCGGCATCCCAGGGATCAGCCCCCGGTCGAAGCCACCGGATCGGTAGCCCCTGCGGGGGTAGCGCCTTTCCCCTGCGCCAGGCGGTCGAGCGTCTCGCGCAGCCGCTGCGGCGGCAGGTAGCCGCCGACAGTGGTCCCGTCCTCGGCGATGATCATCGGCGTGCCGGTCAGGCCCGCGCGCTGGCCGATGTCGTACTGCATCGTGATGGTGTTCTTGCAATCGCGCGGCGGCACCGGGCGGTCGTTCTTGGCGTCGGTCAGGGCGCGCTTGCGGTCCGGGGCGCACCACACCGAGATCATCTTCTTGTGGTCTTCGCTGCCCAGGCCCATGCGCGGGAAGGCCATGTACTGCACCGCGATGCCCTGGCGGTTGTACTCGGCGATCTCGCTATGGAACTTGCGGCAGTAGGCGCATTCCACGTCGGTGAAGATCGACACCGTGTACTTCGGATTCGGCGGGGCGAAGACGATGCGCTCGCTCACCGGGATCTTCCTGAGCAGTTCCTTGCGCACCGCGGCCAGGGACTGTTCGCTCAGGTCCTTCTTCGCGGTGACGTCGTACAGCGCGCCCTGCGGGCCGGGCAGGAACAGGTAACGGCCATCGTCGCTGACGTAGACCACCTGGCCCTGGACGATCGCTTCGCGGAAACCCGGCAGCGGCGCGGGCTTGACCGAATCGATGGTGACCTTCGGGTTGAGCACGTGGACTGCGGCGATCGCACGCGCTTCCGGTGTGTTGGCAGCGACGGCAGGCGCGCTTCCGGTCGGAGCCGACTGCCCCGCGGACGCGGCCTGGGCGCCGGGCGCCTTGCCGGCGGCGGCCGTACCCGACTGCGGGCCCTGGGCGCAGGCCGACAGGCTGATCGCGCCCAGCAGGGCGAAGAGAACTCGCTTCATGGAAATCCTTGCGTGAGGTGCTCCTGAGTTGGAGCGCCAGGGGAGCGGAGAGTTTCCCGGATTGTCGCATGGGGGCGACGGGCGCGCGGGTGGTGGGGATGGGCGGTTCTTGGCTTGGGTCACGGAAGTGAAAACCGTCCTGTTCTGCCGGCGATTGGAGTCGGGGCCGTAGTTCGCCGTCGCCACGCGCTGCGGCGCGTTCAGCCATGAGGTCCCGTAACGATCTCGCGGCACGGTCGCTCACCCCCTGGGGTGATGTTTCGCATGCAGCTGCTTCAACTGCTCCCGAGCCACCAGGGTGTAGATCTGGGTCGTCGACAGCGAGCTATGCCCCAGCAACATCTGCAAGGCGCGCAAATCCGCGCCGTGATTGAGCAGATGCGTGGCGAAGCTGTGGCGCAGGCCGTGCGGGCTGATCTTCGCCGGGTCGATGCCCGCGACGCCGGCGTAGCGTTTCACCAGTTGCCAGAACTGCTGGCGGGTCGGGACTTCGCCGCTCGCATTCAGGAACAGCGGTGCCAACGCGCGTTTGCCGGCGAGCTGGGGACGGGCTTGCGACAGGTAACGCTCCAGCCAGTGCTGCGCTTCTTCGCCCAGCGGCACCAGCCGTTCCTTGCTGCCCTTGCCGGTGACGCGCAACACGCCCTGGCGCAGGTTGACCGCCGTCGCCGGCAAGTTGGTCAGTTCACTCACGCGCAGGCCGCAGGCGTACATGAGCTCGAACATCGCGCGATCGCGCAGGCCCAGTGGCGTGGCCGTGTCTGGTGCCGCGAGCAACGCGTCGATCTGGCTTTCGCCCAGCGCCTTGGGCAGCGAGCGCGGCAACTTCGGCGGATCCAGCAATGAGGTCGGATCGTCGCCACGCGCACCGCTGCGCACGCGATGTGCGTAGAACGCACGCAGCGCCGACAACAGGCGCGCATTGCTGCGCGGCGAGTAGCCGCTGCGACTGCGCCAGGCGAGATAGTCGAACAACGTGGCCCGATCCGCTCCGGCCAGACCGCCCGCCCTTCCTTCCCGCCAACGCGCAATGCCTTCGAGGTCGCGGCGGTAGCTGTCCAAGGTTTGCCGCGACAACCCGCTCTCGGCCCAGATCGCATCGAGGAAGGCATTGATAGCGGTGGCATCGGCATCCGGCAGCGGACCCAGCGCCATGGCTTGGGTGCGGCGTTCGGCAGGCGTGTGCGGACTCATGGGCCAAAGCTTATATGCTGATGCGATGACTTCGACTGCTACACCTTCTTCTGCCGAACCCACCAAGCCCGCCGCATTGATCGGCTGGCGACTGCTCGCGCTGCTCTACGACTTCTGGCCGGTGCTCGCCTTGTGGATGCTGATATCCACCGCGTTCACGCTCGGCTACACCTTCCTGGGCCATCACGATCCGCACCAGAACATCCGGCCGTATTCGCTGCTCGCCTGGTTGCTTTGGCTGATCTGCTGGCTGGTCGCCGGTGTGTATGCGACGGTGAGCTGGCGGCGCGGCGGACAGACCCTGGGCATGCGGCCGTGGCGTCTGCATGTCGTGTCGCCCGATGGCGCAGCGGCGCCGACATGGTCGCAACTGTGGACGCGCTATGCCGTGGGCTCGCTGTCGCTGCTGCTGGGGGGATTGGGGTTCTGGTGGGCGTGGTTCGATGGGGAACGCCGTACTTGGCACGATCGAGCCAGCAATACCCGCCTGCGGCGGGAACCCAAGCGGCGCTCATAGATCTCCACGCGCTGCGGCGCGTTCCAATTCACCGCCGCATCACCTCTGTGGCGGCGCGGCCTGTTGCGGCGCGATAGCGCGTTGAGCCTAGGGAACCCGCGGCGCGAGCCGTGCGCGTAGGGACACCGTGCATGGCCCCTTTCGACGCGACATCCCTGGTGGTGGGCATCACGGGGCATCGCAACCTGCATCCTTCCAGCCTGCCTGCGCTGCGGGAGCGGTTGCGGGCCTTTTTCGTCGAACTGGGCGAGCGTTATCCGCACCTTCCGATCGTGCTGCTGTCGTCGCTGGCCGAAGGCAGCGACCAGCTGGCGGCGCAGGTCGCACTGGATCTGGGCCTGGGCGTCATCGCGCCTCTGCCCCTGCCGGTGTCGCTGTATCGCGAGGATTTCGACAATCCCGGCAGCCTGGTCGTGTTCGAACAGCAGCTGCAGCGCGTCGAGGTACTGCAGCTGCCCTTGCGCCACGGCGTCGGCATCGAGGAAGCGTCGCAACGCGGCGCCGCGCGCGATCGTCAGTACGCGCAGGCGGGCATCTTCGTTTCCAGCCATTGCCAGATCCTGCTGGCGCTGTGGGACGGCGTGGAGTCCGATCGTCTGGGCGGAACCTCGCAGGTGGTCCGCTTCCATCTCACCGGCGAGCTTCCCGGCACCGTCGAACGCCGTCGCGATACCACGCTGGCGCTGCTCGGGCTGGACGAGGAAACGCTGGTCTATCACCTTCCCGCCGCGCGAGCCGTCGCCCCGGAAACCCGAATGGGACCCGGGCGCTGGCTGACCGCCGAAGACGGCGTGGTCGCACACGAGCGGATGCCCGGGATCTTCGACCTGATGTTCCGGCGCCAGGAACAGTTCAACGATGACTGCGGCAAGTACGCAGCGGATATCGAAGCCGCATCCGGTGATGCCGACATGGCGGCGGCAATGTCCGCCTGCCCTATTTATCGCCAGTTCGTTTCCGCCGATTGGCTCGCGCGCACGTACCAGCGCCGCGTCAACCAGGTGCTGCGCATCGTCTATCTGTTGGCGGCGGCCATGGGCTTCGCCTTCTTCCTCTACACGCACATCACCGCGCACTACCTGGTGATCAATCTGTTCCTGCTGTTCTTCCTTTCCGGCATGGCGGTCGTGCTGGTGTCGCGGCGGCACGAGTGGCAGCGCAAGTACCTCGACTACCGCGCCTTGGCCGAAGGCCTGCGCGTGCAGTCCTACTGGCGCCGCGCCGGCATCACCGATCTGCAATCACCGGCGTTCGCCCATGACAACTTCATGCACAAGCAGGACGTCGAACTGGGCTGGATCCGCAACGTGATGCGCAGCGCCAGCGTGGAGGGCCTGCTCGCAGCGCACGACGCCGACGAGGCCGCCGTCGACGCGGTGATCGGCGAATGGATCGGCGCGAACGAAGGCGGCGGACAACTGCAGTACTTCTGCACCGCCGCGGCGCGTCGGCGGCGGCTGCACCGGCGCGCCGAAGTCGCGGGCCTGGCCTGCCTCTGGGTCGGCGTGGGCATCAGCGCGATCCTGGCGATCTTCTCGCGCCGATTCGACCTGCCCCTGCAGCACATCCTGGTGTCGACGATGGGCATCCTGTCGGTCGCCGCCGCGGTGCACGAAGCCTATGCCTACAAGAAGGCCGACAAGGAACTGATCAAGCAGTACCACTACATGCAGCGCATCTTCGGCGCGGCCCGGCGCCGCCTCAACGGCTGCAACAGCCTGCGCGAAAAGCAGCATCTGCTGCGCACGCTCGGCGAAGCGGCGCTGGCCGAACATGCGGAATGGACGCTGATGCATCGCGAGCGTCCGCTGGAGCATTCGCGCCTGTAGCACCCATCCGGGTGGGTCCCATGGTGTTCGCACTGCAGTAGCGTCTTGCCGCATTGCACCGGGACACTTTTCAAGGGACTGATGCGATTCCGTGCCTTCCTCAGCTACAGCCACGCCGACGCCGAGTGGGCGCGATGGCTGCTGCGTCGGCTGGAAACCTACCGGGTTCCTTCCAGGCTGGTCGGTGTGCGCGGTGCGCACGGCGAGATCGAGTCGCGCCTGGGCAAGTTCTTCCGCGATCGCGACGAGCTGCCCAGTTCCGGCGACTTGGGCGGCACGATCAGGGAAGCGTTGGGCGAATCGGCCGCGCTGATCGTCATCTGCTCGCCCGCCGCGGCGCAGTCGCGCTGGGTGAATGCCGAAATCGAGGCGTTCCGCGCAAGCGGCCGCGGCGATCGCGTGCTCTGCTTCGTCGTCGCCGGCGAACCGGGCAGCACGGATGCGGCCTTGCAGTGTTTCCCTCCGGCCGTCACCCGCGCCAGCGATGGCAGCGTCGTCGAACCATTGGCGGCCGATGCGCGCCGCGAAGGCGACGGGCGCGAGCGTGCCTTCCTCAAGCTGGTCGCCGGCCTGCTGGGCGTCGGCTACGACGAACTGGCGCGGCGCGAGGCGCAACGGCGACAGCGGCGCCTGGCCTGGGTCGCCGCATTCGCGGTGATCGGCATGTTCGTGATGGGCAGCCTGACCGTGATGGCGCTGCGCGCGCGCGATGAAGCCGAACGCCAGCGTGCGCAGGCCGAGGGCCTGATCGAATTCATGATCGGCGACCTGCGCAAGAAGCTGGAGCCGGTGGGGCGCCTGGAGGTCATGGATTCGGTCGGCGAGAAGGCACTGCAGTACTACGCGGGGCAGAAGCTCGACGACCTCGATGCCGACGCGCTGGGGCGCCGCGCACGCGCACTGCACCTGATCGGCGAGATCCACGACCTGCGTGGCCAGATGGACGAGGCCTACGAGGTGTTCCAGCAGGCTTCACTCAGCACGCAGCAGCTGCTGGCGCGCGCGCCGAACGATCAGCAGCGCATGTTCGATCATGCGCAGAGCGTGTTCTGGGTCGGCTACATCGCCTGGCAGCGCGGCAAGCTCGATGTCGCGAAGAACTACTTCGAGCAGTACCGGGATCTGGCGCAGCGCCTGGTCGCCGCCGATCCGGCCAAGCCCGAATGGCAGACCGAGCTCGCCTGGGCGCACAGCAATCTGGGCACGCTGGCGCTCGATCAGAACCATGTCGACAGCGCCATCGACCACTTCGAGAAATTCCTCGCGATCACCACGGCCTTGGTGAAGGCGCAGCCGGCCGATCCCACCGTGCAGCAGGCGCACACGCAAGCGCTCGCATGGCTGGCGGACGCGCGCGAACGCAATGGCGACTGGGCTCAGGCGACCCGGCATCGGCAGGCGGAACTGGCGATCTATACGCGCCTGCTGGCGAAAGACCCGAAAGACCAGCACATCCGGCAGTCGCTGCCGATCGTCGAACAGGCACTGGCGCGGCTCGCGCTGGCGCAAGGACAGGCCGACGCGGCGCTCGCGCATCTCGATGCGGCCGCCACGCAGTGCGAGCAACTGCTGCGCACCGAGCCCGACAACACCACTTGGAAGGAATTCGCGCTCAAGGTCGCCGCCACGCGCAGCGACGCCCTGCTCTGGCGCGGCCAGAGCGAACGCGCGGCGACGGTGCTCGAACAGGCCAGGCAGTGGCAGAACCAGTTGAACCGCAGCGATGCCAACGTGGTGATCTGGCAACGCCTCGGCCTGTGGGTGCAGTTCCTCGAAGTGCGCCGCCTGCTGCTCGCGGGACAGGACCAGGCGGCCGAAGCCGCCTTGCCCGGGTTGTCCGCCACGCTCGCCGCGCGGCTCAAACAGCATCCCGACGATCGCGCGCTGCTCACCTTGCAGATCGAAACCGAGGCCCTGGCCGGCCGGCTGGCGCAGATGCGCGGCAACCAGAGCGTGGCGCAGGCGGCGGGACAACGCGTGCTGGCGCTGGTCGACGCCAGCGATGTCGAACCGCATCGTCGCTTCCTGTCGGCCGAAGGTCTCGCACTCTCCGGCCGTCGCGAAGAAGCCCAGACCTCGCTGGAAAAGTTGTGGCGCGCCGGTTACCGCCATCCCGAACTGGTCGCGCTGCGCACGCGCCTGACGCTCGCTCCCTGAGATTCCTTCCCCCGGGCGCCGTGTCCGCGCGGCGTCCATTTCCCCGGCGCAAGCCCCCTGCAGGAGCACCCCCATGCCGAACTCCCAAGTCAACGTCACCATGAACGTCGGCCAGAACCCCAGCGACGGCAAGTACGTCTACTCGTTCAGCGGCGACAACGTCGACAGCTCGGGCAACATGGACTTCTCGTCCTTCAACAACGCCATACAGGCGACCATCACCATCAATTCGGTGCTGGATGTCGAGTTCGAAGGCCCGGCGCGCGACACCATGCTGATGTGCCCGGCCGACCAGCTGCCGCCTGGGGGCTGCCCCACGTCGGCGTACTCCAACGGCACCGAGTTCAACGGCTTCACGTTCGCCAGCAACGACCCCAAGGTGCTGCGCTTCATCGACAACAACAACGACAACGTCGACTGGGCCTATGCACTGCAGCTCCACAACAACACCACGAACACGAATTTCGTGTGCGATCCCAACATCATCAACCGCTGACTGCGGTTCTTGCCAACGAGTGGAGAAGCGCCATGTCCAACACACCCAACATCACCCTAGACGTGCGCAATTTCGCCAGCAGCGACCCGGGCTGGGTCACAGTGATGGCTTCCAACAGCCAGCAGTACAGCTACAAGTACGCAGGCGGCGACGACAGCAACGGCGGTTTGATCCAGACCGTCGGGCAGGGCCGCGACACCGCGCCGATCCGGCTGGTCGCCGATCAGCGCTATCAGATCAACGGCGTCAACTTCGTCCGCGATGCGACGCACCAGCTCAGCTGGCAGGGCAACGGCAACCGCGCCGGCAACATCGTCGACGAGAACACGTCGGTGGAAGACGCCAAATACACCGTGGTGATCGTCGACGCGGACAGCGACTGCACGATCTATTGCGATCCGAACATCATCAACCGCTAGCGCAGCGAATCACCGGCCCGCGCCAGAGAGGGCGCGGGTCGGCAGCGATGAGGTGCATCGATCAACCCGACCGGCGCCGGAACAGGAACCACGACGCCCCCAACATCACCAGCGTCGGCATCACGTACGCCACGCGGTAATCGAAGTGGTAGACCTGCGCGAGCCGCACGCACTGCTGTTGCAGCAGCCAGAAGCCCAGCGAGAACACGATGCCGACGAACAGGCGCTTACCCATGCCGCCGCTGCGCAACGTGCCGAAGGCGAACGGCACGGCAGCCAGGCACAAGGCCAGGATGTTCAGCGCGTAGAACCAGCGTCCCCAGTAGATCGCCTCGAATTCGGAAGCGTCCAGGCTGTTGCGCTTGCGGTACTCGATCGCCTTGCGCAGCTCGCCGGCGGGAAGGTAACGCGGCTTGTCGGTGCCCGCGGTCAGGGCGACAGCGTCGAGCTTCGATTGCCAGCGTTCTTCCGGAATCTTTTCCTGCGTCACCGACTTGGCCTGGAAGTTGGTGCGGGTGACGTCGCGCAGCAGCCAGCCGCCGGGGCGGTGCTCGGCGATCTTCACCAGCGCCAGCGACTTCAGGCGGCCGTCTTCGGCGAACTCGTACAGGCGCACATCGCGCAGCTCCAGCCAGCGGTCTTTGCCGTTGTCGCGTTCTTCACCGCCGTTGGCGTTGAGGATGACGTCGCCCTCGCGCGCCCACAGGCCCGAGTAGCGCGCGACGATCATGTCCTTGGATTTCGCCGTGGCCTTCAAGGCATTGGCACGGCGGTCGCCCCAAGGGCCGGCGGTTTCGCCGCTGAACACCATGAGCAAGGTCAGCACCGCGAGCGCGCCGGCGACGGCCATGCTGAGCCGGCGGCGCGACAATCCCACCGCGCGCAGCGCGGTCAGTTCGGAGGACGCAGCAAGCTGGCCCAAGGCCATCAGCGAGCCGACCACGGCCGCATACGGAAACAGCTCGTACAGGCGCCGCGGCAGCGTATAGGCCATGTACGCGATGGCCGCGGCCATACCGTAGTTGCCCTTGCCGATGTCGCCGAACTCGCCGACGAAACTCAGCATCAGGTCCAGGCCCACCAGCACCGCCCACACCAGCACCACGGTGGTGAAAACGATGCGGCCGACGTAGAGGTCGTGGATCTTGGGAAAGGGCTTCATCGACGCGCGCTCCGGCCGAGGCGTCCATCGGTGAAGTACATCCACAACGCCACCGTGAGCAGCGGCAGCACCAGCCACCACAAGCCCAGCTCCGCAGGGATCTTGCCCTTCTCCAGCCACTTGGTGCCCATCAGCATCAGGTTCATGCCGATCACGTAGCTCAGGATGCCGGTCATCACCCGTCCGTACCGGGCCTGGCGCGGCATGCTGCGCGCCAGCGGAATCGCCAGCAACGCGAAGGCCAACGCGAGCAGCGGCGGCGCGATGCGCGAATGCAGCTGCGCATTGGCTTCCTTGCGCTTGTCGCCCAGCAGCTGCAGGGTCGACAGGTATTCGGGATCGTTGGGATCGAACTTGGATTCGCCCGCCGGCAGCGAGACCTCGTTGCGCCGATAGCGCAGCAACCGGTAGTCGAGGCCCGCTTCGCGCGGCCCCTCCACCTCGAAGCCGTTGTTGAGGGTCAGGTAGCGCTCACCGTTCTTGTCGACGCTGACCTCGCCATCGTTCGAGGTGGTCACGTCCGCGCGCTCGCCCTTCTGCCGGTAGACGAAGACGCGGCTGAAGCGGCTGCCGTCGGGGGTCATGGCGCCGACGAAGATCACCCCGTTGCCGCCCGGCATTTCGGTGAAGGCGCCCGGTTCCAGCCCAGCCACGATGAGGTTGCGGTTCGCCTGGGCGACCATCTGCCGCGATACCCGCTCGGCCCAGGGGCCCAGCCACAGGGAACAGGCGGCGACCACCAGCACCATCGGGACGACCAATAGCAGCAGCGGCTTGAGGAGCCGGCCCGGTCCGACACCGATCGCCGCGATGACCGGCATTTCCGAATCGCGGTACAGACGGCCCACGCCCAGCATCAGCCCGAGCATGAGCGCCATCGGCAGGATCAGCGGCAGCCAGTTCAGCATCACCAGGCCCAACTGCGGCAGGAGCAGGCCCACCGGGAGCCGGCCCGTCGCCATGTCGCGCAGGACGTCGGTGAAGACGCCGCCGAAGGCGACGATCATCAGCACGACCCCCGCGGCGAAGGTGGCCTGGACGAATTCGCCGAAAAGGTATCGATCGAGCTTGGGCATCAGGGGGTGGGCTTGTACCGGGCGGGCATGGAAGGGGCGGGCTTGGAAGGGCCTGTTAGAATTGTCATTTGGTCCGGTCGGGGCCGCAGGCGGTGTGGTTCCGCCCTGTCCCGCCGTAGCGACCGATCCGCGATTGTAGCGGCGCACTCCAACCGGGTGTGCCTGGGCGGTTCGCTCGCCGGTTTCCGGACCCACTCCCTTTCCTTCCCCCGGAATCTGTTGGATGGCACTCGAATTCGACCTGAACCTCGCCGCTCCCGCGACCTTCACCACCGATTGCGTGGTCGTCGGCGCCTTTGCCGATCAGACCCTGAGCCCCTCGGGCCGCGCCCTGGACGAAGCCAGCGGCGGGCGCCTGCGCGCACTGCTGGAGCGCGGCGACATCAGCGGCAAGACCGGCAAGACCGCGCTGCTGCACGACCTCCCCGGCGTGACCGCGCCGCGCGTGTTGGTGATCGGCCTCGGCGACGTGGCCAAGTTCGGCGTGCCGCAGTACATCAAGGCCATCGGTGACGCCGCGCGCGCGCTCAAGACCGGTCCGGTCGCCAACGCCCTGCTCACCCTGAGCGAACTCGAAGTGAAGGGCCGCGATCAGGCGTGGAATCTGCGCCAGGCCGCCATCGTTGCCGACCACGCCTGCTACGCCTACACCGCGACCCTCGGCGCCAAGAACAAGAAGCGCGAGGAGACCGGCCTCAAGCACCTCTCCGTCCGCGGCGAGGACAAGTCTGCCCTCGCCCATGGCAAGGCCATCGCCGCCGGCGTCGCCTTCACCCGCGAACTGGGCAACCTGCCGCCGAACATCTGCAACCCGACCTACCTGGCCGAGCAGGCGCAGGAGTTCTGCGGCCGCTTCGACAAGACCGCCTGCGACGTGCTCGACCGCGCACAGATGCAGGAGCTGGGCATGGGCTCGCTGCTCGCCGTCGCGCGCGGCTCGGCCAATCCGCCCAAGCTGATCGTGATGAAGTGGAGCAACGGCGGCGACGCCAAGCCCTACGTGCTGGTCGGCAAGGGCATCACCTTCGACACCGGCGGCATCAACCTGAAGACCCAGGGCGGCATCGAGGAGATGAAGTACGACATGTGCGGCGCCGCCAGCGTGATGGGCGCGTTCGTGGCGGCGGTCGGCATGCAGTTGCCGATCAACCTGGTCGTCGTCGTCCCGGCGGTGGAGAACATGCCCGACGCGGATTCGTACCGCCCGTCCGACGTGATTACCTCCATGTCCGGCAAGACGATCGAAGTCGGCAACACCGACGCCGAAGGCCGCCTGATCCTGTGCGACGCGCTGACCTACGCGCAGCGCTTCGAGCCGCAGGCCCTGCTCGACGTCGCCACGCTCACCGGCGCCTGCGTGATCGCGCTGGGCAAGTACGCGACCGGCCTGATGTCGAAGGACGACGATCTGGCCAACGAACTCATCGCTGCTGGCGAGAACGTATTCGACCGCAGCTGGCGCTTGCCGTTGTGGGACGAATACCAGTCGCTGCTGGATTCGACCTTCGCCGACGTCTACAACATCGGCGGCCGCTGGGCCGGTGCGATCACCGCGGGCTGCTTCCTGGCGCGCTTCGCCGAAGGCCAGCGCTGGGCGCACCTGGATATCGCCGGCGTCGCCAACGACGAAGGCAAGCGCGGCATGGCGACCGGCCGTCCGGTCGGCCTGCTGAGCCAGTGGTTGCTCGACCGCGCCGCCGCCTGATCGCGACGACGCCGTGCCGCGCGCCGACTTCTACCTGATCGCGAAGGAGCGCTTCCGCGCCGAGCCCTTGCGCCTGGTGTGCGAACTCGCACGCAAGGCGCACGACGCGGGACTGTGGACGCTGGTGCTGGCGCGCGACGCGACGCAGGCGGAGCAGATCGACGATCTGCTGTGGGACATGGGCGACGAGGTCTATATCCCGCACCAGATCGCCGGCGCCGATCTCGACGAGGAAGAAGCGGCGGTGCTGATCGCGCCGCCCGACGTCGATGCGCCGCTGCGCCCGCTGGTGATCAACCTGCGCGACGCGGCGGTGGAAGGCACGTTCGACCGCGTGCTTGAAGTCGTACCCGCCGACGAGTCCGCGCGCGGCCCGCTGCGCGAACGCTGGAAGCAATACCAGGCGCGCGGGCTGGAATTGAAAAAGTACGACATGTAAGAGATGTCCGGTGCGCCCGGAATACCGGGCAACCCGACTTCGTCATCCCGGCGCAAGCCGGGATCCATTTTGCTGTTGCGCATGCCATGACGACCCAGACGCTCTCCTCCAGCTACGACCCCACCCAGTTCGAAACCCGCCTGTACCAGCAGTGGGAGAGCAGCGGCGTATTCCAGCCGCGGGGCGAAGGCGAGCCCTACACCATCCTGCTGCCGCCGCCGAACGTCACCGGCACGCTGCACATGGGGCACGCGTTCCAGCACACGCTGCAGGACGCGTTGATCCGCTATCACCGCATGCGCGGTTACGACACGCTGTGGCAGATGGGCACCGACCACGCCGGCATCGCGACCGAGATGGTGGTGTCGCGCAACCTCACTCTCGAAGGCAAAGGCGAAACGCGCGACTCGCTCGGCCGCGACGGCTTCATCGCCAAGGTCTGGGAGTGGAAGCAGCAGTCCGGCGGCACCATCGAGCGGCAGATGCGCCGACTGGGCACGTCGGGCGACTGGACCCGCAGCACCTTCACCATGGATCCGATGGCGGCCGAGGCGGTGATCGAGGCCTTCGTGAAGCTGCACGAGCAGGGCCTGATCTATCGCGGCAAGCGCCTGGTCAACTGGGATCCGGTGCTGAAGACCGCGATCTCCGACCTGGAAGTCGAGAACCACGAAGTGCCCGGCCACATGTGGCACTTCAAGTACCCGCTGGCCGGCGGCGAAACCTACGAGTACATCGAGCGCGACGCCGACGGCAACGTGACGCTGCGCGAGACGCGCGACTACATTTCGATCGCGACGACGCGCCCGGAAACCATGCTGGGCGACGGCGCGGTGGCCGTGCATCCTTCCGACGCACGCTACGCGCCCATCGTCGGCAAGCTGTGCGAGATCCCGGTCGGCCCGAAGGCGCTGCGCCGCCTGATTCCGATCATCACCGACAGCTATCCGGATCCGGACTTCGGCTCCGGCGCGGTGAAGATCACCGGCGCGCACGACTTCAACGACTACGCCGTGGCGGCGCGCAACGGCATTCCGCTGTACGCGCTGATGGACGACACCGCGCACATGCGCACCGACGGGCTGCCCTACGAGGAGAGCGCGCGCATCGCCGGCGAGATCGCCCGTGGCGAACGCCAGGCGGGCGACGTGTCCTCGATCAACTTGGTGCCCGAAGAGCTGCGCGGCCTGGACCGCTACGAGGCGCGCAAGCGCGTCATCGAAGCGATCACCACGGAAGGCCTCGCCGCGACCGATGCCGAAGGCAATCCGGTGGTCGATTCCAAGCCGATCATGCAGCCCTTCGGCGACCGCTCGGGCACCGTGATCGAGCCGATGCTGACCGATCAGTGGTTCGTGCAGATGGACGGCTTCGCCACGCGCGGTCTCGATCTGGTCGAGGAAGGCCATATCGCTTTCGTGCCGCCGAACTGGATCAGCACCTATCGCCACTGGATGGAGAACATCCAGGACTGGTGCATCAGCCGCCAGCTGTGGTGGGGCCATCGCATTCCGGCGTGGTACGACGAGGCGGGCAATATCTACGTCGCCCGCACGGAGGCCGAGGCGCGCGCGCAAGCCGCGGCGAAGAACGGCGGGAGCGAGCCGGCGTTGCGCCAGGACAGCGACGTGCTGGAGACGTGGTTCTCCTCCGCGCTGTGGCCGTTCAGCACGATGGGCTGGCCGAACCAGGCGCTCATGGAGCAGCGCGGCTTCGACCGCTATGTGCCGTCGTCGGTGCTGGTCACCGGTTTCGACATCATCTTCTTCTGGGTCGCGCGCATGATCTTCATGACCGACCAGTTCACCGGCCGCGTGCCGTTCAAGGACGTCTACATCACCGGTCTGGTGCGCGACGCGCACGGGCAGAAGATGTCCAAGTCGAAGGGCAACATCCTCGATCCGATCGACATCATCGACGGCATCTCGCTGGACGCGCTGGTCGCCAAGCGCACCAGCGGCCTGATGCAGCCGAAGATGGCGGAGAAGATCGACAAGGCCACGCGCAAGGAATTCCCGGACGGCATTCCCGCCTTCGGCGCCGACGCACTGCGCTTCACCATCTCCGCGCTGGCCGGCCACGGCCGCGACATCAAGTTCGATCTCGGCCGCGCCGAGGGTTACAAGAACTTCTGCAACAAGCTGTGGAATGCCTCGCGTTTCGTGCTGATGAATACCGAGGGCGCGAGCTTCACCGGTGCGCCGCAGCCGCGCACCGATGCCGAGCGTTGGATCCTTGCGCAGCTGGCGAAGACCGCCGCGGAAGCCGAGCAGCATTTCGCCGCCTATCGCTTCGATCTGCTGGCGCAGGCGCTATACGAATTCGCCTGGAACGGGTTCTGCGACTGGTTCGTGGAATTCGCCAAGCCGGCGCTCAACGGCACCGATGCCGTTGCCGCCGACAGCACGCGCCACACGCTGCTGTACGTGCTCGAGCGGTTGTTGTCACTGCTGCATCCGTTGATTCCGTTCGTGACCGAGGAGCTGTGGCAGGCGGTGGCGCCGAAGTTGGGCATTGCCGAGCAGACGATCATGTTGCGTCCGTATCCGGTGGCTTCCGATTTCGACACGGCCGACTACGCGGCCGCGGAAGCCGACATCGACTGGCTCAAGGCCATGGTCTCTGCGCTGCGCCGTGTGCGCAGTGAGCTCAACGTCGCGCCGTCCAAGCTGGTGACTCTGCTGCTGGCCGAAGGCACGCACGCCGACCACGAGCGGGCGCGCCGCTTCGATTCGCAGTTGCGCTTCCTCACCAAGGTCGAGCGCATCGACTTCATCGCCGAGGCGAAGAGCGCTCCGGCGTGCGCCGCGGCGGTGGTCGGCGAGCTCAAGCTGCTGGTGCCATTGGAAGGCCTGGTCGATCTGTCCGCGGAACGTGTGCGCCTGGACAAGGAAATCGCGCGCGTCGCTGGTGAGAAGGAGAAGAGCGAAGCCAAGCTCGCCAAGTTCACCGACAAGGTTCCGCCGGCTGTGGTCGAGCAGGAGCGTCAGCGTTTGGTTGACTGGACGGTGCAGTTGGATGCGTTGCGGGCGCAGCGGGCTAAGTTGGGGTAATTCCCCCCTCGCCCTCGCCCTCGCCCCGCTTGCGGGGAGAGGGCCAGCTTCGCGCAGCGAAGCAGGGTGAGGGGCCGTGGCGGCGGGATCCCCGCGCGGGCAGTCGGCGCCGGTGGGCAGTCGCGACACGCCGTGAATCCGTCCATGGAGGCTTGTCAGCGGCATCCATGCCGCCGACAGTCGCGCCTGCCCACCGGCACCGCCTGCCCTCCCACGCATCTCGGGCGCATTGGCAAAAAAGCGAAGGCAACTCGCTGCGCTCGCTCCCCCTCATCTGCCCTTCGGGCATCTTCTCCCCGCACGCGGGGAGAAGAAGAGCCCCGCCGCCGAAGCGGCGATCTTCACGCTCGTGATAAGCGCTGCCCGATGCGATGGGGGTGCGGAGAGCGGACCAGGATGGTCCGCGGCCCCGACTAAAGGCAGGGATGCCGTCCGGAGGGGCGGAGCACCCCGATCGCATCGGGCAGCGCGTCCTGCCGAAGCCGACGCTTTACGCACCCCATCGGGCAGCGCGTCCTGCCGAGGCCGACGCTTTACGCACCCCATCGGGTAGCGCGTCTCACCGAAGCCTTGATTCAAACCTCCGGCAACAACTCCATCGCCATCACCAGCGCATCTTCGCGCCCATCCTTCGCCGGGTAATAGCGCGGGCGACGGCCGATCTCGTTGAAGCCCTCGTCGTGGTAGAGCGCGATCGCATTCCCGTTCGACGGACGCACTTCCAGGAATACCCGCGCCACACCGCGCCCGCGCGCCAGCTGCAACAGCGCGTGCAGCAGGCGGCGGCCGTGCCCCAGGCCCTGCATTTCCGGCGCCACGCAGATGTTGAGCACGTGCGCCTCACCGGCCGCGATCGACATCAGGAAGTAGCCAACGATCCGGCCTTCGTGATGCGCGATCCAGGCGGGGTAATCGGCGCGCAGGCAGTCGCGGAAGATGCCCACGGTCCAAGGAAATTCGTAGGCGCGCGATTCGATCAGCTGCACCGCAGGCAGGTCGTTCTCGCGCATCGGACGCAGCGCGAGTGGCAACGGCGTGCCCTGCGCCCGCTGGTCGTTGACGCGTGCGTTCATCCCGGGCGGCGCCTTCTCAGCGCGCGCAAGCTCGGCCACAACGCCCGGCGCGCGGCGGGATTGCCGCGCAACGTGGCGAGGTCGGGCAGCGCCTGGCGGAATTCGGCGTCCTGCTCGTCACGGCCCGCGGCGCGCGCCAGCGCGCGAAGCAAGGGCGATGCTGTCGCCGCCGCTGGCATTCTTGCTGCGCGCGTCGGTGCGGGTGCAGGTTCGCGCAGGGGCTCCGGCTCGGAGGGCGCCGTCGCCATCGACGCCGGCATCAGCACGTCGTGGCCCAGCGCCGTCAGCCATTCGCATTGCTGCGCGCTCCAGGGCAGGCCGTGGTCGAAGCCGCTCATGCCGCGGGCTCCGGCGGCAATCGGCGTGCGCGCCGCCACAACGCGTAGATCGGGCCCGACAAGGCGTACAGGATGCCGATGGTCAGCAGCACCGACGGCGGATCGATCGCGATCGCCACCAGCACCGCAAGCACCACGATAACGACCAGGAAGGGCATGCGATCGCTGCGCGGACCGCCACCCTTGAAGCTGAAGTAACGCAGCCGGCTCACCATCAGCAGCGCCGCCGCGACGGTCACGCCCAACGCGATCCAGCGCAGTTCCTCGCCGGAGAAGCCGTTGTCATGGCAGGTCCAGACGAAGCTGGCGACGAGGCCGGCAGAGGCCGGACTGGCCAGCCCGATGAACCAGCGCTTGTCGACCTGCCCCACCTGCGAATTGAAGCGCGCCAGGCGGATCGCCGCGCAGGCTGCATACAGAAACGCCGCGATCCAGCCGATCTTGCCCGGCACCACCCCGTCCAGGCGCGTCGAACTGAGCGCCCAGTGGTACATCACCAGCGCCGGCGCCAGGCCGAAGCTGATCAGGTCGGCCAGCGAGTCGTACTGCATGCCGAACTCGCTCTGGGTATTGGTCAGGCGCGCCACGCGCCCGTCCAGGCCATCGAGGATGGCGGCGATGAAGATCGCCACGCAGGCGTTCTCCCAGCGCCCCTGCGTCGCCGCGATGATCGCGTAGAAACCGGCGAACATGCCGCCGGTGGTGAACAAGTTGGGGAGTAGATAGATGCCGCGGCCGCGTGGGCGTGGGCTGTGCGATTCGTCCATATCCGGCAGTTTAACCCTTGCCTGCCCACCGCCACGGTGCTGCAATCCCGTCACCGCCGCTGAACCGAGCATTCCCATGCCCAGCCGCACACTCGCTAAGTCGTTCCTCGCATTGGCCGTCCTGCTGGCAACCCTGCCGGTGCTGGCCGGCACGGTCTATCAGTGGAAGGACGCGAAAGGCGTCACCCATTACTCCGACGCTCCGCCGCCCGACCGCAAGGGCGTGCAGAACCGTGAGCTCAAGGACGACGCCCCGGCGGCAGCCGCACAGGCCGCCAAGTCCCCCGCCAAGCCCACGGACGAAAACGCCAACTGCGCCCTGTTGCGCAACAACCTGACCCAGTTGCAGAGCGACCAGCCGGTCGGGGTGGACGCCAACGGCGACGGCCAGATGGACTCGGCGATGACGGATGCCGAGCGCACCGAGCAGATTCACCAGGCCGAGCTGTCGCTCAAGACCTATTGCGACAAACCGGGCAAGCGCTGATGCGTCTGGGCCTGGCCATCGTCGGCGGCCTCGCGATCGGCGCGGCGCTGTGGTGGTGGACGACGCGCGAGGAACGCGAGCACGCCCGCGTCGAGCGGGAGCACAAAGCCGCCGCCGCGGCCGCCGCGGCGCGCCCGGTGCTGTACCGCTGGCACGACGCCGACGGGGTCCTGCAGATCACCGAGCAACCTCCACGCGGCAAGAACGCCGGGCGCAAATACGAGCGCGTCGAACGCGAGCCCTACGGTGGCATCGAAGTCCACGGCGACCGCAGCGCCGACCTGCCCGATCCACCCGAGCAATAGGGCCGCAAGGGCCTCATCGGCCGGGACCCGCGCCACGCATGGCAGAATGCGGGCTTCCCTTTGCACGAAAGCCCCACGATGCGCCTGTCGCAGTTCCATCTCCACACCGTCAAGGAAACGCCTGCCGAAGCCGAGATCGCCAGCCACAAGCTGATGCTCAAGGCGGGCATGATCCGCAAGCTCGCCGCCGGCCTGTACACCTGGAGCCCGTTGGGCCTGCGCGTGCTGCGCAAGGTCGAGCGCGCGGTGCGCGAAGAGATGAACGCCGCCGGCGCGCTGGAGCTGCTGATGCCGACCGTGCAGCCCAAGGAGCTGTGGGAAGAGACCGGACGTTGGGAGAAGTTCGGCGGCCAGCTGCTCAAGATCAAGGACCGTAAGGAATCCGAGTACTGCTACGGCCCCACCGCCGAGGAAGTCATCACCGACTACGCGCGCAACGAGCTGTCCAGCTACAAGCAGCTGCCGGTGAACTTCTACAACATCCAGTGGAAGTTCCGCGACGAGATCCGCCCGCGCTTCGGCGTGATGCGCGCGCGCGAGTTCCTGATGAAGGACGCCTACTCCTTCCACGTCGACGACGAATCCCTCGCCGCCGAATACAAGAACATGTACGACACCTACGGCCGCATCTTCACCCGCCTGGGACTGAAGTTCCGCGCCGTGTTCGCCGACACCGGCGCGATCGGCGGTAGCGCTTCGCACGAATTCCACGTGCTGGCCGACTCCGGCGAGGATGCGCTGGCCTTCTCCAGCGACTCCGACTACGCCGCCAACGTCGAGCTGGCCGAAGCGGTCGCACCGGGTCCGCGTCCCGCGGCGGGCGAAGCGATGCGCAAGGTCGACACGCCCACGCAGAAGACCTGCGAAGACGTCGCCGGACTGATGGGCATCGACCTCAAGCGCACTGTGAAGTCGGTCGCGGTGATGGGCGCGGATGCTGATGGCAACCCGCAGTTCGTGCTGGCGCTGGTGCGCGGCGACCACGTCGTCAACGAGATCAAGCTGGCCAAGCTGGCGGGCCTGGGCGAATACCGTCTGGCCAGCGAAGGCGAGATCGATACGCATCTGGGCAGCGAGCCGGGCTTCCTGGGGCCCGTGCTTGTCGGCGGTGCCAAGAGCACCGCCGGGTCCCCCAAGCAGAAGATCCGCATCGTCGCCGACCGCAGCGTGGCCGCGATGGCCGACTTCGTTGTCGGCGCCAACGAGAAGGGCTTCCACATCGCCGGCGTGAACTGGGGCCGCGACCTCCCCGAAGCCGATGACGTCGCCGACATCCGCAACGTCGCCGAAGGCGACCCCTCGCCGGACGGCAAGGGCACCCTCGGCTTCGCGCGCGGCATCGAGGTCGGCCACGTGTTCGCACTGGGCCGCAAGTATTCCGAGGCAATGAAGTGCACCGTGCTCGACGCCAGCGGCAAGGCGGTCGAACCGGCGATGGGCTGCTACGGCATCGGCGTGTCGCGGATCGTGGCCGCCGCCATCGAACAGAACCACGACGCCAACGGCATCATCTGGCCGGAAGCGATGGCGCCGTGGCAGGTCGCGGTGTGCATGATCAACCCGAAGAACGACGCCAACGTCACCGCCGCGGCCGAAGCGCTGTACCGCGAGCTCAACGCTGCCGGCATCGACACCGTGCTCGACGACCGCGGCCTACGCCCCGGGGCGATGTTCGCCGACATCGAGCTGATCGGCATTCCGCATCGCGTGGTCGTGTCCGAGCGCGGACTGGCCGCGGGTTCGTTCGAATACCGCCACCGCCGCGCGAGCGAGCCGGAGAGCCTGGATCGCGCGGCATTGCTGGCGCGGCTGCAGGCGGCATAATCGCCGACAGCCGCACGACCCGAATTCCCTGCACTCGGAGGTTTCATGTCGATCGATATCAACGGCCTGTCCGCGAAGGAACTGGACGCGCTGATCAATCAGGCGAAGAAGCGCAAGTCGACGCTGAGCAAGCGCAAGCCGATCGCCGTGGTGCGCAAGAAACTCACCGAGCTGGCGCGGGCCGAGGGCTACTCGATCGCCGAACTCTTCGGCGGCGCGCCTGCGCCCAAGGCCGCGGCGAAGTCCACGGCCGCGGCGAAGCCGCGCAAGACCACCAAGGGCTACAAGCTCGGCAAAGTCGAACCGAAGTACCGCAACCCGGCCAATAGCGACGAGACCTGGGCCGGCCGCGGCAAGCCGCCGCGCTGGCTCGCGACCTACCTGGACCAGGGCCGCAGGATCGAAGAGTTCCTCATTCGATAAGCGAAAACGCCGGCGCAAGCCGGCGTTCTTCGTTGCGCGCGTTCGAAGTTGGGGTAATCCTCCGGCCTTTTTTGCTTTGCGTCCTTGCTCTTGCTCGTCATCCCCGCGCAAGCCGGGATCCATTTTGACGTTGCTTTTGCGTTGGTGGAAAAGCGCGGCGAACCATGCTGCACCGCCTGCCCTCCCACACATCTCGGGGCATAGGCAAAAAGCGAAAGCAACTCGCTTCGCTCGCTCCCTCTCATCTGCCCTTCGGGCATCTTCTCCCCGCAAGCGGGGAGAAGAAGGAGCTAGCAGCGCGCGCGACCGAAGCGGCGATCTGCACGCTCGCGATAAGCGCTGCCCGATGCGATGGGGGTGCGGAGAGCGGACCAGGATGGTCCGCGGCCCCGACTAAAGGCAGGGATGCCGTCCGGAGGGGCGGAGCACCCCCATCGCATCGGGCAGCGCGTCCTGCCGAAGCCGACGCTTTATCGTCCCACCGATGCCTTGGGGCGAGCGGGCTCAGAGATTGCGCCCCGGCGCCAGCAGCAGGTTGCCGAACAGCAAACCCGCGACCAGCGCGAGCAGGATGTTCACCACCGTGAGCAACGCGTCCTGCCCGATCATCGTGTCCTGCTGCTGGATCATCGTCAGCAGCCCGCGCAGGCTGGTACTGCCGGGCACCAGCATGATGATGCCCGGCACGCGAATGATGGCGCCGGGACGGTTCCACCAGCGCCCGTACGCGTTGCCGACGACGGTCATGGCGAGCGCGGCGAGGAAGATGCCCGCCGGACTGCCGAAGGCCTCGCCCGCGAAACGCGAGATCAGGTAACCCGAAGCCGCGGCGAGCATCACCCGCGGATAGTCGCGGCGCCCCGCACGGAACAGCACGGCGAAGGCGTACGCAGCCAGCACCAGCGCGCAGCCTTCGACCCAGCCCGGTTGCGGTCGCCAGGCGCGCACGTCGGGCGTCAGGCCGATCAGGTCGACGATGTACAGCGCGATGACCGCACCGACGGTCAGTTCGAGCACCGTCGTCACCGCGCCGGCGAAGCGCGCCGTGCCCGAGACGAGGTGCTGGCTGGTGAGTTCGTTGATGGCGTTGGTCAGCGCCAGGCCCGGCAGCAGCACGATGAGCGAGGCGATGATCACCGTGTTCTGGTTCAACGGCGCGATGAAGCTGGCCACCAGCACGGTGGTGAACGATGCGAGCATCGCGGCGATGGCGCCGGCGGCTTCCTTCAAGCGCGGCCGCGACGCCGAGTATTCGACCAGTGCGCCGATCATCAGGCCGTTGAGTCCCGCCACCGCGATGTCCAGCCACGGCAGGCGCAACAGCCCGGCAATCGCGGTCGCGGCCAGGCCGAAGCCGAGGATCTGCATGATGCGGGCACGCCGGCTGGGCGGCCGGTCGAGGGCAGACAGTGCGGCGTGCGCCTGTTCCAGATTGAGCCGGCCGGCCAGCAGGTCCTCGGCGATGCGGTCGGTCTCGGCCAGGCGGTACAGATCGTTCTCGCCCGGGGGCAGGCGCAGCACGTGGGTGGTGTCGCGCTCGCCCGGCAAGCGCGCGGGATCGCTGAAGGTCAGGATCATGCCGGTCGGATTCGACCAGGGCTCGCAATCCACGCGCAGCCGCCGCGCGACGGCGCTGACGGCGCCTTCCAGGCGTTGCGCGGTCGTGCCGTAGATGTGCAGCCGTTTGGCGAGTTCCACCAGGAAGCCCACACGACTGGCGAAGCTGAGTGTTTCGAAGGACATCGGGCCGGTTGCTGAAGGAATGTGCCGCGGACACAGAGCATCGCACGATGCAGCGAAAAACGCGTTGCAGCCTGGTGAAGTTCCGGGCCGCCGGGCGGCGTTGATGCGCAGCCCACCCTGGCCGCGGTAATCCATCAGGCCGTCGCGCCTGTATCCTGCCACCCAACCATGACCGCCCGACCGCAGCTCGACGCCGAAGGCCATCCATCGCACCTGCATCTGCGCGGGGCGTGGACGCTTGAGCATTCGGATGGCGTCAGCCAGGCGCTGCACGGTGCGCCGCGCGAGATCGAAAGCGTCGACGCGACCGCCGTCGACCGCCTGGATTCGCTGGGGGTGCTGCAGCTGCTGCGGTTCGCGCGCCGGCGCGGCTTCGACTTCGACCGCATCGTCTTCCGCGACGAGCACCGCAACCTGGTCGAGGCCATCGAGGACGTCGCCGACGATCGTCCGAAGAAGCGCCGCGAATACGGCATCGCCGCCGCGCTCGGCCGACTGGGCTACGCGGTCAGCGACAACGCCGGCGAGGTGCGTGCGCTGATCGGCTTCTTCGGCGAAACGCTGGTGAAGCTGGTGCGCACCTTCAAGGAGCCCTCGCGCTTCCGGCCCACGGCGACCGTGTATCACATGGAGCAGGTCGGCCTCGACGCGGTGCCGCTGGTGGCACTGCTGTCCTTCCTGGTGGGCGCGGTGATCGCGTTCCTGGGTTCCAACATCCTGCGCGACTTCGGCGCGACCATCTACGTGGTCGAACTGGTGAGCATCGCCTTCCTGCGCGAGTTCGGTGTGCTGCTCACCGCGATCATCCTCGCCGGCCGCACCGCCAGTGCCTTCACCGCGCAGATCGGCGCGATGCAGAGCCGCGAGGAGGTCGATGCGATCCGCACGCTCGGCATGGACCCGATCGACCTGCTGGTCATTCCGCGCGTGCTCGCGCTGCTGGTGATGCTGCCGCTGCTGACCTTCATCGCCATGGTCTTCGGCCTGTTGGGCGGCCTCACCGTGGGCGCCTACGGCCTGGATATTCCGCCGCCGCAATACTTGGCGCGCATGCACGACACGATGGAGTTGCGGCATTTCGTGGTCGGCCTGGTGAAGGCGCCGTTCTTCGCGATCGTCATCGCCCTGATCGGCTGCCTGGAGGGCCTGCAGGTCGAAGGCACGGCCGAATCGGTCGGCGAACGCACCACCTCCGCCGTGGTGCAGACGATCTCTCTGGTGATCGTGCTCGACGCGCTCGCCGCCATCTGGTTCATGGAGATGGGGTATTGAACGCCGTGGCCGCCCCCCGTGTGTCCGGCACTCCCGACGATTCGGCGCAGCCGATCATCCGCGTGCGCGGCCTGGTCAACCGCTTCGGCGAGCAGGTCGTGCACGACGGGCTGGACCTGGACGTGCTCAAGGGCGAGATCCTGGGGATCGTCGGCGGTTCGGGTAGCGGCAAGTCGGTGCTGATGCGTTCGATCCTGGGCTTGCGCGAACCCGATGCCGGGCAGATCGAAGTGCTCGGCATCGACGCTCGCGACCCCGCCGCGGACGTGCATCGCGAAATCGAACGCAACACCGGCGTGCTGTTCCAGGATGGCGCCTTGTTCTCATCGCTGACCGTGGGCGAGAACGTGCAGGTGCCGCTGAAGGAATATCACCGCGACCTGGCCGATTCGCTGCGCTACGAACTGGCGCTGCTCAAGGTCAAGCTCGCGGGCCTGCCGGCGGATGCGATCAACAAGCTGCCCTCGCAGCTGTCCGGCGGCATGCGCAAGCGCGCCGGCCTGGCGCGCGCGCTCGCGCTGGATCCGCCGCTGCTGTTCCTGGACGAACCCACCGCGGGCCTGGATCCGATCGGCGCCGCGGCCTTCGACCGCCTGATCCGCACGCTGCAGCAGGCGCTCGGGCTCACCGTGTTCCTGATCACTCACGACCTCGATACGCTCTACGCCATCTGCGATCGCGTCGCGGTGCTCGCCGACCATAAGGTCGTCGTGTGCGCACCGATTCACGAGGTCGAGCGTTACGATCATCCCTGGGTGCAGGAATACTTCCACGGACCGCGCGCCCGCGCCGCGCAGGCGGCCCGCACCCGCAACGGCGAGGACCACTGACATGGAAACCAAGGCCAACTTCGTCCTGATCGGCGCCTTCACCATCGTGGTGACGATGTTCCTGCTGCTGTTCGCGCTATGGGCCGCGAAGTACTCGTCCGAGAAGGACTGGATGCAGTACGCCGTGATCTTCGATGAGCCGGTGACCGGCCTGAGCGAAGGCAGCCCCGTGCTCTACAACGGTATCTCGGTCGGCACCATCCAGTCGCTGCGCCTGGCACCGGACGATCCGCGCCGCGTGCTCGCCACCATCCGCATCCAGGCGCGCACGCCGGTGAAGACCGACACGCGCGCGAAGATTTCCACGCCCAGCCTGACCGCGCCGCCGATCATCCAGCTCACCGGCGGCAGTCCGCAGGCGCGCAGGCTGGCGGATGTCGACCACCGCGAGATCCCGATCATCAGGGCCGAGGCCTCCGCGCTGCAGAACATCGCCGACACCGCCAACAAGCTGGTCGCACGCATGGACGAGCTGCTGAGCGAACAGAACATCCGCCGCATCTCCAACTCGCTGGCCAACATCGAATCCCTGACCAGCGCGATCGGCGACCAGCACGACGACATCCGCGCCATGATCGTCAGCGCGCGCCGCTCCAGCGAACAGCTGGAAAAGACCCTCGCCACGACGGACGAAGCGGTCACCGACATCGACCGCGAACTGGTCAAGAAACTGCCGCCGCTGATCACCAAGCTGGACGGAACGCTGAGCAAGCTGGATTCCGCCGCGTCCGGCGTGAACGGCATCGTCAGCGACAACCGCGCGGCGATCAGCAACTTCGCCAACGACGGCCTGGGCCAGCTCGGCCCGACGCTGGTCGAACTGCGTGGGCTGGTCCGCGACCTGCGCCGGATCAGCGACCGCCTCGACAACGGTCCCGCCCAGTATCTGCTGGGCCGTGACGCACCCAAGGAGTTCGAGCCGAAATGAAGATGGGATTGCGCCCGCTAACCGCCCTCGCCTCGTTGGCCGTCCTGCTGTCGCTGGGCGGCTGCACTTCGCTGCTGGGTGGAGGCGGCAAGAACCATACCTCGATCTATGCGCCGGAGGTCCGCCAGATCGATGCGCAAGCATGGCCGCAGGTGTCGTGGCGGCTCGCACTCGCGCGCACGACCGGCGCGCGCAGCGCTGAGAGTCAGCGCATTTTGGTGCGGCCGACGCCGAACGAGCTGCAGGTCTACAAAGGCGCGCAGTGGGCAAAATCCCCGGGCGACATGCTCGAAGAAGGCGTGCTGCACGCGCTGGAAGATTCGGGGAAGATCCCGGTCGTCGCGCGGCAGAGCGCAGGCGTCGGCGCCGACTATCGCCTGATCCTCGACATCCGCCGCTTCGAATCCGACTACGGCGGCGCTGCGGTGCCTTCGGCGACGATCGAGGTCACGGCCAAGCTGTTGCACGTGAAGGATCAGCAGCTCGCCGGTTCGCGCACCTTCCTGCAAGTGCGGCCGGCCGCGAGTACGGCCGTGCCGGACGTGGTGGCCGCGTTCGATCAGGCCCTGGCCGCGGTCACCGGCGAACTAGCGGGTTGGACGCTGGCCACGGGCGAGCAGCACGAACGCACGCCGCACTGAATACGCGCCCGGAGCTCGTGTCCTTCTAACGGCGGTCGCGCGGCCGCCGATCAAGCCAGCTGACTAAGAGCCAGACTCCCGCCATGGCGAGCGCCGTTCCAAGGGTGCGCGTCAAATGATTAGGCAGCAGATGAACCAGTGGGGCTACTACAAGCAGCCCCACGGCAATGACTACGACTACCTTCTGCGTGATGTTCAAAGCTTATGGCAGCATTGCGCTGTTGAGTCTGGAGTCCGTGTTCCAAGCGTTCACGGAACTGCTGCGGGAGAAGAAGTTGCCGACTTCGGTTCCGATGATGGCGCCAATGATGCCGCCGCCGATCCCGAACACGCTGCCGATACCACCGCCCATAATTCCACCGAATTCTCCGGCAGTCAGGCCGCCGGAAACCGCTTCCACTTCCTGAATCGTCATTTCCTTCATAACTATTCCTCCATTGGCCTTCAAGGCAGGCTGCCTTGAAGTGCCTTCTAGATAGCAGGACAGAAATGGCTTGGCAGGAACTAGGAAATGAACGCCTCGTTACGCAATTTGCAACGCATGCCCTTGAGCCGACTTGGCTCTGCGTTAGGCCTCCAGTTGTTGCCCAGAGCGATCGCAGGGCAGCGCGAGGATCCTGCGGAAGGTCAGATTGATCCTCGACCCCACCGGCTTGGCCGTGCGCGGCAGCGCATGGCGATAGTTACGCTGCGTCGCCCCCGACATCACCAGCAGGCTGCCGTGCGGTAGCTCCACGACCCGCTTCTCCTGCGACTGCCGGTGCTTGAAGGCGAACCGGCGCGTCGCGCCCAGGCTGAGCGACGCGATCACGGGCGTCGGGCCCAGTTCCGGCTCGTCGTCGCTGTGCCAGCCCATGCAGTCGCTGCCGTCGCGGTAGAGATTGGCGAGCACGCTGTTGAAGGGCACGCCCAGCTCCTCGCGCAGGCGCGCCCGCACGGGCGCCAGCGCGTCCGGCCACGTCCGTGGCTCGAACAGGGCTCCAGAGTAGCGATACGCGGTCCCGGGGTCGCCGATCCAGCAGCTCAGCCGTGGCGAGGCGTGTTCGCGCCCGAACAGCCGGATGCGATGGGTTTCCCACGGGATTTCCTCGCCCAGAGCGCGTAGCAGGCGGTCGGCCGCGTCGGGCTGCAGCCAGTGCGGATCGAAGGCGATGTCGGCGTCGGCAAGCGCGAGCGGTAGCAGGCCCATCGTGCGACGCTAGCACGCCCCCTGCCCCGCCATTTGCCGGCCCAGCCGCAAGTCGCGAAAATTGCAGGATTCAGCCACGCTGCACCCGCGGAGCCACCGATGACCGACGCCCCCCAAATCGACGCGCCTATCGAGCGCGATGTCATGGAATACGACGTCGTCACCGTCGGCGCGGGCCCGTCGGGCCTGGCGTTCGCGATCCGGCTGAAGCAGCTCAATCCCGAGATTTCGGTGTGCGTGATCGAGAAGGCATCGACGATCGGGGCGCATATCCTGTCCGGCGCGGTGATCGAGACCGGTCCGCTCGATGCGCTGCTGCCGAACTGGCGCGACAACCCACCGCCGATCTGCGTACCGGCGACCCATGACGAGTTCTGGCTGCTCAGCAAGACCGGCGGCCGCAAGCTGCCGATCCCGCCCGGCATGAACAACCACGGCAACGTGATCGTCAGCCTCGGCGCACTGTGCGCCTGGCTGGCGCCGCAGGCCGAAGCGCTGGGCGTGGAAATCTATCCGGGCTTCGCCGCCGCGGAAACACTGCACGATGAGAGCGGCAAGGTCATCGGCGTGCGCATCGGCGACATGGGCATCGCGAAGGACGGCTCGCACAAGCCAGGCTACACCGCGGGCATCGACATCCGCGCCAAAGTCACCGTGCTCGCCGAAGGCGCGCGCGGCCATCTCACCAAGCGCCTGGTCAAACGTTTCCGCCTGGACGCCGACAGCGATCCGCAGGGCTATTCCATCGGCATCAAGGAACTGTGGCAGGTGCCGGAAGAGCGCGTGCAGCCCGGCAAGATCGTGCACAGCTTCGGCTGGCCCGCCGACAACAAGATCTACGGCGGCAGCTTCCTCTATCACCTGGACAAGGGCCGGATCGCGCTGGGCTACATCAGCGGCCTGGATTACCAGGATCCCGAATACAAGCCGTGGGAAGCCTTCCAGCAATGGAAGAACCACCCGATGGTGAAGCCGCTGCTCGAAGGCGGCAGCATCGTGTCCGCGGGCGCGCGCGCGATCGTCACCGGCGGCTGGCAGTCGTTGCCGAAGGTGGAGATGCCCGGCGCCCTGCTGATCGGCGACACCGCGGGCCTGCTCAACGTGCCGAAGATCAAGGGCACGCACCAGGCGATGCGCTCGGGCCTGCTCGCCGCCGAACACCTGGCCGCGACCCAGCTCGCGCCGGAAGGTTTCGATGCCAAGCTGCGCGCATCGGAAGCGATGGCGGAATTGAAGAAGGTCCGCAACATCAAGCCCGGGTTCAAGCGCGGCCTGTGGTTCGGCATGCTCAACGCCGCATGGGAAACGATCACCCTGGGCCTGTCTCCGTGGACGCTGAAGAACAAGCCCGACTGGTCGTCCCTCGACAAAGTCGGCGCGCATGAACAGCCCAAGCGCGATTACGTCGATCGCACGCTGGCCCCGCGCGACCGCCTGGCCGGCGTGTACTTCGCCGCCACCGAGCACGACGAAGACCAGCCCGTGCACCTGCACGTCGCCGACACCAACATCTGCATCACCCGCTGCGCCGAGGAGTACGACAACCCCTGCACCCGCTTCTGCCCCGCCGGCGTCTACGAGATCGTCAACGAAGCACGCGCCGACGGCAGCGAAGGCAAGCGCCTGCAGATCAACGCCGCCAACTGCGTGCACTGCAAGACCTGCGACATCAAGGACCCGTACGAGATCATCACTTGGGTGACGCCTGAGGGTGGGGCGGGGCCGAATTACCAGAACCTTTGAACGAAATGAGCCCTCCGCGCCCGTCGCGCCGCTTGAACAATTTCTTGTTTCGCGCGTTGCGGATGCCATTCCGCTTGCTGCCTGTCGGCACCGCCCGGCGCGACGCGTTGCGCAACTGGTTTTTCGATCGCTTCCCCCTGGTTCGCCCGCTTCCGCAGCAAGGCAAGGCGTCGGGCTCGCAGCGGGAATGGCGCGCGCGTGTGCATGCAGGCGCGCGTGCGATCGGCTATGTCGAGCATCGCGTGGACTCGGCGCCGGGAGCGCCGCAAGCCATGCTGGTCGCGTTCTATCTACCTCAGTTCCACACCATTCCCGAGAATGACGCATGGTGGGGCAAGGGATTCACCGAGTGGCGCAACGTCGCCCGCGCCCTGCCCCAGTTCGAAGGCCATCTACAGCCGCGGCTGCCTGGCGATCTGGGGTTCTATGACCTGCGCAACCCGCAGGTCTTGCGGGACCAGGCGGCTCTCGCACGCGCCTATGGCATTGGCGCGTTCTGCATGTACTTCTATTGGTTCGCGGGACGGGCGCTGCTGGAGCTTCCGCACCAGCAGTGGCTCGACGATCCATCGATCGAGCAACCCATTTGCCTGTGCTGGGCGAACGAGAACTGGACGCGCACCTGGGACGGCCGCGCCCAGGAAGTGTTGATCGGGCAACAGCACGGTCCCGAGGACGATCTCGCCTTCATCGCGCATATCGCCCCTTACCTGTGCGACCACCGCTATCTGCGCGTCGACGGCAAGCCGTTGCTGCTGGTTTACCGCCCCGCCAAGTTGCCCGACCCGCGCGCTACCGCGGAACGTTGGCGCGTGTGGTGCCGCGAGAATGGAGTCGGCGAGATCTTTCTGGCTTATGTGCAGTCCTTCGAGCGTCCGGATCCGCACAGCATCGGATTCGATGCTGCCGTGGAGTTTCCGCCGAATCTCTCCACCGCCACCGACATCACCGGCCGGCAGGAGCTGCTGAATCCCGATTACCGTGGCGAAGCGCTCGACTGGCGCGACCTGGCGCGCGAGTTCAGCGCGCGTCCCATGCCCGAATCCTACCGGCTGTTCCCCGCCGTCAACTGCGGATGGGACAACGAACCTCGCCGTGCAGGCGCGGGGCGGTCGTATCTGCACGCCTCGCCGTATCGGTATAGCGAATGGCTGCGCACGACGATTACTTCGCGTCTGGCCTCGGTCGCAGCGGAACGGCGCCTGGTGTTCGTGAACGCCTGGAACGAATGGGCGGAGGGCGCAGTGCTCGAACCCGATGCGCGACTGGGCTGCGCATGGCTCGATGCCACGCGCGCGGCGCTGGCAGCCGATGCCCCAGCACCCGCGGCGCAACGCCCTTGCGTGGTCGTGCATGCGTGGTATCCGGAGATCCTGGACGAGCTCCTGCAGGAACTGTCCGCGACCGGCATGCCGCATCGTTTGCTCGTCACGACCGCGCCCGAAAAAGCCGATGCGGTGAAGGCGCTGCTCCAGGCCCGCGGAACCGAAGCGGAAATCGTGGTCGACGAGAACCGCGGGCGCGATGTCCTCCCCTTCCTGCGATTGGCGTGTCGGCTGCGTCGGGAAGGGGAACAGGTGGTCGTCAAGCTGCACACCAAGTCGTCGCCGCATCGTGGCGACGGATCCGAGTGGCGCAAGGAGCTGCTTGAACAACTGGTCTCAGGTGCGCGTCTGCAGCGGCTTTTCTCCGCGTTCATGGCGGACCCGACGCTCGGCATCGCCGTACCGGATGGGCATTTGCTGCCCTTGAGTTTCTACTGGGGCGCGAATGCCGGCACGGTCGATTATCTGACGCGCCGGCTCGGGATCGCGCCGGCGAATCCGGAAACGGACGTCTTCGCCTCGGGCAGCATGTTCGCCGTTCGGCTCCAGGCAATCGCGCCGCTGCTCGACGCGCACCTGGACGAGTGGGAATTCGAGCCGGAAGCCGGCCAGGTCGACGGCACCTTCGCCCACGCCGTGGAGCGCGTGTTCACTCTGTGCGCACGACACGAAGGATTTCGAGTAGTCGCGGCTTCTGCGGCCAGCGGCGACGCGCCGCCGGCCTTGCCATCGCATTACCCGTACGCCAAGCGCGGGTGATGCGGGCCGCGGCCCTCAGGCTCGACGGAATTCGACGCCGGTCTTGGCGCGCAATTCGTCTTCGCTGACATCGGGAGCCAGCTCGACGAGCGTCAGGCCTTCATCGGTCACGTCCATCACCGCCAGTTCGGTGATGATGCGATTGACCACGCCTACGCCGGTCAACGGCAGGGTGCACTCCGGCAGGATCTTGTGCTCGCCGTTCTTCGCGGCGTGCTCCATCAGCACCACGACGCGCTTCACGCCGGCGACCAGGTCCATCGCCCCGCCCATGCCCTTGACCATCTTGCCGGGCACCATCCAGTTCGCCAGGTCGCCCGTGGCGGTCACCTGCATGGCACCGAGGATGGCCAGGTCGATGTGGCCGCCGCGGATCATCGCGAAGGAATCGTGGCTGCCGAAGTAGCTCGCGCCCGGCCGCGCGGTGACCGTCTGCTTGCCGGCGTTGATGAGGTCGGCGTCGACTTCGTCCTCGGTCGGGAACGGGCCGATGCCGAGCAGGCCGTTCTCGCTCTGCAGCCATACGTCCATGCCGTCGGGGATGAAGTTCGCCACGAGCGTCGGCAAACCGATGCCGAGGTTCACGTAGGCGCCGTCGGTGAGTTCCTGCGCGGCGCGCTGCGCCATCTGGTCGCGGGTCCAGGCCATGTTCGGTTCCTTGTCTCTCGTTACGCGGCGCGCACGGTGCGCTGTTCGATGCGCTTTTCCGGCGTCGGGTTGTGGACGATGCGGTCCACATAGATGCCGGGCAGGTGCACGTGATCGGGATCGATGGCGCCGATCTCGACGATTTCCTCGACCTCGGCGATGCACACCTTGCCCGCCATCGCGCAGGCCGGATTGAAGTTGCGCGCGGTCTTGCGGAAGACGAGATTGCCGGCCTTGTCGGCCTTCCACGCCTTCACCAGCGACACGTCGGCCTTGAGCGCGGTTTCCATCACGTACCAGTGGCCGTCATCGAACTGGCGCGTTTCCTTGCCCTCGGCGACCACCGTGCCGTAGCCGGTGCGTGTGTAGAAGGCGGGAATGCCCGCGCCGCCGGCGCGCAGGCGTTCGGCCAGCGTGCCTTGCGGGTTGAATTCGAGTTCGAGTTCGCCGGACAGGAACTGGCGTTCGAATTCCTTGTTCTCGCCCACGTAGGACGAAATCATCTTCTTGATCTGCCGCGTCGCCAGCAGCTGGCCGAGGCCGAAGCCGTCGACGCCGGCGTTGTTGGAGATCGCGGTGAGATTCTTCGCACCGGTATCGCGCAGCGCGGCGATCAGCGCTTCCGGAATACCGCAGAGGCCGAAGCCGCCGACGGCGAGCGTCTGGCCGTCCGCGATCAGTCCCTGCAACGCCTCCGCGGCGCTAGGGAAAACCTTGCTCTTGGCGCTGGCCTGGGCCATCGTCCGACTCCAAGTGGGGAGGCGCGAAGTTTAACGCGGGCGAGGACGGCGACACACCGTACTTTCGGGCATGCCGGACCACACTTCACCGCATGGCGGTCGAGGCCAACCGCTCAGGACCGCCCGTACACGTCCTCCAGGCGGACGATATCGTCTTCGCCCAAATACGTGCCCGACTGCACCTCGATCAGTTCCACCGGCTCGGCACCGCGATTGCGCAGGCGATGCACGCTGCCTAGCGGAATGTAGGTGCTCTCGTTCTCGTGCAGATCGAACACGCGCCCGTCGCAGGTGACCTCGGCGACGCCGGAAACCACGATCCAGTGCTCGGCGCGATGCGCGTGTTTCTGCAGGCTCAGCGCCGCACCCGGCTTGACCACGATGCGCTTCACCTGAAAGCGCTCGCCCACGCCGATGGAGTCGTAGCTTCCCCACGGCCGGTAGACCTTGCGGTGGAACAGGTGCTCGGTGCGGCCCGCAGCCTTGAGCGCATCCACTATCGTCTTGACGTCCTGCACGCGGTCCTTGCGCGCGACCAGGGTGGCGTCGGCGGTATCGATGACGACCAGGTCCTCCACGCCGAGCGTGGCGATCATGCGCCGCTCGGATGCGCGCACCAGGCTGCCCTTGGTGTCCACCGAGATCACGTCGCCTTCGTGGCGGTTGCCGTCGGCGTCGCGTTCGGCCACTGCCCACAGCGATGACCACGAACCGATGTCGCTCCAGCCGCAGCTCACCGGCACCACCGCGGCGCGGTCGGTCTTCTCCATCACCGCGTAGTCGATGGAATCGCTGGGACTGGCGGCGAAGGCTTCCGCATCGACACGGATGAAATCGAGATCCGAGCGCGAGCGCTCATACGCCGTCCGCGCGGACGCGGCGATGGCAGGTGAGTGCCGCTCCAGTTCCTCCAGGTAGCGGCCGGCGCGGAACAGGAACATGCCGGAATTCCACGCGTAGGTGCCTTCGGCGACGTAGCGCTCGGCCGTGGCCAGGTCGGGCTTCTCGACGAAACGGCTGACCCGGAAGCCGCCGCTGGCGAGCTCGTCGCCGCGCAGGATGTAGCCGTACCCGGTTTCCGCGTAATCGGGGCGAATCCCGAAGGTGACCAGCCAGCCGTCTTCGGCGAGGCGCCGCGCCGTCGCGACGGCGTCCCGGAAGGCGACTTCGTCCTCGATCAGATGGTCGGCCGGCATCACCAGCATCAGCGCGTCCGGGTCCTGCGCCGCGACGTGCCGGGCCGCGAGCGCGATCGCGGGTGCGGTGTTGCGCGCCATTGGCTCCAGCAGGATGCCGCCGCTGACCACGCCCACGCCCTGCAACTGCTCGCCGACCATGAACCGGTGATCGTCGCTGCAGACCGTCACCGGCGCCTGCACGCCGGGAAGGCGGCTGGCGCGCAGCACGGTCTCCTGGAACAGAGAGCGGTCGCCCATCAGCGACAGGAACTGCTTGGGCTGGTTCTGCCGCGACAGCGGCCACAGCCGCGTCCCGCTACCGCCACTGAGCACTACCGGATGCAGCATTCGACCCATTCCTGTCGCAAATTGATCGCGACAGGATAGCGGAACGCCTCCCCGCGTCCGTACGCCCGCGGATGCGACCGGGCGGCGGCGGCCCGGCTCCGCTAGAATTGCGGGCTCGGCCGCTCCGGCCGTGTCCTTTCCGGATCATCCCCACAGGAACTCCCAGACGATGAAGATCCTCGTCGGCTACAAGCGCGTGGTGGACTTCAATGTCCGCATCCAGGTCAAGCCGGACGGCTCCGGCGTGGTCACCGACGGCGTCAAGCTGTCGGCCAATCCGTTCGACGAAATCGCCCTCGAAGAGGCCCTGCGCCTGCGCGACAAGGGCATCGCCACCGAGGTCGTGGTCGCCACGATCGCCCCGGCCGATGCCCAGGCGCACCTGCGCAACGGCCTGGCCATGGGCGCCAACCGCGCCATCCACGTCGTCAGCGACCAGCCCATCCAGCCCCTGACCGCGGCCCGCACCCTGCTCAAGCTGATCGAGAAGGAGCAGCCGGACCTGGTCATCCTCGGCAAGCAGGCCATCGACGACGACGCCAACCAGACTGGCCAGATGCTGGCCACGCTGTGGGGCCGTCCGCAGGCGACCTTCGCTTCCAAGCTCGAAGTCGCCAACGGCAAGGCCACGGTGACCCGCGAAGTCGACGCCGGCCTGGAAACGCTGGAAGTCGATCTCCCCGCCGTCGTAACCACCGACCTGCGCCTCAACGAGCCGCGCTTCATCAAGCTGCCGGACATCATGAAGGCGAAGAGCAAGCCGCTGGAAACGATCGCCTTCGCCGACCTCGGCGTCGACACCGGCGATACGTTGAAGACCACGCATTACGCCGCGCCGGGCAAGCGCAGCAAGGGCGTGATGGTGAAGGACGCGGCCGAACTGGTCGCCGCACTCAAGGCCAAGGGGTTGCTGTAATGAGCAAGGTACTCATCGTCGCCGAACATCTGGACGGCAAGCTCAACGCGTCCACCGCCAAGTGCGTGTCCGCCGCGCAGGCGTTGAAGCCCGACTCCATCGACATCCTGGTGCTGGCCGCGGACCCCGCGGGCATCGCCGCCCAAGCCGCGCAGATCGCCGGCGTGGCCAAGGTGCTCACCGTGGCCAACGCCGCCAATGCGAATGCCATCGCGCAGGTGCTCGCGCCGCAGGTCGCCAAGGCCGCGGCAGGCTACTCGCACGTGTTCGGCCCCTCGACCACGTTTGGCAAGGACCTGATGCCGTGCGTCGCCGCGCTGCTCGGCGTCGCGCAGGTATCCGACGTGATGGCGGTGGAAGGCAGCCATACCTTCAAGCGCCCGATCTACGCCGGCAACGCGATCATCACGGTTGATGCGCTCACCGATCACGCCGTGGTCGCCACGGTGCGCACCGCATCGTGGCCGGAAGCCGCGCGTGGCGGCAGCGCTGCCGTGGAAGTGATCACGGTCGACGCCGCATTGCCGACGCATACCCGTTACGTCGGCCTCGCCGCCGGCAAGTCAGACCGCCCCGATCTGCAGTCCGCACGTCGCGTCGTCTCCGGCGGCCGCGGTGTCGGCTCGGCGGAGAACTTTAAGATCATCTACGACCTAGCCGACAAGCTCGGCGCCGCCGTCGGTGCCTCGCGCGCCGCGGTCGATGCCGGCTACGTGCCGAACGAAATGCAGGTCGGTCAGACCGGCAAGATCATCGCGCCGGAGCTGTATATCGCCGTCGGCATTTCCGGTGCGATCCAGCATCTGACCGGCATCAAGGACGCCGGCACGATCGTGGCGATCAACAAGGATGGCGATGCGCCGATCTTCGAGATTGCGGATATCGGACTGGTGGGCGACCTGTTCCAGCTTCTGCCTGCGCTCGAAGCTGCCCTGGCGTCTTGACCGCAACCAGGCACGCCTCGCTTCGTAATCGAAGCGAGGCGTGGACTGCACTACCGTTACGACCTCAGTTGCTTCTGCCGAGGAGCGCCCAGTCGGCGCCATAACTGGCAACGTACTGTCCGTCGAAAGTCCCGTCCCCGTTGCTGCGCCACAAGTAAGTCGTGTGGTTGGTCCTGTTGGCCCAGACGATGTCGTCGCGGTTGTCGCCATCGAAGTCGCCCAGCGCCGAAATGCCGTAATCGATGCCGACGGAGTAGCTCCCCGATCCGATCGGCGATGAGCCGCTCATCAACCAGTACGCCATCAGGCCCTGCGCCCGCTCCTCCCACAGCACGTCCGACTTGCCATCGCCATTGAGGTCGGCGGTACCCACGATGCCCCAGCTGGGCGCGTAGCTCGCGACATAGGCGCCGTCGAAAGTGCCGTCTCCGCGACTGCGCCAGGAGAACAGGTCACCGGTCGTGTTCGACCACAGCAGATCGCCGCGACCGTCGCCATCGAAATCGCCCGTCGTGACGATGCGATACGCGGTGCCGACCGAGTACACGCCGGACGCCGTCACGGCAGATCCGTTCATCCACCAGTACGCCCACATACCCTGCGCCCTGTCTTCCCAGACCAGATCCGATTTGCCGTCGCCGTTCAGATCGGCCGTGGCCACGATGCTCCAGTTGCCGCCGTAGGCCGCCACGTACTGACTATCGAACGTGCCGTCGCCGCGGCTGCGCCACAGGAACAGAGTGTGATTGAGCGTGTTGGCCCAGAGGATGTCGCCGCGGCCGTCGCCATCGAAATCGCCCGTCGCCGAAATGCGGTACGGCGTACCGATCGAATACACGCCCGACCCGATGGGCGCCGCACCGCTCATCCACCAATACGCCATCCAGCTCTGCGCGTAATTTTCCCAAATCAGGTCGGACTTGCCGTCCCCATTGAGATCCACGCTGGCCTGGAGCGGAGACGCCTGGGTTCGGAACGTCGCAACGATCGGCATCGTTGCGTTCATGCTGCGCGCATTGTCAGCCTGGTCCACCGTGCCGCAGGGCGCGCCGCCACAGGCTGAAATGCGCGGATTGGAGAAGAGCTTGTACCGGGTCTGGCTGATTCGCCGGACGGACATGATGGTGGCGATATCGGCCGCCGTGCCATCGGTGCTGTAACCGAACGAATACGGGTGACGGCCGTACTCTTCGGGATCGAGCAGGTTGCCGTCGCTGTTGGAATCATTGGTCCCACTTGCGGTGACCACGTCGTGCTGCTGACCCATGTTATGGCCCAGTTCGTGCGCAAGATGGAGATCAGGACAGGTGGCGCCGTTGTCGGGGAACATATCGCCGCTGCTGTCGTTGACTACCGAGGTACCGAACGCAGCGTTGCTGGAGTCGCTCGCGGTCTGACCACCGCCCAGTACCCACGCCACGCCGCAGCTGGTACTGGAGGTCTCGAACTTGCGGACCAGTACGAGCAGATCCGCGCCGTAGGTTTCCCGCGCCGCGACCAGCGGCTGCAACGCGGCCGGAACCGCCGCCGGAGTGCAGTCCCACCGCCCGAAGCTCCGGTAATGCGCGCCCGTGGCCGACTCCGTGCAACTCACGCCGGTGAGATCGAACAAGGTCGTGCCGTTGTTCGTACCGTCCGGATAGTCCACTTGGATCGCCCGCACGAGCCGGATCCGCCCGTCGATGCCACTATTCAGGTACGCCTGGTTCGCGCTGTCCACCAGGAAATTCAATCGGGTCATGGCCTGGGATTCGCCCCCCAGGCGCGTCGCGAATCCCGTGGTGTAGCCGACGGCGATATCGACTGTCGCCGACGCCACCGCCTGGGCTGCTGCGGTCGCGGGGATCTGCTCAGCCTGAACGCTCGCAGCCCGAATGGGATCCCGCCCACTCGCTGCCATCGGCAGGCTTGCCGGGATCATGAAGTCATCATCATTCACGGCGGGCCCGCTGGTAGCGACTCGGCTGCGATCGGTCTCGACCAGCCAGGTCGAGCCGGCCTCGGTGGTCAGGCTGAGATCGGCATTGCCCTGGCGGATCGTGCCGAACACGGCCTTCTCGCCGAAGGTCAACAAAGTTTCCGTTCCCGGCGCACCTCCCTCCTCGCGCCCGACCCACGTCCAGTTGCCATCCGGATGCTCCACATGGCGCTCGTAGCGCAGGTGGATGGTCTGGCCATTGGGTGCGCGTACGTCCATGCCGCCGGCGGCGATGGCACGCAAGGCATGCTCCTCGCTGATCTGCACTGGCATCCAGGTCGAAGCACCGGAGTGACGCACTTGCCGTTCGCGATCGTAGGCCAGCAACTCACCGCGGTCCGGATAGGACGCAATGGAAGATGCGGCCTTGGGCAGCCGGAGCGAGGCGGCCGCGCTCGCGGCCCCAGACGCTTCCGGGTGAACCACGCTACCCAGGTTCGTACTCAGACGACCTGCTGCAAGGGGCAGGCCGATGACCAACATTGCAGCGACAACGTAAACAGACGCGCGCATACCGATACCCCCCGTATAGGCCTTCCCGTGACCTGTACCTGTAATACGCATTGCCGTCGTTACAAGCGGCCACGTTGGGCGAAATTCGCCAAAGGAGGGCCCTTTTCTTCACGCGTTGCTTACAGGAACAGCAAATACGTCACGTTGAATCGAGCCTACGGCTCCGCGCCCGACGCAACGACTGAGGGGCAGCATCGTCAAGGCCGCACCGTGAAAGCGCCGCGATGGGAGGGGCCTTGCGGCGATATCGGCTTCCCTCGACTGAGGAGGGCTGCACATCATCCGGCACAAACCGCAGGCGGGTGCCCGGCTCCCGGATGGGCATGGCCCGCCACCTGCTGGCGGGCCAATGGCCTGTCATTGCGACAGGCCGTCTTAGCGTACTTAGTCGCCCTTTCTGACCGGCGCCCAGCCCGTTGCGTAGCTGGCTACGTATTGGCCATCGAAATTGCCGTCGCCGCGGCTGCGCCACAGGTGAAGCGTGTTGTTGGTGCTGTTGGCCCAGAGAATGTCTCCGCGGCCATCACCGTCGAAGTCGCCCAGTGACGCAATGCTGTAGGCGGTGCCGACGGCGAAGTTCCCGGATCCGGTCACCGACGCGCCGTTCATCCACCAATACGCCATCAACCCTTGCGTGCGCTCTTCCCAGAGCAGATCCGACTTGCCGTCTCCGTTGAGATCGGCCGTGCCGGCAATGCCCCATGTGGGCGCATAGCTGGCGACGTACTGACCGTCGAATGTGCCGTCTCCGCGACTACGCCAGGAGTACAGGGTGTTGTTGACCGTGTTGGCCCACAAGATATCGCCGCGACCGTCGCCATCGAAGTCGCCCGTCGCAAAGATGCGATAGGCAGTACCCACCGAATAAACACCGGACGCCGTGGCTGTCGCACCGTTCATCCACCAGTACGCCATCATGCCCTGGGTCCGATCTTCCCATAGCAGGTCGGACTTGCCGTCACCATTCAGATCGGCCGTGCCAGCGATGCTCCAGTTCGAGGCGTAGCTCGCCACATACTGGCTGTCGAACGTGCCATCGCCACGACTGCGCCACAGATACAGCGTGTTGTTGACGGTATTCGCCCAGAGGATGTCCGCGCGCCCGTCGCCGTCGAAATCGCCCGTCGCCGTGATCCGGTAAGGCGTACCGACGGAATAGACGCCACTGCCAATGGGCGCGGCGCCGCTCATCCACCAATAGGCCATCGAACCCTGCGCCACGTTCTCCCAGATCAGGTCGGACTTTCCATCGCCGTTGAGGTCATTGCGCACGCGACCCGCGAGCGGAACCACCTGCGCGCGGAAGGTCGCAATGATCGGCATGGTCTGGCCCATGCTGCGGACGTTGTCCGCGGCATTGGCGACGCCCGTCGGCCGACCGGCGTAGGTCACGTTGGGATTGGCGAAATAGCGGATCGAGAACTGGCTGCTACTGGCAAGGCGATAAGCCATCACGGTGTAGAAACCATCGGTCGCGGCTTCGCGATAGCCATAGGAATAGCTGTGCGCGCCCGGCGAGCCACCCGCATCCTCGGTGTTGTGCGCCTGCCCCATGTTGTGGCCAAGCTCGTGCGCCAGGGTTTCTTCGCGGCAGAAGTAGGTCTTGTTGTCGGTTTCGTTGAGGTCCTGGCCATCGCTGACGACCGAGTACGCAAACGGCGCATCGCTCGCATCGATGGACTGCAGGTCGCCGCCGATCAGCCATGCGATGCCGCACCCGTTGTTCTGCGGGGTTTGGAACTTACGCACCAGCGAAACCAGATCCGCACCGGACTGGTCGCGCGCGGCGCGCAGGGCCGTGAAAGCCGGATCGACGGGAATCGAACCCGTACCCGACTCGTAACCGGTCAGCTTGGAGAGTGCGTCGCCGTTGTCGGTGGCATCGGCGTAGTTGACCTGCACGGTCTGCACGAGCCGGATGCGGGCGGTGATCTGGCTGTTCGCGTACGCCTGGTTCGTCGTGTCGACCAGATTCTGCATACGCGTCACCGCCTGGGAACTGCCACCCAGGCTGTTGGCAAGCCCGGTGGTATAGCCCAGAACGACGTCGACCGTCGTGGCGGCGGAAGCCCCCACCGCTTCGGCCTGCGCCCCCGCAGCGATTTTCTGCTTGGCCGCGGCAGAGGCGAGGCTGGGCGGAATCAGGAAGTCCTCGCTGCGGTCGGAGACTGCGACCTTGCGAAGATTCGTCTCGACCAGCCAGGCGCGACCGGCGGCCATGGTGACCTTCAGCTGCTTGTCACCCGTAGTGATCGTACCGAACACGGCCTTCGGACCGAATGTGAGGACGACATCGGCGCCGTCCGCATTCCGACCGATCCAGCTCCAATTACCGTTGGAGTGTTCGACATGGTTTTCGTAACGCAGCCGCAGCGTTTCACCATCGGGCGCCGGAATGACCAGTTCGCCCGAGGCGATGGCATTGAGCGCGTGGTCCTCGCTGAGTTGCACGGGATACCAGGTGGCGGCATCCGAGCGCGCGACCTTGCGGCTACGGTCGTATGCGAGCAACGCGCCACGGTCCGCCAGAGTGGCGAACGCCGACGCATGGCCCAGCGAGGGCGATGCAACAGCTTGGCGCCCAACGGCGCCAGCGGCATCGCGCCGGGCGACAGAGGTGCTTTGATCCTGCCCGCAGCTCGCAGCGAGCAGTGCGAGGGCAATGAGTCCGGTACGTTTGAACATCTGGGCGAATCCCCTGAAAAACTTGGCCACAGCTGTGGCGATCGTAGCCGCCCGCCGGGCAGGTCACAACTTGAGATAGGCCTTGACCTGCTCGAGTGAAGACACCACGGCAGTGGCTTTGACGGGGTCCTGCCCCTCAATGGGCGCCTCAGCGCTAAGAAGCAGGAGATTGCAGCCAACACCCGCTGAATGCCCAGCGAGGATGTCGCTCTCCTTGTCCCCGACAAGGACGGATTCGCTGAGGGAAATGGCCAGTTCATCTGCGGCCCGAAGGATCATTCCCGGATGCGGCTTTCTGCAAGCGGAATCCAATTTGTATCGCCCTACCCCATGTTCCGGATGGAATGGCGAGAAATAGACCCTATCAAGGGGGGCACCCTCGCGCTGGAACCGCTCGCACATTTTCTCGGTCAGGGCGTGGAAATCGGCTTCCGTATAAAAGCCGCGGGCGATTCCCGCCTGATTGGTGACGACGACCAGGAGATAACCCTGCTGCTTCGCGAACCGGCAAAGATCGAAGATTCCGTCGACGAATTCGAAATCCTCCCAGCGGTGCGTATACCCGGCATCGTGATTGATGACGCCATCGCGATCGAGGAACAAAGCTCGATTTGCACCGCTCATGAAATGCCGGCCAGCCTGGTCTGGGCGAGAACGAAATCGTCCGGAGTTCCGATATCGATGAATTCGCCCCGTGTGGTGAAGACCGAATACGGTCGGAGCAACACGTCTTCGGAAAGAAAATCCAGCTCCAGCGAAAAGGCCGCGCCGTTCGGGTAGGAATCCAGCAGCGTGGGCGGGAATACATAGCACCCCGCGTTGATCAGGCCGGGACCGACATCGCCTTTTTCCCTGAACCCTCGGATCTGTCCGTTGTCGACATCGAGCCTGCCATAACGACTGGTGTCATCCAGATATCGCCCGACGATCAGCGGCTGATGGTGGCGCTCCCATACCTTCTCGACTTCATCGACCTCCAAGTCCAGGTAGGTGTCGCCATTGAAGACGTAGACATGATCCTCACGGCAATTCGCCAGTGCCCTGCGAATCGCACCGCCTGTTCCAAGGGGCTGCGCCTCGACCTCGTACGCCAGCGCCATGCCGGCGAACGTCGAGCCGAAGTGGTCGGTGATGCGATCTGCGAGATAACCCACCGACAGTACGACGCGCTCGAACCTCTTGGCCGCCAACCGCGACAGCAGGATTTCGAGGAAGGGCCGGCCTGCAACCTGCGCCATGGGCTTGGGCACATCGGGCACGAGATGGCGTAGCCGCGTACCGAACCCACCGGCAAGAACTACAGCCTCCATCACACCGACTTCCCGAAAAACGCGTTCTCGATCAGACCCGTCAGCGTGTGCCCCAGAAGCAGGTGACCTTCCTGGATCTTGGGAGTGTCGGCCGAAGGCACCTCCAGCAGGACGTCGCACAGCTCGCACATCGTCCCTTTACGATTGCCGGTAAGCCCGATCGAAATGAGCCCACGCTCACGGGCCTCCTTCAGCGCCGCCACGATATTCGGGGAACTTCCGGACGTGGAATAGGCAATGAAGACATCTCCCTTCCTACCCAGCGCCTGGATCTGGCGTGCGAAAAGCCGTTCGTACCCGTAATCGTTGCCGATAGCCGTCAGGATCGAAGTATCGGTAGTCAGCGCTATCGCCGGCAGTCCGGGCCGATCGAACATGAAGCGGCTGACGAACTCGGCCGCGATGTGCTGGGCATCGGCAGCGCTTCCGCCATTGCCCGCCAGTAGCAATTTTCCATCGCCTTGCAAGGCCCGCATGCAGACCTTTGCGGCCTCTTCGACCGCAGCGATCAGGCGTTCATCGCGCCGGATTTGCTCCATCAGACGACACGACTGTTCGATCTGATCCAGCACGTAACTGTTCATGGGACTCTCCAAGCCTGCGTTCCGTTCTTTGTGAAATGGCAGTTACTCACCTGCCCTTCGAATCCTTCCAGGGCGCGAATGACGTTCATGCGCTTGTCGGCCGACACAAAGAACATCATGAAGCCGCCGCCACCGGCGCCGGAGACCTTGCCCGCCAGGGCTCCCGCATCGGTAGCCGCGTTGTAGATCGACTCGATGTGAGGCGTCGAAACGGTCTTCGCCGTGCGCTTCTTGTTCTCCCATCCCAGCCGCATCGAGTCGACGATGCCGGAGAAGTCGCCGCGCAGCAGGCATTCCTTCATGCTCAACGCTTCCTGCTTCAGCGCATGCATGGCTTCGATGGTGTTGTGGTTGCCCGACTGCAGATTCGCGCTCTGGTCGGAGATGATCCTGGCGGACTCGCGGGAGACGCCGGAATAGAACAGCACCAGCGACGCCTCCAATTCGCAGAGTATCCAGTTCTTGATTCTCAAGGGGTTCACCACGACGCGATCGTCGCTGTAGAACTCCATGAAGTTGAAGCCGCCGAAGGTCGCAGAATACTGATCCTGCTTGCCCCCCTTCAGCCCGCAATCGACACGCTCGATCTTGTAGGCAAGGCGCGCAATCGTGTGATCGTCGAGCGGCAGGTTCAAGAGCTCCACGAACGCCCGAATCATCGTCACGACCAGAGTCGATGACGACCCCAGGCCGGAGCCGGCGGGAGCATCGCAGAAGGTACTGAGCTCCAACGCGATCGGCCTGCCACCGTTGTAGGTGGAGATCATCTCGTTGTAGACCGCCTTGTGCAGATCGAGCACGCCGTCCAACGGCAGATGGGGCGCCAACTCGGTGCTCACCGACCGCTGTTGGTCCGTGGAATTGAAACGCACCGTGTCCGAATCGAGAGTCTTGATTACCGCATAGGCATAACGATCGATGGTTGCATTCAGGACATAGCCGCCGAACTCATCGCAGTAAGGGGAAACGTCCGTCCCCCCGCCCGCGAGGCCCAGACGCAATGGTGCGCGCGCTCGAATGATCATGCTTGCGGACCCTTACAGCGGCGTATCGTCGGTAAAGGGCGGACTGACCTGATTTGTTTCCTTGAGCGTCTTGAGATCGTTTCGATATTGATTCAGATGCACGCGCAATTCTCGCTCGGGCGACTGCTCGGTACGCTGCCAGCGCCCGCCGGCAGCCACTTCTGCCGCGGGACGCTTGCGGACGATCAGCTCGATTCCGCATTCGCCCACCGGCGTGAGCGTCTGATCGTATCTGGGCAAAGCGAAACGGTAGGTGGCCGAGAGCTGCTCCAGCCTGACCAATTCAGCGGCCTCTCCGAGCTCACGGACGATGTCGATCAGATTGATGGATTTTTCGCTCCAGGAGCGGGCCTTGTACGTCGTGAAGGTCCATTTGTGGTCGCGATTGAACGTGCTGGGGAACACGCCCTGCTCGTACAGATCCTCGTCGGGGACCGTGACGATCAGATATCCGCCTGGCCGCAAGACGCGGAACCAGTTCTTGATGCCGTCACGCGGATCGACCAGATGTTCCAGGCAATGGCTGCTGTGTACGAAGTCGAAGTGGCCATCGGACACGCTTTGGAGGAACTGCGCATCACCGTCTTCCCAGTCCCAGGTGCGAACGGAGTCCATCCGGCTGAACAGCTCTTTGTAGATCGACAGCGGATCAGGCTTTCCCCCGATATCGAGGCCCGCGCCCACGAAGTAGCGGTTGGTGAAATTCGGGTCCGACATGCGTCGCATGATTGACTTACTGCACTCTTTCATTACATCTCCACATCAAACTAGTGTCCTACGGAGCGTCCGCCAACGATGGCTGCCGCCGCTGTTCCTTAGTGCGTTTCGCGAGACGGCGCGATATTGCGCAGTACGGACCATTCCGCGGCGGCGGGCGGAAGAGCCAGATCGTTGATGCCACCATCCTTGCCGAAGATCCAGGCGCCGACGTTGCCGCTGCTTGCCTCGCGCCATACGAGATCGGCGATGCCATTGCCGTCCAAGTCCGCGGCCTGAACCAGGGACCAGCCCGCCGGCACGGGGCGAGCGACAGGAAGGCTCGTCGCCGGATCGCCGGACCGCCAGATCACGAGTTGGCCGCCTTTGTCCTGCCACAGCAGATCCGCATTCGCATCGGCGTCGAAACGTCCCGCAGCGATGAGGTTCCATTGTTCGCCGCCGCCGGGCTTGGTAGCTGAGGAACGCAGGCTCGTGCCGTCCATGTACCAGAATGCGACGAGCTCATCGTTGCGCCAAAGCAGGTCCTGCTTGCCGTCGCCGTTGAAGTCGGCCGTCGACACCAGTTCCCAACCGGTCCCCACGTTTCCTACGACGGCGCGCTCGCCGACCTCGCCATCGGCCATCAACCAGACCGCGACCTGGCCGTCGTTGGCGAGCCAGATGGCATCCGCATACCCATCTCCATTGACGTCAGCGAACGCCGCAATCCTCCACTCTGCGCTCGCGGGCGGGAGTTCCTTCGTCGAAGGCGTGGGATTGCCCGCGGCAATGCGCCACAACCTCACTTCGCCGGTGCCCGGGTTTTGCCAGACCGCCAGGTCGTCGCCCGACCAACCACGGGCCACATACGCAACAGGACTCCAGGGCGACTCTACGGACCACAGCGATTCGGGCTGCGCCGAACCGCCGTTGATGCGCCAGATCTGATTGCCGCCGCCCTGGTCGTGCCAGAGAAGGGATTCGGCTTTGGATGTGAGTGGCTTGCTAGTGGGCTCTGGTGCGGCCGTGGGTGCCTTCGGCGCCTCCGCACCGGTCTGCGCCGGCTTTCGCCAGACCAGCCACCCGCCCACCGCGATAACGGCGACGACAACCATGCTTGCAGCGATCTTGTTCATCAATCCTTGTTCCTAGCGTTGACGCCAAATGGCTCATCGTTCAATTCAGTGGCTTACGCGCCATGCAAATGAGCTGCTCGCCGCCCAGATAAGCCAGGTCCCGCGACCAATAGAAGAGCAGCTCGACGTTTTCAAAGCCGACTTGACGCAGTTGTTCCAGTACTTCCTTGCTGAAGTACTGGAAGCAAAGAGCGCCGTTCTCCGGATCCACCGGATTACCGTGGTACTCGGGTTCCATGAGGTGAACGATCTCGCCGGTGGCATCCAAGTGCGCGCGGACGATATTCCGATCCACCAGATGCCGGTGTTCATCGAATGCGAAGGGCGCCGCCCAAAGCAAAGTTCCACCGGGGCGAAGAATGCGGAAGCATTCGCTGAAGGCGGCAACCGGGTCTGGCACGTGCTCCAGCACGTCGAACGAAAGCACATGGTCGAACGACCCGCTTTCCCAGGTGAGGGCCATGAGGTCCTCATTGCGCAGCCCATTGAGCTCCTGCCCCGGGGGCACCTTGTCGCCCAGGTACTCGCTTCCGCGGGTGTTGGGATAGTGCTGCTTCAGCCAACGGTAGAGCGGCGTCGTCTGTTCGGAAATGTAGATATCCGCGTCGGGTCGCGGACGCATCCTCGTATCCAGTACATGGATCGCTGCGCGAATCCGATTGATGAATCCACACTGCACGCAGTCCAGGTGCTCGCGCCAGTTCGGAATGGGCTGACCGTCCGCCGTTGTTTCATAGGCGTACATGAAGCTGCAGTTGAACGAGGACGGCTGATTGCAGACGGCGCAGAAGCCATCCACAAGGAAGCCGTCCTGATCCCGCCTGATCAGCGCGAGTTCGACGTCGGCCCGGCGCGCGTATTCGCCACCCAGACCGTTGAAGTAGGTTTCATATTCCTCTGCGCTGCCGACACTCACGGCCGGAAACGCCTGAACGCTCTTGGTATCCACGTGGTCCATGAACGCCTTGATGCGATCGAACCCGGCTGCCACCGAGTACGTGCGCGTGACGTACTCCAGGCCTTGGGTGCTGAGCCGCTCCCATAGCGCGGGATCGGTGTAAAGCCGTACGACTTCCTTGGCGAACTGATCCGGATCGTCCGCCACCAGCACCTGGGACTCGTGCTCCAGCCCCATGCCCTCCACCGCGATGGTGGTCGCTACGGACGGGACGCCAAAACTGAGGCTGGTACCGAGCTTGCCCTTGATGCCGGCGCCATAGCGCAGCGGTGCGATGCTCAATCGGATCTGATTGAACCAGGGCGCAAGGTCGTCCACGTAACCGACCACATTCACTCCGGGCAGACTGCCCAGCGCTTCCACCTCGGCAGGCGGGCTGCTTCCGAGCAGATGGCACCTTGCATCGGGAAGGTGCTGGCGCACCTTCGGCCAAATGTTTTCACAGAAGTAGACCACCGCATCCACATTCGGGATATGCGGGAATCCGCCGATGAAGAGCAGGTCCTTGCGCTCGGAATAACCCTGCGCGCGACCAGGGATGTCCACGAACATCAGGGGAACGAGGTGAACACTCGCGCCGGGCAGCTCGGCGGCGAGCACGGCCAGCTCATGATCGCTCATGACGATGCTGTGATCGCAGCGCGAGATGACGCTCAGCTCACGCTCCTTCCACGCGAGCGCGGCAGCCATCTTTTCGGCGGACTCTTCGATCTCGGCCTCGCGGATGTGCCGCAGATAGTGCAGATCGGAGGTATTGAGAATGATCTGGGCCTGGGGCGCATAGCGGCGCAGGTCATCGATATAGAGATCCGCGATGGGTGCCCGGCAAAGGAACGCAAAGTCGTACTCGCGGCCGTGCGCCGCCAGGTGAGCCTGCATGGAGCCGACTTGCTCCGCGTGGAGGCAGCGAACGCCAAGGTGCTGCACCTGCTTCGTGTAATCGCCGAGCTCCTCCAGATCGCTGGGAATGAAGGTCACGTCGTAGCCCAGGTCGACGTAGATCTTCATCAAATAGAACGCGGTGATCGACCCTGCATCCCGATCCGGACGCGGGGTAGACCAGTCTACGAACAGCAGGCGCTTGGCGGGGCCCACCACCGCGATCGGCGCCGGTTCGGACAGTGCGCGAGCGAACGGCCGAGCGGTCCTATGCGGATAAATCAGATTCAACTGACGAATGGTGCTGCTGACCAACGGCATGCCGCCGCGACGGTAGATGTCGATGGCCTTCCTGCCCATCGAAAGCCACCCGCCGGAATGAACCCGTGCGCGCCCGAGCGTGGTCAGCAGTCCACTGATGCGTGATTGCAGGCGACTCGACCCGACCACCTTCCTATCGAGCCGCGACGGGACCGCTCGAACGACCGGCCGCACCACGACCGCTGCGGCGGGAGCGGCTTGTTCCGTGCGCGTTTCCTGCGCCTGCTGCGGCGTGTGCAGGTTCACGCCGGACGAGCCGTTCCAGCTGAACGCATAGGGCAGCTTCGAGTAGTGCTCATGGCGATTTGCGAATACGCGCGAACGGTACTCGTCGAGCAGCAGCTTCATGTCGCCGATGTTGTGCACCGTCAGCTGCCAGCTGTGGCGGGAGAACACCGATTCGTCGTCGAGCTTGTTGCCGCTGAAATGCACGAAGCGGAGCGGGCCCGAACCGGCCAGCCATCCGCTCTCCGTCTTCGAGATCTTGCGCTGCTGGAGGTTCCAATAGGCGACGTTGTAGCCGGGGTGATGAAGGATCCGGGCTTGCGGAATGTACGACGGAAGAAGATCCGCCCACTTCTGGTCCACGAACAACCCGCGCGGCAAGTCGATGACGCACTCGGTTTCCAACCTGCGTCCCCACCAGCGCACGATCTCCAGTGTTCGCTCGCTGCGACGCAATGCAAGGAACCCAAGGTTGTAAACACCAAGTTGGAGCATCTTGATGTCGTCGACCTCAACCCCTTCCGCCGGGTTGAGAACATGGGGCGTCAGCACGGCCTGCGCGCCGTCCGCCAGCATGGACTCGAGCTCGAGCATCGGCCCGACCACGAGAATATCGGGATCGAGATAGACGACATTCTCTGCATCCGTCCGCGTGAACAGGTACTCGAACACGAACGGCTTGATCGAGGTATTCAGCTCGGTGATGTTGTAGCGCTCGATCATCTCCGGAAGCTTCGGGATGCCCAGAGCGTCGATGTCGATGATGTCGAAGGGCTCGGCGGCGACATCGAGATAGCCGTCCACGCGATCGCAGAGCGCAACGTAGAACTTGCTGCCCGGGTGATGCTCCTGCACCGACTGGTACAGGGTGTGGGCATAGGCGAGGAAGTTCTTGGAACAGATGGTAAAGAATGTGAGCTTCACGCGAGACGTTGCATCCAAGGCTGCATTGTGGGTTGTGGCTCCGGCCTGCTGTCCAAGCAACGCCGCACCGGGACGCGCGGGCATTGGCTGCGGAAGTTTCGGCGTCGCATGGAAGAGCCGGCGGAAATAGCCCGGCAATTCGGATGGTTTGGTCGCAGTCAGCGCAGCCAGCGTCCAGGCGGCCCGGATAGGCGCCATGATTCGCCACGTGGTCGAAGCAAGAACGGCGGCCAATTTCGATTCCGCAAGGTCCGTGCTTCGCTGTAGCACTTGAAGCTCGACGGACAGTTCGTCGATCTGTACCTGTGCGGCATACAGCCGTTCTTCGCGCTGCGTGGCTTGTGCGGACAGCTCGTCGATCTGCACCCGTGCGGCATGCAGCCGTTCTTCGCGCTGCATGGCTTGTGCGGACAGCTCGTCGATCTGCACCTGTGCGGCATGCAGCCGTTCTTCGCGCTGCATGGCTTGTGCGGACAGCTCGTCGACCTGGACCTGCGCAGCCTGCAACCGTTCCTCGCGCTGCGAGAGGTCTGCGGTCAACTGTTCGATCTTCGCTGCCGCCGCCTCCGCGAGAACTTCCTGCGCACCGAGCTCTTCGGAAAGCGTAGAGATCCGGCCTAGCTGCTGGGCATTAAGATCGTCGAGTAGCGCTGCCCGCAAGCGACTTTCCTGGGCCAGCTCCGACAGCGCCTCGATCGACTGCGCACGGTTCTGGGCAAGCTCGCGGAGCGTGGCCACCTCGGCCCCGCGTTCTTCCAGGGTGCGGAGCGTTTCGGCCAACTTGGCTTCCGCCGAAGCGGCGTCAGCCAGCTGCGACTCCAGCGCTTCGCTGAGGCGGTGTCTCAGATCGCCCACCTCTGCCGCCCGGGCAGCAAGGTCTTGCTCCAGCGCGCCGATCTGCAGGCCGTACCGTGCACTACTGTCGGTCAGCGAGCGAATTCGGTCGCTTGCGTCCGCCATCGCCGCATGCGCGGAAGCTCGAGCGCGAACGGCATCTTCGAGCAAGGAAGAGCGCTTTGCATCTGGATGGTCTGCGAACGACTTGGCGCTGCGCATCTCCAGGTAATCGGAGATCGCGTCGACAGGCTGGCCGTTCCGACGAAATAGCTCCAGGACTTGGCGCTCGATGTGCTCGTAGAACTCCCGCTCATCGGGACGGAAATGTCCTTGATGGAGGCGGCAGTCGTCCAAGCGCACCTTGGGCAACCCGAGCTGATCCAACGCCAGCAGGGCTGGGGCCCGTGCGGCGACGTCTTCGGTCAGCGCATCCATATCGAGGATGAGATCGCATTCCCTGCGGCCGTTCATCCAGGCGTAGACCCAAAGGCCGAAGAACAAGTAATAGTGCTGATACGGGCTGATCGGCATGGCAACGGCAGAAGCGAACGCTTCCTGCAACGATTGCCCTGCTTCTTGAGGCTCGTACTCAGCGGCCCTCGCGACGGCTTCGAGCACCGCGGGAAGGCCAGGCTGGGCGTAGGTGACCTGCACCGTCGCGCCGATATAAGGATCGACCGTGTACGAAAACCACTGATCCCAGGGATTTCGCAGCAGGAAGATGTGGGCGCCGCCGTACTTCTTCTTGAGCCACTCGATCCGACCGAACGTCCGCGTGCATTGCAGGACAGGTCGCCCCTGCGCTCCGGCCAGCAGTACGTCGATGAACTTTTCCAGCGGGGGACAGTCGGCGCCGCTTTCAATGAAAAAGCGACGATAACTGTTGTCGATATCGAACGATTCGCGGATCTGCGGCAACAGGTGGGCGTACTCTTCGAAGTAGCCGCTCTGCAGGAAATCGTGACGGAGGAGCTTCTTGTAGTCCTCGGTTCGCTCCGCGTAGCTGCTCCAGGAGCGAGCCACGTCGCCGATCACTTCGTGGAAGGGCTCGTGGAAGGCGGCATACGGCCCAGCGCGCTTGATCACGCTGAAGAAGTAGGTGCTCCCTGCACGAAAAAGGGAGTGCACGAAGCAAGGCGCGATGGCGGATACCTTATCCATTGCTCGCAACCTGAGGCGGAATGACCTTGTCGACTTGCACGGTCGGCTCCAGGTTGGCGAAACCGCCAATGGAGACGCCATCCGGGTTGTAGCTGCGAATCAGCATTGCATCGATCCTTCGATCCAAATAGATCAACCCCTCTTCGACATCAGAAGCATGCACTCCGCAGGTCAGGTAAAAGATCCCGGGGCACAGATTGTTTTTTAGAGCAAACGTGACTTCCACGGAATCCCCAGGCGAATAAGCCTGGCGGGAGGGCCCCTGCCCGGCCGTATTTGTCCCGAATACGCAGACGCCCTCGCGATCGTTCAGCATCATGCCGAAGACCGGAGCCACGGCGCGCTGCAGGAACGTCACCCGATAACTGACGCGGAACTCCTGCCCCGCGGCAATGACGTTGATCGGACGTCCGCTCGCGGAACGGATCCCAAGGCCTTCAATTCTTGCCCTTCCGTCGCCGTAAGTCTCCTCGCTCGTGACGAGCAGGCTGGGATCATTGAGACCCGGCTCGTCGGCATCGTCCGTTTTTCCGGCATCCGCGATGGAAGTCGCGGCGGCCACCGGCTTGTCATCGGCACCCGAGCCAAACAGATCACGCTCGTAGGCGAGACAGACCGACTTCGCGTCACCCAGCATCTGCAGCTGTCCGCCTTTGAGATAGACGGCGCGACTGCACAGCTTGCGGACGGTTTCCGCATCGTGGCTCACGAACAACAGCGTGACGCCCCTGTCCACCATCTCCTGGATCCTGCGCATGCATTTGCGCTGGAATGCCGCATCGCCTACCGCCAGCGCCTCGTCGACCACGAGAATCTGTGGGTTTACGTTGATGATTACCGCGAACGCAAGCCTCACCACCATGCCGCTGGAGTAGTTCTTGATCGGCTGCTCGATGAAATCGCCGAGTTCGGCGAACTCGGCAATATCGTTGAACTTCGCGTCGATCTCGTCGTTGGAGAGGCCCAATACCGAGGCATTCAGGTACACGTTCTCCCGCCCGGTGAACTCCGGATTGAAGCCGGAGCCGAGCTCCAGCAGGGCGGCAACGCGCCCGAACGTTTCGATGCTTCCTTCCGAAGGGCTCAGGGTTCCGCAGATCATTTGCAGCAAGGTGGACTTGCCGGAACCGTTGCGTCCAACGATTCCCACCGTCTCTCCCCTCATGATCTCGAGGGAGATATCCCTTAGCGCCCAGAACTCGCGGAAATACTGCCGTCGCCACCCAAAGATCGAAGGCACGCGCGGTGCCAGGAACTGCTTGAGCCGATCGTGCGGCGCTTCATAGATCTGATAGCCCTTGCTGAGCCCTCGGACGAGGATCGCCGGTTCCCCTTTCGCATTCGGCGCCGCGCCAATCTCCGACGACGGAGGTGAGCCGTACTCAGATGACATCGGCAAACCCCTTTCGCGTCTTCTGGAACCACGCGTAGCCTGCCCAAGCCACCAACGTCGCAAGCACCGAGTAAATGATCAGACCGGAGAAGTCGGGGAGATGGCCCCAGATCAACACTTCCCGGGCCTGCTCGATGATGAACGTCAGCGGGTTCATCTGAATCAGCGGCTGGAATTCAACGGGGAGCGACTTGATCGGATAGAACACCGGCGAAAGGAACAGCATCACCGTCGTTACGATGACGATCACCTGTCCGATGTCGCGGATGAAAGCGCCCAGCGACGCGAAAATCCACGCCAGTCCAAGCGTCAACAGCATCAAAGGAAGGAAGATCAGCGGCAACAGGACGACCGTCCAGTTCAAGTAGCCGGTGGCCAGGGCGAACGCCGCGACCAGGACGAACAAGCTCACGAGGCTATGAAAAACGGCCGCGCCGAGGCTGACAACCGGAAGGATTTCCAGCGGGAAGATCACTCGCTTCACGAAGTTGCTGTTCGCGACGATGAGGGTGGGAGCTCGGTTGACCACCTCACTGAACAGACCATGCACTATGAGCCCGACGAAGAGCACCAAGGCGAATTGCGTCTTTGTTTCGTCCTGGGAGACACCCCATCGCGCCTTGAAAACGACCGAAAAGACGAAGGTATAGACGACCAGCATCAGTACCGGCGTCAGGAACGACCACAGCAACCCGAGCACGGAGCCCTTGTAGCGGCCCAGCACTTCGCGCTGCGTCATCTGCAGGACCAACTCCCGGTTACGCCACAGGCTCCTCGTGATCGAGAACAGCGACACTGGTTGCGGCGCATGAGGGTTCATGCGCGCACCAAGACAGCTCGCGTGTGGTTATCGGCGTCGCGGCCGTGCGTCGACACATGCATCGTGAGCCCCTTCGTCATTCCAGCCCGGAAAGCGCCGACTGGAGTGCGCTTTGGAGATCCGGGCAGCTTTCGACGCCCACGCTCAACCTGACCAGGTTGTCGGTAATCCCCAACGCGGCGCGGCGTTCGGCTGGGATGGAGGCGTGCGTCATCACTGCCGGGTGATTGATGAGGCTTTCCACTCCGCCCAGCGACTCCGCGATGGTGAACAGCTCGCTTCGTTCCATCATGCGGCGCGCGCCGTCGAGGCCGCCTTTGACGTAGATGCTGATCATTCCGCCAAAGCCATCCATCTGCCGCTTCGCCAACTCAAGCTGCGGATGCGACTTCAACCCCGGATAGATCACCTTCTCGATCGCCGGATGCGTCTCCAGCCACTCCGCCAGCGCCTGCGCATTCTCGCAGTGCGCCTTCATGCGCAGATGCAGCGTCTTCAAGCCGCGCAGGGCGAGGAAGCTGTCGAACGGACCCTGCACGCCGCCCACAGCGTTCTGCAGGAATGTCATCTTCTCGGCGAGTTCCGCATCGTCGCCCACGACCACGATGCCGCCGACCATGTCGGAGTGGCCATTGAGGTATTTGGTCGCCGAATGCATGACCAGGTGCGCGCCCAGTTCCAGGGGGCGCTGCAGGATGGGCGAGCTGAAGGTGTTGTCGACCGCGACGATCAGGCCGTGCTTGCGGGCGATCGCTGCGATCTGTTCGATGTCGACGAGTTTCAGCAGCGGGTTGGTCGGGGTTTCGATCCAGACCAGCTTGGTGTTCGGGCGGATCGCGGCTTCGAAGGCGGCAACGTCGCTGAGATCGACCCAGCTGAAATCGAGCCCGGCCGAGCGCCGGCGCACGCGTTCGAACAGGCGGTAGGTGCCGCCGTACACGTCGTCCATGGCAATGACGTGCGAACCGCTGTCGAACATCTCCAGCACGGTCGAGGTCGCCGCGAGTCCGGAAGCGAATGCGTAGCCCTGGGTGCCTCCTTCGAGGGCCGCGATGCAGCGCTCGTACGCGAAGCGGGTCGGATTGTGGCTGCGCGAGTACTCGAAGCCCTGATGCTCGCCGGGGCTACGTTGGGCGTAGGTCGACGTGGCATAGATCGGGGGCATCACCGCGCCGGTGCTCGGGTCGGGCGACTGCCCGCCGTGGATGGCAAGGGTACCCAGGCCGGGCTTGCCCTTCTTGCTGCTCTCAGTCATTTGCTTGGTTCCGGTCGCTGCCTTGCGGCCCCGGATTCTACCCATCCGAGGCTGAACAGGCTTGATTTTTCAGGGGTTACTGGACTCTACGGCGTAAGTAATTCAGCAGATCGATGCGGGTAATGAGCCCGACGAACCGCTCGCCATCCACGACGATCGCGACGTGTCCGCGATCGAACACGGGAAGCAGCGATTCGATCGTTGCGCGCACGTCCAGCTTGTCCAGCTTGCTCACCATCGCGGTCGAAACCGGATCGCGGAAGCGCGCTTCGTCGCCGTAGACGTGCAGGAGGACGTCGCTCTCATCGACGATGCCGACGATGTTGTCGCCTTCCATCACCGGAAGCTGGCTGACGTCGTACAGCTTCATGCGCTGCCAGGCGGTGACCAACAGATCGGTCGGCGCCACGACGATCGTGTCGCGTTTGGAGAACGGACGCGTGATCAGGTCGCGCAGGTCGCCGCTGGGCTCGCGATCGAGGAAGCCGTTGTCCAGCATCCAGTAGTCGTTGTACATCTTGGAGATGTACTTGTTGCCGGTATCCGGCACCAGGGTCAGGACTTTCTTCGGCGTGGTCTGTTCGCGGCAATACTTCAGTGCGGCGGCGAGCAACGTGCCGGTGGAGGATCCGCCAAGGATGCCTTCCTTCTCCAGCAGTTCGCGTGCGGTGAGGAAGCTCTCCTTGTCGCTGATCGCGTAGGCCTTCTTCACCCGGGTGAAGTCGGAAATCGGCGGCAGGAAGTCTTCGCCGATACCCTCCACCATCCAGCTCGCGGACTTTTCGACGATCGCGCCGCGGTTGATGTAGTCCTCGAGGATCGAGCCGATCGGGTCGGCCAGGATCAGCTCGGTATGTGGCGACTTCTCGGCAAAGCAGCGCGACAGGCCGGTCATCGTGCCGGAACTGCCGCAACCGAACACGATGGCATCGATGCCGCCGACTTCGGCCATCTGCGCGAGGATCTCCGGGCCGGTGCCGAACTCATGCGCGGCCGGATTGTCAGGATTGCCGAACTGGTTGATGAAGTACGCGCCGGGCGTTTCGCGGGCGATGCGCTCGGCCATGTCCTGGTAGTAGTCGGGATGGCCTTTGGCCACGTCCGAACGCGTGAGCACGACCTGCGCGCCCATCGCCTTGAGATTGAAGATCTTCTCGCGGCTCATCTTGTCGGGCACGACCAGGATCAGCTGATAGCCCTTCTGCTGCGCCACCAGAGCGAGGCCGATGCCGGTGTTGCCGGCGGTGCCTTCGACCAGGGTGTCGCCGGGCTTGATCTTCCCGGCCTTCTCCGCGGCCTCGATCATCGACAGGCCGATGCGGTCCTTGATGGAACCGCCGGGGTTCTGGGATTCGAGCTTGAAGTAGAGCTCGCAGACGCCGGTGTCGAGGCGGCGCGCCTTCACGATCGGGGTGCGGCCGATCAGCTCGAGAACGGAAGCGTGGATGGGCATGGGAATCCTGCGGCCGCGGACGGCGCGGCGTCGTCGGATTCTAGCGGGCGCCCATTGCATGGCGCAGTCTTGACTCGCGCCCGGCAGGATGCCCGACGCGGGCGGCGGCGATCCCGACGAGGAAGGCGCCGCCGCCCGCGTCAGAGGAGACGGTGGTGTGCGGTTGCCCCGCACTGCCGGCGAGCCCGGGGGCGCGCCGGCGGGTCCGACTTACCGGGTCGTCAGTGTCCCGCGTCGTACATGCGGACCAGGCGGTCCTTCGCAGCAAGCTTTTCGCGCTTCATCTGGTTGAGGGTGGCGTCGTCGATCGGCAACACGCCGAGCTCGGCGTCCATGACCTTCTTGTCCAGGTCGCGATGGCGCTGATAGAGCTGACGGAATTCGGGATTGGAGCGCATCAGCGCGTCGATTTCCTGCTGCGGTTGTTCTTCGAACATGGGTACCTCCTTCAACGATTGCCAGGTACAGGCGGCTTGGCGCCGGGGGACCCCGAACGCAAAAACGCCCCAGCCGTGAGACCGAGGCGTTGCGTCAGGTGTAGTGGGAGCCGGCCGGAATGGCGGCTCAGATTTCGAACGTCCAGCGGGCCCGCTTCATACAGGCCCGCCGCGACCACTTTTGTGGCGGCGGGTTCCTGCGAAAGGGGCGTCTGCGTCATAGGCCGGGCTCTCGACCAAGCGGCAAATGGGCCGCTCGGGTATCCGACGCTACTCCTGGCCGAGGGCCGCGGCAAGCGGCCGCGGACGAATGGTGCGCAGATTGCGACACGCACCCAAAAACAAATCTAAATATATGATTTAGCTTGTTATTTTGTCGTTACCACGACTTCGACGCGGGGCTTGGACTTGCCCGCCGCGCCGACCGCCGCACGAACCTGCTGCTTGGACGCTCCGGCCTTGATCAGGGCGTCGCGCACGGCTTCGACGCGGTGCTGGGCGAGCGCGGCCTTGGCGTCCACGCCCTCGATGCGGGCGGCGCTGCCGCTGGTGGCCTGCAGGTAGGCGGCCAGGGTGCGGACGCTGCTGGCGCCCTTTTCCGAAAGCGTGGCCTTGCCGGCCGCGAAGGCGTCGGCACCGAGCGTGAAGACCTCACCGCGCTCGTCCCATCGCGACGCCGGCAACTTGCCGCCGGCCACCAGTTCGGCCTCCTCGCGCGCCAGCTTGGCCTCGCGTTCGCGCGCTGCCTTGAGCTTGGCCGCCTGCACGTCGCTGACGCCGGCGATCGCCGCCTCGACGTCCTGCATCGCCGTTTCGTTCTGTGTGGCCTGCTGACGCAGGCGCTCGGTTTCCTCGGCCTGGATCTGCGCCTGCACGCGCAGCCGTTCGGCTTCGGCGCGCGCCGCCTCGGCATCGCGGCGGCTGGCCTCGATCAGCAGGTCCGAGCGTTCGCGATCCAACTGGTCGATGGCGCGGCGGGTCGCCTCCGTGCGCGCGGCGAGTTCGGCGATTTCTACGCGGCGCTGGGCCAGGTAATCGGCCGCATCTCGCTTGCGGCCGCGGGTCTTCGCCAGCCCATCGACCGCCTGCTGTGCGCGCAGCCGTTCGAAGGCGGCGTACGGCGCCAGCTGCGCATCGGCCGCCAGCGCCTGCAAGCGGATGGCGAGCTCGCCCACCGGCGCCGCTTCATTGTCGAGCGGACTGGCCGGGCCGGCGGCAGCATCGACCTGCAGGCGCTGGCGCAGGTCGGCGATTTCCGAGCGCCGGTGCGCGAGCTCGGTACGCGTCTGCGCCGCACGGCTGCGTTCGTAGGCCAGGTCGCCATCGGCCGCCGCGGCCAGGGCCAGCGCCAGAGCGTCCTTGTTCTTGCGGTCCGTCATGGCCGCCTGCGCCTGCGTCAGCTCGCTGCGGGCCGTTGCCATTTCCTGGGCGGCGTACTGGTCGGCGTCTGCGCTGTCGGCGCGGCTGACGGCCTGCTGCGCCGCAGTCAGCTCGGCCGTGGGCGGCGGCGCCGCCAGTGCCGGCAAAGCCGAAGCGAGAACCAGTGCCACCGTAACGTTGCGGATTTGTGCGAAGCTTGGGGTCATTGGGGGATGCCGTGGCGACCGGGAATGGGTGTAACTTCGGCGCGGCCATTGTCGGAAGCTCGCGGTGCGCTTGCAATGCGTACCGCCATTGAACATTGAGGGTATGTACACATGGACATCGGCTACTTCCTGAAGCTGATGACGGAGAAGAACGCGTCGGACATGTTCCTGACCACCGGCGCCCCCGTGTACATCAAGGTCGAGGGCAAGCTGTACCCGCTAGGCAACACCGGCCTGCCTGCAGGCATGGTGAAGAAGATCGCCTACTCGCTGATGGACGAGGGCCAGGTGCCCATGTTCGAGCGCGACCTCGAGTTGAACATGGCGCTGGCCATTCCGGAAGCGGGTCGCTTCCGCGTGAACGTGTTCAAGCAGCGCGGCGAAGTCGGCATGGTCATCCGCGCCATCCGCAGCGTCATTCCGTCGATCGAAGAGCTGCAGCTGCCACAGGTGCTCAAGGACATCATCATGGCCCCGCGCGGCCTGGTGCTGATCGTGGGCTCCACCGGTTCGGGCAAGTCGACCACGCTGGCGGCGATGATCGACCACCGCAACACCCATACCTCGGGTCACATCCTGACCATCGAGGACCCGATCGAATACCTGCACAAGCACAAGAAATCGATCGTCAACCAGCGCGAAGTCGGCCTGGATACCCACGCCTTCCACAACGCGCTGAAGAACGCGATGCGTGAAGCGCCCGACGTCATCCTGATCGGCGAAATCCTCGACGCGACCACGATGGAAGCGGCGATCGCCTTCGCCGAAACCGGCCACCTGTGCCTGGCGACGCTGCACTCGAACAACGCCGACCAGACGCTGGAGCGCATCCTCAACTTCTTCCACGAGTCGGCGCACAAGAACGTGCTGATGAACCTCGCGCTCAATCTGCGCGCGGTGATTTCGCAGCGCCTCGTGGTCGGTGTCGACGGCCGCCGCCTGCCGGCGACCGAAGTGCTGATCAACACCCCGATGATCCGCGACCTGATGCGTCGCGGCCAGGTCCACGAGATCAAGCAGGCGATGGAGGGCTCCCTGCAGGAAGGCATGGAGAGCTTCGACCAGTGCCTGTTCCGCCTGTACAAGCAGGGCAAGGTCGAACGCGAGGAAGCGCTCAAGGCCGCCGACTCGCGCGACGGCCTGGATCTCAAGTTCCGCCTTTCCGAAGGTGGCACCGGCGAGCACGACCCCTACGCGGACGTGTTCGCCAGCAACTCGGCGGGTTGATCGGCTTTTCCGAGCGGGCTTCCGGGCGGCGCATGCCACCCGGGCAAGAATCTCTTCAGGACCGCCTGCCTCAGGCGGGCTTGTCCGGCTGCATTTCCGGGCGCGCCAGATCGAACGCAGGCAGCTTCATGCAGGCCTGCTCGATGCGCGCGACCGTCGGATACTTCGCCACGTCGATACCGAAGCGGCGCGCGTTGTAGACCTGCGGGATCAGGCAGCAGTCCGCGATCGTCGGCGTCTCGCCTTCGCAGTACAGACCGGTCGAAAGATGGTCGTTGAGCATGGCTTCGATCGCGGCGAAGCCTTCGTTGATCCAGTGCCGTACCCAGACGTCGCGCTCGGGCTGCGGCACGTTCCACTCGTGCTCGAAGTACTGCAGTACGCGCAGATTGTTGAGCGGGTGGATGTCGCAGGCGATCGCCTGGGCCAGCGCACGCGCGCGCTGACGCGAACGCGCGGTCGCGGGCAGCAGCGGGCGTTCGGGCCAGGTCTCGTCGAGATATTCGAGGATCGCCATCGACTGCCGCAGCTGGCGGCTGCCGTGCTGAAGCACCGGCACCAGGCCCTGCGGGTTGATCTTGCGGTATTCGTCCGTGCGCTGTTCGCCGCCGTCGCGCAGCAGGTGGATCGGCACGATCTCGTAGGGCAGGCCCTTGAGGTTCAGGCCGATCCGTACCCGATACGCCGCGCTGGAACGCCAGTACGAATACAGGCGCAACTGGTCGCTGACTTGCCCGTTTTCCACTGCAACCCCCTATCACGGCCAAGCCGTGCGTAACGCACCATAGCCGCCGGACGGACGGGCTGTCCTCCTTCCGCCGGCCCGGCAGCGCCGCCGGTCAGACGGGCTGGCGCTCGATCCGCTGTTCGATCGCGCCGAAGATATCGCCGCCGTCGCGCGACTTCATCTCAATACGCACGGTATCGCCGAACTTCATGAAGGGGGTGAGCGGCTTGCCGTGTTCGAGGGTTTCCACCGTGCGCCGCTCGGCGAAGCAGGAAGCGCCGAGCGAGGTGTCCTCGTTCGCCACCGTGCCCGAGCCGACGATGGTGCCGGCCGTGAGCGGCCGCGTCTTCGCCGCGTGCGCCACGAGCTGGGCGAAGTTGAACTGCATGTCCACGCCGGCTTCCGGTGCGCCGAACCATTCGCCGTTGATGTGCGTGACCATCGGGAGATGGACCTTGCTGTCCTGCCAGGCATCGCCCAGTTCGTCCGGCGTGACGAACACGGGCGACAGCGCCGAGCGCGGCTTGGACTGCAGGAAGCCGAAACCCTTGGCGAGTTCGTTGGGGATCAGATTGCGCAGGCTGACGTCGTTGACCAGGCCGATCAGCTGGATGTGCGCGGCGGCGGCGTCCGCGGTCACGGCCATCGGCACGTCGTCGGTGACGATCACGACCTCGGCTTCGAGGTCGATGCCGTAGTCCTCGCTGACCACGCGCACCGGATCGCGCGGCCCGTAGAAGCCGGCGCTCACCGCCTGGTACATCAGCGGATCGACGTAGAAACTCTCCGGCACCTCGGCACCACGCGCGCGACGCACGCGCTCCACGTGCGGCAGGTACGCACTGCCGTCGACGAATTCGTAGGTGCGGGGCAGCGGCGCAGCGAGCGCGGTCAGATCGACATCGAACGCACCCTCGGCACGACCGTCGTTCAAGGCATCGGACAGCGCGTTGAGGCGCGGCGCGGCATTCGACCAGTCCTCCAGCGCACGCTGCAGCGTATCGGCGATGCCGGTGGCTTTGACGGCGCGCTTCAGATCGCGCGAAACGACGATGAGAGTGCCGTCGCGGCCGCCTTCCTTGAGGGAACCGAGCTTCATAGGGTCTCCGGAAAATTCAGCGCATGCCGCGCGATAGTTGCAATTGTAACGGAGGGCGCCCCCGTAAAAAGCAGTTGCGATTGCGCCGAACGCGCCGCAGCGCGTGTCTGCGGTGAACGATGGTACGGGCTGCGTATCACCCCGATCCACCGCACCGGGAGCGAAAAACAAAAAACCCGCCTTGCGGCGGGTTCTTCGTGGATTTGGCAGCCCCGGATGGATTCGAACCACCGAATGTCTGAGTCAGAGTCAGATGCCTTACCGCTTGGCGACGGGGCTGTGCAATGGATCCTACAGTTCCGAATATTAGCGCTTCGAGAACTGCGTGGCACGACGTGCCTTGTGCAGACCGACCTTCTTACGCTCGACTTCGCGCGCGTCGCGGGTCATGAAACCGGCCTTGCGCAGTTCGGTCTTCAGCGATTCATCGTACTCGACCAGCGCGCGGGCGATGCCCAGGCGGATCGCACCGGCCTGACCGGTGATGCCGCCGCCGGCGACGGTGACGAGAACGTCGAACTTGTCGCTCGACTTGGTCAGCTCAAGCGGCTGACGCACGATCATGCGCGCGGTCTCGCGGCCGAAGAACTCGTCGATCGGACGCTGGTTGATGGTGATCTTGCCGTCGCCCTTGCGCAGGAACACGCGGGCGGTGGAGGACTTGCGACGGCCGGTGCCGTAATTCTGCTGGAGTGCCATGTGCTGGATGCCTTAGAAGTCGAGCGGCTGCGGCTGCTGCGCGGCGTGCGGATGTTCGGTGCCCTTGTAGACCTTGAGCTTGCGATACATCGCGCGGCCCAGCGGATTCTTCGGGAGCATGCCCTTGACGGCGATTTCGATCACGCGCTCCGGGTGGCGCTCAAGCGCCTGACCGAGGGTCTCGGACTTCAGGTTGCCGATGTAACCGGTGAAGCGGTGGTACATCTTGTCCTGCAGCTTGTTGCCGGTCACGGCGATCTTCTCGGCGTTGATCACCACGAGGTAATCGCCGGTATCGACGTGCGGGGTGTAGACGGGCTTGTGCTTACCGCGCAGACGGCGCGCGAGTTCGGAGCACAGACGGCCAAGGGTCTTGCCCGAGGCGTCAACGATGTACCAGTCGCGTTGGACGGTCTCGTTCTTGGCGGTGAAAGTCTTCATGACTGCTCTGCTATGGGTGAGTCTGGTCGGGCTGATTACGCTCGGGACGCAGCGGGATAGGCTGCCATCGACCGGCGAAACTTCGCCTCGCGTTTTGGGTGGTGCGAAAAGAGGCGGAATGATAGCGGCCTCTCCCGGCCACCGCAAGCCCGCGAAAACCCGCGTGCTAGCATCGCCGGCCATGTCTCCGGCCGTCCGCCCCGCCCCTCCCGGCTCGAGCCCGACCCGCTCGCCCCAGGATGAATCGGCGCCGGACCGGCTGCTCGCCCTGGCCGATCGCTGCGTCCAGTGCGGATTGTGCCTGCCCGCCTGCCCCACTTATCTCCTGGACCGGACCGAAGCGGAGTCGCCGCGAGGCCGGATCGCGCTGGCCAGGGCCTGGGAATCGGGCTTGGTCGAACCGACCGCCGTCGCCGATCGCCACCTCGATCACTGCCTGGGCTGCCGCAGTTGCGAGGCGGTCTGCCCCGCGGACGTCGCTTACGGCGAACTGCTCGTGGCCGCCCGTACCCGCCAGCGCGAGCGGCGCGGCCACGGCTGGCGCCAGCGGACAGCCGAGTGGCTGACGGCGCGTCCTGGCCTGCTGTCCTTGCTGTTGTCGGTGTACCGGCGGCTGTTCGACCGGCTTCCGGCGAAGCTGCGGCCACTGCCGCGCCCCCCTGGCGCGGTGCTGCAGGGGCAGCCCCCGCGCGCGACCCCAGAGGCGACCGTGGCGCTTTTCATGGGTTGCGTGGCACGGCCGTACGAAACCGCCTTGCGCGAGGCCCTTGCCCGCCTATGCGCGGCAGCAGGATTCGCCATCCACACGCCCGAGTCGCAGACCTGCTGCGGCGCCTTGCATGCGCACGGCGGCGCGTCCGGTGCGGCCGCGCGATTGGCAGCGACCAATCGCGCCGCGCTCTCCAGTCACCAGATCGTGCTGACACTGGCAAGTGGCTGCCACGAAGCCGTGCACGATGCGCTATCCGGCACCACGACGGTGAGCGACGCCATCGCCTTCCTGCACCGGCACGTGGACCGGCTCGCGTTCAACCCGCGCAATGAGCGCATCGCCCTGCACCTGCCCTGCACACAGCGCAATGTGGTCGGATCGGCCGCCGCGCTGCGCGCATTGCTGGCGCGCGTGCCCGGGCTTCAGTTGCTCGAACTACCCCACGGCTACGGTTGCTGCGGCGCCGCCGGCACCCAGATGCTGCTGGAACCCGATCGCGCGGCCGCCTACCGCCAGCCACTGATCGAAGCCTTCGAAAACAGCGGCGCGACCCGCCTGCTCAGCGCCAACATCGGCTGCCGCCTGCATTTCGCGAATGCCACCGCCAAGCCTGTGCAGCACCCGCTCGAATTTCTCGCCGAGTGCCTTACAGATCCGCCACACGCGCCGCCCAAGGCGCAGCAGTAAACTTCGCCCATGAACGCACGCGCCCTCACCCCGCTCGACCGCCTGCTCATCGATGCGCAGAACGCACTGGATACGGTCTTCGGCGCACCGCTCGCGCAACGCGCGAACCCCTCCGCCCTGGAGCCCGACGTAGTGCTCGACGAGGCCGAGCGCCGCCACGCCGCCGGCCTGATGCGCATCAACCACGTCGGCGAGGTCTGCGCCCAGGCGCTGTACGTCGGCCAGGCCGCGGTCGCGCGCGACGAAACCACACGCGCGCACCTGCTCGAAGCCGCGCAGGAAGAAACCGACCACCTCGCCTGGTGCGCGCAACGCTTGGACGAACTGGACAGCCGACCCAGTCTGCTCAACCCGCTGTGGTACGCCGGCAGCTATGCGATCGGCGCGCTCGCCGGCCTGCGCGGCGACGGCTGGAACCTGGGCTTCGTGGTCGAAACCGAACGCCAGGTCGAAGCCCATCTGGACGAGCACCTGCAAACGCTGCCCGCCGCCGACGCACGCAGCCGCGCCATCCTGCAGGTGATGAAGGAAGATGAGGCGCGCCATGCCGACAATGCGCGGGCGCAAGGCGCGCGCATCCTGCCGCCGCCGGTGCCGACGCTGATGGCGATGGCGTCGAATCTGATGAAGTCGATCGCTTATCGGGTCTGACTGGCGCGCTTCGCGCGCCTCCCCTCATCCGCCCTTCGGGCACCTTCTCCCCGCAAGCGGGGAGAAGGAAGAGCCCCCTCGCCCCGCTTGCGGGGAGAGGGACAGCGTCGCGCGGCGACGCAGGGTGAGGGGACGTGCCGCAGCCGCGATAAAAAACAAAAAGGCCGGCAATTGCCGGCCTTTTTCAGTTCCACGCCCCAATCAATCGAGCAGATTGCGCCCGTGGTAGAGCTCTTCGATCTCGCGCTTGAGCCGCGCTTCGATCTTCATGCGCTCCTTGAACGACAGGTTCTTCGCCTTCTCCTCGAACAGGTAGGTGTCGAGGTCGAATTCCTTCAGGTGCATCTTCGTGTGGAAGATGTTTTCCTGGTAAACGTTCACGTCGAGCATTTCGTAGCGCGACTTGATGTTCTTGGCCAGGTAGTCCTGGATCGAGTTGATCTTGTGATCGATGAAGTGCTTCTTGCCCTTGATGTCGCGGGTAAAGCCACGGACGCGGTAGTCCATGACCACGATGTCCGACTCCAGGCTCTCGATCAGGTAGTTCAGGGCCTTCAGCGGCGAGATCACGCCGCAGGTCGCCACGTCGATGTCGGCGCGGAAGGTCGCGATGCCGTTGTCCGGATGGGTCTCCGGATAGGTGTGCACGGTGATGTGCGACTTGTCCATGTGCGCGACCACGGCTTCCGAGATCACGCCCTTGGCGTCGGCCTTGTCGATGACCGGCTGCTCGGAGATCAGGATCGTCACCGAGGCGCCCTGCGGGTCGTAGTCCTGGCGGGCGATGTTGAGGATGTTCGCGCCGATGATGTCCGCCACATCGGTCAGGATCTGGGTCAGGCGGTCGGCGTTGTAGGCCTCGTCGATGTACTCGATGTAGCGCTTGCGCTCCTCTTCGGATGCCGCGAAGCACACGTCGTAGATGTTGAACGAGAGCGCCTTGGTGAGGTTGTTGAAGCCCTGAAGCTTCAGGCGCGGCAGCGGCTTGACCACTTCGTCTATCCAGGTCTGGCGGCGGGGGGCCGCGCTTGCGAGGGCGCGATTATGAGGCAATCGGACACGGGGGCCAAACGTCGGCGCAGGGTGAAGGGCGCAGCCTCGCGGAGAGGCGCTGCGGCGCCCGAAAAGGCCTTTTGCGATGGCCGTCTTCATTTTGGTGACCGCCAACGGCAATATCCGGCACTATTTGCCCATGCGGCCGCTTGGGCTAAGCTCCGCCGGTTCCTATCAACTCATCAAGCTGGTTGATCCCGTGATAGCCCTGCGCAAGACCAACAGCCCTTTGATGCCGGACAGCGCCACCATCGAGCGCTTCCTCGCACATTGCCACCGCCGCCGCTATCCCTCCCGGACCGACGTGTTCCGACCGGGCGACCCGGCCAACACGATCTACTACCTGATCTCCGGGTCGGTGAGCATCATCACCGAGGAGGACGACGGTCGTGAGCTCGTGCTCGGCTACCTCGGCCCAGGCGAGTTCATCGGCGAACTCGGCCTGTTCGTGGAGAGCGACCGCCGCGAAGTCGTCCTGCGCACCCGCACCCCGTGCGAGCTCGCCGAGATCGGCCACGAGCGCTTCTACGACCTGCTGCTGACCCGCCTGGCGACCGACGCGCCCAAGCTGCTGTACCAGATCGGCGCCCAGATCTCGCGCCGCCTGCTGGACACCAGCCGCAAGGCCGGCCGCCTGGCGTTCCTGGACGTCACCGACCGCATCGTCCGCGCCCTGCACGACCTGGCCAAGGAACCCGAGGCCATGAGTCACCCGCAGGGCACGCAGATCCGCGTGTCGCGCCAGGAGCTGTCCCGCCTGGTCGGCTGCTCGCGCGAAATGGCCGGCCGCGTCCTCAAGAAGCTGCAGGCCGACAACAAGCTCCACGCCCGCGGCAAGACCGTGGTCCTCTACGGAACCCGCGGCTGAGCCACGGACCGGTGATGGCGAAGCTGGCCGGTTCGTCCTCCACGGCGGTACGTATCCGTGCAGCCCAGATCGGCGACGCCAACGACGTCGCCGCCCTGCTGGAGGAGTTGGGCTATCCGTGCAACCGCGATGAAGCCCTCGAGCGGATCTCGCGGGTGCTGCACGATCCGCACCTGTTCTGCGTCGTCGCGGAGATCGAAGGCGGCGTCTGTGGGCTGATGTCGCTCGACATCCGCTACTCGTTCGCCCGTGGCGCCGAGCTGGCGCGCATCACCGCCCTGGTCGTTTCGTCCCAGTGCAGCCGGCAGGGCATCGGCCGCCGGCTGCTGCGCGAAGCCGAGGCCATCGCCCGCCGCGCCCAGGCGGCGCGCATCGAGGTCACCAGCAATCCGCGGCGCAAGGTCGCCCACGACTTCTACCTGGGCTGCGGCTACAACGAAGGCTCCAGGCATTTCATCAAGCTACTGGGCGACTGATCGCGCCCGCAGGAGAACCCATGCAGTGCCCGAAGTGCGATGCCGCGATGGCGCCCGTCGCCTACCAGAACTCGACTGTCCATCGCTGCACCAACTGCACCGGGCTGTGGTTCGCACCCGTCGACCACGAGCGCCTCAAGGACCTGGCGAAGGAAATCGACAGCGGCGACGCCGAAGTCGGCAAGCAATACAACCGCGTCGACCGCATCACCTGCCCGACCTGCACCAACTGGCCGCTGATCCGCATGGTCGATCCGCAGCAGCCGCACATCTGGTTCGAGAGCTGCAAGAACTGCTACGGGCGCTTCTACGACGCGGGCGAATTCCGCGATTTCGCCGAGCACACCGTGGTGGAGTTTTTCGAGGACCTCAACGCTCCCGAGCGGACCTGAGCGACTGCGGTTCTGCGACGCTGCGCCGCAAGCGCTGCGCGAACAGCCAATCCCGCCAATCGCTACGCCGCAGCATCTGCTGCGGGAATTCGTGCGCCATGCCGTCGATGACGGTGAACCGCGGGCGGCCGCCGGCCGCGGCGACGGCCTGCGCCCACATGCGGTCGGCGGCATAGGGGTTTTCCGCGTCCGCGCTGCCGTGGACCAGCCACATGGGCACGCTGGCGACGCCCGCGGCGAGATCGCGTTCCGGCGGCACCGGCGCGAAGGCTACGACGGCAGCGAAGCGCCGCGGCCGCTCGACCACCGCATCCAGGGCCGCGGAGGCCCCCATCGAGAAGCCGACGAGATAGATCCGCTCGGTATCGATCGAGGGCTGCGAAGCGACGTCGTCGATCAAGGCCAGCACGGCCGCCAGCGAGGCACCGGGCACCGACGCGGCCAGGCCATCGCGCCCGGTGTGGTATTCGGCACTGCGCACGGACACTTGCGGTACCAGCACGTAGGCCGCAAAGCGTTCGCGCAGCGCCGGCTCCGCCCAGGCGCGCGCGACAGGCCCGATCTGCCTGGTGTTGTCGTCGCCCATCGCGCCCGAGCCGTGCAGCAGCACCACCAGCGGATAGCGCCGGCCGGAAGCCAATGACGATGGCGCCATCAGCCGGTACGGCACCCGCATGCCCCGGTTGTCCACGAACGAGGAAGGGGCGAACCGCACATCCACCGCGGCCTCCAAGGCGGGCGCCGACGCGCTCGCAGCACGCGCATGGGCGTCGTAGGCCTCATGACGGACGTCGGCACGCCGCCAGAGTGCGCATCCGCCCACGGCGGCGGCGGCGATCAGCGCCGCACATACGACCGGCCAATGCCATCTACGCATGGTCGGCCCCTGTCGTCGATCAGCCGCGAGCGGGGCTTGCGGTCGCGGCCGGCGGCACCGCTTCACCGCCGCGCTTGCGGCAACCCCAGTTGAGGATCGGCGTACCCGCCGGCAGCACGCGCTGGAACAGCGCCACACGCGACGGCTTGGGATTCACCACCACCGGCTTGCGCGCGGCGAGCAGCAGCGGCAGGTCGGCGCTGCTGTCGGAATAGGCGATCGCGACCTCGTCGCGGAAACCCGCTTCGCGCAGCATCGTCATCTTCATTTCGTTGTGGCAATGCCGCCTCGCGCCGAGGCCGCCCAGGCGCGGCCCGATCTCCGTCCCCACCACCGGCACGTCTTCATGCGCGACGAAGGCGAGGATCGCGCGCGCCAGTTCCGGCGGCGCGCCGGTGGCGACGACCACACGATCGCCCGCCTGGCGATGCCGGTGCAGCGCTTCGATTCCGATCGGCAGCAAGCGCCTGCGGATCTCCTCCGCGTGCGTGGCGACATAGCGATCGATCAGCCTGTCCAGTTCCTTGGAACGATGGAAACCAACCGTGCCCGCCCAGACGAAGGCGCTGACGCCGAACCGCCGCGTCGGCAGGAACGCCACCAGCGGCAGGAACACCGGCAGCATCGGCAGCGCCAGCAGACGCCGCCACCCGCTGCGGCGGATCAGCCAGGCGAACAGATGACTGCCTGAATCGCCGTCGTAGAGCGTGTGGTCGAAGTCGAAGACGACCAGCGGCGCACCATCGCGCGTCTTCGGATACTGCTTTCCCTTCACGCTCATGCGCGCGGCTCAGCTGAAGAACAGGCGCTTGAGCGCCGCGCCCGGGTCGGTTTGGCGCATGAAGCTCTCGCCGACCAGGAAGGTGTCTACGCCGTTGCCGCGCATCTTCGCGACGTCCTCGCGCGTGGCGATGCCGCTTTCGGTGACCAGGATGCGGTCCCGCGGCACCGCGTCTTTCAGCGCGAGTGTGGTATCAAGCGATACCTCGAAGGTGCGCAGGTTGCGATTGTTCACCCCGATCAGCTCGCAATCGGTCTGCAGCGCGCGTTCGAGTTCGTCGATGTCGTGCACTTCCACCAGCACGTCCATGTCCAGTTCGCCGGCGAGGTTGGCCAGCTCGATCATCTGCGCATCCTCCAGCGCGGCGACGATCAGCAGGATGCAGTCGGCGCCGATCATGCGCGCCTCGTACACCTGATACGGATCGACGATGAAGTCCTTGCGGATCACCGGCAGGCGGCAGGCGCTGCGCGCCTCGCTGAGGTACAGGTTGCTGCCCTGGAAAAAATCGACGTCGGTCAGCACCGACAGGCAGGCGGCGCCGCCGGCCTCGTAGCTGCGCGCGATCTCCGCCGGGCGGAAGTCGGCGCGGATGACGCCCTTGGACGGGCTGGCCTTCTTCACCTCCGCAATCACCGCCGGCTCGCCGGCCTGCAACCGGGAGCGGATCGAACGCACGAAACCGCGCGTCGCCGGCTGATTGAGCGCGCGGGCGCGCAGCTCCGACAGCGGGCGCACACGGCTGCGCTGTTCGATCTCCTCGGCCTTGCGGGCGAGGATGGTGGTAAGGATGTCGGTCATGGGGGGAGATTTTACGGGGCTTGCGGTTTTCCGTATGCCCGGGTCACCTTCGCCACGCGCAGCTCGAAATGTTCGTACCAATGCTTGCGTCCGTGCGCGCGCGTCGCCGCGTGCTCGGCGTGATGCTTCCACGCGCCGATCGCCGCTTCGCTCTCCCAGTACGACACGGTGATGCCGAAGCCGTCGGCGCCGCGCACCGACTCGGCCCCGAGGTAACCGGGTTGCTGCTGGGCCAGCTCCAGCATGCGCTCGGCCGCGGCCGCGTAGCCGGCCTCGTCGTCGCTGTTGCGCTGCGAGGAGAAGATCACCGCGAAGTACGGCGGCTCGGGCAGTTTGGCGAAGCCGTTCATGCGGAAACCCCCGCGACATCGCGCGTTGCGGCGATGAACTGTTCCAGCTTGGCCCGTGCGGCACCGGAAGCGACCGCCTCGCGCGCGCGGCCGATGCCCTGCTCGATCGAATCGGCAACGCCCGCGGCATACAGCGCCGCACCGGCATTGAGCGCGACGATCTCCAGCGGCAGACCCGGCTTGTTGTCGAGCGCGCCCAGCAGCATCGCCTTCGACTCCAGCGCATCGGCCACGCGCAGGTTGCGCGAGGCGGCCATGGCGATGCCGAAGTCTTCCGGATGCACTTCGTACTCGCGCACCACGCCGTCGCGCAGCTCGCCGACCAGCGTGGCCGCGCCCAGCGAGAGTTCATCCATGCCGTCTCGGCCCCACACGACCAGCGCGCGTCGCGCACCCAGCTCCTGCAGCACGCGCACCTGGATGCCGACGAGGTCCGGATGGAACACGCCCATCAGGATGTTCGGCGCATTCGCCGGATTGGTCAGCGGCCCGAGGATGTTGAAGATCGTGCGTACGCCCATCTCGCGGCGCACCGGCGCCACCGTCTTCATCGCCGGGTGATGCACCGGCGCGAACATGAAGCCGATGCCGCAGCGCTCGATGCAGGCCGCGACCTGCTCGGGCTGCAACTCGATATTGGCGCCCAGCGCTTCGAGCACGTCGGCGCTGCCCGACTTCGAGGACACGCTGCGGTTGCCGTGCTTGGCGACCTTGGCGCCGGCCGCGGCGACGACGAACATCGACGCGGTGGAAATATTGAAGGTGTGCGCGCCATCGCCGCCGGTGCCGACGATGTCGACCAGGTTGGCGCGGTCGGCGACCTGCACCGGGCGCGCGAATTCGCGCAGCACCGTTGCCGCGCCGGCGATCTCGCCGACGGTTTCCTTCTTCACCCGCAGGCCGGTGAGGATGGCCGCGGTCATGGTCGCAGACACCTCGCCGCGCATGATCTGCCGCATCAGATCCACCATTTCGTCGTGGAAGATCTCGCGGTGCTCGATGGTGCGCTGGAGCGCTTCTTGCGGTGTGATGGGCATTCCCGCCTCACTTCTCCAGGAAGTTCTTCAACAACGCATGCCCATGCTCGGTCAGGATCGACTCGGGATGGAACTGCACGCCTTCGACCGGGTGCTCGCGATGGCGCAGGCCCATGATCTCGTCGAAGGAGCCGTCGTCGTTGTCGGTCCAGGCCGTCATTTCCAGACAGTCGGGCAGCGTGTCGCGGGCGACGACCAGCGAGTGGTAGCGCGTGGCTTCGTAACCGTCCGGCAGGCCGGCGAACACGCCCTGCCCTTCGTGGCGGATGCGCGAGGTTTTGCCGTGCATGATCGTTTTGGCGCGGATCACGTCGCCACCATAGGCCTGGCCGATGCTCTGATGCCCCAGGCACACGCCCAGGATCGGCGTGGTGCCGCCGAGCTCGCGGATCACATCGACCGAAACGCCCGCCTCGTTCGGCGTGCACGGTCCGGGCGAGATCACGATGCGCTCGGGCGCCAGCGCCCGGATCTGCGCCACCGACAGTTCGTCGTTGCGCACCACCTTCACCTCGGCGCCCAGCGTCTGCAGGTACTGCACGAGGTTGAAGGTGAAGCTGTCGTAGTTGTCGATCATCAACAGCATGGAACGGCCTACTTCCGGTGCCGCGGCGGGGGCGCGGACGGGCCGGGCAGGATATCGCATGCGCTTGCCGGCCGCCGGGTCGCACTCATGAAACTTCGGTGTCGGGGGCGGCCAGGTCGTTCGCAGCCTGGCAGCGCAGTCAGGCTCAGCCCGGCAGGATCAGTCGCACACGCAACCCCGGCGCGCGATCCAGCAACAGCACCCGGCCGCCATGGCGCTGCGCGATCGCGCGCACCAGGCTCAGGCCCAGGCCGACACCGGGCGAGCCGCGGTGGCTCTCCAGGCGCTGGAATCGGTCGAAGACGCGTTCGCGATCGGCTTCGGGAATTCCGGGCCCACGGTCGTCGATCTGCAGCGCTACGCCCTCGGCGTCGGTGAGCAGCGAGACATCGACATCGCTGCCCGCCGGCGCGTACTTGACCGCGTTGTCGAGCAGATTGACCACGGCCTGGAACAACTGGTCGCGATCGCCATGCACCGATGCCGGCAGCAAGGCGGCACGAAGGCGGACGTCGCGATCCGCTGCGCTGGGGGAATACAGATCCACCGCATCGGTCACCAGCGCGCGCAGATCCACCTCCGGATCGTCCGCGGACGGCGCCTGCGCCTCGATGCGCGCCAGCCGCAACAACGCGCCGAAGGACTGCAGCAGCTGATCGGTTTCGGCCACTGCCCCGTCCAGCGCGGTGCGTTGGGTCGCATCGGCCTGCTGGCGCAGTTCCTCCAGACGATTGCGCAGTCGGGTCAGCGGCGTGCGCAAGTCGTGCGCGATGTGATCGGTGGCGTGGCGCACGCCGCCGAGCAATTCCTCGATCCGGTCGAGCATGCCGTTGAAGCGGCGCGCCAGCCGGTCGAAGGCGTCGTCGCTGTGATCCAGCGACGCGCGCAGGGTCAGCTCGCCGCCGCCCACGCGTTCCGCCGTGGCATCGAGGCTACGCAGACGACGCGACACCCAGCGCGACGTCGACCAGCCGATCAGCGCACCCAGCGTGGCGGCAAAGAGCAGCGCCACCAGCGCCGTGCGCTGCATCAGCACGAGGAAGCGATCCTGCGAGCGCAGTCGCAGCCCGGTCAGCAGCCGGCTGCCGTCGGGCAGCTTCTGTTCGTAGGCGACCACACGCAGCGTGCCGTCTTCGCCGGGTTCGTCGAATTCCGTCCAGCGCGTCGTGATCGGCCCATGCCGCAAGGGCTGGACGTTACCGACAAGCCGCCGTCCCTGCGGTGAAGCCAACGCATAGACCGCATCGGGATCTTCGGGCGCTTCCTGCCGGCGCTGCAGTTCTTCGAGCAGCGCGCTGCGCCCGTCCTCGCGGTACAGGTCGACCAGCCCCGCCGCATCGGTACGCACCAGTTCGCGCGTGTCCTGCAGCAACAATGTCGAGACCGCGTAGTAGATGCCCGCGCCGAGCAGGACGAAGGCCAGCAGGAACGAGCCCATCACCACCAGCGCCAGCCGCGTGCTGGTGGAGAGCGGCCGCAAACTCGTGCGCCCAGCCAAACTATTCACCCAGCCTGTAGCCCGCGCCGCGCACCGTGTGCAGCAGCGGGCGCGCGAAGCCATGATCGATCTTCTGCCGCAGCCGGCTGATGTGCACGTCGATGACGTTCGTCTGCGGATCGAAGTGATAGTCCCACACCGCTTCCAGCAGCATGGTGCGCGTCACCACGCGCTCGGCCTGGCGCATCAGGTATTCGAGCAGGCGGAACTCGCGCGGCTGCAGTTCGATGCGGCGGTCGCCGCGACGGGCTTCGCGGCTGAGCAGGTCCAGTTCGAGCTCGCCCACGCGCAGGCGCGTCGGCTCGCGTTCGTCGCCGCTGCGCTGGCGGCGCACGATGCTGTCCAGGCGCGCACTCAGTTCGGCGTAGGCGAACGGCTTAACGAGATAGTCATCGGCACCGGCGCGCAGGCCTTCGACGCGGTGATCCACTTCGCCCAGCGCCGTGAGTAGCACCAGCGGCGTGCGGCTGCCGGCGCCGCGCAAGGTCTGCAGCACGACCAGACCATCGACGCCGGGCAGCATGCGATCGAGCACGATCGCGTCGTAGCTCTCGGTCGTGGCCAGGAACAGGCCCTGCTTGCCGTCCGCGGCGTGATCGACCGCATGCCCATCCTCGCGCAGGCCCTTAAGGATGAAGGCCGCGGTATGGGGATCGTCTTCGACCAGCAGGATGCGCATGTCAGCTCCGGGCTCCAAAAAAGGATACCCCGCCGAAAACGCTTCGACGGGGTATCCGGCCCGCATCCACCTACGGGCGTCGAGAGGATCAGCTCTTGCTGCCGTCGGTCTTGGCCGGCGCGGACTTGGCGTCCTTGGTCTCCGCCTTCTTCATCTTGGCGAGGTGATGCTTGTGCTTGGCGACGGTGGTCTTGGCTACGGCGGTCTTGGCCGGAGCCGGGGTCGCTGCAGGAGCGGTCGGCGCGGCGGCCGGCGTGGCGGCGAGCGCCGAACCGGTCAGGGCGGTCAGGGCGACGGCGAACAGGGTCTTGCGAAGGTGGGTCATGTGGCTGCTCCTGTGGGAAGTTTCTAGGCCGGTGGGGTCATCCCCATCGCAGGAACAGGTTGCGCCGCGGCCGTTATCGCCGCCCTTTCCGCTGCATGAACTATCCGTAATGTTCGCTGCCCGTGCTTCGTCTTTGCTTTTTGCCAACGCGGCGAGATGAGTGGGAGGGCAGGCGGTGCTGGTGGGCAGGCGCGACTGTCGGCGGCATGGATGCCGCCGAGAAGCCTCCATGGACGGATTCACGGCGTGTCGCGACTGCCCCCCGGCGCCGCCTGCCCAGCCGGGATCGCGCCGCCGCTAACGTCCCCTCACCCTGCGCCGCTACGCGCCGCTGTCCCTCTCCCCGCAAGCGGGGCGAGGGAAGTGCCGATCACACCCGCGTTAGGCGACGCCCGTACCCCGCCGCAACGGCAGCGGCACCGGCGCGGTGGCGATGCGGCTCTTGAGATCGGCCATTTCGCCGGGCATCACCACCAGGTACTGGATCAACTGCTCCGCCAGTTCAAGCAGATGTTCCGCGGTCACCTTGTCGATCGAACTCTCGTCATCGAAGTGGCGGCCGAAGGGACCTTCGGGCGCCATCCATTGCGAGATGTCCTGCAGCGGCTTGACCAGGTCGAGATCGCGCGGCAGCGCATCGAGCTGCCGCGGCAACGGCAGATCGCGCTTGTCGGCGGGCAGCAGCCGCGTGGACAGGCCTTCGAGCAGATGCCGCACGACCAGCGCGGTCGCGCCCCATTCGGCGTGGTTGTACAGCTTCACCGCCGATTCGTAGCTGCGCGCCAGCGGTCCGGAGAGTGCATGCAGATGCTGCAATCCGGGCATGGCGCCGCGACCGCCGGGCTCGGGCCAGGTGAACAACGAGCCCGGCTTGCTGTTGCCGAAGTCGTCGACGATCTGCACCAGCAGACCTTCGGACTCGCAGCGGGTGCAGCTCATTTCCGTGGCGACGACTTGGCGCCCGTGCTCCTGCCACGGCTTCGCCTCGAATACCGCCTTCTCGTGGCAGCGCGGACAAATCAATTCGACCGTACGCGCGTAACCGTTGGCGAAACGGGCCTGGACATTGCTGTCGGGAATCTGATGCATGGCGCACTCTCCCTCGAAGTTACGCAATCGGCATCACGGGACATCCTTGTCGAAAGCGCGCAATGGCTTCGGGCTCACTGCGCGCGCTGGCAGTGAACAGTGCTGTCCGTGAATAAAACGTTGAGGTGCGCGGCCACCGGACGCGGAAGCCGCCCCATTCGGTTCGATGCGACGAACGGCAGGGACCGAACGACGGGCGCCGCCCGCCTAATCGTTCAGGGTCACTCGTTCAGAGCCGGTCGTTCAGAGTCCGTCGTTCAGAGTCCGCGCGCCGCCTCGGCCACCGCACGGAACAGCGCGCGGCCTTTGTTCATCGTCTCCTCCCACTCCTTCGAAGGGTCGGAGTCGTAGACGATGCCCGCACCGGCCTGCACGTGCAGGCGTCCGTCCTGGATCACCGCGGTGCGGATGGCGATGGCGGTGTCGGCATCGCCATGCCAGCCGATGTAGCCGACCGCGCCGGAATAGACGTTGCGGCGGATCGGCTCGAATTCGCGGATCACTTCCAGCGCGCGGATCTTCGGCGCGCCGCTGACCGTGCCGGCGGGGAACGTCGCGCGCAGCACGTCGGCGTAACTCAGCCCGCTTTTCAGCTTGCCGGTGACTTCGCTGACGATGTGCATGACATGGCTGTAGCGCTCGATCACGAACTGCTCGCCGACCTGCACCGTGCCCGGCTCGCTGACGCGGCCGACATCATTGCGGCCCAGGTCGATCAGCATCAGATGCTCGGCGCGTTCCTTCGGGTCCGCCAGCAGCTCGGCTTCCAGCGCCTGGTCTTCCTCGACGGTGGCGCCGCGCGGGCGGGTACCGGCGATCGGGCGCACGGTGATCTCGTCGCCCATCTGGCGCACCAGGATTTCCGGCGAAGAGCCGACGACCTGCGTGCCGCCGACATCCAGGAAGTACATGTACGGCGACGGATTCAACGCGCGCAGCGCGCGATACACGTCGACCGGACGCGCCTTGAACGGCACCGACAGGCGCTGGCTGAGCACGACCTGGAAGATGTCGCCGGCGCGGATCAGCTCCTTCGACTTCTCCACTGCACTGATGAAGCCTTCGCGGGTGAAGCCGGAAACGAAGTCGGCTTCGTCCAGCATGTTGGCGTCGCGCGTTTCCGGATAGCCGGGGCCGCCCTGGCGCAGTCGGTGATTGAGTTCATCCAGGCGGCGCTGCGCACGCGCGAAGGCGCGCGGCTCGCGCGGATCGGCGTGGACGATGAGATACAGGCGGCCCTTGAGGTTGTCGAAGACCGCCAGTTCTTCGCTGAGCATCAACAGGATGTCGGGCGTACCCAGCTCATCCGGCTTATGCGAACCGTCCTTCGGCGGCGCGGCCAGGCGCGGTTCGATGTACTGCACGCATTCGAAACCGAACCAGCCCACCAGGCCGCCGGTGAATCCCGGCAGGCCCTCGATCTTCGGCACCGAGTGCGAGGCACGCAGGCGTTCGACTTCCGCGAAGGGATCCTCGACGACGCGATGCTCGACCAGCTCGCCGTCCTCGGTGACGAATAGCGTGTGCCCGGCGAAGGCGTACACGCGCCGCGCCGGCAGACCGATGATCGAGTAACGGCCGAAGCGTTCGCCGCCTTCCACCGATTCGAACAGATAGGTATGCGGGCCGTCGGCCAGCTTGAGGTAGACCGACAAGGGCGTGTCGAGATCGGAGAAGACCTCGCGCACGACGGGGATGCGGGTGTGGCCCGCTTCGGCGAGCTGGCGGAACTGTTCTGCGTCGAGCTGCATGGGACCGGGAAGCACGGAACGCGGCGGGGCAGTATGCCACCGGGCGTTCAGCCGGCGGGCGGCACAGAAGAATTCGTCACATCCGTGTCACCGACCGTACGGAGAATAGGAGTCCATCCTCAAGGACGACGGGCGGAGGCGGGATTGCCTCCAATCTTCAACGGCAGGCCGGCAACGGCCTGCCGTTTTCATTCGCGGCATGGTTGCGCTCAGCGCACGCCGGCGACCGCGGCTTTCATCCGACCGATCACGTCGGCGTAGTCGGGCGCGTTGAAGATCGCCGATCCGGCGACGAAGGTATCCGCGCCCGCAGCGGCAATTTCGGCGATGTTGTCCGCCTTCACGCCGCCGTCGATCTCCAAGCGGATCGATTTTCCGCTGCGGTCGATCCGCTCGCGCACGCGGCGCAGCTTGTCCAGCGCGGAAGGAATGAAGGACTGTCCGCCGAAGCCGGGGTTCACCGACATCAGCAGCACCAGGTCGAGATCCTCGAGCACGTAGTCCAGCACTTCCACCGGCGTGGCGGGATTCAATACCAGGCCCGCCTGGCAACCCGATGCCTTGATCAGCTGGATCGTGCGGTGCACGTGCGCGCTGGCTTCGGGATGGAAGCTGATCAGCGAAGCGCCGGCCTTGGCGAAGTCGGGGACGATGCGGTCCACCGGTTCGACCATCAGATGCACGTCGATCGGCGCGGTGACGCCATGCTTGCGCAGCGCCTCGCACACCATCGGGCCGATGGTGAGGTTGGGCACGTAATGGTTGTCCATCACGTCGAAGTGCACCCAGTCGGCGCCGGCCTTGAGCACGTTGTCGACCTCTTCACCGAGCTTGGCGAAATTGGCGGAGAGGATAGAGGGGGCGATGACGGTGGATTGCACGGGTTATTTCCTGCGTAGGGCTTGGATCCGGTCGTACGCCGCATTGATCTCGCGCGACTTGGCCTCGGCGTGGCGGCGCAGCTCCTCGGCGGCGCCGGCCATGCGATCGGGGTGGTATTGCGAGATCAGGCGGCGGTAGGCCTTGTCGATTTCGGCGTCGCTGGCCTCGTCGGTCAGGCCGAAGACGGCGTAGGGATCGTCGCGGCGCAGCTTGAACCAGTCGCTGTCGAAAGCATGGCCGATCAGCAGCCCGATCAGGGCGCCAAGCGGCGGGTTGCTCCTGAGCAGGGCCGCGCCGGCGAAGAAGCCCAGCAATTTGCCGTACCAGCGTTTCATTCGGGAGCGGCTGCAAACACGGTTGGAATCGGGTGCGCAGTTTACGGCACACCCAACTTGTTCGGCGGTCGCAGTGCGGCCCGGCGCAGCGCGCCGGGCGTTCGTCGGGCCGCGCGGCATGCCGCGCAAGCGGCCTGAGCTCACCCTGCACGCCCCGCCCGACCGGCGTACACTGCCCGGCCCTGTCGCGCCCGCCCGCCCGCGCGGCGCCGGCAGGCACGACCATTGAGGGTGCTTTCCTTGTCCACCACCGTGTCCCGCCCCTACCTGCTCGAATCCGACCTGCCCGGGCTGAATCTGCGTCATCGCGGCAAGGTCCGCGACGTGTTCGACCTGCCGGGCGATCGCCTGCCGGCCGGCTCGGCGGCCGGCAATTACCTGCTGATGGTCGCCACCGACCGCCTCAGCGCCTTCGACGTGGTGCTGCCCGACCCGATCCCGGGCAAGGGCGAGATGCTGTGCCAGATCAGCAACTTCTGGTTCGGCCTCACCGAGCACATCGTCCCCAACCATCTCACCGGCATCGACGTCGCTTCGGTGCTGCCCGCGGGCGTCGACCCGTCGCTGTACGCCAAGCGCGCGGTGGTGACCAAACGCCTCAAGCCCGTGCCGGTGGAATGCATCGCGCGCGGCTACGTCATCGGCAGCGGCTGGAAGGACTACCAGCGCACCGGCCGGATCAGCGGCATCGCCCTGCCCAGCGGCCTGCGTCAGGCCGAGCCACTGGCCGAACCGATCTTCACCCCGTCGACCAAGGCCGCCGTCGGCGATCACGACGAGAACATCGACTTCGACACCGTCGTACGCACGGTCGGTGCGGATCTGGCCGAGCAGGTTCGCGATGCGACGCTGCGGCTGTACAAGTTCGCCCGCGATTACGCGGCGCAGCGCGGCATCCTGCTGGCCGATACCAAGTTCGAATTCGGCACCGACGCCGACGGTCGCCTGTACGTGATGGACGAGATGCTGACGCCGGACTCCTCGCGCTACTGGCCAGCCGACGAATACCAGGTCGGCACCAGCCCGCCGAGCTACGACAAGCAGATCGTGCGCGACTACCTGGAAACGCTGGACTGGGACAAGCGTCCGCCCGGCCCGAAGCTGCCGCAGGAAGTGATCGAACGCACGCGCGCCCGCTATGCCGAGGCGCTGCAGAAGCTGGCGGGGATTTCGGTCGATTGACGCCGCCGTCGATTGATCCAGACGAAGCCGGGCGCATGCCCGGCTTCTTTTTGTCCGCATGCGCGACGCACGCTGCGGCTGACACTGTGCAGCCCGCGGCGTACAGTTCCCGCCATCCACCTCGGAGCCCGCGATGAACTCCAACGCCGACCGCCCGATCGACCGGTGGTTCGCCAGTTATTCCGGCGACCATCGCAACCAGACCAATCAGCTCATCCATGTGATCTGCGTGCCGGCGATCCTGTGGAGCGTGATCGCGCTGCTGTGGTGCGTGCCGGTGCCGCAGGGCCTGTTCGTGCCGGGCGCGTGGGCGGCCCTCGCGATGTTCGCGGCGTGGATGTTCTATTACCGCGCCTCGCGCACGCTGGGCTTCGGCATGCTGGCGACGTTCGTGCTGATGGGTTTTCTCACCCGCTGGCTGTACGACAACCTCGGCCAGATCGGCCTGCTGCGCGTGGCGATCGTGGTGTTCATCGTCGCCTGGATCGGCCAGTTCATCGGCCACAAGATCGAAGGGCGCAAGCCGAGCTTCCTCACCGATCTCACCTATCTGCTGATCGGTCCGGCCTGGGTACTGGCGAAGCTGTATCGCAAGCTCGGCTGGCAGTACTAACCAACAAGACACTGCATGCCTGTACGCGATATCGGCCTGGTCCTGCTGATCTGCTTGGCCTGGGCCCTGAACTTCCTCACCTCCGCGCTGGCGATGCGGGAGATTCCGCCGTTCCTGTTCACCGCGCTGCGCTTCGCGCTGCTGGCGTTGCCGTTGGTGTTCTTCCTCAAGCGTCCGGCGCCGGGGCAGTGGCCGCGGCTGCTGGGCGTCGCCGTGTGCATCGGTGTGCTGCATTTCGGCCTGAGTTTCAGTGCGCTGCGGCTCGCGGGCGATCTGTCGTCGCCGGCGATCGTGATGCAGAGCTATATCCCGATGACGGCGCTGCTGGCGTGGTGGGTGCTGGGCGAACGCTTTGCCTGGCGCACAGGGATAGCGATTGCAGTCAGCTTTGCCGGCGTGCTGGTGCTCGGCTTCGATCCGCTGGTGCTCGATCAGCCGATGTCGCTGCTGCTGATGCTGATCTCCGCCGCCTTCCTCGCCATCGGCACGGTGTTGATGAAGGGATTGCGCGGCCTGGATGTATTCAGCCAGCAGGGGTGGACGGCGGTGTTCGCCGTGCTGCCATTGCTGGCGATCAGCGCCGTGCTCGAACCCGGCGCGCTGGCGCAATTGCCGAAGGTGAGTTGGGTGGCGTGGGCGGGCGCGGTGTATGCCGCGTTCGTGTCCTCGCTGTTGGGCCACGGCCTGTATTACGTGCTGGTGCAACGGCATCCCGTCGCGCAGGTGACGCCCTGGCTGTTGCTGGTGCCGGTGCTCGCGGTGGCGCTGGGCATCGCCTTCTGGGGCGATCGTCCGGGTCCGCGGCTGTGGCTGGGCGGTGCGATGGTGCTGGGCGGTGTGCTCATCATCGCGTTGCGCGCGATTGCTCGGTCGCGGTCGATTCCTGCCAGCGATACGCCATAGCACGCTGGCGATCTGCGGCGGTTGTCTGTCGAAAGCAAAAGCGGGATTCGCTGCCCCAGCGGGAGGGCGGCGCCGGTGTGTCTGCGTGACACGCCGTGAATCCGTCCATGGAGGCTTCTCGGCGGCATCCATGCCGCCGACAGTCACGCAGACACACCGGCACCGCCCTCCCCCCAAACATCGCGGGCTCGTCGGTAAACCGCAAATGCAAAGGCTCGCCTAACGTCCGCGGGAATCGCCCTTGGCGACTAGGGACAGCCGTTGTGGTCGGTGCGGCACGCTGCTCGGAGCGCAAGCGACGATCACTCCGTCTCGGCTTCTGTTTTTATCTTTCTCACCGCCACCGTGATGTGTGAGGGGCAGGTGGTGTCGGTGGGTAGGCGTGACTGTCAGCGGCATGGATGCCGCTGACAAGCCTCCATGGACGGATTCACGGCGTGTCACGACTGCCCACCGGCGCCACCTGCCCCAGGTAGACAATGACGAGCCGCTTACAAACGCGACCGCCAAGCAGCCAGCCACACTGCGGTAGTCGCCTCAACGTTGAGGCTACGCGTCATCCTCGCGCGCTTCGAACATCCGCGCGGTCGGTCGGAACATGCGCGGCGCATAGCCCAAATCGCGCCTCGCAGGGGCATCGTCGAACACGAGATCCGCACGCATGCGCTGCACCGCTGCTTCACCTAATCCGGTGCCGCCGGCGAGCTTCGCCGCAGCCAACGCGAGGTTGAACAACGGCGATGGCAATTCGATCAGTTTCGCGGGCGGATCGAGCGCGGCCAGCATGCGGCCGATCATTTCGCGATATGGAAGGGTTTCGCCGCCCGGAAGAGCGTACGTCTGCCCATGCGACTCCGGGCTATGAAGCGCGGCGAACGCCGCTGCGGCGAGATCGTCCACGTGAACCGGCTGACGCAGGCCTTGCGCATGGCGCGGCAGCGGGAAGCGCCCCCAACGCTGCGCCAGATGCGCAATGCGGGTGAGCGTAGCGTCGCGTCCGGCGCCGTATACCAGCGTGGGCCGCAACAACGTCGCCGGCACCGAACGCTGCATCGCCGTCGCGAACACGCGTTCCTCGCCCAGGCGCAGCCGCTGCGCCACGTCGCGCTCGCGCGCATCGGCGGAGCCGCGCTTGACCTCTACACTGGTGGAACCGAACGCGATTACGCGCTCACAGTCGATGTTCGCATCCGCATACCAGTCCGCGAACGCATCGAGCGGGCCGCAACTCAGAATCGCATCCACGTTTCGCGGCAACGCCGGCATCGCGCTGAAGTCGCCCGACAACCAATCCAAGCCCGGGCGCCCAGGCTGGGCCTGCCGCGACAGCGCCGTCACGCGCCAGCCATCGCGCAGCAGCCTTGCCAGCAGCGGCCGGCCGATCTGGCCGCTGCCGCCGAATACCAATGCATGCTTCATGATGCGTCCGCACGTTGCGTCGGCAGCACCGCGCGCAACCAGAAAAAGCCGATCAAGGCGGCAACCACCGATGCGCCCAGGATGCCGAGCACGGATTCGCCGAAGCGCGTTGCGTCCGCGTACGCGAGCGACGCGATGAACAGACTCATGGTGAAGCCGATGCCACACAGCAGACCTACACCCAGCATCGCACGCGTATCCATACCAGCCGGAAAACGTACCCAGCCGGCAGCACGCATCAGCATCGCGGCCGCGACGATGCCGACAGGCTTGCCGAGCACGAGACCCAGGGCAATACCGAGCGGCAAAGCGGCGAGCGCGTCCTGCAGTTGCAGTCCGCCCAATGCCAGCCCGGCATTGGCGAAGGCGAAGATGGGCAGGATTACGTAGGCCACCCAGGGATGCAGGGCGTGCTCCAAGGTTTCCAGCGGCGAATGCGCTTCTGTCTTATCGGTCGCGTCTGGCTTGCCGGCATGAGGAATCATCAGTCCGGTGGCCACGCCCGCCAACGTCGCGTGTACACCCGACTTCAGAACACAGACCCACAACACCACGCCCAGCAGCAGGTACGGCCACAGCGCGACGACCTTGAAACGATTGAGGCCCCACATGATCGCCAGCACCAACGCCGCCAGCGCCAATGCCGGCAGCGACAGTCCGTGCGAATAGAACAGCGCGATGATCAGGATGGCGATGAGATCGTCGACGACGGCGATCGTCGAGAGCAGCAACTTCATTCCGAGCGGAACACGCGAACCCAGCAGCGCCAGCACCCCCAGCGCGAACGCGATATCGGTCGCGGTCGGCACGGCCCAGCCGCGCATGGCATCCGCATCGCCGCGGTTGAACGCGGCGAACAACAGAGCCGGCACCGCCACGCCCGCGATCGCGCAGGCCATCGGCAGGATGAGCTGCTCGCGGCCGGCCAATTGACCACTCAGCGTTTCGCGCTTGATCTCCAGCGCGACCAGCAGGAAGAAGATCGCCATCAGGCCGTCGTTGATCCACAACAGCAGCGGCTTGGCCAGGGCGAAATCGCCGAAACCGACCTTCAGGACGAAATCGCGCCAGGCCTGGTAACTGTCGTGCAATGGCGAATTGGCCGCGATCAATGCCAGCACCGCAGCGGCGATCAGCATGATGCCGCCCGCCGCTTCGAGGCGGAAGAACTCGACCAGCGCCTGCAGCGCGCGCGGCCGGCGCGCCGGGGTTCCGGGATCGCTCATGCGTGGCGTTACTTGCCCGCGAGCAGCAGCTCGAAGGCGAGCCAGGCGGCGTAGGCCACGAGCAGGAAGATGCCCTCGCCCTTGCTCACCCGCAGGTCGCCTCGCAGCACCGGATACAGCATCAGCGCGAACGCGAGCGCGGCCAGCAGTTCGTAGCCCAGCGGCAACGCGAAATGGCCCGGGCCCATCAGCGTCATCGGCAAGGTCAGCGCACCGCACGCGGCCATGCCGCCGACCACGACGAGGATATTGAAGACGCTCGCACCGATCACATGCCCCATCACCATGTCGCCCTGGCCGCGGCGCGCAGCGGCGATGGCGGCCGCGACTTCGGGCAGTGCGGTACCGATGGCGACGGGCAGCAAGCCGGTCAGCACCGGCGACAGCCCCAGGCCCTTGCCGATGGCAGAGGCGCCGGACGTGGACAGATCCATGCCGAACAGATGCACGCCTTCGCCACCGACGATGAGCAGCGAACCCGCCCACGCCAGCGCACCGCCAATCACGAAACGGAGCAGGTTCTGCACGAGCATGGTGCTGGTTTCAGCATAGTCCGCGATCTGCGTGCGGACGTCGTCGCCCTCGCGGCGGCTGCGCGCCAGGGCGAAGAAGAAGACCGCGACGAAGGCCAGCAGCAGCACCGCGCCTTCCACGCGCGACAAGGTGCCGTCCGCGCCGAACCCAAGCACGGCCAGCGTGCCCAGCACGAGCACCAGCAGCAGCGGGCTCAACGCACGCCAGCGCACCACGATGGGCGCCGCAACGGCGGCCGCACCCAAGGTCAGGCCGATATTGGCGACGTTGCTGCCGACGGCGTTGCCGAGAGCGAGCTCGTCCTGCCCGTGCAGGATGGCGACCAGGTTCACCACCAGCTCCGGCAACGACGTCGCGAAGGCCACCAGCACCAGGCCAGTGGTGAATGCCGACAGTCCCAGGCGCTGCGCCAGGCCCGCGGCGCCTTTCACCAGCGAATCACCTCCCAGCGCGAGCAGCACCAGGCCCAGCAGGAACAAGCCGATGGCGGTCAGCATTGCGGCACCCCTCCGAAGATTGCGGCGATCTTACCTTCTGCCCGAGCCGCACTATCAAGCGCAGCCTTCGACGTAGTCCACCTGCGGCGCCGTGCCCACGCGCCATCTCGTGACCTGGCCCGATCCGTCGGTTTCGAACACCAGCACGCCGTTGCCGCCCGCAGGATCCTTCACGCGCAGGTATTTGCCGGTTTCGTCGTACTTGTGCGGGAGCTCTTGCACGTTCGGATAGCGCTTGCGGATCTCGGCGATCGTCATGCCGACCTGGCCGCCACCGGGCGCCGCAATCGCCGGCGCATGCACGTCGATACGCACGAAGCGGTCGCCTTCCATCATGAAGGCCACCGGTCCACCTTCCGGCACGGGTTGCAGGTAGTAGCAGCCGCCGGGTTCGTCGGCTGCGCCACTCATGTCCTTGCCCCAGGCCATCCGCACTTCTTCTTGCGTAGCGCCGAACTTCGCCGGGCCGAAGCCGGCGAAGCCGATCGTGCCGGGTGCAGGCATGGGCCCGGTGGCTTGCGCGGGCGCGGGTGACGCAACCGGCGCGCTGGGTGACGGCGCGGCATCGCTCCCGGCCGAAGCCGTTGCCGGCGCCGGCGTAGCGGGCGCCGCAGCCGATGGCGTGTCGTTGCGAGCTTCGTCGCGATGTTCGGTCTGGCCGGTGCACGCGGCCACGCTCAGGGCCAGCAACACGGTGGGAAGGTGCATGCGCATCGTGAGGACTCCTGTGAGGTCGGCGAAGTCTGCCGCAGTGCGGTGCCGCCACGGTAACCGCCGCCCTGTCATAGCAGCTTCACGGTGGGTCCCTAGGCTGCGGCGTCCAGGGGGAATCACCATGGCGCTCAGCAAGACCGAACGCGCGCGTGCCGCGCTGCAGGCCCAGGCCGCGGCCGGCCTCAGCCTGGCCCAGCGTCGCGTGCTGATCCTGTGCGATGGGCGGCGCAACCGCGACGATCTCGTCGCCCTGCTCGGCGCGGACGCGCTGTCGATGGTCGATCGCCTGCTCGCGGATGGTTATCTGTCTTTGGACGGCGGCAGCAAAACACCGGCGCGTCTGGTGACTTCCGCCGGGCAGCCCGTGCCGGCGCCTGCACCTTCCGTCGCCCCTGCTGCAGCACCTGCGCCCCCTGTTGCACCGCAAGCGCCACCACGCGCGGCGTCGCGGCGTTCGCTGGCGGCCAGCAAGATGTACATGATCGACATGCTGCAACTGCAGCGCGATCCCGAATCGGTTTCGCTGCGCGCGGAAATCCAGACCAGCCCCAGCGAGGACGAGCTGATCTACCGGATGATGAAAGGCCTGCGCCATCTGCAGGCTGTCGCCGCGGCGAGCTATGCGCGCCGGGTCGGCGACCGCTTGGCGGAGATCCTGCCCGAGCCGCACCTGCCGCGCCTGGACCAGGCGCACGCCGCTTGGCTCGAATCCACGTCCGCCGTGGCGTAAACCGCCACGGCGCGAACCGTCACTTCGCGACGAAGTTCTTCTTCAGTCCCGCCCAGCACGCCTGGTAATCGCGCTGGCGGTGTGCCGCTTCGATCGCCTGCCGCGTCGGCCGGATCACCGCACGCGCCTCGAACATGAAGGCCATGGTCTCGGTGATGACGTCGGGCTTGGACAGATCGGCCGCGCTCGCCTTTTCGAACGTCGCCGCATCCGGCCCATGGCCGGTCATGGAGTTGTGCAGCGAGCAGCCACCGGGCGCGAAGCCTTCGGCCTTGGCGTCGTACACACCGTGGATCAGGCCCATGAATTCGCTGGCGATGTTGCGGTGGAACCACGGCGGACGGAACGTGTCCTGCGCCACCAGCCAGCGCGGCGGGAAGATCACGAAGTCCATGTTGCTGGTGCCGGCGGTATCGCTCGGCGAATGCAGCACGAGGAAGATCGACGGATCGGGATGGTCGTAGCTGATCGAACCGATCGTGTTGAAGCGGCGCAGGTCGTACTTGTACGGCGCGTAGTTGCCGTGCCAGCCGACGATATCCAGTGGCGAATGGCCGATCGGCGCGCGCCACAGATGGCCCTGGAATTTGGCGATCAACTCGAAGTCGCCCTCGACGTCTTCGTACGCCGCGTTGGGCGTGAGGAAGTCGCGCGGGTTGGCCAGCCCGTTGGAACCGATCGGCCCCAGGTCGGGCAACTGCAGCATCGCACCGAAGTTCTCGCAGACGTAGCCGCGCGCCTCGCCGTCCGGCAGCTCGACGCAGAAGCGCACGCCGCGCGGAATCACGGCGATTTCGTGCGGCTCGACTTCGAGCACGCCCAGTTCGGTGGCGATGTGCAGGCGACCCAGCTGCGGCACGATCAGCAACTCGCCGTCGGCGTCGTAGAAGAAGCGGCCCTGCATCGACTTGTTGGCCGCATACAGATGCACGCCGATGCCGTGCTGCCCGGCCGGCGAACCGTTGCCGGCCATGGTGAACAGACCGTCGACGAAATCCACCGGCGCCCGCGGCAGCGGCAACGGGCTCCAGCGCAGCTGATCCGGCGTCACCGGCTCGCTGCCGAAATCGTTGTGGAAGTGCGAATGCAGGTACGGCGCAAAGCTGCCATGCATCGCTGCGGGACGGATGCGATACAGCCAGCTGCGGCGATTGTGCGAACGCGGCGCGGTGAAGGCCGTGCCGCTCACCTGCTCCGCATACAGGCCGTGGGCGACGCGCTGCGGCGAGTTGCGCCCTTCCGGCAGCGTCCCGGCGACCGCCTCGGTCGCGAATTCGTTGCCGAAACCGGATTGGTAGCCGTTCGATTTCATAGGTTTACAGCACGCCGCGGCGCATCTGGTCGCGCTCGATGCTCTCGAACAGCGCCTGGAAGTTACCCTCGCCGAAGCCTTCGTTGCCCTTGCGCTGGATGATCTCGAAGAAGATCGGGCCGATCGCGTTCTGGGTGAAGATCTGCAGCAGCTTGCGCTGCTTGGTCTCCGGGTCGGCGTCGATCAGGATCTTGTTCTTCGCCAGGCGCGGCACGTCTTCGCCATGGTTGGGCACGCGCTGATCGATCACGTCGAAGTAGGTGTCCGGCGTGTCGAGGAATTCCACGCCCTGCGCGCGCATCGCTTCCACCGTCTCGTAGATGTTGTCGGTGAAGCAGGCGATGTGCTGGATGCCCTCGCCCTTGTAGGCGTCCAGGTATTCGTTGATCTGCGACTTGGGATCGCTGGACTCGTTGAGCGGGATGCGGACGATGCCGTCCGGCGCGGTCATCGCCTTCGACACCAGGCCGGTCTTGGCGCCCTTGATGTCGAAGTAGCGGATCTCGCGGAAGTTGAACAGGCGCTCGTAGTAGTCCGACCACTTCTGCATGTTGCCGAAGAAGAGGTTGTGGGTGAGGTGGTCGATGAAGGTCAGACCGAAGCCGGCCGGATTCTGGTCGGCGCCCTGCACCGGCAGGTAGTCCTCGTACATCGAGCCCTTATCGCCGTACTTGTCGACCAGGTACAGCATGCAATCGCCGATGCCCTTCACCACCGGCGCGTCGACGGCCTTGGTGTCGGCCAGATCGGCAATGGCTTCGCCGCCGTTATTGACGACGGTGTCGAAGACCACATCCACCGGCTTCTGGAAGCGGATCGCGAAGCCGCACGCGCTCGGACCGTGCTTGCGCGCGAACTGCGCGGCGAAGCTCTTGGGGTCTTCGTTCACCAGGAAGTTCACGCCGCCCTGGCGATACACCGTGATCGGGCGCGTCTTGTGATGCAGTACCGCGGTGAAGCCCATCTTGCGGAAGTAGTCGTGCAGCAGCTCGCCCTGGCCTTCGGGCGCGGCGAATTCGACGAACTCGAAGCCGTTGATGCCGAGGGGATTCTCGAAGGTGGTGACTTGCATTCCGAGGTTAGGCTGGGCGTTCATGGCATTGTTCTCAGGTAGCGGCACGGCCATGCCCCTGGCGGGGCAAGAGGCTATAGTTTCACATGAAACCATAAGCAGGTATAGCAGTAAATGAACTCGCGCGCTGAATCACACGCTGAACTGGATCTCGAGCATTTTCTTCCTTACCGGCTTTCGGTGCTGTCGAACCGGATCAGCGGCGCCATTGCCCGGGTCTACTCGGACCGATTCGGCCTGGCGGTGACCGAGTGGCGGATCATGGCCGTCCTGGGCCGTTACCCCGGCCTCTCGGCGAACCAGGTTGCGCAACGCACGGCCATGGACAAGGTCGCCGTGAGCCGTGGGGTCGCCCGCCTGCTGGAAGCCGGGCGCATCGAACGCGAGACCCACGACGATGACCGCCGGCGCTCGGTCCTGCGCCTGTCCGAGCCGGGCTACGCGATCTACGACCAGGTGGCCCCGCTGGCCCTGGCCTTCGAACGACGGCTTTTAGGCGACCTCAACGAGTCGGAACGGGCCGTGCTGTTCCGCCTGCTCGACCGGCTGGACGAACTGGAAATCCGCGCCGAGTCGACCGAGGACGTCCGCTGATGGCCGTCGGCGGTTCCCGGCCCGGCGCTCCTCTCAATCCGGTGGTGCAACAGTTGTTCGCCCTGGCGCAAGGCGCCATGCAGCAGGGCGACCTCGCAAGCGCGGAGCAGTTGTGCGCCAGCGTGCTGGCCAACGAGCCGGCTCACGCCGGTGCGCTCCACTTCATGACCCTGCGTGCGCTGGGCGGCAATGATCCCAAACGCGCACTCGACCTCACCGCGCGCGCCTTGGAACACGCGTCGACGCCCACACTGCATTACCTGCACGGCCTCGCACTCGAAGCCATGGCCGACCCGGGCGCCGCGCGCAACGCATTTGCGCGCGCCGTCGAACTGGATCCGGAATGGCTTCCGGCCTTGCTCTGGCAGGCGGCACAGGAAGAGGCTTTGGGCATGCACGCCGCCAGCGTCGCTACTTCGCTGCGCGCGTTGCGCGTCGCCGAGCGCGGCGGAATGCTGGCAGCGCCGGAGAGTCTGCCCGCGGAGATCCGCAACCGTCTCTCCCGCGCCTTCGCCCTTACCGACGCACAACGGGATTCGCAGGTCGAAGCCGCGCTCGCGCCCATTCGCGAACGTCATGGCAGTCAGGCGATCGCACGCATCGAACACGCGCTGGAAACCAGCGCGGGACGCCGTCCGTTCGACTGGCCGCATCCCCTGCAACGTCCGACGTTCCTGCTGATACCGGATCTCGCGCCACGCCCGTGGTTCGAGCGCGAGGAGTTCCCGTTCCTTGCCGACATCGAGCGCCACACGGACGCGATCCGCGAAGAACTGCTGGGCGTGATGGCGGATGAAGCACGGCTGTCGCCGTATATCGACATGTCGTCCGACGCACCGACCGCGGCCGTGTGGAAGGACCTCAATCGTTCGGCGCGTTGGAGTTCCTTCCACCTGTATCGCCACGGCGAACAGATCGAAGAGCATGCCCGGCGCTGCCCGCGCACGATGGAGGCGCTGGCTTCGATCCCGCTGATGCAGATCCCCGAGCATTCGCCCGAGGCGCTGTTCTCGATCCTCAAGGCAGGCACGCATATTCCGCCCCACACGGGCGTCATCAACGGCCGCCTGACCGTGCACCTGCCGCTGGTCGTCCCGCCTGCCTGCGGCGCGTTGCGCGCAGGTGAGGAAGCACGCGGCTGGGAAGAAGGGCGCTGCCTGGTGTTCGACGATTCCTTCGTGCACGAAGCCTGGAACGACTCGCCGCAGGATCGGGCCGTGCTGATCTTCGACGTTTGGGATCCGCGCCTGAGCGCGGCCGAACGCGAGGCGCTTTCCGCCTCCATCGCGGCGCTCGGGCAATTCAATCGCACTTACGGCGACGCCGACCCTACCCGGGAGACCTAGTAGGCGCACCAAGAAAAACGGCGGCCAATGGCCGCCGTTTTCGTATCCGATGTTGCGTGGATCGCTGGCTTACTTCACACCGTGCATCAGGCGGTTGACCAACGGCGCCACCAGGAACAGCAGGACGCCGGCGATGAGCAGTATCCAGAAGCCCTTGGTGTAGGCGATCAGCGCGCTGCCGGTGGTCATGCCGCCTTCGCCGCTGGCTTCGCCGGCGAAGATGCCGGCCAGGTTGTTGCCGATCGCGATCGACAGGAACCACGCACCCATCGCGAAACCACCCAGCTTCGGCGGCGCCAGCTTGGTGGTCATCGACAAGCCGATCGGCGACAGGCACAGCTCGCCCACCGACTGGATCACGTAGACCATGAAGAGCGTCCAGAACGGGATCTTGCCCGTGTCCGGCGCGATCAGGTGGGTGAGCGCGTACATCAGCAGCAGGAACGCGAGGCCGTTGAAGATCAGGCCCAGGCTGAACTTGCGCGGGATGGTCGGATTCGCATGGCGCATCTTGATCCAGATCCACGCGATGATCGGTGCCAGCACGATGATGGCCACCGAGTTCACCGACTGGAACCAGGACACCGGGAACTTGTCTTCGCCCGCGAGCATGTTGAACAGGCCATGCATGCCGATGTCGCGGTCGATGATCTTCTCGGCGAGGAAGTTGAAGGAACTGCCCGCCTGCTCGAAGTAGCACCAGAAGAACACGTTGAACGCGAGGATGATCAACATCGCGATCACCTTGTCGCGCGCCACGGTGCCTTCGCGAACGCCCTCGGCGAACAGCATGATCGCCGGGCCGATCAGCAGCGCGACCAGGATGACCTGCAGGATCTTGGCATTGATCGTCAGCAGGAAGTAGAACGACGGGATGCCGATGGCCACACCGAGCGCGAGCACGATCAGCACGTTGCGCAGGCCGGTCTGGTGATCGCTCGGAATGCCGATGCCCTGCAGCTGACGGCGCCCGAACCAGAACCACACCAGGCTCAGGATCATGCCCACGCCGGAAGCGATGAACACCACCTTGTAGGCCGGCATGTCGTTGATGCCGAACACCTTCTTCGCCAGGTACTGGGTGATCAACGGGGCCAGCAGTGCGCCCAGGTTGATGCCCATGTAGAAGATGGTGAAGCCCGAGTCGCGGCGTTCGTCGCCCTGGCGGTAGAGCTTGCCGACAAGGGTAGAGATGATCGGCTTGAACAGGCCGTTGCCCACGATGATCGTGGCCAGCCCGAGCTTGAACAGCGTCTGGCTCGGCAGCGCGAGCATGAACAGTCCGGTCGCCATGATCATGGCGCCCAGCAGGATCGAACGCTGGTGGCCGATCAGCTTGTCGGCCACGTAGCCGCCGAAGATCGCGCCCGCATACACCAGGGCGAGGTAGGCGCCATAGAGTTCGCTGGCCGGTTTCTCACCCGTGCCCTGGCCGTTATAGAACTGCGCCACCACGTAGAGCACCATCGCCCAGCGGATGCCGTAGAACGCGAAGCGCTCCCAGAACTCGGCCATGAAGAGCATCCACAGTGGCTTGGGATGTCCCATCACCTGCTTGAATTCCGGGATTGGAGCGCCCGGTGTTGTCGTGCTTGCGGCACCGCTCATGCGGTTTCCCCTGTCGTTTGATTCAGAAAAAAGCCCGGGCTAGCGCACGGGACGGGCGAGGATTACCGACGGCAGCGGCGGCCGTCAAACTCAAAATTGCTGTTGCGCCGCAGCAAAACGCCGTTTTTGGCGGTCGAGGCCGGCGCCGGGAGATACCGCCAAATTCGGTTTGGCGGCCGACGCGGGCTCAGGCGGGCGGCGGCGGGGCGCCGTAGCCGCTCCCAGGGCCGATCGAGGTACGGACTTCGAACAGCTCGGGGAAAAAGGTCAGCTCCAGCGCCTGCTTGAGGAAGCCGACGCCCGAAGAGCCGCCCGTACCGCGCTTGAAGCCGATGATGCGCAGCACCGTGCGCATGTGGCGGAAGCGCCACAGCTGGAACTGCGTCTCCACGTCGACCAGGTCTTCGCACAGCGCGTACTCGCGCCAATACGTGTCGGTGTCCTCGTAGATGCGCTCGAACACCGGCACCAGCGCCGGATCGGACATGTGCGGCTTCGACCAGTCGCGCTCGCGCTGCGTCGCCGGGACGGCATGGCCCCAGCGCGCCAGGTAGATCAGGAATTCGTCGTACAGGCTCGGCGCATCCAGCACTTCCTGCAGCGTGGCCTGCCCGGCTTCGTCGTGCGCGAACACCTTGAGCATCTGCGCGTTCTTGTTGCCCAGCAGGAATTCGATGGTGCGGTACTGCAACGACTGGAAGCCGGAGGACGGACCCAGCACGTCGCGGAACTCCATGTATTCCGACGGCGTCAGCGTCTCCAGCACCGACCACATATTGGTCAGCTGGTCGAGCACGCGCTTGCAGCGCGCCAGCACCTTGCGGCACTGCCAGACCTGGTCTGCGCGCAGATAGGCGGTGGCCGCGCGCAGCTCGTGGATCATCAGCTTCATCCACAGCTCGGAGACCTGGTGCTGGATGATGAAAAGCTGCTCGTCGTGGTGCGCCGGGCTGGACAGCGGGTGCTGGGACGACAGCAGCCGGTCCAGCTGCAGGTAGCCGCCGTAGGTGATCCGGCCGGCCAGGTCGGTGTGGATGCCGGTTTCCAGGTCGCGCTGGTTCTTGTCGACGGTCATGGATAGAGCCTTTACGGGGTGCAAAGGGTACCGCATCGCCCTCGCTGGCCGCCCCATGTGTGCACCGCGTCATACGTCTGCAACCCATCCGTGGATAATCGCCCCGCGCCATTGCGTCTGCATCGGCGAGCACGCGCCAACCCCTTGGGCCGGGAAGGCGTACTTCACCCAGGGGGAATTCGTTAATGAAATCACATGCACGCGGCATCGCCGCGCGGGCTGTGGGGCTGTGTGTGCTGAGCCTTGCGGGCGTCGCGCACGCGGACTGCATCAGCCTCGGCAGCGGTCCGGCCTATGCGCAGGACTTCAACACGCTGGCGGCCAGCGGCACTTCCACCGCCCTGCCCTCCGGCTGGGCCCTGCGCGAAACCGGCACCAACGGCAACGGCGTCTACACCGCCGGCACCGGCAGCAGCAACGCCGGCGACAGCTACAGCTTCGGCGCTTCCGCGGCCGCGGAACGCGCGCTCGGCGGCGTCCGCAGCGGCAGCCTGGTGGCTTCGATGGGCGCCTGCTTCAGCAACAACACCGGCGCCGCGATCAGCGCGCTGGATATCGCTTACACCGGTGAAGAGTGGCGCCTGGGCACGCTCGCCCGCGGCAGCGACCGCCTCGACTTCCAATACAGCCTCAACGCGACCAGCCTCGCCAACGGCACCTGGATCGACTTCGACGCGCTCGACTTCGCCACGCCCAATCTGAGCGGCGCCAGCGTCGGCGCGCGCGACGGCAACGACGCGGCGTTCCGCACGGCGCTGTCGGCGACGCTCGACACCGTGTCGATTCCGGCCGGCGCCACGATCTGGATCCGCTGGAACGATGTGGACGTCTCGGGCGCGGACGACGGCCTGGCCATCGATGATTTCACCCTGGCGGTGCATGGCCAGGCCGGCGGCGCGCCGGTGCTCGACGTGGGCGATACCAGCGCCGACGAAGGCGATGCCGGCACGACACCGCTGTTCTTCAGCTTCAGCCTGAGCAAGCCCGCGGGCGCGGCCGGCGTGGTCGTCGCCTACACGACGCACGACGGCAGCGCGACGGCCGGCAGCGACTACGTCGCCACCACCGCCACCGCGACCATTCCGGCCGGCGAAACCTCAATGATCGTCTCGGTCGATGCGCTGGGCGATACCGCGCAGGAAGGCGACGAAACCCTGACGCTCGACATCGTCAGCGTCACCGGCGCCGACATCGGCGACGGCCAGGGCCTGGGCACGATCCGCAACGACGATTTCGTCGTCACGGCGATCCACGACATCCAGGGCAACGGTGCGACCTCGCCTCTCGCCGGCCAGTTCGTCACCCTCACCGGCGTCGTCACCGGCCGCAAGGGCAACGGCTTCTTCGTGCAGGCCAGCGATGCCGAAGCGGACACCGATCCGCAGACCTCGGAAGGCGTCTTCGTCTTCACCGGCGGCACGCCGTCGTCGGCCGCCACGGTCGGCAATCGCGTGCGCGTGCGCGGCACCGTGTTCGAATTCGTGCCGCCCTCCGACCCGGCCCAGCGTCCGCTGACCGAAATCGGCGGCAGCCCGACGGTCGCGCTGCTCTCCGCCGGCCAGGCCCTGCCCGCGCCGGTCGTGATCACCGCCGAGATGACCACGCCGAACGGCGGCTTCGACCAGCTCGAAGCGTTCGAAAGCATGCGCGTCACCGCGGCCAGCCTGACCACGATCGCGCCGACCGAAGGCAACGCCACGCCGTACAACGCGACCGGCAGCGTCAACGGCATCACCCAGGCCGTCGTCACCGGCGTGGCGCGTCCGTTCCGCGAAGCGGGCATGGACGTGCGCGATGCGATTCCGGGCGGCGCGGGTGCGCAGCCGATCCCGCGCTGGGACGGCAACCCGGAAATCCTCACCATCGACAGCGACACGCTCGGCGGTGCGGCTTATCAGCTCAACCTGCCCTCGGGCAGCGTGATCGAAGGCCTGACCGGTCCGCTCGACTACGGCTTCCGCCGCTACACGCTGCATCGCGATCCGGCCGTGGCGATCAACGTGATCCCGGGCCCGGGTCCGCGCGCCGCGCGCATGCCGGCCGGCAACGAGTTCACCATCGCCGGGTACAACCTCGAGCGCTTCTTCGACAACATCAACGACGCCAACGTCGACGACAGCGTGGCCACTGCGGCGGCCTACCAGAAGCGTCTGCAGAAGGCCTCGCTGGGCATCCGCGATTATCTGCACTCGCCCGACGTGCTGGTCGCGATCGAAATCGAGAAACTGGACGTGTTGCAGGCACTGGCCGAGCGCATCAACGCCGATGCCGTCGCCACCGGCGAAGCCGATCCGCAGTACGTCGCCTACCTGGTGGAAGGCAACGACGTCGGCGGCATCGACACCGGCATGCTGGTGAAGACCGCTACGGTCGGCGCCGGCGTCCCGCGCGTGGAAGTGGTTGCGCTGAACCAGATCGGCAAGGACACGACCTGGGAACAGCCCGACGGCACCCCGGGCATCCTCAACGATCGTCCGCCGCTCGCGCTCGACGCGGTGGTGCATTACGCCGATGGCCGCGCGTTCCCGATCACGGTGATCGGCGTGCATCAGCGTTCGCTGATCAGCTCGGACGAAGACAGCGCCAGTGGCGACCGCGTGCGCAAGAAGCGCCAGCGCCAGGCGGAGTTCCTCGCCGACTACATCCAGCAGCGCCAGCTCGCTTCACCGCAGACGCGCATCGTCACCCTGGGCGACTTCAACGCGTTCGCCTTCAACGACGGCCTGGCCGACACCATGGGCGTCGTCAGCGGCACGCCGACGCCGGACGCGCAGACCGTGGTGCCGGGCGACGGCGCCGACCTGGTCGATCCGGACCTGGTGAACCTGGGCGAACTCGCACCGCCCTCGGAGCGCTACTCGTTCGTCTTCGACGGCAACGCGCAGACGCTCGACCATGTGCTGGTGAACGAGGAACTGATCGTCACCACGCGCACGGCCGCGATCGATCACGCGCGCATCAATGCGGACTTCACCGAAACCAACCGCAGCGACGCGACCACGCCGACGCGCACCGCCGACCATGATCCGGTGGTCGCGTACTTCGATCCGCGTGCGATCGCCGACCTCGCCATCACGGCCTCGGCGGACAACGCCGCGGTGCCGGTCGAAGGCACGATCGCGTTCTCCTCGACCGTGCACAACAACGGTCCGGAAGCGGCGGAATCGGTGGGTGTGGGCTTCGCCCTCGACGCGGTGCTGCCGACGATGGCCGTGACCGCACCGGCGGGCTGGAGCTGCGATACCGCGCAGGTCGACGCCGGCCGCACTTCGGTCGCGTGCCACGCCTCGACGCTGGCCAAGGACGCCGACGCGGCGTTCGCGATCACCGCGACCGCCACGCCGGAAACCGCGCACGCGACTATCGCGCTGGCTGCGGCGGTGGACGCGCTCTCGCTCGACCCGCAGGCGGACAACGACCAGGCCTCGGCCTCGCTCGATGTCGTCGCGCGCGTCGACCTGTCCGTCGCCATCGCCGGTCCGGAGAAGAAGCTGCACACCGGCGACCTCGCACCGATCGCCATCGACCTGCGCAACGCCGGTCCGTACACCGCGATGCACGCCACCTTGACCCTGCACGGCGACGCGCCGGCCGCCAATGTGGCGATCGCCGCGCCGGCCGGCTGGAGCTGCACGGTGTCGCCGGTCGACAGCGACAACTTCGAGGCGGTGTGCGCCGCGGCCGCGCTGCTCGCGGTCGATGCGAAGCCGCACTTCGACGTTCAGGTAAAGGTGCCGTGGCGCTCCAACGCCACGCAGTTCCTCACGCTGACCGCGACCGCGGGTTCGGATTCGATCGAAACCGCGCCAGCCGACGACAGCGGGACCTACCGGAACCGCATCGTCGGTATCGGCGGCCGCTGACGCAGGCGCTGCGAAAAGGCAAGTGCAGAAAGCGCGGCTCCGGCCGCGCTTTCTGTTTATGGCGCCGTACATCCGGCCCCGTCTTGCCGCATTGCGCAACGGGCTGTTTACACGCGCCGGGTATCATCCGACGGCTAAACATCGTGAGCCGGCCAAGGACCAGCGAATGACGATCGCCGCCACCTATCAGATCGAATACCTGCAATACCTCGGAGCCGACGGCAAGCTCGTCGCCGAGCTGCCGCCCGCCTTCCGCGACCCCAAGGCCCTGCTGCCACTGTTCAAGCAGATGCTGTTCGTGCGCGTGTTCGACACCAAGGCGATCGCCCTGCAACGCACCGGCAAGCTCGGCACTTATGCCTCCAGCCTGGGCCACGAAGCGACCCACGTCGGCATCGGCGCCTCGCTGCGGCCGGAAGACGTGTTCGCGCCGAGCTATCGCGAATACGGCGCGCAGTTCATGCGCGGGGTAATGCCGCGCGAAGTCCTGCTGTATTGGGGCGGCGACGAACGCGGCAACGACTTCTCCGGGCCCAAGCACGACTATCCGTGGTGCGTGCCGATTTCGACGCAGTGCCTGATGGCCGCGGGCGCGGCGCTGTCGTTCAAGCTGCGCAAGCAGGACCGCATCGCGGTGGCCTGCTGCGGCGACGGCGGCTCCTCGAAGACCGACTTCTACGCCGCGCTGAACTCCGCCGGCGCCTACACCGCACCGCTGGTGCTGTGCGTGGTGAACAACGGCTGGGCGATCTCGGTGCCGCGTTCGGCGCAGACCGGCGCGGCGACGCTGGCACAGAAGGGCCTGGCCGGCGGGCTGTACTGCCTGCAGGTCGACGGCAACGATCTGTTCGCGGTGATGGAAGGCATGCGCCGCGCCACCGAGCGCGCGCGCAACGGCGAAGGCGGCAGCGTGATCGAATTCCTCACCTACCGCCTGCACGACCACACTACCGCCGACGACGCACGCCGCTACCGCGCCGACGAGGAAGTGAAGGCCGCCTGGACACGCGATCCGCTGCCGCGCCTGCGCACCTTCCTCATCGCCCAGGGCGTGTGGAGCGAGGACGAAGAAAAAGCCTGGGCCGACGAATGCGGCAAGCGCGTCGACGAGGAGATCAACGCCTACCTCAACACGCCGGTGCAACCGGTCGAGGCGATGTTCGATTACCTCTACGCCGATCCGCCGCCGGACCTGCTGGAACAACGCGCGGCGGCGCTTGCGCTGGAGGGCCGCGCGTGAACAAGGCCGACACCATGCCCAAGATCGATACCGCTGCCGCCACGTCCACGCCCATCACGCTGATCGAAGCGATCACCCAGGCTTTGGCCTACGAGATGCGCAACGACGACGCGGTAGTCGTGCTCGGCGAAGACGTCGGCGTCAACGGCGGCGTGTTCCGCGCCACCGCCGGCCTGCAGCAGACCTTCGGCCCCGAGCGCGTGCTCGATACGCCGCTGGACGAAACCACCATCGCCGGCCTCACCGTCGGCATGGCCTCGCAAGGGATGAAGCCGGTCGCCGAATCGCAGTTCGACGGTTTCATGTACCCCATGGTCGACTTCATCGTCTGCCACGCCGCACGCATGCGCTACCGCACGCGCGGCCGCCTGCACTGCCCGATGGTGCTGCGCGTGCCGTGGGGTGGCGGCATCCGCGCACCGGAACATCACAGCGAGGCCAACGAAGCGATCTTCACCAACGTGCCCGGCCTGCGCGTGGTCATGCCGTCCTCGCCCGCGCGCGCCTACGGCTTGCTGCTGGCGGCGATCCGCGATCCCGATCCGGTGATCTTCTTCGAGCCCAAGCGCATCTACCGCCAGTACAAGGAACTCGTGCCCGACGACGGCGAGGCGCTGCCGCTGGACGTGTGCTACGTGCTGCGCGACGGTACCGACGTGACCCTGGTGACCTGGGGCGCGCAGGTGAAGGAGACGCTCGAGGCCGCCGAGAAGCTCGCCGCCGAAGGCATCAGCGCCGAAGTCATCGACGTGGCCACGCTGCGTCCGCTCGACTTCGCGACGATCGCCGAATCGGTGAGCCGCACCGGCCGCTGCGTGATCGTGCACGAAGCGCCCAAGACCGCGGGCTTCGGTGCGGAAATCGCCGCGCGCCTGGCGGAGGAATCGATGTACGACCTGCTCGCGCCGGTCGAACGCGTCACCGGCTACGACACGCATATCCCGCTGTTCCGGCTGGAGATGAAGTACCTGCCGAGCGTGGATCGGATCGTGACGGCCGCCAAGCGCACGCTGGCTGCAGGCTGAGCATGACGCCCTCGGCGATCAACTTCGCGGAAAAGCTCGGCCGTTTCGCCGAGCATTGGTCGCCGCGGGTGGTCGCCGAGATGAACGACTACCAATTCAAACTGGTCAAGATCCAGGGCGAATTCGTCTGGCATTCGCACGCGGATACCGACGAGACCTTCATCGTGATCGCCGGCACCTTGCGCATGGGTTTCCGCGAGCGCGAAGTGGTGTTGCAGCAGGGCGAGATGATCGTCGCCCCGCGCGGCGTCGAGCACTGCCCCCGCGCCGATGGCGAATGCCATGTACTGCTCGTGGAACCGCGCGGCGTGGTCAACACCGGCGAGGCCGGCGGCGAGCTCACCGCCAGGAACGACGTATGGGTGTGAACGCATGACTCCCACGCGCGCCCGCGTCTTCCGCGACTACCGCACGCAATACACGCGGCCGATCCATTTCGCCTGCGGCGACATCGTAAGCCTGGGCGAACACGACACGCAGTGGCCGGCCTTCGCCTGGACCACGACGGCCGACGGCAACGCCGGCTGGGCCCCGCACGCGTGGCTAAAACCGCTGGGCGATGGCCGCGCCGAAGCCTTGCGCGATTATTCTGCCGAGGAGCTCGAGGCGGACGCCGGCGACGAGCTCACGCTGCACGACGAACTCGGCGGCTGGTGGTGGGCCGAGAACATGGATGGTCGCTGCGGCTGGGTGCCGGACGAACATCTGCAATCGATCGAAACCGAACGAGAGACATCCGCATGAGCGACACGAAGACCTTCCTGCTTCCCGATCTCGGCGAAGGCCTGCCCGACGCGACCATCGTCGAGTGGTACGTGAAGGTGGGCGACACCATCCGCCTGGACGACAACCTGGTCTCGATGGAAACCGCCAAGGCGGTGGTCGATGTGCCCTCGCCCGTGTCGGGCAAGGTGCTCAAGCTCGCCGGCGGTGCGGGCGACGTGATCGTCACCGGCAAGATGCTGGCGGAATTCGAAATCGACCCGAGCCTGCCGCAGCGCGCGGAAGGCCAGGACACGGGTCATCACCACGGTGGGCACGAACCCGCCGCGCCGGCGAAAGCGCGGGAACCGGAGACCAAAACCGAAGCCGTGCGCGAAGACAGCGGCACCGTGGTTGGCGCGATGCAGAGTTCCGATGCCGTGCGCGCGGAAGCCGCGGTCGCCGTGGGCGGCGTCAAGGCGATGCCCGCGGTACGTGCGCAGGCGCGCAAGCTCGGCGTCGACATCGCGCGCGTGCGCGCCACCGGCGCGGATGGCGTGGTGACGATGGACGACGTGAAGCGCGCGGCCGCGGACGGTTCGGCGAAGATCGGCGCCGCGGCTCCGGCCGCCCGCGCCGCAGCGCCCGCCCCTGCCGCTGCGCCTGCGGCGCCGGCGGCGCGAAGCACGCTCTCGCAAGCGGGTAAGCCCATGCGTACGCAGCCCCCGGGTGCAGCCGCCACCGGCCAGCCCGAACAGCTCAAGGGCGTGCGTCGCAACATGGCGCGGGTGATGGCCGACGCGCACAGCAAGGTCGTGCCGACCACGCTGGTGGACGATGCCGACCTGCACGCCTGGATCGGCAAGCAGGACATCACGGCGCGCCTGGTGCGCGCGATCGTGACCGCGTGCAAGACGGTGCCGGCGCTCAACGCCTGGTTCGACGGCGAGAACCTCACTCGCACGCTGCATCCGCACGTCGATATCGGCATCGCCGTCGATACCGACGACGGATTGTTCGTGCCCGCGCTGCGCAACGCCGACATGCTCGACGGCGGCGGCGTGCGCACGGCGATCCAGCGGCTGCGCGCGCAGGTCGAAGACCGCAGCATCCCGCCGGCAGAGCTGAGCGGCTACACCATCTCGCTGTCCAACTTCGGCATGTTCGCGGGCCGCTACGCAACGCCGGTGGTGGTGCCGCCATGCGTGACGATCATCGGCGCCGGCAAGCTGTCGTACGATGTCGTCGCCGTGATCGGCGGTATCGAAGTGCATCGCCGCATGCCGATTTCGCTGACCTTCGACCACCGCGCCTGCACCGGCGGCGAAGCGGCGCGCTTCCTCAAGGCGCTGCTGGACGATATGTCGTTGCCGAACTGAGGTGCCTCATGGCCCACCGTAGCCGACTCGCCGGTTTCATCATCGACTGCAACACCGGCGACCTCGACGCCGCCGCCGACTTTTGGAGCCAGGCGCTCGGGGTAAGCATCGCCGACCGCGACGCGGGCGACGAAACCGCGCAATACCAGCAGTTCGGCGACACGCCCGGCGATCTGCACATCGAAGTGCAGAAAGTGGATCATCCCTCGCGCGTGCACCTGGACATCGAGGCCGACGACATCGACGCCGAAGCAGCCCGACTCGAACAGCTGGGCGCGAAGAAGATCGCCTTCATCAAGCGCTGGTGGGTGATGGAAGCGCCGACCGGCCACCGCTTCTGCGTGGTGCGGATGAAGCATCCGGAACAGGGCGCGCCGCCGAAGGAATGGGCCTAGGGCGAGTCGATGCTCGTGAATAGCGGCGTGTCGTCGATGACGACACGGTCGCGGCCACCGGCCTTGGCGCGATAGAGCGCCTGGTCGGCACGATCGAAGGTCTGATCGGGCCGATCGCGCATCGGGTCGCCCGCCGCGATGCCGATCGATACCGTGATCGCGAACGGCAACGGCGCCCGCGACACCTGCTCGCGGATGCGGTAGGCCACTTCCGCGGCGCCGTCCAAGGCCGTGCCGGGCAGATACACCAGAATTTCCTCGCCGCCGAAACGGACCGCCATGTCGCTCTTGCGTATGGACGCGGTCACGGCATCCGCGATCGCGCGCAGGGCGTGGTCGCCCGCGAGGTGGCCATGCATGTCGTTGACCAGCTTGAAGTGGTCGATGTCGAGCAGCAGCAGGCAGTAGGCGACGCGTTCCGACGGATCGCGCTTGAGCGTCTCCTGCAGCATTTCCTCCATCGCCGCACGATTGAGCAGGCCGGTCAGCGGATCGCGGGTGGCGGTCCGCAGGAGCTCCTCATGGCGGCGCTGCAGTTCGGCGCGCGCCTGCTCGGCGGATTGCGCCGCAGCTTCGCGCGCACTCAGCAACTGCCCCTGTTCGAGCATGAACCGGCGCAGTTCGAACAAGTGCTGGGTCTGCCGCGCGAGCAACTCCAGCCCTTCCACTTGTGCAGCGGTGAGCTGGTGCGGTTCGACGTCGGCGACGCTCAGCGTGCCCAGCGGATAGCCATCGGGACTTAAAAGCGGCACGCCGGCATAGAAGCGCGGCGGCTTCCCGCTCAGGCGGCGACGCTTGGCGGCGGGAATCGGATCGATGTCGAGGTCGGCGATGACCAGGGTGCGATGCGGCTGATCGATGGCGTGATTGCACAGCGACAGTTCGCGCGGCACCTGCGACTGGTCGACGCCGATCTGCGCCTTGAACCACACCCGATCGCGGTCGATCAGGGAAATGGATGCCGCGGTCACGCCGCACAGCATCACCGCCAGGCGCACGATGTCGTCGAACGCCTGCTCGGGGCCGCTGTCGAGGATGGCATACGCGTCCAGCGCCGCCTGCCGTGCGGCCTCCCTGTCGTCTGCCTGCACCGGTGCATTGAGAACCATGGCGCATCACGATTGCGCTGCGGACGGGATGCGTCAAGTCGTCCCCCGCCCTGCCCCGCGATTTCGACCCGCGGCTTTCACCGGCGATTTATGCAACGCCCCTCCCCGAACGGGGGTGAGCGACCTAGGCCTCTTCCAGCAATTGCGCGAGCGCTTCGACGACCTCGGTCAGTTCGGTCGCCTCGTGCAGGTGTCCGAACAGCGCCTCGCCCAGGAACAGCGAACCGGCCTCGGCGTGGCGCAGCGCCGAGCCGCCCTCCTGCTTGAGGCGCGCGATCAGCTGCCCTGCGTCCTTCGGCGAAGCGAAGCCGACGCTCTGCACGAGCACGCGTTCGCCGTCGACGAACTTGAAATAGAAGCGACCGTCGGCTTCGCGGTATTGCTTGAACGTCGGCAGTGCGGCCTTTTCCTTCTTCGCGGCGCTTGGCGCGGATGCGCCGCTGGAGAGATCGCGCAGGCCCACCGCTTCGCGCAGGCGCGCCAGCAACGGGGTTGCGTGGCGTGCGCGCAGGCGCGCGGCGCCTTCGCGCAGGGTCGCCTCGATATCGGCGGGCTTCGCCATCAGCGTCTCGTATTGCTCGCGCATCGGCGCGACTTCGGCATCGATCCGTTCGAACAGCTTCTGCTTGGCATCGCCCCAGCCGATGCCTTCCGCGTAGGCCTGGCGCATCGCCGCGGTTTCTTCCGCGGAGGCGAAGGCCTGGTACAACTGGAAGACGTTGGAGTTTTCGGTGTCCTTCGCTTCGCCGGGCGCGCGCGAATCGGTGACGATGCCGGCGATCAGCTTGCGCAGCTGCTCGCGCGGCACGAACAGCGGGATGGTGTTGTCGTAACTCTTGCTCATCTTGCGGCCATCCAGGCCTGGCAGCGTCGCGACGTGCTCCTCGATCACCACTTCCGGCAAGGTGAAGTGCTCGCCATAGAGATGATTGAAGCGCTGGCCGAAGTCGCGCGCCATCTCGATGTGTTGCACCTGGTCGCGACCGACCGGCACCTTGTGCGCGTTGAACAGCAGGATGTCCGCGGACATCAGCACCGGATACATAAACAAGCCGGCGGTGATCGCCGCATCGTCGTCGACGCCTTCGGCGCGGTTCTTGTCGACCGAAGCCTTGTAGGCATGGGCGCGGTTGAGAATGCCCTTGCTCGCGACGCAGCTCAGGAACCAGGTCAGCTCGGGAATCTCGGGGATGTCGCTCTGGCGATAGAACCACACCGACTTCGGATCGAGTCCGCAGGCCAGCCACGTGGCGGCGATTTCCAGGGTCGAACGTTGCACGCGCGCCGGGTCGGTGATTTTGACCAGGGCGTGGTAGTCGGCGAGGAAGTAGTAGCTCTCCACCTGCGGATCGCGGCTGGCGGCGATCGCCGGCCGGATCGCGCCGACATAGTTGCCCAGATGGGGAGTACCGGAGGTGGTGATGCCGGTGAGGACACGGGTGCGGGACATGCGGAGCGGGTTCGTGTAGCGGAACGGCAGTTTAACCGCTGATATCCGCGGCGCCGGATGGAACGGCGCGGAAACCCCGTTCGCGCCGCCGCGGCGTTTGCCCGGCTACCACACCCGGAGACCGCGCCATGTTCCGCCGCCTCGCCACTGCCGCCCTGTGCTTCGCCCTCGTCGCCTGCACCTCGGTGCAGGCCCGCCCCCTGGTCGATGTCGGCGTCGTCGACCGCGACCGCGGCGACTGGCTCACCTCCATCCGCCATCGCGGGCAGGACTGGATCGAGGGCGAACCCGGCCATCGTTACGCCGTGCGCCTCACCAACACTACCGGTGGCCGCGTCCTGGTCGTGCTGTCGATCGACGGGGTCAATGCGGTGACCGGCCAGACCGCGCATCCCTCGCAGGCCGGCTATGTGCTGGAGCCTTGGGAAAGCGCGGAAATAAACGGCTGGCGCAAATCGCTCGACGACGTCGCGCAATTCGTCTTCACCGACCTGCCGGACAGTTATGCCGCACGCACGGGGCGTCCCGACAACGTCGGCGTGATCGGCATCGCCGTGTTCGAAGAGGCGCGACCGGTCTACTACGAACGTCCCTACGAACCGGGCCCGATCTGGCGTCGTGACGCTTCCGCCGCCCGCGATCGCGCGCAGGCGGCCAAGGCGGCCGATGCCGCGGCGCCGGCCGCCGAAGCCCGCGCAGAGCGCGAAGCCGCTGCGCAGACGCTGGGCACCGGCCACGGCGAACGCGAATGGGCGCCGGCATCGCGCACCGGCTTCGAGCGCGCCACGCGTGCGCCGGCGCAGGTGACGCAGTTGCGCTACGACGATTACCGCACCCTGGTCGCACGCGGCGTGCTGCCGCGCCGACCGGACTATCGTTGGCAGGCGGTGGAGCCGGACGCGTTTCCTGGCGGATTCGTTGCGGATCCTCCGCGTTGAGTTCGAACGACGCTGTCATGGGCGCAGACAAGGAAACGGGCCGCTTGCGGCCCGTTTCCATCCGTCTCATTTCGTCTCTGCTGCCTTAAGGGCTAGAGACCCGCGTGTATCAATGCAGCGACCGGACGAAGTCGTTGACTTCACGTTCCGCGCGTTCGCGGTCCCAGCCATAGCGTTCCTGCAACTTGCCTGCCAGGTATTCCGTATTGCCTTCCCTGATATCGAATACGTCGTCGGTCAGGTCGCCCCAACGCGCCTGGATCTGACCCTTCAGCTGCGTCCACTTTCCCTGGATGACGTCTTTGTTCATTGCCTGATTCCTCGTGGGGAGATTGCGCATCGCGAAGGCGATGCCCGGACAGCTTGCAAGCGGCCATGTTCGGCAGAGATCACGGTCGCGTTAGCGGCCGGTTCTGCATGCGGATGAATCGGCAAAACCGCGGGCCACGCATGGCTTGCAGCGCGCGGCCACAAAAAAGGCCGGATTGCTCCGGCCTTTTTTGCATACCTGTATCGGCATGTCTCGTCGCCGCGATCAGCACTTGGCGTCCTTGCAGTCCTCGGCCTTGTCTTCGACTTTCTCACCGACCTTCTGTACGTCCTTGCCGGCACCGGCCATGGTGTTGCACGCAGTCAGGAAACCGGACGAGAACGCGACCAGCAGCAGCAGGGAAATCAGACGCTTCATAGCTTGTCTCCTTCGGATGTCGGGGAATTCGACCGTGGGACTTGGCCCTCGCCTCGTCCGCACCCGCATCTAACGCGGGGAGGCATGAACTTCCTGTGCAGAAGTGCCCGCTGGAATCGGAGCTGTTCAGCTTCCGGAAGGCTGCCAAAACCGCCCCGCAAAAGAAAAAGGCCGGGATCGCTCCGGCCTTTCAGGACACGCCCGCTGGCTCAGCGGCTGGCCTTGTCTTCGACCTTCTCACCCAGCTTCTTCACGTCCTTGCCCAGGCCTTCCATGGTGTTGCAGGCCGACAGGACGGTCATCGAGAACAGGGCCAGCAGGGCCATGGCCATCACACGCTTCATTCGATTTCTCCCAACAGGAAATATGGATGCGGACGAGCCGCGCGCTGCGAATGGTGTGATGGCCGGATGAAGGGCGCAAGAGTCCCCACACGCGGCCCCGGGCCTCCGTTCAGGCGCTCAGTCGCGCATCAGCGTCGACTTGCCGAACAGGCTTTCCACCAGGTCCACGGCGACTTCCGCGGTGAGGTTGCGCGTGTCGATGACCGGATTGAGTTCCATGATGTCCAGCGATGCCAGGCGTCCGCTGTCGGCGATCATTTCCATCACCAGCTGCGCCTCGCGATAACTAGGACCGCCTGGCACCGTCGTGCCCACGCCGGGCGCGATCGAGGGATCGAGGAAGTCGACGTCGAAGCTGACGTGCAGATGGGTGTTTTCATCGAGGCCGTCGAGCGCCTCCTCCATCGCGCGCTTCATGCCGACCTCGTCGATGTAGCGCATGTCGTACACGTCGAGGCCGTGCTCCTTCACCAGCCGCTTCTCGCCTTCGTCGACGGAGCGGATGCCGATCTGGCGGATCACCTCCGGGTCGATCGCGGGCGCGGATCCGCCCAGATGCGTGAGCTCTCGCGGGCCGAGTCCGCACAGGCAGGCCACCGGCATGCCATGGACATTGCCGGAAGGCGTGACGTCGCTGGTATTGAAGTCGGCATGCGCGTCGAGCCACAACACACGCAGCTTCTTGCCGGTCTCGCGGCAGTACTGCGCCACCGCGGTGATCGAACCCAGGCCCAGGCAGTGATCGCCACCGAGCAGGACCGGCATGCGGCCGCCGCGCAGTTCGGCGAGTACGGCGTCCATCACCGCGTGGTTCCAGGCGGTGACTTCGGGCAGATGGCGGTAGCCCTCGGTGGGCGGCTGCCACGGATTGCGCGGGCCATCGAGATTGCCGCGGTCGACGACATCGATACCGCGCGCGGCCAGCGCCTGATGCAGCCCGGCGATGCGCAGCGCCTCCGGACCCATGCGCGCTCCCAGATGGCCAGCGCCGATGTCGGTCGGTGCCCCGATCAGGGAAACAGGAGGAAAAGTTCGGCTCATGCACCCGGTCCGTCTGGTGCCGGCTGTCAGAATCGAACTGACGACCTACCGCTTACAAGGCGGTTGCTCTACCAACTGAGCTAAGCCGGCGTGGCTGTTACGGCCCGCAGGGCCGAGGCGCGCATTCTAGCTTGCCGCGCCGCGACTTCGGTCGGCGGCTCGGGCTCGGAGAATCGGCGGGTTCGGAGAATCGGAATGGGATCAGCGCGCCGCCGGACAGTCGATGCGCCGGTGCTGGGCCGCCGACACCAGCGCCTGGGCGCGGCGCGCGTCGAAGCTGGCATCGGCGATCGCATCGAGCCAGAACGCACGCTCCGCTCCGCCCAACGCCTCCGCCTGCGCCGCGAAACCGGCCGCGTTGAGGGCGTCGGCACGCTTCTTCGCCGCCTGCTCGCCGGCATAGCGGCCCAGTGCGATCGAATTGGCTTCGGCGCCTTCGCGCACGACCAGGAAATCGCTGAAGCCCGCGGCGGCGATACGGTCGGCGATGGCCTGCGCCTGTTCCAGCGATGGCAACGGCGGCAAGTACACACGCCAGCCACGCGCCGTCGACGCCGCCGCGGCCTGCTCGCGCAGCGTCAGCGACTGCACGAGCGCTTGCAGCCGGGTTGAAGCCGCGGTGCCCGCATCACGGGTCGCGAACGGACCGAAGCTGTAGCACTCCCGCGTCGGCGCCGCCTGCGCAGTCGCCGGTGGCGGCTCGGCGGGCGGGGTAGTCGCAGCCGGCGCGGCAGCCGCGAGAGGCGCGGGAGGCGCAACGGCGGCGCGCTCGCTCACCAGTTGCAGGCGCGCGATGCCTGGCGACGCAGGCGTGGCCGCCCGCGCCGGCGCAGGATCATGCGCGATCCACCATGCGGCGGCACCGGCGTTGAGAATCAGCAGGAGAACGATGAGCGCGCGTACGAGCATGGATCGATTCTAGGGGGAAGCTTCTATCCCGTGGAATCGACGCCGGCCCAAATCGCCAATCCGTCGAGCACCAGGGTCGGCACCTGCGTCGCGTTCGGCAGTCGTGCGGCCAGGCCCTCGACGCCACCGCCGTGCAGGAGCAGTCGCGGCGTCACGCCCAGTTGGTGTTGAGCGGCGGCGACGCTGGCCTCGATCAAAGCGAGGGCGGCGCCTTCGCAACCGGACGCCAGCGCATCCTCGGTATCGGCGGCGAAGTCGACGTTGTCGCCGCCCGCCACGGGAAGATGGGGCGCGCGCTCGTGCAGCGCTTCACGCATCAGCGTCGGCGACGGCGCGATGCGCCCGCCCAGGTGTTGTCCGTTCGCGTCGATCAGATCGACCGTCAGCGCTGTCCCGACGCCGCACAGCACGACAGGCTCCTTGCAGCGCGCATGCGCACCGAGCATCGCCAGGAATCGATCGACGCCCAACTTGCCCGGCTGCGCATAAGCGATGCGCAGGCCCGCGAACGTCGGTTGCGTGCGGGCGAGCGAGATCCGTCGCGTGTGGCGCGTCAGCGCCTCCAGCAGCGCGACGCGCAGGGCCTCATTGGCGACACTGGCGACGTGGGCGGCATCGAAGCGCGCGGGCAGTGACTGGGCCAGCGCGGCCGGCAGGTCGGCTTCGCGATGCGGCAGCACGACGACGTCGCCGATGCGCCCATCGATGAGGGGCGCGCACTTCAGCCGGGTGTTGCCGAGGTCGAACAGCCACACGCTCATGCCGCGGCTACCCGGCGGATGCTGACTTCACCGGCATACACGCGCTGCTCGCGGCCGTCTTCCAGGCGCAAACGCAAGGCGCCGTCATCGGCCACCCCGAGCGCCGTGCCCGCCTGGGTGGCGCTCGCCGAATGCAGCAACACGGCTTCGCCGGCCAGCGCATCGAGCGCGGCATAGCGCGGCAGGAACGGAGCGAGGCCTTCGGCATCGAACAGATCGAGCGCCGGCAACAGGCGGCCGAGGACGGCGGCGGCGAGCACGTTGCGATCGGGCAGCGCTTGTGAGGCCTGGCGTGAGAGGTCGGCCAGATCGCACCACGGTTGATCGATAGCGGAGGCAGCGCCCGCAGGCATGCGCACGTTGAGCCCCAATCCGATGACCGCCCGGGCGGGACCGGCGTGCTCGCCGCTGCCTTCGATCAGCAGGCCACCGAGTTTGCGCAGTCCCCCGGATTCCAGCACGACCACATCGTTCGGCCATTTCAGGCGGACCGCGTCGAAGCCGAGCGACTGCAACGCCTCCGCCGCCGCCACGCCCGCGACGAGGCTCAATCCGCCCAGGCGGGCCAGTCCGCCGCCGAAGCCGCGGGCCAGCGACAGGTACAGATGCGCAGCCAGAGGCGAAGCCCAGACCCGGCCCCGGCGCCCCCGCCCACCGGTTTGCCGTTCGGCCAGGAGCACCTCGACGCCAGGCATCGCTGGCCGCCGCAGCAGCTCGCTATTGGTCGAATCGATGCTCCAGGCGACTTCCAGGCTCGCCAGTCCGGCGGCCACGTTCGGGGGAAGCCCCTGGCGGATCGCGCCCGGGTCGAGCAGATCGAGCGGCTGAGCCAGCGCATAGCCGCGGCCGGCCTGGGCGACGATGTCCACGCCGGCCTGGCGCAGGCTTTCGATCCGCTTCCACACCGCGGTCCGGCTCTGGCCCGCGGCCTTGGCCAGGGCGTCGCCACTGGCGGGGCCACGGATCAGCTGTTCGAGCAGGGCGCGATCGTCCATCCGCGGATTATGGCGGGAGCCGCCCGCTGCTGCAGCGCATCACGAGCCGCCCGACGAATGCAACTCCCTGGGCGATCCCGGTGGGTTATAGTCCGCCCGTTCCCGAGATCCGGGAGAGGACTTCCATGCGCCGCATAGCCGTCTGCCTGCTCATCGCCCTCACCAGCGCGAGCGTGGCCGCACGCGAAAGCAAGCTCAGCGACGCCGACGGCGGCAGTTGCCCGACGCGGACGCAGACGGCCGTGACGCGTTCGCCGGATCGCGACCCGGCGTCGATGGCGCTGCCGGTCAAGAAGACCAAGGCGGCCGCACCGGTCAGCACGGGTGGCGGTGGTGACGATGTCCGCCTGCCCTCGCCGCGCTGGCACCGGTTCCTTCCGGGCATGTTCCGCTAAGCCAGCTTCGTCACCTTGCTGCGCTGGCTATTCGGCCGCGGGCCGCAACCGATAGAACCCGATCTTTGGCGCGACATCCGCGCGGCATTGCCGTGGGCCGCGGCCCTGGACGCCGCGCGCGACACCCGGCTTGCGCAATTGACCGCACGCTTTCTGCACGAAAAGACCATCACCCCGATCGGCGACCTCGCGCTCGACGCACGTGATCGCGGCGTGCTGGCCGCCGCGTGCTGCCTGCCCTTGCTCGAGTTCGGCGAAACCGGCCTGCGCGGCTGGTCGCAGTTGATCGTTTATCCCGAAGCATTCCGGGTGAACCGCACGCACGTCGATGCCGCCGGCGTGCTGCACGAGTGGGAAGACCAGCTCATCGGCGAATCATGGGACATGGGGCCGCTGATCCTGTCCTGGGCCGACGTGGTCGCCGACTGCGAAGATCCACGCGCCGGGTTCTGCGTCGCGGTGCATGAAATGGCGCACAAGATCGACGTGCTCGACGGCGAACTGGATGGCACTCCGCCCTTGCCCGGCGCGTGGCAACGCGGCTGGGCACGCGATTTCCAACAGGCCTACGACGCGTTGGCGGAGGCCGTCGATGCGGAACGCGAAACCGCCATCGACGGCTATGCGGCCGAAGCGCCGGAAGAATTCTTCGCCGTCGTCAGCGAGTACCACTTCAGCGATCCGCACCTGCTACGCGCGGAAATGCCCAAGGTCGCCGCGCATCTCGAACGCTTCTACGGTCCGTCGCCGCTTGCCTGAGAAGTACGTTGCCTGAGCGGCGCTCACAACCCAGGCGGCAACCGCGCCTCGAACCTCGCGCCACCTAGTTCTTCCGAGGCCAGCACTTCCAAGGTGCCGCGATAGCTGCGCACCAGATCCTGCACGATCGCCAGGCCGATGCCATGACCCTGCACACGCTCGTCGCCGCGCACGCCGCGCTGCAGGATCAGCGCGACTTTTTCCGGCGGGATGCCGGGGCCGTCGTCGTCGACCGCCACCAGCAAGCCCGGACGCCGGTTCGGTTCCTGCTCGCCCGGCTGCACGGTCAACAGGACGCGCGAGCGCGCCCACTTGAAGGCGTTTTCCAGCAGATTGCCGAGCAGCTCCTGCAAGTCGCCAGGCTCACCGAAGAACTGCGTGCCAGGGGCGATGTCGAATTCGCACAGCACGCCCTTGCCCGCATACACCTTCTCCAGCCCCTTCACGATCTGCTCGGCATGCGGCTCGATCGCGATCGGCGCGGCGAACAGTTGATGGCCGGAGCGCGCAGCGCGCGCCAACTGGTACGAGACCATGTCGTTCATGCGCCGCAGTTGCACGTCGATTTCTTCGCGCAATTCCCCTTCTGGACCGGGATGATCCAGACGCGCGCGCAGCACCGCGAGCGGTGTCTTCAGGCTATGCGCGAGGTCGGCCAGCGTGTTGCGCTGACGATCGAGGTTCTCGCGCTCGCTTTCGATGAAGGCGTTGATGCTTTCCGTCAGCGGTTCGAGTTCGCGCGGATGGCGTTCGCTCATGCGCGAGGCCAGGCCGCGCTGGACGCGCTTGAGTTCGTGGATGACGTTGCGCAGCGGCCGCAGGCTCCAGCGCAGAATCACCGTCTGCAGCAGCATCAGGATCAGGCCGGCGCCGCCGAGGTAACGCCACAGCGCCGCGCGGAACACCGCCACCTGCTGGCTCAGCGCCGTGGTGTCCTCGAGGATATAGATCGTGTACGGAAACTCCGCGCGCGCGTCGCCCTCGGCGCTCCAGATGAAACCGCGACCGTAGCGGAACACCTCGGCCTTCGCGCCGCTGATCTGGGTCATCGGCAGCGGGCCTACGAAACTCTCTTCGTTGGGGTTCAACATCTGCGACGCCGGCAGCACCGGGCCCTGCGCCGAATGCGAATCCCAGTGCGCCTTGGGCAACACGACTTCGGCGTACAGGCCACTGCCGGGCCGTTCGAAGCGCGGATCGATCGGGTCGTACGGCTGGATGAATTCGCCATTGCGCGCGAAGTCGCTCTTGTCCGCGTACGCCAGCGCGTAGTTCTCCAGGCGCTGGCGCAGATTGTCCTTGGCCGTCTGCAGGAAGGCGCGGTCCAGCGCGTAGCCGGCCAGCGCGAGGAAGGCGATCAGGCCCAGGCTGGCCGCCAGCAGCTGGCGGATCTGCAATGAGCGCGGCTGCCGCCAGCTCATGGCATCGCACCATAGAAAAGAGGAGAGCTGGCGGCCGGGAGTGTCATCGGCCGCCAGCGTACAAAGAGCGCGCGTCGCTTGCGATCAGCGCTGTGCGGAAATCCGACGTGGTCGTCGGTCGCCGCGTCGCGCCGCGGACGCGCCTGGGTCAATCGCCGCTCCGCGGGATGGCGAAGCGGTAGCCGCGGCCACGCACCGTTTCGATCGGCTTGAGCGAACCGTCCGGATCGAGCTTCTTGCGCAGGCGGCCGATGAAGACCTCCAGCACGTTGGAATCGCGGTCGAAATCCTGCTGGTAGATATGCTCGGTGAGGTCGGCCTTCGAGACCAGCTCGCCGGCATGCATCATCAGGTACTCGAGCACCTTGTATTCGTAGCTGGTGAGGTCGACGTTGCCGCCGCCGACGCTGACCGTCTGCGCGGCCAGGTCCAGGGTCACCGGACCGCATTCGAGCGAGGGCTTGCTCCAGCCGGCGGCGCGGCGGACCAGGGCATTGATGCGCGCCAGCAGCTCCTCGACGTGGAAGGGCTTGACCAGGTAGTCGTCGGCGCCCTGCTTGAGGCCTTCGACCTTGTCCTGCCAGCTCGAACGGGCGGTCAGGATCAGCACCGGGAATTTCTTGCCCTCCTCGCGCAGGGCCTTGATCAGGTCCATGCCGGACATCTTGGGCAGGCCCAGGTCGATGATGCCGAGGTCGAACGGCACCTCGCGGCCCATGTACAGGCCTTCTTCGCCGTCCTGTGCGGCGTCGACGGCGAAGCCTTCGCGCTTCAGGCGCGCGGCCAGGGTTTCGCGCAGAGGGGCTTCGTCCTCGACCAGAAGAATGCGCATGGCGGACTCCTTCAGCAGTGCGGCCGTCATTGGCCGGGTGCATTCAGGTTAGTCGTTCAGGTTGTCGGCGGCGCGTGTAGAGGCGCCATGCACCCTGCCTGTGTTCAGTTTCGTGAATGCGGGGCGAACACGAGCAAACGACCGGCTCAGTCGTCGTTGTCGTCCTGGCGGGGACGCTGTTCGCGCTGGCCCTGGCCCTGCGGGTCGTCCATATAGACGCGGACCCGGCCGCTGGAGTCGATGACCTTGACCCGATTGACGTTACGGCCGTCGAACGGCACGCGCTCGGCGCTGAGCACCTGGCCGCCGGTACGCCGTTCGACGCGGCGGACGGCATCGGAAAGCGCGCGATGGTCCTCGCCCCGGTCGTGACGGTCCTCGAGGCGCCGGTCAGCGCGATCCTGGTCGCCGCCGTCGCGGCCCGCGTCGCGCCCCAAGCCAGCGCGGTCCAGCAGGCCGCCCAGGTTCTGGGCCGCAGCCGATCCGGCCGACACCCCCAGGGCAACGGCAAGCAGCAAGGACGCGAGGGAAAAAGCGGAACGGGACATGGCTCTCGAACGGGGCACTCGGTGGGGCGTGATGCCCGTGGACGAACGACGAGTCTGCATTCTTGGAACGAAGCAGTGAATCCGGTCTGAACTTTTTCTTCACAGCGCGGTCGTGGTTCAGCCCTCGGCACGCTGCGCTCAGAAGATCTCGCCCACGCAGCAGCGCAAAGACCCGCCTGCGGCCTCGATGGCGTCGAGCTGCACCGTCGCCACCTCGAAGCCGGCAGCACGAAGCAGCTCACGGTTCCCGGGGCTCAGTGCCCGCCCCGCTTCGGCACTCATCCAGACCCGATCGGAGCTCAGGGCGATGGCATTGCCAACGAAGGCCGCATGTTCGGCTTCGCTGCAGATCGCGACATGCGGCGCGTACAGCGAAGCAACGGCGGCCACCGTCCGCGCATCGGCGAACCCGCGCGGGCAGACGATGGCGGCGCGCCCGGCGAGCACGGCCAGCACCACGTTGGTGTGGTATTCGCCCGGCGCCAGATCGAACAGCAGGGTCGCCCGCAGGCCGAAGGCCTCGTGCAGCAGGCGCGCACCCTCTTCGTCGCAGCGCTCGGACAGTCCGCAGAAACCCAATCCCCGCGCGCGATCGATCACCAGCGCGCCGGTGAGCTCGCACGCATGCTCCTGCGTCGACAGGTCGATCTCGGCGTAATCGAGCACGCCGGCGAAAAAGCCCCGGATGTCGTCGCGCGCCGCCTCGCGCTGACGCACTTCGTGGCGCATGCGGCCGACGATGTAGCGCCCCGCGGCCGTCGCGAACACGTTGTTGGGAAACAGCGCATCCGGTGTATCGGCGCGCCCGGCGAAGCAGACCGTCGGCAGTACCGTCGAAAACGCCCGCTGCAGCTCGCGGTGCTGCGCGAAGGCGCGCGCGGCGTCGTAGTCGGCAGCGCCGGCCATGTAGCGGTTGTCCTGCGCCGATTGCTCGGCGAGCGCGAAACCCTCCGGCGCGACCAGGAATGCACCACGCGCGGTGGCCGGGCCGAAATCGGCGGCGCAGCCGCGCGCAAAGGTGAGGAAGGCGTCCGTATCGCGGGTCAGCATGGAACGAGGCCTCAGGCTTCAGCGGCGGCGAACGATTCGGTCAGCGCCAGGGCCTGTTCGACCAGCGACCAGTCCGCGCCGGGCTTGTGCGCGCCCTCGCTCAGCACCTGGCGGAACGCGCGGCCGCCGCGCTCGCCGGCGAACAACCCGAGGATGTGGCGGGTGATGTGTTTGAGAAACACGCCGCGTGCCAGCTGCTGCTCGACATAAGGGCGATAGGCGCGCAGCAATTCAGCGCGAGTGCGCACCGAGCCGCCGAACCAGGCCACGTCGAGCCGATGCAGCAGGTAGGGATCGTGATAGGCGGCGCGCCCCAGCATGGCGCCGTCGGCGTGCTCCAGATGCTGCGCGGCTTCGGCCGGGGTGGCGATCCCGCCATTGACGATCACCTGCAGCTGCGGGCGCTCCTGCTTCAAGCGGTACGCCCAGTCGTAACGCAGCGGCGGGACTTCGCGGTTTTCCTTGGGCGACAGGCCCTGCAGCCAGGCATTGCGCGCGTGGACGACGAACATGCGGCAGCCGGCGGCGGCGACGCTGTCGATGAAATGCAAGAAGCGATCCCAGTCGTGGTCGTCGTCCACGCCGAGCCGGCATTTCACGGTCACCGGGACGTCGCAGGCGGCGACCATCGCCGCCACGCTTGCGGCGACCAGCGCCGGTTCCCGCATCAGGCAGGCGCCGAATCGTCCCGCCTGGACCCGATCGGACGGGCAGCCGCAATTGAGGTTGATCTCGTCGAAACCCGCGTCGGCGCCGATTCGCGCCGCCTGCGCAAGCAATTCGGGCTCGCTCCCGCCCAATTGCAGGGCGACGGGATGCTCGCCGGGATCCATCGCCAGCAATTTCGCGCGGTCGCCGTGGATCACCGCATTGGCATGCACCATCTCGGTGTACAGACGCGCATGCGGTGCCAGCACGCGGTGGAACGCGCGGCAATGCGAATCCGTCCAGTCCATCATCGGCGCAACGGACAGGCGCAAAGAGGCCGAATAGCGCGACAAATCCCCACCCCTCGAGGATTTGTCCTGATCTCCATTGCGCGCGATTTCGGTCATCGGGAACTATCGTCAGCCGTGGGAAGGACGGCCTGATAGGTTACACCGCGCGAATCGCCTTCCCCGGAATGGCCTCCATTCCGAGTCGCAAAGGGAGCCGCACCGACCCGCGGCTCCCCAGCGTTTACCGGCGCTACAACGCGCCGACGACGTTCACGAACACGCCCTGGTGACGGTAGCTCAGGTCGGTGAGGTTCTCCGAGAAGTCGGTGAAGTTGTAGCCCACGCCGGCCTTCACGTGCTCGCCGAAGTAGCGGTACACGCCCAGCAGCATGCCGCTGCGGGATTCGTCGAGGTCCGGCAGTTGCAGCCTGCGGGCCTCCACCAGGCCTTCCCACTTGTCGAACACGCGCACGTCGGTGCGCACGATGAGCAACTGCGCGCGGTTGTCGAAGAACTCGGGGTTCTCGCGGTCCAGGCTCACCGACCCCAGGCGGTAGGCGTACTTGCCGCCCACCGACCACGACGGATTCAGCTCAAAGGTGGCATCCACCGAAGCGATGTGGCTCTTCTGGATGAATTGCGCCGCCGTGCCGTCGAGCGCCACCTGGTCCGTGGTGGGCACGTTGTAGAAGTACGTGTACTTAGCCAGCGCGTTCAAACGGTTGTTGAGCACCGGGCGGTAGCCGAAGCCGACCACGCCCTCGGTGAACTTGCCGTCGTAGAACTGGCCCTGCGAGCTGTCGCTCATCGAGTGGTCGAGCTTGCCGACCAGGCGCCAGTCGTCCGACATCTGCAACTTGAAGTTGTTGCGGAACAGCCAGGTGGTGCGTTCCACGTGCGTGGCATCGGCCTGTTCGCCGTCGTCATTACGGTATTCGATGCCGCTGGAGACCTGGGTCGAGCCGTTGCTGTAGGCCACGCGCACGCCGCCGGCGCGGCGATCGGTCTCGGCCGCCGTGTCGCTGTTCTGCAACGTGCCCAGCTCCGCGTTCGCACCCAGGGTCCAGTGATCGTCCAGGTTCAGCGACATGCCGGCGGCATGGGTGAGGCCATGGGACTCGTTGGCGTCCTGGTAGCGCTCTTCGGCATAGACGCTGCTGCTGTCCGCCAGCCGGTGCTTCACGCCCCAGACCAGGCTGCCGCGCTGGCCGCTCAGATTGGTGCCGTTGAGGATGTCGCCACGCTCGTTTTCCAGCGCGTAGTTGAGGTACAGGCTGGTCTTGTCGGACACCAGGTAGCTGGTGCCCAGCCGTCCGCCCGGGCCCAGGTCGCCGGCCGAAGCCTCCGCTTCCACGCGCAGCTTCTCGCCGATGCGCATCGCGGCACCGGCGCCCAGCCGGTTGTTGTCCTGGCGGTCGCCGTCCTTCGACAGGGTCCCCTGCGCGAAGCCCCAGGCGTTCCATTTACCGGCGGGGTCGTAACCCACGTGCACCACCGCATCGGTGCGCTGGCCCTGTTCCTGGGTCAGCGGCACCACTGCGCGCAGGTCTTCACGTTTGTCGTTGCGCACGCCGCTGGCCACACTCCAGCGATCGTTGAGCTGGTATTTGACGTTCACCTCGGCCGCTTCCAGCGTGAGGCCCGCGTCCTGTTCGCGGTGGTCGGCCTTGCCGATGACGCTGAGCTTGTCGCCGATTGGCAGATCCAGCGTGCCGCCGTAGTACGTGCGATCCGACAGCGTGCCCAGGCCCGGTGCCGAGTAACCGGCATCCTGCGCCTGCGTGTACAGGGTGACCCGGCCCTTGCCCCGCTTGAAGACGTCGCCGATGCCCAGGCTGAAGTCGGCGCGGTAGCCGCTGGCCGACGCATCGTTGAACGCCGACGGATCGGTACCGGCGAAGCCGAAGCCGCCGTCATACGAGTACTGCGAATTCGACGCCATGCCCGTGGTGCGGCCACTCTGCAACTTCAGCCAGGTCGCGTCGCTCTTGCGCAGCGTGAGGTCCATGCCGAGCACGCTGTTGTCATCGGCATCGCCGCTGCTGCGGCTGCCGGTGACGCCCAGGCCGATGTGGTCGTTGATCCACATGTGCGCCTGGCCGCCGGTGGTCAGCGTGTCGATCTCGTCGAAGCCGGGGGTGTACTCGTAACGCGCCACCAGCCAGGCCTCCGACCCGGACAGACCGCCGCTGCGCACCAGCATGTTGTCGCCGCCGGTGGACGACAGCGGTTCGGACAGCAGCACACGCCCCTGCAGGTAATCGATGTCGTAGTCCAGGCCCGGGCGCAACTCGACCGTGCCGGTAACCAGCTGCGAGTCCTTGTCGCGCATTTCGATGCGCAAGCGCTCCGAACCGTTGAGGATGTCCTGGTTGTGCAGGTAGAACAGCGAGCCACCGGTGCCGCGGAACTCGTCGCGACCGCCGATCGTGCCGGGTTCGGCCGCGAATCCGCTGACGACCGCGCGGCGTTCGCCGAACGCGGTGGTCGCATCCGCCTTCCACTCCGCGTCGGCACCGTAGAGCCCGCGATCGACCTGGGCCAGTTCATTGCCCGCGTAGTCGGTCTTGAAGTTGCCCCACATCGCGAAGTCGTCGCCACGCTCCGCGCGCAGATAGAACTTGCCCAGCGTCGGCGCCATCTCTTCGACGATGCCGTCATCGCCAAAGGTCGGATAGTGGTAGTCCGGATCGATGCGGCGGAACAGCGCGTCCGGAGCCTTGTCGAGGAAGTTGCCGAAGAGGTCCTTCACCGGACCCTCGCGCGTATCGGCGCTGGCGGTCACGCGCCAGCCGTTGCCGAACTTCTGCGTGCCGAAGAAGGCCAGTCGCCCGTCGAAGTTGGAGCTGCGTTCGAAGCCCGTGTTCTCGCCCTGCAAGAGATCGGCGGGACCGGTGGTCTTCGTCTTCGACGCGGTCAGATCGGCGATGCCGACCAGGAAACGGTCGCGGTCGCGCATTTCCAGATCGCGCAGGTAGAGATTGCCGTTGCCTTCCGCATCGAGCACCGACACCTCCACGGTGTGCAGGCCTTCGGGAAGGATTTCCTCGGCGATGAAATCGCCCTTGGCGTCCACCGGCACCGGTCGGCCGGCCACCCAAACGCTGTGCCCCGCCGGGATGCCGCTGCCGCGCACCGCGATGGTGTTGCCGCCAATGCGGATGTTGCGCTTGGCGATATGGCTCTCGCCGTAGCCGGCCAGCGGCGGTGCGCCTTCGGCCGCTGCCGTCGCCGGGACGTCCGCAACGCTGCCATCGGTCTTCGCATTGACCAGCCACAACGGACGCGGGCTGGTCTCGTCGAATCGACCCTGCTCGTCATAGACGCGCAGCACGTACTGCAATTCACGCCCGGCGGACGGAATATCGGTCACCGACGGCTGCCACTCGGCTTCGCCGTTCGCGTCTAGCACCACTGCGGCCAGCGGCGGCGCCTGCACGGACTGCCCCTTCTCTTGAATGTGCACTTCGGCGCGGTGGATGAAGCTGCCGTAGTTCGAATACATCCGGAAGCGCACGGGTTCGTCGACCAGCGCCACCTGCGGCGCGGCGGATACCGACAGGCGCGGCTGGGCCTTGAGGTCGTCGAACTGGAAACGGATGCCCGCATCGTCCAGCGCGACGTCGGTGCAGCGCTGCACGTCGGCGGAGCTGCGGCCCGGATCGTCGATGGGTTCGCCGTTCACCGAGATGTGCATGGGGTTGAGGCCGAAGGCGTTGCGCGGCGTCAGTTCGCGGGTCAGGCGGGTGATGTCCACGCCTTCGTAGTCGTCGCGCAACACGGGCTCGTCGTACACCACCTGCACTTCGATGTAGGAATCCGCGCCCTGGATGAAGCCGTCGTTCGGCACGTCTGCGGCCTGCACGAAACCGTGGCCCTCGTGCTCGACCTGTTCCGGACCGAGCTGCATCAGGCTGCGGATGGTGTCCATCGCGCGGCGCGCGCGCGCCGTCGACAGGCCGATGTCGTCCTCGTACACGGAAGCGGTGCGGCGATCCAGGCGCGCGTTGCCGGTGTAGCCGATAAAGCGCAGGCGCACGTTGTCGCGATCCTGGATTTCGGCCATCGCACTGTGAAGACGGTCGGTGAGGCCGGGCGGAGTGACGATGTCGCTACCGTCCATCGTCAGCACCGGAAGGGGACCGCCCGTGGGTTGGTAGACGCGGGTGACGATCTCGTTGTCCGCTTCCGCCGGGCACATCTGCGCCTCTTCCGGCAATTCGCGTAACGGGTCGTCGTACCAGAACTGCACCTCGATGCGGCGGTTGAGCTCGCGACCCTGCGGGGTGTCGTTCGCGCCGATGACCGCCGTGGCGCCGCGACCGTCGCTCTGCACCGCCGCGGCCGGCAGGTTCAAGGCTTGTTGCACCGCGAGCGCGGCACGCTGCGCGCGCGCCTTGGACAACGCCACCGCATCACCGTAGATGCGCGCGTTGCGATCCGACAAGTTCTGGTCATCGGTATAGCCGATGAACTTGGCCGTCACGTTCTGCTTGCCTTCCAGGTTGGCGAAACCCTTGCGCACCTGTTCGATGAACGCCGGCGAGACTTCCACGCCCTCTTCGCCGTAATGCAATGCGGAAACCAGGTTGTTCACCCGCGTGCGACGCGCCTGCCCTTCCTGGAAACGCATCAGGCACAGCTCCTGTACGCGGCAGACCTTGATCTGGCGAAGCTCCTCCCTGACGACTACTTCCTGCGCCTTCGTGGCGGCTTTGGGCTCGTCGTACCAGACCTCCACTTCCACGCGACGGTTGCGGGCGCGGCCCGCATCGGTTGCATTGCTCGCCACCGGCTTGGTATCGCCCAGGCCTTCGAAGGCGATCGCCTCCGGCGGCAGGGTGAGTGCACGTTGCAGCAACTCCGCCACTTCGCCGGCGCGTTCGTTCGACAGGCCCTGGTTGTCGCCATAGCGCGCGGTCAGTTCGGGCGACAGGCGCTGGTTGTCGGCATGGCCGATCAGATGCAGGCGCACGTTGGCCTTGTCGCGCACCGATTCCATCGCGCGGCGGATTTTCTCGACGTCGCCTTTGCGCAGGGCGATCGCGCCCGAGTCGAAGTACAGCGGCGCAATGATGCCGCCCAACTTCACCGTTTCCATCACCTGGCCATCGACCTGCTGCTTCTCCACGCGGTCGCCGCGCTCGGTCTGCAGCACGCTGGGATCGCGCGCCAGCGGATGGAACGTCTGGTCGCCGGGCAACTGGCGTTCGACGGATTCGCCGATCACCGCATCTTTTGTGGTTGGCTCGCCGGCGCCCTCATCTTCAGCGTCTTGCTCTTCGGCACCCTGCTCCTCAACGTCCTGCTCCGCGACGTCTTGAGCCTCGGCTTCCTGACTCTCTCCTTGATCGTCGGCAGTCTGTTCGTGAGCGGCTTGCTCCTGACCAACTTGTTCCTGATCGGTCTGATCCTCGGTGGTCTGGTCCTGGACGGCCTGACCCGGCATCGTCTGTGCCACCGCCGTGGCCGTGATCAGGCTCAACGCCAGCAGTGCCAATCGCATGCGGTTCGTCAACATGTTCTTCTTCAGCATGGTGTTCACTTGCGCGCCCCCTGGTTACCCGTCGGGGCGCTGTTCGCAGGCCGCTCCACCGGCGCACCGCGGCGCCAGAAGGTCTGTTGTTCCACCGTGAGCTCGTAATCCCCGCCGGCGGTCGGCCAGGCTTCGACGACCTTCGCCTTGATCGCCGCCAGGCGGGCTTCGACCAGGTCCGGGGTTTCCAGGTCGGCCAGGTACGACAGGCGCAATACCGACCGTTCCTCCACCAGTGCATCGATCAGCGTCTGCAGGCGCGGCTGCCATTGGCGGCGCAGCTGCGTGCCATCGCGTTCGAAGATCTCGTCGCTGAGGTCGAGGCTTACTACGCGGAAGACCGACGCACCGAAGTCGATGCTCAGCGCCTTGCCGCGCGTGGCACGCGCGATGACGGTCTGTCGGGTGGACAGACGATAGCCACTGGGCAACGTGCGATCGTCGAGCTTCAGCACGAAGTTGCTGCCGCGGTCTTCGTTCGGCACCACCGCACAGGTCATGTGGTAACGACCGTGCTTGTCGGTGGTGGCCGCCAGGCCGCGCGCACTCACCACGCGTACGCCGCCGAGGCCGCCTTCGCCCTGGTCCTGATGACCATTGCGATTGGCGTCGTCGAACACCTTGCCGATGATGTCGGTGCAGTCGAAGGTCGGATCCGGCACCACGCGCACAGTGGCGGTGGCCTCACCGGACAGCGGACGATCGGTAAGTCCGTTCCACACGCGTGCGTGGTTCACGAACTCGCCCTCACCCACGCCTGCGCCTACGGCCAGCAACAGCGTGATCACGTGCTCATCGGCGGTACCGAAGGCGACACCGCTCCACGTCAGCTGGCGCCCGTTCTGCACCGGCTCCGTCGGCACGTTGTCGATGCGCGCCGATCCCGGCACGTAGCGGAAGCCCGCCGGGTAGGAGTCGACGGCGCGCACATCGCGCAGCTGCAGGCCCGAGAGGTTGCGCAGCGTGATCGTGTACGGCACCAGCTGACCGCGCACGACGTTCTTCATCGGCGTGGTCTTGCTGATGGCCAGCGCTTCGCCGAGATCGAGATCCATCGGGATGTGGTTGTTGAAGATCTGGCTGCTGCCCGGGACGGACGTGTCGTCCAGTCGCAGGTGCAGGTAGTACGTGGTGCCAGCCGAGCGCGCCGGCACCGAGGTCGACGGCGCCAGTTCGGACGGCTGCGCCTCGCAGCGTTCGGTCGTGCCGGGGATGGCATCGCTCACGCCGGCCGGGCAACCGGGCACGGAGAACGCCGCGGTGTTCGCATCCGAAGTCGGCGGAATCAGCGCCGAAGCACCGGCCAGGAAGTCCGCGGAAGGCGGTGCGGCTTCGACCACGTAGCCGCTACTGGAGGGGCATGCTGGGTCGGCGAAGTTCAGGTCGAAGCGATAGAAGCCGCCTTGCTGCGTGACCTGGCCCTGCTGCGCCGGATCGGCGAAACAGGAGGCAGGCAGCGAGCCACCGGCCGCATCGAGCATGCGCACGTGCGCACCCGCGATGGCGCCACGGTTCATCGACTCATAGACCACGCCGTTGGGCTCGATCGGCAGATTCAAGTTCAGCAGGTTGCTGCCGGCCTGCACGGTGATGGCATGGATGCGCTGCAGATCGTTGCTGAATATCGAGTGCGCATAGCCGAGCTTGGCCGTGGTCGCGGTCGCGCCCGGCGCGGTGAAGCGCACTTCCAGCGCATCGGACGTGCCTTCGTTCGGCGCCACGCCCGCAACCTGCCAATCGCCATTGGCGTCGGTGCTGGTGCTGCGTTCGAGCCTGGTGTTGCGATACAGCTGGACGTTCCAGCCCGCGAGCACGCGCTCGCCCGCATCCGCCGTCTTGTTGAAGTTGGCGTCATGCCAGGCGTGGCCACTGAGCACGCCGACACCGACCCTGCCACCGACATCGAATGCGACGCTCGCGCTCGCAGTCTGCGACGGATCGTTCCAGTTCACCACGCCCGTGTTGGTCACGCGCGTGCCGGTTGCGAGTCCGGAGGCGATGGTGGCGCGGAAGCGCAGCGTCGCCGATGCCCCTGGCGCAAGATCGCCATGGCTGCCGGCGTAATCGGCGGTGATGGCCTGACCCAACACCGAGATGCCGGCAGTGCTGCCATTGAGCATGGCCGAACCGTTGACGTAGGTGAGCTGGCCCGACGCGGTCGCGTTGAGATCGTCCACGATGCGAACGAGCGTGGCCGGCACCGGTGCGATGTTGCGCACGATGACCACGTATTCCACTTCGGCACCCGGGAGCGCGGCACCGCCGCCGACCACGGCCACCTGCTTGTTGATGGTCAGCATCTGCGAACCGCCCACGACCACGACGGTCGGTTCGGGGCCCGTGGCCGGATTGCCGTCGCCATCGGTCAGCAGTCGCGGCACTTCCACGCTTGCGACCGTCGCCTGGTTCGAGATCACCGTGCCGCTGGCGGTACCCGCATTGACCTGCAGGTCGAACTGCACCACGGCGACCTGGCCGGGGTTCAGCGTGCCGACGTTGATGCCGGCGATCAGCGGCGAAACACCGCCATCGGGCCGACCGACGGGCTGGCCGTTCAGGGTGAGCGAGTTGGCAACCCAGCTCGTGTGCTGCGGCACGTCGTCGCGCAGCGTCACCTGAGTCGCAGGGGCCTTGCCGTTGTTGTAGATGCGGATGGTGTAACGCAGCGTGTCGAGCGAATCGACCACGCCCGGCGTACCGTTGTCGATGCGCAGGACCACCGCCTTCTCGGCATACATCAGCGGTGCGTTGCCGACGACGTCGCGGGTCGGGTCGTTGACGATCGGCGTGCGCGGATCGTCCGAGGGCACTTCGCTGATCACGTCATTACCCGTGGCAAAGGCCTGGTTGGCGATGACGGTGCCGTCCACCGCGTTCGGATCGACGATGACGTTGAAGGTGATCGTGACGACGTTGGCCGCGGGATTGGCGGGGTTGTCGGCGCGGACCACGCCCGCGGTCGTCTCGGCCGGCGACTTGATCGCAATGCCGTTGATCAGCGGCGAACCGTTGGCGCCGTCGGCCACCGCCACGCCGTTGAGCGCGGTGCTGCCCGCCATGTAAGTGGTGTTGGCCGGCACCAGGTCGCGCAGGACCACGCCATGGGCATGATCGGTACCGACGTTGCGCACCGTGATCGTGTAGCGCAGCGTATCGCCGGCCATCAGCACGTTCGGGTCCGCACCCAGGTAGGCCGAGGTCTTTTCGATCACCAGCTGCGGCGCCGATTCGATCGGCAGGCGGGTCGGATCCTCGTCGCCGGCGACATCCGGATTGGCCGCGCCATTGACGCTCGGGTCGTCACTGAGTGCGAGCAGCGTGGCGCCGAACTGCGCATGGGCCTGGTTGAGGACGACGGTGCCGTTGGCGATCACCGGCACCAGCTGCACGCGATATTCGATGACCGCGGTTTCGGATCCGGAACCCGCGGCGCCGAGCGTGAGGTTGCCGATGTCGATCCGGCCGGTGCCCTTTGCACCGCCGGTGGCGTTGGTGTTGTTCACCGCGCCGGCCGGCAGCGTGCCGACCAGGGCCAACGTGCCCGGCACGAACTTCGCCGGATCGTTCAGTGCATCGACTTCGTCGACCAGCGAGATGCCGGCGGCACTGACGCTACTGAGATTGGTGAGTTGCAGGCGGTATTGCACCACGTCGCCCGGATGCGCAGGCGCCTGGGTGACCACCGTCTTGGTGAAGTTGAGGCGCGGCGGATCGGTGAGCAGCGAGTGCGTCGCGGGACCGGCGCAATAGTCGTTGGGCGCAGTCACCGTCGGGCAGCCGGCGCCGTTGCGCTCGTACGTGCTGTTGCCGGCGAGGCCGGTCCAGTCCACGACCACGCTATTGGCGAGGGTCGTCAGCGCCGCGACGCCGGTCTGCACACGCACGTCGTAACTGACCTGCACTGCAGTGCCCGTCGTCACGTTGATAGCGGCATTGCCCGCGGCCGTGCTCCAGGTGAGCACGTACGGATTGCCCGCACTGCCATCACCCGTGATCTGCGGCGCGCCAATGGTATTGCCGGCGCCGGTGACGATCGGGTTGCCGACGTATTGAAGGCCGGAGGCAAGCGTGTCGACCAGGCGCACGTCGAAAGCATCCGACGCATTCGCATCGGCGGCCGCCGTCAGCGTTACGGTGTAGCGCACGACATCACCGCCCTTTGCGCCGGTCTTGTCGCCGGTCTTGGCCACGGCCACCGTCGGCTCGACGATGGTGAACATGGCCGGAGCACTGCTGAGCGGCGCCACGGCAGCGCCACCCGCGCTGACCGCGTAGGTATAGGAAGCGGTGTTGCTGACCTGCACGCCCTGCTGGGCGGACTGGATGTTGCGCACGCGGGCGTGCAGCTCGATCGTCGCCTGCTGGTTCGCTGGAATCTGCGGAATGACCACGCTCATCTGCGTAGGCGTGCTGCCTGCCGTCGTGGCACCGGCGACACCGGTCACGGTCGCGCCCACGAACTCGAGGTTCGCATCGAGCATGTCGGTGACGGCGACATCGAACAGCGCGATGCTGCTCGGCGCACTCGGCACCGTGATGGTGTAGACCACATCCTCGCCGATCGTGGCCCTGCCCGTCGCCGGAGACTTCAGCACCTTGGAGGGGCGCGCGCCGGGCGTGGTCACCGTGGTCGAGGCCGGATTCGTGACGTAGTCGTTGAGCTGTCCGAGGCCATCGGCACCTGTGCGCTCCACGGCACTGGCGCCGTCGATGCCGGTCCAGCGCGCGACCGCGGTATTGGTGAGATCCTGATCGGCGAGCACCGACCCGAGCACGCGAACGTCGTAGGAAACCTGGATCGATTCGCCCTCGGCGATATCGATGTCGGCGTTGCCGTTGCCCAGACTCCACACCAGCGTCTGCGGAGCGCCGGCACTGCCATCGCCGGTAACGACCGGCGCGCCGATCGTATTGCCGGTGCCGGTGACGACTGGATTGCCGGCGTATTGGAGGCCCGCGCTGAGCGCGTCGTTGAGCGATAGATCGAACGCACCCGAAGCGTCGGTCCCACTCGCCGCCGTCAGCGTGACGGTGTAGCGGATGACGTCGCCGGCGGCCGCGATGGATCGATCCGCCACCTTGGCGATCGTTACGGTCGGTTCGACGACGTTGAAGACCACCGGGTTCGTCGCGAGCGCCGGTTCGCGGGCGCCCCCGGCGGTTTCGGCGTAGGTGAAGGACGCCGTGTTGCTCACGTCGAGGCCCTGCTGGGCACCGAGCACGTTACGCACGCGCACGCGCACATCGACGAAGGCCTGCTGGCCCGCGATGATCCGGTCGATCGCGATATTCACCTGCGATGCGGTGCTCGAATTCACCACGCCCGCGCCATTGACGACGCCACCCACGGTCACCGTCGCACTGACGTACTCGAGATTGGCATTCAACGCGTCCGTGACTTGCACGTCGTACATCGGCGAATTGCGCGCCACGCCGGGCACGGCGATCCGATAGACGAGTTCCTCGCCGATGGTCGCCTCGCCATTGGTCGGCGACACGAGCGTCTTCGTGGGCGGACTGGGCGGCGCGGCGATGCGTACGCGAGTGGGGTCCTCGTCGTCTACGCTGGGATTGGGATCGGCCTGGCCGTTGACGGTCGGGTCGTCGCTGTCGGCGAGGAACGCTTCGGTGCTGCCGAGCAGCTTGGCCTGGTTCACGACCCAGTGGCCATTGGCGAGCGTGGAGAGCAACGTGACGTTGAATTCGGCGCGTACTTCACTGCCCGCCGGCACGTCCAGACCACGAATGTCGATCAAGCCCGTGGTCGCATTGCTGTTGTTGATGGCACCCGCAGGCAATGAGGTGAACACGAGCGAGCCGGCAACGAAGTCCGGCGGCAGCTGGTCATGGAAAATGACGTCGTTGAATGCGGAATCCGTCGCCTGCAGACGCAGCGTGTAATGCAATACCTCGCCGGGTATCGCGGTCCTGGCCGGATCCTCGCCGCTGGTGACGTTGCGGACGGTCTTCTCGTAGAAGTAGCCCGACAGCAGCACGGCGAGCGAGTGCGCGTCCTGATGGTCGTCGACACCCACCGTACCGTCGGTGAGCACGCGATTCACTTCGACGCGTGCGGAGTTGCTGCTGCGGTCGTTGTACCAGCGCGTCGCGCCAGCAACGTTGGTGAGCGTTGTGCCGTTCTTGCTGTTGGCATCCAGCTTGGTGCGGTACTGCAGCACCAGATGCTGTCCTGGCGCGATCGGTCCCGCCGCATCGAGCAAGGTCAGGCTCAGCTCGCAGGTGGGCGCGGCGGTATAGGACCGCGTGTAGTGCACGCCCTCGGTCAATGCCGTGCCGCCCAGCTGGACGCTGGTGATCTGCGGCGTCATGTCGCACATGCCGCCGTTTGGCCCATCGGGCAAGCGGTCCAGCAATGTGACGTTCCATGCGTCGAACTGGCCCGCGTTCGCGGCATCGACCGTGAAATCGCCCCATTCGCCGAGATTCAGCGTCGATCCACCCAGCACCGCAGAACCGGTCTTGTTGACGATCAGGTTCGGGCCCGCGATCACCGCGGGATTGGACACGCCGTTCTCGCCAGGCAGCGGGGTATAGAACGTGCCGTCGATGAGACGGCCGAACTGCCAGATGGCAGTGTTGACGAATGACTTCCCGAGGGTATTCACCGCCGGGTTGTCGTCGAGCACGGCCGTGATGTCGATCGCCAGCCGACCGCCCTTGGGCAGAACGAAGCCGGGCGGAAAATGGAATTCGATCAGTCCGTTCGGATTGACGACGATGTTCGGATTCACCGCCGCACCCAGCGTCTGGCACGACAGATCGGTGCACCAGCGCACACTGGGCGTGCCCACCAGGCTGAGATCGACGCCCGTGCCGGGAATCACGGTGGGAAGTTGCACCGGAGGGGTGCTCGGATCGCCGTCATCCAGCCCGTTGAGGTAGACGGTGACCGGATCAGGACCGATGTTGTCGTAGAGCGTGATCCCGTGCAGATCGTTCTGGGACGCGCCGTTGAGTACTACGGTGCCGGAGGACGGGTCGATCAGGACCGGAATCAGCAACCGGTAGGTGAAAGGCACGCCCACGGCCGCATACGCCGGGCCTTTCTTGTTGATCGATTCGACCGGCACCAGGAAGTTCTGGCAGTTCGCTCTGACGTCGTTCAATGAGCCATTGACGAACCAGATGTGGTGCTGGTGCACGGCGTCGCACGAAATGTTGCCGAGGGTGAAGTCGACGTTGTCGAACACCACCAACCAACGCTTGTTGTTCTGGCCGGGCGATGTATAGAAGCTGATGTTGCTGTTTAGCGGATTGGGCTGCTGGAAATTCCGGATGACGCAGTTGCCGTCGATGTTGATATTGCTGGGGGCCGGATTGACCACGTTGCCGTCGATAACGCCGCCGTAGTCGGCAACGCAATCCACTGCGAACGCACCAAACGAAGTGCCGAGCAGCACCAAGAAGGCGCACAACTGGACGAGAATCCAGCGCTTGCCTGCTCCTGCTTTGCGTGCGAACCCCAGACTCATACACCCTTACTCCATTCGCGTGCGACGCAAGCCACCGACGGACCAAGGGAATGCCTGCGCATCGGGCGCAGATTCCGGCGGTCCCGCTGCCATGGGGCGCGTTGCGCGCCCGATAGGCCGGTGACTTTGCGTCGCCACCTTTCGGTGGGTTTGCCTTTGTCGTATTGCTGTTTTTGCTTCGAAACGCGCGCTGCGACGTTCGTCTTCAGCCAGAGGGCAGGAAGTTCATCGGATACACGATCGTCACCGCCGGCACGTCCTTCGCGCCGAAGTCGAAGCCCTTTACGCGTTCCACGATGCCGGCGGTCAGATCCGGCGCCTCCATTTCCGAGGACTGCACCTGCACCATCGACACGCTGCCGTCCGGCTGGATGGTCAGACGCAGGATGACCTTGCCTTGCAACGTCGAATCACGACGAAGCTCGCGCTGGTACAACCGGTACAGCGCCGACTTGTAGCGGTCGAAGACGATCTGGATCTCCTCACCGGAGCGCCCCCCGCCCTTGGCGCCGCCACCGACCGATTTGGACTTGTCCGCGGATGCGATTGCGCTGATGCCACTCGAGGCCCTGGTCAGCGCGGTGCCCTTGATGGCTCCGCGCTCGCCACCGCCACTGCCGAAGCTGCGGCTCTGCGCGGACAGGTTGATGCCGCCACTGCTGCCCGGCGCATTGCTGGTCAGCATGGAGCGCTCCGCACGCGCGGCGCCCGTGTCGGCGCTGAGCTTCGCGGACTTGCCCAGTTCGGCGACGGCAGGCAGATCGTCCACAGCAGCCAGGCTGTCCTTGAACGCGAGGATGCCTTGCGGCTTCGATGCCTGCGGCTGCTTCGGCACGGGTTGCGGCTCGACCTTCGCGGTCGGCTTCGTCGGCCTGGGTTCGACCTTTTTCACCACCGGCTTGGTGAGCTCCGGCGGTGGCGGCGGTGCCTGCTCCAGTTTCTTGGCCTCGGGAATCACGGTGACCACGCGTTCCGGCAACTTTTCCGGCGCAGGCCCGGCTTGCTGCGGAGCATGGATGAAGGGGAACACGATCGCGATCACCAGCCAGACGCACAGCGCGATGATCAATCCCTTGCGCGAACGCTGATCCTCCTCGCCATGCGTCCACAGCATGAGGTGCGGGCGCGCCCGCTCCGTCTCGAGTTCGCGCTCGACGATCCACTCGTTCTGCAGGCGCTCGAGTTCTTCCTGATGCTCGAAGGCTTCGTCCTCGAGCAGGAAGAGTTGCTCGTTCTGCTCGCCGATCCGCTCCACCAGGTCGCGACGGCGCGCTTCGATTTCGTCGATGCTGGCACGCACGGACTCGGTACGGTCACGCGCACGCGCGAGGTGCTCGGCCCATTCGCCCTGTGCATCATGGCCGCCTGGGCCAGCGCCACCGGCCTGGTCCAGTTGCTCCAGCGCGTGGCACGCCTGTTCGAGCAATTTGTGCCGGGCGCGCTCCGCTGCGAAAGTTTCGAGTTCTGCATCGACGGCGGCGAGCTCGTGCGCAAGCTCGTCGAGTCGCGCACGCGTCTGCGCGATCCGCTCGTCGAGCGGACCGGCGGCATTCGCGTCCTGGGTAGTTTCGAGTTCCATGGCGTTGGTATCGGTCACGTTGTTCTGCCTCAGCCGCCAGCGGGGGCGCTGCCGCCCTTCTCGAGCACGGCGAGCGACAACTTGTCGTAGGCGGCCGCCGTGCAGGTCGTCATCACCTTGCGGATCACCTCGTACGGCAGGCTCTTGTCGGCCAGCACGGTGATTTCGCGGTGGGCAAGCGCAGCCTGTTGCGCGGCGCCGGTCTTGCCGGTCAACGGGCGCGACAGGTACTCGCGCAACGGCTCGATCAGCGCGGCCTTGGGATCGCGGACCTGGTCCATCGTGGCAATCACTTCACCCTGCACGAGCAGCATGTCCTGGGTGATCGTTACCACCACGGTTTCGGCCGGCTTTGCCTCGGCGGTGGAGATCGGCACCTCCACACCCTTGGCGTTCTGGACCACCTCGACCTCGGTCGAGTAGATCAGCAGGAACGCCACCATCACCGACATGATGTCGATCATCGGGATCAGGTTGAGTTCGGCATCCGCTTGCTTCCTGCGCGCGCCACGGAACGGGTTCAGCGACATCCTCATGGTGCGTCTCCCACGGCGACCTTCGGGAACATTGAAATGCGACCGTTCTCATCGGGCGCACCGGTGAAGCCATGGCTGTTGGCAGTCGCCAGATCCGTGCTTCGGACCGCATCCATCACCTGCACCAGATGGTCGTACGCCACATCCGGGGCCATCAGCACCGAAGCCGTGTCGACTTCCACGTGCTGGCCCTTGAGATCGGCGGCGAGGAGCGACAACTTCTGGAGCGGATAAGCCCCTTTCTCCACGGGCAACACGGCGATCGTGTCTTGACCGTTGGTCAGCTCCAGCCCTTCCTTGCGCACTATCACTTCGAGGCGGAAGGTGGGCTCGCTGGGTGCGCTGGCGGCCGCACTCGGCAGATCGAGCTGGATGATCGAAATGCGCGAGAACACCGCCGTCATCAGCAGGAAGGTGACCATCACGCTGAAGATGTCGATCATCGGCACGAGCATCAGCTCGACCGGCTTGGCCGGTGGCTTGCGGCGGGGCATCAGGGCCATGGCGTGTCTCCTGTCCTGGGCCTCAGGCGGCCCGGATGTTCTGGACGGAGGCCTGCTCCGCGTTGCGAGTCGTACGCAGCGAAAGGACGTTCAGGTACTTGATCGCCGCCATTTCCAGGCTCTCGACCAGGCTCTGCGTCCGCGAGGTCAGGAACGCGTGCATGAACAGCAGCGGCACCGCGGTACCCAGGCCGAACGCCGTGCAGTTCATCGCTTCGGAGATGCTGGCCGACAGCAGGTTGGCCTTCTCCGCCGGATTGGCCATCGCCACGGCACTGAACGCGCCGATGAGGCCGGAGACGGTGCCGAGCAGGCCGACCAGGGTCGCGAGGTTCGCGAAGGTGCCTAGGTAATGCGTGCGCTTTTCGAGACGCGGCACGATTTCCATGATGCCTTCCTGCATCGCCTTCTCGACGTCGTCACGGCGACGTACCGCGCCCTGCATCGCCAGACCGGCGCCCAGCAAGCGTCCGAGCGGGGTGTTGTCGTCGCTGACGACCTTGCGGGCCTTGTCGAAGTCGCCCTTGCTGAGCGACGGCTCGACTTCCGCCCACATGCGCTTGGTCTGCGCCTGCGCCCGATTGAGGGTCACGAAGCGTTCGATGGCGATCGCCAGGCCGACTAGGCCGATGAGCAGGATCGGCAACATCATCTTGCCGCCGGCGGCGAAGAACTGCGCTACTGAATGAATCAAACCCATGGCACTGCCCTCACTGGAAATTCATTGGTGAATCGGTGGGAAAAAGTTGTTGGAACGTCGTGTTCACTTGTCGTCGGATTCGTCATCCGGCGCGGTGCCCTGCGCTTCGGATTTGAGCCCGTAGTACGCGAGCTCGCGCATGAACACGTCTTTGTCGACGGGTTGCGTGGCGTCGTCGAGCAGCCGAGAAATGCCCGGCGCATCGCCCAACTGCGAGCTCTTCCACGGCACGATGACCAGCTCCTTCGGCGCCTCGTCGTTGCCGACGATGGACATGCCGGACAGCACCATGCTGTCGTTCGCCTTGCCCGCCGGCTTCTTCGCGCCGGACTGGGTGGCTTGGGCTTCGGTCTTCTTCGCGTCCTGCGACACCGGCCCGGCGGCGAACACCGCCACTGGCGCCAGCAACAGGCACATGCACAAGGTTGCGCGCAGCATCACTTGCCTCCCTTTTCGACCCGCGAACGGGCGTTGGCGATCCAGCCCGCCACCTGCTTGTCGCCAGGCACGACCTGCTGGTAGATGAGGTAGTTCTCCAATGCGCAGGACGGATCCGCGAGGTACATGTCGCAGAGCACGGCGAGGTTGAGCCTCGCGAAATGGAAACCCGGCGCGGCGGCGAGCGATTTCTCATAGGAACTGCGCGCGTCGCTCAACTTGCCGAGGCGGCGCTGCACCAGACCCAATTCATTCCAGGCGACCGGATGCTGTGGTTGCAGTTCGAGCGCCTGCTTCAGGCTCGCTTCGGCCTTGTCCAGCTCGTCGGTTTTCGCGTAGGCGATGCCGAGGTCGACATACGCGGCGGTAAGTTTGGGCTGCTTCGTCACCACGGCCTGCATCAGCGCGATGCCCTCTGCATAGCGTTCCTGCGCAAGCAGGCCGGCCGCGCGGGCGTAGTCCGCACGCGTCGCGCCGTCGACCTTGGCGGTCTCCACGATGGTGAAGCCGGTGGCGGTGGTGTGCACGCCAGGCCCGTCCTTGCGCGCCGCCATGGCCGTCGCGGCGAAGTAGACCAGCGATATCGCGGCCAGGCGCGCGGTGTGGCGGACCGCACCTCGATAAGTCGGGTTAATGCGCATCGGCATTGGCCTCTCCGTTGGTGGCCGGGGCGGCGGGCGCGGCTGCGCTTCCGACGTCGCTGGCTTCAACTGGCTGTGCGGGTTTGGTTTCGGGGACCGGGGGCGGAGTGGGCTGGATGTATTCGTATCGCTCCGGCGAGCTGAGGTAGCCGGTGCTCATCTCGGTGCGCGCATAGCGGGCCGGAGACAATTGCGCCAGGCGCGCCAGGCTCTTCTCGATCCACGGTGCGTGGATACCGGCCTGCATCAGCTCGAGGTTCTTCTTGTGCAGGTCGATGGCCTTTTCCTCGAAGGGGAAAGCCATCTCGTCCAGCTGGTCGTTGTAGTCCTGCAGCTCCGCACCCTTGAGGCCGGCCGGTCGTTCGGACTGGTTGAGCGACTGGCTGAAACTGGCGTACACCTCGGCCATGTAGTAGGTGGCGGCGGCCGTGACATCGGGAACCTCGTAAGGCACCAATGCGTTGAAGCCCTTGATCGCCGCCGACATGGCCTTCTGCTTGGCGGCCATGCTCTTCTCGAACGGCTGCTTGAGCTCGATCGAAACGAAACCGGTGTACAGCGGCTCCGTCAGCACCAATGCGGCGCGACCGGCGAGCGTGCGCGTGCGACTGCTGCGCGCGGCGCCGGCACTGGCATCGGCCTGCACGATCTTCTGCAGTTCGGCGCGGTAGCGTGCGTCGTCGCCACGCGCCTTGTGGATATCCGCCATGCGGTTGCGCGTTTCCACCGCATCCTCGACCGGCTTCGGGAACTCGCCGACGTAGCGCGTGTAAACCGCGAGCGCACGATCGAAGTTCTTCGCGTCTTCATGCAACTGACCGGCCGTCAGCAATGCCTCCGCGCGCAGCTTCGGATCGGTGGCGCCGTCGGCGACATGCTCGTACTCGCCCGCCGCGCTTGCCAGATCGCCGGCTTGGCGCAGGGCATTGGCGATCTGCTGCGTCGCGTCCTTCACCAGCTCGTGAGTGGGATTGTCGCGACGGAATTCGTCCAGCACCGTGGCCGCACCCTTCCAGTCCTGCAGCCGCACCAGCGCCGCACCTGCGTCGTATTGGGCACCGGCGCGGATCTTCGAGGTCGGCGCCGCATCCTTGATGCGCAGGAAGTGATTCGCGGCGGCACGGTAATCGCCGGCGGTGTTGGCCGCCTCGCCCTGTTTGTAGATCGAAGCCGCGAGGTTCTCGACCAGGTCGGCACGACCCGCGTCACTGGCCGGTGTCATCGCCAGGACCTGCACGTAGGCCTGCTCTGCCACCTGGTAGTCCGCCAGTTCGAACGACGAATGCGCCACCACGGTCCAGGCCGCACGCTTCAACTCCTGCGTCGTGGCCGGGAACTTCTCCAGCAGCTTGCGTCCGGCATTGCGTGCGGCGGCGTAGTCCTTCAGGTCGTAGAGGTCCTGCGCGGCGGCCACCAGCACGGTGGGCGCCTGCTCGTGTTGCGGGAAGGTGTCGGCGAAACGCAGCGAACTGGCGACGGTGGCGCGCCTGCTCTCCTCCAGCTCGGCCGCGGCCACCACCTTGAGATTCTCGCGGTGCGCGAAGATCGCCGCATAACCTGCGGCTGCAGCCTTCTCGTGCGCCGGGTAGTCGTAGGCGGTGCGCTCGTACTGCGTCGCTGCCAGGCGGAAGTTGCCGTTCTCGCGCAACAGGTCCGCGAACTGGTAGTTCGCCGCCGGCGCCGCCGGATCATCATGGAACGAATCGAGGAATTCGCCGTACCAGCGCGAGGCTTCGGCGAAGCTCTGCTGTTTCTCGGCAGCTTGCTTCGGATCCTGGTAGCGCGCGTGGTAGTAGTTCGCCAGGTCCATCAGGTTGGACTTGAGCGCAGCCACCACGTCTGGCCGCTTGCTGATGGACTGGTGCTTCCAGTATTCGGATTTCAGCCCGTAATTGGCCGCGAAACCACGCTTGGCCTCGACCACGAGCAGCGGGAATCCGCCGGTCTCGTAGATGCCGATGGTGCGCAGGCTGAAGTCCGGAGACGACGCGTGGAACGGGTAGAGCGCGACGAAATCCGTGAACACCTTTGCGGCGTCCTGGTAACGCTGCTTGGAGAGGTAGAACTCGCCCAGGTAGCGATATGCACGGTCTTCGTAGGGGCGATGGCCGAACTCGGCGAAGTACTCGCCGATGACTTCCGGTCCACCGAGATTGGAGAAGGACAGCGCGGTGACCTGGAAGGTGTCCTCGACGCGGCGATCTTCCGCCGCCGTGTGCTTCGCGTCGAAATCGAAGCCCTTGGACACCTTGTTATCGAGCAGCGCGAAGTAGCGATGCAACGCTTCTTCGAACTGGTCCTGCTTGTAGAACGACCAGCCCAGCTTGAACAGCGAAAGCTCGTAGTACTCGGAGGCCGGGCCCTTCGCCACGACGCTCTGGTAGGCGTTCTCGGCATCGCGGTACTTGCGCAGGACGAAGAACCGCTCGCCGCGACGGAACTGCACTTCGTCGGCGAGCGCGGAGTCCGGGTCGCTCTTGACCAGCTGTTCCATCACGGCCATCGCTTCATCGACGCGTCCAAGCTCGTCGTAGGCGCGGGCCTTCTGGTAGAGCACCTGGTCGCGGTAAGCGTAGTTCGGGAACTCGGCGAGCAGCTTGTCGTACAACTGGATCGCTTCGAGCGGGCCCGCCTCCGTTGCTGCGACACCGGACGTGGCCGTGGTAGCGATGGCCTGCCCCGTCGCCGCGCGCTGCTCGGCCTGCCGCTCGATGTCGGCAGGCGCAGTGGCGCCGGCGGTGGCCTTGCCGGTGGCATGGGAAGCCGCCGCGATCTTCGTGACTGCTTCGGGCGCGGCCAGCTGCACGGGTTTCGCATCCGCGGCGGGCGCAGTCGCTGCGACACCTGCAGCCGAAGGCGCGCGGTCGACCACGATTTCGGTCGTGCCGCGTACGCCGTACTCCTTTTCCAGCTGCAAGTCGGCCAGACGACGCATCGCCTCAGGCGTACGCTCGCCGGCCGGCGTTTCCTCCAGGAACTGGCGATAGCCCACCATCGCCTTTTCCAGGCCCTGGTCGACGCGCACATCCGTGGTGTCCGGCTCAACCCGGTGCAACGAGGCCAACGTGCCGGCGCGTTCGGTATGCGCGCAAGCAGCCAGCAGCACCAGCTGCACCGCGATTACGCTCTGGCGAAGCCGAAACTTCATTTGCCCTCCCCGGCCGGCGCGCCCGGTGCTTCCGATGCTTCCTTTGCGGCCGGTGCGTTCGGTGACGCCGGAGCACCTTGCGCCTGGCTGGCGCGGTCATAGCTGTCCGCAACGGCATAGCGCGCCTGGGTCTGATAGCCCTTCAGGCGTTCGGTGCGCGCGGTCAGCTCGGCGATGGCCACCTCTTCGATCAGCGAGCCCTGCTGCTTCTGCAGCTGGTTCACGCGCTCCAACGAATCGCGAACGCGGTTGCGCAGGTCCAGGATGCCGTCGTCGTAACCGGTGTATGCGTGGACGCTCGCCTGCCGCGCGCGCACGAAGGACTGGTAATGGACCTGCAGCGCCTGGATGTCGGTATCCAACAGCGCCAGATCGTCATGCGCCTGGGTCAGGCGATCGGCGTACTCGGTCCGCAACGTCCAGTTGATCGCGCCCCGCAGGCGTTCGGTACGCGCCACGAATTCGTCGCGCTGTGCTTGCGAAAGATGCGCAATGGCCGCTTCCGTCGCGCGGATGTGTTCAAGCAGGATGCGTTCGTCGGCGGTGGCGAGCAGTTCCGGTCGCGGCTTGGTCAGCTGGTCGTTGAGCCGTCGCGCCAGGTTCTCGCGCTGTTCCAGCCGCAGCTTGTATTGCGAATCCAGCTCGCGGAACTGCGCGTCGATCTGGGGCAACAACGGCTCGTAATAGGCGCGGCGCTGCGCGATCAGATCGTCGAAAGCGTCGAAGCCCGACTGCCAGGCTTCCATCTTGCGGCGCAGGTCGTCGAGATCGAGGTAATTCTGCAGCGCCGTCTGAAAGTCGTGCGACGCCATCAGCGTGGTCAGGTAGAAGGTTTCGGGCGCTTCCTCCCGATCGCGGAGCTTCACCACCCACAAAGCGTCCTGGCGGATTTCCTCACGCACCAACGCCTTGAGGAAGTCGCCCTCGCGCACGCTGCGCGTGGAGAAGTCCAGCATCTCCAACTCTTCGCCGAAGGACTTCAGCGCTTCGTCATACAGCACTGCGGCGCGGCCATGCAGGTTCAGCTTGCCGTAGGCATACGGCAGGGCCAGCTTCGCTTCCTGCACGGCGCTGTCGGTCGAGTCGCGCGCGGCGAGAAGTTTCCATGGCACCAGTGCACGCTGGTAGTTTCCGGCCAGCGCATCGGCCCAACCGGCACTCAGCAGCGCCTGGTTGGAATACGGTCCGTCGAGGCTGACCCGATCGAAATAGCGTTGCGCATTGCCGAAATCGTTGGACTCGAGCATCAAACGCCCGAGCACCATGTTGGCCTTGTCGCGGATCGCGACGACCGCCGCCGGATCTTTGCGATTCGGCTCGCCGGCCTTCGCCAACTGCTGCAGGCCTTCGCTCGTCTTGCCGTCCTGCAACAGTGCGATGCCGTAGTTGTAGCCGGCAAAACCCACGAGCCCCTTCGCATCCAGCTCCCGCTTCAACACGGTTGCCGCTTCGGCGGGCTGGCCCATGGCGAGGTAAGTGTTGGCGCGCAGGAACTCGATCTCGTCGCGGATTTCCTCGGGAACGTCTCCGTGGATTCGCTCCAGCGCCTGCATCGCATCCTGTGGCTGGTCTTTCTGGAAGTGGATGCGCGCCAGGCGGAAAGCCGCCTCATTGCGCACCTCATCAGGTACGTCCGCTTCCAGCACGGCCTTGATCGCGCGCCCGGCGCGGTGGTGCATGCGGTAATTCAGTTCGAAGTCGCCGACCGAAAACTCTGCCTGCCCGATCAGCGGATACAGCGAATCCAGGGTCTCCTCGTCCACGCGCTTGTGCTGCGCCAACTCCGTATCGAGCCGTTGCAAGGCTTCGAACCAGCGACCTTGATAGGCGTTGTACAACGCCTCGCCGAAGTACAGATCCTGCACGACAGCCGGATCCTTGTCGGCGGCCGCACAGGGATGAACCCCCGGCAGCACGACCAGTGCAAGTCCCAGCGAAAGGGTGGACACGCGGCGCATCGGGTCTTACCAGTCCGCCACGCTGATGGAATCACCGGACACGGTCACGCCGAGCAGCTTGGGCTTGATCTCCTTGGCAAACGTGGCCGTCTGGCTGCGGCTGTACTGCTCGCCGTTGGCAAGCTTGCCGCTCACCGTCACCACGATCTGGTGCTGTCCGCTGGCGATGTTGCCGGTGTACAGACGCTGCACGCCGCCCTTCTGCAGGGCTTCGAGCTCCTTGAAGCTGTAGATGTAGTGCGTCGCAGGTTGCTCATCGACCTGCACGTCCACGGAATCCAGGCGCAACGTGTCGCCCTTGGCCAACTGCACGAACACCGCCAGATGGGTCTCGGACGGATACAGCAGCTTCTCCTCGAGCTGGTTGAGCTCGGCGGAGATGGAGAGGACGTCGGTTTTGACCTCCTGCACCTGCTCGTCCAGGCCCTTCATTTGCTCGCGATAAGCGCTCTGGGCCCATGCCTGCGCGCAGATCCCCAGCAGCAGAAACGGTACGACTGCCCACGAAAAAGCCTTCTTCATGCAATCCGCCTCAGAGTCCCCCGGCCACGGCTTCGCATCACCATGCGGCCTGCAAGGCAGGCTGCGGCGATCCCGCTCGTGGAGCTTTTTGTTTCCCCTCAACCCCGGCGACTTCGAGCAATCCTTCGATTGCTCTTTTCCCAATTCAGCCGGTGGAAAGTGTGCGCATTAGATCAGCGGCCAAATCCGGCGCAGTGAGATCGTCATTGCAGAATGTGTACGCAACGCGGCAGTAACTGACGAATTTTTGTCAGATGGCAACGCATCTCTCAGCAGAAGTGTGATGTTGATCTTCGAATGGCACCGCGCTGAGCGGAAGCGCGCGGCGAGGCGGGCGATGTCCACCGTGGTCGCCAGCAGGTTGTCGGCGCGTGTCTCGGTTACGAAAGGCGACTGCGCGATCGCCCGGGTCCGGACGTGACCGCCGCGACGCCCGGGTTGCGTTCATGGAATTGTTGGGGGAGCAGCCAACCACGGTGGCATTCCACCGTTCACCGCGCCGAGGCACGGCAGAAATGATCGATTTGCAGTCTTTTCGCTCGCGACGTGGTGTCACGCTCGCATTGGCACTGTTTTTGACCGCATTGACGGTCTCCGCCGCGATCTTCATGGCGGCCAACACCCCCACGCGCGAGCGCGACATGGCCGCCGCCGTGGCTGCCGCGAGCGGCGACCCGCTCATTCTCGCCGCGGTGCAGACGCGCGCGAACCAGAATCGGGTGATGCAAGGCGATGCGCAGGCCGTGGCGGCATTCCAGACCGAGCTCCCGGTCGGCGCGCTTACCGCACTCCCGGCCACAGGCGATCCTGTCAAAGGCACGTTCTCGCCGGTCGTCGACTGGCCCCTGGTCGGCATCCATGCCGTGCTCACGCCCGATGGCCGCGTGCTCACGTACGGAACCAGCGCAGCGGGCTTTCGCACCGGCTACTACATCTACGACGTCTGGGACCCGCAACTGGGCCTGGGCAGCAACTCGCACACCACATTGCCCAACGCGACGCAGGTGGACATCTTCTGCAATGCGCAGTTGCTGCTGCCCAGCGGCAGCATCGAGATGTGGGGCGGCGACGTGGTCAATCTCACCACGGGCCGGGCGACGCTGAACCCCAACGACGATTCCAACGTCTTCAATCCGTTGGACAACAGTCTGGCGCGCACGGGCAAGATGTTCCGCAAGCGCTGGTACGCGACGGCGACCACGCTGCCCGATGGCGAGGTCTACATCCAGGGCGGCACCGGCGGCGAGGACTTTCCCGAAGTCCGCACCAGCACCGGCACCTTCCGCCTGCTCTCCGGGGCACCGACGACCTATCTGGGCGGCCTGTATCCGCGCAACTTCCTCGCCCCGGACGGCAACATCTTCGGCACGCGTTACGAAGAGATGTACCGCGTCGATCCCGACGGCACCGGAACGATCACCAAGGCGGGCCGCTTCCTCAGCGGCAACATGGGCGCCAGTTCGACGGCGGTGATGTTCAAGCCGGGCAAGATCCTGCAGGTCGGCGGCGGTTACGACACGAATTTCGCCAGCCCGCTCGCCCATGTCATCGACATCAACGGCAACAGCAACGTTCCGACCATCACTCAGGTCGCCTCGCCGATCTATCGTCGCCATTGGGGCAATAGCACGGTGTTGCCGGACGGACGCGTCTTCCTGTCCGGCGGCAGCGTGGCGGACAACGATCCGGTCAACGGCGTCGACTACATCACCGAAATCTACAATCCGGACACCAATACCTGGACCGAAGCCGCGACGGCGCAACGCATGCGCCTGTACCACTCGTCGGCATTGCTGCTGCCCGATGCGACGGTATTGACGGTGGGCGGCGGCGCCAATGGCCCGCAGCTCAATCTCAACGCAGAGATCTACTACCCACCGTACCTGTTCGATGCCAACGGTGCGCCCGCGCCGAGACCGATCATTGCCACGGTGCCGATGACGGTCAATCCCGGCCAGACGATTCCGATCTCGACGCCCAATGCGTCCGATATCGCCCGCGTGACCCTGGTCAAGACCGGCTCGGTCACGCATTCCTTCGACATGGACCAGCGCTTCCTGGAATTGCCCTTCACGGTTTCGGACAACACGCTGCAGGCCAGCCTGCCTGGCAATGCGTTCCGCACGCCGCCGGGCTACTACATGGTGTTCATCATCAACGGCGACGGCGTTCCGTCCGAAGCCGGGATACTGCGCATCAACGCAAGCAATCCCGCTCGCCTTACTGTCAACAAGATCGTGATAAACAACGATGGCGGCAGCAGGGTCGCCGCCAATTTCAGCTTCTCCATCAACGGCGACGCCCCCATTCCGTTCGAAGCGGACGGCAGCAATGTCATCAATCTTCCTCCGGGCAACTACTCGATTACCGAGCCGAACCCCAGCGACTATGCGGCCAGCTACTCGAATTGCAGCGACATCGTCCTGACCGCCGGCGGCACCGCGACCTGCACGATCACCAATAACGACATCGCCGGCTTCATGGTGACCACCAGCGCCACCAAGCCCGGTTATCTCCCGGGAGAAACGGTGACGCTGACGGCACGCGTCCTCAACATGGGCGTGCCGGTAAGCGGCGCGCGCGTGAACTTCGATGCGCTCAAGCCGAACGGCATCAACCACGTGCGCCTGACTGCCACCACGGACAGCAGCGGCAATGCGAGCGCATCGTTCGTTTCAGGGACGGGATCGAGCTCGATCGGCGCGTATCAACTGACGACCACCGCCACCAGCGGCACGCGCTCGGCCCAGGCCTTCGCCACGTTCTCCGTACAACCGCCGCTGCCGGCCACGCTGACGGTCCGCAAGGTGATGGTGAACGAGAACGGCGGCACCAAGGAACCTTCGGACTTCAGCTTCTCGATCAACGGCGCGGCGGCCATCGCGTTCGAAGCCGACGGCAGCAATGTATTCAACCTCGCAGCCGGCACCTACACGGTCACCGAAACGCCGGTCGCGGATTACACGCCCAACTACGCCAACTGCAGCAACCTGGTCCTCGTCGCCGGCGACAACGTGACCTGCACGATCACCAACCACGACACGGCTGCGTTCGGCGCCAGTGCCAGCACGAGCAAGCCCGTGTACGTCGGCGGCGAAACGGTGGTCATGACGGCGCACGTCACCACTGGCGGCATGCCGGTCAGCGGTGCGCGCGTGAACTTCGATGCGCTCAAGCCGAATGGGATCAATCACGTGGTGCTGATCGGCACCACGAACACGAGCGGCGATGCCACTGTCTCCTTCGTTTCAGGCACCGGTTCGAGTTCGATCGGCACCTATCAGCTGACGGCGACGGCTACCAGCGGCGGCCTTTCCGCTGTGGGATACGCCACGTTCGTCGTCCAGAAGCAGGCACCGCTGCCCGGGACGCTGACCGTCATCAAGGTCGTGGTGAACGACGACGGCGGCAGCAAGGTGGCTTCCGACTTCAGCTTCTCGGTCAACGGCGGCACGCCCTTGGCGTTCGAATCCGACGGCAGCAACGTGCTGAGCTTGGCGGCGGGAACGTACACGGTCACCGAACCGGCTTCCGCGGGCTACAGCGCCAGTTTCAGCAACTGCAGCAGCATCGCGCTGGCGGCGGGCGGCTCCGCGACCTGCACCATCACCAACAACGACACCGCGTCGCTGCCATCCCTGTCGATCACGACGGGCACGACCCAGCCGGTCTATACGCGCGGCGGGAGCGTGACGCTCACCGCCCACGTGGCTCGCGGCAGCACGCCAGTCGCAGGTGCTCGCGTCACTTTCGACGCGCTCAAACCCAATGGCGTCAACCACATCATTCTGACGGGAACGACCGACGCCAACGGCGATGCGAGTGCCTCATTCGTGTCCGGCACCGGCCCCAGCTCGGTCGGTACCTACCAACTCACGTCCAGCGTCACCAGTGGCGGCGAGACCGCGCAGGGCACCGCGACATTCGTCGTGCAATAGCACTTTGCGGGTACCGAAGTACCCGGGCCTCAGTGCTTGCCGTTGTCCTTCTTGGTCGAGCGCTTGCGCTGACCGGGGAAGTCGCGCCGAAGCTCGTCGTCCAGATCGATCGGCCGCGCCCAGCGATCGTAGGTGGGCACGAAGCCATGCTTCAGACGATGGAATTCGGGCGAGCCGGGCTTGACGCCGAGTCGTTGCGCGAGCGCGCCCCAACCCTGAGCGGGGTCGACCTCGTATGAGTCGACGACGAAGCGGCAAGGGCGCCCCAGCACCGACGCGAGCGAGCACGCGTAGTACACATCACCGGGCCGCCAATTCCGCCGTTCCATCAGATCCACGACCAGCTCGCGCGGTGCGTTGTGGTAACGCACCATCTCGTCGACGAACGCCTCCGGATAACGCGCACCGTAGCGATTGATGTCGCCGAGCCAGGTGTCGACCCAGGCGTCGCCGCTGCGCGGACTCCAGCTCGCGGCCGGCTCCTGCGCGGCGGCCACTCCCGTGATGCCCGACAGGATCAGCGCGACCGCCAGCAGCGTGCGTTTCGGGTGGATGTGCATGCGCCGCTCTCCTCGCCTGCCGATCGCGCGATCAGTGCTCGATCACGAACTTGCCGAAGGCGACGCCCAGATCCCAGCCCTGGCCCTTGCCCGCCAGCGCGAGGGAGACGCTGCCCTTGGTCATCGCCATCGCCTTGGTCGATTTGGATGCGCCCGCATGCGCTTCGCTGCTGGCGTAGGTGCCGAGCACGTCGTTGATGTTGTAGACGCCCGAGAACTCGCCGTGTCCGTTCTCGATCTTCGATTTGCCAACGGTCAACCCGCCGCCCTTGGCGCGGATGTGCACGGACATGCGCTGGCCGTTGTCGCAGGTCACCGTGCCGGTGCCCGACGCCGTCTTGTAGAAGACCGACCAACCCGCAAGGTTGAACTCCATCTTGCAGGTGATGGGACCACTGGCGCTTGCGGACGCCGAGGCCCCCGCCAGCAGAATCGAGCAGAGCAATGCGACCAGACGAGGTTTCATCGACGGACTCCTTGGTGGGGGTGAAAAAAGGCTAGCACCGGCGCGCCATCACGCACCACCCGGGCGCTCAAAACGACAGGGCGGCCATACAGCGCCGCCCTGCCCCTGCACCTAGGCTTCGCCGATCCATGTTCGGCGGACACGGGACGTATCAATCGTCGTCGCGGTCGTGGTCGTGGTCGTCATCGCGCCCGCGCCGGCCATCCCAATAGCGGTAGCGGTCATGACTGCGATCGTAGCGGTCGTGGCGGTCATAACGGCGGTCGTAGCTGTAATAGCGGTTGTCGTAGCCGCGCCGGTCGTAACGCGGGTCGTAGTAGCGCGTCGTGCAGCGTCCGTTGCGATCACACTTCATGCGTGACCGGTCCTGATTGCGCCAATACCCGTAGGCATTGCCGTACGGCGGGCCGGAGCGGTAATTCCTCGGCTCGTAGCGGTAGTAGATCGGGCGGCCGTAGCGGTCGCGCTCCATGATCAGGCGGTCGTTGTAGCCGTAGTCGCCGTAGCGGTAATACGGGTCACCGCCGCGGAAAATGACGTCGGCGACATCGACGATCACGCGGACCAGGTCGTCGTCGTTCTGCGCGTGGGCCGGGGCCGGCGTCGTTAGCGCCGCCATGCCCAGGCCCGCGGCGAGTGCGGTGGAAGCCAGCCAGCGGGTCAGTGTGGCCATCGCGGTTCTCCTCTCACGCCCGCCACCATGGCGGGCACGGGTCGACGATGCGACCGGCGCGGTGAACCGACTTGTAATTTTTGCGTGAGCGCGGCCCCCCGCTCAGATTCCAGTTAGCCGGCGGCGACCGCCTGCGCCAGCGACTCCACCGCGGCCGGCAGTTCCGACGGTTCAGCGACCCGCCGCAGCCGGGGCGCGTCCTCGTCGACCTGCGCCTCGGTCTCGTGCGCCCAGGTCACGTGATAGGGCATGTATACCCCCCACCCGCCCAGCTCGAGCACAGGAGCGATGTCGGAGCGCAGCGAGTTGCCGATCATGGCGAAACGCGAGGCCGGCAGATCGAATTCGCCGAGCACGCGCGCATAAGTCGACGCGTCCTTCTCACTGACGATCTCGATGCGGTGGAACAGCTCGGACAAGCCCGACTGCCGGACCTTGTTCTCCTGATGGAAGAGGTCGCCCTTGGTGATCAGGACGACCTCGTGCTCGGCGGCGATCGCTTCCACGGCTTCGCGGATGCCCGGCAACAGTTCCACCGGGTGCTGGAGAAGCTCCTTGCCCAGCAGCACGATGCGGTGCAGGTCGGCGGCGCTGATGCGCGCCTGGGTGATTTCGACCGCGGCCTCCACCATCGACAGCGTCATGCTTTTCACGCCATAGCCGAACAGGGCCAGGTTGCGCATTTCCACCGCATACAGGCGGTCGTACATGTGCGCGTCCTGCAGGTCCACGTACTTCTGCACGATGCGCTCGAAGTCGGCCTGCGCCGCGTGGTAGTAGTCCTCGCTGCGCCACAAGGTGTCGTCGCCGTCGAAGCCGACCAGGCGGATGGTTTGGTCTGCGGAAATCATGGCGGCCAGTATGCCAGCGCCGCGCTACGGACAGTGTTTCGGGCAAAGAGAAAGGCGGCCATGAGGGCCGCCTTTCGTTGGGATGCCGCCTGGGGGTATAGGCGGCATCGATTCGATGGTTGGAACCGTGGCTCGGCTGGCTTACTTCTTTCCGCCCTTCGACTTGCTGACGTAGGCCTTGTATTCGTCGGCGCTCAGCGCGCCGTCGGCATTCGCGTCGGCCTTGTCGAAGACCTGGCCCAGCGCCGGGATCGCGGCAGCCTCGGCCTTGCTCAGGCTGCCGTCCTTGTTGACGTCGACATCGTTCCAGCTCTTCTTCGACGGATCGCCCGAGGTCGCGGCGGAAGCATCGTTGGACGTGGTGGCCTGGGTGGACTGCGTGGCAGTGGTGTCGGTCGGGGTGGTCGACTGAGCGGAAGCGTCGGTCGACGCAGAGGTATCCGTCTGCGACTGCGCGAACGCCAGCGGGGCAGACAGCACGGCGGCGAGGGCGAAGCTACCAATCAGGGTCTTGCGGGACAGATTCATCAGTTTCTCTCCTTAAGGGTCGTGCGTGGCGATAAGAAATCGGGGGATGTGCCCCGCACGATTCGCACCTTGCCCCGGTACGGATGAACACAAACACCGCCGCGCGCGACACCTCCACGCCGCGTTAACCACAACGGCAGCAAACCGGTTTATGGCCGCCGGCTGAATCCTGCAGAAGGGTGACGCCCATCTAATTACGGCTCGACGGCCGGCTGAATGGAACACAACGTTTACGAATGGGGCTTCCGCGGCCTCGCGAATCAGGCGTCACTGTCGCGTGAAGCGCTCACCATCACTTCGCCGCCGGCATCGAAGGCCACGGAAATCTCCATCGGCCGACAACAGACCGGGCAGTCTTCGACATAGCGTTGCAGGTCGGTGGTTTCGTCGATCATCAGTTCGACGCGTTCGCCGCAGTACGGGCATGGCACCGCGATGGTGGGCAACATCTGATGACTCCTGCGTGCGAATCGCGGCCACAGCCTAGCGCGTGGCGCGTCGTCACGCGCTAAGGTGGCCTTGCGCGTCGTCACGCGTCAATAACCTTTGCGGAGCAAAGCTGAGACACGCACTGGGGGCCGCGCGGCGCGCTGCAATGCTTGGATTCGCGGCACGATAAGGATCGCGCGATGAAGACCCGACGCGTTTTCAGTACTCCCGACCTGATCACCGCCCGGGCCGCCATCCAGGCCGCGCGCGATGCGGGCATCCACGACGAAGACATCTCCCTGGTCGCGCGTCCGGACATCGAGGTCGGGCACATCCCCAACCGCCGCAAGGAAGCCGACAGCGACTTCGTTCCCGCGGCACTGCGGGGTGCACTGTTCGGCGGCATCGCCGGGCTGGTGGCCGGCGCGATCGCCGTCCTGGTGTTTCCTTCCATCGGCATGAGCTGGAGCGGTGCCGGACTGGTCGCGCTGGCCGGCGTGCTCGTCGGCGCATTCGCCTCGTCGCTGGTCGGATCCTCGCTGCCGGACCCGGTGCGGCAGAAGTTCGACGGCGAGATCAAGGCCGGACGCATCCTCGTCCTGGTCGACGGCGCCGCCGAAACGCTGCCTGCCGTCGAAAGCGCGGTGACGCGCACCGGCGCGCTGTCCCTGCCGTTCGAAACCCCAACGGCATTGATCCGCTGAGGCGTCCCTTGCTGCGCAGTGCGCAGGCACTGCGCACGTAGTGCGCGCGGTCGCTTACGTTTTCCTTCATCGACGTCTCACCCGCGCACAACGCGTCGCGCGGGAACCTGCGGCGGTCGCTTCACGACGCAGGAGACGCACGATGGCACGCAGCAAGAACACCGGATTCGACTCCACTGGTCTGCACGAACTGCTGTACCAGGCGCTGGAAACCGAGATGGGTGGGATCGAGGTCTATACCAACGCCCTCAAGGCCGCCCAGAACGACGACCTTCGCCACGAATGGGAGGAATACCTGGAACAGACCAAGCGCCACCGGCAGATCCTGCTGGAGGTATTCGAGTCGCTCGGACTCGATCCGGAAGCGCGTACGCCGGGCCGCGAGGTCGTGGCCCATCTGGGCGCATCACTGGTGCAGGCGATCCAGAAGGCGCGCAGCGATGCCGATCCTGCCGGCGCCGAAATCGTCGCCGGCGAGTGCGTGGTGCTGGCCGAAACCAAGGACCACATGAACTGGGAGCTGATCGGGCAACTTGCCAAGAAGGGCACCGGCGATGCGGTCGCTGTGCTGCGCAAAGCCTATGAACAGGTCGAGGACGAGGAGGACCGGCACCTCTACCACTCCTCGGGCTGGACCCGCGAACTGTGGATCCAGGCGTTGGGCATGCCGGCCGTGCTGCCGCCGCCGGAAGAAGTGCGCGATGTCCAAACCAAGATCGGCGCCGCGCGCGCCGAACAGTCGCGCGACAAGATGATGTGAGACCGACAAGGGCGCCCTGGGCGCCCTTGTCGTATCTGCCCTTTCGTTCGTGCGGCCCGCTACTTGCGGTTGGCCTTCAACCAAGCCTGATATTCGCCGCGCGTCACCGTGCCATCGCTGTTGCTGTCGATGGCGGCGAAATTGGCCTTGAACCCGGCATCGGCCTCGCCTTCGCTCATGCTGATGGAACCATCGGCATTGGTGTCCAGCCGGCTCAGCACATCGCCGAGGCTGGAAGCGCTGCGTTCCGAAGCATCGCTCGCGCCGCGTCCCTTTTCCATTTGGGCCTTGGCAGCGGTTCGATACTCGATGTCGGTCACGAAGCCATCATGGTCCACGTCCATGGTGGCGAAGCCGGTGTTGAAGTCCGTGTCGGCCGCGCTTTCGGTGGTACTGATCTTGCCGTCGCCGTCGGTATCCAGACGTGTCCAAACGTCGCGCCGCACTGCGGACGAGTGGGACCTCGCATGTTCCGCGCCTTGCGATTTCGGTGGCGACGGCGGCGGTGCAGTGGTGTCGACCTGTGCGGTGGGGTTGGTCACCGGCGGATAGACATCGCGCATCGTGCGTTCTGGCGAGTTGGGTACCGGTGCGTCCGGCGGTGGCGTGACTTGCGGTATGTCGGGCGGTCCCTTGCCGACTTCCTGTGCCGCGACCGCTGGCGACAGCATCGCTGCCGCCAGCGCGAGGGCGAGCAGATTGCGCTTGCTTGCGTTCATGGCGTGTCCTCCAGCGCGCGTGCGCGCGGCGACACCAAGCTGGGACGCGCGGCCTTTAGGCGTCGTGAGGGAACCGGCGCCGGCCGTGCGCGACGGCGGCGGCATCCGTTCAGTCGATGCGCTGCATCAGGATATGAACGAGAACGCGCTGGATTTGCTGCTGCGCATCAACGCCCTGCGATGAAGGCCCTCACGGAGACGCGTGCCCCGTGCCCGGCTTGGCGGGATTCATGGCTGCGCGGTAGCTCTCGTGCAGCTGTTGCACCTTGGCGATGTAGGTGCGGGTTTCGCGATAAGGCGGCACTCCGCCGAAACGCGACACCGCACCGACACCGGCGTTGTAGGCCGCCGCGGCCAGCGTCAGATTACCGCCGTACCGGCGTAGCAACATCTGCAGATGGCGCGCGCCGGCATCGATCGATTGCCCGGGCGAATAGGCATCGGTGACGCCGTAGCTGCGCGCGGTGTCGGGCATCAGCTGCATCACGCCCTGCGCACCTTTGGGCGAGAGGGCCTTCGCATCGAAGGCGCTTTCGGCATGCGCGATGGCACGCAGCCACGCGTCATCCACACCGTGCTTCTTCGACGCCGCGCGGAACTGCGCCGCATAGCGATCCAGGCGCGGCTTGCCCACGTTGCCCAGCCCCACGTGCGCCGGCTCACCCGGCGGCGTGGCGACGGTGAAGCCCATCACCGGTGTGGAACCCGGGAGCTCGCGCGTGCTGTACACCGTGCGGCCATCCTGTTCGCGCTCGTAGAGCGTGCCGTTGATGACGCCCAGATCGCCCCACAGATTCGGCAACTTCACCGCATCGTCGTCGATGTGCTTGGGTGTGCAGCGCGATCCGGGCTCGGGCGCCGTCGCCAGGCTGACCTTGCCGCCGCGCATGCAGCGATAAACGGTGCGCGCCTGCACGGTCGCTGCCGTCAACAACAGCGATATCAGAACCCCAGCCATGAACAGGCGGCGCGCGATCATGGCGGCAGTGTGTTCCCCGGTGCGAACCCGGGAATGTGCCAATGGTCTGGCCCCTGACGCCGCGAGGCGCGATCGGCCGGCTCGCGAAAAATCCGTTGCTGAGACCCAAACGCGGCCCGGGATTGCCGTCCGAAAGCGGCGAGCAGGACACGCGCACCAGAGCCATCCTGTCACCTCCATAACGAGGAGTCGCCATGCTTCGCGAACCTTCCTACCTGCTACTCGCCTCCGTGCTCGGCGCGGCCACGGCGCATGCCGCTCCCGCCGACGACATCGCCACGGTGGCTGCACTGGACAAGACCTACCAGGCCGCGGTGAAGGCGAACGATGCCGACACGATGGACCGCATTCTCGCCGACGACTTCGTGCTCGTGGTCGGCAACGGCACGACCTTCGACAAGGCCGACCTGCTGCGCGAAGCGCGCGAGCGCAACCGCACCTACGAGCAGCAGGATGAGCTCGCGCAGACGGTGCGCGTATGGGGCGACACCGCGGTCGTCACCGCCAAGCTGTGGCTCAAGGGCGTCGACCGCCAGGGCGCGCGCTTCGATTACAAACTATGGTTCAGCGATACCTACGTGCGCACGCCGGAAGGTTGGCGTTACGTGCTTGGGCAGGCGTCGCTGCGACTGCCCGAGTAGATCTCAGGCCGCGCTCGCCATGAGTGCTTCGACCTCGTCGGCGTTGCGGGCGAGCTTGTCAGTCAGCACTTCGTGGCCGTCCTTGGTCACCACTACGTCGTCTTCGATACGGATGCCGATGCCACGCCACTTCGCGTCGACGCTGGTGTCGTCTGCGCCGATGTACAGGCCCGGCTCGATGGTGAAGACCATGCCGGGCTCCAGCAGCCGCGACTCGCCGTCGATGCGGTACTCGCCTACGTCGTGCACATCCAGCCCCAGCCAGTGGCCGGTCTTGTGCCGATAGAACCTGCGATACAGGCCGTCGGCGATGTTCTTCTCCAGCTTGCCCTTGAGCAGGCCGAGCCGCAGCAGGCCTTCGGTGAGCGTGGCCACGGCCGCGAGGTGCCCCGCCTCATAGGGAACGCCTGGACGCGCCTGCTTCAGCGCCGCCGCCTGCGCGTGCACAACCAGATCATGCAGTGCGCGCTGCTCCTTGCTGAAGCGGCCGCTGGCGGGAAACGTGCGGGTGATGTCGGCCGCGTAGCCGCGGTATTCGGCGCCGGCGTCGATGAGCACCAGATCGCCGTCGTTCACGGCCGCATTGTTGGCGCGGTAGTGCAGCACGCAGGCATTACGGCCCGCACCGACGATGCTGCCGTAGGCGGGCTCGGCATCGTGCTGGCGGAAAACACGCTCCACTTCCGCCTGCAGGTGGTACTCGCGCTGGCCCACGCGCGCCGTGCGCATGGCCGCTTCGTGCGCGAGCACGCTGATATCCGCGGCGCGTTGCAGCAGCCGCAGTTCGTCGCGGTCCTTGAACAGGCGCATCTCGTCGAGCAGATGGCCCAGCTCGAGGAATTCATGCGGAGGCTGCGCGCCATGGCGGATTTGCGCGCGCACGCGGTTCAACCAGCCGATCAGCTTGAGATCGAATTCCTGATCGCGCCCGAAGTGGTAGTAGACCCGGGTACGCCCTTCCAGCAGGCCGGGCAGGATGTCGTCGAGGTCGCCGATCGGATACGCATCGTCGAACCCGAACGCCTCCACTGCACCTTCAGGACCGTAGCGCGGCCCGTCCCAGGCTTCGCGTTCCAGATCGCGCTCGCGGCAGAACAGCAGCGCCTCGCCATGCTTGCGGCCGGGCACCAGCACCAGCACCGCGTCGGGCTCGTCGAAGCCAGTGAGGTACCAGAAGTCCGAATCCTGCCGGTACGGGTAATGCGTGTCGCGGCTGCGTATGACTTCCTTGCCCGCGGGCAGAATCAGGATGGCTTCGTCGCCCGCCATGCGCATGAGCTGCTTGCGGCGCCGCGTGTAAGAGCGAGCCGGAACGGCGAGCGATTTGTTGACCGCGACGGGCTTATTCATGCGTCAGTTGAAGCGCTGCCGATGCTGCGCCGCCATCACGCAGTCGCCGTGCAGCAGCAGCGAGGCGACGCGGACGAATTCCTCCAGCTCCACCAGCGCTTCCTCGTCCTCTTCGTCGCCATCGTCCTGCGGCTGTGCGGCCGCGAGCCGGGCCAGGTCCGCCAGCGCCTCCTGGCTGTCTTCCGACAGCGTGGGCGCGGCGCCGGCCGACAGGCCGAAGCCGCCCAGGAAACCGCGGCACCAGTCGAACAGCGCGCCGCTGCGCTCGGACAGCGAGGCATCCGCGTCCGGCAGCAGCAGTTCGAAGCCGAAGCTGCGATCGGCCAGCTGCGCGGCGCTGGCCTGGCACATCACATCGAGCGCGCTGCCTTCGCTCACCGCCGGTAGCGCCGGGTCGGCCAGGACCTTGGCCAGCCAGTCTCGCTGCGCCGAGCCGCCGCCGGCCAGCCAGCCACAGAGGCTGCCGTGGAGTTCGGACGCGGTCACGGCCAGCGCGAGGGCGCGGATTTCGGCTTCCAGCACCGCCGGAGCGGGCAAATCGGGGGTGTTTGGGGACGGCACGTTGGGATGTTCAGGAAGAGCGGGGGGATGCGGGCAGTTTAGCGGCACCGGCGAGGCTGGCGGCAGCCGCCGCGTGTCATACACTGGCCGCATACGGCTAACGGCTGGGGTCCGTGCGCTTTTTTCAGTCCTTCACTGCCTGCCTGATCGCAGCGATCGCGGGCCTGCTCGGCGCAGGCGTGGCCGGCGATGCCGTGGCGCTGACGCGTGACTACTATTTCGAACGGCTCGGCAGCGAACGCGGCCTGGCACAGAACACCGTCAATGCGATGGTGCAGGACGCGCAGGGCTTCATCTGGGTCGCCACCCAAGGTGGCCTGCACCGTTATGACGGGCAGCGCTACGTTCAGTACCGCCATGATCCGCGCGATCCCGGCAGCCTTCCCGACAGCTACGTCACCGCGCTGGCCGCCGAGAGCGACGCGCTGTGGGTGGGTTCGTACGCGCAGTACGTCTCCCGTATCGACCTGAGCAACGGGGCCATCCGCCGCTACGAGGCCGGAAACAGCCAGCAGTCGCAACGACAGGTCATGGCGCTGCTGCCGCATGCGGGCAAGGTCTGGGTCGGCACGCTGGCCGGCCTGGAGCGGCTGGATCCGGCGACGGGTACGCGCGACCGCGTGATCACGCTCGACTCCAAGGCACTGCGGGCGACGCCCCGCCAGGCCCTGGTCAGCGGACGCGACGGCGACGTCTGGTATGGAACGCAGACCGGCCTGTATCGGATCGGCGCGCGCGGCGGCGTGGAACGCCTGCGGTCGGCCGTGGTGGTACGTGCGCTCGCCTTCGACCACCGCGGGCAACTGTGGGTGGGCACGCCGGAAGGCTTGTTCCGCCTGGCTTCCGATGGCCGCTCGCTGCTCAAGGCCTGGCCCACCGCGGACGCGCCGGAGGGCGACGCACACGACGTCGAAGTATGGGCAATCGCCGAGTCGCCCGATCATCAGCTGTGGCTGTCGCTGAGCAAGCAGGGCGTGTTGCGCCTGGACCCCGCCAGCGGACGCAGCCAGTCGTTCCGTGAGCAGGCCGCGGTGGCTTCGAGCCTGCCCGAAGACGGCATCAACGCTTTGCTCGTCGACCGCGGCGGGATGCTGTGGCTGGGCGGACAGTTCCGCGGCGTCAGCGTGGCCGATCCGCTGGGCACGCGCTTCACCTACATCCTCGACCTCGACAGCGGCGGGCCGCACAACCCGGCGACCGACGACAGCGTGCGTGCGATCGCGCAGGACGATGCCGGCATGCTGTGGCTCGGCACCGACGATGCACGCTTCCTGCGCTACGACCTGGTTGCCGACCGGTTCGAAGACTTCACTTCGCGCCTCCCGCTTGCGCCTGGCACGGACCGGCCGCGGGTCATGGCGCTCGCGCGCAATTTGGATGGGACGCTGTGGGTCGCTACCGAGCGCGGCCTGTTGCGACTGGATCCGCGCAAGGGCGCCATCACGCCGGTCGATTTGGGCAGCTACAGCCAGACACGCATCCGCAGTCTGCTGCTCACGCGCAACGGCTTGTTGTGGATCGGAACCGCCAACAACGGCGCGCTGCGCTATTCGCCCGACAGCGGCGAAGTACTGCACTACGGCTACCGCGAAAACGACCCCAACCAACTCTCGCATCCGGCCGTGCACACGCTGCTGGAAGACCGGCGCGGGCGGATCTGGCTCGGTACCGGCGATGGCCTGGACCTGTTCGATCCCGCGAACGGGCGCCTGCGGCACTTCCGGCACGGCATCGATGCGCCGGGCAGCCTGGCGGGCAATCTCGTGCGCGCGCTGCGACAGTCCGCCGACGGCACCATCTGGGTCGGCACGCATGCCGGCCTGAGCCGCGTCATGGAAGGTGCGGACGGCGGCATCGCCTTCGCGCATCCTCTCGCCGACGCCATGCACGACCGGCCGGTACCGGTGGTCTTCTCCATAGTCGAGGCGCCCGCCGGCACCTTGTGGCTGGGCACCGACAACGGCATCACCCGCTTCGAACCCGCGAACGATCGCTACCGCATCTACGGTCTGGCCGACGGCTTGCAGGATCTCGAATTCAACGGCAACGCCGACGCCATGCTCAGCGACGGCCGCATCGCGCTCGGCGGCGTGCGTGGCCTGAACCTCTTCAGTCCGCGCAGCATCGGCGACACCGCGTATGTGCCGCCGCTGCGCCTGCTCTCGGTACGCATCGGCGCCGATGCGCCGGAAAGCGAAGGCACGTCGTGGCGGCCGGATGCCCTCTCCGTGCCCGATGGCGCCGACCTGTTGCGCCTTCGCGTGGGCGCGCTGGATTTCGCGCCGGCGGGCAACATTCTCTATCGCTATCGGCTCGACGGCTTCGACGTCGGTTGGATCGATAACGGCGCGCAGCAGGACATCACCTACACGCGCCTGCCCCCCGGCGACTACGTACTGCACGTGCAGTCGACCGACCGCGACGGCGTCTGGAGTTCGCAGGAATTGACCGTCCCTGTGCACGTACTGCCGCCCTGGTGGCGGCATCCGCGGGTCGTCGCCGCCGCTGTGCTGCTGTTGCTGGGATTGGCCGCGACTTTGTGGTGGCGCCACCGCAAGCAGGTCAAGCGCGAACGCTCCTTGTTCGATGCGATCCGCGAACGCGAGCAACGGCTGAAACTGGCGCTGTGGGGCTCCGGCGAAATCTTCTGGGACTACGACCTGCAGCGCAACGAGATGTACGCGATGCGCATCGACGAGAGCGGCGTCGCCGATCCCGACAGCGCGGTGCACATGGAGATCGTCGAGCAGCACGAAGTCCATCCCGACGATCTGCCGCGCCTGCTCGACCTGGTACGCCAGCACCTTCGCGGCGAGACCTCGCTGATGCTTTCGGAGCATCGCGTCCGCCTCCCCGACGGCCATTGGGCCTGGATGCTCGCGCGCGGCCGCGTGGTCGACCGCGGCTCCGATGGTCGTGCACTGCGTATCGCCGGTACCGCCCGCGACGTCACCGCCACGCGCAACGCCGAGCGCGAACGCCGCATCGCCAGCGAAGTGCTGCGCAGCATGGCCGAAGCGGTCTGCGTCTTCGACCGCGACTTCTGCTTCGTCTCGGTGAACCCGGCGTTCACGCGCATGACCGGCTACAGCGACGTCGAAGTGCTGGGGCGCGACACCTCGCTCCTCAACAGCCCGCAGCACGATCCGGAGTTCTACCGGCAGATGCGTTATCGGCTGGAACGCGATGGCCGCTGGTCCGGCGAACTGTGGCAACAGCGCAAGGACGGCCAGGAATTCCTGTGCTCGGTGCAGGCCAGCATCGTGCTCGACGCCACCGGCCAGCGCAGCCATTACGTGGGTGTGCTCGGCGACATCACCGACCAGAAGCGCGCCGAACAGGAACTGCGCTATCTGGCGAATTACGACACGCTGACCAGCCTGCCCAATCGCACGCTGCTGTCGGAGCGTCTTTCGCGCGCCATCGTCCGCGCGCGCCGGCAGGGCAAGCGCATTGCGGTGCTTTTCCTCGACCTGGACCGCTTCAAGGACATCAACGATTCGCTCGGCCACGCGGCGGGCGATCGCATCCTGCGTGCCGCCGCGGCGCGTCTGCAGTCCACGGTGGGGCCGCAACACACGGTGGCGCGACTGGGCGGCGACGAGTTCACCGTCGTACTCGAGGACCTGGACACCATCGACGAGGCAGAGCACGTGGCCCGCCGCATCATCGACGCCTTCGGCCAGCCGCTGGACATCGATGATCGCCACGACGTGTCGATTTCGCCTTCGATCGGCATCAGCCTGTATCCGGATCACGCGCAGATTCCCACCGATCTGCTCAAGCACGCGGACACGGCGATGTACCAGGCGAAGGCCGCCGGCCGGCGTACCTTCATGCGCTACACCGACGCCATGGACGTGGAGATCCGCCAGCGCGCCACGATCTCCGCGGCGCTGCGCAAGGTGCTGGATCGCAACGAACTGCGGCTGATGTTCCAGCCCAAGCTGTCGCTGACGCAGATGCGCATCACCGGCGTCGAAGCGCTGCTGCGCTGGTACAGCCCCGAGCACGGCGATATTCCTCCGGACCGCTTCATTCCGCTGGCCGAAGAAACCGGCCTCATCCTGGAAATCGGCGAGTGGGCGATCCAGGAAGCCTGCTCCACCCTCGAGCTGTGGCGCGAACAGGGCCTCGAGGATGTCTCGATCGCGGTCAACGTTTCGGCCATGCAGCTGGCCCGCGGGCATCTTCCCGACGTGGTCGCTCGCGCGCTGTTCGGCCGCAACATCCCGCCAGAGCGGCTGCAGTTGGAGCTCACCGAGACGGTGATCATGGCCAACGCCGAACAGAACGCTGCCATGCTGCAGGCGATCCGCGACCTCGGCGTAGGCCTGGCGATCGATGACTTCGGCACCGGTTATTCGTCGCTGTCCTACCTCAAGCGGCTGCCGCTAACGACGCTGAAGATCGACAAGGAGTTCATCGGCGATCTCACCCGCGACCCCGACGACGAGGCGATCACCGGCGCGGTGATCGCGATGGCGCACTCGCTCGGCTTGAACGTGGTGGCCGAGGGCGTGGAGACCGAGGCGCAGGTCAAGTTCCTGCACGATCACGGCTGCGACGAGATCCAGGGCTATTGGCTCGCCCGCCCGCTCCGCGCCGAGGAATGCCTCACCTTCCTTCACAGCTGGGCTTCCGCGACCGCGGAAACCGATCGCCAGGTCGTTTCGGGCTGACCGACGATCGCCCGCTGCCTTGACCGGTTAACCTCCGCTCCCCATCATCCGCCCATGGATCGCGCCCAACTCATCGCGGAACTGCAGAACCTGTCGGCTCGGCTGGACGAGCTGGGCGCCCAGGCGCGCCGGCTCAACGACGAGAACCGCAGTCTTCGCCTGCAGCAGGAGCAGCTGATCAACGAGCGCTCAACGCTGCTCGCCAAGAACGAGCAGGCGCGTACGCGGGTGGAAGCGATGATTGCGCGGCTCAAGTCGCTGGAGCAGCACACGTGAGTTCCAAGACCAGCGAGCCGGTCAGCATCCGCCTGCTCGATCGCGAGTACACCGTCGGTTGCGAGCCGGACGAACGCGACAGCCTGATCGCGGCCGCCAAGCTGCTCGATAACAAGATGCGCGAGATTCGCGGCAACAACCGCATGGCCGCGCTCGATCGCGTTGCGGTGCTGGCGGCGTTGAACCTCGCGCACGAACTTCAGCTGGTGCGCAGCGAGGGCGAAGGCCGCGATCGCGAGTTGGTGCGTACCATCGACGAACTCCATCGCAAGATCGACGGTCTGTTCGACAACGCACCGCGTTGAAAACGCTTCGTCGGGATCAAGCACGTCCGGCGCCTGCATCGTTGAATCATGCTGCGCCTGAATCGCAACCGGCCTTGCCCCGACGAGCGGGCTGGCTCTCTGCAAACCCCGCGCTATAATTCGCGCACGTCCTCTGCTGTGCGCGACAGCCTGCGCAAACATTCGCCTTGTCCCTTAATGACGACCACGGGGGCGCAGCGGAAGCCCGGAGTGCAAGTCCGCCTTGTAGCGGAAAGCCCGAAGGCATCCAAGCGTCCCCACTTGAACCCCGGGTTCAAGGTCGTTTCGCAGGCATCGCACACCGGTGGAGGACTTTTTCTTTTCCCGCAATGCAGCGCTTCGGCGCTGCATTTGTCTTGCTTCCCTGCGCAGCTGCATAAGCGTGCGCAGATTCAACCGCGCTCTGTTGCGCTCGACTCCCGCTCGCTGCATGGACGGCGCATGGCCGCGATCAACGCATGAATGAGGTCGCCAGCGCTGCCCAGCGCCGCCAGCTTCGACTCGAATTGCGTGAGCGCCGTCGTCAGCTGCCCGCTGCGCAACGCATTGCCGCAGCCGACACACTGGCCGGGCACCTGCTGTCCCTGCCGTTTGCTCCGCAGGCGGGTTACGTCGCAGGCTACTGGGCGATGGACGGCGAGATCGCCTTGCACGCATGGCAGCTCCGCCTGCCTCGGGATTGCGTCTACTGCCTGCCGGTCTTGTGCGACGACCAGGTGCTGCGATTCGCGCCGTGGCGCGCGGGTGACGGTTTGGTAAGCAATCGCTACGGCATCCCCGAGCCGGACGTCGCATCGGCATCGCTGCTCGAGGCCACGGAGCTTTCGCTGGTGGTATTGCCGCTGGTGGGCTTCGACCACCGTGGCAACCGGCTCGGCATGGGCGGCGGCTGGTACGATCGCAGCTTCGCTTTCCGCCATGAGCGTGCCGCCCCGCCTTTCCTGGTGGGAGCGGGATTCGCACTCCAGCAAATCGAAGCGGCGGAACCGCAGCCCTGGGATGTTCGCCTGGATGCGATCTGCACCGAGATGAGCAGCCTGGACTTTGTTTCGCAGACAGACCGCCCTCCGCAATGAGCTTTCCGCGATGACGCCACGCCGCCGCTATTGGCTGATGAAGTCCGAGCCCGACGCATTTTCGATCGACGATCTGAAGCGCGTGGGCACCGAACCCTGGACCGGCGTGCGCAATTACCAGGCGCGTAACCACATGCGCGCCATGCAGGTCGGCGACGGCGTCCTGTTCTATCACTCCAGCTGCGACGTGCCGGGTATCGTGGGCACCGCAACGGTCGCCAGCGCACCCTATCCGGATCCGACGCAGTTCGATCCGAAGTCCGATTACCACGATCCGAAAGCGACCCGCGAACAGCCGCGCTGGGATCTCGTCGATGTCACCTTCGAACGCAAGCTCGAGCGCACCATTGCGCTGGAGGAGATCCGCCGCCACGCGGACGAGCTCGGCGAAGGGTTTGCACTGATCCAGCGCGGATCGCGCCTGTCGGTGCTGCCGGTCACGGCAGCGCAATGGAAACTTCTTCTTTCCCTGGAATAAGCACGTGAGTGAAGCCAAGCGCCTGGCCGGCGAAAAGGCCATCGATTACGTCGAAGACGGCATGATCGTCGGCGTCGGCACCGGATCCACCGTCGCCTTCTTCATCGATGCGCTGGCGCGGATCAAGGACCGCATTCGCGGCGCGGTGTCGAGTTCCGAGCAGAGCACGCAGCGCCTGCAGATGCATGGCATCGAAGTGCTCGATCTGAACGCCACCGGCCCGTTGTCGCTTTATGTCGATGGCGCCGACGAGTGCGATCCGCACAAGCGCCTGATCAAGGGCGGCGGCGCGGCGTTGACGCGCGAAAAGATCATCGCCGAGGCCAGTGACAAGTTCATCTGCATCATCGATCCGGCCAAGCGCGTCGATGTGTTGGGCAAGTTTCCGCTACCGGTGGAAGTCATCCCGATGGCACGCAGCCTGGTCGCGCGTCAGATCCTCGCCAAGACCGGCGGGCAGCCGGTGTGGCGCGACGGCGTGGTGACCGACAACGGCAATGTGATTCTCGACATCCACAACCTGTCGATCACGGACCCGGTCGGTACCGAAGCCGCGCTCAACCAGATTCCCGGAGTAGTGTCGGTGGGCCTGTTTGCGCGGCGTCCCGCCGACATCGTGATCGTGGGCGGCGAGCCGCCCTTGGTCTTGTAGGGTCTGCGTGGCCTCGATGCGCGCGGCTTTCAGCAGCCTGGAAGAGTTGTTGCCGGTGTTGCAGCAGGCTGGCTTTTGCTTCACGGCAGCCAAGCCCATGCGCGAGCTGCTGGAGCGGACTGGACCGCTGACGGACTGGAGTTCGTTCGCCGCGAGCTGGGATCATCTGGGGCCGGACACCTACCTCGCCAAAGTCGGTCGCCGGCGACGGCGTCGCTATGCGGTGTATTCGGGTGCGGCTGGGAATCCGGTCCGCAGGGAGCCGAACCAGCCGCATTATCAGTCGAGCGACTACAACCGACTGCAGGGCGATATCGAACGCTGGTTCGAGCCCATCGAACCCGCGATTGGCGACAGCGCATCGCTTCGCACCATTCTCGAATTCAGTCGGGCCGTTTTTGCGCCGCTTGCACCTGAGGTGCGGGACTGGCACATCGAAGTGCACCAGTTCCGCATCGAGGCGCGACCCGACGAGCCGGGGGAACCCACTCCCGAAGGCGTCCATCGTGACGGTGTCGATTATGTTCTGGTCCTGCTGATCGATCGGCAGAACATCGCCAGTGGCACCACCACCATTCATGCCGCGGATGGCGCGCTCTTAGGCAGCTTTACTCTGACCGAAGTCTTCGATGCGGCCTTGGTGGACGACTCGCGGGTATTCCATGGCGTGACCGCGGTGACGCCGCTCGATCCGACGTTGCCGGCACATCGGGATGTTCTGGTGGTCACGCTGCGTCGCGCTGATTGATCAGCTCCGCATTTTCCATCCGTACAAAGAAGAACCCCCGACCTTTTGGGCCGGGGGTTCGGAGTAAATGCTCAGCGATGACCTACTCTTGCA
>NZ_BAAGSX010000004.1:0-16909 GCF_054782215.1 Lysobacter terrae
GCCGTCCATCTGAGCGGCACCGGTGATCATGTTCTTCACGTAGTCGGCGTGGCCCGGGCAGTCCACGTGTGCGTAGTGACGATTCGGGCTTTCGTATTCCACGTGCGCCGTCGAGATCGTGATGCCGCGCGCCTTTTCTTCCGGCGCCGCGTCGATCGCGTCATAGGCCTTGAACTCACCGCCGAAACGTTCCGCGCCCACCTTCGTCAGCGCTGCCGTCAGCGTGGTCTTGCCGTGGTCCACGTGGCCGATCGTGCCGACGTTTACGTGGGGCTTGGTGCGCTCGAACTTACCCTTAGCCATGGTATGTCTCTCTTTAGTACTTTGTTGAAACGGGAATGTTGTGATTCTGGAAGCGGGGCCCGATCACGAGCCCCGGTTCCGGTTAGGACTTCTTCATCACCGCGTCGGCGATGTTGGCCGGCGCTTCAGCGTAGTGGTCGAATTCCATCGTGAAGGTGGCGCGACCCTGCGACATCGAACGCAGCGTGGTCGCGTAGCCGAACATTTCGCCCAGCGGCACCATCGCGTTGATGATCTTGCCCGACGGGCTGTCGTCCTGGCCGGACAGCAGACCGCGACGACGGCTCACGTCGCCCATGACGTCGCCGACATAGTCTTCCGGCGTCACGACTTCGACCTTCATCATCGGCTCGAGCAGGACCGGATCGGCCTTGCGGAAGCCTTCCTTGAACGCCATCGACGCGGCGAGCTTGAACGCCATTTCCGACGAGTCGACGTCGTGGTACGAACCGAACACCAGCTTGACCTTGACGTTGACGACCGGGAAGCCAGCCAGCGGACCGCTGGTGATGGTTTCGCGCAGGCCCTTCTCGACCGCCGGAATGAATTCCTTCGGAATCACGCCGCCGGTGATGTCGTTGATGAACAAGAAATCGTTCTCGACGTCCTTGTTGGCGCGATCGGCTTCGTTCATCGGCGACAGCTCGATCACGACGTGACCGTACTGACCCTTACCACCCGACTGCTTGGCGTGTTTGTAGTCCGACTTGACGTCCGACTTGCGGATCGTTTCGCGGTAGGCCACCTGCGGCTTGCCGACGTTGGCTTCCACGTTGAACTCGCGACGCATGCGGTCGACGATGATGTCCAGGTGCAGCTCGCCCATGCCGGCGATGATGGTCTGGCCCGACTCTTCGTCCGTACGAACGCGGAACGAGGGATCTTCCGCCGCGAGACGCGACAGGGCCATACCCATCTTTTCCTGGTCCGACTTGGTCTTCGGCTCGACCGCCATCGAGATGACGGGCTCCGGGAAGGTCATGCGCTCGAGCGTGATGATGTGATCCTGCGAGCACAGCGTGTCGCCGGTGGTCACGTCCTTCAGGCCCACGGCGGCAGCGATGTCGCCCGCGCGGACTTCCTTGATTTCGTCGCGCTGGTTGGCGTGCATCTGCAGGATGCGGCCGATGCGCTCCTTCCTCGACTTGACCGGGTTGTAGACCTGGTCGCCCGAGTTCAACACGCCCGAGTAGACGCGGAAGAACGTCAGAGCGCCGACGAACGGGTCGGTCATGATCTTGAACGCGAGCGCGGAGAACGGCTCGGAATCCGACGCCTTGCGGCTGTCTTCCTTGTCGTTTTCGTCGATGCCCTGCACCGGCGGACGGTCGGCCGGCGACGGCAGCAGATTGATCACGCCGTCGAGCATGGCCTGCACGCCCTTGTTCTTGAACGCCGAACCGCAGAACACCGGCACGATCTCGACCTTCAGCGTGCGCGCACGCAGGCCTTCGACGATTTCGGCTTCCGACAGCTCGCCTTCGTTCAGGTACTTGTCCATCAGTTCTTCGGACGCTTCGGCAGCGGCTTCGATCATGAAGCTGCGCGCTTCCTCAGCCTTGCTCTTCAGCTCGGCCGGGATTTCGCCGTATTCGAACTTGGTGCCCTGCGAGGCGACATCCCAGTGGATGGCCTTCATCTTGAGCAGGTCGACCACGCCCTCGAAGCCGTCTTCGGCGCCGATCGGCACCTGCATCGGCACGGCGTACGCGCCCAGGCGCGACTTCAGCTGCTCGACGACCTTGTCGAAGTTGGCACCGGTACGGTCCATCTTGTTGACGAACGCCATGCGCGGAACCGAGTACCGGTTGGCCTGACGCCACACGGTCTCGGACTGCGGCTGCACGCCACCGACGGCGCACAGCACGAACACCGCGCCGTCGAGCACGCGCAGCGAACGCTCGACTTCGATGGTGAAGTCGACGTGGCCGGGGGTGTCGATGATGTTGAGGCGGTGCTCAGGCAGGGACTTGTCCATGCCCTTCCAGAACGCCGTGGTCGCGGCGGACGTGATGGTGATGCCGCGCTCCTGCTCCTGCTCCATCCAGTCCATCGTCGCGGCACCTTCGTGCACTTCGCCGATCTTGTGGCTGACGCCGGTGTAGAACAGGATGCGCTCAGACGTGGTGGTCTTGCCGGCATCGATGTGGGCCATGATGCCGAAGTTGCGGTAACGCTCGAGGGGAGTGGTGCGAGCCACGGGACACTCTCTTTGTTTGCGATCTGGTTTGCTGCAACCCGAGGATCGAAATCCGCGGGATCTGCAGATGGCCGGACGCCGCCTCGCGGCGGCTTCCGATTTGCCGGGCGGCGATTACGCCGCCACGGCAGTACAGCTGGCTTCGACGGACCGCGCCGGGCGCGGCGTCGGGATTACCAGCGGTAGTGGGCGAACGCCTTGTTCGCTTCCGCCATGCGGTGGGTTTCTTCGCGCTTCTTGATCGCGCCACCACGGTTTTCGGAAGCATCCAGGAGTTCAGCAGCCAGCTTGCGCGGCATGCTGTTTTCGCCACGCTTGCGGGCCGAGTCGATCAGCCAACGCATTGCCAGGGCCAAGCGGCGGGAAGCGCGCACTTCGACCGGCACCTGATAGGTCGCGCCACCGACACGGCGGGACTTGACCTCGACCGCCGGGGACACGTTGCCCAGTGCCTTCTCGATCAGCTCGACGGCATTGGCGTTCTTTTCGCTGATCACGTCCATGGCGCCATAGACGATCTTTTCAGCGATCGACTTCTTGCCGCTCTGCATGACCATGTTGATGAAGCGCGCGATCGTCTCGCTGCCGTGCTTGGGGTCGGGCAGAACCGAACGCTGCGGGGTGGAACCTTTACGCGACATGGTGCGTACCTTTATTCAAATCTTTGACAGAACCGTTGCGGATGCAGCGGCGCGGATCTTGTTGGCCAGGGATCAGGACTTCGGACGCTTGGCGCCGTACTTCGAACGGCTCTGGCGACGCTTGGTCACGCCGGCAGCGTCGAGCGAACCGCGCACGGTGTGGTAACGCACACCCGGAAGGTCCTTCACGCGACCGCCGCGGATCAGCACCACGGAGTGCTCCTGCAGGTTGTGGCCTTCGCCGCCGATGTACGAAATGACTTCGTAACCGTTGGTCAGGCGCACCTTGGCCACCTTACGCAGAGCCGAGTTCGGCTTCTTCGGGGTGGTGGTGTAGACGCGGGTGCAAACGCCACGACGCTGCGGGCAGTTCGCCAGCGCCGGCGAGGCGCTCTTGTAGGTTTCAGGGCTGCGCGGCTTGCGCACCAGCTGATTGATCGTCGCCATCTGTGACTCTTTATGTGAAGGCCGGAGCCTGGGGTGAAACTTCTGAAAAAACGATCGGCAGCCCGGAATATTCCGGACCGCCGAGACAAAAACACATAGCCCGCGCCTGGCGTTGTCGCCAGTGCGGACTATCCGCCCCAACGCGACATGCGCGCCGGGGAAACTCAGCGATCCCGCCCTACCCTGGGCCCAACACGAGGCGCTCCATGCGCCTCTTTTGGTGATCTGGACGGCACCAGCCCGTGGGCTGTCCGTCGGAAAGCGCGGAAGTATAGCGTGCTTCCTTGCCGATTTGTAGCCGGGGCGCCCAGGACGCCACCGACCCTCCTTCCGCTGCCTGCGCAACGGTCGGATGCCCCTGCCGGAGGACCGGCAGGGGCAATACCGCTTATTCCTCGGTCGAGGCCTCGGTCTCGGCGCCCTCGGCCGCGGCCGGAGCCTCGGTCATGCCACCGGACAGGGTCTCCAGCTCGGACTCGGTCAGACCGGACGCCGAGCGGCGGCGCTGGGTGTGGTAGGCCAGGCCCGTACCGGCCGGGATCAGGCGACCGACGATCACGTTCTCCTTCAGGCCGCGCAGGCCGTCACGGGTACCGCGGACCGCCGCCTCGGTGAGGACGCGGGTGGTCTCCTGGAACGAAGCCGCCGAGATGAACGACTCGGTCGCCAGCGAGGCCTTGGTGATACCCAGCAGGACCGGATCGGACTTGGACAGGATCTCGTTCTTCGACTGCAGGCGGGCATTTTCCTCGACGAAGCGCTGGCGCTCGATCTGCTCGCCATTGAGGAACTTGCTGTCGCCGGCGTCGGTGATCTCGACCTTACGCAGCATCTGGCGAACGATCACCTCGATGTGCTTGTCGTTGATCTTCACGCCCTGCAGGCGGTAGACGTCCTGGATTTCCTTGGTCAGGTACACGGCCAGCGGCTCGACGCCGAGCAGGCGCAGGATGTCCTGCGGGCTGGGCTCGCCGTCCACCACGGTCTCGCCCTTCTCCACGTGCTCGCCTTCGAACACGATGATCTGGCGGTACTTCGGAATGAGCTCTTCGTGCTCGTTACCGTCGGTGTCCTTGATGATCAGGCGCTGCTTGCCCTTGGTGTCCTTGCCGAACGACACGATGCCCGAGGTTTCGGCCAGGATCGCCGGATCCTTCGGCTTGCGCGCTTCGAACAAGTCGGCCACGCGCGGCAGACCGCCGGTGATGTCGCGGGTCTTCGACGCTTCCTGCGGAATCTTCGCGACCACGTCGCCCACGCCGACCGGCGCGCCGTCCTGCAGGTTCACGATCGAGCGCGGCGGCAGCATGTACTGCGCCGGCAGGTCGGTACCCGGGATGGACAGGTCCTTGCCGTTCTTGTCGACGATACGCACGATCGGACGCAGGTCCTTGCCCTGCGAACCGCGACGCTTCGGATCGGTGATCTCGCGCGAAGCCAGGCCGGTCAGTTCGTCGGTCTTCTCGATGACGGTGACGCCGTCGATGAAGTCGATGAAGCGGATGAAGCCGGCGACTTCCGACACGATCGGGTGGTTATGCGGATCCCAGTTCGCGACCTGCTGGCCGGCCTTGATCTCCGCACCGTCCTTGATCGCGATAGTGGCGCCGTACGGCAGCTTGTAACGCTCGCGCTCGCGGCCATGGCCGTCGAGCACGGACAGTTCACCCGAACGCGACACCGCCACGCGGTGGCCCTGGCTGTGTTCGACGAACTTGAGGTTGTTGTACTTCAGCGTACCGGTGGTCTTGACCGTCACGTTGTCGATGGCGGCCGCACGCGACGCCGCACCACCGATGTGGAACGTACGCATGGTCAGCTGCGTACCCGGCTCGCCGATCGACTGCGCGGCGACGACGCCGACCGCTTCGCCGTGGTTGACCAGGTGGCCGCGGCCAAGGTCGCGACCGTAGCAGTGCGAGCACACGCCGAACGAGGACCGGCAGGTGATCGTAGAACGCACCTTGATCGACTGCACGCCAGCGTCTTCGAGCTTCTGCACCCAGGCTTCGTCGAGCAGGGTGTTGCGGGTGACGATCGGATCCTCGTCGTTACCCGGCAGGAACACGTCCTCGGCCACGACGCGGCCCAGCACGCGGTCGCGCAGCGGTTCGACCACGTCGCCGCCTTCCACGATCGGAGTCATGGTCAGACCTTCGAGCGTGCCGCAATCGGTTTCGGTGATCACCACGTCCTGCGCCACGTCGACGAGGCGACGGGTCAGGTAACCGGAGTTCGCGGTCTTCAATGCCGTATCGGCAAGACCCTTACGGGCGCCGTGGGTCGAGATGAAGTACTGCAGAACGTTCAGGCCTTCGCGGAAGTTCGCGGTAATCGGCGTCTCGATGATCGAGCCGTCCGGCTTGGCCATCAGGCCGCGCATACCGGCGAGCTGACGGATCTGCGCCTGCGAACCACGCGCGCCCGAGTCGGCCATGATGTAGATCGAGTTCATCGACTTCTGCGGGACCTGTTCGCCCTTGGCGTTGGTCACGGTGTCGGTACCGATCGTGTCCATCATCGCCTTGGCGACGCGTTCGTTGGTACGCGACCAGATGTCGACGACCTTGTTGTAGCGCTCGCCGGCGGTGACCAGACCCGACTGGTACTGCTGCTGGATGTCGAGGACTTCCTGCTCGGCTTCGTCCAGGATCCCCTTCTTCTCCAGCGGGATCTTCATGTCGTCGATACCGATCGACACGCCCGCACGGGTCGCGTAGCTGAAGCCCGTGTACATCAGCTGGTCGGCGAACACGACGGTGTCCTTCAGACCCAGCATGCGGTAGCACGAGTTGATCAGGCGGCTGATGTTCTTCTTGGTCAGCTCGACGTTGGCCAGTGCGAACGGCAGGCCTTCCGGCAGGATCTCGCGCAGCAGCGCGCGGCCGACGGTGGTGTCGACGATCGAGGTCTTCTTCGAACGCGAACCGTCTTCGGCGACCACGGTCTCGGTGATGCGCACCTTGCACTTGGCGTGCAGTTCGACCTTGCGGTTGTCGTAGGCGCGCTTGACCTCGGCGACGTTGGCGAACGCCATGCCCTCGCCCTTCTTGTTCTCGAGGGCGCGGCTCATGTAGTACAGACCGAGCACGACGTCCTGCGACGGCACGATGATCGGCTCGCCGTTCGCCGGCGACAGGATGTTGTTCGAGGACATCATCAGCGCGCGCGCTTCCAGCTGGGCTTCCAGCGAGAGCGGCACGTGGACGGCCATCTGGTCACCGTCGAAGTCGGCGTTGAACGCGGTGCAGACCAGCGGGTGCAGCTGGATCGCCTTGCCTTCGATCAGCACCGGCTCGAACGCCTGGATGCCCAGGCGGTGCAGGGTCGGCGCACGGTTCAGCAGGACCGGATGCTCGCGGATCACCTCCTCGAGGATGTCCCACACCATCGGCTCTTCGCGCTCGACGAGCTTCTTGGCGGCCTTGATGGTGGTGGCCAGGCCACGACGCTGCAGCTTCGCGAAGATGAATGGCTTGAACAGTTCCAGCGCCATCTTCTTCGGCAGGCCGCACTCGTGCAGACGCAGGGTCGGACCGACCACGATGACCGAACGGCCCGAGTAGTCCACGCGCTTGCCGAGCAGGTTCTGGCGGAAGCGGCCCTGCTTGCCCTTGATCATGTCGGCCAGCGACTTGAGCGGGCGCTTGTTGGTGCCGGTGATGGCGCGGCCACGGCGGCCGTTGTCCATCAGCGCGTCGACCGATTCCTGCAGCATGCGCTTTTCGTTGCGCACGATGATGTCGGGCGCATTGAGTTCGAGCAGGCGGCGCAGGCGGTTGTTACGGTTGATGACGCGGCGGTACAGGTCGTTGAGATCCGACGTCGCGAAGCGGCCGCCGTCCAGCGGCACCAGCGGGCGCAGATCCGGCGGCAGCACCGGCAGCACGGTCATGACCATCCACTCCGGACGGTTGCCGGATTCGAGGAAGGCTTCGACCAGCTTGATGCGCTTGGTCAGACGCTTGAGCTTGGTTTCCGAACCGGTGGAAGCGATGTCTTCCTTCAGCTGGATCATCTCGGCCTGCAGGTCGATCGTGCGCAGCAGGTCGTAGACCGCCTCGGCGCCCATCGCGGCTTCGAAGTCGTCGCCATGCTCCTGGCGCGCCTGCATGTACTGCTCTTCGTTGAGCAGCATGCCGCGTTCCATCGGGGTCAGGCCCGGCTCGGTCACCACGTAGGCTTCGAAGTACAGGATGCGCTCGATGTCGCGCAGGGTCATGTCCAGCATCAGGCCGATGCGCGAGGGCAGCGACTTGAGGAACCAGATGTGCGCGACCGGCGACGCCAGGTCGATGTGACCCATGCGCTCGCGGCGCACCTTGGCCAGCGTCACTTCGGTGCCGCACTTCTCGCAGACCACGCCACGGTGCTTCATGCGCTTGTACTTGCCGCACAGGCACTCGTAGTCCTTGATCGGACCGAAGATCGCGGCGCAGAACAGGCCGTCGCGTTCCGGCTTGAAGGTACGGTAGTTGATGGTTTCCGGCTTCTTCACTTCGCCGTAGGACCACGAGCGGATCAGGTCCGGCGAAGCCAGCGCAATCTTGATCGCATCGAAGTCGATCGCGGGGCGCTGCTGGTTGAAGAGATTAAGCAGGTCTTTCATTTGTTTTCTCCGGAAGGAGGAATTCGTCGAGGGCTGTGGATCGCTGAATCAGTAGGAAGGGAAGCGCGCGACTCGCTGCGCTTCCCGCCTATGGCTCAGGTCTCTTCCAGCTCCATGTTGATCGCGAGCGAGCGGATTTCCTTCACCAGCACGTTGAAGGATTCCGGCATGCCGGCCACCATCTCGTACTCGCCGTCGACGATGTTCTTGTACATCTGGTTGCGGCCCTGCACGTCGTCGGACTTCACCGTCAGCATTTCCTGCAGGGTGTAGGCCGCGCCGTAGGCTTCCAGCGCCCAGACTTCCATTTCGCCGAAACGCTGGCCGCCGAACTGCGCCTTGCCGCCCAGCGGCTGCTGGGTGACGAGCGAGTACGGACCGGTCGAACGCGCGTGCATCTTGTCGTCGACCAGGTGGTTCAGCTTCAGCATGTGCATGTAGCCGACCGTGACCGGACGCTCGAAGGATTCACCGGTACGACCATCGAACAGCATGGTCTGGCCGCTCAGCGGCAGCTCGGCGAGTTCGAGCATCTTCTTGATCTCGAATTCGGCCGCGCCGTCGAACACCGGGGTCGCCATCGGCACGCCGTCGGTGAGGTTCTTCGCCAGCGTCAGCAGCTCCTGATCGGAGAACTGCTTGAGGTCGACGCGCTCCTCGTGCGTGGTGCGGTCGTGGTTGTAGATCTCGTCGAGGAACTTGCGCAGCTCGGCAACCTTCTGTTGCGACTCGAGCATGCGCTGGATCTTCTTGCCCAGACCCTTGGCGGCCCAGCCAAGGTGCACTTCCAGCACCTGGCCGATGTTCATACGCGACGGCACGCCCAGCGGATTCAGCACGATGTCGACGGTCTCGCCGTTCGCCATGTACGGCATGTCTTCGACGGGGACAATCGTCGACACCACACCCTTGTTACCGTGGCGGCCGGCCATCTTGTCGCCCGGCTGGATGCGGCGCTTCACGGCCAGGAACACCTTGACCATCTTCAGCACGCCCGGAGCGAGGTCGTCGCCCTGGGTGATCTTGCCGCGCTTGTCCTGGAAGCGCTTTTCAAATTCCTTCTCGTGCGCCTCGATCTGCTTCTGCGCGCGTTCGATCGCCTCGACCGCGTCGTCGTCCTTCATGCGCAGGGTGAACCAGTCCTTCTTCGACAGGCTGTCGAGCACCAGCGAAGTGACGGTGTCGCCCTTCTTCAGGCCGGCGCCGCCGTTGGCGACCTTGCCGATCAGCTGCGAGCGCAGGCGATCGAAGATGGCCGCTTCGAGGATGCGGAACTGGTCGTCGAAGTCCTTCTTGACGCGCTTGATTTCGGACTCTTCGATCTGGCGGGCACGCTTGTCCTTCTCGATGCCGTCGCGGGTGAAGACCTGCACGTCGATGACGACGCCGTCCATGCCCGGGGGCACGCGCAGCGAGCTGTCCTTAACGTCGGAAGCCTTCTCGCCGAAGATCGCGCGCAGCAGCTTCTCTTCCGGCGTCAGCTGGCTCTCGCCCTTCGGCGTGACCTTGCCGACGAGGATGTCGCCCGCGCGCACTTCCGCACCGATGTAGACCACGCCCGACTCGTCGAGGCGGTTCAGCGCCTGCTCGGAGACGTTCGGGATGTCGGCGGAGATTTCTTCCGGCCCCAGCTTGGTGTCGCGCGCCTGGACGGTGAGCTCTTCGATGTGGATCGTGGTGTAGCGATCCTCTTCGACCACGCGCTCGGAGAGCAGGATCGAGTCTTCGAAGTTGTAGCCGTTCCACGGCATGAACGCGACCAGCATGTTCTGGCCCAGCGCCAGCTCGCCGATGTCGGTCGAAGGACCGTCGGCCAGCACGTCGCCGCGCGCGACCACGTTACCCACCTTCACCAGCGGAGACTGGTTGATGCAGGTGTTCTGGTTGGAACGCGTGTACTTGATCAGGTTGTAGATGTCGACGCCGGCATCGTGTTCGCCGGAGATCTCGCTCTCGTTGACCTTGACCACGATGCGGGCCGCGTCGATCTGTTCGATCACGCCGCCGCGCAGGGCGTTCACGGTCACGCCCGAGTCGCGCGCCACGGCGCGCTCGATGCCGGTACCGACCAGCGGCTTCTGTGCCTTCAGCGTAGGCACGGCCTGGCGCTGCATGTTCGCGCCCATCAGCGCGCGGTTGGCGTCGTCGTGCTCGAGGAACGGCACCAGCGCGGCCGCGACCGACACGGTCTGCATCGGCGAGACGTCCATGAAGTGGATTTCGCTCGGCGGCTTCAGCAGCGACTCGCCCTGGTAGCGGCAGTCGACGAACTGGGCGGTGATGTGGCCCTTGTCGTCGCGCGGCGCGTTGGCCTGGGCGATGACGTACTCGTTTTCTTCGATCGCCGACAGGTATTCGATGTCGTCGGTGACGCGGCCTTCCACGACCTTGCGGTACGGCGTCTCGAGGAAGCCGTAGCGGTTGGTGCGTGCGAACACGGCGAGCGAGTTGATCAGGCCGATGTTCGGGCCTTCAGGCGTTTCGATGGTGCAGACGCGGCCGTAATGGGTCGGATGCACGTCGCGCACTTCGAAGCCGGCGCGCTCGCGGGTCAGACCGCCCGGACCCAGCGCGGAGACGCGACGCTTGTGCGTCACTTCCGACAGCGGGTTGTTCTGGTCCATGAACTGCGACAGCTGCGAGGAACCGAAGAATTCCTTGATCGCGGCGGCCACCGGCTTGGCGTTGATCAGCTCCTGCGGGGTCAGGCCTTCGGACTCGGCCATCGACAGGCGCTCCTTCACGGCGCGCTCGACGCGGACCAGGCCGACGCGGAACACGTTCTCGGCCATTTCGCCGACCGAACGAACGCGACGGTTGCCCAGGTGGTCGATGTCATCCACCACGCCACGGCCGTTGCGGATCTCGGTCAGCACGCGGATGGCATCGAGGATGTCCGACGTGCCGCGGAACTGCTCGCGCAGGCGCACGGACTCCTCGTCCTTGCGCTCGGCGAAGTACTTGGCGTCGTACAGCACCGATGCGCCGGTGACTTCCTTGCGGCCGAGGCGGCGGTTGAACTTCATCCGGCCCACGCCCGACAGGTCGTAGCGCTCGAAGGTGAAGAACAGATTGTGGAACAGGTTCTGCGCAGCGTCCTTGGTCGGCGGTTCGCCCGGACGCATCATGCGGTAGATCTCGACCAGCGCTTCGAGCTGGGTCTTGCTGCCGTCGATGCGCAGGGTGTTCGACAGGTACGCGCCGCGATCGAGGTCGTTGACCCACAGCGTGCCAACGGCGACAACACCGGCCTTGCGGAACTTGGCCAGGTGGTCGTCGTTGATCTCGTCGTTTGCCAGCGCCAGCAGTTCACCGGTGTTGGGATCGACGACGTCCTGCGACAGGATGCGGCCGACGAGGTAGCTGTCCGGCACGGCCAGCGCAGCGATGCCCGAGGCTTCGAGCTGCTTGACGTGGCGCGCGGTGATGCGGCGGCCGGCTTCGACGATGACCTTGTCGCCATCGGCGAGGTCGAAGTCGAGGGTTTCGCCGCGCAGGCGTTCCGGAACCAGTTCGAGTTGGACGCCTTCCTTGGGATCGATGTGGAAGGTGTTGATCTCGAAGAACTCGCGCAGCATCTCTTCGTTGTTGTAACCGAGCGCGCGCAGCAGCACGGTCACCGGCAACTTGCGGCGACGGTCGATACGGGTGAACAGCGCGTCCTTCGGGTCGAACTCGAAGTCCAGCCAGGAGCCGCGGTAAGGAATGATGCGGGCGCTGTACAGCAGCTTGCCCGAGCTGTGCGTCTTGCCGCGATCGTGGTCGAAGAACACGCCCGGCGAACGGTGCAGCTGCGAGACGATGACGCGCTCGGTACCGTTGACGATGAAGGTGCCGTTGCCGGTCATGAGCGGGATTTCGCCCATGTAGACCTCTTGCTCCTTCACGTACTTGATCGCCTTGGTCGACGACTCGCGGTCGTAGATCACCAGGCGCACGGTCACGCGCAGCGGCGCGCCGTAGGACAGGCCGCGGTTACGGCACTCGCGCTCGTCGAACGGCGGCTCGCCGAGCTTGTAGCCGACGTATTCCAGCGCGGCGTTGCCGCTGTAGCTGACGATCGGGAACACCGACTTCAGCGCCGCATGCAGGCCGCGGTCCTCGCGCTTGGCGGGATCGGCGAACTCCTGCAGGAACTCGCGATAGGAATCGACCTGGATCGCGAGCAGGAACGGAACTTCGAGAATCGACCGGCGCTTGCCGAAGTTCTTGCGGATGCGCTTCTTTTCGGTGAACGAATAATTCGTTTTGGAAGCTGTCGTCATGGGGAGCTGCCGCCTCTTGTAAGAGCCGGGACGGAAGGTTCGCGATGCGCGATTCGTGAACAAAAGCACAGCCTTGGCTGCCACGAATCCCGAATCTCTACTCTCCAATCCCTGAAAGATTGAACTGTCAGTTGGAAGCCGCGGGTATTGCCGGCACCCGCACGCCCTCTAGTGCTGCTTCCAACTACCAACTCGGTTGGGTTTCCGGCGCCGCTCGAAAAACACAGACCATCCGGAAAGAGCGACGCGAAGTCCGGATAGCGGTTTGGCCAGGGCACGACAGGCCCGGACCGTGTAGAGCTGTTTAGTTTTGCATCACTTCAACAACGGCCAAAGGCCGGGACCTTACGGCCCCAGCCTTCAGTGGTCGCCGATGACATCCGGCGACACGGATACTGCTTACTTGACCTCGACGGTCGCGCCAGCAGCTTCCAGTTCCTTCTTGAACTTGGCAGCGTCGTCCTTCGACACGGCATCCTTCAGGACGCCGCCGGCCTCGGTGAGGTCCTTGGCTTCCTTCAGGCCCAGGCCGGTGATGGCGCGGACGGCCTTGATCACGTCGACCTTCTTCTCGCCGGCGCTCTTCAGCACGACGGTGAATTCGGTCTGCTCTTCAACCGGGGCAGCGGCAGCGGCCGGGCCGGCCACCATGACCGGAGCGGCGGCGGTGACGCCGAACTTGTCTTCGATGGCCTTCACCAGGTCCATCACTTCCATCAGCGACTTGGCGGCGATGGCGTCGACGATCTGTTCGTTAGACAGGGACATTTTGATTACCTCTGGAAATTTGTTGGTCTTGCGATTCGGTTAGTAAGTCGCGTCAGCGAACTCAGGCTTCGGCGGCAGCTTCGGCCGGAGCGGCTTCGCCGCCACCCTGCTTGTCGGCCACGGCCTTGACGGCACGAGCGAACATCGCGGCGGGTTCGGCGAGGACGCGGGCCAGCATGGCCAGGGCCTGTTCGCGGGTCGGCAGCGAGGCCAGGACTTCGACGTGTTCGGCAGGCAGCAGCTTGCCTTCCACCGACACGACCTTGGCCTTGAGCTTGTCGTTACCCTTGGACGCTTCCTTGATCAGACGACCGGCGGCGCCGGGTTCTTCCAGCGAGAACGCATACAGCAGCGGACCGGTGAGGGCGTCCTTGACGACCTCGAACTCGGTACCGGCGACGGCACGCGCGGCCAGCGTGTTCTTGACAACCTTCAAGTACACGCCGGTTTCGCGGGCCTTCTTGCGCATCGCGGTCATCTGACTGACCGTGGTGCCCGCGTACTCGGCTGCGACCAAGGAGTGCGCCTTGGCGGCGATTTCTGCCACCTGTGCGACTACATCTTGCTTCTGAGACAGATTGAGAGCCATTGCACTCCTCCAATTGAATTCCGCTCACGGCTCCTGCCGCTTGCGGTCCTGGGCGGCGCCTTCCCTGACGCCGGGGATGCTTGCGCATCCCGGTGGTGGCCCTTCCGGAAATTTCCAGAGGGGGCTTCACCATCTACGCAGGCTTGCCGGACGGGTTGTCCAAAAGCTGATTAAGCGATCCCGCTAGTGGCGACGGCGATTCCTTGCCAGTACGAGCTCCCTGCCCGTCGTCGTCACGCGCTGACCGCGCCTGCGGTCTTTGACGGCTCGCTTCGGATCGAGTCCTCTGCGGCGCCCTCAAAAACGTTGCGGATGGCGCAAGCGCCATCCACCTGAAACGAATTACTTCAGTGCCAGCGTCGCCTGGTCCACGGCAACGCCGGGGCCCATGGTGGTGCTGATCGAGATCTTCTGCAGGTACTGGCCCTTCGAGGTCGCCGGCTTGGCCTTGATCAGGTCGTGCAGCAACGCTTCGAGGTTGCCCTTCAGGTCAGCGTCGTTGAACGAAGCCTTGCCGATGGTGCAGTGGATGATGCCGGCCTTGTCGGTGCGGTAACGCACCTGGCCGCCCTTGGCGTTCTTCACGGCTTCGGCCGGGTTCGGCGAAACGGTGCCGACCTTCGGGTTCGGCATCAGGCCACGCGGGCCGAGCACCTGGCCCAGCTTACCGACGACGCGCATCGCGTCCGGGGTGGCGATGACCACGTCGTAGTTCAGATCGCCGGCCTGCATCTTCTCGGCCAGGTCGTCCATGCCGACGATGTCGGCGCCAGCGGCCAGGGCTTCGTCGGCCTTGGCACCGGCCGGGGCGAACACCGCCACGCGCACGCTCTTACCGGTACCGGCGGGCAGCACGGTCGAACCGCGGACCTGCTGGTCGGACTTCTTCGCGTCCACGCCCAGGCGCACGGCCACGTCGACGGACTCGACGAACTTGGCCTTGGTGGCGTTCTTGATGATCTTGACGGCCTCGTCAAAGCCATAGGCCTTGCCCGGAACCACGGCGGCCAGGATGGCCTTCTGTCGCTTGTTCATTGCCATGTGCTTAGCCCTCCACCACCAGACCCATCGAGCGGGCCGAACCCGCAATCGTCTTCACCGCTGCGTCCAGATCGGCCGCGGTCAGATCGGCTTCCTTCGCCTTGGCGATGTCTTCGAGCTGCTTGCGGGTGACCTTGCCCACCTTCTCGGTGTTCGGGCGCTTGGAGCCGGACTGGATGCCAGCCGCCTTCTTCAGCAGCACCGAAGCCGGGGTCGACTTGGTGACGAAGGTGAACGTACGGTCGGAGTACGCGGTGATGATGACCGGGGTCGGCAGACCCGGCTCGAGCTTGGAGGTCGCGGCGTTGAACGCTTTGCAGAACTCCATGATATTCAGGCCGCGCTGACCGAGGGCGGGACCCACCGGCGGCGACGGGTTGGCCTGGCCGGCCTTGACCTGAAGCTTGATGTAGCCAACTACTTTCTTAGCCATTTTCTTCTCTCCGGGTGCTAGCGCCTGAGGTCAGGCTCCCCATCGGACCGGGAAAATCGCGTGTCCCGGCTTCACGTTTTGCAGGATTTCCAGACGCCGACAGCCGCCCTGGAGAGGCGGCTGTGGTTCCGGGTGGCTCGCGCCTTGGGCAGCGAGCCGGCGAGTATAGCTTTTCGAGGGCCTTGCAGGCAAGAGCGTCATTGCCTCGCATGGCTAGCCGCGGCGGCGGCGCGACCGAAGCCGCCACTGCCGGCGTACCGCGGCGCTCACTTGGCCTTTTCGACCTGACCGAACTCCAGCTCGACCGGGGTCGAGCGGCCGAAGATCAGCACAGCCACGCGCAGGCGGCTCTTCTCGTAGTTGATCTCTTCGACCACGCCGTTGAAGTCGACGAACGGACCGTCGGTGACGCGGACCATCTCGCCCGGCTCGAACAGGACCTTCGGCTTGGGCTTCTCCACGCCTTCCTGAACGCGCTGCAGGATGGCGTCGGCCTCGGAATCCTTGATCGGCAGGGGGCGATCGGCGGTGCCGCCGATGAAGCCCATGACCTTCGGGGTTTCCTTGATCAGGTGCCAGCTTTCGTTGTCGATGCGCGGGATGCCGGCTTCTTCGTGCGTAGCGATCTGGACCAGGACATAGCCTGGGAAGAACTTGCGCTCGGAGCGGCGCTTCTGGCCGGAGCGCATTTCCACGACCTCTTCGGTCGGGACCAGCACTTCGCCGAAGCGGTCCTGCATCTCGGCGCGCACGATGCGGTCGCGCAGGGCCTGGGCTACCGACTTCTCGAAACCGGAATAGGCGTGGACGACGTACCAGCGCTTGTTGTTGCTACCTTCGGACACCGGCATTTCTCCTTAACGCGCCAGCAAGGCCTTCACGGCCCACTGAATGACGAGGTCGAAGCCGGCCAGGATCAGGCTGAGGATGGCCACGGCGGCGATGACGACCCAGGTCGTGCGCAGCGCTTCCTGGCGGGTCGGCCAGACCACCTTGCGCAGTTCGAAGCGTGATTCCGAGAGGAATTCGCGCGTCTGAACGCCCTTGCCCGTGGTCATGAACACCACCGCGCCAGCCACCAGGCCGCCGCACACCGCTAGCGCGCGCAGCACCGTCGCCCAGTCGCTGAACCAGTAGAACGCGAAGATGCCGGCGGCCACGAGGACCAGGGCCAGCACGTACTTCACGATGTCGCCGCCGGAGGCCGACGAGCCGGGTTGTTCGACCTTGCTATTCATTCGGTCCATTGCGCGACCGTGGCCGCGTCACCTGATTGGATCCGGCTCAGCGCCGGTCGCGGAACGATCCGCGTATGAAACATGGCACGCCAGGAGGGACTCGAACCCCCAACCTGCGGTTTTGGAGACCGCTGCTCTGCCAATTGAGCTACTGGCGTGTGGCTTGGAACATTGTCTTTGGGCTGCTTCCGAAAAAGCAACGGCGGCTCGCGCCGCCAGGGCCCCTACCGCTTCTCGAGCCGGCTGTGGACCGACCCGGATAAAGCCCCGGGTGCGCCTTGGGGCGCACCCGGGTCAATTCGTCATTTCAGGATCTTCGACACCACGCCGGCGCCGACGGTACGGCCGCCTTCGCGGATCGCGAAGCGCAGGCCT
>NZ_BAAGSX010000005.1:0-115249 GCF_054782215.1 Lysobacter terrae
GCCGTCCATCTGAGCGGCACCGGTGATCATGTTCTTCACGTAGTCGGCGTGGCCCGGGCAGTCCACGTGCGCGTAGTGACGGTTCGGGCTTTCGTATTCCACGTGCGCCGTCGAGATCGTGATGCCGCGCGCCTTTTCTTCCGGCGCCGCGTCGATCGCGTCATAGGCCTTGAACTCACCGCCGAAACGTTCCGCGCCCACCTTCGTCAGCGCTGCCGTCAGCGTGGTCTTGCCGTGGTCCACGTGGCCGATCGTGCCGACGTTTACGTGGGGCTTGGTGCGCTCGAACTTACCCTTTGCCATGGCTGTCGCTTCTCGTTGTACTGCGGGGAAATGGGGACGTGACAAAACCCCGCAGGGCGGGGTCCGGTACAGGCCCCGCCGAGGCGGAGCCAGAGAGATGGTGCTCACGAATGGAATCGAACCATCGACCTCCTCCTTACCAAGGAGGTGCTCTACCGACTGAGCTACGTGAGCAGGTTGTGCAGGCAGTACGTACTTGGAGCCGACTTCAATGGAGCGGGAGACGGGAATCGAACCCGCGCTAGTAGCTTGGAAGGCTACAGTTCTACCATTGAACTACTCCCGCGCCGGATCTAGCCATTTCAGCAAGCCGGGTTGGAACGTACTGCCTTTGAAGCGCCGGCTGCTGGTAAGGCATCCGGGTGTTGCATGTTACTTCCACCGCCTTCCGATGTGCTGGAAGTTGGTGGAGGGAGGTGGATTCGAACCACCGAAGGCGTAAGCCAGCAGATTTACAGTCTGCCCCCGTTGGCCGCTTGGGTATCCCTCCAAAGAGCCCGCTATTTTGGTGAGGCTCCTCTAGGAAGTCAACGCATTCACGCAACAAATTTTTCGCAAGCCCGCTGGCACGACGCAGGGGTCGCGCCCCGCGCCAGAACTAAACGTTGAAGCGGAAATGCAGCACGTCGCCTTCCTGGACGCGGTATTCCTTGCCTTCCAGACGCAGGCGGCCGGCGTCGCGGGCACCCGATTCGCCCTTGTACTTGATGAAGTCGTCGTAGCCGATCGTCTCGGCGCGGATGAAGCCCTTCTCGAAGTCGCTGTGGATGACGCCGGCGGCCTGCGGCGCGGTGGAACCTGCCTTGACCGTCCAGGCGCGCACTTCCTTCACGCCGGCGGTGAAATAGGTCTGCAGGCCGAGCAGCTTGTAGGCGGCGCGGATCACCCGGTTCAGGCCCGGCTCGTCCAGGCCCAGATCCTTGAGGAAGGCGTCGCGGTCGGCATCGTCGAGCTGGCTCAGCTCTTCTTCGATCGCGGCGGAGACCGGCACCACCTCGGCACCCTCGCCCACCGCGCGTGCGCGCACCGCGTCCAGATGCGCATTGCCCTCGAAACCGTCTTCCAGCACGTTCGCCACGTACATCACCGGCTTGAGCGTGAGCAGGAACAGATCGCGCACCATCGCCCGGTCGTCCTCGGACAGGCCCAGCGCGCGCGCCGGCTTGCCGGCATCGAGGCCGGCGCGGACGCGGCCAAGCACTTCCACGCGCGCCTTCGCGTCCTTGTCGCCGGTCTTGGCCGAACGCTCGGCGCGCTGCAGCGCCTTCTCGACCGATTCCAGATCGGCCAGCGCCAGCTCGGTATCGATGGTTTCGATGTCGGCGATCGGATCGACCTTGTTGGCGACGTGGATGACGTCTGAATGCTCGAAGCAACGCACGACGTGCGTGATCGCATCGACTTCGCGGATATGCGCGAGGAACTTGTTGCCCAGGCCTTCACCGCTCGCCGCACCGGCGACCAGGCCGGCGATGTCGACGAATTCCACCGCAGTGGGAATCACCTTCTGCGGCTTGACGATGTCGCTCAGCGCATTGAGGCGCAGGTCGGGCACCGGCACGACGCCGACGTTCGGCTCGATCGTGCAGAACGGAAAATTGGCCGCAGCGATGCCCGCCTTGGTGAGCGCGTTGAACAGGGTCGACTTGCCGACGTTGGGCAGGCCGACGATGCCGCATTTGATGCCCATGGGTTAAATCCGTGATTCGTGATTCGTGATTGCTGATTCGTCGAAGGCGCGCACCTGCCCATCGCGAATCAGCAATCACCAATCACGGCTTCTGGGTATTGAGCCGCTTCATTGCTTCGTTGAAATCGCCCGACACCGCGAGCGGCAACACATCCATGGCCTCGTCGATCGCGCGCAGGATCGCGGCTTCGTCGTCGCGGCCAGGCTTGCCCAGCACCCACGGCGTCACCCGGTCCTTGTGGCCGGGATGGCCGATGCCGATGCGCAGCCGCGCGAACTTGCCATGGCCCAGCAGACGCATGATGTCGCGAATGCCGTTCTGGCCGCCGGCGCCGCCGTCGAACTTGAGGCGCGGCGTGCCCGCGGGCAAATCGAGTTCGTCGTGCGCGACCAGCGCTTCTTCCGGCTCGATCTTCCAGTAGCGCAGGGCCGCGGTGACCGACTTGCCGGAGAGATTCATGAAGGTGGCCGGCTTGAGCAGCCACACGTTCTGGCCGGCGATCTCCACTTTCGCGGTTTCGCCGAACAGCTTGGATTCCAGGCCGAAACGCCCGCCGAATTTCTCTGCCAGGGCGTCAACAAACCAGAACCCGGCGTTGTGCCGGGTCCGGGAATGCTCGGGTCCGGGATTGCCCAGCCCGACGATGAGGCGCAAGCCTGCCATCGATGAAGCGAGTAATTCGCATCGCACCGGCGCGCCGCGAAGCGCGCCGGGCAGCCACGATTACTTCTCTTCCTTCTTCGCGACCTTGGCGGCCGGCACTTCGGCCGTTTCCGGAGCAGCCGCGTCGACCGCCTCTTCCTTGCCGTGCTTGGCGATCACGACGGCGACGTCGTGTTCCTTGCCCAGCTTGAGTTCCGGAATTTCCACGCCCTTGGGCAGCTTCAGTTCCGACAGGTGGACGATGCCACCGACGGCCAGGTTGCTCAGGTCGATTTCGACGAACTCCGGCAGATCCTTCGGCAGGCAGCTGACTTCGACTTCGTTGAGCTCGTGGGTGATCACGACGCCCGCGGTCTTGCCGGCCGGCGACTTTTCCTGGTTGAGGAAGTGCAGCGGCACCTTGGCGCGCAGGGCCTGGTTCTCGTCAACGCGCTGGAAGTCCAGGTGCATGATGATCTGCTTGTACGGATGGCGCTGGATGTCGCGCAGCAGAACCTTCTGCACCTTGCCGTCGAGATCGAGGCTCAGGATCGAGGAGTAGAACCACTCGTTCTGGCTGGCGAGCCAGGTCTTCTCGTGGTCGAGCTGGATGCTCTGCGGAGCGGCGTTGGCGCCGTACAGAACGGCCGGAATGCTGGCGGCGCGACGCAGGCGGCGGCTCGCACCCTTCCCTGCAGCTTCGCGGCCAGTGGCCGAGATCTTGTGTTCAGACATTGTCGTTACTCACTTTAGCTTGCAATGAAACCGCCTCGCGGCGGCGATGCCACTCACCCGCGACCAGGTGAGCGGTTTTGGGCCGAAGCCCGTGTCAGTCCACGTAGAGCGAACTGACGGATTCACCGAAGGCGATACGGCGGATCGTCTCCGCGAGCAGCTCGGCGACGCTGAGCTGGCGGATGCGGCCGCAGGCCTTGGCCGCAGCGCTGAGCGGGATGGTGTCGGTCACCACCAGCTCGTCGAGCTGCGACTTCGTAATGTTGTCGATCGCCGCGCCCGACAGCACCGGATGGGTGCAGTAGGCGACGACCTTGAGCGCACCTTGCGCCTTGAGGGCGGCAGCGGCGGCGCACAGGGTGCCGGCGGTATCGACGATGTCGTCGACCAGCACGCAGACCTTGCCCGACACGTCGCCGATGATGTTCATCACCGTGGCGACGTTGGCGCGCGGACGGCGCTTGTCGATGATCGCCAGGTCCGCATCGTCCAGTCGCTTGGCGATGGCGCGAGCACGCACCACGCCGCCGACGTCCGGCGAAACCACGATCAGGTTGTCCGTGCCGTGCGCGCGCCAGATGTCGGCGAGCAGCAGCGGCGAGGCGTACACGTTGTCGACCGGAAGATCGAAAAAGCCCTGGATCTGGTCGGCGTGCAGATCAACCGTCAGCACGCGGTCGGCACCGACCGAACTGAACATCTTCGCCACCACCTTCGCCGTGATCGGCACGCGCGCCGAACGCGGGCGGCGATCCTGGCGTGCATAACCGAAGTACGGCACCACCGCGGTCACGCTGGACACCGATGCGCGCTTGAGCGCGTCGATCAGGACCAGCAGCTCCACCAGGTTCTCGGCGCTGGGGGCGTTCGTCGGCTGGATGACGAACACTTCCTGCCGGCGCACGTTCTCCTCGATCTCGACCTGCACCTCGCCGTCGGAGAAACGGCTGACCAGGGCCTTGCCCATGCGGATGCCGAGTTCCTTGCACACCGATTCGGCGAGCGCGCGGTTGGCATTGCCGCTGAATACCAGCAAGTTGCGATCGTTCTGCACGTGAATCTCTCCGCTTCGCTCTGACCGTGGCGGTGGTGGGGGACTACGGGTGACTTACTTTCGATTTCAACCGCAGGAAATGGCAGGGGCGGAAGGATTCGAACCTACGAATGCCGGGATCAAAACCCGGTGCCTTAACCACTTGGCGACGCCCCTGCGCTGAAAACCTTCGGCTACGGTTCCCGTGAACCGGCAGCCATCGCGTCGAGCGCATCCAGCAGCGGCGACCTTGCCGCTCCCGCTGCCACCCAGGCCTTCACGCCCGGCGGCAACGCTGCCAGCGCCGCCTCGGCGGATTCGCGCGTGGCGAATTCGACGAAACAGCCGCTGCCCGACCCGGTCAATCGCGGCGTGCCGATCTGCGCCAGCACTGCGAACACCGCCTCCACGGCCGGTTCGCGCGCGCGCAGGACCGGCTCGAATGCGTTCCCGAGCCCAGTTCCCGAAACGAAGTCCGATATTCTCGCGGGCGCTGCATTCCGCGTCAAATCAGATGCTTGGAAAAGTGCCGCGGTCGGGGAATGAACCCCGGGATCGGCCAGCACATACCAGGCCGGCGGCAGATCGATCGGCTCCAGGCGCTCGCCCACGCCTTCGGCCCAGGCATTGTGGCCGCGGACGAACACCGGGACATCTGCGCCCAGTTTTAGACCCAGCTCGGCTAGACGCTCGGTGCCGAGCCGCAGGCCCCAGAGCGCGTCCAGCGCGATTAGGACCGTCGCCGCATCGGATGAGCCGCCGCCGAAGCCGCCACCGGCCGGGATGCGCTTTTCGATGAGGATATCTGCGCCTTTGGCGCAATTGGCGACAGATTGCAGCAATTTCGCCGCACGAACCGTGAGGTCATCGGCCTCGGCGACCCCGGCCACTGAGGTCCCATGGCGAACGACCAGACCGTCATCCCGAACCCGCAGCCGCAGCGTGTCGCCCCAATCCAGCAGCCGGAACACCGTCTGCAGCTCGTGGTATCCGTCGTGGCGCCGACCGGTGATGCGCAGGAACAGGTTGAGCTTGGCCGGCGCGGGCCAGAGGGTCCAGCCGGACGGTACTTCGAGCGCAGTCATCGCGCCGGAAGCTCCCACTCGTCGACGATCAGGCGAACGGTCGCCTGCCCGCTGCGCGCCAGGATGCGCCGGGGCAGTTCGGGTCGCGCGCCCTGTGCCGGCATCCACTCCTGGTACTCCACTTTCCAGCCAAGCTGCTCGATGCTGCGCAGGCGCCCATCCGCGCCATAGGCGGTCTGCGGCGGCGCGCCGGACAGCGGCATCGCGATGCCGCGCACCCAATCGGGCATCTGGTTCACCGGAATCCGCCAGCCCGTCGCCTCTTCCAACAGATCCTCGGCGAATTCGCCTTCGCGCGGCCCGCCTTCCAGTCCTTCCAGGCGCGCGGCTTCATGATGCGTGTCGCCGATCAGGCGCCAGCTCTGGCGCGTCACCGGTGCGCTGAGCGCGGCCTCGTAAGCGGCGCCGTCCTGATTCCAGTCGATGCGGCCGCTGCCGCCCTTGGACCCGACCGATACCGCGATCCGACCGCTGAACGACCACTGCGCGTATCCCGACAGCGTCTGCTCACGCGCACGTTGGCCCGCTTCGGCCTGCGTGCGCGCCGCGCCGGTGAGATCCGGCAAGGCCGGCGCCACTGGCCGCGTGGCGCAGCCCGCAAGCGCACACAGCGCAACGACCGACCACAGCGCGCGACGAAGCGTGTGCCCACTCATTCGCCGATCTTCTCCAGCGCCCGCTTCAGCGCCCGGTTTTCCGGATCCAGCTTGCGGGCCTCGTCGAAGTAGCGCCGCGCCTCGTCCTTGCGGCCGAGTACCCACAGCACTTCGCCCACGTGCGAGGCGATCTCGGGATCCTTCTGCAGCGAGAACGCACGCCGCAATTCGGTCAGCGCCTCGTCCTTGCGGCCCAGGCGATAAAGCACCCAGCCGTAGCTGTCGATGATCGCGGCGTTGTCCGGCTCGGCCGTGCGGGCGCGATCGATCAGTTCGAGCGCCTCCTGAAAGCGCGTGGTGCGGTCGGCGAGCGTGTAGCCCAATGCATTCAGCGCCGCGGTGCTGTCGGGATCGGCGACGAGGATCTTGCGGAAGTCGGCTTCGGCACGCGGGATGTCGTCGCGACGCTCCCAGCCCAGCGCACGCGCGTAGAGGATGTCGGGATCATCGGGAAACGCCGCCAGGCCGCGGGCAAAGGCATCGAGTTCGCCCTTGCCGTCCTTGTCCTTGTTGCGCAGGTCCGCTTCGAGAATGTACGCGTCGCGTCGCGCCTCCTCCGGCGCGGCCGCGTCCGCCTGCAGATCGTGCAGCGTCTGCTCGGCCTCCGGATTGCGCTTGAGTTCGTGCAGCACGTTGGCCGCGCGCAGCTTCGCCGGCCAACGCTGTTCGCCGCCGGGCACGCCGCGATACCAGTCGAGCGCTTCGGGGAAACGTTCGAGGAATTCGGCGATGCGGCCGAGCAGCAGCCGGCGCGAAGGGTCCGGCTTGGCCGCGTCGCGGCGCAATTCTTCATAGAGCGCGGTCAGCGCCGTCTTGTCTTCGGCGCGCGCGAGCAGCGAGGCGCGCAGGGCGTAGGTCTGGTCGTCCTGCGGGCCCTTGGCGAGCGTGGCGGATGCGGCATGGAAGTCGCCGAGTTCGTCGTATTCGGCCGCCACCGCCATGCGCAGCTCCGGCACCTGCAGCATCGCCGGGTCGAGCGCGGTCAGGACCTTGCGCGCCTCATCCGGCTTGCCGGCCTGGCGCAACTGGCTGGCGCGAAGCAGCGCCACGCGCGGTTCGCCCGGGAAGCGACACACGACCTCGTCGACGATGCGTGCGGCCAGCGCCGTCTGGTCGAGCTTCTGCGCCAGGCCGCCGAAGGCGAGCCAGGCCTGCAGCTTGTCGGGCATGTGCCCGTCCTCGAGCAATTGGCCGAGCAGGCGCGCCGACTGCTCCGGATCGCGCGCGCCGACGCTCAGCACGCCGACGACCTGCTGCCAGCCACCGTCCTGCGGCGAGGCCAGCAGCGCATTCAACTGGCGCCGCGCCGCGCGCTCGTCGCCGCGGCGCAGGGCCAGGGTCGCTTCGGCGGCGGTCTGCGACTGCTCGTCGCCGCCCAGCTTGCGCCACAGCGCCAGCGCGTCGGCGGCCCGCTGGTTGTCCTTCGCCAACAGCGCGATGCGGGTAGCGCGTTCGGCCAGAGTCGCGTCGTTGCCGGCGCGGGCGGCTTCCAGATAGGACTTGGCGGCCTCGTCCAGCTTGCCGGCCTGCAGCGCGAATTCCCCTGCCAGCGTCGGCTCCAGCGCGCGCACGGTATCGTCGGCGGCCGCCCGGTTGGGCTTTTTCGCCGCCCACGCGGGCGCCCCCGCCAGCAGCAGGGCGCACATGAGCACATGAATGGAACGCGATGAATTCGCCAAGGGAAAACCTGCGCAGGCTGCGGCCGGTAGAATGGCGGCCTTCTCGAGCCAGCTTAACGCAAGCCCCTGAACGGCCACGTGCCGCTTTAGCTCATGACATGAGCCTCCTCGTACTCGGCATCAACCATCAAACCGCGCCGGTCAGCCTGCGCGAGCGGGTGGCCTTCTCCGGCGACGCGATCCCCGCGGCGCTCGATGCGCTGCGCGCGTTGCCTTCGGTGCACGAAGTGGCGCTGCTGTCCACCTGCAACCGCACCGAGCTGTACGCGGTTGCCGAAGACAACGGCAACGCCCTGGCCGACTGGCTGGCCACGCACCCCGACGACGCCGGCGACCTGCACGCCTATCTGTACCGCCACGCGGATGCCGAAGCGGTGCGGCACCTATTCCGCGTCGCGACGGGGCTGGATTCGCTGGTGCTGGGCGAACCGCAGATCCTCGGCCAGGTGAAGGACGCCTGGGCCACCGCGCGTTCGGCGGGTGCGCTGGGCAATCAGCTCGACCGCCTGTTCCAACAGGCCTTCGCCACCGCCAAGCGTGCGCGCACCGACACCCGCATCGGGGCGAATCCGGTCTCGGTGGCTTCCACCGCCGTGCGCCTGGCGCAGGAATCGTTCGCGCGCCTGGACGATTCCACGGTGCTGCTGATCGGCGCCGGCGAAACCATTGAACTGGCCGCGCGTCATCTGGTCCAGGCCAAGACCAAGCGTCTGCTTATTGCCAATCGCACTCTCGCCCACGCACAAGACCTCGCCACGCGGCACGGCGGTTACGCCTTGGCGCTCACCGAGCTCGATCGCCACCTGGCCGAAGCGGACGTGGTGATTTCCGCGACCGCCGCACGCGATCCAATCCTGCACAAGGCGCAAGTGGCGACGGCCCTCGCCTCGCGCCGGCATCGGCCGATGCTGCTGCTCGACCTCGCGGTTCCGCGCGACATCGCCAGCGACGTGGCCGAGCTGAAAGACATCTTCCTCTACACCGTCGACGACCTCGAACGCGCCATCGAGGACAATCGCCGCAGCCGTCGCGAAGCCGCCAACGAAGCCGAAGCCATCGTCGAGCTGCAGGTCGCGCGTTACATCGAGACCCTCGGCGCCAGCACCCGCACCGAGCCGCTCAAGCGCCTGCGCGCACACGGCGAGGCGGCCAAGGCCGATGCGCTGGCCAGGGCGAAACAGCAACTCGCGTCCGGCGGCGATCCCGAAGCCGTGCTCGATTTCCTCGCGCACACGCTGACCAACAAGCTTCTGCACGCGCCCACCATCGCCTTGCGCGAAGCCGCGCTGAGCGGCAATGCGGATCTGGCACGTGCGGCGGACAAGCTGTTTCCCGTGATCGAAGAGCCAGTGAAGAGAAGTGAGGAACGAGAGGGTTAGCGCGCTTACGCGATCCTTTCGCCCTCCCTCCCTTCATTCGCCTCTTCTCAGATGACTCCCAGCCTGCGCCGCAAACTCGAAGCCCTGGCCGAACGCCGCGAGGAACTCGAACGCCTGCTCGCCGATCCCGGCGTAATAGGCGACACCCACCAGTTCCGCAAGCTCTCGCGTGAATTCGCCCAGCTCGAACCCGTGGCCAACGCCCTGCACGCCGAAGTCGAGGCCAAGCGCGACCTCGCCGCCGCCGAAGCGATGCGCGGCGACCCGGAATTGCGCGAACTCGCCGAAGAGGAAATCGCCAGCGCCCACCAGCGTCTGGAAGTGCTCGACGCCGAGCTGCTCGCGCATCTGATCCCGAAGGACCCGCGCGACGAGGGCGACATCTATCTGGAAGTGCGCGCCGGCACCGGCGGCGACGAGGCGGCGATCTTCGCCGGCGATCTGTTCCGCATGTATTCGCGCTACGCCGAACGCCAGGGCTGGAAGGTCGAAGTCGAATCCGCCAGTCCCGGCGAGCACGGCGGCTTCAAGGAAGTCATCGCCCGCGTCGAGGGACGCGGTGCGTATTCGCGTCTCAAGTTCGAGTCCGGCACGCACCGCGTGCAACGCGTGCCGGCGACCGAATCGCAAGGCCGCATCCACACCTCGGCGGCGACGGTGGCGATCATTCCGGTGGAAAGCGAAGGCGAGCCGATCGAAATCAATCCGGCCGACCTGAAGGTCGACACCTTCCGCTCCAGCGGCGCCGGCGGCCAGCACGTCAACAAGACCGAGTCGGCGATCCGCATCACCCACGTGCCCACCGGCATAGTCGTGGAGAGCCAGACCGAGCGCAGCCAGCACGCCAACCGCGACAAGGCGATGAAGCGCCTGTCCGCGATCATCGCCGAGGCGCAGGCCGCCAAGGCCGCCGCCGCGCAGGCGGAAACGCGCAAGCTGCAGGTCGGCAGCGGCGACCGCAGCCAGCGCATCCGCACCTACAACTTCCCGCAAGGCCGCATCACCGACCACCGCGTCGAAGGCCTGACGCTGTACGACCTCCCCAACGTGATCGAAGGCAATCTCGAAGCGCTGGTGGACCGCCTGCAGCAGGAAAATCAGGCCGACGAGCTGGCGCGGCTTACCCAAGGCGCGTGAGCGGCTGATCGCCTGAGCGAGCGGCCATGCGCAGCCAGCCGCGTCCCCGTTACGATGCAGGCTCTCGCGACCCAGCTTCCACGGACTGCAAGCACCATGGGCACAACTCTTCGCCGCGCCACGCTCGACGACCTGGATGCGATCGCTCCACTGTTCGATGCGTATCGCCGCTTCTACCAGCAACCCGGTGATCTGCAGCGGGCGCGCGACTTCCTGCATGAGCGTCTCTCGCGCGGCGAATCCACCGTCCTGATCGCCGAGCTGGAAGGCCGCGTCGCCGGCTTCACCCAGCTCTATCCGATGTTCTCTTCGGTGCGCACGGCGCGGCTGTGGGTTCTCAACGATCTCTACGTCGATGAAGGCGCGCGCCGGCACGGCGTCGCGCGAACACTGCTCGATGGCGCAGCGGCCTTCGTGCGGGCACAGGGCGCGGCCGGCCTGATGCTGGAAACCTCGCGCGACAACGCACCGGCACGCGCGCTGTACCGCGCCGCGGGTTGGCACGAAGAAGAAACGCAGTGGTACAGCCTGTCGTTCGCCAAGGCCGCGGCGACCACGCCTTGAACGACCCGGCGTACCAACGCGAGCACTTGCGCGCCCTGGTGCAGCGTGAGCCCGGCAACGCGATGGCGTGGATCGTTCTGAGCGAGGCCGAGCTGGACGCCGGTGACGCGCGAGCAGGCGAAGCCGCCGCGCGCCGCGCACTGGCCTTGCAACCCGGCCATCCCGAAGCGCTGGCCCGACTGGGCCGTGCCCAATGGATGCAGAACCTGCGCCGCGAAGCCGCCGACAGCCTGCGCGCCGCCGCCGCGAATGCGCCGCGGCATCCGGGCATCGCCGTGTGGCTCGGCCATGTACTCGAAGACACCGGCGAAGCGGAAGCCGCCGCCGAAGCCTACGCACGGGCGCATGCCCTCGCCCCCGACGAGCCGCAGATCGCCGCCTACCTGCTCGCCTGGCGCCGCAAGCTGTGCGATTGGCGCGATCTCGATGCGCTCGCGACGCAAGTGCGCAGCGCGGTCGCGCAAGGCCAGGCGATGGTCGAGCCGTTCGCGTTTCTCAGCGAGGATTCGAGCGCGGCCGAACAACTCCAATGTGCCCGACTGCGCGCATCGGCGATCGCATCATCGGTGCTTCCGCTGCCGCCGGCACCGCAGCGCGATCCGGCGGCGCGTCCGCGCGTGGGCTTTCTCTCCAACGGCTTCGGCGCGCACCCGACCGGGCTGCTGACGGTGGCGTTGTTCGAGGCGCTGCGCGCAAACGATGCGCTCGACATCCATCTGTTCGCGCTGAATTCCGACGACGGCAGCCTGGTACGCCAACGACTGCAGACTGCAGCGCAACTACACGATGTGGCGGGCCTGCCGCATCAGTCGGTGGCGCAGCGCATCCGCGCGACCGGGATCGACGTGCTCTTCGACCTGCGCGGCTGGGGCGGCGGTGGCGCGCCGGAAGTGCTGGCGATGCGGCCCGCACCGGTGCAGGTGAACTGGCTCGCCTACCCCGGCACCTCGGGCGCGCCTTGGATCGACTACGTGCTCGCGGACGGCTTTGTGCTCCCCGATGCGCTCGCGCCGCATTTCAGCGAACGCGTGGTGCGCCTGCCGCGTTGCTTCCAGCCCAGCGACACCGCGCGCGCGATCCCCGCTGCGCCATCGCGCGCGGATTGCGGGCTGCCCGACGACGGCGTGGTGTTCTGCTGCTTCAACAACAGCTACAAGCTCAATCCGCACAGCATGCGGCGGGCGCTGGCGGTGCTGCGCGAAGTGCCCGACAGCGTGCTGTGGCTGCTCTCGGGCCCGGGGCGCGCGGACGAGCGCCTGCGCGAATTCGCGCGTGCGCAAGACGTGGATCCGCAGCGGCTGGTGTTCATGGCGAAACAGCCGCACGCCGAATACATGGCGCGCCTGCAACATGCCGACCTGTTCCTCGACACCGCGCCGTACAACGCGCACACCACCGCCTCCGACGCGCTGTGGGCGGGCTGCCCGGTCCTGACGCGGCCGGGCGACACCTTCGCCGCGCGCGTGGCCGGCAGCCTCAACCATCACCTGGACCTGCCGGCGATGAATGTCGACAGCGACGAAGCCTTCCTCGCCAGTGCAGTCGCGCTGGGCCGTGACCCGCAGGCCTTGTCCTGGCTGCGTGCGGAGCTGGCACGACGGCGCGAGAACAGCAGTCTGTTCGACATGACGGGCTTCGCCAGCGATTTCACCGCGGCCGTCCGCACCATGGCCGGAGGCTGAGGGCAGCTGTTGCATTGAACGTCGGGGCTCCCGCGCGTTGCGACGCGTTGGAACGTTTCGCCCTCGAATGTTTCCGCGGCGCGCCCTACACTCCGCGCATGACCGCAGAACGCGACTTCATCCCGCTCCGCCTGTGTGTGCTCACCGTTTCGGACACCCGCACGCTGGCCGAAGACACCTCGGGCGATTACCTCGTTTCCGCCCTGACCGGCGCCGGCCACCAGCTCGCCGACCGTGCCCTGCTCCGCGACGATCGCTACCAGCTGCGCGCCAAAGTGTCGCAGTGGATCGCCGAAGCTAGCGTCGACGGCATCCTCGTGACCGGCGGCACCGGCTTCACCGGCCGCGACTCCACGCCCGAGGCGCTGCTGCCCTTGCTCGATAAAGAGATGCCGGGCTTCGGCGAACTGTTCCGTGCGCTGAGCTTCGACGAGATCGGGACCAGCACGCTGCAATCCCGCGCATTCGCCGGGCTGGCGAATGCGACTTTCCTGTTCGCGCTGCCGGGCTCCACCTCGGCCTGCCGCACGGCGTGGGAAAAGATCATCCAGGCGCAGCTCGATGCACGCACGCGTCCGTGTAACCTCGCTACGCTCAGACCACGCCTCAAGGAGTAGGGAGTGATCGACATGCCACTCGCGACCACGCTGCGCCTGCTCGCCAAAGCGCGCGGGCTGAGCGCCGCCGACATCGCCACCGCGATACCGCGCGCGGGCGTCGCCACCGTCAGCGCCTGGCTGCAGGGCGAGAAGCTGCCCGGCAAGGACCAGCTCGATGCGCTCGCGCGCACTTTCGGCGTCCCCGCGGGCGCCCTGCTCGCCGAGTTGGCCAGCACGCTCGATCCGTCGCGCACGAAGGGCGAGCACGATCTGCTCGCCGCGTATCGCTCGCTCAACACCAAGCAACAGGGCGCCCTGCTCGAGGTCGCGCGCAGCATGCAGCCGGCCGCGGCGAAGCCCTCAGTCCAGAAGCCCGCACGCCGCAGGAGCCGCTGATGGCCAAGCACAAGGACCAGGGCAAAAGCGACAAGAAGAACAGCGGCTACGACGAGCAGATCGAACGCCTGCAACTGGAACTGGTCGCGATGGCGCGCTGGCTGCAGGCGACCGGCAAGCGCGTGGTGGTGCTGTTCGAAGGCCGCGACACCGCCGGCAAGGGCGGCGTGATCAACGCCATCGCCGATCACATGAACCCGCGCCAGTGCCGCGTGGTCGCACTGCCCAAGCCGAACGAACGCGAAAGCTCGCAGTGGTACCTCCAGCGCTATGTCGAACACCTGCCCGCGGCTGGCGAAATGGTCCTGTTCGACCGCAGCTGGTACAACCGCGCCGGCGTGGAGAAGGTGATGGGCTTCGCCAGCGACGCGCAGGTGAAGGCCTTCCTGCGCCAGGCGCCTGCGTTCGAGAAGCTGCTGGTCGACGATGGCATCCTGCTGTTCAAGTACTGGCTGTGCTGCGACCAGGACAAGCAGGAGGAGCGCTTCGCCGAGCGACTGAAAGACCCGCTCAAGCGCTGGAAGCTGTCGCCCATCGATGTCGAGGCACGCAAGCACTACGAGGACTACACCCGCGCGCGCGAAGCCATGCTCAAGGCCACGCACACGCGCCACGCGCCGTGGACGCTGGTCGACTTCAACGACCAGAAGCGCGGCCGGCTGAGTCTGATCAAGGATCTGTTGAAGCGGCTGCCGGATACCAACGTGCCGCCGGCCAAGATCGCGTTCGGGCCATTGCCGGGAAGGCCCAAGAAAGAGCGTTATCGGGTTTTGAAGGCGATCGGCGGCTAAGCGCCCATACGGGCGCCGGAGCTACCTCCACCATTCACTCCCCCGTTCCGCTCCATCCGCACAATCCCCCCATGCCCGCGTTCAACGTCCTGACCCTGAACGCCCACATGGGTTTCAACCTGCTCCGTCGCCGCTTCGTCCTGCCGGAGCTGCGCGAGGCGATCCGCTCGGTGTCCGCGGACGTGGTTTTCCTGCAGGAAGTGCTGGGCGAACACGCGCACTACGCGCGCAAGCACTTCAACTGGCCGGAAGGTCCGCAGTACGAGTTCCTCGCCGACACGCTGTGGCCGCAGTTCGCCTACGGACAGAACGCGGTGTATCCGCACGGCCATCACGGCAATGCGTTGCTGTCGAAGTTCCCGATCGTGCGCCACGAGAATCGCGACATCTCGATCCACGGCAGCGAAGAGCGCGGCCTGCTGCATTGCGTCCTCGCCGTTCCCGACGCAGACGAAGTCCACACTATCTGCGTCCACCTGGGCCTGCTCGAATCGCATCGCCGGCAACAACTGAGCTTGTTGTGCGAAATCATCGAGCGCGAAGTGCCGCCGGACGCGCCGCTCATCGTCGCCGGCGACTTCAACGACTGGCGCCGCAAAGGCCATCCGCTGCTCGCCCGCTGCCACCTGCAGGAAGTTTTCCTCCAGCACGACGGCACGCTCCCCAAGACCTTTCCGGCCCGCTGGCCCCTCCTACCGGTGGACCGGATCTATGTGCGCAACGTTCGTGGCGTGCAGCCGCGCGTGTTGTCGTCGCGTCCCTGGTCGCACTTGTCCGACCACGCGCCGCTGTGCGTAAGGATCGAGTGGTGACGCCATGCTGACCGGGGCCAGACCATGAGGCACGCCAAGATCAGCGAGTTTCCCTGGCGTAGCGGCAACCGGGTGCGCCTGCTGGAGAACGGCGAGGAATTCTTCGCCGCCGCGTTCGCCGCGATCGATGCCGCGCAGCGCGAGATCCTCATCGAGACTTTCATCCTGTTCGAGGACAAGATCGGCCTGGAGCTGCACCGCCGCCTCGTCGCGGCCGCACGCCGCGGCGTACGCGTCGAACTCACCGTCGACGGCTTCGGCTCGCCGCATTTCTCCCCGGAATTCCTGGCCGAATTCGCGCAGGCGGGCGTGCGTATGCGCGTGTTCGACCCACATCCGCGTTGGCTGGGCATGCGCCTGCACGTGTTCCGCCGCATGCACCGCAAGCTGCTGGTCGCCGACGCGCGGGTCGCGATGGTAGGCGGCATTAACTTCTCGGCCGACCATGTGCTGGATTTCGGCCCGGAGGCGAAGCAGGACTACGCCGTGGAAATCGAAGGCCCCACGGTCGCCGACATCCACGGTTTCCTATGCGACGCCATCGCCTCCTCCTCCGGTACCGGCGAATCCTGGTGGCCTTCGCGCGATACGGCTACGGCCGAAGCGGCGGGCGCTGCCGACGCGATGTTCGTGCCGCGCGACAACCAGCGGCGCCGCGACAGTATCGAGCGCGAGTACCGGCGCGCGTTCCGCACGGCACGGCGCGAGATCCTTATCGCCAACGCTTACTTCTTTCCCGGCTATGGCTTCCTGCGCGATCTGCGCGACGCGGCCAAGCGTGGGGTCAAGGTGTCGCTGATCTTCCAGGGCGAGCCGGACATGCAGGTCGCGCTCGCCGCGGCGCGCACGCTGTACCGGCACCTGGTCGACGCCGGCGTGCGCGTCTACGAGTACTGCGAGCGCCCGTTCCACGGCAAGGTCGCGCTGGCGGACGATTGGGCGACCGTAGGTTCGAGCAACCTCGATCCGCTCAGCCTGTCGCTCAACCTGGAGGCGAACGTATTCGTTCGCGATCCGGCATTCGTCGCCGATCTGCGCGGGCGCCTGGAAGACCTGATGCGCAACCACTGCCAGGCGGTGGACGAGGCCTCGGTGCCCAAGGGCCATTTCTGGCAGGCGCTGACACGGCCGCTGCTGTTTCATTTTCTGCGCCGCTTCCCCGAGTGGGCCGGTTGGCTGCCGGCGCATGCGCCCCGGATGACGCTGGCGAAGCCGCCCGCCGATGCATCGAGCGGAACACCGCCATCGGGAGCGCCAGGATGAAGCCGCACCATCCCCTCGCGCGACGGCTGGGACGCATCGTCTGGTGGCTATTCCCGCTGGCGATACTGGCGTTGCTGGCACGTGCGGCGCGTGCGATCGACTGGCGCCACGTGTTCGGCGCGATGGCGGCCTACGACATCGCGATGCTGCTGATCGCGGCGGCGCTCACCGTCGCAAGCTATCTGGTCTACGCCGGTTACGAATTGGCCGCACGGTCCTATGCGCACCATGCGCTGTCGACGCGACGGGTGGTGCTGATCGCGGACGTCGCCTACGCGTTGGGCCTCAACATCGGCGCGTTGATCGGCGGCACCGGGTCGCGCTTCCGCCTGTATTCGCGCGCGGGCGTCGGCATTCCGGCCATCGCCCGCATCGTGTTCTTCACCGCGAGCGCCAACTGGCTGGGCTACTTGCTGCTCGCGGGAGTCGTCTTCGCCAGCGGCCGCATCGTGCTGCCGCTACGGTACGCCTCCACCGTGCATGTTCTGCCCTGGCTCGGCGTGGCGATGCTCGCCGCGGCGGCACTGTACGTCCTGGCCTGCCATTGGCTGCACGGACGCATGTTCCATCTGCGCGGTCATCACTTCCGCCTTCCCTCGGTGAAGATGGCGCTGGTGCAGTACGCGCTGGCGGTTACCAATTGGTCGCTGATGGCGGCGATCGTGTTCGTGCTGTTGCCCGCGCCCGCCGACTACCCGACCGTGCTCGGCGCGCTGCTGTTCTCCGCCGTGGCCTCGGCGCTGGTGCACGTGCCAGGCGGTGTGGGCGTGCTCGAAGCGATCTTCGTCGCCGCGTTCGCGGGGCGGATCCCGGCCGCATCGGTGCTCGCTGCACTGCTGGTGTACCGCGCCGTGTATTACCTGCTGCCGCTGGTCCTGGCTATCTGCGGCTATCTGTTGCTGGAGTCGCGCGGCCCGTCGCTCGCGCTTCCGACTGAACACTCTTCCTAGGCGATCTTCGCGCCCTGCGCCGCCAGCAACTCGCGCAGGATCGAACGGTGGCAGTGCGATTCGTCTTCGCAATAGCAGCCGACGGAAAAGTTGTTGTCCTGCGACAGCGCCGCCAGCAGCGCAATGCTGTGGCTGTTCTCCGGCGTCGCCATTTCGGCGCGGTATTTGCGCACGAAGGCGTTCCATTGCGTGGGCGTTTCCGCGGCCTGCGCCTGCTTCATGGTATCCAGGCTCGGCGCCAGATTGGGAAACCACACGTCGTACCAATTCTCTTCGGCGAACTTCGCCTTGGGTACGCCACGCGGCGGCCGCCGCACGGTGCCGATACGCAGGCCTTCGCCCTTCGCGCGCGCAGTGCCCAGACGAACGATGCGTACCGCCATGGCACTACTCCTTCAACGGATGTCGAAACCGTCCAGATCGTCCAGGCCGGGCTCTTCTCCGGCCTCGATGCGTTCGAGCTCGTCGACCTGCGCATGCGGCGGTCCGTAGTGCAGCCATTGCGCCAGCTCCTCGACGGCATCCTCGTCGCCGACCGCCAGCACCTCGACGCGCCCGTCCGCCAGATTGCGGACGAAGCCGCGCAATCGCAGCGCCACCGCGCGGTCGCGCGCGCTCGCTCGGAAAAACACACCCTGGACCTTGCCGCCTACGAGAAACCGCACCGCTTTCATGGCTGCCTCCTGACTTTGAAAGGCCCCGCCGTTGAAAAGTACTACCCGGCGCCGGGCTTGGGTCCGCCTGCCGCGGCGATGGCGCCTTCGATGTCGCCAGTCGTGATCGGGCCCATGAACTTCTTTACCAACTTCCCATCCGGTCCGATCAGATAGGACGTCGGCAATCCGCGCGGCGTCGCGAACGACTTGGGCGGATCGAAGGTATCGACGATCGCGATCGGGTAGACCACCGGATGGTCCTTGAGGAAGGCCTGGATGTCCTTGGGATCGGAGTCGTCGTACGCCAGTCCCAGCACTTCGATGTGTTCGCGCATCGCATCCAGCGCAGACAGGTCGGGCATCTCCTTGACGCAGGGCTTGCACCAGGTCGCCCAGAAATTGATCACGACCCACTTGCCGCGATGCGCGGACAGGTCGTACTGCGTTCCGTCGATGGTGGCCAGTTGCAGGGTCGGATACGCGGCATCGGCATTCGCCGGCTCCGCCGGCTTCTCCGGAGCTGCGGGCGGCGGCGGAGCGGGCGTCTCGGCGCGCTCCTGCGGTGCGGGCGCTTCGGTGCCGGGCTTGCACGCGGCAAGCAGCAAAGCGGCGATCAACAGTACGGGCAGACGCAAAGACATCGAATCAATACTCGTGGTCGGCGTGGATGGTGGAAACGCGGCGCTTGAGCAGATCGCGCAGCGGCAGGCGCAGCTCGTCGATCGCGGCGACCGCGGCGTGGCCGAGCGAATCCTCGCGGCACGGCAGGTGCGCTTCGGCGATGGGAATGCGCAACTGGCAGGCCTCGTAGAGTTCGGCCAGCGTCAGCTCGTCCAGATCGCGCGACAGCAGCCACTCGCCGTCCTCGGCGCGGCGCACGACGTTGATCTCGCACAGTTGCGCGAGCATCTGCTGCACCAGCGCGTCGGTCAGCATCGGCTCCATGCGCTGGATCTCGTCGCTGTGCAGGCCGCGGCCGCGCTTGCGCGCTTCGTTGAAACGGGCAAGCAGCCGGATCAGGCCATAGATCTCATAGCCCACGGGCAGACGCATGGCCGCGGGCTGGTAGCGGAAGGCCGAGATCGACGCGGCCAGCGAGGCGCCCAGCAGCACCGACACCCAGCTCATGTAGATCCACAACAGGAGAATGGGCGCGGCGGCCAGCGCGCCGTAGATCTTCGAGTAGGAGCCGAAGCTCGCCAGATAGATCCCCAACCCCCACTTCACTACCTCGAACGCCGCCGTCGCCAGCAGCGCGCCGGCGATGGCGTGCCGCCACTGGATCGTCCGGTGCGGCACGACCTTGTAGATCGCCGAGATCGCGACCAGCTCGATCGCCATCGGCGCCATGCGCAGCAGGAAGGCCTGCAGCATGCTGCCGGCCTCGGTCTGGAATACCGACATGGCGAAGAAGCGCGCCGAGATGGCGAGGCTGGCGGCGGCCATCAACGCGCCCAGGGTGAACACCGTCCAATACACCAGGAACCGCCCGACCTTGGGCCGCGGTGCCTTGACCCGCCAGATGCGGTTGAAGGCGCTTTCGATACCGTTGAGCGTGATCAGCAGGGACGCGATCAGGGCGATCACGCCGGTCGCGGTCAGCTCGCCCGCTTTCTCGGAGAATCCCTTGAGATAGCCTTCGACCGACTTGGCCGCGGACGGCACGAAGTTGGCGAAGATGTAATCGCTGAGCTGGTCGCTCCACACGCTGAAGACCGGAAACGCCGACAGCACGCCGAACACCACCATCGACAGCGGCACCAGGGCGAACACCGTGGTGTAGGACAGCGCGCCCGCCGTCTGGAACAGGCGATCGTCGAGGAAGCGCAGGGCCAGGAAGCGGAAGAAGGTCTTGGCCCGCGCGCGATCGCGCATGCGGTCCATCCAGCGATTGAGGGAATCGAGCGGCTCCATCGGCGGCAGGGTAACCGATGCGACGCCGAGGCCGCATGAGCCCCGTGGCCGCCATGGGCGAGCAATAGGCGAGCGCAGCGCGAGCGCGTACCCTTCCGCGTGTCTTCGCAGCGGAAGCCGCAATGCCCGAGATCCTGGTCCTCTATTACAGCCGCGGTGGTTCCGTGGCGCGATTGGCGCGGCTGGTCGCGCGCGGCGTCGAAGAAGTGGACGGCATGCGCGCGCGGCTGCGTTCGGTGCCGCCGGTGGCCGCGGTGACGCAACAGGCCGCGCCACCGGTACCGGAGGAAGGCGCGCCCTACGTCGACAGGCAGGACCTCGCCGAATGCGTCGGCCTGGCCATGGGCAGCCCCACCCGCTTCGGCAACATGGCCGCGCCGATGAAGCACTTCATCGATGGACTGGGCAGCGAATGGGCCAGCGGCACCCTGGTGGGCAAGGCGGCGGCGGTGTTCACCTCGACCTCGACCATGCACGGCGGCAATGAAGCGACGCTGCTGTCGATGCAGATTCCGTTGCTGCATCACGGCTGCGTTCTGGTCGGCATTCCCTACACCGAACCCGCCCTCAACACGACGCGCGGCGGCGGCACGCCCTATGGCGCCAGCCATGTCGCCGGCCTGCAGGACGATCCGCAGCCGAGCGAGGAAGAGGCCACGCTGGCGCGCGCGCTCGGCCGGCGCCTGGCAACGATCGCGGGGAGGTTGGCATGAGCGTTTTTCGAGGCCCCTGGTCGCGGCGTGTACTGATCGTCGCGCTGATCGTCCTGACCGGACTGTATCTGCTGTGGTTCGGCGCCCTGCCTTCGCCTTGGGCGGCGTTGATCGTCTTCGCGCTGCCGCCGGCCGCACTGGCTATGGCCGCACTGCGTGGCTGGCGCCAGGCTGGGTTCTGGGCCGCGGTTCTCTCGCTGGGCTGGTTCAGCCACGGGATCATGGTGGCGTGGACGCGCGCGCCGGAGCGGGTATTCGCGACGGCCGAAATCGTGCTGGCGTTGGTGGTGGTGTTGGCCGCGAGCATTCCGGGGATCCGGGCGCGGTTCGCTCGCCGCCCTCTACAATAAGCATCCCCATCGCACCACTAAGCCCATGGACCAGCTCTGCGTCGTCACCACCGGCGGCACGATCGACAAGATCTACTTCGACGACAAGTCCGACTACCAGATCGGCGAGCCGCAGATCGGCAGCATTCTGCGCGAGCTCGGGGTGGCGTTCGAATTCAGCGTGATCCCGATCATCCGCAAGGACTCGCTGCACATTACCGCCGAGGATCGCGAGCTGATCCGTGCGGCGATCGCGGCGCAGCCGGCGAAGCATGTGCTGGTGACCCACGGCACCGACACGATGGTGGAGACGGCCAAGGTGCTGGCATCGCTGAAGGACAAGACCATCGTGCTCACGGGCGCGCTGAGCCCGGCGCGGTTCCGTGGCTCGGATGCGGAGTTCAACGTCGGTTGCGCGGTCGGCGCGGTGCAGTCGCTGCCGCCGGGCGTGTACATCGCCATGAACGGTCGCGTGTGGGATCCGGCCAAGGTGCGCAAGAACGTGGCGGCGAATCGGTTCGAGGCTATTTGATCCAGCCGTCCTCCCTCGCCCCGCTTGCGGGGAGAGGGACAGCATCGCGCAGCGATGCAGGGTGAGGGGGCGTGGCTGTCGGCGGTTGCGCGATCCCGGCACGGGCAGTCGGCGCCGGTGGGCAGTCGCGACACGCCGTGAATCCATCCATGGAGGCTTGTCAGCGGCATCCATGCCGCTGACAGTTGCGCCTGCCCACCGGCACCGCCTGCCCTCCCATACATCTTGGGTGCGTTGGCAAAAAGCGAAAGCAACTCGCTGCGCTCGCTCCCCCTCATCTGCCCTTCGGGCATCTTCTCCCCGCACGCGGGGAGAAGAAGTGCGTGTGACCGAAGCGGCGAACTTCACGCTCGCGGTAAGCGCTGCCCGATGGGATGGGGGTGCGGAGAGCGGACCAGGATGGTCCGCGGCCCCGACTAAAGGCAGGGATGCCGTCCGGAGGGGCGGAGCACCCCCGTCCCGTCGGGTAGCGCGTCCCAACGAAGCCGACGCTTTACGCACCCCATCGGGTAGCGCGTCCTGCCGAAGCCAGCCTGACCAGCCGCTGGGATGACAAAAAAAAGACCCCGGCCGAAGCCGGGGCTTTTTGCTCACCGCTTCGACAACACCATCAGAACGTGATGCTCCAGCTATTGATATAGCCAGTATCCGCCGCCGCATTGTCGTTGACGCGCAACTTCCAGGTGCCGTTCAAGGCTTCGGTCGACAGGTTCACGTTGTAGGTCTGGTTGATGTTGTCGGCGCTGCCGCCGGTGTGGTTGTGCAGCGTGTACACCGAACCGTCCGGCGCCACCAGATCGACCTTCAGGTCGCCGATGTAGGTGTGGACGATGTTCACCGCCACCGGCGTGCTCGCCGGCGCGTTGCCCGTGCGTCCGGACACCGTGATCGGGCTTTCGACCGTCGCGTTGTCGCTGATCGTGTAGTCCGTGGTGTTGGTGTAGGTCTGCCCACCTCCGCCGGTGGTGTAGCTGCCGGTCAGCGTCACGCCCGAATACGCGGTGTAGCCGCGCAGCATCACGTGATACGTGCCGGCCTGTGCCGTGGCGATGTTGCAGGTCTCGTTGTTGCCGCTCAGATACGGACGGCAGTCGTACGTGGTCGTCGTCGGTGCGGAGCCGAAGCGCACGTACATGTCGGCATCGCCGGTGCCGCCGGCGATGGTGAACTTCAAGCCGCTCGCGCCGGCCGGAACGCTCATCGTCCAGAACTGCTGGCTACCCGAAGCGCCACTGATGCCCGATACCGGCACGCCGTTCTGCAACACGGTGCCGCCAGAGCTCACCGTGACCGACTGCGTGCGCGTATTCATCGCGCCGCCGTTGTCGGTGACGGTCAACGTCACGGTATAGGTGCCGGCCGCCGCATAGGTGTGGCTGGGGTTGGCCGCGGTCGAAGTGCCTCCGTCGCCGAAGTTCCAACTGCGCGAGGCGATGCTGCCGTCGCTGTCGGTGGAGGTGTCGGTGAAGTTGGCGGTCAGCCCGCTGGTGGTGAAGCTGAAGTTGGCCGTCGGCGGTACGTTACCGCCACCGCCGCCGGCCGCGTCGACGACGGCCTTGGCGTCGAGGATGCCGGGGCCGATCGGCTGACTGGGCGAAACCGGGAACGGACGGAAGTTCGCCTTGATCAGGCTCTCCACCTGCGCCGGCGTCTTCGGCGTCGCCGACACCGATTGCAGTAGCGCGATCACGCCCGCCACGTGCGGCGTCGCCATCGAGGTGCCGCTGTAGGTCGCGTAGCTTTCCGCGCCTGGCGTGGTGGTGCCGGCGTTCAAGGTCGACACGATCGAGGAGCCCGGTGCGGCGATGTCGATCAGCGAACCGTAGTTGGAGAACGACGAGCGCGCACCGGTACTCGTCACCGAAGCCACCGCGATCACATTGGCGCAGTTGGCCGGCGTGAAGCCGGACGTGTCGGCATTGCTGTTGCCGGCGGCGATCGCCAGCGTGGTGCCGCGACCGACTGCGCCGTTGATCGCCGACTGCATGGTCGCGCTGCACGAGCCGCTGCCGCCGAGACTGAGATTGATCACTTCGGCCGGCGTCGTATTGTTGGGAATGCCGGTAACCGTGCCGCCGGAGGCCCAGATGATCGCGTCGGCGATGTCGGAGATGCTGCCGCCGCACTTGCCGAGCACGCGCACCGGCTGCACCTTGGCGTTGAACGCGACACCGGCCACGCCGACGCCGTTGTTGGTCAATGCCGCAACGGTGCCCGCGACGTGAGTGCCGTGCCAACTGGAGTTGGCGCCGGTGAGCTGGCCGCATTCGCCCGCGGCGTACCAGTCGCCCTGGTCGGCGGGATTGGAATCGCGCCCGTTGCCGTCGCGCGCGGCGGTGGCGTCGCTGACGAAGTCGTAACCGGCGATGACGTTCGCATTGAGTTCGCTGTGGCTGGTGATGCCGGTATCGAGCACCGCGACGACCACGCCGGTACCCGTGGCCGAATCCCAGGCTTCGTTGGCGCGGATGCCGGCATCGGCGTCCTGGTAACCCCACTGCTGCGGATATTGCGGATCGTTGGGCGTCAGCACCGCCTGCAGCAGGCGGTCGACTTCGACGTATTCGACGTTTGGATCGGCAGCCAGTTGCCGCATCAGGTTCTCCGCTTCGACGCGATCCAGCTTCTTGCCGGCGCGCACCACATCGGCGCCGACGGCGAGTCGGCGCAAGTGCGACAGTCCGAGGCCCATGCTGCCGCCCAGGGCACGCGCGGTGTTGTCGAGCGAGCGCTGGACATTGGCGGCGTTCGTGCGCGGGCCGCTGCCATCTTTGTACTTCACGATGAATTGATCGAAGCGTTCGGCGGTCTGCAGACCACTGGCGTCGACGCGTCCTGCAGCGAATGCCGACGTGCTGGCGAGCGCCAACACGGTGGCGACAGCAAGCGCATGCATGCGTACTGAGTGCTTGTTCACGATTTACCCCCGAGCAGTGAGTGGTGGCCGCGTCGCGGCCGCAGGTCCATTGCATGTCCGACGGACGCGAGCGCCGCCGTCGCTGCGGCGGGATCGTGTGCGTGCGGGATCGCGGCGGGCCCAGCGTCGCGATGGCGCGAAACTAAGACGTGCGACCGTTGTGACGTGTGAAAGTCCGCTCGCTGGTCGCTGCGGCCACCGTGGGGCGGCGATACGGTCATCCGGCGGCGCCAACTGCTGCTGCGATGCAGCAGCGCACAAAAAGAAACCCCGGCCGAAGCCGGGGTTTCCAGGTAGCGCGTTCGGAAAGCTCAGGCGATCAGAACGTGATGCTCCAGCTGTTGATGTAGCCGGTGTCGCCCGCGGCGTTGTCGTTCACGCGCAGCTTCCACGTGCCGTTCAGCGCTTCGGTCGTCAGGTTGACCGTGTAGGTCTGGTTGATGTTGTCGGTGCTGGTGCCGGTGTGGTTGTGCAGCGTGTAGATCGAACCATCCGGAGCCACCAGGTCGACCTTCAGGTCGCCGATGTAGGTGTGCACGATGTTCACCGCGACCTGGGTGCTGCTCAGGCCGTTGCCGGTGCGACCGGACACCGTGATCGGGCTGTCCACGGTCGTGTTGTCGCTGATCGTGTAGTCGCTCGTGTTGGTGTAGGTCTGGGTACCGCCGCCGCCCGTGGTGTAGTCGCCGACCAGGCTGACGCCCGAGAAGGTCGAGTACGCCTTCAGGTTGACGTAGTAGGTACCGGCCGACGGCGCGGCGAAGGTGCAGGTCTCGGCATTGCCGGTCAGATACGGACGGCAGTCGTACACGGTGTCGGTCGGCTCGCTGCCGAACTTCACGTACATGTCCGCATCACCCGTGCCGCCGGAAGTGGTGAAGGTCAGGTTGGTCGCGCCGGCCGGCACCACCATCGTGTACTTCACATAGGCGCCGGCCGCAGCCGACAGGCCGGTCGCGGCGACGCCCTTGGTCAGCGTCCCGGCGCCACCACCGCCGCCACCGTTGGTCGCGTCGACGACGGCCTTGGCGTTGAGGATGCCAGCGCCGATCGGCTGCGACGGGGTCGACGGGAACGCGGTGACGTTGGCCTTGATCAGCGCTTCGACTTGAGCCGGGGTCTTCGGCGTGGTCGCCACGGCCTGGATCAGGGCGATGACGCCGGCGACGTGCGGGGTCGCCATCGAGGTGCCGCTGTAGTTGACGTAGGTCTCAGCGCCCGGCGTGGTCGTACCGGCGTTCATCGTCGACATGATGGTCGAGCCCGGTGCCGCGATGTCCACGCCGGCGCCGTAGTTGGAGAAGCTCGAACGCGCACCGGTGCTGGTGATCGAACCCACCGCGATCACATTGGCGCAGTTGGCCGGCGAGGCATTGGACACGTTGGTGTTGTCGTTGCCGGCGGCGATGGCCAGCGTGGTGCCACGCGACACCGCGCTGTTGATCGCGGCCTGCGTGGTGGAGCTGCACGCGCCGGTGCCGCCGAGGCTCAGGTTGATCACTTCGGCCGGGTTGGCATTGGCCGGAACGCCGGTGACGGTGCCGCCGGAGGCCCAGATCATCGCGTCGGCGATGTCGGAGTCGTAGCCGCCGCAGGTACCCAGCACGCGCGCCGGGACGATCTTGGCGCCGTAGGCGACGCCGGCAACGCCCTTGGCGTTGTTGGTCACCGCGGCGATCGTGCCGGCGACGTGGGTGCCGTGCCAGCTGGAGTTGGATGCCTGCGAACCGGTGCCGCACTGGCCGGCCGTGGTCCAGTCGCCCGGATCGCTCGGATCGCTGTCGCGGCCGTTGCCGTCGTTCGACACGGTGGTGTCGACGATGAAGTCATAGCCCGGGAGGATGTTGGCGTTGAGGTCGCTGTGGTTGGTGATGCCGGTGTCGAGCACCGCCACGACGCTGCCGGCGCCGTTGGTCACGTCCCAGGCCTGGTTGGCCTTGATGCCGTAGGTACCCGAATAGCCCCACTGCTGGCTGTAGTTGGTGTCGTTCGGGGTCAGGTAGGGCTTGTTGAGCTTGTCGAGTTCGACGTATTCGACGTTCGGGTCGGCGGCGATCTCGCGCATCAGGCTCTCGGCCTCGGCGCGATCGAGCTTGCGGTCGGCCTTGACCACGTCGGCACCGAGCGACATGCGGCGCAGATGGCCGAGAGCGAGACCCTTGCCGGCGACGCCAGCCTTGGTGGCGCGCACCAGCGCGGCCTTGGCCTGGGCGGTGTCGGCGCGTTCGGCGGTGCCTTCGCGGTATTTGACGATGAAGCGGTCGTACTGGGCGCCGGATTCGAGACCGGACAGGTTCAGGCGCTCGGCGGCGAAGGCCGGAGCGGCCAGGGCGGACATACCGGAAATGGCGACTGCCGTGGCGGCAGCCAGCGCATGCAGGCGCATGCGGCGGTGGGATACGGACATCAGGTAATTCCCTCTCTCTGTTGTGGATGCCCCCGCGAGCCGTGGCGGATCGCGACAGGGCACTGATGAAGCACGTGGTGCTGCGAACGGCACGACCGTCGCTCCGTGCGTGGTCGTGTGCTGCGAAGCTCACCCCGCCTTCCGTGGCAGGGAACCAACCACTACTGCACTCATTCACCCGTCTCGGCGTCCGCGGCTCCTCTGTGGCGGTTCGCGATCCCCATCGCTTACCCGCACCGCAGTAGCGCTGAAACGGTTCAGCTCACGGCCCGCACCAGGTGCGCGGAGCCGTCCCCCTTCGAAGCCCCTGGCTCGCGCCAGTGGCATGGCCTCGTCCTGAGGCGCGCGTCCCTGCCGGACATCCCGTCCTCGATCCGCCGAGCGGATTCCTCAATCGATAGATTTGCCGGCCCGCGCGGCGCAACACCATGAGGACGATTCCCTATGGCGCGCGCGATTGGCGCTCTTGGCGGACCAGCTGATTCGGTTACGACGCATCAACGAAGTACGGCAACGACCTCCTTCTGGATGGACTGCGGCCGCGGAGGCCCCTATCCATCCGCCGGTCTTCGGTCGCGGCGCGTGGGCGCCAGGGAGGCCAGGACTACCCCCCGGCCCCCGGACGGATGTCCGGGGGCGGGGGTTGCCGATCGGTGGGCCTCCGTTCGACCCCCCGATAAGAGGGGGTGGGCCCGCATTGAGACCTTGTAGTTCGGCTCAAAAAAATCTCAAATCGACCCTTTCCACCCTGCCGACGCGCACTTTTAACGATTTGGTAACAGTAGACGCTCTTGAACGTGGTCCGGCGGCCAAGCCGGCCACGAACTATTTGCCGTTGTTGGCGGCAATTGTGCTGCGACGCAACAAGCACGCGCGCACCACGACGGTAGGATTCGCCCTCCGGCGGGTTCGAGAATCGACGTCTTGACTGATCCCACACAGCATCCTTGGCCCGTAGGGACGCGGCGCCTCAAGGTGCATGACGTCCTGATCGACCTGCGCTACCGCCGGGTGATCCGTCCCGACCAGGAGGCCGAACTGCCGCAGCGCATGTTCGACCTGCTGCTCGTGTTCCTGGCCGAACCGCAGGTCCTGCACACGCGCGCGGAGCTGTTCTCGCGCGTCTGGCCGGGTGTGATCGTCGAAGACGCGAACCTGTCCCAGAGCGTATGGATGCTGCGCAAGGCGCTGGGTGAAGCGCGCAAGCACTGGATCCGTACCGTCGCCAAGAGCGGCTATGTCTTCGAACCGCCGGGGCCGGTGGAACCGGTGGACGATGCCCCGGCAGCCGCGGCGCCTGCCGCCCCGACTACGCCGACCGCGGTACCCGACGGCGACGCTATTAATAAGGAATCGCCTGCCGAGGCTGGGGCGAGCCCCCCTGCAGCCGCCCCAGCGGCCGAAGCGAAGGCGACGACCCGGCCGCGTTCGCGTCGCTGGCGCTGGATCGCCGCAGCGGCGCTCGCCTTCGTCCTGCTCGGCGCCGCGACCTGGTGGCTGCGCAGGCCCTCGAAGGGCGACGCACCGCCCGAAGCGCTCGCCATCGCCCTCATCGATGTCGAAGACAAGGCCGCTCCGGAAGATTCGCGCTGGCCGGTGACCCTGCTGCACGCCTGGCTCGGCTGGAAGCTCGACAACCTGCCTGAGGTGACCCTGCTGACCGAGGCGCATCTGGCCGCGGATTCGGAAGGCCGTTCACCGCGAATCGTGTTCCTGAGTTCCGGCACCGATCCGGTCGATCCCGGCCAAGTCTTCCTGCGTGCGCGCTACGACGCTGGCGGCCGCGAGCAGCGGCTGGAGAAGAAGGGCCCGCGCGCGCGACTTCCGGCGATGGCCGACGAGCTTTCGCGCGAATTGCTTGCGCAGCTGGTGCCGGAACGTGCGAGCGAGCGCTGGCCGGCACTGGCGATCGACACCGCCACCGCAAAACGCTACGCGGAAGGCGTGGATGCCCTGGAGCGGCGCGACTGGGCCGGCAGTAACCGCATCCTGCAGGAGGTCGTCGAGCGCGCACCTCGCTTCGGACTCGCCCGTTTTCAGTACGGCTATGTGCTGACTCGCCTGTCGCGCGCCGCGCCTGCCATCCAGGAAACGGAAGCGGCCATCACCCTGCTCAAGCCGGTGCCCGACGATGTCGCCGCGGTGCTCCATGCCGAGCTGCTTTCGCGCGATCCGCAGAAGGCAGCGGACGCCGCCAAGGCCTATGGCGAGCTGGCCGCACGCCATCCGGAAAAGAGCGTCTACGTGCTCGACCAGGCCAACATGCTGGTCAACGCCGCGCAACCCGAGCAGGCCGTGCCGTTGTTGAACCAGCCGCACTGGAGCCGCACCTCCGTCGGCACCCAGCTGCGCCAGCGCCTCAACCTGGCTTCGGCCTATCTGTCGCTCGGCGATGCGGTGCAGGCGCGCAAGCAGGCCCAGGTCGCACAGCACATCGCGCGCGAGGCCGGCAAAGGCTGGGAACAGGAAAGCGGCGAAGCCTTGCTGCTGATCGCCCAGGCCGACAACTACCAGTACGAGGAAAAGGCGGACCTGACGCCTTACGTCGAAGCCGCGAAGCAGTTCGAGATCGCCGGCGACGACATGGCCGCGCTGTATGCGCGCTTCCTCGCCGAGAGCAACAAGCCGGAGCACGCCAACGAAGCCGACCTGGACGCGCTGCTCGTGCAGGCGCGTGAGCGCGGCTACCGCAGGCTCGAAGTCGACATGCTGCGGCTGGATGCGTTCCGCCACTACAGCCTGGGCGATCTCACCACCTATCGCGCACGGCTGGAACAGGCACTGGCAACCGCGCTCACGGCCGGCGACACCTTCGAGCAACAGATCCTCGAGTTGTATCTGTTGAACGAAGACTTCATGCGCGGGCGCTACGAAGTCGCGGAACGTCGCCTCGCCAGCCTGCGCAAGGGCAGCCTGCAGGGCGACGGCGCGATCGTGGTCGCGCAGTTCGACGCGATCCTCACCGCCAATCGCGGCGATTACGCCGGGGCCGAAGCGATCCTCGGCGCTGCCGAAGCGCGCGACCGCAAGGTCAACCCGGCGCAGGAGCAGTCCACGGCTTCCTCGCGCCTGGCCTGCATGCGCGCCGATCTGGGCCTGGCGCGCGGCGACATGGATCGCGCCCGCGCACTGTGGAAAGCCTGCGACGCCCTGCAGCAGCCGTCGACGCGGCTGCAGGCGCTGATCGGCAATGCCGCCATCGACATCCTCGCCGGCGATCGCAGCAGCGGGACGAAGAGCCTGCAGGACGCGCGCAAGGAAGTGGAGAGCCAGGAGGACGGCCCCGATCGCTGGCTCAACGAACTATGGATCGCCGCGCAGCTGACGCGTGCGGGCGATCTCGACGACGCCGAACGCATGAATCAGCGCGTGCTGCCGATGTCGGTGCGCACCGGCTACGAATGGATCCGCGCGATGGCCGAAGCCGGGCTGGCGGAAAACGCCGCCATGCGCGGCGACTGGACGGCCGTCGACCAGCATCTGCGCATCGCGCGGCAGCTGCGCGGTTCGGCCCTGTGGACGGTGCGCTACCGGCTCGACGTGGTGAGCGCGGTCAGTGCGATGAAACAGGGCGACGGCAAGCGTGCACTCGAAATCGTGGCTGCGACGCATGCCGAGGCGCAGCGCCATGGCGACGTGGTCGCGCAGATGGAATTGCAGAGCCTGTTACCCGCGGGCGTGACCGTGGGCGAATGCGATGCGCGTTGCCGCGCCGGCATGGTCGCGCGTACCGGCCTGCGCGGCGCGACGCTGGATTGGCTGACGGTGCCGGCGAAGATCGATACGCAGGTGCTGGCGCAGCACGAGATCCGCTAGCTACCTCTTCTCCCCGCCTGCGGGGAGAAGATGTAAGGCCTTACAGCATCCCCGTTTCCAGCCGCGCCACTTCCGACATCATGTTGCGCGTCCACGGCGGGTCGAACACCAGTTCGACATCGGCCTCGGCGACGGTCGGAATCATTTCCAGCTTGTCTTGCACGTCCGCGACCAGGATGTCGCCCATGCCGCAGGCAGGCGCGGTCAGGGTCATGCGGATTTCGACCAGGCGCTCGCCGGGCTTTTCCGGGTGCGGCTTGACGCTCGCTTCGTAGACCAGGCCGAGGTCGACCACGTTGATCGGGATTTCCGGATCGAAGCAGGTGCGCAGCTGGCGCCACACCAGCTGCTCGACCGCTTCGTCGTCGGCATCCGCGGGCAGCTCCAGCGGTTCCGGCGGTTCCTTGCCGATCGCATCGGCGTCCACCCCGGCGATGCGGAAGAGATTGCCTTCGACGAACACGGTCCAACTGCCGCCCAACGCCTGGGTGATGTAGCCGACGCTGCCGGCGGGCAGCGTCACTTTCTCGCCCTGGGGGACGAGGACGGCGGCGCAATCGCGCTCGAAGCGGACGGGTTCGCTGCTGCGGGAATACATGGTCGAAAGATCGGGGCGCGCGGCCTGCGGTACAAGGCAGTCAATTTTACGGGCTGCGCGGGTCCAGCGCCTGTCTTCGCATGCGTGCCGCATGGATGCTGCGTTGCGCACAGCCAACGATCGGCCTACGCAGCCCACACCGCGCAGCGGCTATCCTTGCCGCCTTCATGCCTCCCGCCAGCCCCGACACCTCCCCTGCCGGCTCCGCCCATTGGCTGACGTGGTCCTACCGGCTATTGCTGCTGCTGGGTGCCTGCGTCGGCTTCGCCGTGATCTGGGTCGTGCTGGCCTGGTCGAACGATAGCCAATGCGGATGGATGGCCGTGCTCGGCGCCCTCGACATGGCCTGGATCCTCCGCCTCTCGGGCTGGCGTCCAGGGATAGCGCGTTCGCTCGTGGGCGTGGCCGGGACCGCACTGATCGTGGTTCTCGCCAACTGGGGCATCATCGCGGTGCACCTGGGCGAAGCGATGGGCTTCGATCCGCTCGACTCGGCCCTGCGCCTGGGCCCGCATCACGCCTGGCAGCTTGCGCAGCTGGCCAACGGCAGCACCGACCTGGCCATGATCGCGGCGGGACTGGTCCTCGCGGCCATCGCCTCGCGCTGACGCGTTCATCGCCGCAATTGGCTTCTTCGAGCAGCATGCCAATTGGTGTGCTCGCCAGCGCGGCCGTAACGCAGGATGCTTGAGCAAGCGACGGTGCGGCCGGCATGTGCCCGGCCAGGGAGAGACCTCATGCATGCAAGCGCATCGCTGTTCCGGACCGCCGGCGGCACGCACGCCGGTGCCATCGCGTGGTCCACGGTGCTGTACGGCGGCGTCGCCATCGCGGCGACGGATTTCCTCTACTGCCTGCTGTACTGGGTGCCGCAGGGCGTGTCGCCCCTGCGCCTGTGGCAGGGCATCGCCGCCGGAGCGCTGGGCCGCGCGGCGTTCCATGACGGCGTGGCCTCGGCCCTGCTCGGCGCCGGCTTTCAATGGCTGATCGGTTCCGCTTTCGTGTTCGCGTACGCGCTGGCCGCGCTGTGGCGGCCGCGACTGCAGCTATCCATCAACGCCCACGGCGTCGGCTACGGCCTGTTCCTTTATGCGGTGATGAACGGTGTCGTCGTGCCACTTTCGGCCGCGCCGCACCCGGCGCATCCGCAGGTCGCGTGGATGCTCATCAGCGTGCCGATGTTCGCCGTCTTCGGCGTGATCGCGGCGCGCTTCGCCGTACATGCACTGCAACCGGGGACGCGCAACGTCGAATGAGCACCGTCATCGCCCTGCCGCAGCGGCGGCCGATCTGGTTCTACGTAGTCGCCGGCGGCATCGCGCTGGCGACGCTGGATCTGATTTTCGCCTTCACCTTCTGGGGAGCGCTGCGCGGCGTATCACCTTTGCGCATCCTGCAATCGATCGCATCCGGGCTGCAGGGCAAGGCGGCGTTCGAAGGCGGCGGTGCGAGTGCGCTGCTGGGACTGGCCTGCCACTACTTCATTGCCCTGATGATGGTGCTGGCCTACACCCTGGTCAGCGCGCACGTCCGCATGCTGCGGCGGCGCCCGGTCGTCAATGGCCTGCTCTACGGCCTGTTGCTCTACGGGCTGATGAGCTACGTCGTGGTGCCGCTCTCCAACGCGCCGCAGCCAACAAACGCCTATCCTCCTTGGGTAGCCGCCAGCATCATCATGCACGCCGTTTTTGGCGTGATCTGCGCCTGGTCCGCGCACTTGGCGTACCGGGGCCGCTGAGACGTCGCGCGGCATTTCCTTCCACCCGGAGTGCCCGATGTCCACCTTCGAATCGCCGCGCGCGCGCTCGGCCGCAGTGCAAGTCCTGGCCGGCGGGATCACGCTCGCCACGCTCGACCTGATCTATGCCTGCTCGATCTGGGCCTGGCTGCGCCATGTATCGCCGATGCGCTTGCTGCAGTTCATCGCCTCCGGTGCGCTCGGCAAGGCGGCGTTCGAAGGCGGTATCGCCACCGCGCTGGCCGGTGCCGGCTTCCACTATGGAATCGCCATCGTCATGGTGCTGACCTACTACCTGGTCAGCACGCGCCTTCGCTTCCTGGTCGAACACCCGGTCCGCTACGGCCTGCCCTACGGCCTGCTGCTGTGGGGCGTGATGACCTACGTCGTCGTGCCGCTGTCGCGTGCGGAGCCCTCGGCGCACCCGTTGATGCTCGCCTTCGTCACCAACTTCCTGATGCACCTGCTGTTCGGCGTGATCTGCGCCTGGTTCGCGCGGCGCGCGCACGGTGTGCGCTGATTGGCAATTGGTCCGCTTCGAATCGAGGGCAACTGGTGCGCACCGGCCGCGATGCCGGTACTAGCCTGAACGCGTCGACCAAACACCGGAGGCGGCGTTGAGACTGGAGCCAATCCCGCTACGGCCGGGCGCGCACTTCGATGCGGCGATCGCGCGCGAATTTCCGCACGACGCCCTGCATCTGTTCCGCCTCGACAGCCGCGGCACCAGCGTCTGCCTGCCCGCGGGCTGGTGGTCGCTGTGGATCGTGCTGCATGGCGAGTTGCAGTTGGAATCGGCGTCGGGCGCGTGGCGGTTGCGCGCTGGACTGCTGATCGCGAACGAGGGGCGCCTGCGCGCCACCTGTGTCGCACCGACGCTCACGCTCGCATTGGCCGGACCGCCGGCGCTCTGGCGGGAGCTGCTGGCGCGACAGGGCGCGGCCAGCGAACTGCTGGTCCGGCAGGGCGCTTGCCCCAAGCCGCTGCGTCGAATGCTGGTACGCCTTGCCCGCGCCCTGCGCGACGGCGCGGAGATCGACGGCAATGACGGTCTTGTCGCCGCGCTCGGCCGCTGTCTGATCGAACAACAGCGCGACCTGCTGGAACTGGCTACGCGCTGCAGCGGCCGCACGCCGCAACGGCGCCTACAAACTTTGCAGCGATTGCTGCGCGTGCACCAACTGATCGAACGCGGCAACGATCCGCGCCTGGACCTGGCCCGCCTCGCGCGCGAGGCCAGCTACTCGCCCTGGCATCTGATCAGGATGTACCACGACGTCTTCGCCGAAACCCCCAGCGAACACGTTGCACGCCTGCGTTTGGCGCGCGCCTGGTCGCTGGTGCGCGAGAGCACGCTGCCGGTGTGCGAGATCACGCACACGCTCGGCTTCGAAAGCCAGAGCGCGTTCTGTCGTGCCTTCAAGAGTGCGTACGGACTCACCACGACGCAGGTACGGCATCTACCCGCCGGCGGTCAGCTCACCCCGCGTCCGGCGCATGCGCGGCCGCGGCAGCGCCGCGCGCCAAAGCGGCAGAGCGTTCTGCCGCGGTAGCGTTGCGCACCAGCCCGAACATCGCCAGCAGCCACAGCGGCAATACGAACCAGGGGCTATGGGTGAACGCCGCCAACGCCGCGTCCGAGCCCTTCCAGTAGAGCAGTGCGACCAGGGCGAGAAAGCCCGCCATCGCGAACAGCAGGAACCGCCCCGCGCGGGACCCTGCCCACGGCAGCCCCGGCGCCACCAGCAACGCGCAAATCAGCGGCAGCAGCGTTTCGCCCAGCCCGGGCGTCCTGGCCAGGTGCGAATACCCCCACACCGACACGAGCGTGGTCGCGACCACCAGCCTCAGGTTGCGCAGCACATCGGCTTTCATGCATCGGCTCGCTCAGTGCCCGCCGTCGAGAGCCTTCAGCTCGCTGATCAGCGCGGCGACCATGCCCGCGCCGTCGCCGAACAGCATGCGCGTATTGTCGGCGTAGAACAGCGCGTTCTCGATGCCCGCGAAGCCGGTGCCCTTGCCGCGCTTGATGACGATGGTGTTCTTCGAATTGACCACGTCGAGAATCGGCATGCCGTAGATCGGCGACGACGGATCGGTCTTCGCGACCGGATTGACCACGTCGTTGGCACCGATCACCAGCGATACGTCGGTGTTGGCGAATTCGGGGTTGATGTCGTCCATGTCGGCGATCAGGTCGTAAGGCACGCCGGCTTCGGCGAGCAGCACGTTCATGTGGCCGGGCATGCGTCCGGCGACCGGGTGGATCGCGAACTTCACCTTCACCCCGCGATCGATCAGCTTCTGCGTGAGCTCCCACACCTTGTGCTGCGCCTGTGCGACCGCCAGGCCATAGCCGGGCACGATCACCACGCGTTCGGCGAACGCCATCATCGCGGCGACGTCGCCGGCTTCGATCGGCTTCTGCGTGCCGGCGATTTCCTGGGCCGTGCCACCGCCGCCGAAGTTGGAGAACAGCACGTTGCGGATCGGGCGATTCATCGCCTTCGCCATCAACTGCGTCAGCAGCGTACCGGCGGCGCCGACCATGGTGCCGGCGATGATCAGCGCCTCGTTGCCGAGCACGTAGCCTTCGAATGCGACCGCCAGACCGGTCAGCGCGTTGTACAGCGAGATCACCACCGGCATGTCGGCGCCACCGATCGGCAGCGTCATCAGCACGCCCAGTGCGAGCGCGGCGACGAAGAAGGCGACGATCGCCGGCACGCCCAGCGAGTGGATCACGACACCGCCGAGCACCACCGCGCCGATCGCCACGGCCGCATTGAACATCTGCTGGCCGGGAAAGGTGTAGCGCTTGTCCATGCGGCCATCGAGCTTGGCCCAGGCGATGATCGAACCGGCCAGCGAAACCGCACCGATCAGCGCGCCGACCACGCCGAGCACCAGCGTCAGCATCGACGGCGGCCGTCCTTCGGAAGAGAAACGCAGCAATTCCACGGCGCCGATCGCCGCCGCCGAACCGCCGCCCATGCCGTTGTACAGCGCGACCATCTGCGGCATGTCGGTGATCGCCACCTTCTTGCCCGAGATCCACGCCGCCGCGGTGCCGATCACCAGCGCGACGAGGATCAGCGCGATGTTGTGCAGGTCGGGCAGCAGGAAGGTCGCGACCGTCGCGATCACCATGCCCAGGCCCGCCCAGTGGATGCCGCTGCGCGCGGTCACCGGCGAAGCCATGCGCTGCAGGCCGAGCAGGAACAGCGTCGCCGCGACGAAGTAACTGATCGCGGCGATCCACGACGCCGCGTTGGCGAAGGCGCTCATGCCTTGCCTCCGTCGGCAGTCTTCTTCTGCGACGGCTTGAACATCTCCAGCATGCGCTCGGTGACGACATAACCGCCGGCCGCGTTGCCCGCGCCCAGCAGCACGGCGAGGAAGCCGATCACCTTCTCCAGCGTGGTGTCCGCATGCCCCAGCACGACCATGGCGCCGATCAGCACGATGCCGTGGATGAAGTTGGATCCCGACATCAGCGGTGTGTGCAGGATCACCGGCACGCGCGAGATGATCACGTGGCCGGCGATGGCCGCCAGCATGAAGATGTACAGCGCTACGAGCCCATCGGTCATTGCGGCATGTCCCCTGTCGGTTCGAACCACCCTTCGGTCGGACCCATCATAACGATCCCTGAACGCAACGGCTGCCGTGTCAACCGGCGACCGCGTCACACGTTTCCCCTCGTGCAGGCCGTCACCCACCGGCGCATTCCGTGCCCCGCCTGCCCGAGGACATCCACATGAAGGCATTGCTTGCAATGGCGCTGGGCCTGGGCCTGCTCGCCACCAGCGCCGCCGCCGGCGCCCGCGACTTCGGCGACCGCGTCGACCATCGCCTGGACCGCAAGGGTGAGCGCATCGAACAGCGCCTGGACCGCAAGGGCGACCGCATCGAACACCGCTACGACCGCCGCGCGGAGCATGCCGCCGCCAACGGCCATTACCGCAAGGCCGAACGGCTGGACCGCAAGGGCGATCGCATCGACCGCCGTCTGGACCGCCGCGGTGAGCTCGCGGAGGCGCGTTGGGATCGCCGGGGTGACCGCTTCGATCGTCGCTGGGACCGCCATTCGGACCACGGACACTGAGGCAGGTGCATGCTGGAGCGCATGAACGCCAGCCTGGACATGACGCTCGCCGCTTCTCCCGCGATCCCGGGAGAGGCGGGGTCGCTGGACGACTTCCTGTCGGGCATCGCCACGCGAGCGTTCCGCTTCGCCGAGGGCGGGCTGCGCCATCGTGAAGACGCGCGCGACGCCGTGCAGGAAGCGATGACCCGCATGCTCGCCTATCGCGAGCGTCCGGCGCCGGAATGGACGCCGCTGTTCTGGAGCATCCTGCGCAGCCGCATCGTCGACATCCAGCGCCGCGGTCTGTTGCGGCTGCGCTGGCTGTCGCCGCAGCCGGACGACGACGCGACGGTCGACTGGGCCGATCCGGCCGGCGATCCGTCCCGCCGGCACGAAGACCGCGAGGCCTGGGGCCGCATCGTCGCAGGCCTGCGCAAGCTGCCGCGGCGCCAGCGCGAGGCCTTCAGCCTGCGCATCTTCGAAGAACTGGACGTCGCCACTACCGCGCGCGTCATGGGTTGCAGCGAGGGCGCGGTGAAGACGCATCTGTCGCGGGCGCGCGAAGCGCTGCAGAAGCATTTGGAGGACTTTCGATGAACACCGGGCCGAACGACACAGGCAACGCCGCGCACGACTTCGACGAACGTCTGCGCCAGGTGCATGCGCACGCTGTCGACAACGTATCGCCTCGCACGTACGTACAGCTGCGGCCTCAGCGTGCTTCGACACGGCTGGCGACTTCGCCGCGGCGGCATGCCTGGCCACTGGCCGCCACCTGCGCGATCGCGCTGGTTGCAGGCGGGATGTTCCTGCGCCATCCGGAGCGGATCGCTCCCATGCCTGCACAGGGCACGCCTGGACAGAACACGTCGGCCACCGCCGGCGACGACGCGGGAACCGACATCTACACCGCCCTCGACGAGTCGCCCGAGCTGTACCTGTGGCTGGCTTCGAACGACACCCAAAACCTGGTTACGGAGTAAACGAACATGAAGCTGTTGCGCATTTCCCTCGCCCTCGCCCTGCTATGCAGTGCGCCGGCCTTCGCCCAGACCGCGCCGGCCGCGAAGCCCGCACCGGCGGCGGCTACCCGCGCCTATCCCGCCTGGGAGCAATTGAGCGTGGCCGAGCGCGACATGCTGCTCGCGCCCGTGCGCGAGCGCTGGAACAGCAACCCCGACGAACGCGCGCGCATGATGGAACACGCGCAGCGCTGGCAGACGATGACGCCCGAGCAACGCCAGCGCATGCACCGCGGCATGGACCGCTGGGGCCACATGTCGCCGGAGCAGCGCGCGCAGGCGCGCGCTTTGTTCGGCCAGATGCGCAAGATGAGTCCGGAAGAGCGGCAGAAGCTGCGCGCGGAGTGGAAGTCGATGACGCCCGCCGAACGTGAGGCGTGGCTCAAGGCGCAGCCGGCGCAGCCGAGGTAAGCGTTAGGAGGGATCGCGGCGCCAAACCGTCTTCGCCAGCAACTCATCGTTCCAGTCGAACGCAAGCGCACCGTCCTTCACGAACAGGCTGACGAAGTTCAGCAGATTGCGCGCATACATCTCGCTCGCGTGCACGGCGCCCATGCTGGCCAGATTGAGCGGGCCGGAGACGACGACGCCGTTGTCGCTGGCGATGGTTTCGCCCGGCTGCGTGAGTTCGCAGTTGCCGCCGGTTTCCGCGGCGAGATCCACGATCACGCTGCCCGGCTTCATGCCGGCGACCATCGCCGCGGTCACGATCTTCGGCGCCGGACGGCCCGGAACGGCGGCGGTGCAGACGACCACGTCGATGGTCTTGAGGTGCTCGGCGAGGCGCTGCTGCTGCAGGGCGCGCTCCTCGTCGGTGAGCTGGCGCGCATAGCCGCCTTCACCCGCCGCGCTGACGCCAAGGTCGAGGAACTTGCCGCCGAGCGATTCGATCTGCTCGCGCGTTTCCGGCCTTACGTCGAAGCCTTCCACCTGCGCGCCCAGGCGCTTGGCGGTGGCGACCGCCTGCAGGCCGGCGACACCTGCGCCCACGATCAACACCTTCGACGGCCGGATCGTGCCGGCCGCGGTGGTCAGCATCGGGAAGAAGCGCGGCGCCAGCTGCGCGGCGATCAGCGTCGCCTTGTAGCCGGCCATGCCAGCCTGCGAGCTCAGGATGTCCATCGCCTGCGCACGCGTGGTGCGCGGCAGGCGCTCCAGCGGAAAGGCGACTAGCTGGCGCGCCGTGATCGCGTCGCCGCGCGCGGCGTCGGCATCGGGCGCCAGCATGCCGACCAGCACGGCGCCGGTCTTCAGCTGCCCCAGCCAGGCGGCCGACGGCGGTTGCACGCACAGCAGCACATCGGCATCGGCGAACATGGGCGCCGCCTCGTCGACGATCTGCGCCCCTACGCCGGCGTAGGCGTCGTCGGTGAAACCCGCGGTGAGTCCTGCGCCGCGCTGCACGCGCACGTTCGCGCCCAGCGCCGCGAGCTTCTTGCACGTTTCGGGCGTGGCCGCGACGCGGCGCTCGCCCGGTGCGGCTTCGCGCGCCACTGCAACGCAAATCCCCTGCCCCGCCACTGCCGCCATGCCCGCACTCCGCGTCGGATAGTCAGCGGCATCCTAACCAAAGGGCCGCAACGACGCGACGCCCACCGCCGCGGGTGCGCGCGCTGCGAAGAGCGAACCCTCCGGGCGCCGAAAAAAAAGGAGCGGACAAGCCGCTCCATAGTCGAGACCACCGGTTGGAGAGAATCACTGCTGCCGGATGTCGTCTGGACACGTCATCCGGCATGAATGTCACCCGGCCCACCTCACGCGGCGTGCCCCAGTCGATCGCGCAGGGTACGCATGGCTTCGTCCGTCGGCGCGCGCTCGGCGCCCACGTGCAGGCGGCCGGCCTGGGCCAGCGACGCCAGCTCCGCGGGCGATGCCACGAGCACGCGCAGGCCACGGCGGTTCACCAGCAGGAAGCGGCCGGTCATCGGGCTGATCCAGGCGACCTTGACCGCCACGGCCTGCCCGGCCGGATCCAGCAGACGCAGCCACTCACCCGGCAGCAGGCGACGCATGCGTGCGGCAATTTCCGGGTCGTGCGCGACGGTGTCGGTGCCACCGGCCAACCCCAGCCACAGCGACGCATCCTCGGTGGACACATCTTCGTCGACTACCGGCGTCGGCATCGGCGGCACTTCGCGCGGCATATCCGGCAGCGCCAGCGCGCGGATGAGGCTCGCGAGCTGCTGCATGGCCGCATCTTCGTCGAGCCCGGAACTGGCCAGGCACTGGGTGATCGCTTCCTGCAGGGCCAGCAGGCGATCGGCCAGGCGTCGGCCTTCGGCGCCGGTGCGCGCGATGCGATCGGCTTCGAGCAGCGAGTCGCCCAGCGCGAGCGTCTCGTTATGGCGCGGCGAACCGGCGCCGTCGCGCAGCAGCGTCTGCACCAGATGATGGCGCCACGGCTGGGCGAGGAAGTCGCCGACCGGCCCGGTCATGCGCTCGTTGAGCATGCCGTGCAGTACCTGGTCGGCCTGGGTGCGGGCTTCGTTGAGGCGCTCGCGGCCGAAGGTCGCCTTGGCGGCACGCGCTTCCTGCAGTTCGACGCGGCGGCGGTGTTGTTCGAGCAGCGCTTCCAGTTCGGAATGCGCTAGGTCGAACACCGCCAGGTCTTCGTTGTAATCGGCGACGATGCGCTGCGAGATCGCCGCGCAACGCTCGATGAGTTCGCGATCCTGCGGCGTCGCGGCGGCGTTGCCTTCGCAAGCTTCGGTGATGGCGTCGAGCAGGCGGCGCGCCGGATGTTCGCGCTGCACGAACAGGCCGCTGTCGTTCATCGCCACTTTCACGTACGGCATCACCAGCCGCCCGTACAGGCGACGCGCATGGTCGAGCAGCGCGTAGCTCTGGAACAGCGACTCAAACAGCATGCCGACCAGATCGATGGCATCGTCGTGATCGACGCTCACGCGGGTGTATTCGGGGCTGTGGCCGACGCGGCGCGCGCCTTCCACCAGATGCTCGCGGATGGTTTGCGCGAGCTGCCCCGGGTCGCCGTTGAGCGCACGCACGAAAACGTCCGGCGACTCGGTCTGCAGCATGGACACCACGCCGGTCACTTCTTCGGTCCGCAGTTCGCGGCGCGGCAGCGCATCCAGCGCGGCCTGCCGTGCCGAACGCGGCATCTGCTGGCGCCACGCATGCAGTTCCGCGCGCAACTGGGCGAACTGGGCGGCAATGGCCGGATCGGCGGCGCGCACGCGGCGCACTTCCTGCACCAGTTCGTGCTCCTGGTCGCGACGGGCGACCTGGATGTCCTTCGCCGGCAACGGACGCGGGCCCGGCGCAGGCGCGCCGTAGCCGGACGTGGCGAGCAACTGATTGACGCGGCTGTAGAGATCGCCGAGCACGCGGCCGAGTTCCTGCTCGTAGGCGCGGAACATCAGCGGCTGCAATTCGGGCGGCATCGCCGCATCGCGGAAGGTTTCGATGAAGGCGCCGGCGAGGCGTCCTGCACCGATCGGGTTGGAACCCGGCTGCATCTGCAGCGCTTCGGCCAGCTTGTCCAGGCGCGCGCCCATGGTTTCCAGCGCGGCGGCAAAACGGGTTTCGATCGCCTGGGCCAACTGCTGCCCGGCCAGATGGAAGGCGAGCTGGTTTTCCGCGACCAGCGACAATGGCAAGTCGCCACGGCTGCGGATGCGCAGCGAACGGAAGTCGTCGAAGCCCTGCGCAACCTGCTGGCGGAAGCGCATCACCAGCGCCGACGACTGCTGGCGCAACTTCATCACCGCCTGCAGCTCCGACGGACGCGCGATGCCGCGCACCGTAGAGTCATGCAGGGCGAACTCGACCGGCCCGAACAGTCCGTTCGGTACCGACCCCAGCAGCTCGACCGAGATCCGCTTGATCTCTTCGATCAGACGCATCGGATCGGCGCGCCCGGACGCAGCCGCGCCTTGTGCAGGCTTGGCGATGCCAGGAGGATAAGCACCAGGATGATCCGACACGTTCCACCTTCCCCTAAGTACACACCGCCGGGGCACGACACCGGCGACACTTTGCGACGTTCTACCGCAGGATAGTGTCGGAATTTGTCAGTTTCAGACCCCAACCTTCGTTTTGTGACCGATGTCCCATAACCTTTTGAATGACCGACTGGCGGCGCTCGACGACCGCCGCTCGACCCCCGCGAAGCAACTGGGCGAGCCCGCCCCCGACCAGGCCACGCTGTTGCGCCTGCTGGAATCCGCCGTGCGCGTACCGGACCATGGCAAGCGCACCCCCTGGCGGTTCATCGCCATCCGTGGGGAGGCGCGCGACGCATTGGGCGAACGCCTGGCCGCGCGCGGCCGCGAGCGCGACCCCACGGCCGGCGAAGCGGCGGTGGAGAAGGACCGCATGCGCTTCTCGCACGCGCCACTGATCATTACGGTCGTCGCGCAACTCGGCCCGGACGAGAAGATTCCCGAACAGGAACGCCTGCTCAGTGCCGGCTGCGTCTGCTTCGCCTTGCTGCAGGCGGCACAGGCCGCAGGCTTCGGCGCGCAATGGCTGACCGGATGGCCGGCGTACGATGCGGAAGTCGCGCGCTGGCTGGGCCTGCAGGAGCGCGAGCACGTGGTCGGCTTCATCCACGTCGGCACCCCGAAACTGGAAGCGCCCGAACGCGACCGACCCGACCCGCGCGCCTTGCTGAGCGAATTCGCGCCGTAACGCGCCTTGCCATGACGATGACCACACCGAACCCTCTCTACCTCGTCGACGCCAGCATGTACGTGTTCCGCGCCTGGCATTCGATGCCGGCGGACTTCACCGATACCGATGGCTGGCCCGCCAACGCGGTGCACGGCTTCGCGCGCTTCCTGCTGGAACTGCTCGACCGGACGCGTCCGCAACACATCGCCATCGCCTTCGACGAGGCGCTGGACTCGTGCTTCCGCAACACCCTGTATCCCGCGTACAAGGCCAATCGCGACGCCGCACCGGAAGAGCTCAAGCGCCAGTTCGCGCACTGCAAGGCGCTGTGTCTCGCCCTGGGCTTCGCCGTGCTCGCGCACAACGACTACGAAGCCGACGATCTGATTGGCTCGGCACTCGTGCGGCAGCGCGCGCAGGGGTTCCGCGGCGTGATCGTTTCGGCCGACAAGGACCTGTCGCAATTGCTGGGCGAACACGACGAACAATGGGATTACGCGCGCGACCAGCGCTGGCGCGCGGATGGCGTGAAGGCACGCCACGGCGTGCACGCGCACCAGATCGCGGACTACCTCGCCCTCACCGGCGACGCCGTCGACAATATTCCCGGCGTGCCCGGCGTTGGGCCGAAGACGGCGGCGGTGCTGCTCGCCCACTTCGGTTCGCTGGATGTGCTGCTCACGCGCATCGACGAAGTTCCGTTCCTGCGCCTGCGTGGCGCCGCCGGCGTGGCGACGCGTCTACGCGAACACCGCGAGCAGGCCCTGCTGTGGCGGCGCCTGGCCACGATCGCGCTGGACGCGCCGCTCGAGGCAGGCGACTTCGTCCGCGGCAACGCCGATGCGCAGATGCTGGGCCTGCTGTGCGAAGCCCTCCGCTTCGGCCCGATGACGCGGCGCAGGCTGCACGCGGCCGCGGGCCTAGAATTCGCCACCACCTGAGCCGAAGCGCCAGGCGCCATCGCGACGCGTGCACGACATCTGCGCGCGGTAGCATCGGCGCATGAGCCAGGAACTGCACGAAGCCCACGACCATCCGGTCGAAACCCTCTACGACGGCCAATGGCTGCGGCTGCGCCGCCGCGGACATTGGGAGTACGCCGAACGCACGCACGGCAACGGCATGGCCGTGATCATCATCGCGGCCACCCCGCAGGACGAGGTGCTGTTCGTCGAACAATTCCGCGTACCGCTGGGCAAGCGCACCATCGAAATGCCCGCCGGCCTGGTCGGCGACGACCACGCGCACGACACCCTGGAATCCGCCGCGCGGCGCGAACTGATCGAGGAAACCGGCTGGGAGCCGGCCAAGGTCGAAGTCCTGCTGATCGGCCCCACCTCCGCCGGCATGAGCAACGAGCGCATCGCCTTCGTCCGCGCCAGCCGGCTCACCCGCGTGGGCGCCGGCGGCGGCGTCGACGGCGAAGGCATCACCGTGCACGCCGTCCCGCGCACCCAGGCCCCCGCCTGGCTGATGCAGAAACAGGCCGAAGGCTACGAACTCGACCTCAAGCTGTGGGCGGGGCTATGGATGCTGGAGCGGGATCCGGACGGGACGGCGGTGATTCCCTAGAATTGATGCATGAAGACATTCACGTTGGTGGCGCCCGCTACTGCAGACACGTTTGAAGAAGAAGGCTATGTGGCCGCCAATCCCGACGTGGCCGCAGCCATCGCATCCGGGCAGCTGGAAAGCGGTCGGCAGCACTTCGAACTCTTCGGCCATGCTGAAACCCGCCTACAGCGCGTGGCCCTGCCAATCGACTGGAAGCATCGCAAGCTGGGACGAATCCGCCCGCTGCTACAGCCCGACGTCAACAACCGCGAGACCTTGTCGCACATCGACTGCCTGACCGATGCGCTGCGCGAGCAGTTCCACATCGTTTCCACCGACAACGTCAGCCAGCACGACTACGACCACGAAGCCCTACGCATCATCGCGGCGAATGCCGAGGGCCTGGTACTTGACTGCGGCGCAGGACAGCGCAGCGTCTACTACGACAACGTGGTGAACTACGAGATCGTCCCCTACGACAGCACCGACGTGCTCGGCGTGGCCGAGCGGCTGCCCTTCCGTGATGCCAGCTTCGACGCGGTGATCTGTCTCAACGTGCTGGAGCACGTGAAGGACCCATTCCAGGTCGCCCGGGAACTGATGCGCGTGCTGAAGCCCGGCGGCGAGCTTATGTGCGTGGCGCCCTTCCTGCAGCCGCTGCACGGCTACCCGCATCACTACTTCAACATGACCGGCGAAGGGCTTCTGACGCTGTTTGAGCCAATGGCCAGCAAACGCTTGGCGATCTATGGGGCAATGCAGCCGGTGTGGGCGTTGAATTGGTTTTTGCAAAGCTACGCAGCTGGGTTGCCGGACGCCGATCGCGAGGCGTTCCGATCTATGACAGTGGCGGACCTGACGGCGCCGCCCGAGACTTTTGAGAGTCACCCGATTGTCCTGCGCCTGTCCGACGAGGCTCGCACCAGCCTAGCCTCCGCACATGGGCTGTTCGCCCGACTGCCTGAAACCGCCCCGTGACATGGAGGCGATCAATGCCGGATCTCTATTGAGGGCCCAGGCAACGCGCCATAGCCAGCAGCGCCAGCACTAAGTCATCCGCTGGATACTTGTCGCGCCAGTGGTCTCCATTCTTGGACTCCAACAGGACCTCAGAGTACGTCGAATCGGCTGCGAATCTGCGGCGCAGATCTTCGTAATTCGACTCCAACGCCTCGCACAGATCCTCCGGCAAGCACCGATACCGACTTGCATCATCACGCGAAGCAAAGAAGCGGGAAATGTTCGCAACATACCGCGCGATCTCTCCGGAATCGCATCCTTTTAGCCTCATGAACCTGACGCACTCAATCGCAAAGGCCGGCACGCTTTCGTTTTGTCGCTGCAGCCCCTCAGATGGAACTATCGTGACGTCTGTATCTATCGCAGAAAAGAACGAGCCCAGGAGATTGTCCCTTACGGCCTCGCTGTCGTAATTGAAGACTGAGGCCTTTCCGTTCGCCGCGATGAGAGACCAATCCCTCACGAGCTCGAGGAAATCCAACCGGGTGCGTTGCTCGGCAGCATAGGCACGAATGCCTCCAGTAAAGTCCGAATAAAGCACTGCCGTTCTGTATCCGGACTCGACCAGATCCAGATGAGAGCGCAGAAAAATGATGGGGACAACATCCCAATCAGCGAAGACCTCTCCAAAACGCAGGATCTCTTCCCTGTTGAATATGTCGAACTCCTCACTGGAGACGACGGCGGCCCGAACACCTTCCGCTGCTATTTCGGACTTCACCTCTCGCCAGATTTCATTCCGCCGAGACTCGGTGAATGTCGCCACCGCTCCATTGAACGACGGAATCATTTCCGGCCGGGAAACGAACGACCATGCCAATTCATGGTGCGCCACTTCGCGCACGGAAAGCCGGCCCGACTCCGGATAGCAGACGCCCAGCTCTCTGAGCTGAGGACGCGATTTGGTAAGCGCCCACTGAATGCTTGTCGTGCCCGTTTTGTGCAGGCCGACATGAACATATAGAGGCCGCTTTTTTGTCACGAGATACGCCTACGCAGTCGACCCGAGGCAGCCGAGAAACGAGCCTGGACGATATGTGTTTCAAGCTCAGCGACGTGAGCCAATGCTGAAAACGAATTACTACCGTGGATGCGGTACAGATACAGATCCTCGGGAACGTACACGGGTTCCGACAATAGCGAAGCACGACGGATGAAGTCCCAGTCATGGACGTATGCCAGATCAGCAAAGGGCCCTACTTCCGCGTAGATGTCCCGACTAAAAATCAAATTGCCAGTGGAAATCGCCAGATTCTGCCCTGCAAGTGCATCGACAAGGCTTGGGGAATTAGCCTGCGCGTGGTCAGCCGCATAGAAGGCTCCCAGCAACTGCTTGGGCAACGCAGCGGGAGACACGAGTTTCCCCGCATCGTCTATGGGTACTACTCGGGAGAAGCCCAGGCCCGCACGCGAACTCTCAAGACGCTCCACCATGCGCTCGATACGCTGCGGATGAAATAGGTCGTCCGAGTTTAGGATAGCGATGTACTCACCCGAGCTGGCGCTACACCCCCGATTAATGCTGCCGTGGGCACCGAGGTTCGCCCCGTTTCGCTCAAGCCTGAAGCGATGGAAACGCTCCTCGGCGTCCACAGACGACGCCCAATTCCCCGCCGCTGCGAAAGTGCCATCCGGAGACGCATCATCGATCACCAGAAGCTCGATGTTCGAATAGGTTTGGTCGTACACCGACTGTAAGGCCGCAGCAACAAAGTTCTCGTGCCGATAACAAGGCACGACGACGCTGACCAAAGGCGCATGGGACTCAAGCGACACGGACAGCGCCCTCCACAAAGTTCAGAGATGTCGTCGAAGGCGACGTTTGCAGCAAACCCATTCGATACTCGCCTGGCGCCACCGACGACAAATCGACAAAAGCTCGCACACCACTGAACAGCGTCATTTCCTCCGATTGCGTCCGGAATGCCTGCGCTACGTCGGGCCGCTGACGTCGTCCGAACACAGGCGCGTAGTACCGCTGTTTGCTGGCGGTGCACTCAAGCACAAGGTGGGAGATGGTTTTGCTGTCGGTGGGCGCTTCCGGATGCATCGCCCACCCCTCCACGAAGAGGTACTGATCCTTGCGCAGCGCCGCATGCGATATCCCGGGCGGCAGGCCGTTGATGCGCTCGACGAAGAACTGGCCAAGCGGCGCCATGGGCAGGGCGTTTAGCACATAAGGCTGGGCAGGCGACATCATCGTCCCCGACTCACCAAGTGCGTGGTCGCGTGCCAGCAGCCTCTCGGCATGGCGCTGCCGCGCGGCTGCGCTCTCGATCGAGGCCTGCATATCCGCAATCCAGGACGCGAGCTGATCACCTTCAAGGCGACCAATCTTGCGCGCGTAGTCCAGCAGTACTGAGGGGCTGCTCTGGCCTGCGTGAGCGCGAAGCGTGGCTTCGAGATAGGCGCGTCCATGGCGCACGTCTGGCTCAAGGTGCGCCCCTTCAGCCCATTCATTCCAGGCATTGATGAATACAAGGCGCTCACCTGAAGGATGAGAGTCGCGGGCCCGCTCAACGGCATTGCGCAACCACACCTCATACAATTCCGGCGTGGACTTGGCGAACATATGGGACTTGTTCTTGCGGCGGGCAGTGTTATCCCAAGACACCATCACCCCATTGAACCGCTTGTGCTTTGCCGCTGGCGCAGACAGCTCGGACTCGACCACTTCCTCGAAGTCATAGATTTTGCCGGTGAATTCTTCCGGGACGCCATCCATTTCTTCACGAATGTCGCCCGCAACAATGCCATGCGGCGGGAACTGCACGGAAGAATCGAACCCTATCGAATAGGGTTCATTGAAACCAAACGACTCGACGATCGTAAGGTGAATATTGGGGATGCCATTCTCAGCGCAGATGCGGCGCCAAACATCGGCGGTGCTGCGAAGATCCGGGAATAGAGACGCCCGATACACCATCAGGACCGGTGCGCCATTGATGCGGATATATCGCGGGTCCTTAAGGATGGGAATGACGTCGTGAATGAATGCGATGTCACTCTCGGGCGTGTGCTCCTGCTTAAGCAGCACTTCATGCTCGGACCCGTCCCAACGGCGAGACCAAGTTTCATTCGCCCAGCAGATGCAGAACGGGAAATCCGGCTTTCCGGAATCGAGCATTTCCTGAAGCGGACGTTCGAGAATCCGGCGCCCGTTGAACCAGTAGTAGTAGTAGCAAAAACCATGGATCCCATACTGCCGCGCGAGATCGGCCTGCGCCTCACGCACCTCCGGCAATCTCAGATCATAGAAGCCAAGTTCCCCCGGGACATGCGGCTGATAATGGCCTGGGTATTGTGGTTGCGCCTGAGAGACGTTGGTCCATTCCGTGAAGCCCGGCCCCCACCATGCATCGTTCTCCGGCACCGGGTGAAATTGCGGCAGGTAGAACGCAATCAACTTTACGCCTGCTTCTTCGCTGTCCTTGGAAACGACTTCCTCGACAAATGGCTTCGAGGCAACCGCGATTTCTCCGAGCGACAGTGAACGTGCGCTCGGCGCCCCCACCACCTCGATGAGTTCTTCGACGGAAATCGGCCGCTCAAACAACGTCGGCACCTGGTGGCCCAGGGCCTTGATCCGGAACTCGATCTCGACTTGAGCCGCCGACGCCTTCCGCTTCAGCGCCGCGGGCAGCTTGATCGAGGATGCCGGAAGCACGAACCCTGCATTGTTCGAGCGCCCCGTAATGGCTGTGATGTCAAGTCGGGGATGCACGCAGTATGCCGTCGCAACCCGCTCACCATCGATAATCAGCTCGACCGCAAGCGCCTCAGCTTCGTGACCCGCTCGCACGACCCAGCCTCGAATTTCACTGCCCCATGATTCGATGCAACCAAAGTAGCCATCGGCCTCGGGCGTAATGTCGGCGTTGATGGCCATGTTGGGCGATCTGGAAAGTTGACTGGGATCCATAAAATTCATTTGCTTAATTCTCTGTACGTGTGCACGAAACTAATTGGTTGGAAGTGTTGGAAGCGCGGATCAGGCAGATTCCACGATGCTGCCAACCGCCAAACGCAGCGGCGGCCCCAAGCGATCAGCCGCTGGCCCGGCCGAGACCCTGATGCCGTTCGCCGTGCGCTGGGCACGCATTGGGGCCACGATTCGCACGCGGAACCCATAGCTTCCCCTGCGCTTTCCGAGATGCAGCCTGACGTCTTCGCGCTCGACTCGCTCGAATTCCTCAAAGACGTAATGCCTGCCATCGACCTCCACGCAGATCACGTCCACTTCGCCGCCGCGCTCATCCACTACCCATCCTTCCAAAGTGATGGACTTTGAATCGTGCTTCACGCGTTCGATTAACCCCACGGCTTCGCCGAAGAGCAGCGGATCGCTGTCGGCGGCCAAGCGGCGCTGTGCCGCTCCCGCCCTTGAAACGACATCGCGGTAGTCGGCAATCGCGTCCTCAACCGGGCCGAAGAAGCGCATGCGCCCATCGTTCAGCACGATCGCCTTGTTGCACAGCTCTCGCAGAAGCTCGGTGCTGTGACTGGCCAGCACTACGATGCGGCTGCCGTGAATGCGGTTAAGCATCCGCTCTTTGGCGCGCATGATGAAGTTCTCGTCGCCCGCCCCGATCCATTCGTCCATCAACAGGATGTCCGGCTGGACGGCAGTAGAGATGGCAAAGCCCAACCGCATGCGTTGGCCGGCCGAAAGCGTATGCAACCGATGGTTGGCGCGATCGGTAAGACCGGCGAACTCCAGGATGTTCTCCACGGCGGCATCCACCTGGCGGTAGCGCAGGCCCATTGCCGTGCCGCGAAGGATGATGTTCTCCACTAGCGTGGCGTATTCGTTGAAACCCAGCGTGGTACTCAACAACGACTGCAGGCTACCGTTCCGTTCAACGCTTCCCTGCGTAGGCTGCAGGGCACCATTGAGCACCCGCAGCAAAGTGGTCTTGCCTGCGCCATTGAGGCCCATGATGCCGATGCGATCGCCCTCCGAAGCATCGAAGTCGATGCCTTTAAGCACGGTGGTGAAGCGTCGCTTTGCGGACGCGAACGTCGCCAGCCAGCCGTGGGCCGCAGTGCCCGCGCCACCTTGCATCTCGTAGGGAAGTTCCAGCGACAGTCCGCGGACTTTGATAGATACCGTCATGACTGCCTCAGATCCAAACCGGGACGCGCCGGGCGAAGGCGCGATAGGAAACGACCGCCAGCACCAGGCCGACGAGAGTCACCACGCATACGTACGAATAGGTGACGGGCTCGATCGTCTCTTGCGTCAGCGGCGCGCGCACGATGGCCAACAAGTGGTGTATCGGATTTGCGCGCATGAGTTCGCCGTGCAGGGTGCCTGCGGGCGCGGCCGAGGGGTACCACACGATCGGGGTCACCAGGAACAGGAACAGGATGGCGCTGTTGACGACTTCACCGAAGTCGGGGAAGCGCGCGCCCAACAGCGCAAGCGGCACCGAATACAGCAATAGATTCAGAAGAACGATCGCCAGCCCGATGAACGAGCCCGCGATCCCTGCCAGGTCCGGCTGGCTGGCGGACAGGATCGCCACGGCCAGCACCGGCATGGCCAGGGCAAAGTAGATGGCCGCGCGCGCGATTACACCCAGCAGATAGTCCGTGAGTCGGACGTTTCCGTCTTGGATGTAGGGCTGGTACTGGGAAAAAATCCCTGTGGAATCGGTAATCACGCTGATGATCATGCGAAACGTGATGAAGCCGACACCCACGTGCGCCATGAACGGCCGCACCGAGACCGGGTTGAGCATGCCGACGAACCAGCCAATGCCCCAGATGTAGACGATTGGCGGTACAAACACCCAGAGCAGACCCAGCGCCGTCTTCCGGTACTTGGTGATCACACCCAACCAGGCGGCATACAGCCAATGATCCGGACGCCGGAAGCTTCCGGCGAGGTCACCAATAAACGAACTCATAACTGCACTCTCTTCGTGAATTACCGCGCGCCGACGCGCGCGAATTGCTTGTCTTCTGACGTTCTGGGCGGGAATGCCAGCCCAAAATCGGAGTCATCCAGCGTCAGGTTTGGGTTGTAGGCAGGATCCTGAAGCAGCAGCTGATCCCAGCGCTTCTTCATCGCACTCACCTCCCGTTCGAAGCGCTCGCGCTTCTCGGGCGTGTCTTCAAGACCGCGGCTCGCCGACTCGTGGTGATACAACTCCGCAAACGGGGTCCACACGTTGAAGTAGCCGGCGCCTGCGACACGGATGCAGAAGTCGATGTCGTTGAAAGCAACCGGCAGGTTTTCGTCCAGCCCGGAAACCTGCTCGAATACCTCGCGCCGCACAGCCATGCACGCGCCGGTGACGGCCGTGTAGTTCTGCGCGACGCCCGCGCGGCCGATATAGCCGCCGGTGCCCCTCGGCAGTCTCAGGTGCACATGCCCCGCGACCCCGCCGATACCCAGCACGACACCGGCATGCTGCACGGTGTCGTCGGGGTAATACAGCATGCATCCCACCACACCGACTTCCTTGCGGTTGGTGTGCCCGACCAATTCGTCCAGCCATTCCGGCGTGATGACTTCGATGTCGTTGTTGAGGATGCAGAAGACATCGCCATCGGCATGGCGTGCCGCATGGTTGATCAGGGCCGAGAAATTGAATGGCGCCGGATGACGAAGGACGCGGACCTGGGCGAGTGCATCGATCTCGGCCAGATAGGCCACCGCGTCGTCCTCGACCGAACCGTTGTCCACCACCAGCACTTGGTAGTTGGCGTACTTCGTCCGCTCCAGGATGGTGCTGACGCAGGTCTCCAGCAACGTCTTCTTATCACGTGAGGGAATGATGATCGTCACCCTGGGCGTCTTATTGCCCAAGGCATATTTCACCCGGTAATAGCCAGCCTCCGTGACCTCCACGGATCCCGCGATATGGGTTCGTGCCAGATGCGACTCGACGGCCCTGCGGCCGGCTTCCAGCGCATAGTTCTTTTGCGAGACGCCGGCGGCCGTCGAGCCGGGAAGCATGCGCCAGTGATAGAGCACTTTGGGGATGTGGACGATTTCCGGCGGCGTCAGGTCTTCCGTACAACGCAAAAGCAGGTCGTGATCCTGCGCGCCTTCGAAACCCGGCCGCAGCCCGCCGTGACGATCCACGAGCGCGGCACTGATGACGGTCAGATGGCAGATGTAGTTCTGCGACCTGAGCAGCTCCGGGTTCCAGGCCGGCTTGAAGTTCGGCTCGGACCGCTTGCCCGCTTCGTCGATCTTGTCCTCGTCCGAGTAGAACAACTTGGCCTGCGGATTGAGGTCCATGGCGATCGCCACTTCCAGCAGGGCATCCGGCGTCAATTCGTCGTCGTGGTCGAGGAAGGCCAGGAACTCGCCCTTCGCCAGCGCTATGGCGTCGTTGCTCGTCTCGCTGATGTGCCCATGGTTCTGGCGCAGGTGCACAACGATGCGCTGGTCGCGCTGGGCGTATTCGGCCAGAACCTTCCTGACGGCGGCGGAAGAGGCATCGTCGGCGATGCACAACTGCCAGTTCGGATAGGTCTGGGCGAGCACACTGTCGATGCACTTGCGCAGCAAATGCACCGGGGTGTTGCAGGTCGGCACGATCACCGAAATCAGTGGTCGCCTGGTCAACTGGGGAGCGCGGCCAGACCGTGTCGCACCGAACAGGGCCACCCATCGTGCATAACCGCGTGCGTCCGGGCGACGCGCCTGCGCGTAGTTGCGCACCAGCAGGTTGGCGCCTTGCGTCATCCGGCCGGCCAGAGCCAGGCGCAAAAAGCCGCAGAGCGTGGCGAAGGTGGTCTCGAAGAAGAGCTCCTTCTTCGCGCGCTGGATGCCAGCGAGCATCTTCAGAAATGCGCGCGGACGCGAAATGCGCCGAACCTCGACGTGCGGCACGCAGAAGCGTGCGGGCTGGATCGTGGGATCGAAGCGCAGGGCGTGTACCGGCCGCGGCAGGGCGACAATGGTTTCAGTCCAGCCGTTGTCGTCTGGCTCGGGGAGCGTGATCTTGTGCGCTTCGCTGAGGCCTTCGCCGTAGTCGGGATACAGACACGGGGAGGTGATGCTGCCTTCCGTACCGATGATCCGGAATCGGATCAGGTACCAACCCGACGGCATCCGCAGTGGGGCACCGCCCGGTCGCAGGTCGAATTGCGGGTCCAGTCCTTCGGACGCGTAAGAGACGCGTCCATCGGCCGTATGGGTTGCGATCTGATGGAGTGGGATCAGATCGACCCGGCCCGTTGTCACCTGCTGCTTCAAAACAAAACCCCAGACACGCCCCGGCCCGGCGTTCTCCAACGCCAGACCTATCGAGACGGATTCCCCTACAAAATGTGAAGACTCACTTCACATGGCCCGGGCTATTATCGCACGCCGTTTTTTGTTCATGTTTATGAACAGAAGGTGTGCATCATTAGGTTTTTCGGGGGGTTAGCGGGGGGTCTCAAGCGAAGCGTTCGGTGGCCGCGATGAGCGCATCGACGTTCTCGGCCTCGAATGCGGAGTGCCCCGACGCGGGGGTAATCACCAACTCGCCCTTCGGCCATCCCTTGTGCAACTCCCACGCGTTCTGCACCGGGCAGACCACGTCGTAGCGGCCGTGCACGATCACGCCGGGAATGTCGCGGATGCGATGCACGTCGCGCAGCAGCTGATCTTCGACTTCGAAGAAGCCGCCGTTGACGAAGTAGTGGTTCTCGATCCGCGCGAAGGCCAACGCGAACGCCGCATCCTCGTGCCCGGCGACGAAATCCTGGTCGACGTGCAGGAAGCTGGTGGCGCCTTCCCACACGCTCCACGCGCGCGCAGCGGCCAGGCGCGTGGCTTCGTCGTCCGCGGTGAGGCGACGGTGGAAGGCGGAGATCAGATCGTGGCGCTCCACCGGCGGAATAGCCTCGATGTAGTGCTCCCACGCGTCCGGGAACAGCCGCGACGCGCCCTCCTGATAAAACCATTCCAGCTCCCAGCGGCGCAGCATGAAGATGCCGCGCAGCACGAGCTGGGCAACGCGCTGCGGGTGCGTTTCGGCGTAGGCGAGCGCGAGCGTGGAGCCCCACGAGCCGCCGAAGACCTGCCAGCGATCGATGCCGAGCTTCGCGCGCAGTTTTTCGATGTCGGCGACGAGGTCCCAGGTGGTGTTGTCGACGAGGTCCGCATGCGGCTTGGAACGGCCGCTGCCGCGCTGGTCGAAGAGCACGATGCGGTATTTCGCCGGGTCGTGGAAACGCCGCATCTTGTCGCTGCAGCCCGCGCCGGGACCGCCGTGCAGCATCACCACCGGCTTGCCGTCCGGATTGCCGCACTGCTCGTAGTACAGCGTGTGGCGGTCGTCGACCTGCAGGGTGCCGGTCTCGTACGGCTGGATCTCGGGAAAAAGCGTGCGCATTGCGACGGTCCTGGACTGGAAATTCGCGAAAGGAAAATTCTACCTGCGGGGACGGTCGTGCTTAGCCGGCGTCCTTACCCATCGTCCTACGGAAGCCGTCCTGACTAGGTTGACGGCAAAAGGCGGCTATACCGGCGTGCGGCCGAGCGTGACCCGATCGCGCCCTTCCAGATCGCGCTCGGTGGTCACGTCCAGGAAACCCGCGTGGCTAAGCAAGTCGCGCACCGCGGCGCCCTGCTCCCATCCGTGCTCCAGCAGCAGCCAGCCGTCGGCTTCGAGGTGCATCGGGGCATCGGTGGCGATCCGGCGGATGGCATCAAGCCCATCGGCGCCCGAACTCAGTGCCGCCGCCGGTTCGAAACGCAGGTCACCCGCGACCAGGTGCGGATCGCCTAGCGCGATATAAGGCGGATTGCTGGCGATGAGATGAAAGCGCTCGCCCGCGAGCGGGACGAACCAATCGCCGGCGCGGAAGGCGACGTTCGCCAGGCCCAGTGCCTGCGCGTTCGCCTGCGCCACGGCCAATGCCTGCGTGCTGGCGTCGCAAGCGAGCACCTGCGCGCGCGGCCGCTCATAGGCCAGCGCCAGCGCGATCGCGCCGCTGCCGGTGCCCAGGTCGGCCACGCGCAGTTCGCGGCCGGCCGGCAGCCGCGCCAGCGCCAATTCCACCAGCAGCTCGGTCTCCGGACGGGGGATCAGCGTGTCCGGCGTGACGGCGAGATCGAACCGCCAGAAACCACGGTGCCCGGTGAGATAGGCGACCGGTTCGCCACGGGCGCGCCGCTGCACCAGTGCTTCGAACCCAGCAGCGACTTCCTCCGAAGTCTCGTCTTCGCGGTGTGCGAACAGCCAACTGCGCGGTTTGCGCAGCACATGCACCAGCAGGAACTCGGCATCGACCGGATCGATCCGCCCACGCGCGGCCCGCAGCAATGCATCGAGGCGGCGAACGGCGGGAGCATGTGCGGTCATGCGCACATGGTATCGATCTGCCGGCTCGACCCTGCGGTTACGGATCAATAGGCAGAACCTATTGTATTGATTGCATCTATCGAATTGCTCTATTCGATTGGTGTACCTAGCATGGCGGCTCCTTTTCCACCCACCCTTCAACTCAACAGGAATAACGCATGTCGTTGATCAACACCCAGGTCAAGCCGTTCAAGGCCACCGCCTTCCAGAGTGGCGAATTCATCGAAGTCAGCGACGCCAGCCTCAAGGGCAAGTGGTCGGTCCTGATCTTCATGCCGGCCGCCTTCACCTTCAATTGCCCGACCGAAGTCGAAGACGCCGCCAATCATTACGCTGAATTCCAGAAGCTCGGCGCCGAGGTCTACATCGTCACCACCGACACGCACTTCTCGCATAAGGTGTGGCACGAAACCTCGCCGGCCGTGGGCAAGGCGCAGTTCCCGCTGGTCGGCGACCCGACCCACCAGCTGACCCGCGCGTTCGACGTGCATATCGAAGAAGAAGGCCTGGCCCTGCGCGGCACCTTCATCATCAATCCGGAAGGCGTGATCAAGACTCTGGAAATCCACGACAACGCCATCGCCCGCGACGTCTCCGAGACGCTGCGCAAGCTGAAGGCCGCCCAGTTCGTCGCCGCCCACCCGGGCGAGGTCTGCCCGGCCAAGTGGAACGACGGCGCGAAGACCATCAAGCCGTCGCTGGATCTGGTCGGCAAGATCTGATCCGCAATACCCGATGAAACCCGTCCGCCTCGTGCGGACCGGCATCCGCGGGCCGAAAGGCCCGCGGGATGCTTACAGCAGCGGCTGCGCCGCGACGCATGCGCAATGCGGTTCGTTCGAACGCCGCAACGCGTCAGGGAAATGACGTCCCCTCTCCCCGGCATTTCCCTCGCGACCTGGCCGCTGCTGCAAGCGTCCACCTCATTTTTCTTCGACCTACGCGGAGTCCTTATGCTCGACGCCGAACTCAAGACCCAGTTGCAGGCCTACCTGACCCGTCTCCAGCAGCCGATCGAACTGGTTGCGTCGCTGGACAATGGTGAGACATCGCGAGAACTCGAAGCCTTGCTGCAGGACATCGCCACGATGTCCGACAAGATCGGCTACCGCCGCGCCGACGACGATGCGCGCAAGCCTTCGTTCGCGATCTCGCGCCTGGGCTCGGATGTCGAAGTGCGCTTCGCCGGCATTCCGTTGGGGCACGAATTCACCTCGCTGGTGCTGGCGTTGCTGCAGGTCGGCGGTCACCCGCCGAAGATCGAGGAAGCGCTGGCTCATCAAGTGCGCGAGCTTGAAGGTACGTTCCGCTTCGAGACCTTCATGTCGCTCTCCTGCCAGAGCTGCCCGGACACGGTGCAGGCGCTGAACCTGATGAGCGTGCTGAACCCGAACATCAGCCACGTCGCCATCGACGGCGCGCTGTTCCAGGACGAAGTGCAGGCGCGCGAGATCATGTCGGTGCCGACCATCTTCCTCAACGGCGAGCTGTTCGACGCCGGCCGCATGTCGGTCGAGCAGATCATCGCCAAGCTCGACACGGGTGCGGCTGCGCGTGCCACCGAGCAGATCGCGATGAAGGATGCCTTCGACGTGCTGGTCGTCGGCGGCGGTCCCGCGGGCGCCGCGGCCGCGATCTACACGGCGCGCAAGGGTATCCGCACCGGCGTCGCCGCCGAGCGCTTCGGCGGCCAGGTACTGGATACGTTGGCGATCGAGAACTTCGTCTCGGTCTCGTACACCGAAGGCCCGAAGCTCGCCGTCGCGCTGGAACAGCATGTGCGCGATTACGAGGTCGACGTGATGAACCTGCAGCGCGCGAGCCAGCTGATTCCGGCGAAGACACCGGGCGGCCTGATCGAAGTGCAGTTGGAGAGCGGCGCCTCGCTCAAGGCGAAGTCGGTGATTCTCTCCACCGGCGCGCGCTGGCGGCAGATGAACGTGCCCGGCGAGGACCAGTACCGCAACAAGGGCGTGGCCTACTGCCCGCATTGCGACGGTCCGCTGTTCAAGGGCAAGCGCGTCGCGGTGATCGGTGGCGGCAACTCGGGCGTGGAAGCCGCGATCGACCTGGCCGGCATCGTCGCGCACGTGACCCTGATCGAATTCGACCCGAAGCTGCGTGCCGACGAAGTCCTGCAACGCAAGCTGCGCAGCCTGCCCAACGTCGACGTGATCGTCGGCGGCCAGACCACGGAAGTACTGGGCGACGGCAACAAGGTCACCGGCCTGGTCTATACCGACCGCAGCAGTGGCCAGTCGCGCAGGGTCGCGCTGGAAGGCATCTTCGTGCAGATCGGCCTGCTGCCGAACACGGAATGGCTCAAAGACGCTGTGCAACTCACGCCGCGCGGCGAGATCGTGATCGACGATCGCGGCGCGACCTCGGTGCCGGGCGTATTCGCCGCGGGCGATGCCACCACGGTGCCGTACAAGCAGATCGTGATCGCAATGGGGGCGGGCTCCACCGCCGCATTGAGCGCGTTCGATCACTTGATCCGCACTTCGGCGCCGTTGGAAGAGGCGGCCTGACGGCAGAGGCAACGGCAACAGCAGCTCGCTGCGCTCGCCTCCCCTCACCCGCCCTGCGGGCACCCTCTCCCCGCGAGCGGGGAGAGGGATGTGGGAGAGGGAAGTTGGCTTCAATGCCGCTAACATCAGCCCATGAACCTGCGCGACCTCAAGTACCTCGTCGCCCTCGCCGACCACAAGCACTTCGGCCGTGCGGCCGCGGCCAGCTTCGTCAGCCAGCCGACGTTGTCGACGCAGATCCGCAAGCTCGAGGACGAGCTCGGCGTCGCCCTGGTCGAACGCGCGCCGCGCAAAGTCATGCTCACGCCGGTGGGCCGCGAGATCGCCGAACGCGCGCGCAAGGTCATCGCCGACGTCGACCAGATGACGCAGATCGCGCGGCGCAGCCAGGACCCGGAGGCGGGCACGGTGCGGCTCGGACTGTTCCCCACACTCGGCCCCTACCTGCTGCCGCACGTCGTGCCCGGCTTGCGCAGACGCTTCCCGCGCCTGGAACTGTTGCTGGTCGAAGAGAAGACCGACCAGATCCTCGCCCGCCTGCGCGATGGCCGTCTCGACGCCGGTCTGCTCGCGCTGCCCATCCACGACGATCAGTTGCACGTCGAACCCTTGTTCGACGAGCCCTTCCTGCTGGCCGTGCCGCAGCAGCATGCGTTCGCCAAGCAGGCCTCGCTCGACGTGGGCGATCTCGACAACCAGCATCTGCTCCTGCTCGAGGAAGGCCACTGCCTGCGCGACCAGGCGCTCGACGTGTGCCGCATGGCCGGTGCCGATGAACGCGACGGCTTCCGCGCGACCTCGCTGGAAACCCTGCGGCAGATGGTCGCCGCGGGCGTAGGCATCACCTTGTTGCCGGTACTCGCGGTGCAACCTCCCGTGCCGGCATCGCCTGACGTGCACCTGTTGCCGTTCCGCGGGCAGGCGCCGCATCGCGAAATCGCGATGGTGTGGCGCCGCAGTTCGGCCATGGGCGATTTCCTCGGACAATTGGCCGACGAGCTGCGCAATCTGCCCAAGTCCCTGCTCAAGCCGCCGGCGCCGAAAGCTCCGGTCCCGGCGGCCGGGCGCAGCAAGCGCGGCGAAACCAAACCGTGAGCGGCCGCGGCTGGATCGTGCTGCTGCTGATCGTCGCGGCGATCGGCTGGTGGTATTCGCCGGTCTCGCCGCGTCCGTCGCCGCGCGGCTACGAACGCATCGACGCACCCGCGGCAACCGCGTCCGCGGCGTCGGCGCTGCACACGAGCGTGACTTGTCCACTACCGCCGCGTGTATCGCCCTTCGGCGCGCCGCTGCAGAGCCGGGTGCCGGGCTCGGTAGCCGCCTTCCAGCTGCGTGCGGCGACGTTGACGCCACTGGCCGGCTTCAGCATCGACGCGCGCGTACTGTCGCGGCGCGACTACCGCTCCGACCGCGAAGCGGAACTCTCGCCCGTGGATCTGGCGCTGGGCTGGGGCCGTATGCGCAACGATGACGTACTGGCGCGCCTCGACATCTCGCAATCCGCGCGCTGGTACCACTATCACTACAGCGGCGAGCCGCCGATTCCGCAGAACGAAATCGATCGCTCCGCGGCGAACATGCACATGATCCCGGCCAGCGACGACATCGCCTCCACACTGCGCGAGGTCGAAGCGGGCGAGCGCGTGCGCATCGACGGCTGGCTGGTGGAGGCGCAGGCGCCCGACGGCTGGCGCTGGCGGAGCTCGACCTCGCGCGACGATACCGGCGGCGGTGCGTGCGAAGTCATCTACGTCTGCGCCGTCACCCGGCTGTAGAACTAGCGCCTCAAAGCCGGCGCTTACGCGGGCGCATCCGCCGTGGCTACCGGCTTGCGTGCGCCGCGCACCAGCCCCAGGAAGATGCCCGCGAGCGACAAGGCCAGGCCCAACATCTCCACTGCACCGAGCCGCGTGGAGAACAGCAGCGCATCCCACACGTACGAAAGCAGCGGCTGCAGCAACAGGCACAGGCCGAGCACCCCGGCCGGCAGCTTCGGCATCACCTTGCCGATGACCAGCCAGCCGAACACCTGCGCGATCAGCGCATAGGCCAGCAGCGCGCTCCAGTCGCGCAGGCCATGCGGCTGCAGCGTTTCGCCGCCGAGCAGGGTCATTGGCAGCAGCAGCGCCGCCGTGATCGCGCACAGCCACCACAGCATCGCTTCGCTGGCGACGTGTGCGCGCTGCGCCTGCGCGGCGCGGAAGGCGATCAGGAAGCCGGCGTAGGCGACCGCCGTCCCCAGCCCGAAGCCGACGCCGATGCGAAAGTGCGCATCGAAACTTTCCCATCCCGGTGCCAGCAGCAGCGCCAGTCCGATCAGCGCCATCAACAGACCGACCCACAGGCGCCAGCCGCCGCGTTCGCCCAGCACGAAACTGCCGTAGGCGGCGAGCGCGAACACCTGGAAGTTGCCCAGCAAGGTCGCCAGTCCGACGCCCACGTAGAGGATGCTCCGGTGCCACATCCACAGGTCGGCGGCGAAGAACAGCGCGCCGACGACCAGCAGGCCGAGCATGCGCGCATCCGGCTTCCAGCCTTCGCGCACCTCGCGCCGTGCCAGCCACGCCAGCAACAGCACCGCGGCAAGCGCCATGCGCCAGAACGCCGACGCGGTCGGCCCGATGCCCACCCACTTCACGAACACCGCCGAAGTGCTGATCAGCGCCGCGCCCAGCGCCATCGCGGCGAGGGCACCGCGTGAATAGTGGCTCGCGGCCGGCGACATCAGGCCTGCGCCAGCCGATCGGTCTCGACGATGCGCTCGGCTTCCGCCTCGGCCGCCGCGCGCCATTCGCGCATCGCCGGCAGCGCCAGCAGGGTGTCGACGTAGCGCGCCGCGTTGTCGTCCAGCTTCGCGCCATAGCCGATGAAGCGCATCACCACCGGCGCGAACATCGCATCGACGATGCCGAAGTCGCCGCAGAGGAACTCGCCCGCACCGGCGAACTGCGTACGCAATTCGCGCCACAGCGCCTGGACGCGATCGATGTCGGCCTGCGCATTCGCATCCCAGCGGTAGGCGTCGGGCTGGCGGCGACAGTTCATCGGCAACTGCGTGCGCAGCGCGCGGAAGCCCGAATGCATCTCCGCCGCCGCGGCGCGGGCCTGCGCACGCACACGCACGTCGGCGGGCCAGCCGTGGCCGTCAAGCCAGCGCTCGTTGACGTATTCGCAGATCGCCAGCGAATCGGCCACCACCAGGCCCTCGTCGTGCAGTACCGGCACGGTGCGGGTGGGCGACCAGCGGCCGATCTCGGCGAAGAATTCCGGCGTGTCCAGGTTCAAGCGCAATTCGTCGAAGGCGACGCCGAAATGCCGCAGCAGCAGCCAGGGACGCAGCGACCAGGAGGAGTAGTTCTTGTTGCCGATCACGAGCAGGGGCATGGCGATGTCCTTGGCGGAATGCATCGCGCATTGTCGCGTGCGGCGGGTGCCTTGGCGACGTCGGGATGGAACAGAGCGGCGTTACGCAGGCAACCAACCCAGATCGTCGTCGGATTCGTCGACTGCGCGAACCTCTTCACCCAACGCCAACGACTGCACGATCTCCCGCGCCTGCGGCCACACCACCTCGGGCACGCACACCGCGATCACGCCGAACAGCGGCAATTCGCCCATGCCGCCCAACAGCTGCTCGCCGCGCAGGTATACCGGAATCTCCACGGCCTCCAGCGCATGCCGGACCAGGTGGGCGTCGATCAGATTGGCGGCTTCGTAGACGACTTTCATTGCGGAACTCCGCGGCTGCGCGGAGTCAGCATACGCCTCAGCAGTGCAAGAGCGCGCGTAATGGGACGGCGGCATCCGGCCAGCGCATGCGTCCGTTCAGCGCATCGATCTCGATCACCACGCCGGCCCCGACCACCTGGGCTCCGATGGCTTCCAGCAGGCGCCGCGCGGCGTCGAGAGTGCCGCCCGTGGCCAGTACGTCGTCCACCACCAGCACGCGCGCGCCCGGCGGTAGCCCTTGCGCGCCGATCTCAAGCCGCGCGCTGCCGTACTCCAGGTCGTAGTCCACACCCACGGTCGGCGGCGGCAGCTTGCCGACTTTGCGCAGCGGCACGAAGCCGGTCTTCAGTTCCAGCGCCATCGCCGCGCCGAAGATGAAACCGCGCGATTCGATCCCGCAGACCGCGTCCACCGGCAGGTTCCGCCACGGGGCGGCCAGGGCGGTGATGCAGGCCGCGAAGCCGGTCGGATCGGCCAGCAACGGGCCGATGTCCTTGAAGACCACGCCCGGCTTGGGGAAGTCGGGGACGTCGCGGATGAGGAGGTTGAGGTTGGTCATGGGGGGAGCTTAGCGGGCATTGGGGGTGGGGGCGGCGCGCGGCGCGCTAAACTTCGCGTTCTCCCTCGCTTCCGCCGTCCCGCATGTCCGTCACGCCGAACACTACTGCCCCCGCCGCCTCGACTTCGGAGCACGCCGCCCCGGAAAAGCAGGACTTCATCCGGCAGATCGTTCGCGAGGACCTCGCCAGCGGCAAGCATCAGGCGATCAAGACCCGCTTCCCGCCCGAGCCCAACGGCTATCTTCACATCGGCCACGCCAAGGCGATCTGCCTGGACTTCGGCGTCGCCCGCGAGTTCGGCGGCGAGTGCAACCTGCGCCTGGACGACACCAATCCGGCCAAGGAAGACCCCGAGTACGTCCGCGCCATCCAGGACGACGTGCACTGGCTGGGCTTCGAATGGCACGACCTGCGCCATGCCTCCGACTATTTCGATGTGCTGTACCGCGCCGGCGAGAAGCTCATCCGTCAGGGCGACGCCTTCGTCTGCGACCTCAGCGCCGAACAGGTGCGCGAATACCGCGGCACCCTGACCGAGCCCGGCCGCAACTCGCCGTACCGCGACCGCAGCGTCGAGGAGAATCTCGATCTCTACCGCCGCATGCGCGCCGGCGAATTCCCCGACGGCGCGCGCACCCTGCGCGCCAAGATCGACATGGCCAGCGGCAACATCAACCTGCGCGATCCGGCGCTGTACCGGATCAAGCACGTCGAGCACCAGAACACCGGCAACGCGTGGCCGATCTATCCGATGTACGACTTCGCCCATTCGCTCAGCGATGCGGTCGAGGGCATCACCCATTCGCTGTGCACGCTGGAATTCGAAGACCACCGCCCGCTTTACGACTGGTGCGTGGACAAGGTCGACCTGGCGCATTCGCCGGAGCTGGTGCAGCCGCTCACCGAGAAAGGCCTGCCGTTCGAAGCCAGCAAGCCGCGCCAGATCGAGTTCTCGCGCCTGAACTTCAATTACCTGGTCATGAGCAAGCGCAAGCTGATGGCGCTGGTGACCGAAGGCCTGGTCGACGGCTGGGACGATCCGCGCATGCCGACGCTGCAGGGCATCCGCCGTCGCGGCTACACGCCGTCCGCGCTGCGCCTGATGGTCGATCGCGTCGGCATCAGCAAGCAGAACTCGCTGCTGGACATCTCGATCCTGGAAGGCGCGCTGCGCGACGACCTCGATGCGCACGCGCCGCGCCGCATGGCGGTGATCGATCCGCTCAAGCTGACGCTCAGCAATCTGCCGGAAGGCCACACGGAAGCGCTGACCTTCTCCAACCATCCCAAGGATGCGGCGCAGGGCGAGCGTCAGGTGCCGTTCTCGCGCGAGTTGTGGATCGAGCGGGAAGACTTCGAGGAAGTGCCGCCGCCGGGCTTCAAGCGCCTCACCGTGGGCGGCGACGTGCGCCTGCGTGGCGCTGGCATCATCCGTTGCGACGAGGTGGTGAAGGACGCGGACGGCAAGGTGATCGAATTGCGCTGCACGCTCGATCCGGCATCGCGCCCGGGCATGGAAGGCGCCAACCGCAAGGTCAAGGGCACGATCCACTGGGTCAGCGCGCAGCACGCCGTCGAAGCGGAAGTGCGCCTGTACGACCGCCTGTTCGTCGTACCCGATCCGGACAACGAAGAAGGCGGCAAGACCTACAAGGATTACATGAATCCGGACGCGCGCCGCGTCGTCACCGGCTATGTCGAGCCGGCCGCCGCGCAGGCCGCGCCGGAGCAGTCCTACCAGTTCGAACGCATCGGCTACTTCGTCGCCGACCGCTACGACCACACCCCCGCCCGGCCGGTGTTCAATCGCAGCGTCACGCTGCGCGACACCTGGTCGGGCAAGGCCTGAGGCGCGTCGCCATGAGGATGCCGAGCGGACTTCGTCGAACCCTGCGCGCTACGGCGTGGGCGCTGATGCTGTCCGCACTCGCCGCCTGTGCGGCACCGGCAACCAATGGCGAGACGCAGACCGACGCGAAGGCGGCCGCTGCGCAGGCACCGGCGGCGCAACCTGCACCGGTTGCGCACGCGGCCGATCCCGCGCAGAAGCAGGCGACGCCGCCGACGCCGAAAAAGCCTCCACGCATGAGTGGGCCGTTGCCGGCCGAGCCAGTCGAGCCGGGCAACAAGCCCGGCATCGTCGACATGAGCTGCAAAGTCGACGCCGACTGCAGCGTGAAGAACGTCGGCAACTGCTGCGGCTACTACCCCGCGTGCGTGAACCGCAACAGCCCCACCGACCCGAAGGGTGTCCAGGCCGAATGCGCGAAGAAAGGCATGGCGTCGGTGTGCGGGTTCCAGGAAATCTCGTCCTGCAGCTGCAAGCAGGGCCGTTGCGAATCCGTCTCCAGTCAGGTCGTGCAGTGATGCTCTACGCGCAGATCCATCTCACCCTCCCCGCCTGGGTCCACGACAGCGTCGACACCGACCGCGCCTACGCCAGCGACGAAGACAAAGTCGCGCTGGCGATCGAGCTGTCGCGCATCAACGTAGAAGAGAACAGCGGTGGCCCGTTCGGCGCCGCGGTCTTCGGCCCCGACGATCGCATCATCGCCATCGGCGTGAATCGCGTGGTGCCGCACGCGTGCTCGGTCGCGCACGCCGAAATGATGGCGTACATGCTCGCGCAACAGCGCACCCAGCGAGCACGCCTGAATCGCGATGCGGACGACCAGCCGATCGGCCCGATCACCCTGGCCACGTCCTCGCAGCCCTGCTGCCAGTGCTATGGCGCCACCGTGTGGGCCGGCGTGGACCGTTTGCTGATCGGTGCGCGCAGCGAGGACGTCGAGGAGCTCACCGAGTTCGACGAAGGCCCGCTGCCCGCCGACTGGATCGGCGAACTGGAGCACCGCGGCATCGCCGTCACCCGCGACCTGTGCCGCGACGAAGCGCGCGAGGTGTTGCGTCATTACGGCGCCGCCGGCGGCGAGCTTTACTGAGTCGGGCGCTGTCGAGGACATGACCGTCGATGCCCTGTTCTGCTGGTGCCGTGCCGGCTTCGAACCCGAACTGGCGGGTGAGCTGACCGAGCGCGCCGCACTGGCGAACGTACCCGGCTATGCCCGCACGCAGCGCAACAGCGGCTTCGTCGAATTCATCAGCGACGATGCGCAGGCGCTGTCGCGCGCCCTGCCCTTCGCCTCGCTGATCTTCGCCCGGCAGAAACTGCTGCGGCTGGCGGATTTGCGCGGCATCGACCCCAAGGACCGCATCGCACCGATCCTGGCCGCGCTGGAAGCAGCGGCGACGGCGGGCCAGCCGTTCGGCGATCTGTGGGTCGAGCATCCCGACTCCGACGAAGGCAAGCCGCTGGCCGGCCTGGCGCGCAGCTTCGGCAATGCGCTGCGCCCGGCGCTGCGCAAGGCCGGCTGGCTGACGCGCGAGGACGATGCCAAACGGCCGCGGCTACACGTGGCCTTCCTCGCCGGCGATCACATCGTGCTCGCCCGCAGCGAGCCGCGCGACAGCGCGCCCTGGCCGCTGGGAATTCCACGGCTGCGCATGCATCCGGATGCGCCGAGCCGCTCCGCGCTCAAGCTCGAAGAAGCCCTGATCACGCTGCTCGACGAAGACGAGCGCGCGCGCCTGCTGCGCGACGGCATGCGTGGCGCCGACCTGGGCGCCGCACCGGGCGGATGGACCTGGGTGCTGGTGCGCAACGGCCTGCACGTCACCTCGGTCGACAACGGCCCGCTGCGCCAGCACCTGCTCGACAGCGGTCGCGTCGACCATCTGCGTGCGGACGGCTTCCACTGGCAACCGAAGGCACCGCTGGACTGGATGGTGTGCGACATGGTCGAGCAGCCGCGTCGCGTCGCCGAGCGCATGGCCACCTGGCTGCGCGAAGGCTGGTGCCGGCACGCGATCTTCAATCTCAAATTGCCGATGAAGAAGCGCTGGGAGGAAACGCGGCTGTGCCTGGACCTGTTCCAACAGCAGGCGCAGAAGCCCATGATGATACGCGCGCGGCAGCTCTACCACGATCGCGAAGAAATTACCGTTTTTGCAACGGTGGCTTCACCGCGATAAAGCGAAGGCTTCACGCCGCGTGCACAAGTATTTACGCGGACGCGCGTTTGCCCGCATTTTCGCCCGCGGATTTACGTGAGATTGATAGGAAAGGGTCTAGGGTCGATGAGTCTTCCCCGCATCGGAGGTCACTCATGGACAAGACCCTGTTGAACAAAGCGCTGCTCGCCGCCATTGCGGTGGGTCTGACCGGTGTCGCATTCGCACAGGACGCGCCGCCCGCGACCGCAGCCACGCAGTCGGCACAGACGCAGGCGCAAACCCAGGCTGAAACCTACAAGCAGACCACGCCACCGACCACGGACACGTCGACGACGACCAGCAACGACGCCAGCACGACGACGGAACCGAAAAAGGAGCAGACGGACACCACCGGCGCCACGACCACCTCGAACGATGCGGCGGCCGCGGCGACGACCAGCAATGACGCGGACGCCATGACGTCCAACGACGCCTCGGCCGCGATGCAATCGACCGCCGGCACCGCCGCTGCGGCCAGCGCGACCACCGCCGTGGGCGCAAACGCGACCAGCGTGATGCTGCCGACGGCGAATGTCACCGTCACCTCGCATCCGGGCGATCCGATCGCGGCCGGCTACCGGCCGGAATTCCGCGCGCTGGATACCGATCAGGACGGCGCACTCTCGCGTCGCGAAGCGGCCAAGAACGCGGACGTGCAGAAGCAGTTCGGCAAACTCGACACCGACCATAACGGCCGCCTGTCGCGTACCGAAACGGACAATGTGATCAATTGATCGCGCGCTACCGCGAAAAGAAACGCCCCGCTCGATGCGGGGCGTTTTTTATTCCAGCGGCCAACACAGCCTAGAGGCCGGCGGCGTGGCGCCAGAACGCATGCCGCAACGGCGGCAGCTTGCCCACCAGGCCGAGCAGCGGGCCGCGTGCCAGCGTGGTCAGCAGATGATCGTTGGAGAACAACCGGTTGAGGCCGTCGAAGGAATAGGCGGCGATGGCATTTTCGCTGCGGCGTTCGCGTGCCCAGCGCGCCAGCGCCGCGGCGGCGGCCGGATCGCGGCCCGCCGCGTGCTGCCGTTGCAGCGTCGTCCGCAGCGCGGCCACGTCGCGCAGGCCGAGGTTGACGCCCTGCCCCGCCAGCGGATGCACGACGTGCGCGGCATCGCCGATCACCACGACGCGCCCGGCGACGTGCGCCTGCGCCAGTTGACGCCGCAAGGGGAAGGCCACGCGCTTGGAGACGGCGGTGAGGGCGCCCAGCGTGCCGGCGAAGGCGCGCTCCAGTTCCTGCAGGAAGGCGGCCTCGTCGACCTGCAGCAAGCGCAGGGCTTCGCTTTCGGGCAGCGTCCACACGATCGAGCTGCGGTGGCCATCCGCATCGGTGCCCTCTGCGCCAACAAATGGCAGAAATGCGAGCGGTCCCGTTGGCAGGAAGCGCTGCCAGCACGTAGCCTCGTGCGGCCGCTCGTGATCGACGAAGGCGACCAGTCCGTTCTGGCCGTAATCGTGGGTATAGGTCTCGATGCCGGCGAGCGAGCGCAGCCGCGAATCGCCGCCGTCGGCCGCGACGACGAGACGTGCGCGCAGGCGCGAGCCGTCCTCCAACTCGAGCGTGGCCGAATCGGCGTCCTGTTCCAACGCCGCTACCTGCGCGGGACACAGCACACGCACGCCGGCACCCGGCAGCGCGTTCCACAGCCGATCGACCAGCAGGTTGTTCTCGACGATCCAGCCCAGCTCGCGGCGCCCGAAGGCATCGGCATCGAAGCGCAATTCATCGCCGCCAGCCGCGTCCCACACGCGCATGCCGCGATAGGGCTGCACGCGCGCCGCGGCAATGGCGTTCCACACCCCCAGATCCGCCAGCAGCGCCGCGTTGTCGGGGGCGAAGGCGTACACGCGCAGGTCCGGCGATTCCGCACGCCAGCGCGGCGGCTCGCGCGCCTCGACCAGGGCGACGCGCCAGCCGTCGCGTGCGAGGGCCAGCGCCGTGGCGGCGCCGACCACACCCGCGCCGACGATGGCGATGTCGATGGCGTCGCGCCGGCTCATGCCGCACCCGCCTGGGCTTCGGCCCGGCACAACGCGGGTACGTCGCCGCGATAACCCATCGCCGCCCCGACGAGGAAGGCTTGTGCCGATGGCAGGCGGTCCGCGGCGAACAAACCGAGGCTGCGCAACGGCCGCAAGAAGCCCGCGTCGTTGGACGTGAGCCGCGCCAGACCATCCGAGAACGCCACGGTGCGCGCGCGATCTTCGCGGCGCCTTTCTGCATAGCGCTGCAGCAGCGCGGCATCGCCGCAGTCCAAGGCGGTACCGGAGCGCGCCGCCGCGTGTTGCGCGGCTTCGATCAGTTCCGCGAGCGTGAGGGCATCGCGCAGTCCCAGGTTGAAACCCTGCGCGCCGATGGGATGGATCGTCTGCGCGGCATTGCCCACCAGCACCGCGCGTGGCGCCGTCAATGCTTGGGCCATCACGCGCACGATCGGATAGGCGCTGCGAGGACCGCAGCCGAGGAAGCGGCCGGCGCGCCAGCCGAACACCTGCTGCGCGTGGGCCAGGAAAGCCGCTTCATCGAGCGCGGCGACGGCGTCGGCTTCTTCGCTCGGAACGGCATGCACCAGGCCGTAGCAGCGATCCCCGCGCGGCAGCAGCGCCGTGGGTCCGGCCGCATCGAAACGCTCATAGGCCGTGCCGTCCGGCGCGCGTTCGCTGCGCAGGCGGGTGACGAACAAGGTCTGCTCGTAGTCGTGTTCTTCCGTGCCGATCGCGAGGGCCTCGCGCACAACGCTGCGGGTGCCGTCGGCGGCGACCAACAGGCGTGCTTGCAATACTTGCTCGCCGGCTTCGCTGGCGACGCGCACGGCGCGTACCGGGCCATCGGTGTCGGCCAGGCCGAGGAATCGCGCCGGGCGATAGCGGCGCAGGCGCGTCAGTTCGCCCAGGCGTGCTTCGAGCGCCTCGCCGAAGTCGCGCGCGACCACCACCCGGCCGAACTCGCGCCGCCCGTACTTCGCGGCATCGAGCAGCGTGCGGCCGAAGTCGCCGCGGCGACTGACGTGAATGCGTTCGATCGCGCCGGTCGGCGCGCGCAGTTTCTGCATCACGCCCAGCGCGGTGAGGGCGTTGACCGTGGCTTCGGCGAAGCTGAGATTGCGCTCGTCGAAGACCGCCGGCAGCGCGCCCGGCGCCGCGGCCTCGACCAGGCCCACGTCCAGCCCGAGCCGGTCCAGGGCGATCGCGAGGCTGGCGCCGACGAGCCCGCCGCCAATGATCAGTACGTCATGCGTGGCGCGTTCGCCGGGGGCGGACAGCGGAGACAAGTCGGTCTGGGGCATTGCGTTATGCTAACGGACCTCAGGCCCACTGGCCTGCGTCCGGCCCCTACAAGTCTGCTGCCATGAATCGTCCGATTACTTCCTTTGCTCCCGGTCCGCTGGTCCTCGGCGCCATGATCCTCGTCGCCGCGCTCACGCGCGTGGCCCCGCATCCGTGGAACTTCTCGCCGGTGGAAGCCATCGCGCTGTTCGGCGGCGCGTACTTCGCCTCGCGCTGGCTGGCCGTGCTGGTCCCGCTCGCTGGCCTGCTGGTGTCGGACCTGGTACTCGCGCAGATCCATGGCGGCACCTACGCCACCTATTTCGGCAGCACCAGCTTCTGGCTGGTCTATGGCTGCATCGCCCTGTCGAGCGTGCTGGGCTTCGGCCTGCGCGGCAAGGTGAACGCGCTGCGCGTGCTTGGCTTCTCGTTGGCCGGCTCGGTGCTGTTCTTCCTGGTGACCAACTTCGCCGCGTGGATCGGCTCGTCGATGTATCCGCAGAATGCGGCCGGGCTGATGACGGCCTACATCGCCGGCATCCCGTTCTTCCAGGGCACCTTGCTGGGCACGCTGTTCTTCTCGGCGCTGCTGTTCGGCGGCTTCAGCCTGCTGCGTCAGCGTATGCCGGTGCTGCAGGCGCAGACGGTGTGATGCGGGAGCGGGAGCAAGCGCTCCCGCTTTTTCCTGACCCATGGGCAACCGCCTCTCCAAGATCTACACGCGTACCGGCGACGACGGCACCACCGGCCTGGGCGACGGCAGCCGCGTCGCCAAGGATTCGGCGCGCGTCGCTGCTTACGGCACGGTGGACGAAGCGAACTCCTGCATCGGCTTGATCCTGGCGACCGCGGCCGCGGACAGCACCTTCCCGGACGACGTGCGCAACCTGCTGGTATCGGTGCAGCACCAGTTGTTCGATCTGGGCGGTGAGCTGTGCATTCCCGGCCATGCAGCGATCTTCGCCGAGGACATCGAGCGCCTTGAGCAGCAGCTGGACGCGTTCAACGAGCCGTTGCCGCCACTGAAGGACTTCATCCTCCCCGGCGGTGGCGAAGCCGCGGCGCGCTGCCACATCGCCCGCACCGTGGTCCGCCGCGCCGAGCGCGAAACGGTCACGCTGTCGCGCCACGACGCCGTGCGCCCGGAAGCGGTGCGCTACCTCAACCGTCTCTCCGACCTGCTGTTCGTGCTGGCCCGCGTGCTGGCGCGCGCCAGCGGCCACGGCGAAGTGCTCTGGAACCACGAGCGGCGCAAGGGCTGATCGCCCGTGCACTTCTACTCGCATCCCGCCTGTCTGCTGCACGACACCGGCCCCGGCCATGCCGAGCGCCGCGCGCGCCTGGAAAGCGTGGTCGCGGCCTTGCGCGACGCATTTCCCGACATCGCCTGGCTAGAGGCGCCGCGCGCCACGCGTGGACAGCTATTGCGCGTGCACGACGACGGCTTGCTGCGGCTGGTGCTGGATACGCCGGTAGGCGCCAGTGCGATCGCGCTGGACCCCGATACGGTGCTATCGAAGGACTCCGCCGAAGCCGCCTTGCGCGCCGCCGGCGCGGGCGTGGCCGCCGTCGATGCGGTGATCGCCGCGCGAGCGGACGATCCCGCCTCGCGGCGTGTGTTCTGCGCGGTGCGCCCGCCGGGCCACCATGCGACCCCGTCGGTAGCGATGGGCTTCTGCCTGTTCAACAGCATCGCCGTCGCCGCTGCCCACGCCTTGGACACGCATGGGCTATTGCGCGTCGCCATAGTCGATTTCGACGTGCACCACGGCAACGGCACCCAGGCGATCTTCGCGGGCGATCCGCGCGTGCTCTACCTGAGCTCGCACCAGATGCCGCTGTATCCGGACACCGGCTATGCGAACGAGCGCGGCGTCGGCAACGTGGTCAATGCGCCCTTGCGGCCTGGCGCGGGCGGTGAAGCGTTCCGCGCGACCTGGGCGGAAACCCTGCTTCCGGTGATCGACGCATTCCGGCCGCAGCTGCTGCTGATCTCCGCCGGCTTCGATGCGCATCGCCTGGACCCGCTGGCTCAGCTGCAGCTGGAAGCCGACGACTACGCCTGGATCACGTCGAAACTGGCCGCCCTCGCCGAGAAGCACTCGGGCGGACGGGTGGTGTCGATGCTGGAAGGCGGCTACGACCTGACGGCGCTGCGCGAGTGCAGCGTGGCCCATGTCCGGGCTTTGATGAGCTGAAAAAAAAACTCTCCCCCCGCCTGGGCTGCGGGGAGAGAGCGGGTGTTACGGCAATCGGGACTTTCTGTTCTAGACGATGACTTAGATCATCGGCGCCGGGGTGGCCGGCATGGCAGCAGCAGCCGACTTCTTCGAAGCGCGCTTCTTGCCGGCCTTCTTCGCCGGACGCTTGGCAGCCTTCTTGGCAGCCTTCTTCGCGGTCTTCTTGGCAGCCTTCTTCGCCGGACGCTTGGCGGTCTTCTTGGCAGCCTTCTTCGCGGTCTTCTTGGCAGCCTTCTTCGCCGGACGCTTGGCGGTCTTCTTGGCAGCCTTCTTCGCGGTCTTCTTGGCGGTCTTCTTGGCGGCCTTCTTCGCCGGACGCTTGGCGACCTTCTTGGCAGCCTTCTTGGCGGCCTTCTTCACGGTCTTCTTGGCGGCCTTCTTGGCGCCAGCCTTCTTAGCGACCTTCTTCGCAGCCTTCTTGGCGGCGGGCTTCTTCTTAGCAGCTTTCTTCATGGCCATGGTATGGCTCCTCGTCAGTTGTAAAACATGCCCCTCGCGGGGCGTCGGTCTTTCAGGGTCAACAACAGCCCAGTACAAAACCTGCCGCGGGCGAACCCGCGACCAAACGCCGGTGCGCCAGGCGCACCAAAGCGAATGCGTTTCCCATCAGGACAGGCCGGCCCGACCGTGCCTGAAGGGGCGACCCGGGAATCTCTCCCCGAGCCTGGGTAACCGCGTCCCAAATAAAAACCCGATCCGCTTTGGGCGAACCGGGCTGGAGGCGGTCACTCATTTGCGTGCAGGTGAGCTTCGTTTTCGCAAAGGACAGGACGCCAACGTCCACCGTTTTGTTGTTGCTGGCGGAGGTCCGTTTCTTACTTTGCGTTGTCGCGATCGCTCGACTCACTCTGTTCCGCAGGTATCGTCTGCTGGGCGAAACCTAATCACGGTTTTTTGCGATGTCAACAATCCGACCTAATTTTTTTTCCGGCGCGGTTCCGGGCATTCGCTTGCCGGCCGCAGCGAGCGCCGACGCGGATGCGCGCCACGCGCGTACCGGCAACAACATCGCGATCCCGATCGATTTTCCAAACCACATAAAAAAAGGCATTTCGCAATCGACGAAGATGCAAGCGCGGCTCGCGTCGAGCAGACGACGCAGCATCGGCGATCGGCGCGCGCGGGCGCTCGACGACCATTTTGGCAGTCGTCATGTGCCGACGGCCGGTAGGCCGGTTTGGGCGTCGCACAAGCCCGTTTGCGCGAAAACTGCGCAAACTTTTTTGCCCCTGGAGGCGCGCGCGGGAGTCTGTGCGCGCATGTCGATGCGGACACGCGACACGCTTTCGGTCGTCTCGCGATGCGCTCCATCGGCGGACTCGCGACCGCATACGCGACGCGCCGCCGCTTCGCGTGCGACCTGCGGATGAAATCCGTGCTGCTTTGACGGCGTCCGGAAACGACGATGCCGGCACGAGGCCGGCATCGGAGGAACGCTGAAGGCGCGCACCGCGCGCCCGGAAGCGATCAGTGGTCTTCGTCTTCGAGCAGCTCGGCGTAGTCGTCGGGGGCGAGCAGTTCGTTGAGCTGTTCGGCGTCCTCGATCTCCAGGGTGAACAGCCAGCCCTCGCCGTAGGCGTCTTCGTTGATCGTCTCGGGCTTGTCCGTCAGCGCGCTGTTGACGGCGGTGACCTTGCCGCTCACCGGCGCATACACGTCGGAAGCCGCCTTCACCGATTCGACCACGGCACAGGCGTTGCCGGCTTCGACGCGGTCGCCGACGTTGGGCAGTTCGACGTAAACCAGGTCGCCCAGCAGACCTTGCGCGTGGTCGGAGATGCCGACGGTGACCTTGCCGTCGCCTTCGACGCGCGCCCACTCGTGGGACTTGAGGAACTTGAGGTCGCCGGGGATCTCGCTCATGGGGTGCTCCGTTGCTGTGCGTCGAACGTATGGGTTGTGAGGGCCGCGCCGCCGCTGCGGACGCGTTGGGGGCGTAGTGTAACTAAGGGTGGGCGTGTCGGATCAAGGCGCGCCGGTGTAGCCAAGTATGGCCGCACCGGGATCGGGTGCGGCCGGAGGCATCAGATACCTTCCTGTGCCTTGCCGTCGCGCACGAACGGAAACTTCACGACGCGCACCGGCACTTCCTTGCCGCGAATATCGACGCGGACGTTGCCCGCGGCGCCCAGCGGGATGTCGCCGGCCGGCACGCGCGCGAATGCGATCGCCTTGCCCAGCGTCGGCGAGAAGGTGCCCGACAGGATCTCGCCGTCGCCGTGTGCGGTCAGCACTTTCTGACCGTGGCGCAGCACGCCCTTCTCGTCCATGACCAGGCCGATCATCTGCCTCGGCACGCCATTTGCTTTCTGTGCCTCGAGCACGGTGCGGCCGATGAAGTCACGCGGCTTTCCATCAGCTTGGGCGTCGAGCGCGACCGTCCAGGCCAGCGCGGCCTCGTAAGGCGACACGGTTTCGTCCATGTCCTGGCCGTAGAGGTTCATGCCGGCTTCCAGGCGCAGCGTATCGCGCGCGCCCAGGCCGGCCGGCTTCACGCCTGCGGTGAGCAGCGCGTTCCAGAAGGCGACGGTCTGCGCTTCGGGCACGATGATCTCGAAGCCGTCCTCGCCGGTGTAGCCGGTGCGGGCGACGAACACATCGACGCCGTCGACGGTCTTCGCCTCTGCGGCGGCGAACTTGCCGAGCTTGGCGACCACAGTGCGATCCGCTTCGCGCAGGAGGCCCAGGACTTTCTCGCGGGCCGTCGGGCCCTGCACGGCGACCATGCCGAAGTCCGGACGCTCGGTGGCGCTCACGTCGAAGGCCTTCGCCTGCTCGGTGATCCAGGTCAGGTCCTTGTCGCGCGTCGCGGCGTTCACCACGAGGCGGAAGAAGGTTTCGTCGCGGTAGTAGACGATCAGGTCGTCGATCACCCCGCCCTGTGCGTTGAGCATGCAGGTATAGAGCGCCTTGCCCGGCACCTTGAGCTTGTCGACCGAGTTGGCGACGAGGTGGCGCAGGAAGTCGCGCACCTTCGCGCCGCGCAGATCGACCACGGTCATGTGCGAGACGTCGAACATGCCGGCGTCCTGGCGGACCAGGTGATGCTCGTCGATCTGCGAGCCGTAATGGATCGGCATGTCCCAGCCGCCGAAGTCGACCATCTTGGCGCCCAGGGCGCGGTGGGTGTCGTTGAGAATGGTCTTCTGCGTCATGGCGTGCGGAGCGTGGGGAAGGAAGTCGGCAATTATCCCGCGCCGCGACGAAATCTGCTTGCCTCATCCATACGGCGATGCACTGAAGATTGCTCGTCATCCCCGCGAAGGCGGGGATCCAGGGACTTTGCTTTTTTAAAGCGGTCGGTCGGCTTCGGAAGGACGCGCTACCCGCCGGGATGGGGGTGGCTGCGACCCTCCGGACGGCAGTCCTGCCTTTAGTCGGGCCGCGGACCATCCATGGTCCGCTCTCCGCCACCCCCATCCCGGCGGGCAGCGCTAATCGCAAGCGTGAAGTTCGCCGCTTCGACCATGCGCTCTTCTTCTCCCCGCGTGCGGGGAGAAGATGCCCGAAGGGCAGATGAGGGGGCGAGCGAAGCGAGTTGCTTTTGCTTTTTGCCAACACGCCCGAGATGTGTGGGAGGGCAGGCGGTGCCGGTGCGGTCTGCGTGACTGTCGGCGGCATGGATGCCGCCGACAAGCCTCCATGGACGGATTCACGGCGTGTCACGCAGACCGCACCGGCGCCGCCTGCCCCGCCTGCGCATGTCCCAGATGCAGGCTTTCGCGCTTCTCGGAACTTGAAGGACCGCTTACCCCACCGCTTCCACCTTCAGACTCATACCTTCCACCGCCACCACGCGCACCGGCGTGCCCGCAGCGAGGTCCGGCCCGCTGACCTCCCAGAACGCATCGGCGATCTGCACGCGTCCGCGGCCGGCGACGATCGCGCGCTCCAGCGGCACGACGCGACCGACCAGGGTCTGCGCCCGGCGGTTGAGCGTGGGCTGATCGCTGCCGCGCGCGCGGTTGCGGAACCAGCGCCGGTACACCTGGATCGAGATGAAGCTGAGCACCACGAACAGCGCCACCTGCGCCAGCACCGGAATGTCGAACAGCAACACGATTACGAATACGGCCGCCGCAGCGAACCCAAGCCACAGCATGAACGCGCCCGGCGCCATCGTCTCCAGGGCGAATAGCAGCAATGCCGACGCCGCCCAGATCACTACCTGCCAGTCCCAACGCATGGCTCAGCTCCCTCGACCTGGAACCGGCGGCGGCGTCTTGCTCATCGCATCCTTCGCCAGCTCGGCGATGCCCGCGAGCGAGCCGATCACGCCTGCCGATTCCATCGGCATCATCACGAACTTCTGGTTCGGCGCCTCGGCCAGCGCCTTGAACGCCTCGATGTATTTCTGTGCGACGAAGTAGTTGATCGCCTGCACGTTGCCACCGGCGATCGCGTCGGAAACCAGCTGCGTCGCCTTCGCTTCCGCCTCCGCCAGGCGCTCGCGCGCTTCGGCCGCGCGGAACGCGGCTTCCTTGTTGCCCTCGGCTTCCAGGATCACCGACTGCTTCTCGCCTTCGGCCTTGAGAATCGCCGCCTGGCGGAAGCCCTCGGCTTCGAGCACGTTGGCGCGCTTCTCGCGTTCGGCCTTCATCTGTCGCGCCATCGAGTCGACCAGGTCGCGCGGCGGCTGTATGTCCTTCAACTCGATGCGGTTGACCTTGATGCCCCACGGATGCGTCGCCTGGTCCACCGCCACCAGCACCTTGGCATTGATCTCGTCGCGCTTGGACAGGGACTCGTCCAGGTCGAGCGAACCGATCGCGGTACGGATGTTGGTCATCACCAGGTTGAGGATGGCGATCTCCAGCGTCGCAACCTCGTAAGCCGCCTTGGCCGCGTCCAGCACCGAGAAGAACACGATGCCGTCGACCTTCACCACCGCGTTGTCCTTGGTGATCACGTCCTGGCTGGGGACTTCCAGCACCTGCTCCATCATGTTGATCTTGCGGCCGACGCCCTGATAGATCGGCATCAGGAAGTGCAGGCCCGGCGTCAGCGTGTGGGTGTACTTGCCGAACGCCTCCACCGTCCACTCGAAGCCCTGCGGCACCATGCGGACGGCCTTGAACAACACGATCACGCCGGCGAACAGCAGCACGGCGGCCAACAGCGAACCCAAAGACATGGCGATCCCTCCCTGAAGTTGCGGCCAGTATAGGCGCCGTGAAGGTACGTCCTTTGATATTGGCTGGATGGCAGGTTCCGCCGGAATCAAAGCCGGTGGTTTGCCGTTATCACCCGCCGGCGCGGCCCGGTTCGTAAGGGATTTGAAAAATTGTCGCGGGCCCATGCGACGGTTTGCCCTCCGGGCGCATCCTTCACCCTGGATGCCGACCACTTCCTCCTTCGCCATCGACGTACCCGACAGCCTGCTCGCCCGTGCGCGCGCCGGTGAGCGGCCGGCGTTCGAGCAGCTCTATCGCTGGTTCGAGCGACCGGTATTCACCCTGGCCCTGCGCATGTGCGGCGACCGCGAGGATGCCGCGGAAGTCCTGCAGGACACGATGTTGAAAGTACTCAACCGCGTCGGCGAGTTCCGCGGGTGCGCGGCGAGCGGCGAAGGCGGCAGCCCGTTCTGGGCCTGGTTGCGTCAGATCGCCGTGAACGAAGCACTGATGCGCCTGCGCAGCCGGCGCACCCACACCGAGGTGGGGATCGAGGACGAGTCCGCGCTGGAAGACCTCGCCCCACCGCCACCGGCCGCCGCGGATGCCGCGCAGCTGCAGCGCGCGCTGGCCCAGCTGCCCGCGCTGACCCGCAGTGTGCTGTGGCTGTACCACGCCGAGGGCTATACCCACGAAGAGATCGCGACGCTGATGCAACGCACCGCGAGCTTCTCCAAATCGCAGCTTGCGCGCGGCAGCCGCCGCCTGCGCCTGCTGCTCGACACGCCTGCCACGACGAGCGAGGCCGCACGCAGCGAAACGCGCAATGCCGGCCCCGTCGCGTCTTCTATGTTCGAGGTGCGCCATGCCTGATGAATTCGCTCCCGCCGCCGCCATGGACGGCGCACCACGCACCTGGGGCGAAGCCTTCGCTTCGCTGCCGCTGGAAGTGCCCGCCGGCGACACCTGGAACCGCATTGCCCATCGAGTCGATGCGCCCGCAATGCGGCAGCGCACGACCCATCGCGAGCGCCGAATGAGCTGGCTGATCGGCGTGGCCAGTGCAGCCGTGCTGGTCCTCGCGGCCTGGTCGCCGTTGTCGCAATGGCTGAGCGGCGGCGATGCGCCACCTTCGTCGGCCGTGGCTACCGTTTCGACGGCACCCGGCGTGCTTGTGCCCGCCGCACCGGCCCGCACCGAACCGCGCAACCCGGATGTGGTCACGCCTGTCGCGACCGCCTCCACGGGAACGGCGAATGCCGACCCGACGCCTTCGCCCGCGCGATTGGCCTCCGCGCATCGCAAGGCGGTGCACAAGCCTCATCCGCAGGCGCAGCTCGCGCAGACGGCCGTGGCGCAGTCGCCCGCAGCGACGAGCGCGGTTTCGCTGCCTTCCAGCGATGCGACCGCTACCTCCGCCGATCCGCTCGGACCGCTGAAGCTCCAATCCGCCCAACTCGAAGCGCTGATCGCACTGGCCCGCGACGAACGCGTCGCCAATGCCAGCAACGAATGGCTCAGCAGCGAGATCGACGCCGGGATCGCGGTGGTCGACGCCGCGCTTTCGCAATCCGATGTGGCGCCGTCGCGCCAGCAGGAACTGTGGCAGCAGCGCGTCGACCTGTTGCAGCAACTCGCCGGCGTCGAAGCCACCTCGCGTTGGCTGGCGGCGCAAGGCGCGTCGAACGAAACCCTGTTGGTCAGCGTCGACTGACCATTCCTTCTCTACCTGTCACGGCATTCAGTTCCTCACGGAGTTCCCATGAAACTAGCGCTCCCCCTCACTACCGCCCTGGCCAGCGCCATTGCGCTGACCTTGGCCTTCGGCGCATTCGCGCAAGCGGCGCCCGATGCGGCCAAGCAGAAGGAACTGGCCGCTGCGCGCGAAGAGTTGCATCGCGCCGCGCAACGCGTCGCCGAACTTTCGCGCGACCTGGGCGGCACGCCCGACATGGTCATCGAGCGACGCCTGCTGCCGCGGCCTGTGCTCGGCGTGATCCTGGAGGGCGATGCCGGTGCCGGCGTGCGCGTCGCTGCCGTCACCCCGGAAAGCGGAGCGGCCAAAGCCGGATTGCGCAGCGGCGACCGCATCACGTCGATCGAAGGAAAGGTGCTTGTAGGCGCCGAAGGAGAATCCCGCCTGGCCGATGCGCGCGCGCGCCTTCGCAAGCTCGACGACAAAACGCCGGTCGCGCTGACCTACGTACGCGAGGGACGCACCGCCAGCGCGAAGGTCACGCCCACGCGCGGCGATCAGTTGCTCATGTTGCACGAGGCCAACGGCGACGTGATGACGATGGAGGGTGCCCCAACGATGCATGTTCGTCCCGACGGCGCCGTGGAATTCGAATCGCGCATGGTGCATGTCGCGCCCGGCGGCGTCGCGCCGCAGATTCGTCGCGAAATCATCGAACGCGCTCCCTGCGACGACGATGACTGCCGCATGCCGCTGCTGGCGGAAGCCTTCCGCTGGAACGGCCTCAATCTCGCTTCGGTAGACAAGGATCTCGGCCGCTACTTCGGCACCGACAGCGGTGTACTGGTCCTCAGTATTCCCGAAGGCATGGGCGGTGGCTTGCGTGCTGGCGACGTGCTCAAGAAGGTCGATGGCAAGGCCGTGAAGACGCCGCGCGAAGCGATGGCCGCCGCGCATTCGCACGAGCCTGGATCGGCCGTGGCCGTCGAATACCTGCGCGATCGCAAACTGCTCGCCACGCGCATGACCCTGCCGGAGCGGGCGATGCTGCGCCTGCCCGTGCCGCCGGCGCCGCCTGCGCCGCCTGTCCCTCCGGCTCCGCCGCGTGCCGGCGCACCGGCGTCCATGGCAGTGCCGGCCATGCCCGCGCCTCCGGCGCCACCGCCGCCCGCCGCGCCGGAACCGCCGCCGCCGCCGCCGTCACCGCTGACCTTGCTGTAGTCGCGGTCGACTCGCAACGAAGCTTCCGACCAGTCCGAAATCAAAAAAAGAGCCCCGCTGCATACGCACGGGGCTCAAGTTTTTCTGGGGGAGAGAGCCGCTTTCGCAGCGGAAGCGCTGACTACTCGGTCAGAATTATTTGGTCAGAATCAGTTTGTCGTTGCGGGTGTGGCGCAGCCGATAGACCTCGTTGCCGTGACGGATCAGCAGCTCGCGGGTACCGCGCAGCAGGGCATTGCTTTCAACGGAAGCATGCGCGGCTGGAGGCGACAGGACTTCGTTGCGGAGCGGTCGGTTCACCAGATGCAGGACAGGGCGCAGGGGCATGGCATAGGGCCTCGGCTGGGGTGCGAACAAATGATAATGATTCTCATTTGTTTTGCAAGCCATCCGAACCCACGCACTCTCAGCCCTCAGGCAGCGGCCGCTTCGAGCCGTGCCCAGGCATCCTCCGGCAGCGTTTCGTACAACTCCAGCGCCTGCAGGTTCTGCAGCAGCTGCTCCACGCGGCTCGCGCCGAGGATGACGCTGGAGACATGCGGATTGCGCAGGCACCAGGCGATGCCCAAGGTCGCCGGCGAATGGCCGATCTCCTTCGCCGCGGCGGCGAAACGCGACGACCGCTCGATCCGATGCGCCTCGTCGTCGCCAATCACTATCCGCTTCAGCCAGGCCATGCCCTCGCGGTCGAGGCGCGCATCGTCGCCCTTGCCAGCGGCGTACTTGCCGGTCAGCAGGCCCGAAGCCAGCGGCGAGAACGTCGTAGTCCCCAGGCCAAGCTCGGCGTACAACGGCGCGTATTCGAGTTCGACGCGTTCCCGGTGCAGCAAGTTGTACTGCGGCTGCTCCATGCTCGGCGCGTGCAGGTTCGCCGCGCGGGCGACGCGATGAGCCTCGCGGATCATCGCGGCGGGCCACTCCGACGTGCCCCAGTACAGCACCTTGCCCTGGCGGATCAGCGCGTCCATCGCCCAGACGGTTTCTTCGACCGGCGTGTCCGGATCGGGACGGTGGCAGTAATACAGATCGAGATAGTCCACGCGCAGACGCTTGAGCGCGGCGTGGCAGGCGTCGGTGACGTGCTTGCGCGACAGCCCGCGCTGCGTCGGCCGCGGATCGACGGCGGAACCGAACAGCACCTTGCTCGACACGCAGTAGCCATCGCGCGGCAGGCGCAGGTCGGCGATGACATCGCCCATCACGGCTTCCGCCATGCCGTTGGCGTAGCCCTCGGCGTTGTCGAAGAAATTGACCCCGTGGTCCCAGGCGGCGGCGACCAGATCGCGCGACGCCCCACGGCCGATCTGCGCGCCGAAGGTGAGCCAGGCACCGAAGGACAGGGCCGACAACTGCAGGCCGGAGGAGCCTAGACGACGGTATTGCATGGGAACTCCGTGAAATCGTCCGCAAGGGCGTGCATGCTACCGCCGCCATCATCGGATTGTTCCGATCCGTCTGGGGAGACTCGTGCAGGCCTTGCTACGCCAGATCCGCGACACGCTGCGGCTGTTGTTCGCACAACCCGACGAAGTGATGCTCGAAGTCGGCTCCGGCGGCGAGTTGATCGCCGCGCGCCTGCGCGCCGTCATCGCCCTGCTGTTGCTGCTGCTGCCGCTGATCAACGCGGCGGGCGGCGGCAGCATCCGCGAGACCATGATCGGCCTGGGCGGCGCGGTCTTCGTGAATGTGTTCGCGCAGGTCTGGCTGGCGCTGGCGCACCGGCAGCGCCAGCACCGCTGGCTGCCCTTCGCCAGCTCCGCCTTCGACGTCACCGCGGCGACGCTGGTGCTGGTGGTTCTGGCGATGAACCACCTGCCATCCGGGCTCAACAGCATGGTGGTGTGGTGTTGCTACCTGCTCGCATTGGTGTTGACCGCCCTGCGCGGCGATGCACGGGTGACGATCTTCGCCGGTGCGCTCGCGCTGGTCGAATACGCGGTGCTGGCGACGGTGGCGATCGCATCGGCTTCCTCCCCGGAGGAACTGATTTCCGCCGACTACGGCGCCGTGACCGTCGGCACCCAGCTGCAGCGGATCGTGCTGCTGGCGATCACCACGCTGATCACGGTGATGGTGACCTTCCGCATGCAGCGCGTGGTGGAAATGTCGGGCACCGATGGCCTGACCGGCCTGCCCAACCGCGTCTGGCTGCTGCACCGCGTGCCGCGGGTGATGGATGCGGTGCAGCGCGACGGCAGCACCCTCTCGCTCGCGCTGATCGACCTGGACCACTTCAAGCGCGTCAACGACGAAGCCGGCCATCGTGCCGGCGACCGCGCACTCAAGCACGTGGTGTCGATCCTGCGCGAGGGCGCCGAGCCCGGCGAAAACCTGGTGCGCATCGGCGGCCAGGAATTCGTGCTGCTGATGCGCAAGCCGATCGGCAGCGCCTGGGAGCGCGTGGACCAATTGCGCAGGCAGCTGCTGCAGCGCCCGTTCGAGCCGGAGCGCGGCGGCGAGCCGTTCCGCCTCAGCCTGAGCGCCGGCATCGCCACGTATCCGCAGGAGGGCGCCGACCTGTCGCGCCTGCTGCGGCGCGCCGACCAGCGCCTGCAGGAGGCCAAGCGCGAGGGCCGCAACCGCGTCATCGCGCGCGACAGCTGAACGCCGCGGCAGGCCAAAGCTCCGCCCCAGCCATCTGACGGCGCCTCTGGCGGACCTTGGTTGCCCGGCTTGGCGGCCACCCGCTACCCTGCGCCCTTCACGCCGTCACTGGCACAGGGGAATTCAGTGGAAGCATTTGCACGCGCCGCCTTCGGCCTGTTCGGCCTGGCCGTCCTCATCGGGCTGGCCTGGCTGTTCTCGAACAACAAGAAATCCGTCGACTGGAAATTGGTCATCACCGGCGTGACCCTGCAGATCGCCTTCGCGGCACTTGTGCTGCTGGTGCCCGGCGGCAAGGACGTGTTCGACGCGCTCGGCCGCGGCTTCGTCAAGCTGCTCGAGTTCACCGGGGTCGGCACCCAGCTGATCTTCGGCGACCTGTCCAAGCCGGCGAAGTTCGGCTTCATCTTCGCCTTCCAGGTGCTGCCGACGATCATCTTCTTCGCCGCGCTGATGGGCATGCTCTACCACCTGGGCGTGATGCAGTGGATCGTGCGCGGCATGGCCTGGGCGATCACCAAGGTGATGCGCGTGTCCGGCGCGGAAACCACCAGCGTGTGCGCCAGCGTCTTCATCGGCCAGACCGAGGCGCCGCTGACGATCCGTCCGTACCTGAGCCGCATGACACAGTCGGAACTGCTGACGATCATGGTCGGCGGCATGGCCCACATCGCCGGCGGCGTGCTCGCGGCCTACGTCGGCATGCTCGGCGGCAGCGATCCGGTGCAGCAGGCGTTCTACGCCAAGCACCTGCTGACGGCCTCGATCATGGCCGCACCGGCCACACTCGTGATTTCCAAGATTCTGAGCCCCGAAGTCGGCGAACCGCTGACCCGCGGCAAGGTGAAGATGGAAGTCGAGAAGAGCACGGCGAACGTCATCGACGCCGCCGCCGCGGGTGCCGGCGACGGCCTGCGCCTGGCGCTGAACGTCGGCGCGATGCTGCTGGCCTTCACCGCGCTGATCGCGCTGCTGAACGCGCCGCTGACCTGGGCGGGCGAAGTCACCGGCATCGCCCACACGCTCGGCAAGCCTACCGACCTGGGCACGCTGCTCGGCTACGTGCTGGCGCCGATCGCCTGGGTGATCGGCGTGCCGTGGCAGGACGCGACCACCGTCGGCGGCCTGATCGGCCAGAAGATCGTGCTCAACGAATTCATCGCCTATCTGCAGTTGTCCGACATCATCAACGGCAAGGTGCCCGGCACGACGCTGACCCCGCAAGGCAAGCTGATCGCCACGTACGCACTGTGCGGCTTCGCCAATTTCAGCTCGATCGCGATCCAGATCGGCGGCATCGGCGGCCTCGCTCCGGAGCGTCGCCACGACCTGGCCCGCCTGGGCCTGAAGGCAGTGCTCGGCGGCTCGATCGCCACCTTCATGACCGCGACGATCGCGGGCGTGCTGACCACTTTCGGCGGCTGACCCAACCCCGACCCCGAAAGGGGCAAGCAGCACTCGAAAGGGCCGCGAATGCGGCCCTTTTTCTTTGCCCAAGGGGCGCGAAATGCGGCCCCGCCAAGGGGCGCGAAATGCAGCCCTGCCAAGGGGCGCGAACGCGACCTTGAGCTTGCTCCGGTCGCAGGCTCGGCGACGACGAAACGGCATCCTGGCATGCAAATTCACGCCCACACATCGCCGTAGTCGCGGCATGCTTCACTGCGCAGGAAGCGGATGCCATCGACGGCACGGCGCCCGCGTGAAGGATGTCGACGGATCGGAGCAGGGAGACGCACATGAGCATCGCACCCCGCAACAACGCGGCCGACAAGCGCCGCATCGCGGACCAGTCCTGGCTGGATTTCGCCCTGGCACTGGAATTGGACCCGGCCACGTTGCGCGCGCTGGCGCAGGTCGAGTCGGAAGGCGACGGCTTCCTGCCGGCGCCTTCGGACAAACCCAAGGTCCTGTTCGAAGGTCACGCCTTCCATCGCCTCACCGGTGGCCGTTACAGCCGCGAACATCCCGACCTCAGCTATCCGAAATGGAGCGCGCGCAAATACGCCGGCTCGCTCGCCGGCGAGTGGCGCCGGCTGGAGGCAGCATGCCGCCTCGATCGCATCGCCGCGCTGCAGTCGGCGAGCTGGGGGATGTTCCAAATCATGGGATTCAACTATCCCTACTGCGGTTGCGCCGACGTCGAGGCCTTCGTCGCCCAGCAATACGAAAGCGCGACCCGACAATTGGCACTGCTGGTCAAGTTCGTGTCGCGGCCGCCGTTTTTGCCGGCGCTGCGCAGCCGCAACTGGAAGGCCTTCGCACGCGGCTACAACGGACCGGGCTTCGCGGCGAACGGCTACGACAAGCGCCTTGCCGACGCCTACGAGCAATGGCAGGACATCCTGGCCGATGAGCGCGGGCGCAAGCGCAGTCTCCGCAAGCGCGCGACGTTGCCGCCGGGACGCCAGGGTTTTACCCCCATCGTCGAAATTCGCCGCGAGAACCTGCGCCGCCGCAACGTGCGCCCCGACGCCGTCGATCTGCGCGACTGGGAATACCGCCCCAACATCGCCATCGCGCCACGCGACGCGATGATGCCCAACGATCCCAAGCCGGTGAAGCAACAGGGACAGACCAACGCCTGCACCGGTTTCGCCTTGGCCACGGTGATCGAATACCTGCTCGATCGCGCGCAGCGCCCGGTCGAGATGATGTCCGGCTTCATGCTCTACAGCATGGCGCGCCGCTACGACGAGTGGGCCGACGAAGGCGACGAAACCGACAGCGGCTCGTCGCTGCGCGGCGCGCTCAAGGGCTGGTCGCATCATGGCGCCAGCGCCGAACGCCTGTGGCGCAACCTGCAGATGCCGAGGGCCAGCAACGATCAGTCCGACTGGTGGCTCGACGCGGTGAAGCGGCCGATGGGCGCGTACTACCGCATCGACCCGAAGAACATCCGCGACATGCACGTCGCCCTGACCGAAGTCGGCGCGATCTACGCCAGCACCTACACGCATACCGGCTGGGACGCATTGCTGCGCAGCGCGCGCTCACCGGCACCGACGGCCATCGGCGAAATCCCGGTCATGCAATCCGGCACCGGCGCGCGCGACCAGGGCCACGCCTTCGCGATCGTCGGCTATACCTGCGACGGCTTCGTCGTGCAGAACTCATGGGGACCGGCCTGGGGCCGCGGTGGTTTCGCGGTGTTGCCCTACGGCGACTGGCTGGCGAACGCGATGGACTGCTGGGTGGTGCAACTGGGCGCCCTCACGACCGAGCACGAGCACGTCGCCCGCGCCCCGTCGCTACGCACCGACGCCGCCGGCAACGTGCAGATCTCGCGCAACGCCACCCTCGCCTATCACGAGATCGCACCGTTCGTGATCGACATGGAGAACGAAGGCCGGCTCAGCGACCGCGGCCGCTTCCGCACCACCCCCGACGATCTGCGCCTGCTGGTCGAACATCACCTGCCGCACGCGGCCACGCTCTGGAACGCCCACCGCGACGGCCACATCGACATCGCGCTGTACGCACATGGCGGCCTGACCAGCGAAGACACCGCGGCCGAAACGGCGCGCGCGTGGATCCCATATCTGTACTCGAACCGCATCTTCCCGATCTTCCTGATGTGGGAAACCGGCGCGTTCCAGACCCTGGGCAATCTGTTCGAGGACGTGGTGCGCGGCGAAGCCGAAAAAACCGGCGGCGAGCGCTGGACCCGCTTCAAGGACGAACTGCGCGAGTGGTGGAACGAACGCCTGGAAGGACTGGCGCGCCAGCCCGGGCGCCTGCTGTGGAACGAGATGAAGGACAACGCACGCGACATCTCCGAAGCCCGCGACGCCGGCGTGGCGCAACTGCTGTCGCTGCTACGCCGCCCGACCACACGCGCCAGCCTGCCGCCGCTGCGCCTGCATTTGATCGGTCATTCCGCCGGTTCGATCGTCCAGTCGCACCTCGGCGCCGCGGCGCTCAAAGCCGGTTTCGACGTCGCCTCGGTGAGCCTGCTGGCGGCCGCGGTCCGCCTGGACGAATTCGACCGCAACCTCGGCGCAGCGATCGCTACTCGCCGCATACCCGTCTTGCTCGCCAATCTCACCGATGCCGCCGAGCGCGCCGACGACACCTGCAAGCCTTACGGCCATTCATTGCTGTACCTGGTGTCGCGCTCGTTCGAAGGACACAAGGAAACGCCGATCCTCGGCATGGAAAAACACCTGATCCCCGCCCTACCCACACACGCCTGGGGCGGCCAGATCCAACAGTTGCGCTGCCCCGGCTTCAGCTGGCGCGCCGGTGAAGCCGCCACCCGCGCAACTACACACGGCGGCCTCGACAACGACGAAGCTGTACGGGCCGCGGTCGCTTCCTTCATCAACGGCCGCTGACGCACTGCTCTTTTTTTTGAAGCACCCGCGATATGTCAGGAGAGGACGGCGTTGGTGGGCAGGCGTGACTGTCAGCGGCATGGATGCCGCTGACAAGCCTCCATGGACGGATTCACGGCGTGTCACGACTGCCCACCGGCGCCGGCCTCTCTCCCGGGCAGCTCGAGCTTTCGTGGCTCAGCGGCCGCGGCAGCCTACAATTCGCCCCATGCGGATAGGCCCCTTCGACATCGCCCCCCGCGTGCTCCTAGCGCCCATGGCGGGAGTCACCGACAAACCCTTCCGGGTGCTATGCAAGCGCCTGGGCGCCGGCCTGTGCGCGTCGGAAATGACCACGTCGGATCCACGCTTCTGGAACACCGCGAAATCCCGCCACCGCATGGATCACGACGGCGAACCCGCCCCGATCAGCGTCCAGATCGCCGGCACCATCCCCGAAGTCATGGCCGAGGCCGCCCGCTACAACGTCGACCACGGCGCCCAGATCATCGACATCAACATGGGCTGCCCCGCGAAGAAGGTCTGCAACGCCTGGGCCGGCTCCGCACTGATGCGCGACGAACCCCTCGTCGCACGCATTCTCGAAGCGGTCGTCAGCGCCGTCGATGTGCCGGTTACGCTCAAGATCCGCACCGGCTGGGCCGCCGAACAGCGCAACGCCCTCACCATCGCCCATATCGCCGAAACATCCGGCATCGCCGCACTGGCGGTGCACGGCCGCACCCGCGACCAGCAATACACCGGCATCGCCGAGTACGACACGATCGCCGCCATCAAGGCCGCCTTGTCGATCCCGGTGATCGCCAACGGCGACATCGATTCGCCACAGAAGGCCGCCCAGGTACTCGCACACACCGGCGCCGACGCGGTGATGATCGGCCGCGCCGCACAAGGCCGCCCATGGATCTTCCGCGAAATCGCGCACCACCTCGCTACCGGCGAACTGCTGCCCCCGCCGTCGCTAAGCGAAGTGCGCGACATCCTGCTGTCACATCTCGAACAACTGCATGCCTTCTACGGCGAACAAGCCGGCGTACGCATCGCCCGCAAGCATCTGGGCTGGTATGCGAAGGATCGCCCCGAAAACGCGACCTTCCGCGCCGTCGTCAATCAGGCTGAATCGGCGGATGCGCAGCTGCGGCTCACGCGCGAATACTTCGACGCATTGGCGGCGGGCATCGCACCGCAACTTCCTGCGGCCGCTTGAATCAATTTGGCGACATGATTCGTGCCGCACGAAGGCACATGACCAAAGTCATGCGTGAAGGTCGCAACTGAAACGAAAATCTTTCGACGCGATGCGCAAATGCCCGCATCGCGGCGCGCGCGTTGATCGTTGTTGCTGTATCGATGTGCGCGCATTGTCGCGACGACCACGAACCTTGTTCCTGCCGCCGAAAGTAATAACGTCCTATGGGCGATGTAATCGCATCGCGCGTTTGCAGAATTAGGCAGTACGGGACCGCCCCCCACAGCGACGTTAGCCGCAGCCGTCCCGGGCGTTTCTCGTCGAGTCAGCACATCGACGATGCACTCAACAGGAGGCAACCCCATGAACACTAGGCTCACAATCCTAGCGGCCGCATTGATGGCCATCTCGGCTCCGGCGCTGGCCGGCGGCAACCCCTGCAAGCAGCTCGCCCAGGAAACCGGGCTCAGCGAGCGCAAGGTCAACATGCTCCTCGGCGTCCGCACCTCGTTCGCCGAGTATCCCTACACTTACGACCGCAGCCTGGCGAAGCTGCGCAAGGCGATCGGCGAAGGCCGCTACGATCAGCTGATGAATCGTGGCGAATTGATCGCGGCCTCGCCCGATACCAAGGCGCGCGCAATGCTGGCAGTGCTCGAAGAGAATCGCCGCAGCGCCAACACCCCGTAACCCCACTCACGGCTCGACAGCCCGGCCAGCCTCCGAACGAGCTGCCGGACGTGACTGCGATGTCGGCGGCGCTTGCCAAATGCGCCGCCACATCGCATCGAGCCGGCGTCGGGCTTCCCACGGCCAGGCCAGCTGTTGCGGTGGAATTTCCCGCCAGCCCGCGCCGTCGCGCTGAGCCACCGCGAAGCGGAACGAATAATCGGGCTCCGAGCCCATCCGCAAGTCCGACAAGACCAGCAGGCCGTGCCGCTGCTGCGCCTTCATGAATCCGTGGTTGAACCACAGCAGGCGCTCCACCGCGCGATAGTTCTTCACGGACTTCAGCGCCGCGGTGTCGCTGCGGTACTCGTGGAATTCCATGAGTCCGCGATCGGCGACCAACGAGCGCTCGCCCTCGACGAATCCATTGGGCGTGAGCGCCACCACACGCCAGAGCAGGACGTTGAACGGCATCGGCGTCGAAAAGTGCGGCGTATCGCCCAGGCCGCGCGCCGCGAGCGCCTGCTCGGCGTCGCGCTCGACCTGCCGCTTCGCCACTTGGGAAAGTCCCAGATACGCCACTGCCAGAAAGAGGCCGGCAACGAGCGTGCGCTGGGCCACGAGACGCTCGCGCGCGAACCAGGCCACTACGCACGGGACGATCAGGCACAGACTGAATACCGGATCGATGATGAAAAGGCTCGACCACATCGCCGGCGCCACCGGCAGCGGCCACAGCAACTGGGTGCCATAGACGGTGAAGGCGTCCAGCAGCGGATGCGACAGCAAGCCGAACTGGAATATCCAGAACCATCGTCCTGGCGCCTGCGCCACGCGCCCACCGCGGCCGCGAAACCACGCCCACAACATCCAGCCGACGAACGGCAACAGCAGCAGCGAATGGGTCACGCCGCGATGCCAGACCATGCGCGAGACCGGATCGTCGCTGAGCAGCAGCGGCAATACGTCGAGATCGGGGATCGTGTTGAGGGCGGCGCCCGCCAGCAGCGCTGCGCGACGCTGCGAGGCTGGGGCCAGGGCCGCCGCAATGGCGCCGCCGACGAAGAGGTGAGTAAGTGAGTCCATGCATCGATGCTACCGGCGCCCGTGACCTCTAGCCAGCAAAGCGCAGCCCCGCGCCAGGCCCGACGGCACGAGCGTTAGGAATTCCGAAAGCCACGTCACCCGATCCGGTACTGGCATGGAAGCGCCGCACGGACTCTGCTTGACGCCTGTTCCCGCTTGGGGCACCGCGTGCGCAGGCACGAAAGGTGCAGGAGTGAAATGACGCGGTTCGCAACGACACGCTGGAGCCTCATCTTCGATGCACGCGATCCAGGCACGTCCCGGCGCGCGCTCGAGGAAATCTGCCGGGCCTATCGGGCACCCGTGCTCGCCTACGTTCGCCGCCACGGGTACTCGCACGCCGATGCGGAAGACCTAACCCAGGAATTCTTCGCCCGCTTCCTCGAAGGCCGCTGGGATGCCGATGCCGATCGCGACCGCGGGCATTTTCGTGCCTTCCTGCTGATCGCGATCCGCCGCTTCCTGATCAGCGCCCACGACGCCGCGCACGCACTCAAGCGTGGCGGCACGATGCGCGCCGATGGCGGCCATGCGCTGGAACTGCTGGAGGCGCCCGACGGTGAGAACCCGGACCAGGTCTTCCAGCGAGCATGGGCGATGACCGTCCTGGAACGCAGCTACGTGCGCCTGCGCGAGGAAGCGGCGCGCGCCGGCAAGAGTGCGCTGTTCGAACAGCTCAGTCCCTTCCTCGGCGAGCGCCCGGCGGCTGAGGATTACCAGCGCATCAGCGATGCCACGGGCTTGCGCGCCAATACGGTCGCGGTGGCCGTGCATCGGCTACGCGCGCGGCTGCGCGAATGCGTGCGCGAAGAACTGGCGGATACCTGCGGAGGACCGGAAGCCGTCGAGTCGGAACTGCACGATCTGCGCGATGCGTTGAAGCACCTCGACAGCTGAGATGAACTGCGATCCGCGCGCACGCTCTGACCCCCACAGGCACAGGAAGCCATCCGCGACGCATGCGTCGTCGCCATGACGCCGCGCGACACGCAGACACCCCGCGCGCCGGATCCGGGCCTGGTGCGCATGGCGTTCGGGCTGTCGACGCACGAGTCTCCCGGGATTCTGCTTGAGCGCGGCTCGCGCACGGATTCGCCGACGCTGGAACTGGACCTGGGGGATTCGACACAGCGCCATTTTGGTGACTTCGAGCTGCTGGAGCGGCTGGGGGAAGGCGGCATGGGCGCGGTCTATCGCGCACGCCAGGCATCGCTGGATCGCGAGGTCGCGATCAAACTGCTCTCCGCCGGGCCCTGGGCGTCGCAGGACTTCATCGCGATGTTCAAGTCCGAAGCGCAGAGCGCCGCGGGGCTGCACCACCCCAACATCGTCGCGGTGTACGCGATCGGCGAGCAGGATGGATTGATCTACTACGCGATGGAGCTGGTCCGCGGCGAGACGCTGGATCACTGCCTCGATCGCGTGCATGCGATGCCTCCCCGCGATGCGTGCACGCTGGTGCGGACCATCGCCGAAGCGGCCGACTACGCGCATCGCCTCGGCGTGCTGCATCTCGATCTGAAGCCTTCGAACATCCTGCTCGACCACACCGGGCAACCCAAGATCGCCGACTTCGGCCTGGCCCGACGTCTCGGCCACAGCCTGAGCATCGAGAACGAACAGGTGCTCGGCACGCCCAGCTACATGGCGCCAGAGCAGGCCGACCCGCAACGCGGAGTGCTGACGCCCGCTACCGACGTGTGGGGGCTGGGCACGATCCTCTACGAATGCATCACCGGCACGCCGCCGTTCCTCGCGCCCACGGCAGAGGAGACCTTGCGCCTGGTACGCGAAGGACGCGTACGCCGGCTCAGCCGCAGCGCCGACGTGCATCGCGACCTGGAGTCGATCTGCCGCAAATGCCTGGCGCGTTCGCCGCTGCAGCGATACCTCACCGCGCGCGCGCTGGCGGACGACCTCGGCCGTTATCTGGAAGGCCGACCGGTCCGCGCGCGCCCGCTCAATGTCTGGCAGCGCTTCGGCCATTGGACGCAACGCGAACCCGCACTGGCCTTCGCCGTTGCCGGGGCGGGCCTCGCACTGGTGTCCGGCATCGTGGCGACGTCGTTGCAATGGCAACGCGCCGAGCGCAACGCCGCAGCCACGCGCGAGGTCAACCGCTTCATCAACGATGACCTGCTCGCCATCGCCGATCCCTATCGCATGGACGAGGACATCGGCGACGTGTTGACACGCGCCGAGGAGCGGCTGGACGAACGGTTCCCGGATCAGCCCGCGGCGCGTGCGCAGATCGGCCTGTCCATCGGTCGCGCCTGGCTTGGACAAGGGCACTGGCGACAGGCACGCCTGCGGTTGGAGCGCACTTACGCGGACGCCCGTCGTTCGTTGGGCCCGGCCGACCCGCAGACCCTCGACGCCGCCGAATTCCTGGCCCTGGCGCTGACCTACGACGCGCAGTACGCACGCGCCGATACGCTGTATCGCAACCTGCTGCCGATGCTGTCGCACCAATACGGCCCGGACAGCACTCGTACGCTGCGCGCGCGTCGCGAACACGCGATGATGTTGTACGAAACCGACCACTTCGAATCCGCCGTGCGCGAACTGCGCGGCTTGCGCAATGCCTCGCTGAAGTCACCGGCCGCCCTGGCGGAGATCGATGCGACGCTCGCCGATCTGTACACCGAAACCAACCGCTGGGACGAGGCACTCGCCGCGCTGCAGGATGCATTGGCGCGCTCGAAGCGCCAGCTCGGCGCGGACCACCCCGAATATCTGTGGCGACAGGTTTCGCTCGGCGACATGCTGATGATGCGCGGCGAGTATGACCAAGCCGATGCGCTCTTCAGCCACATCCACGAAGGCCTGGTCGAGACCATCGGCGACAACCATCCGCGCACGCTGACGGCTGTGCACTACCTCGGCTTGATCCGGCTGGAGCGGGGCCAGCCGGCGAAGGCACTGCCGCTGCTGCAACGCGCGTTGGCTGGGCGCATGCGCGTGCAGGGCGCGGATCACAACTGGACGCACTACTCGATGAATCGCGTCGCCGAGGCGCTGGTCGAACTGGGCAAGCCCGATGAGGCGATTCCGCTGCTGCAGCAGGCGTTGAATTCGGTCGACCGCAACGGTCGACGCCGGCAGGCCTATGTGATCCTGCTCCTGGATACGATGGGCCGCGCGTACCTGAAGAAGAATGAGCCTGCGCGCGCCGAACCCTATCTTCGCGAAGGGCTGGAGTTGGCGCGCGACACCCTGCCCGCCAACAACGTCCGCCGCGGCATCATCGAACGCAGCATGGGCCAGCTGCGCGCGAGCCAGCATCGTTACGGTGAAGCGCGCGAGCATTACGCCGTCGCCTTGAAGATCTTCACCGACGGCTGGGGAAGAAATCACCCGTGGGCTCAAGACCTGCGTACCCGCGTGGCCGCGCTGCCGCGTTCGTAGCGCGGCTTTTCATGAGCTTCGTCAGGGCACTCTTGCTCACCGAAATGCGGTAGCCATGCGCTCCCGCTGCGGGCAGGCGGTGCCGGTGGGCAGTCGTGACACGCCGTGAATCCGTCCATGGAGGCTTGATCGGCGGCATCCATGCCGCCGACAGTCATGCCTGCCCACCGGCACCGCCTGCCCGCCCCACACATCTCGGATGCTTTGGCAAAAAAAGCAAAGCACTCGCTGCGCTCGCCCCTCACACCCCAAGGGTGCTTCCGTCGGGGCGTCTGCCCTTCGGGCATCTTCTCCCCGCACGCGGAGAGAAGAAGAGCCAAGGGCTTGCGTTGCGTGTGCTTTCGGCGAACAACGGAGATGTTTGGGGGGAGGGCGGTGTCGGTGGGTCTGCGTGACTGTCAGCGGCATGGATGCCGCTGACAAGCCTCCATAGACGGATTCACGGCGTGTCACGCAGACCCACCGGCACCGCCCTCCCACTGGGAAGCCCAAAGCGCAACGTCAAGCAGCCTGCGGCAATCCCCGCTCGTCTACGCTCAAAACTAGCCGCGGCGGCAACAATGCCAAGGTTTCGCCGGTATGCGCGAGCAAGCGCAGCGTGCCATCCGGATCCTCGGCCAATGCCGTCAGGCTCTCCACCCAGTCGCCGTCGTTGGCGTAGACACAGCCATCGCGCTCGAAGAGCCCCGCACGATGGATATGCCCGCAGACGATCCCGTCCACGCCACGACGCTGCGCATCGTCCAAGCCCGCCTGCACGAAACGGGCGATATAGCGCTCAGCCGCACCGCTCTGGCGCTTGAGGAACTCCGCTAGCGACCAGTAGCGCAGCCCCACGCGCTGACGGCAGAAGTTCAGCAGACGGTTCCCGGTAAGAATCCGGTAGTACAGCCAGTCGCCGAACTCTTCCTGCAAACCACCGAAGTGCGTGACCGAGTCATAGTCGTCGCCATGCACGACGAGCAAACGGCGGCCGTCGGCGGTAACGTGGATGGTGCGACGCCGGATCGCCATGCGCGGCAGCACCAGCCCGCAGAAACGCCGCACTGGACGATCATGATTGCCCGGGACATAGATGATCTCGGTCCCCGCACGGCGCAGCGCATGCAGCGCCTCGACCACGCGGTTGTGCGCGTCCTTCCAGATCGCGCGGCGCGACGCCAGCCACCACAGATCGACGATGTCTCCGACCAGGTACAGACGATCGCAGCGCAATGCCGCAAGGAAATCGGCGAATTCCGCCGCGTGGCAATGCTTGGAGCCCAGATGGACGTCGGAGACGAATACCGCGCGCCGACGAGGAGCCAGCGGCGCGATAGCGGACGTCATTCGGTCACCTCGGTCGCGCGCGGCTCCGCAGGAGTGAGGTAGCGCTCGCGCTTCTTCGGACGCAGGCAGCTCATGTCGACCTCGATCAACCCGTCGACGGAATCGCTGAAGGCCGGGTCCACGCCGAACGCGAGGAAGCGCGCCCCACCCGGCTCGCACAAGTCCGTGTACTGCTTGTAGAGCATCGGCAGGCTGGCGCCGAGCGCATCGAGATTGTTCTTCAACACGCGGAACGCCATCGCCGCGTCGAGGTCTTCGCCAAACTGCGGTGGCGCCGCGCGGTACACGAAGGGCTGGCGCGATTCCGCGCAGCGCTCGCCCGCGCCGTAATAGCGCGCGTAGTAGGCGACGATCTGTTCGCGCGCCTCGATCGGCAGCGCGGCACTGATCGATACCGGTCCGAACAGATAGCGAACCTGCGGATGCCGCACGAGGTACGCGCCGATGCCCTGCCACAGATAATCGATGCTGCGGCTGCCCCAGTACTCGGGCGCGACGAAACTGCGCCCCAGCTCCATGCCCTGGCGCAGGCGCGGCAGCGCGTCCTGCGCGTAGTCGAACAGCGAGGCGGTGTAGAAGCCGGCCAACCCGCGTTCGGCCAGCACCGCGGCGCCGCGGGCGAGACGATAGGCGCCGGCGATCTTCGATGCCGCGTCGTCCCACAGCACGATGTGCTCGTACCAGCTGTCGTATAGATCCACGTCCAGGCGATAGCCCGTGCCCTCGCCGACCGCGCGGAACGTCGCTTCACGTAGACGCCCGATCTCGCGCAGCAACGGCGAGCCGGCGGACAGGCGCCCGACGCGGATGTGCTTGCCATCGAAGGTGCGGCCCAGCGATTCCATCGCCTCCACCCCGGCGCGCACCAGCGCGGGATCGACCGCGTCGATCAGCGGCTCCGGCCCGATCGGCGCCGGGCGTTCGTGGCGGGTACCGATCGCATGCAGTTCGCGCCGCACCTGGCGCAGCAACTCGGTCGCCTTGCCGTCCTGCGGCAAGCGCAGCGGATGGCCGATGCGCAACGCGATCCGCCGCGCACCGCGGGCGAACATTTCGCGCGCCAGCAAAGCGGTCCCCGCCGGCTTGAACAGCGCCGAAGCGCCGTAGAACAGCGCGGAATTGCGCGTTTCGATGCGCACCGGCAGCACCGGCGTCGCGGTCGTGCGGGCGAAGCGGAGGAAACCGCGGCGCCAGCGGCCGTCGGTCACGCCACGCAGCCCCAGCCGCGCGACTTCGCCGGCCGGGAAGATGATCACGCAGCGCTCCTCGCGCAGCGCCTGCTCGATCCCCTGCAGGCTCTCGGCGCTGGGCTTGCCGCCAAGGATGCGGATGGGCAGCAGCAGGCCCGAGAGCGGGTCCAGCGCCGACAGCAGATCGTTGGCGATGATCTTGACGTCGCGCCGCACCTGCCCGACCGCGTCCAGCAGCGCGAGCGCGTCCAGCGCCCCGGACGGATGGTTGGCGACGATCAGCAGGCGGCCGCTGGCGGGAATGCGGCGCAGCTCGGCCGCTTCGACGACGTAGCGCGCCTTGAGGAAATCCAGCGCGGAGCGGACGAATTCGAAGTCGCGCAGATGGCCGCTGGTGGCCAGGAACCCGGCAATGGCGTCGAACTTCGACCAGCGGCCGATGGCGCGCAGCAGCGGCCGCGCCAGCGTCGCCCGGCGCCCCCGGAACCAGTGCGGAAACCGTTGTTGCAGCTGTTGCTCGAGCTTTTGCATTGCCGACTGCCCCCTTCCGGGCGGCAGCCTGACGATGCGATGCGACAGCCAGGCTGCGGATCTATGACAGCCAGATGATCGTTAGGCAGCAGGTAATGGCTTTTGATATTCCCGGCGGCGCCTCGAAGCGCACAATGAGCCCTTCATGCACCGGCCAGCTTGACGCTGTATCATGCGCGGCCATCTTTTCATCCCCATGAAGGGATTAATCAAGGAAAGCCTCGATGTCCACCAGCTACCTCTTCACCTCCGAATCCGTTTCCGAAGGCCATCCCGACAAGATCGCGGACCAGATCTCCGACGCCGTCCTCGACGCGATCCTCGCGCAGGACAAGCGCGCCCGCGTGGCCTGCGAAACGATGGTGAAGACCGGCGCCGCCATCGTCGCCGGCGAAGTCACCACGTCGGCATGGGTCGACATCGAAGCGCTCGCGCGCAAGGTCATCAACGACATCGGCTACAACAATTCCGAAGTCGGCTTCGACGGCCACACCTGCGCGATCATCAACATGCTCGGCAAGCAGTCGCCCGACATCAACCAGGGCGTCGACCGCAAGAAGCCGGAAGAACAAGGCGCGGGCGACCAGGGCCTGATGTTCGGCTACGCCTGCAACGAAGCCCCGGAATTCATGCCGGCGCCGCTGTACTACTCGCACCGCCTGGTCGAGCAGCAGGCCAAGGTCCGCAAGAGCGGCAAGCTCAAGTGGCTGCGCCCGGACGCCAAGTCACAGGTCACCCTGCGCTATGAAGGCAACAAGGTCCTCGGCCTCGACGCCGTCGTGCTCTCGACCCAGCACGATCCGGACATCAAGCAGAAGGATCTGATCGAAGCCGTGCGCGCGGAAATCCTGGTGCCGGTGCTGCCGAAGAAGTGGCTGGAAGCGCTGTCGAAGAACAAGGTGCACATCAACCCGACCGGCAAGTTCGTCATCGGTGGTCCGGTGGGCGATTGCGGCCTGACCGGTCGCAAGATCATCGTCGACAGCTACGGCGGCATGGCCCGTCACGGCGGCGGCGCGTTCTCGGGCAAGGATCCGTCGAAGGTCGACCGTTCGGCCGCTTACGCTGCGCGCTATGTCGCGAAGAACATCGTCGCCGCCGGCCTGGCCGACAAGTGCGAAGTGCAGGTGTCGTACGCGATCGGCGTGGCCGATCCGACCTCCATCTCGGTCACCACCTTCGGCACCGGCCACATCAGCGACGACAAGATCGAGAAGCTGATCCGCAAGCACTTCGACCTGCGCCCGTACGGCATCACCAAGATGCTGGACCTGGAGCACCCGATCTACCAGGCGACCGCCAGCTACGGCCACTTCGGCCGCAAGCCGAAGGAAGTCAGCTACACCGACGGCGCCGGCAAGAAGCAGAAGGCCACCGCCTTCTCCTGGGAAAAGACCGACCGCGCCGAAGCGCTGCGCAAGGACGCCGGTCTCAAGAAGTAACCCCGCCTTTCCTTCTCCCCGCCTGCGGGGAGAAGGTGCGCGAAGCGCGGATGAGGGGGAACGGGCCGCAACGCGGCCCGTTCGCTTTTTCAGCGCCGAAACGCACCTCCCCAAGCGCCTGTTCATGAAGACCCGCCACCTCCCAACGCGGTAGAATTCCGCCCCTGCCCCGCCGAGGGGCGCTGCGACCGCGGTGAGTTTCCCGCGGCCAGGCTCGGCGAGGTTCCAAACGCAACAACGGCGCCCGTTAATGCAAGTCACGCCATTCCGGCGAACGACTTCCAAACAACGGAGCTACACCATGAACGCCGTACCGAAGACCTTCTCGACCGAAGGCGACTACAAGGTTGCCGACATCTCGCTGGCCGATTGGGGCCGCAAGGAAATCGACATCGCCGAGCACGAGATGCCGGGCCTGATGTCGATCCGCCACGAGTACGCACCGGCCAAGCCGCTCAAGGGCGTGCGCGTGACCGGCTCGCTGCACATGACCATCCAGACCGCCGTGCTGATCGAGACACTGCGTGATCTTGGCGCCGACGTGCGCTGGGCCTCGTGCAACATCTTCTCGACGCAGGATCACGCCGCCGCTGCGATCGCGAAGTCCGGCACGCCGGTGTTCGCGTGGAAGGGCGAATCGCTGGAGGAATACTGGGACTGCACGCTCGACGCGCTGACCTTCCCGGGCAACAAGGGTCCGGAGCTGGTCGTCGACGACGGCGGCGACGTCACCCTGCTGATCCACAAGGGTTATGAACTCGAAAATGGTTCCGACTGGGTCAACACGCCCTCGTCGAACCACGAAGAACAGGTGATCAAGAACCTGCTCAAGCGCGTCCACGCCGAACGCCCTGGCTACTTCGCCGGCGTCGTCAAGGCATGGAAGGGCGTGTCGGAAGAGACCACCACCGGCGTGCATCGCCTCTACCAGCTCGCCGAACAGGGCAAGCTGCTGGTGCCGGCGATCAACGTCAACGACTCGGTCACCAAGTCGAAGTTCGACAACCTCTACGGCTGCCGCGAATCGCTGGCCGACGGCCTCAAGCGCGCGATGGACGTGATGCTGGCCGGCAAGGTCGCCGTCGTCTGCGGTTACGGCGACGTGGGCAAGGGTTCGGCGCACTCGCTGCGTGCCTACGGTGCGCGCGTGGTGGTGACCGAGATCGATCCGATCAACGCGCTGCAGGCCGCGATGGAAGGTTTCGAGGTCAACACTGTCGAATCGACGCTGGGCCGTGGCGACATCTACGTCACCACCACCGGCAACAAGGACGTGCTGACGCTCGAGCACATGTCGCAGATGAAGGACCAGGCGATCGTCTGCAACATTGGCCACTTCGATAACGAGATTCAGGTCGACAAGCTCAACACCTCGGGCGCGACCAAGCTCAACATCAAGCCGCAGGTCGACAAGTACACCTTCGCCAATGGCAACAGCATCTTCCTGCTGGCCGAAGGCCGCCTGGTGAATCTGGGCTGCGCGACGGGCCACCCGAGCTTCGTGATGTCGAACTCGTTCTCCAACCAGACGCTGGCGCAGTTGGACCTGTGGGCGAACAAGGACAGCTACGAAGCCAAGGTCTACATCCTGCCGAAGAAGCTCGACGAGGAAGTCGCGCGCCTGCATCTGGAAAAGATCGGCGTGAAGCTGACCAAGCTGACCGACGACCAGGCCGCTTATCTGGGCGTGGCGGTGGAAGGTCCGTACAAGCCGGATCATTACCGCTACTGATCGACGGTTGTGACGCGATAAGAAAACGGGCGCTTCGGCGCCCGTTTTTTTTGCCATTGAAAGTTTTCTTGCGGGCTCTTTCACTTTCAAACTTTCATTCTGGCTTTTTGCTGGGACCAGCGTGGGGTCTCGGACGGGCAGGCGGCACCGGTGGGGGCTGCGTGACACGCCGTGAATCCGTCCATGGAGGCTTGTCAGCGGCATCCATGCCGCCGACAGTCACGCCGCCCCCACCGGCACCGCCTGCCCTCCCACACATCTCAGGCGCTTCTACGAATAAGCAAAGGCAGCTCGCTGCGCTCGCCTCCCCTCATCTGCCCTTCGGGCATCTTCTCCCCGCACGCGGGGAGAAGAAGAGCGCAGGGCCGAAGCGGCGAACGTCACGTTCGCGATTAGCGCTGCCCGCCGGGATGGGGGTGGCGGAGAGCGGACCAGGGATGGTCCGCGGCCCGACTAAAGGCAGGACTGCCGTCCGGAGGGTCGGAGCCACCCCCATCCCGGCGGGTAGTGCGTCCCACCGAAGCCGGCAGCTTCTAAAGCAGAGACAAGCAAAGTCCCTGGATCCCCGCCTTCGCGGGGATGACGAGCAGCCAAAAGACGCTACAGCGCCAATCTGTCCCGCAACTCCCGCGCCTGCCGACGCGATACCTCGATCACGCTGCCGTCCTTCAACGTCAGGTCGTAGCCGTCGCCCACCGCCAGGTCGATGTTCTTGACCATGCGCAGATTCACCAAAGTGTTGCGGTTGGCGCGGAAGAACAGCGCCGGATCCAACCGTGCTTCCAATGCACTCAGACTGCGCGCGAGCAAGGCGTTCTCCTCGCGGAACCACACCCGCGCGTAATTGCCGTCCACCACTATCCGGCTGATCTCGTGCAGCGCCACGAACCAGCACTGCTCGCCATCGCGCAGGAACACCTGATCGCTGGCGCCCAGCATCGCGCGCGGCTCAGCGTCGACCGGTTCCGCCGCGGCGCGCCTTGATCGTGCCCGGGCGATGGCGGCCGCCAGGCGCTCTGGCACCACCGGCTTGACCAGATAGTCGAGCGCATTGGCATCGAAGGCGCGCACGGCGTAGTGATCGTAGGCGGTGGTGAACACCACCAGCGGCGCATGATCGATGCCTTCCAGCACGTCGAAGCCGGTGCCCGACGGCATCTGGATGTCGAGTAGAACCAGGTCGGGCTGCAGCTTGTCGATCGCGGCCTGCGCGGCGGGTACGTCGTCGGCCTCGCCGATGCATTCCACGTCCGCGACTTCGGTCAGCAGCGTGCGCAGCTCCTGCCGCGCCAGGCGCGTGTCGTCGACGATCAGCACCCTTAGCGGCCGTGACGAGGCACTCACTGGACCACCTCCAACCGCGCCAACACGCGTGGGCCATTCTGCAGCAGGTCGAAATGACTACCCGGATCGCGCGCGAGCCGCGCACGCAGATACGCCAGGCCCACACCGTGGCCGCCGCCCGACTGCTCCACACGTCCGGGATTGCTGACCTCGATCGCCAGCCTGCCCTCGTGCCGCCACGCCGACACGCCCAGTTCACCGCCGCCCGGCGTGCGTGCGATGCCGTGCTTGATCGCGTTCTCCACCAGCAGCTGCAGCAGCATCGGCGGCAGCTGCGCGTCGAGCGCGTCGCGGGCGATGTCGCGGTGCACGCGCAGGCGCTCCTCATAGTGCACGCTTTCGACGGCGAGGTAGTCGTCCACCACGGCCAGCTCCTCGCTCAGCGTGGCCGACTCGCGCTGGCTGTGTTCCAGCGCATGGCGCAGGATGTTCGACAAGCGCGTGACCACTTCGCGCGCCCGCGCCGGTTCCTCGTTGATCAGCGCGCGCACGTTATTCAGAGCATTGAAGACGAAGTGGGGGTTCAAACGCGCGCGCAAGGCATCGAGTTCCAACGCGTTGCGCTGCGATTCCGCGCGCAGCCGCGCCAGCTCGCTCTGGCGGCGATGCCGCAGCAGATGCCAGCCGGCCCAGGCGGCGACCCACAGCCACAGGATCAGGCCGACCTGGATCGCGTACACGATGGCTTCGCGCAGTCCGTAGGTGTCGTTGGGTGCAAGGTGGTACAGCCCCAGTCGATCCGCGCTTTCGATCACCACGCGCACCAGGAACTGCACCGCAAACGCACCGATCGCCACGCCCACCGTGAGCCGCAGCAACAACGGCCCCGGCCCCAGGGCGAACCAGTCCCGCCGCACGGCCACCGTCCGCAACAGACCCGTGAACAGCCACAGGCCGGTGCCCAGACTCAGCGCCAGCCACCAGGCCGCGGTCATGGAGCCGCTCATCATGCTGAAGCTGATCACGATGAAGCCGGCGTAGAGCGACGCCGGAATCAGGTTCAACAGGGCGAAGCGGACATCGGTGCGCGTCATCGAAACGGATTCCTTCCTGGATTGAGCTCAGTCACTGAGAAAGACGGCCAGCGCACGCTGGCCGTCCTTGGATCCATGCTGCGAACGGTGCATCACTTGCCGGCGATGAAGCCGCGCACTTGCTGCTGCAGCCACTGCGGATCGTCCCACATCAGGAAATGGTAGCCGCCTTCGCTCATCTCCACGCGCACGCCTTTCAATTTCGCGTACTGCGCCTGGTATAGCGCGGCGGTCGATTCCTTGGTGACGCCGTACGGCGCGTACGCGGCCCACGCGCCCAGCACCAGCGTGGGTACCTGGATGCGTCCCAACTCGCCGCGCAGATCGGTGGTCATCATTTCGTACATGGCTTGCGCGGTGATCGTGCGGTCGCTGGCATTGCCCCAGGTGGCAAGCGTGGCCACGCGCTTGGGGTCGTGCACCATGCCCTGCAGATTGGCGGCGACACCCGCGCGGTAGCCCGCCTCGTCCTGCGCGAGCATCTGCTTGCGCATGGCCTCCGCCATCGGCCGGACTTCATCGGCCGTCGCCGCCGGATTGCGCACTGCGCCCAGGAAGGCCAGCGCATCGACGATGACCACGCGATCGAAGCGCTCGGGTTGCTTGATCGCCATCTGCAGGGCGAGGAAGCCGCCCAGGCTGTGACCCATCACGATCGGGTGCTTGAGCTTGCGCGCATCCACATAGGCGAGCAGGCGGTCGCGCATGTCGTCGAGCCACGCCTGCTTGTTGGCATCCGTGGCCGACGGCTGGCCGGCGAAGCCGGGCAGCGTGACGATGTGGCACTGCACGTGGTCCTCCTGCAGCGCGGCGCAGGTTTCGCTCCAGGTTTCGCCGGCGCTGTTGAGGCCGGGGACCATCAGCACGGGACGGCCTTCGCCCACCACTTCGACCTTGAGGTCGCGGAACGTCTGCGGCGTGGCGGCGTGCGCCGAATGCCAGCCGAAGAACGCCAGCGCAAAGCCGGCAGCGAAGATGCGGAAGGCGCAGCGGAACGCGGATTGGAAGGCCGCCTGGGCAAGCACTTGCATGAGGAGCTCCTTGTGGCACGTGGCACGGTGTGGACGTGGCACCAGCCTCACCCGGCGCGTTCCTTCTGGCCGGGATCGGATGACGGCCGGCCGCCGTCCGTGGCGGACGGCCGCAGATCGGGACAAGCGGCGGCCTCTCCTGCCGCCATTCCTTATTTCCTCTCATCGCGATGAAGCGATAGACTTGCTGCGAATCCGCACCATGGCCCGCCGATGCCCCTCCCCCCGATCAGCTTCGAGTTCTATCCGCCGAAGACCGACGAGCAACGCGCACAACTCGACAAGACGGCTGCCAGGCTCAAGTCGCTGAACCCCGATTACGTTTCTTGCACCTTCGGCGCGGGCGGTTCGACGCTGTCGTACACCCCGGAGACGGTGGAACGCCTGCACGCGCATCACGGCCTCGACGCGGCCCCGCATCTGTCCTGCGTCGGCGGCACGCGCGCGGAACTGGGCGAGCTGCTGCTGCACTACAAGGCCATGGGCTGCCGCCGCATCGTCGCGTTGCGCGGCGACCTGCCCTCGGGCATGGGCCATACCGGCGACTTCCGCTACGCCTCGGACCTGGTGCAGTTCATCCGCTCCGAATACGACGGCTTCTTCCACATCGAAGTCGCGGCCTATCCGGAGTGCCATCCCCAGGCCGACGACGCGCTGGCCGACCTGCGCCACTTCAAGCGCAAAGTCGACGCCGGTGCGAACGGCGCGATCACGCAGTACTTCTACAACGCCGACGCATATTTCCGCTTCGTCGACGACGCGCGCAAGCTCGGCGTCGTGGTGCCGATCGTCCCGGGCATCATGCCGATCTCCAACTTCACCCAGCTGCGCCGCTTCTCCGAAGCCTGCGGCGCGGAGATCCCGCGCTGGATTGGCAAGCGCATGCAGGCGTTCGGCGACGACGTCGACAGCGTGCGCGAGTTCGCGTCCGATTTCGTCGCGGCGCTGTGCCAGCGGCTGATCGACGGCGGCGCACCGGGGCTGCACTTCTACACGCTCAATCTTTCCAAGCCGACGGTGAGCGTGCTTTCGCGGTTGGCGTAACGCATTCGGCGGCGCGCGCCGTTCCCGCACTGCATCACCGCGCGCTTATCGCATTCATTGCGGTGAGCGCGTTTCGACGTCGCTGAATCTGTGCTTGCGAACAGCATAGGTTCAGGCTGAATCGTCGATTGCATACGCCTCGTTGACCGTGCACGCCAGAACATCGCGGCGTGTTTCCAATGAGCGGTCGCGCCGTGAAGTCCTCCGTATTCGCCTCCTTCGTCGTCGTCGCCCTCGGTGCGCTCGGCGCTGCGGGATCGCACGACGTACGCGCTTCCGGCGAGGCCGCCATCCAACGCTGCGAGGCGGCCGACGGCAACTCTGTTTACACCGACAAGTCCTGCGCGCTGTTCCAGGCACGCCCTACGCGCATCTCCGACGATCTTTCCTTGCGCCTGGCGCTCGACAAAGCGAGCCGCTCGACCGATGACGACCTGTCCATGGACTTCTACCGCGACGCGTCCGAAGCCTTGCCGGAAGCGAACCCGGGCCGGCGCTCGGCTGCCGCGGGCTGCGCGCGATCGCCGCAACAGCTGTCGCGCGATCTGGTCGGCGCCTTCGCCCTGCACGACGTCAATCGCGTCGCCGAAAGCTATCACTGGGTCGGCATGAGCCAGCGCCAGGCCTTGCCGGTGATGAAGCAGCTCGAGCGTCTGTCCGCGAAACCGCTCGCCGATGCCCGCTTCCTCAACGCCTGGATCGGATCGGGTGACACTGGCTCGGTTGAAGCGGCGGCGACAGCCATGCCGCGCGACAACGGACTGATGCAGCTGGTGTTCGCCGGCGACGGCCGCATCGTCGATTTCGAAGTACGCCGCTATGCCGGCTGCTATTTCATCGCCGCCTGAACCGCAGCCACTGTCGTTTTCGCAGGATCGCGAACTGGGCAACGCCGCACTTTTCGCTCGCTATCCACGGCGCTAGGCTGCCGGCCATGTCGTTACGGCCGCTATTGCTCCTGCTCCTGCTCTTGCTTTGCGCACTCGCGCTGGCGTGGCCGCATGACGCGGCTGCGCAGGTGCGCCATTGCGTGACGGCCGACGGCCAGAGCATCTTCACCGACCGCCAGTGCGAAGCGGTCAGCGCAGTCGAGCGCGCGCCCCCCAGCGAGGCGCCCACCGGTGCGCAGGTGCGCCGCGCCGGCGGCTGCGCACGTACGCTGGACGATCTCGTCTTCGAAATGAACAATGCGATCCAGGCGCACGATGCGAACCGGCTCGCCGCGTTCTATCACTGGCCGGGCACGTCGGCGGAAACGGGGTATCGCATCTGGACGCAGTTGGACGCCGTAGCGAACCGGCCGCTGGTCGACATCGTGCCGGTGATGCCAACCAGCACTCCGCCTGCGAGCGCCGCGCCCGGCAGCGATGAGATCAGCAACGACGCGACTGCGCCGGTCGACGGCAATCTCTACCCGCAGACCAGCGTGCGACGTAATCCGGTGGCCCTGCGCGTAGAGCAGGTGCTGAGCAACAGCGCGACGCCATCGAGTACGGTGTTCGGCCTGACCCATTACTTCGGGTGCTGGTGGGTGCGGTTTTAAGCATCTGCGCTGACACACGACGCGTTCACGACACGTGACGGTCATGCACATACCTATCCGTGCTGTTGCGCCGCAACGTGCGGCGGCTGCGCTTCTTGGCGAAGCTCGCCTTGAACGCTCTCGCGTTCCTGCGATCGGGCCATCGCAGCCACTTCACAAGGAATCGTCGAATGAACCGATCGCTCCCCGTCCTGGCCGGCGCTGCCGGCCTGCTGCTCGCCGCGTCCGCTTCCGCCGCCGGCAAGCCGCTATTCGTGGCCGGACATGGTCAAGCCGATGCACGCAACGATCGCGCCCTCGAGCGCCTGTTGAGCAATCCCAGCACGCGCGACGTCAAGCTCGTCGACGTCGATGCCAGCGCCAGCGATGCGGCGCAGATCGAACTCGTAGTCGGCGGCCGCACCATCACCGCCGACCGCTCCCGCGCCGAGCGCACGGCTACCGGTAGCGACGTGTGGTACGGCCACGTGCAGCATGCGCCCAAGACCGGCTATGCACCGCGCGAAACCGCGGCTGATCCGCTCAACGACGTCGTGCTCGTGCGCCACGGCAATCAGATCACCGGCAACGTCCGCGTGGACGGACAGCTGTATCGCATCCGCCCGCTGCCCGATGGCGCGACGGCGGTGGTCGAGGTCGATGAGAACCGTATGCCGGCCGACCATCCCGAAGCGGCTTACCGCGCGATCTTCGAGGCGGCGGCGCGCGACAAGCAGGTGTCCGCACTAGGCAAGCCCTGCCGCACCAATTGCGGTGGCGGCACGCCGGTCGATCCGGGCCCGACCCAGACCATCCGCGTGATGGTGGTCGCGACCAACGACGCCATCACCGCCTACGGCGGCGACATGCAGGCCTTGGTCGAACTGGCCGTGGCCGAGTCCAACCAGGGCTATCTGAACTCGAACATCGGCATCAACATGGTGCTGGCCAACTATTCGACCACCACCTACGCCACCGCCGGCATGAGCACCGATCTGTCGCGCTTCCGCGGCACCAGCGACGGCTATATGGACAACGTCCATGCGGTACGCGACGCCAACACGGCGGACGTGATGATGCTGGTGGCCAACGATGCTTCCGCGTGCGGCCTTGCCTCGGGTATCGGCTCGACGGCGGCGACCGCGTTCGCCACGGCCTATTGGGACTGCATCACCGGCTACTACAGCTTCGCCCACGAGATCGGCCACCTGCAGTCGGCGCGCCACGATCCCGCCACGGATGCGACCAACACGCCTTATGCCTACGGCCATGGCTACCGCGCGCCGGATAACAGCTGGCGCACGATCATGGCTTACAACTGCACGGGCGCAGGCTGCCCGCGTCTGAACTTCTGGTCGAACCCTTCGGTGACTTACGGCGGTGTACCGATGGGCACCTACGACAAGAGCCACAACCAGCGCGTGCTGGTGCAGACCAAGGCTACGGTCGCCGGCTTCCGCTGATCGAAGTTGCTGTACGCGAAAGCCGCGCGGGTCACCGCGCGGCTTTTTTGTGGCTGGATGACGACGCTCAGGTTTCATAGCTTCGGTGGGACGCGCTACCCGATGAGGTGCGTAAAGCGTCGGCTTCGGTGGGACGCGCTACCCGACGGGACGGGGGTGCTCCGCCCCTCCGGACGGCATCCCTGCCTTTAGTCGGGGCCGCGGACCATCCTGGTCCGCTCTCCGCACCCCCATCCCATCGGGCAGCGCTCACCGCGAGCGTTGTGATCGCCGCTTCGGCATCAATGCTCTTCTTCTCCCCGCGAGCGGGGAGAAGATGCCCGAAGGGCAGATGAGGGGCGAGCGCAGCGCGTTGCTTTTGCTTTTTCGAGGACGCGCCCGAGATGTGTGGAGGGCAGGCGGTGCCGGTGGGCAGGCGCGACTGTCAGCGGCATGGATGCCGCTGACCAAGCCTCCATGGACGGATTCACGGCGTGTCGCGACTGCCCACCGGCGCCGCCTGCCCGCGCCGGGATCGCAACGCCACGTCCCCTCACCCTGCGTCGCTGACGCGACGCTTTCCCTCTCCCCGCAAGCGGGGCGAGGGAGGTTCGTAGCGTCCAAGCCAGGGCGGTAAACTAGGCGCCTTTTCCCCCGCGAGAATCCGGCATGGCCATGCAATACCCCGAATGGATCTGGCACAACGGCGCGATCAAGCGCTGGGCCGAAGCGACCACGCATGTGATGTCGCACGTGGTGCATTACGGCTCGTCGGTCTTCGAGGGCATCCGCAGCTACCAGACGCCGGACGGCCCGGTGATCTTCCGCCTCACCGACCACAACAAGCGCCTGTTCGCGTCGGCCAAGATCTACGACATGGCCATCCCGTATTCGCTGGACGAGATCAACGCCGCCTGCCGCGAAGTGATCAAGGCCAACGACAACACCACCGACTACCTGCGGCCGGTCGCCTATCGCGGCCTGGGCGGCTTCGGCCTCTCCGCCGATACGCCGACCGACGTCGCCGTCGCGACCTGGAAGATGGGCCAGTACCTCGGCGCCAGCGTCGTCGAGCAGGGCATCGACGCCTGCGTATCGAGCTGGCAGCGCTTCGCCCCGAATACCTTGCCGGCAGGCGCCAAGGCGGGCGGCAACTACCTCTCCGGCCAGTTAGTCGCACGCGAGGCACGCCGCCTCGGCTTCGGCGAAGGCATCGCGCTGGCCTCGACCGGCCTGCTGAGCGAAGGCGCGGGCGAAAACCTGTTCCTGGTGTTCGATGGCGCGCTGCACACCTCGCCCGTCAGCGCCGCGCTGCTCAATGGCCTGACCCGCAACACCATCATCACCCTCGCACGCGACAACGGTATCGAGGTGATCGAGCGCGATCTGCCGCGCGAATACCTGTACCTGTGCGACGAGCTCTTCATGTGCGGCACCGCGGCGGAGATCACGCCGATCCGCTCGGTCGACGGCCGCCAGGTCGGCACCGGCAAGCCGGGCTCGGTCACGCGCCGTATCCAGGAACTGTTCTTCGGCTTGTTCGACGGTAAGACGCCGGACAAGTACGGGTGGCTGGAGCCGCTGTAACTACGCAGCAACAGGAATAAAAAAGAGCCGGGACATCCGGCTCTTTTTTTCGCTATACGCGCGACGTGGGCTCGCGACCGAAGGTGAGGATAGCCACGACGCCCTGCCTGCCGCCGGGCAACACGCGCACATCCCACTCATACAGATCGCACAGACGGCGAACGATCGACAGGCCGATGCCGCCGCCTTGCGAATGGCCAGCGTGCGTGCCGCGGTAGCCGCGCTCGAACAGCTTGGCGGCATCCTCCGCGCTGAGGCCGGGGCCGGAGTCGATCACTTCCACGGCCTTTGGGTGCACGCGCACGATGACTTCGCCCTGGGTCGTGTACTTCACCGCGTTGCCGATCAGGTTGCCCAATGCCACGGACACCGCGGCTTCGGGCGCATCGACGATCAGTCCGGCCTGCCCTTCCAGCACCAGTTGCAGCGGCTTGCCGCCCAGTTGGGCGCGGTGCGCGTCCAGCAGCTGCTCGGCGACCTTGGCGACGTCGGTCGCGCCGTGGCCACGCTCGTTGCGCGACAGCAGGAGCAACGCGCTGATCAGGTCGGTGCACTGCTGCTCGGCGCGCTGGATGCGCTGCAGGCGTGCGCGTGTGCGGTCGTCCAGTTCCGGCTTCGATAGCAGCAGTTCGACCGCGCCTCTGATCACCGCCAACGGCGTCCGTAGCTCATGGCTGACGTCGGCGTTGAACTCGCGGTCGCGCTGAACGACGTGGGTCAGGCGATCCGCATAGTCGTCCAGCGCTTCTGCTAGCTGTCCGACTTCGTCGTCGGGAAAATGCGCGGCCAGGGCTTCGGATTCGGGGTTGCTGCCGGATTTTTGCAGGCGATTGGCGAGCTCGATGACCGGACTCATTACGCGCGAGGCCGCCCAAAGCCCCACCACCAGAGACAGCAGGGTAAATACGATGACCGAGATGTAGATCGCGCGATTGAACTGCTCTTCGCCGCGCGACGCCTGGGTCATGTCGTAAGCCAGGAAGAACCACTCATTTGGCGTCTTGCGGACCGCCAACTTGTAGGAGAAGGGCGTGCCGTCCGGATTCGTACCGCTGATGTTGTGATTGCCATTGGGCAACTCCGCCCACTCCGGCCGCTCACTGCGGACGCGATCGAAGCGATCCGCGCTGAACACATACGCCCGTATCTGCTGTATGGGGGCGTCCGGTGAGGTCGCAGGGTCCACGTAATACCGACGCGCAAACTCGTCGATATTGCGGTTCATCATGTCCTCGACCAGCTGGTCTTCCACGCGCGTGCGCGTCCAATTGGTCGCCCACGCGAACAACGCCGTCAGCCCGAACCCCAGCAGGACGAACGCCAGGATGATGCGGCTGCGCAGCTGACGCCGATAGCGCGTCTTGGCCTTGCGCGGAGCGATGGAACCGGGTTCGCTGGACATGTCAGGCAGCGCTGGGTCGCGCGCGGCGGCGCGCGACCGGTCGAAGTACTGGAATCACGTTCCGCCGCTCCCCATGCGACTGCAACGGCGCGTCAGCCGTTCTCCGGTGGCGCGATGCGGTAGCCGATGCCATGGCGGGTCTGGATCAGCGGAATGTCGAAGGGCTTGTCGACCACCGCGCGCAGGCCGTGGATATGCACGCGCAGCGAATCCGAATCAGGCAGCTCCTCGCCCCACACGCGCGTTTCCAGCTCCTGCCGCGTCACCACTGCCGGCGAGGCCTCCATCAGCGCCTGCAGGATCTTCAGCGCGGTCGGGTTGAGCTGGAGCAGCTTGCCCTGGCGGCGCACTTCCAGCGTGTCGAGGTTGTATTCGAGGTCGGCGACGTTGAGCACGCGCGTCTGCACGCCGCGTCCGCGCCGCGCCAGCGCATTCAGGCGCACTTCGACTTCCTGCAGCGCGAACGGCTTGATCAGGTAGTCGTCGGCGCCGGAATCGAAGCCGGCCAGCTTGTTGTCCAACGAATCGCGCGCCGTGAGCACCAACACCGGCGTCTGCTTGCGCGCTTCGTTGCGCAGCTTGCGGCAGACCTCCAGGCCGTCGAGGCCCGGCAGGTTGAGGTCGAGCACGATCGCGTCGAACTCATGGACGACCGCCAGATGCAATCCGGTGATGCCGTCCGCGGCGAAGTCCACGGTATGCCCGCGGTCCTCTAGGAAATCGCCAAGGTTGGCGGCGATGTCCTGGTTGTCTTCGATGACGAGGATGCGCATGTGTCCTTCCGTCTCAGGTAGGGCTTCGACCACGCGGTCGCCGCCGGGTTCCGGAAGCGCATGCGACCGGAGCGTCTGGGCGTGAAATTAACAAATCTATTGGAAACGATCTCGTGACTGCCGGTTTGGCGGCCTCGCGAGCGCCTGTAACGCCGTGCCGGTCTCGATCCGCACCCCGAAAAAAGAAGACCCGGATGCGGGGCCGCCGCATCCGGGTCAAAAAGGGTGTTGCCCCGATTACCGTCATCCAGCGACCGACTACTGACGAGGAAGCAGCGGGATTCCGGTCTGCTCAGGCTACGCCTGCGGGAACTAAAAGTCCGTTAAAAGGGGCATGTAAAATTTCGTTATTTGGGGCCAGCCGCCCCCTGCAAAAACCAGCAATTAACAATTATCTTTTTGATTTTTAAAGATAATTTTCGTTGGCAATTTTTTCGTTAAGACTGCGAGCGGCGCTGGCCAGCCTGGAGCTCCGGCGCCCGGACCGGCCCCCGACGAAGTCGATCACCGCCCCGGCCACGTCGACGCCGGACGCGGCCTCGATGCCCTCCAGCCCTGGCGATGCATTCACTTCGAGCACGAGCGGACCGCGCTTGGAACGGATGAGATCGACACCGGCGACACCGAGTCCCAACGCGCGCGCGGCGCGGATCGCGACGTCTTGTTCGGTCGCGCTCGGGCGCACGCCTTTGGCGGTACCGCCGCGATGCAGGTTGGAACGGAAGTCGCCCTTGGGCGCCTGGCGCTTCATCGCCGCGACCACGGCGTCGCCGACCACGAAGCAGCGCAGATCGGCGCCCTTCGCCTCTTCGACGAATTCCTGCACCAGGAAGTTGGCGTACAGGCCGCGCAGCGCTTCGATCACGCTGCGCGAGGCCGAGGGCTTCTCCGTCAGCATTACGCCCGCGCCCTGCGTGCCTTCGTTGAGCTTGATCACGTGCGGCGGCGGGCCGAGCATCGCCAGCAGATCGTGGGTGTCGTCGGGGTTGTCGCCGAAAACGGTTGCCGGCAGGCCGATGCCCTGCGCCGCGAGCAACTGGTGGCAGCGCAACTTGTCGCGCGCCTTCAGGATCGCGTCGGATGAATTGGGCGTATAGCTGCCCATCAGCTCGAACTGGCGCAGCACCGCCGAGCCGTAGCGCGTCACCGAGGCGCCCACGCGTGGAACCACCGCGTCGTAGCCCGCGATCAGCCGTCCCTTGTAGTGCATCGAGAAGCCATCGGTGGCGATGCGCATGTAGCAGCGCAGCGGGTCGAGCACGCGGACGCTGTGCCCGCGCTCGCGCGCGGCTTCCACCAGGCGGCGGGTCGAATACAGCTTGCTGTTGCGCGAAAGGATCGCGAGTTTCATGGAAGCCTGGAATGCGAAGTCGGAAGCCGGTTGAACAGGGGAACCGCTGTCACGTCGACGCTGCGGGAGACGCGCTGGTTCGCAGCGACGGCGCGGCGGCGCCCGTGCAGGTAGGACCGGGCGGGATCGACCGTAAAGCAGCCTGCCATCGCGGTGCGCCCGAGCAGCATGGGGAAGAGCATGCGCTTGCGGTCGGTCAGATTGATTTCAATCTCGCGCTCCACGCCGGCCAGCTGCAAGGTGGTGCGCAGGAAGATGCGCCGGGTGCGATGGCCGCCGGAATCGATTACGTCGCGCTCGTCGAAGATCGGCGCGACTGCCTGCACCATCGCCTCGCCTAGTCCATCGTTGCTGAGCTGGAAGCCGACCCACGGCACACCGCGCTCGACGAAGCGCCAGCAGCGATCGACATGCAAGGCCGAACTGCGCGCGCCGCTGTCGATCTTGCAGCGCACCGACGCGAGGCCCAGCCGCGGCAGGCTCGCCCATTCGCGCCAGCCCAGCGTCACCGGTTCGTGAGAAATTCTTTGTGCCACGCCCAATCGTCCGGAAGAAAAAACGGCAGTCACTGTGACGCGACTACCGTTACGGTTTTGTTGCCTTTTGCGGCGCTGCTCCGGGCTGAGAGCGAGCGCGGCGAATGACTTGCTCGAAAGCTGGAGCGGGTGATGGGAATCGAACCCACGCTATCGGCTTGGGAAGCCGAAGTTCTACCATTGAACTACACCCGCGCGACGGCGGCAGTCTATGCCCGGTGTCGACGCCTTGGCAACGCGCGCGCTCCGGACGCAAAAGCAAAGGGCCCTGACGGGCCCTTTGCGATACAGCTTTGGTGCAGGTTGCGGCGGCGACTCAGAAGCCCGCGCCCACGGTGGCGAACACGGTGGCGTTGTTGCCGCCCTTCTGGCCGACAGTCACGCTGGTACCGATGTTCGCATCCAGGCCGAACACGCGCGTGCGCGCACCGAACGTAAACGTGCCGTAGTCCTGGTCGAACTCGACGCCCGGTACCGCGTACGGCGCCGAACCCGGCAGCGACTGCACCTGTGCCCAGGCTTCGCGCGGCGCGTCTTCGAACTCGCGGTCGTAGGTCAGGCGCGCATACGGCTTGAGGTGCTCGTTGATCGCGTAGCTCGCCTGCCAGCCGGCGCTGCCGATCAGCGAATCGAAGCTCTGGTCCGGATAGGCCAGCGAGGTCGACTGCTCCGGATGGTCTTCGGCATAGCCGTCGATGTCGATGCGCTGGGCGAGCACGCTCACCACCGGGCCGTGGCGCAGCGCGCCTTCGCCGAATTCCCAACCGGCGCTGATGCCGCCGCTCAGGTTTTCGCCGTCGGCCGACCCGCTGTGCTTGCGCGAGGTCGGTCCGAGGACCACTTCGCGATCGATGTCGTAATCGGCCTTGGTCCAGCTCAGCTGGCCGTTGACCCATGCGCCGTTGTCGCCGTACCAGCCCACGAAGCCGCCCACGCTGAGATCGGTCTGGTCGAAGCTGCCGCCGCGACGGCCGAAGTCCTGCGCCTGGCGGCCGTAGCCGGCAAAGGCGCCGTAGACGAGATTGCCGCTGCTCCAGTCGACGCCGAAGGTCAGGGTCGGGCCGGCGCCGTCATACACGTTGCCCTCGCCGTAGCGCTGGAAGTCGCCGCGGATATCGCTCCACCACTTCATGCCATCGGCCTCGGGGGCGCTGGCATGCGCGGCGACGCGCTCGGCGCGGGAACGGCCGACCATCGATTCCGAATTCGGCAGCAGCGCGATCTGGCGCGGGGCTTCGAGGACCGAGACCGCATACTCGGCGAGGATCGCGTGCGCCTCGGTGCTCGGATGCACGCCATCGGCGAAGGCGCGGCCGCTACCCACGCTCACGCAGGTGAGCGATGTGCCGGCGCAGGCGGGAATGGTTGCGCTGTTGAAGCCGTACGCACCGGGGTTCGCGCTGATCTCGTGCAGCAGGGTGTAGGTATCCAGCGGGATCACCCGCAGGTTCTGCTGGGCGATGCCGCCGAACAGGGTCTGGTTGTAGGCGTTCACCAGCGCGGTGATGTTGGCCGAGCCCGCCGGGCCCTGGGACAGGCCGAACGGGGTAACGCCGACGTCAGGCATGGTCGGCACCAGGATGTAACGCGCACCGGCCGTGGTCAGCGTGTTGATCAGGCCGACCTGGGTCTGCGCCGAGCCCAGGAACTGCGTGGGCGTGATCGCGCCATTGAGGGTGAAGAACAGATCGTTCGCGCCACCCCAGACGGTGTAGAGCGCATTCGGATCAGCCACGCCACCGTTACGCGTGAGGTAGGCGCCGACCTGCGTGCCTAGCGACGGGGCGAACTGGGTGGGCACTGCCGGTGGGAAGCCCGGGCCAGGCTTCACCGTCGCGCCGCCGGCGGCGAAATTGGTACCGGTGCCGGCGACGATGCCCGTGTTGGTCAGGCCCCACGCCGAGCTGGCGTCGGTGCCGTAGAAATTGGCGAGGTACTCGGACCACACCAGTCCCGGGTTGGTGGTGAAGCGACCGACGCTGGCGGCGCTGGGGCCAGCATTCTGGATCAGGAACGGCCGGTAGAAGCCCGAGTCGGTCAGGCTGTCGCCGAAAAACACCGTATGGCTGTAAGTGCCTGCAAACGCAGGTGCTGCAGCAAGCGCCAGAGCGGCAGCAAGCAGGCAGCGGACGGGCTTCTTCATCATTCCTTTTCTCTCCCCAGTGGATTTCTTATTGGTTGGTCCGGCATGCCGGCGCATACGCCGACGCATGGCGACGCATCGAACCATGCCGTGACGCGGCGCACAAGACGCAACGCGGCAAGGCGGCTGGCCGTGGCACCGCCGGGCGACGACAATGGCGGCATGGATATCGTTCTGAACGGCGAGCCGCGCTCGCTTCCCGCAGCGCTGACGGTGCTGCAACTGCTGGACGCCGAAGGCCTGGGCGAACGCCGGGTCGCGGTCGAGGTCAACGGCGAGATCGTGCCGCGCGGCGACCACGGCGCTCACACGCTGAGCGAAGGCGACCGCATCGAGATCGTGCACGCCCTGGGCGGCGGCTAAAAAACCATAGAGGTAGGCACCCTCCCTCGCCCCGCTTGCGGGGAGAGGGAAAGCGTCGCGCTAGCGACGCAGGGTGAGGGGGCGTCGCGTCA
>NZ_BAAGSX010000006.1:0-937 GCF_054782215.1 Lysobacter terrae
GAACTGCGTCGTGGCGTTGATGCCGCCCAGGTCCTGGATGGTCCGGCTCAGGCGGTTGAGCGGGTCGTAATCGTTGTCGGCCACGCGGCCCAGCGCATCGGTCGTCTGGTCGGCGTTGCCGTTGGCGTCATAGGTGGTGGTGGTGGCGTGGGTGTACGCGTCGAGGTGCGTCTGCAGCTGGCCCAGCTGGTTGTAGACGCGCGAGAGGGTGCGCACCAGCGCATTGGCGCTGTCCTTGGTGTCTTCCTTGGTGCGGTTGCCGGCGTTGTCCAGGGTGTAGTGGATCGTGTTGCCGGCGCCGTCGGTGATGTCGGTGAGGCGATGCGCGGCGTCATAGGTGTAGGAGGTGTAGCTGCCGTCGGGCAGCGTGGTCTTCTTCACCAACCCGGTCGGGAAGTACTCGATGCGGGTGATCTGGTCGTCGGCCTCGCTGGCGTTGTTGGGGCCGCGCAGCTTGCGGGCGGTCAGCCAGCCGCGTGGGGCGTACTCGAAGTCGGTGACCACGCCGGTGGCGTCTTTGACCGACAGGACGCGGCCAGCGCCGTCGTAGGTGAGGGTTTCGGTGACGTGGCCCAGCGCGTCGGTCACCTTCCACAGGTCGCCCTTGCGGTGCGGACAGGTAGCCGGCGCGGTCGCGCAGGTCGCGGCATCCGTGGCGTAGTAGCTGTAGCTGGTGGTGTCGTTGACGTCGGTGCGTGGGCCGTTGATGGCGGTGACCAGCCCCACCCGCGGACAGGTGCCGGCGGTGACGTTGGACTGTTCGCAGTAGGTCGTGGTGGTGGTGCGCGTCGTGGCGGCGGCCGGATCGATGCTCGACGCCGTCAACGCCTGGCCACGGGGGTTGTAGGTCCAGGTCTGCTTGGCTATGAGCGTACCCGCCGCGTTGTAGCTGCGGCGCTCGGTCGGCACGGCGAAGGTGGCGTGCCAGTCCGTTTGC
>NZ_BAAGSX010000007.1:0-114553 GCF_054782215.1 Lysobacter terrae
GCCGATTCGACGGAGAACGTATCGCCCGGTTGCATGTAACGGGTGATGCGCAAGTTGCCGGATGTAGCATCTTTAGAACCGCCCATTGCTCGTACTCCTCGATCGGCGTGGGTTGCCCATTCGGGCGTCGCCTGAGACGTACTAATGCTGTCGGCGGTGCCGGCTTCGATCAACAGACCATGAATCTACTGTTTATACATCTCGCATGGCTGTCTCAACCCTGATGCATCGGTATGCCGCCCAATCTGCCTGACAGCCGGGTGGATGGCGGCGAGCTCCGCCAACTCTTGCGTCGCTAATCCCACCACGTTAGGAAATTCATAGCTTTTCTTCTCTCCACGCCCATCGTTATACCTTGCACCTTGATGTGGCTTGAGACGGCCTTATGGCATTGAATCACCATTTCCCGAGCGATGCCCTCGACAAAGTCGCAGTCCTTGGCGAACTTTTCGGGAGTTATCGCGATGCCGTCCCAGAACGCTCTAACCGGTTGGCCATCAGTGATGGTCTTTCGCGTCTGTCTGAGATACGAAGTTGTGTAAGTGCCGCCATGATGAACAAGCAGGTTTCGGTCGTGAAGAATCCTGTCGAAATTCTTCAGCTCCTTGGCAGAAAATGGAGTTATGGAAATAAGGGCCCCGAACAGGGAATTTACTTTTTGCGGCGTTCCAAAGTCGAACTTTTCAGACAAATAGAAGCCGATTCGGTGCTTCAGCTCGGTGGGGTCATTTGTAATAAGAGCAATGTCGATCGTCGTATCTTGACCCTTCTTCGCGAGATCTTTTGTAAGCGTCGGCGCAATGCTGATGAGAGATCCAAACTGATCCTTACAGAACGACTCAAAGTAGGCCGTTAGTCCAATGTACGCGAGTTCCAGAATGCTTTGCGCGCGCTGCTGATCGTAAAGACTCGCTATGTATCGCAGATCCTCAACGCGGGTCTTAAATATGGCGCCGGCTGGCACTCCGCCTGCAAAGTATTCGAGGGCGGTAACCTTGCTTGAGCGTGATCTCATGGTCTCTGTCACCTAAAAGCACGAATCTCGGAATCACTCTGGGCATTTCCCCACCAGCACTAGCTCGCTTGTCGAGCTGGCTACTCTCTCCATCCGCATTTAGCCGGCCACCATCTTCGACGCTCGGGCCGCATGTTTTCATCGATCCACGATAAAGCCTCCAGCGCGCGAGTCACGTCTTGCACACACACCCGCGCTGCGTTGCCGCCATGAAAGAGGTTGTTTCGATGCGATGGGAACCTGCCGCCTTATCACACTTCAATCACAAATTAATCACGCCAACATGATGGATATCGGCCATGGTCATCATGAAAGAGTTCCTAGCGGTGATCCGTGCGCGCCCAACAAACATTACGCACTTTTGGCGCAACTCAGTAATGTCACCTAACTGATATTTTTCTACTAACGCCACCAGTAGAGCATCGGCAAGCTCGACCCCTAGACTGCCACGTGGGCCAGCATTGAAAATCCGGACACCGTTCCAAAGATTCGTATATCTAGGAATTCCCCAGAACGCCCTAGTCGTGTCTACATGCCGCTCTCTATCAGCTGATTCTAAGGGCACAAAAAAGTCTCGTGCCGGTATCTCGCCGCGATCAGTTGAGATAAGAATTCCACTTCTTCGAAAAGGCTCTGACCCAACAACCATACGAAGAAGATTGTCCGGATTCCGCCGCATTTGAGTTCTTCGGGGCGCATCCCCGCCGACAAATCTCCTTCCACGGACATTTGCTTGATTCACATCTACTTGCGGATTTGCCACCGCCCCCGCTTGCCCCCCTCCAAGATTGAGGACAATGCGAGTTTCGTCCGCTTCCATGCGTTGCACCACATCATCGCCGAGCTCGCCCCATGGATCCTCGGTTCGCACAGCGAGAGCACAATTCTCATCGTGGGGCCTCGCACCAAAGCAAGCACCATGACCGCTCCGCGATGCCTTACGAAAGTAGCCAGGGCCTCCACATTCGGTGCAAACCAAATCGTTCCGCAATGCCGCAATTTGCGCAGCCGGAAGTCTTGCAAACTCTAGGGCGGTATAAACCTGGCCATCGATCGTGCAAAGAGCCGTATCCATTGCTCCCGCTTCCTCTTAGTTGAACCTCGTCGGCCGAGCGGGCTTTCAGAAATGCGACCGCTCCATTCCCTGTCCCAGACGCAGACGAATTCGTTGCCTATTGATCCAAACCTTCGAGTATTCGCCACACTCGCCGGTAAACCTCTCCCGGGCCGGCACCAAGTGATTGAGTCCAGAGACTCATGTCCGCTGTCCGAAGGACGCCCCTAAGCTCCGATGCGGATCTGTGCCCGTCTTCGCGTAGGCGTGCTGCTAATGGTTCTGCTGCTAAGCGAGGCACCCCCAATAGGCGCAAAGCGATTGCGTCCTCGCTCGACACTCCATAGAAGGCCTTCGATGCTAGGTTATTCAAACGAGCGAACTCATCGTCTTCCAGATCGCCGCCCGTAATCGACAGCAATGCACCTAGTCCCCAAGCGGCAGTTTGCGTTAGCTTGCCGAATAGGTTCTGCCCACAAACTGTCAATGTTGATACACCGTCACGATCTTCTCTCGCGAAATGATCGCTGGCGATCTCTGGAATGGGCCTGCCGTTTACCCAGTCCTTCAGAATACTGGCAAGTTTGTCTCCGTCGGCGCTCCTGCCGCCTGTTACCTCCTGCAGGTTCTCTCGAAGCTCGGGCACTTGGAGCAGCACTCCCATCATTCGCGGAAGCGCATCGTCTGCGTGCGCAAATAGATTGCTACTCCACGATTCGCGGCTTACGCCTTGCCCTCGCGCATTCACCATTGCAGACTTAATGCTCTGGAGGGAAAAGCCGGTGCTATCGACCAACTTGATGGGTTGATTAGGGCTAGCAAGCTCTTCCACATAACTGCGTATGCCAGCCAAGAGCCTATTCGCTATCGACGGATCGCTTGCCCGCAACTTTTCAAAGCCAAACGTGCCTCTCAGCACCTGCTCGACCTGGTCACCAAAAGAATCGGGGCGCCCCATCTCCTGATAAGTGTGCGTTAGATACTGCAAAAACGAAGACCACTCGGGCCGCAAAAAGACGATTCGCCCAAGATCATCGATCAAATCGCCAGCCTCACGGACGAGCAAAATTAGCGATGAATTGAGTTCTCCGGTCTGCCGGCTGATGAACGCACGCAGGGCATTTGAGCGAGCATCATTGGCAGCTGCCAGTGCCACAATACCAACCGCGTTCTGGTCCACTCGGCCGGCTCGACCAGCTATGTTCCAGAAGTCAGCCGACGGCATGTCTTCTTGACCAAAGCCCTTCCTGAAATATTGCGTAGCGGCCATAACAACGCCAGACACAGGAAAATTGACCCCCTGTGCAATTGTGGTCGTTGCAACGAGATAATCCAGTTCCCCGGCCTCAAAGAGCCACTCCATTAGCGACCTAGTATCGTCTGAGAGACCGGCGTGATGAACGCCAATCCCGTGCGACAGCAGCTCAATCAATGGGAAGTCTTGGCCCATCTCAAGCGACAGGAAGTCTTGCACCAGCCTGATATCAGCAGAGATCTGCGCCCTAGGTGTAGAAGTGCCTTTCAGCTTTGTGGCTAACGACCACACAAACGGAGGCGTGGAATGCATCACTATTACTGGGCCGCGCTTTGCCAGCGAGTGGGCAGCTGCGGCAGCGACGTCTCCCGGATTTGACATTTGGCTAAATGTCCCACAGTCAGCCTCTTCAACAAGCCTGATCTGGGAATCAATCGCCAAAGTAGCTCTCGTTGTATGGACGGTTTCCAACGTCAAGACGCAGCCAAAGCTATTTCTTTGGCGAGGGACACCCCTCTCCGGTCTTACGATCCCAATTACTCGATCATTGGGCTGCCAATCCACTGACAAACTTACGTCTTCGGAGTTTTGGCCGCCGAGCCATCTCGCAACATCTCTAGCGTTGCTAATAAATGGAGTGAGCAACAGAAACTGCGCGTTCTGACATTCAGAATTTATAGTCGATAAGAGGAGCTCGAGTTTTAACCCTCTACTCCCTTCTTGAAGGTTGTGCGCTTCGTCGACAACAACCAGTGTGAGTGGCCTGCCAATCTTGGCCTCCCAGTCTTGACGCAGCATTAGATCGAGCTTTTCAGGTGTAGTAACAAGCACTCTGAAGGCGGCGCCAGCGCCCGCCTTAAGCATTTCTGCTTCTACGCCATCAATTTCTAATGCAGGACTGACTTGTTCGACTATCACGCCGAGAGGATCAAAATCTCTCCTAAGTCTGCGGGCTACCTGTCGCACAAGTGTTCGAGTTGGGGCGAGGTACGCAACCCATCCTCTTTCTGAATCGTACTGATTCAATGCCTGCAGGATTCGGAACTGTGCGATAAGCGTCTTGCCGCTAGACGTTGGAAGACTTACAACTACAGCGCGACGACTTGAACCAAGCAGCCCTTGCTCCGCCAATGCTCTTCGCTGCGGCGGCAGGACATCGAAAATTGCTTTTTGTCCGCGCCCACGACCTACAAGCTCTCTCACGAAACGGGTTACGCGTGAATTAACTGCACGAGTAACTGTCCAGATCGCATTTTGTGCCAACTGCTTAGCAGTTGCGGCAAGCAGCCGAGTCAACGGTTCTAGACGAAAGTCCAGTGCAGGGCCACAAGCAGCGATAGCCCGGTCAAAGTGCATATCCAGTATTCGTTCGACTTGGTAGTTCCCATCGACCGCACCTTCGGTCACGTACAAAGCAAGGACTTCGGCTGCTCTGGCGATGTGATAAAGACACACAAGCTCAAGCGCCCCAGCCCTTGAGCTAGCAGGGCCGAGGCGACTTAAGTGTTCTGCCTCAAAAGCGGCTTGAGCGTCTCGCAGTGCTGCGATTCTCTCTAGCACCAAATCACGATCAGTCCAGCCATTCTTTCGAATGAGGCGTAGCCAGACATCAACTACCGTGCCGAAAGTACGCGCATACCAATCTTCCGAATCCAGATTTAGATTCGGCCAAGCAATCTCGCGCAAATAGCGGGCGACGTCAGCCCCTTGATCGCCAAGCACTGCGAGCGCACTTAGCCTGAGCAGTGTTTCAGCATTGCGATGACCCACAGCGCTTATAGGCAACGCGCGGTAGAGCCGGTAGGCATCGGATGCTGAGGAGCGCAGGACTTTTATTTGATCTTGATCATCTTGCCAATTGGAAGCAGAAAGCACGTCCATGACGACGGTCTCTAGCACCTGTGCAGTGCGTTCGACCAAGTCATCACTCGTAATGCCCTCTTCAGCACCAAATTCCTGCAGCACTTTAGCGCGCGTGGCGTGCCGCAACGCATCAACCCGCGAATCACCTAGCGCCTCAAGCATCCAATGGCTCATGGGATGCCACCTGTGGATAACGCTTGGGTTAGCTCAGCAATGGGACAAGGCAGGTAGAGCGCAATCAAACTGCACTGCGTGGGCCCGTCGACGATGCTCGAAAGGTGTGTGCCTCGACCGCGTAGATCCAAGACGTTCGGTTGAGTGTCACGAACTAGGACACCGAACAGAGAGATTTCTTTGTTCCCAGAGCTAATAAATACGGCGACTGCAGAGTTGAACAACTCCCTCGTTGAATCCGAGTTACACCTAACGTGCAGCCACCTCAACAATGTAAACAGCAGCCCTAGATCTTGCGCTAGCTCCTCAAGCTGATGAGTCATGCCGGTTCTGCCCGTCATTACTCCAGGAGGCGATATTCCTTGCGAGGAGCTCTTGACCTCACCCAAGACCAGCCGCACTTTTCCGTCGACTGTTATGAAGCCGATCAGGTCCGGCCCAGGGAGACTTGCCTTCGGCGTCCGCTTATCCAACGCCATGTTCCATGGCCATACGACGCCGTGGTCGAGCGAAAGCCATGCTTCAGCAAGCGCCTCGCCTGCTGCCCAATCTCGCTCTTCTTCGTATTCGGCGTTGAGAATCGCCTCAAGACTCTCAAGCGCAAACCCAGTGGTTGCCAAGCCACTCAGATGGTTCGAGAAATCCAATAACCCAGTCTTGTCATGAAGGCGCTCGGCAACACCATTAGACAAGAACTCATCGAACTCATTGCCTGCGGAGAGGCCAATGCCCGACCAGCGCGATACCCCGAGACTTTCCTCGTACTCAAGGCTCCTCATCGCGACATTCCATTGCTCTGCTGCATTTGCCCCCCTAGCAAATTGCCGTTTGCGAAACGGCCCGGCGCCCTATCTATATGCCCTCAGTATCCCAGGTTGCGACGCCCCCGCTATTCGGTTAGCCATTTCGCAGGAATCCGGAGGATAACTCATTGATTCTGCAGAAACTCGAACATTTTCAGCCCTCACGAAGGCGGCCTCTCGGCCGCCCTCCATCCAGCTTAGTCAAACCCCAACCGGATTCGGCTTCTCACTATCAATCTTGTACTGCTTGATAGCCCTCGCCACATCCTTCCCCGTCATCTTCCCTTCCGCCGCCAGCGCCGCGATGGCCGCGTGGGCGATGTAGTACCTGTCCACTTCGAAATGGCGGCGCAGGTTGGCGCGGGTGTCGCTGCGGCCGAAGCCGTCGGTACCCAGGACGGTGTACTTCGCCGGGACGTATTCGCGGATCTGGTTGGCGAAGGCGCGCACGTAATCCGTGGCGGCGATGACGGGGCCCTGGCGGCCTTCCAGCAGCTGGGTCACGTACGGCTTGCGCGGGGTCTTGGCTTCGGGGTTCATGCGGTTGAAGCGTTCCGCATCTGAGCCGTCGCGGGCCAGTTCGGTGTAGCTGGGGCAGGACCAGATGTCGGCGGTCACGCCGAAATCCTTGTCGAGCAGTTCCGCCGCGGCGATGGCTTCGCGCAGGATGGTGCCGCTGCCCATCAGTTGCACGCGCAGTTCGCCCTTCTTGGGCTTGCCGGCGTCCTTGAGCAGGTACATGCCCTTGATGATGCCCTCGGCCGCGCCTTCCGGCATGTCCGGGTGGGCGTAGTTCTCGTTCATCAGGGTGAGGTAGAAGTACTCGTCGCGCTGTTCGGCCAGCATGCGCTGCATGCCGTATTGCACGATCGTCGCCACTTCGAAGCCGAAGGTCGGGTCGTAGCTGCGGCAGTTGGGGATGGCGCTGGCCAGCAGGTGGCTGTGGCCGTCTTCGTGCTGCAGGCCTTCGCCGTTGAGCGTGGTGCGGCCGGCGGTGGCGCCGAGCAGGAAGCCGCGCGCGCGCATGTCCGCCGCCTGCCAGGCGCTGTCGCCGATGCGCTGGAAGCCGAACATCGAGTAGTAGATGTAGAACGGCAGCATCGGCAGGTCGTTGGTGCTGTAGCTGGTCGCCGCCGCCATCCAGGAGGAGAACGCGCCGCACTCGGTGATGCCTTCTTCCAGCACTTGGCCGGCGGAATCTTCGCGGTAGTACATCAGCTGGTCGCGGTCGACCGGCTTGTACTTCTGGCCGTAGGGCGCGTAGATGCCGAGCTGGCGGAACAGGCCTTCCATGCCGAAGGTGCGCGCCTCGTCGGCGACGATCGGCACGCAGCGCGGGCCGACCTGCTTGTCGCGCAGGATGATGTTGAGGGTCTGCACGAAGGACATCGTCGTGCTGATTTCGCGGTCGCCGCTGGACTTGAGCAAACGATCGAAGGTTTCCAGCGCCGGCACTTCCAGCGACTGCGTGCTCTTGCGGCGACGCTGCGGCAGGTAGCCGCCGAGGGCCTTGCGGCGCTCGTGCAGGTATTCGACTTCCGGCGAGTCCTTGCCCGGGTGGTAGAACGGCACCTGGTGGTTGTCCAGCTGCGCGTCGGTGACCGGGATGTTGAAGCGGTCGCGGAAGATCTTGATCTGCTCGTCGTCGAGCTTCTTGGTCTGGTGCGTGGGGTTCAACGCTTCGCCGGCTTGGCCCATGCCGTAGCCCTTCACCGTCTTGGCGAGGATCACGGTGGGCATGCCCTTGGTTTCGGTGGCGAGCTTGTAGGCGGCGTAGACCTTGTGCGGGTCGTGGCCGCCGCGGTTGAGGCGCCAGATGTCGTCGTCGGACATGTTGGCGACCATGGCCATGGTCTCGGGGTACTTGCCGAAGAAATGCTCGCGCGTGTACGCGCCGCCGAAGGCCTTGCAGTTCTGGTATTCGCCGTCGACGGTTTCCATCATCAGCTTGCGCAGGATGCCCTGCGTGTCGCGGGCGAGCAGCGGATCCCAGTAGCTACCCCAGACGTTCTTGATGACGTTCCAGCCGGCGCCGCGGAAGGAGCCTTCGAGTTCCTGGATGATCTTGCCGTTGCCGCGCACCGGGCCGTCCAGGCGCTGCAGGTTGCAGTTGATGACGAAGACGAGGTTGTCCAGGCCTTCGCGGCCGGCGACCGAGATGGCGCCGAGGGATTCGGGCTCGTCGGTTTCGCCGTCGCCCATGAAGCACCAGACCTTGCGGTCGGACTTGGGCATGAGGCCGCGGCCTTCCAGGTACTTCCAGTTGCGCGCCTGGTAGATGGCGCTGATCGGGCCCAGGCCCATCGACACGGTGGGCGTCTGCCAGTAGTCGGGCATCAGCCAGGGGTGCGGGTAGGAGCTGATGCCGCGGCCGTCGACTTCCATGCGGAAGTTGTCGAGCTGGTCTTCGGTGATGCGGCCTTCGAGGAAGCTGCGCGAGTAAATGCCGGGCGAGCTGTGGCCCTGGATGTAGAGCAGGTCGCCGGGGTGGTCATCGCTGGGCGCGCGCCAGAAGTGGTTGAAGCCGACGTCGTAGAGCGTGGCGGCGGACGCGAAGGACGCGATGTGGCCACCCAGGTCGCCGGGCTTGCGGTTGGCGCGCACGACCATGGCGAGCGCGTTCCAGCGGATGAGGGAGCGGATGCGCCATTCCATCGCGGCGTCGCCGGGGCTCTTGGCCTCCAGGTGCGAGGGAATGGTGTTGATGTAGTCGGTGGTGGGTTGGAAAGGCAGGTGCGCGCCGGCGCGGCGCGTGACTTCGACCATGCCGTCGAGCAGTTGGTGGGCGCGGCCTGCGCCTTCGCGGTCGATGACCGCCTGCATGGATTCGATCCATTCCTTGGTTTCGGTGGGATCGGGGTCGTTCTGCAGCAGCTCGTTCAGCCAGTTCGTCATGGGGGCTCCGCGCAGCGGCCGGCTGCGCTGTGGTTTCGTTGGATTAGAGCCGGGATTCTAGCAGGGGGGTCCAGTGGGGAGGATCGGGGTGGGTGGCGTGGATTCATGACGAAAACGGCTGCTTGGGCAAAGCCGGGTGGTGGTTACGATTTCATCGGGCGGGTGTGGGCGATGTGCGCGCGGGGTGTGCGAAGGGCGGTTGTTTTGGGTGTGCGCTTGGTTGGCTGGCGGTGAGGGTGCGGCGGCGGAGCCTCCCCTCACCCTGCGTTGCTGCGCAACGCTGTCCCTCTCCCCGCAAGCGGGGCGAGGGGGGCTTTTCCTTCTCCCCGCTTGCGGGGAGAAGGTGGCGCGCAGCGCCGGATGAGGGGCGGCCTTTTCCCTTCTCCCCGCTTGCGGGGAGAAGGTGGCGCGTAGCGCCGGATGAGGGGCGGCTTTTCTCTTCGCCCCGCTTGCGGGGAGAAGGTGGCGCGCAGCGCCGGATGAGGGGCGGCTTTTGACAGTAGTCAAGGCCAACACGCCAACCGCGCACGTAGAATGCCGCCGCCCATGCGCCACCCCCGCTTCCAACTTCGAATGAGCCTGCTGGCGTTGACCGCCGTGCTGCTGCTCGTGTTGGTACCCACGGTGGGCCGGGTGCTGTCTGCATCCGCGGACGGTGCGCGGGACGGCATCTGGGCGCAGATGTGCACGCTGGCCGGCTTGAAGCTAGTGAAGATCGCGCCGGATGACGCCGGCTCGGCCGCGCCCAAGCCCATCGGCGGCAGCGGTCACGCCGACTGCGACTACTGCCCGTTGCTCAACGCGATGGCGGCGCTGGTTCTGTGGGTCGTGTTTGCGTTTGCGCGTGCGGCCGACTCCGTCTTGCCATGGCGAAGCCCGCCGGCGCGACTCGTGCGCCGGTATCCGTGCGGGCTGGGTTCGCGCGGGCCGCCTTTGGCGTGCTGATCCGGGCGCCGTTGCATCGCCGCTTCACGGCGTTGACGGCATGCCCTGCACCATCGACTTCGATTCCCGTGCGCGCGCCTGGGCCGGCCGGCGTTCGTTCGCTGCGCCGTTTGTTCGGCGTAGGGGCGCGCACATTCGCAATTCACCGTCGCGGCTGCGTTTCGCGCTGCGCTTTCCTTCTTGGAGTTCTCATGTTTCGTTTTCGTTCGTTCTGCCTGGTGATTCTTTCCCTGCTGCCGTCGCTGGCCTTCGCGCATCACGGGCAGGATTTCCTGCTGGTCGAAAGCCCGGCCGTGCCGCATCCGCGCCAGGTCTATCTGCTCGCCAACACCCATGCCGCGCTGGAAGGCGATGCCGAGGAGCAGGCGGGTTTCGAGCCGGCCTTGCTGGTGGGCGTCACGCCGCGAGTGGCGTTCGAGCTGCACTCGCATATGGAGAAGCTTGCCGGTGAGGACTGGAACTACGAGGCCACTGCGCCGTCGTTGCATGTCCTGCTGACCGATCCGGAAAACCATCACGGCCTGAAGGTTGGGCTGAGCGCGGAGTACGAGATCGCCGCTGAGGACGATGCACCGGACAACGCCGAGGTGCGGTTGTCGTTCGAGAATGAAATCGGCGCGACGAAATGGGGCGCCAATCTGGTCGGCAGCCATGAAGAGCATGGCGAGTCGGATTGGGGCGCGGTGTTGGGGGTGCGGCGCGAGGTGCGTCCTGGCTTCGCGTTGGGACTGGAAGGTCAGAGCAGCTCCCGCCATGCCGAGGGCGCGGAGTTGCTCGCTGGCGCGTATTTCGAGCATGGGCAGACTTGGGCGCTGAAGCTGGGCCTCGGCGGGCAGCGTGAGGAAGATGGGCATGTCACGCCGGTGGCGCGGGTGGGGTTGGTGCTTCGGTTGAAGGGGTAAGCGGGCTGCATCGGCGCCGGAGCCTCGCCTCACCCTGCGTTGCTGCCGGAGCCTCCCCTCACCCTGCGTCGCTTCGCGACGCTGTCCCTCTCCCCGCAAGCGGGGCGAGGGGTTATGAGTAGCGCCTCTCTTTTCCTTCTCCCCGCTTGCGGGGAGAAGGTGGCGCGCAGCGCCGGATGAGGGGCCGCTTTTGATCGTCACTCACCGAAGCGGCATTTCCCTACAACCGGAAGAGCCGACAACCGACAAGCCGCACTGGACGACCGCATGAGCATGTCCTGACCTCAAACGGCAGGACATCCCATGCGCGGCAAGCAAGACTACTCGCGCGAGCGCGAGCTGCGGCGCAATCAGACGGAAGCCGAGCGGCATCTTTGGCGCTTTCTGCGCAATCAGCGGCTGCTCGGGTTCAAGTTCCGCCGGCAGCATCGCATCGGGCCGTTCTTCGCGGACTTCGTGTGCGCGGAGTACGGCCTGGTAGTGGAGCTGGATGGGAGCCAGCATCTCGACACCGCTGAGGCGGATGCGCGGCGGACGCGGGTGTTGGGGCGGATGGGATATCGCGTGGTGCGGGTTTGGAATGATGATGTGTTGGTTAGGACTGGGCTGGTGCTCGATGTGATTTTGATGGCGTTGCGGGAGGCGCCGCTGCGTGACGTCCCCTCACCCTGCGCCGCTGCGCGGCGCTGTCCCTCTCCCCGCAAGCGGGGCGAGGGGTGATGAGCGCTTTTCCTTCGCCCCGCTTGCGGGGAGAAGGTGCCCGAAGGGCGGATGAGGGGCCGCTTTTAGCGATGAACGCTAATGGCAGGATGCACCGGAAGACTGTGGGCGATGCTGCTCGACAGGCGCTTCCCGCACCGTCACCCGCCCCAATCGCAACGCATTGCTCACCACCGACACCGAACTCAAACTCATCGCCAGCGCGGCGATCATCGGGCTAAGCAACCATCCGAATACCGGATACAGCACGCCCGCCGCGATCGGCACGCCCAGGGCGTTGTAGAGGAACGCGAAGCCCAAGTTCTGCTTCATGTTCGCAACGGTGCTGTCGGAAATCTCGCGTGCCTGCACGATGCGGCGCAGGTCGCCCTTCACCAGCGTCACTTGCGCGCTAGACATCGCGACGTCGGTGCCGGTGCCCATGGCGATGCCGACGTCCGCCGCGGCCAGGGCTGGCGCGTCGTTGATGCCGTCGCCGGCCATCGCGACGCGGCGGCCTTCCGCCTGCAGGCGTTGTACCAGGGCGACCTTGTCCTGCGGCCGCACTTCGCCGTGCACTTCTTCGATGCCGAGCGTGTACGCCACGGCGGCGGCGGTCGCCTGCGCATCGCCCGAGGCCATGACGATGCGCAGGCCATCGGCGCGCAGGGCGTTCAAGGCCGGCAGCGTGGTCGGCTTGATCGGATCGGCTGCGGCCACCGCGCCGGCCAGGCGTCCGTCGACGGCGAGGAACATCACGCTCGCGCCTTCGCGTCGCAGTTGTTCGGCCGCGGGCAGCAGCGGTGCGGGATCGGCGCCGGCTTCGATCATCAGCGCCTGATTGCCCATCACGAGCAAGCGACCCTCAACATACCCGCGCACGCCGCGGCCGGTGATGGAGTCGAAATCCGCGGCGTCGTGCAGCGACAGGCCGCGTCGCTTGGCTTCGGCGAGGATCGCCTCGGCCAATGGATGCTCACTGCCCTGCTCCAGGCTGGCGGCCAGTTGCAGCACTTGATCGGCGGTGAAGCCTTCAGCGACTAGCGTGTCGCGATACGCGGGCCGGCCTTCGGTGAGCGTGCCGGTCTTGTCCACGATCAGCGTGTCGATGCGGCGCAGTTGCTCGATCGCTTCCGCATCGCGGAACAGCACGCCGGCATGCGCGGCGCGGCCGGTCGCGACCATGATCGACATCGGCGTGGCCAGGCCCAGCGCGCACGGGCAGGCGATGATCAGCACGGACACGGCGTTGAGCACGGCGTAGGTCCAAGACGGTTCCGGTCCGAACAGGCCCCAGGCGAAGAAGGTGATCGCCGCAACGGCGAGCACCGACAGCACGAACCAGAACGCCACCTTGTCCGCCATGCGCTGCATCGGTGCGCGCGAACGCTGTGCCTGCGCTACCAGCTGCACGATCTGCGAGAGCACGGTGGCCGAGCCGACTTGATCGGCGCGGATCACCAGGCTGCCGGTGCCATTGAGCGTCGCGCCGATCACTTTCGCGCCGGACTCCTTCGCGACCGGGATCGGTTCGCCGGTGAGCATCGATTCGTCGACGCTGGAGCGGCCTTCCAGCACGGTGCCGTCGACCGGGACCTTTTCGCCCGGGCGCACACGCAGGCGGTCGCCGACGTGCACGTGTTCCAGCGGGATGTCTTCGTCCGCGCCGCTGGCGGTGATGCGGCGCGCGGTCTTCGGGGCGAGGCCCAACAGTGCCTTGATCGCGGCCGAGGTCTTCGAGCGTGCGCGCAATTCCAGCAACTGGCCGAGCAAGGTGAGTGAGACGATCACCGCCGCCGCTTCGAAATAGACGCCGACGCGGCCGTGCTCGCGGAACGAGGCTGGGAATAGATCCGGCGCCAGCGTCGCCACCACGCTGTAGCCGAACGCGGCGCCCACGCCGATGCCGATCAGCGTCCACATGTTGGGACTGCGGTTGCGGATCGACTGCACGCAGCGCACGAAGAACGGCCAGCCCGCCCACAGCACGACCGGCGTGCTCAAGGCGAACTCCAGCCAGGTGCGCACTTCGGTCGAAAGGAAGCCGATGCGATGGCCGAGCATCGCCAGCGCGAGCACGATAAAAGTGAGCGGTAGCGTCCACCAGAAGCGATGGGTGAAGTCGCGCAGTTCGGGGTTGTCGTCGTCTTCCAGGCTCGGCATTTCCGGCTCGAGCGCCATGCCGCAGATCGGGCAGGTGCCCGGGCCGACTTGGCGGATCTGCGGATGCATCGGGCAGGTGTAGATCGTGCCGGCGGGCGCGACGGGTGCGGAGGCTGGCGATTGCGGCGCGGAGGCGTGATTGGCGCAGCAAGTGTTCGCTGGCGCTGGTGCGTCGTGGGTGTGCGTGCCATGCGAATGGCCGCCGTGCGAATGCGCGGTCATTGCGCGTCCTCCACCAGGGCGTTGAGGATCGGGCACTCGTCGAGCGCGCCATGGCCGGGGCAGGAAGCGACGAGGGTCTGCAAAGCGTCGCGCATGCGGTTGAGCTCGGCGAGCTTGGCGTCTACGTCGGCGAGCTTCTCCATCGCCGCCGTCTTCAGCGTGGCCATGTCGTCGTCGCGATGATCGGACAGCGCGAGCAGCTCACGGACCTCCGGCAGAGTGAAGCCCAGCGCCTTCGCGCGCCGCACGAAGCGCAGGCGGCGTACGTCGTGCGGGTCGTACACGCGATAGCCGGAAGCCAGGCGCTGGGCCTTGGGTAGCAGGCCTTCCTTCTCGTAGTAGCGGACGGTGTCGATGCCGACGCCGGCGCGTTGTGCTAGTTCACCGATCTTCATGGGGTTCACTTGGAGTGCTTTGCCGTGAAGCTTGCGGGCTGGACTATGGTCCAGAGTCAAGCGGTTATTGGAGCGTATACGGCTGGTTGCTGTGGGCGCTTCACGTCCCCTCACCCTGCGCCGCTGCGCGGCGCTGTCCCTCTCCCCGCAAGCGGGGCGAGGGGTGTGCTTCTCCTTCTCCCCGCTTGCGGGGAGAAGGTGCCCGAAGGGCGGATGAGGGGCAGCTTTTGACGTCACACCATGCACCTAATGCATGTGTTCGTGTTCGTCATGCGCTTCCGGCTCTGCCGGAGCAGCGGCGGGCGGCTCCTGCGCGGGTGCATGCACGTGACGCTTGCCATCGGCGTGGACGTGCGTGGTGGCCGCGCCCGCTTTATCGGAGTCGGTAGGCGGCGCTTCCCCTTCCGAATGCGCATGCTCCGCCTCGTCGTGGTCTGCGGCTTCGTCGGCTTCCGCATGGGAATGCCCGCCGGTCTCGCCACCGCCATGCGAATGACCGCCGCTGTGCGCGACCAGCGCCTGGTACTGCGCGGCGTCCAGCTTGGGCAGCTGTTGCAGGAACGCGACCAGGTTCCAGACATACGTGTCGTCCATGCTCTTGCCCCAGGCCGGCATGCCCGAGGCTTTGACGCCGTGCTTGATGGCCCAGAACGCTTCCGCGGCGGCCACCGTTTGCTGGCTCAGATTGGGCGGCGCCGGATACAAACCCTTGCTCAGCTCGGTGGGCGCCGCGCCCGGCTTCAGGTGGCAGCCGGTGCACATCGCGTCGTAGTTGCCGGCGCCTTGTGTGATTCGCGCGGGATCGCGCAGGTCCGGCACTTGCAGCTTATCGGCGCGCACAGCGATGGAACGCTCGCGCAGCGATTGCATGAGCGCGTAGACCGGACGCGTGTGCGGATCGTCGGCGCCGACGTTGTAGAGGCCGGACCAGACGAAGCCGGCGGCGCCGAGCACGGCGACACCCGACAGCACGGCCAGGGTGAACAGCGATTTGCGAGTGATGAATGGCATGTGATGTTCCCCTTTAGAACCAAATGCGCACGCCCGCGACGATGCGGGTGTCGTTGACGGTTTCGCCTTCCTCGCGGCGGAAGTCTGCCGTTCGGCCGAACGACCACTCGCGCACCACGCCGATGTACGGGGCGAATTGACGGGTGATCTCGTAACGCAGGCGCAGGCCCGCTTCGGCCGAACTCAGACCCGAGCCGATGCTGCGGCGCGCGTCGTTTTGTCCGTAGGCGTTCACCTCGACGAGCGGCTGCATGATCAGACGGTTGGTGAGCAGGGTTTCGTATTCGGCCTCCAGTCGCGCGGCGGTCTGACCGCCCTGCCCTACGTAAGCGGTGGCTTCGACTTCGAACTTGTACGGCGCCAGCCCCATCACGCCGATCGCGGCGAAGTCCTGCGATGCGCCGGGTTTGAAGTCGTGGCGCACGCCGGCGACGACGTCCCACCACGGCGTGATGGCGCGGCCGTAGAGCGCTTCGAGATCGGCGCTTTCGGTGTGGCCGTCGACGCGTTCGCCTTCGCTGCGTAGCCATAGCTTGTTGCGGTCGCGGCCGATCCAGGCCTGGCCTTCCCATTCCAGGCCGCGGCCGTCGTCCGCGTCGAAGGCTTCGAGGCGGTTGAACTGCACGAAGTTGAAGATGCCGTTGTCGTGCACCGGATGATCGTTCGGGGGTGCTTGTGCGGCGGCGCGGTCGGCGTCGGTCAGCGGAGGAATCGGTGTGACGGGTTGATCGGCGGTCGGCGGCATCGCGTGACCCATCGCGGCATGGTCGACGGGCGGTTGCTGGTGCTGCGAGTGATCCTCTTGGCTCGCGGGCTGCTGGTGCTGCGAGTGATCCGCTTTTGTCGCGGGCTTGTGATGCTGTGAATGATCCGGCTCAGTCGTCGGCATCGAGTGCTGCGAATGATCCTGTGCCGATGCGTTGAATGCCAACAGCAAGGCGGCGGCGAGCGGTGCGATCGAGAGTGCGCGCGTCTTCATTCTTCGACCCTCACGGTGCGCATCATTCCGGCTTCCATGTGATAGAGCAGATGGCAGTGGTAGGCCCAGCTGCCGAGCGCGTCGGCGCGCACGCGATAGCTGCGGCGGCTGCCCGGCGGCATGTCGATGGTGTGTTTGCGGACGTGGAAGTTGCCTTGCTCGTCTTCCAGGTCGCTCCACATGCCGTGCAGATGGATGGGGTGCGTCATCATCGTGTCGTTGACCAGCACGATGCGCAGGCGCTCGCCGTAGTTGAAGCGCAGGGGTTCCACTTCGGAGAACTTCTGTCCGTTGAAGCCCCAGGCGAAGCGTTCCATGTGGCCGGTGAGGTGCAGTTCGATGTCGCGGCCGGGGTCGCGGCCATCGGGATCGGCGAAGGTGCTCTTGAGCATGGAATAACTCAGCACCGTGCGACCGTTGTCGCGCAGGCCGATGCCGGGGTCGTCGAGCTTGGGTACGGGCGCCATGGTCTGCATGTCGACCAGCGGGTTGCCGGTCTCGCTCGCGGGATGCGTCGGCATCGCGTCGCCTTGTGCTGCATGCGCGCTGTGATCCATGCCCTGCATGTCGCCGCCCTGCATGCCCATGCTCGCGCCGCAGCCGCCCTCCATGCCTTTCATGCCCATGCTGGCGCCGCAACCGCCTTCCATGCCCTTCATGCCGGACATGTCGTGGCCCATGCCGCCGTGGCCCATGTCGGCCATGGTCAGCAGCGGGCGCGGATCCACCGCCGGCACCGGGGCGCGCAGGCCTTCGCGCACGGCGAGGGTGCCGCTGACGTAGCCGGTGCGGCCCATGTCCTGCGCGAAGATGGTGAAGGCGTCCTGGCCGCTGGGTTCGACGATGACGTCGTAAGTCTCCGCGGTGGCGATGCGGAATTCGTCGACGGTCACCGGATGCACGTATTGCCCGTCCGCGGCGACGACGGTCATCTTCAGTCCGGGAATGCGCACGTCGAAGTGCGTCATCGACGAGCCGTTGATGAAGCGCAACCGCACCTTCTCGCCGGAGCGGAACAGCGCGGTCCAGTTGCCCAGCGACGTGGTGCCGTTCATCAGGTAGGTGTAGGTGTGCGCGTTGACGTCGGACAGGTCGGTGGGCGACATGCGCATCTGGCCCCACATCTTCCGGTCGTCGAGCGTTGCTTCCATGCCCTTCTGTTTCACGTCGCGGAAGAAGTCGCCGACGGTGCGCTGGGAGTGGTTGTCGTACATCGACATCTTCTTCAAGCGCGCGAACAGCGCCGACGGATCGAGATCGGTCCAGTCGGACAGCAGCACGACGTAGTCGCGGTCGAAAGCGAACGGCTCGGGTTCGAGCGGATCGATGATGAGCGGCCCGTACAAGCCGACCTGCTCCTGGAAGGCGGAATGGCTGTGGTACCAGTAGGTCCCGCCCTGGTTCACGGTGAAGCGGTAGTGGTACGTATCGCCGGGATGGATGCCGGCGAAACTCAGACCGGGCACGCCGTCCATGTTTGCGGGCAACACGATGCCGTGCCAGTGGATCGAGGTTTCGTGGCCGTGGATGGAGCCCAAGGGCAGCGCGTTGGTGACGCGCAGGTTGACCGTGGTGCCTTCGCGCCAGCGCAACAACGGCGCGGGGATGGAGCCGTTGACGGTGACGGCGCTGCGGGTGCGGCCGGTGAAGTTCATCGGCGTCTCGCCGATGGTCAGGTCGAACTCGGTGCCCGAAAGCACGTTGGGATAGCCGGCGGACTTCAGCGCCCAACTGGCCTTGGGCCACAGGCCCAGGCTGGCGATGGCGCCACCGGCGGCCAGGCCTTGGACGAAGCGCCGGCGCGACGGCTTCGCCAAGCCATTGGCGTCGCGGCCGAAAACATCGGATGACATGGAAACTCCAGAAGTGAATGCCTACTGCGACGCGTGAGCGTCGAACGACATGCCACGCGACGGCTGTCGCCGTCATCCGGGCATGCGCTAGGGCGCCGTGGGCGCCAGGGACCGCTTAGCCGATGGGAGGTCGGATCGGGTGCGGCAAGGCGGGCGCCGCATGGCCGAGCGTCAGCGTGCGCACGCTGCGTTCATGCGCGGGCACCGCCGCGGGCAGCAGCATTGCGGGCACACCGACCTGGGCTACATGCACGCAGGCGCAGCGGCAGGTCCCGGATTTGCAGCAGTCGGGCGTGTGCCCAGGCCTGGAATGGTCCGGCTTGGACGCCTTGTCGTGCGAGGCATGCCCCATCGCCATCGGGTCCGCGGGCGACTGCATGGCCGCCGCTTCGTGATGGCCGCCGTGGCAAGGCATGGCGTCGGCCGATGCGCTGGCCGACGTCGTCGCCTCCGTGCCCAGCGGAGCTGACTCATGCTGCATCGGCATATGCGCCGACGCGGCCGCCGCCCCCGTCCCATTGAGGACGAGGCAGAGGCTGAGCAGCAGGCGCAGCAGGACGGAGCCGATGGACATGTGGCTACTTTACCCTTGGCGTGGGCGGCGGGCACCCTGAACCCACTCCAGGCTGCGCGCCGGCGCAAGCGCCCCTTAGCGCAAAGGCGACCCCGGTCCCAGCTCCATGAATAGGCCATAGCTTCTTGGCGCCGCCGCCTTCCTGCGGATGGCGCGGAACAGGCATCATCGCGGGTCGCACCGGCAAACGCGGTGCAATGAGAGAGCAGTCCATGCAAAAAATCCTGGTCACCGGAGGCGCAGGCTTCCTCGGCTCGCACCTGTGCGAGCGCCTGCTGCGCGAGGGCCACGACGTCCTGTGCGCCGATAACTTCTTTACCGGCAGCAAGCAGAACATCGCCCATCTGATGGGCAACCCGTACTTCGAGCTGATGCGTCACGACGTGACGTTTCCGCTGTACGTGGAAGTGGACCAGATCTACAACCTGGCCTGCCCGGCCTCGCCGATCCACTACCAGTTCGACCCCGTGCAGACGACCAAGACCAGCGTCCACGGCGCTATCAACATGCTAGGCCTGGCCAAGCGGCTGAAGGCGCGGATCCTGCAGGCCTCCACCAGCGAGGTGTACGGCGACCCGGAAATCCATCCGCAGACCGAGGACTACTGGGGCCGGGTCAATCCGGTCGGTATCCGCGCCTGCTACGACGAGGGCAAGCGCTGCGCGGAGACGCTGTTCTTCGACTACTACCGTCAGCACAACCTCGACATCAAGGTCGTGCGCATCTTCAACACCTACGGCCCGCGCATGCATCCCAACGACGGCCGCGTGGTGAGCAACTTCATCGTCCAGGCCCTGCGCGGCCAGGACATCACGATCTACGGCGACGGCAGCCAGACGCGCAGCTTCTGCTACGTCGACGATTTGATCGAAGGCTTCATCCGCATGATGGGCACCGAGCGCGGCTTCACCGGCCCGATCAACATCGGCAATCCCAACGAGTTCACCATGCTGGAGCTCGCCGAAGAGGTGCTGAAGCAGGTCGGCGGCCCATCCAAGCTCGCGTTCAAGCCGCTGCCGCCGGACGATCCGAAGCAGCGCCAGCCGGAGATCTCGCTGGCGCGCGACAAGCTGGGCTGGGAACCGAAGGTCCAGCTGGAAGACGGCCTGCGCGAAACCATCGCGTACTTCCGCCGCACGCTGGAGCTGTGACATGACGGCCGCCGCCAACACGACCTTCTCGGTCATCGTCACTTGCTACAACTACAAGAACTTCGTCGAAGAGGCCGTCGACAGCGCATTGGCGCAGACGCGCGCGCCGGCGCAGGTGATCGTGGTGGACGACGGCTCCACCGACGGTTCGACCGAATTGCTGCAGAAGCGCTACGGCAACGACCCGCGCGTCACCCTGCTGTGCGGGGAGAACGGCGGGCAGCTGGTGGCGTTTCAGCGCGGCGTGGCGGCGGCGCAGGGCGACGTGCTGTGCTTCCTCGACGCCGACGACCGCTGGGATGCGAATTACCTGGAAAAGATCGGCGCGGTGTACGACGCGCGCCGTGACGTCGGCTTCGTCTTCAGCGACATCGCCCTGTTCGGACAGGAGCAGCGCACGGTAGGTTTCGCCGACAAGGCCACCGACCTGGGTTACACCGCGATCAGCACCTACGTGCTGACGTACTGGTACGGCGCGCCAACCTCCGCCTTGTCGCTGCGTGCCGATTACGCGCGCCGCTGCTTGGAGCTGCCCCTCGATTACGCGCGCACCTGGCGCCTGTCGGCCGACAACTGCCTGGTCTACGGCGCCAGTGTGCTCGGCGCGCGCAAGTACTACCTGCCCACCGGCAGCGTGGGTTACCGCATCCACGGCAACAACGGCTGGTGGTCGAACCGCAGCCAGACGGCCAACTTCCTCAACCGCCTGCATTCGCGCGCATTGATCGGCCACTACGCGCGCATGGCGGGGATCGACGATTCATGCATCGAGCTGGCCAAGCTCGAATACAAGACCAAGCCGGAGCCGTCCTGGGCGGAAACCAAGCGCTACGCGACGCTGACCCTGCGTAGCGCGGCGCCGTGGTGGAAGCGCTACGAGCGCGCATTGAGCGTACTCGCCAGCCGGCGTCGCTGACGCAGCGCGCGGACGACCCGAAGGCTTACGGATGAAGCTGCTGTACACCAACTTCCACGATGGCGACGGCGGTGGGCACACGACCTATATCGTCGCGTTGGCCCGCGCGCTGGCCGCGCGGCACGAGGTGCACGTGGCGGCGCCGGCGAGCAGCCGCCTGTGGCGTGAGGCGTCGGCGCTGCCCGGCGTGCATGCGGTGGCGCAGGAATTTCCCAACGGCCTGAAGAAGATCATCGCGCGCCAGCGCGCGCGCCGCGCGCTCGCACGCCTGCTGCGCGAGCAGCGCTACGACGTGGTGCACGTGAACGGTTCGGCCGATCATCGCCTCGTGCTGTCCGCCTTGCGTGGGCTGCGCGAACGTCCGCGCATCGTGTGGACCAAGCACAACTCCAAGCCGATGCGCGGCCTCGGCCACGCGTGGCGGGCGCGGCGCACCGACCAGGCGATCGCGGTGTGCGACTACAGCCTGCGCGACCTGCAGCAATCCGCGTATCGCGGTTGCCGCCTCGCCACGGTGCACAACGGCATCGACATCGCGCATTACACGCCGTGGTCGGCCGAAGCGATGGCCGCCGAACGCGAACGCTGGGCCGATGGCGCACCGCTGCTGATCGGTAGCGTCGCCGGCACCGCGGATTACAAAGGCTGGATGGATCTGGTCGAAGCCATGGCGTTGCTGCCTGCCGATCTGCGCGCGCAGCTGCGCGTGCTGGTCGCCGGCAAGCCGCCGGGTGCGGAAAAACGCCAACGCATCGAAGCCCTTGGATTGACCGATCAAGTGGTGTTCCCGGGCCTGCTGTCGGACGTGCGGCCGGTGATCGCGGCACTCGATCTGGGCTTCGTGCTTTCGTACGACGTGGAAACGATCTCCTTCGCCTGCCGCGAAATGATGGCGATGGGCAAGCCGGTGCTGGTCAGCGACTACGCCGGCCTGCCGGAGAACATCGAGCCCGGCCGCGACGGCTGGGTGGTACCGGTGCGCAACGTTGCCGCCATCGCCGCCACGCTGCGTACGCTGCTGGAACCCGATGCCGTGGCACGACGCCGGCAACTGACCGCCATGGGCCAGGCCGCGCGTGCGCACGCGGAAGCCGAGTTCGGCCTGGACCGTTTCGTCGAACGGACCGAAGCGGTGTATCTGACTCTATTGGCCTAGACCTTTGTCATTCCCGCGAAGGCGGGAACAACAAAGTCCCTGGATTCCCGCCTTCGCGGGAATGACGAGCAAAGGCGGCGCAGCCCGCCTTCTCGGCAATTACTTGCGCGCCGCGCGAATCTGCGCGTCCACCGCCGCAATCGCGGTCATGTTGACCACGCGGCGCGGCGTCGACGCCGGGGTGAGGATGTGCGCCGGCTTGTCCAGCCCCATCAGGATCGGGCCGATGGCGACGCCGTCGGTCATCACCCGCACCATGTTGTAGGTGATGTTGGCTGCGTCGAGGTTGGGCATCACGAACAGATTCGGGCGGCCCTTCAGCGTGGTGCTCGGGAAGATGCGATGGCGCAGCTCCTCGTCCCACGCGGTGTCGGCCTGCATTTCGCCGTCCATCTCCAGCTTCGGCACGCGCTCCTTGATGATCTGGTAGACCTTGCGCATCTTCGCCGCCGACGCGTTGTCGTGGCTGCCGAAGTTGGAATGCGACAACAGCGCGACCTTGGGCTCGATGCCGAACAGCTTCATGCGATAGGTCGCCTGCAGCGTCGCCTCGGCGATCTGTTCCGCTGGCGGGTCGCACTGCACGTGCGTGTCGAGGAAGAACCACACGCCCTGGTCGTTGATCACGCCGGTCATCGCGGCGGTGCCGGTGACGCCCGGGTCGAAGTCGAACACGCTGCGCAGATAGCCCAGCTTCTTGTGGAAGCGGCCGACCAGGCCGCAGATCATCGCGTCGGCTTCGCCGCGCTCGACCATCATCGAGGCGATCAGGGTGGGACGCGAACGCATCAGGTTCTTCGCCGCTGCCGGGGTGACGCCGCGGCGTTCGGTCAGCGCGTGGTAGGTCTGCCAGTAGTCGTCGAAGCGCGGATCGGAATTGATGTTGGTCAATTCGAAATCGACGCCCGCCTGCATGCGCAGGCCCATGCGCTTGATCCGCTGCTCGATCACGTCGGGGCGACCGATCACGATCGGGTACGCCAGCTCCTCGTCGATCACCGTCTGCACGGCGCGCAGCACGGTCTCTTCCTCGCCTTCGGCGTAGACCACGCGCTGGCGGTCGGCGCGCGCGCGGTCGTAGACCGGCTTCATGATCAGGCCGGTGCGGTAGATGAACTGGCCGAGCTTTTCCTCGTACGCCTTCATGTCGAGGATCGGACGCGTCGCCATGCCCGAATCCATCGCCGCGCGCGCGACGGCCGGCGCCAGCAACACCAGCAGGCGCGGATCGAAGGGACGCGGGATCAGGTAGTCGGGGCCGAACTTGGGGATATCGCCGCCGTAGGCGCCGGCCAGGTCGGACGATTCCATGCGCGCGATCTGGGCGATGGCGCGCACGCAGGCGAGCTTCATCGACTCATTAATCTCGGTCGCGCCGACGTCGAGCGCGCCGCGGAAGATGTACGGGAAGCACAGCGCGTTGTTGACCTGGTTCGGGTAGTCCGAACGGCCGGTGGCGATGATGCAATCCGGGCGCACCTTCTTCGCGTCTTCCGGGAGGATTTCGGGATAGGGATTGGCGAGGGCGAGGATGATCGGCTTGTCGGCCATCGTCGCCACCATCTCCGGCTTCAGCACGCCGCCGGCGGAGAGGCCGAGGAACAGGTCGGCGCCGTGCATGATGTCGGCGAGCGTGCGCTTGTCGGTGTCGCGCGCGTAACGCTGCTTGTCCGGGTCCATGTGGCCGCGGCCGGTGTAGAGCACGCCGTCGCGATCCACCGCGAGGATGTTCTCCGGCTTCATGCCCAAGGCGACGAGCATGTCGAGGCAGGCGATGCCGGCCGCGCCGGCGCCCGAGGTCGCCAGTTTCACGTCGCCGATGTTCTTGCCGACGATCGCCAGTGCGTTGAGCACGGCGGAGCCCACGATAATTGCGGTGCCATGCTGGTCGTCATGGAACACCGGGATGTTCATGCGCTCGCGCAGCTTGCGCTCGACGATGAAGCACTCCGGCGCCTTGATGTCTTCCAGGTTGATGCCGCCGAAGGTCGGCTCGAGCGAGGCGATGATGTCGACAAGCTTGTCCGGGTCCTTCTCGTCGACCTCGATGTCGAACACGTCGATGCCGGCGAACTTCTGGAACAGCACGCCCTTGCCTTCCATCACCGGCTTGCCGGCGAGCGGGCCGATGTCGCCCAGGCCGAGCACGGCGGTGCCGTTGGAGATCACCGCGACCAGGTTGCCGCGCGCGGTGTAGTCGCTGGCGAATTTCGGGTCCCGGGCGATCTCTTCGCAGGCATAGGCCACGCCCGGCGAGTACGCGAGCGCGAGGTCGCGCTGGGTCACCATCGGCTTGGTCGCGGTGACCTTGATCTTCCCGCGCGGTTCCATGCGGTGGTAGTCGAGGGCGGCTTGCTTCAGGTCGTCGGACATCGGGGGCCTAGGTTCGGCGGGGCTTTGGATTGTAGCCCGGAGGGATTACGGGGGCTGGACGGGGGTCACACGGCCCCTCACTCTGCGTCGCTGCGGACGGCCCCTCACCCTGCGTCGCTGCGCGACGCTGTCCCTCTCCCCGCAAGCGGGGCGAGGGGTGGATGCAGCTCGGCGAGAGGCCTGCTTTTCCTTCTCCCCGCTTGCGGGGAGAAGGTGCCCGAAGGGCGGATGAGGGGCAGCTCTTCGCCTAAACGTCGAGAAAATCCTCACCCTGCGCCACCGCATCGAGGCGGATCCGGTTGGCGAACAGCGAGAACGCCAGCATCCCCGCCAGCCCGTTCGCGCGCACGATCCACGTCGGCAGCCAGCGCGGCGGCATGAGCACGCCCTGGTCGAACAGCGGTTCCCAGCGCTGCACGTCGCCCAGGGTCATCTTCCCGGCGAACAGGCGCCGGCACAGCAGCAGCTTGTTGGTGCGCAAGGCCCAGCGGAAGAAGGTGTGCACGCTGATCAGGCCGCGCAGGTACACGGTGTCCTTGGTGAAGGCCGCGCCACCGGTGGGCGGCACGCCGCGGAACACGCGCTGCGCCGAAGTGAAGCTGTCGGCGTCGTTCTGCCCGGCGTCGCGGAAGTAGTGGAACACCTGCAGGAAGTCGGCGCCGTCCAGCGCCATCGCCACCGCTTCGATGCGCAGGCTGATGCGCTTCATGCGCTCGATGTCGATCGCGCCGGTGATCTGTTCGGCGAAGGTCGCCAGGCCTTCCTGCGTCGCGGTGGTGCGCGGCGAAGACAGCGCCAGACTCGGCAAATGCGGCTGCTCGCGGCCGTTGAGCGCGGTCAGCGAGTGCACGAAGGCTTCGTGCTCGATCAGCTGGTGGCGGTCGTAGTCGCTGAAGGCGGCGCCGTGGCGCAGGCGGATGCGGGTCGCGCCGGCGGCGGCCTTGGCGATGAGGTCGGGATCGAGCACGACCTCGATCACGCGTTTGTCGAAGAAGTCGTCGAGCGCGGCCTGCAGTTGCAGCTGCAGGGCGGTGGCGGAAATGGCGACGCATTCGGACGGCGCCAGCAACTCGCGGTCGAGCTCGTTGGCGATGTCGATGAAGTGCCGCGCCGCTTCGCGCGTGGTCGGGCCGTTGCCGGGCAGCGGCTCGTCGGGACGGCCGAACAGGCGGATCGAATGGGTGGTGACCTCGGGCGTGCCCACGGCTTCGAGCAGTTCGGCCGCGATCGACCAGCTGCGCGCGGAATCGCACAGGTAGTGGCCGAGCGGATGATCCGGGTCGGCCTGCGCGATGATCGCGTCGAGCTCGCGGCGCGCCTCGCTGAAATCGAGCTTCTGATACTCGATCACCGGCATCGCGTAGCGGCCCTGCGCGGCTTCGTCGAGGAACCGCTTTTGCACGCTGGCCGGCCAGCTCACCTGCGCCAGCAGGCGGATGCCCTTCACGGCCTTGACCATGCGCGCGTCGAGCGCGGAGTGGTGCAGCAGATCGGGGCTCAGCTCGGTCATGGCTCAGTGCCGCCCATATTTCTCGTCCAGCCGCTTGTTGAGCGCCTTGCCCACCACTTTGTCTTCCTGCTTCTGCGCACGCCGGTTCGCGGCCTTGCCCGCCGCGGCGGTCACTTCGCCGCTGAGCTTGAGGTAATTGGCGAAGCGTTGCGGATCCAGCTTGCCCGCCTCGATCGCGGCCCGCACGGCGCAGCCGGGCTCGCGCTGATGCTTGCAGTCGCGGAAGCGGCACTGCTCGGCCAACGCTTCGATGTCGCTGAAGTTCTCGGCGACGTGCTCTTCGCCGGTCGGCTTGAGTTCGCGCATGCCGGGGGTGTCGATCAGGCAGGCGCCCGAGGCCAGCGGGATCAGCGCGCGGTACGTCGTGGTGTGGCGGCCGCGCGAATCGTGCTCGCGCACCTCGCTGGTCTTCATCTTCTCGATGCCCAGCAGGGTGTTGGTGAGCGTGGACTTGCCGGCGCCCGAGGAACCGACCAGCACCGCGGTGCGCCCCGGCTGCAGCCACGGGCCCAGCAGGCCGTTGACGCAGTCGGCGTCCTTGGCGTTGACCGCGCGCAGCTCGACGTCGATCGCGGCCAGCTCGAGCATGGCCGAGTCGCGCATCGGGTCGGCGATGTCGGTCTTGGTCAGCACTACCACCGGTTCCGCCCCGCTGCCGCGGATCAGCAGCAGGTAGCGCTCGATGCGGCGCACGTTGAAGTCGGCGTCCAGGCCGCAGACGACGAAGACGGTATCGACATTGGCCGCGATCAGCTGCTGCTTGTAGTGCTCGCCGGCGGCGGCGCGCTTGATCGCAGTGCGGCGCGGCAGCAGTTCGACGATCTTCGAATGCTTGTCGGAGCTGCCCTCGATCAGTACCCAGTCGCCCACGGCCGGACGTTCTTCCGGCGCGCTGGCGCCCTTGCGGTAGGTCGCAGGGCGCAGCCATTCGGGCAGGGATTCGACGGCGAAGCTGTGCTCGGGGCCGTCCGCGACGATATAGCCGCTGCGGTGCTGCTCGACGACCCGGGCCGGGCGGGCGTGCGGCCGCAGGACCATGGCTTCGCGCCAGGCGGATTCGGCCGGCAGGCCGTCGTCGGCCAGGGGCCAGCCGATGGCCTGCAGGGCGGTGAGTTCGGGGCTCAAACCGGGGCGTGAAGATGGGGCATGGGACCGATTCTAGTCGCCGCCCCTAGCCGCGTCTCCAGCCGCGTCGACGGCGCGGCCGGTGTCCGCCGCCACGCGCCTCGCCGCCGGGAAGCGTTTCCAACCGCGAAAACCGCGGCAGCTGCGCTGAATCGGGCGGTTTTTTCGGCTAGTCTGACCCGCCCAGTCCGATGCGCTGCACGATGTCCCTGCCCTCCGTGAAGACCCGCGAACGCCTGTCCGAAGTCCGTTACGAAATCCGCGGAGAGCTGGCCCGTCGAGCCCGTGAGCTGGAGGCCCAGGGGCGCAAGCAGATCAAGCTCAATATCGGCAACCCGGGCGCCTTCGGGTTCCGCGCGCCGGAGCATCTGCAGCGCGCGATCGCCGAGCGCATCGCCCAGACCGACCCCTACACCCACCAACAGGGCCTGCCGGCCGCGCGCGAAGCCATCGCCGCCTTCCACAAGCAGCGCGGCACGCCCAATGCGTCGCCCGAGCGGGTCTTCGTCGGCAATGGCGTGAGCGAGCTGATCGACCTGTCGCTGCGTGCGCTGCTCAACCCGGGCGACGAAGTGCTGTTGCCCTCGCCCGACTACCCGCTGTGGAGCGCGGCGACGATCCTCAACGACGGCCGCCCGGTCTACTACCAGTGCAAGCCGGAAAACGGCTTCCTGCCGGATCCGGAGGAGATCGAAGCGCTGGTCTCCGCGCGCACGCGCGCCATCGTGCTGATCAACCCGAACAACCCGACCGGCGCCGCCTACCCGCGCGAGCTGATCGAAAAGATCGTCGCGATCGCCGCGCGCCACAAGCTGCTGCTGATGTGCGACGAGATCTACGACTCGATCCTGTTCGACGAGGCGAGCTTCACCCCGGTCGCGCCGATCGCCGGCGACCTGCCCTGCCTGTCGTTCGGCGGCCTGTCCAAGGTGCACCGCGCCTGCGGCTGGCGCGTGGGCTGGGCGGTGCTGAGCGGCGATCCGCTCGCCAGCGGCGACCTGCACCACGCCATGGACCTGCTCGGTGCGTTGCGCCTCTGCGCGAACGTGCCGGGGCAGTTCGCGATCGAGGCGGCGTTGAACGGCGAGGACACCATCACCCCGCTGTGCGTCCCCGGCGGCCGTCTGTACGAAGCGCGCCGCGCGGTGACCGAAAGCGTGGCGGCCAGCCGCCATCTCGAACTGGTCGCCCCGGCCGGTGCGCTGTATGCGTTCCCGGCGGTAACCGGCGATGCCGCGATCGGTTTCGACGATCACAAGTTCGCGCTGGAGCTACTGGAAACCGAGGACGTGCTGGTGGTGCCCGGATCGAGCTTCAACGTGCCCTACCGCAATCACTTCCGCGTGACCCTGCTGCCGCAGCCGGACGATCTGCGCGAGGTGTTCCGCCGCATCGAGCGCGTGCTCGACCGCTACGCCGAGCAGGCCCAGGCCCGTCGCACCGCGGTGGCGTGACCCGTCCTACAATGCCTGCATGGACGCAGCCAACAGCGGCAGTACGCTCAGCTACCTCGCGCTCGGGGACAGTTACACCATCGGCGAAGCCGTGGCCGCGGACGGCCGCTGGCCGGTCCAGCTTGCGCGCGCACTGCGCGCGCAAGGCATCGCCGTCGGCGACCCGCGCATCATCGCCGCCACCGGCTGGACCACCGACGAGCTCGAGTGGGGCATCGATGCGGCCGAACCGCTGGGCACCTACGATTTCGTTTCGCTGCTGATCGGCGTCAACAACCAGTACCGCAACCGCAGCGCGGTGGGCTACGCCGGCGAGTTCCACACCCTGTTGCTGCGCGCCATCCAGCATGCGGGCGGGCATGCCAACCGGGTGCTGGTGCTGTCGATTCCCGACTGGGGCATCACCCCGTTCGCGGCCAATGACAAGCGCGATGCGGCGACGATCGGCAGCGAGGTCGATGCCTTCAACACCGCCGCGCGCGCCCAGTGCGAGAGGGAAGGCGTCGCCTTCGTCGACATCACGCCGATCTCGCGCGAACGCGGCGCGCAGGCGGAGATGATCGCCGAAGACGGCCTGCATCCCTCCGCGGCGATGTACACGCTGTGGACGCAGGCGGCACTACCGGTCGCGCAAAAGCTGCTGGTGCGATGAGCGACGCCGCCGTGGCGACGCGGCCGCTGCCGCGCGAACAGGTGCGCGCGATCGCGGCTGCCTTCCTTCCGCAACGACCGTGGGGCGGGTACTGGGACTATTGGTATACCCGCACCAAGCTCGGCAGCGATCCGCTCTATCCGGGCGTCTGCGATGCCTTGCGCGGCACGAGCGCGCCGGTGCTCGACCTGGGCTGCGGCCTGGGCCTGCTGGCGCATGCGTTGCGCGCGCAGGACATCGCGCTGCCGTATCGCGGCGTGGACAACGATGCGGCGAAGGTGTCGCGTGGGCAGCGTGCAGCGGTAGCGGCGGAGCTGTCCGATGTGCAGTTCGCCAGCGTCGACCTCACCCGTGAATATCCTGCCCATCGCGGCAGCGTCGTGCTGCTGGATGTTCTTCAGTTCATTCCTCCCGATGCGCAGGCACGCACATTGGATGCGGCGATCGCGATGCTGGTGCCCGGCGCGAAGCTGGTGATCCGTACCGGCCTGGCCGACGGCAGCCAGCGCGCCCATGTCACTCGCGCGGTCGACGTGATGTCACGCCTGCTGGGGTGGATGAATGCCGGGCCGTCGCGCTATCCCGATGCGGACGTGCTGCGCGCGCGCTTCGAGGCGGCTGGGCTGGTGTCTGAATTCACGCCGTTGTATGGCGATACGCCGTTCAACAACTGGCGGGTCGTCGCGACGAAGCCATGACCCTTCTCCCCGCTCAGCGGGGAGAAGGTGCCCCGAAGGGGCGGATGAGGGGCGCTCTTCGCAACGCGCCGACCACCCCTCACCCTGCGCCGCTACGCGACGCTGTCCCTCTCCCCGCAAGCGGGGCGAGGGTGAGCGCGGGAGCACTGGCTTCGAGATCCTCCGGCAGCACCGTGCCGTAACCCAGCGTATCCAGCCGCTGCAGCAGCAACGCCAGCGTTTCGACATTGCGCCCGTGCTTCGCCCCCTCGTGCAGCAGCACGATCGCCCCCGGAGCCAGGTCGCGCTCGATGCGTGCGACCACGGCTTGCGGATTCGAAGCCAATGCATCGAACCCGCGCGCACTCCAGGCCACGCGCGCCAAGCCTTGTTCGCGCAACGGTGCCGCGACGAAGGGATTGGCCATGCCGACCACGGCGCGGAACCAGCGTGGCGCTTCGCCGGTGATTGCCGTGAGCGTGGCCTGATTGCGCGCGATCTGTTCGCGCATCGCCCGCGGGCCCAGCGCCCAGAACCAGGCCTGCGGATGGCTCTGGCTGTGGTTGGCCACGGCGTGTCCGCGGGCGAGCATCTCGCGCACGAGCTCCGGGTGCTGCAGCGCCCGATCGCCGACTAGGAAAAACGTTGCGCGTGCGTGGTGACGATCCAGCAGATCGAGGATGGCCGGCGTATCCGCCGAGGGCCCATCGTCGATGGTCAGCCAGACCCGGGCATCGCCCGGCGTGGCCGGCAGTCGCCGCAATACAGGGCTGAATACGCGCGAATCGGGCTTGAGCGTGCCCCACCACACCGGCACATGCGACAGCAGCATGGCCGGCAGGCCCCATTTCCAGCCCAGCTCCCACCAGATCCAGGCCACGGCGAGCTGCGACAGCAGCAGCCAGCCGATCCAGGCATAGGGGAAGCGCGGGGGACGGTGCAACGGCGGCATAGGCGGTGATGATGCCATGCGGAACGCACCGTACCGCCCGGCGCGCGGCGGCAGGCGCGTAAAATACGGGCTTCCCTACACGTCGGATGAAGTCTCCATGTCGCTCGATCCCGCGCTGCGTTCGCGCATCGAATCCCTGTTGCAGTCGAACCAGGTCGTGCTGTTCATGAAAGGCGAGCCGCGCGCGCCGCAATGCGGCTTCTCGGCCAAGGCGGTTGCGGCGCTGTCGTCGCTGGACATCGACTACGCGCACGTCAACGTGCTCGCCGACCCGGAGATCCGCGAAGGCATCAAGGCCTACGGCGACTGGCCGACGATCCCGCAGCTGTACGTCGGCGGCGATCTGGTCGGCGGCAGCGACATCATCGAGCAGATGGTCAATTCGGGCGAACTGCACTCCCTGCTCGGCCTGCAGGCGCCCGACCGCACGCCGCCTTCGATCATCATCACGCCCGCCGCCGCGGCGATGCTGCGCGACGCGCTGACCAACGCCGGCGAAGGCTATGCCCTGCAGGTCGAGGTCGACGCGCGCTACAACGCCAAGCTGCAGCTCGCGCCGGTCGACGCGGCCGCGATCGCGATCGAACACGACGGCATCCGCGCGCAGTTCGACGTCGCCAGCGCGCGCCGCGCGCAGGGCCTGAGCATCGACTGGGTCGATGACGAACGCGGCCGTGGCCTGGTCATCGACAATCCCAACGCACCGCCGCAGGTGAAGTCGCTGTCGGTCGTGGAAGCCAATGCGCGTGCCGCGGCGGGTTCGCTCACCCTGGTGGACGTGCGTCCGGCCGACGAACGCGCGCTCGCCGCCGTGAACGTGCCGTTCTCGGTGTTCGACGGCGAAGGCCTGTCGCATCTGGAGAATCTGCCGAAGGACACGCCGCTGGCGTTCCTGTGCCATCACGGCGGCCGCAGCGCACAGGCGGCGGAGCACTTCCGCGGCCTTGGCTTCAGCGATGTGTCGAATGTCGAAGGCGGCATCGAGGCGTGGGCGCTGGAAGCGGACTCGCACGTCGCGCGTTATTGAGCGAGCGCATCACGTAGGGCGGGCTTGAGCCCGCCCTACCGCTTCGCGAATGCAGCGAGCGCCGCCTGCCGGCTCGCTGCCAGATCCACCATCGGCTTCACGTAACCGCTCGGAATCGCGCCCGTCCATGGCGCATGCCGCTGCGCGGGCGGCAGGTGCGCGAGTTCCGGCACCCAGCGCGCGATGTAATCGCCCTGCGGATCGAACTTCTGCGCCTGCAGCACCGGATTGAATACGCGGTGATACGGCGCGGCGTCCGCGCCGGTGCCGGCGACCCATTGCCAGCCCAGCGAATTGTTGGCCAGATCGGCATCCACCAGGGTGTCCCAGAACCAATGCGCGCCCTCACGCCAATGCACGCGCAGGTTCTTGCACAGGAAGCTGGCCACGATCATGCGTACGCGGTTGTGCATCCAGCCGCTGGACCACAGCTCGCGCATGCCCGCATCGACGATCGGAATGCCGGTGCGGCCTTGCTGCCAGGCCTGCAACTGTCGCTTCGTCGGTTTCGCCCAGGGGAAATCGTCGAAACGCGGACTGAAGTTGTCGTCGCTCGTGTGCGGGAAGTGGTGCAGCACGTGATGGGCGAATTCGCGCCAGCCCAGTTCGCGCACATGGGCGTCGCGATCGGCGACGGCATCCGCGCCATCGAGCAGGCGCACGACACGCCACGGCGCGATCTCCCCGAAGTGCAGGTGCGGCGAGAGTCGCGACGTGCCCCGTAGATCCGGCCGGTCGCGCTCCGCCGCGTAGCCATCGAGTGCGTTGGCGACGAAGGCGCTCGCCGCGGCCTGCGCGCCCGTTTCGCCTGGCGTCCATTCGTTCCAGAAATTCACATCCCAGCCCGGTGAAGGCGCGAGCCCGAGCGCGTCGATCGCGATGGCTTCCTGCAGCGACGGTGGCATCGGCAAACGCTGCGGTGCTTCCTGCTCCGTCGGCAAGCGCCATTGCGCCAGCGCGGTTCTCCAGAACGGCGTGAACACGCGATAAGGATCGCCGGCTTTGCTTTGCACCTGCCACGGCTCGAATAACAAGGCCGCGTTATGGCTCTCCGCGCGCAGGCCTTGTTGGCGCAGCACACGCTTGATCGCGGTATCGCGCGCTTCGATCGCCGGTTCGTAGCGCCGATTCCAGAACACCGCCTCCGCGCCTGCGTCCGCGACGAGGCGCTGCAGGGTCGGGAGTGTCGCGCCAGTGAACACCTGCAGACGCGAGCCGCGCGCCGTCACAGCATCCGCGAGGGCGTGCAACGAACGCTGCCGCCACGCTTCCGACGCCGCACCGGGCCTCCATGCGCCTTCCTCTTCGGGCGCATGGAGGTACACCGGCACCGGCTCGAACCCCGCACGCAGCGCCGCCTGCAAGGCCGGGTTGTCCGCCAAGCGCAGATCGTTGCGGAACCAGACGAGCGCGCGCGCCATGCGGCCGTGCCGGCGCTCAGCCGGAGAAGCCGCCTTCGGCGAGATAGGCGTGCTCCTCGCTCGTGCTGTCGCGACCCAGCGCCGAATTACGATGCGGGAAGCGGCCGAAGCGGCGAATGATGTCGTAGTGCAGCCTGGCCCAGCGATCGCCGTCCCCCGGCAGGCGCGCGTACAACTCCAGCGAGCGCTCCTGGTCGGCCAGCGCTTCGGAATGCTGGAACGGCAGATAGAAAAAGCTGCGCAGATTGAGCTCCACCTGAGTATCGAAGCCGAGCGTCAGCGCGCGATCCGCGTAATGCCGCGCCAAGCCATCGGTGGCGAACGCGTGCCCACTGCGGCGGAACACGTTGCGCGGGATCTGGTCGAGCAGCAGCACCAGCGCGAGGGCGCCTTCGGCGTCGTCCAGCCAGTGTTCGAACTCGCGCCGTGCCGCGAGCAGGTGCGCTTCCAGAAAGCGCGTGCGGCATTCGGCATCGAACGCATCGCCGCCGCCGAACCAGCGCTTCGGACCGGCATCGCGCCAGAAGCCGACGATGTCGCTGGGCATGACGCTCATTACGGCCTCTCCTTCAATCGAGCGCATCGGCATCATCGTCGCCGAGCTGGGTTTCCAGTTCCGCGATCCATGCGGCGGTGATGCTCTCCAGCGTGACCGCGTGGATCAGCGGCTGGATCGAGCCGCCAGAGTACGACTGCGCGATGAAGCGAGCGTAACGCTCGCGGAAGGACAACCAGGCCAGATGCACCTGCTCGAACGCGGCGAGGTTCTCGCCATCGAGCTGCTTGCGCAGATGCACGACCGCATCGTCGAGGCGCGCGTCCACGCGCTGGAAATCGGACACGGCCTGTGCGGTCATGTCGTCGTGCACGAGCAGCGCATCGCTGCGCCGCGCCACTTCACCGGCCTGGCTGACGTAGCGACCGGCGATCTTCACTGCCGCTTCGGCCTTGCCGATCAGGCGGTTCTCGAACAAGCGCAATTCCTCCAGGCTGGTGCTGGCCTGCTCCAGGCCCTGCTTCAGGGTCAGCAGCTTCTGGTTGCGCTCGATCGCTTCGGTGGTCTTGCGCCGTTCCAGGCGCCGCTGGATGAAGTACAACCCCCAGGTAATCGCGGCCCCGATCAACAGATAGACGATCTTTTCCATGCCTCTCCCTCTTGAGGACGCAGTGTGCCGGAAGGGGGTCGCAGGGGGTGCGACTACGCCCCCCGGCACGACGGAAATCGCCTACAAATGCCGTGTTTCGGCCGGGGTTTCCATCCAGTTGTTGTTGCGGCCGTCGCAGTAACGCACCGGCGCCGCGAGCAGTTCTTCCGGAGTGACGTCATCCAGGCAGGCGACCTGGATCGAGACATAGTGGCCGCCCACTTCCGGGATGTAGCCGCGGCCGAAGGGGCGCACGCCGCAGGTCTTGCAGAACAGCCAGTGCGCGCTCTGCGTGCCGAAGGAATAGTCGGCGATAGCCGCTTCGTCGGTCAGCAGGCGGAATCCCTCCGGCGTCGTCATCGCGCTCCAGTTGCGCGTCTTGGTGCAGATCGAGCAGTTGCACTTGCCGGTGCCCTCGCTCAGATCGAGATCGGCTTCGAAACGGATGGCGCCGCAGTGGCAGCTGCCGTGGTAGGTCTTCTTCGACATGGATCTTCCTTGAGTGGAGTGTTTATTCGTCGAACCGCAGATGCTTCACCGACTTGCCGTGCCGGCGGATCAGGCGCAGCGCCTCGATGCCGACCTGGATGTGGTTGTCGACGTAATCGGCGCTGACGCGGGCGTCGGAGGCCTCGGTCTTCACGCCTTCGGGAATCATCGGCTGATCGGACACCAGCAGCAGCGCACCGCAAGGAATGCGGTTGGCGAAGCCGGCGGCGAACACGGTCGCGGTCTCCATGTCGATCGCCATGCAGCGCAGCTTGCGCAGGTATTCCTTGAAGTTCTCGTCGTGTTCCCAGACGCGGCGGTTGGTGGTGTAGACGGTGCCGGTCCAGTAGTCGTGGCCCATGTCGCGGATCATGGTCGAGACCGCGCGCTGCAACGCGAAGGCGGGCAAGGCCGGCACTTCCGGCGGCAGGTAATCGTTGGAGGTGCCTTCGCCGCGGATCGCCGCGATCGGCAGGACCAGGTCGCCGAGCTGGTTCTTCTTCTTCAGGCCGCCGCACTTGCCCAGGAACAGCACCGCCTTGGGCATGATCGCGGTGAGCAGATCCATCATCGTCGCGGCGTTGGGGCTGCCCATGCCGAAGTTGATCATGGTGATGCCGTCGGCGGTGGCGCTGGGCATCGGACGGTCCAGGCCCACCACCTGCGCGCCGGTGAGGCGGGCGAAGGTGTGCAGGTAGCCGCCGAAATTGGTCAGCAGGATGTGTTCGCCGAACTGCTCCAGCGGCACGCCGGTATAACGCGGCAGCCAGTTGCCGACGATCTGTTCTTTGTCTTTCATGGGGGCCCCTTCTTGGGTCTTGTTGTGGTCTGTCGTTGGTTTGCCAATTCTGTCATGCCGACCATGACCATCGTCAGGGTTGGCGTGCGCGGCGCGGGAACGCTACGGTGCCGGTTTCCATGACTTTCCGCACGCCGGCTCAGGACGAGCGGCTTTCTTTTCTCAGGGGAACTCCAATGTCCTTACGACCCATGTGGGCCGGCAGCGTACTGACGCTGCTGGTCGGCGTTGCGCAGGCTGCCCAGCCTGCGGGCGCGCCGAAGCAGACCCGCTTTACCCAGGATCCGTATCCGAGCACCTATCAGGCCATCGCCTCCGCGCCGGTGCTGATCCAGCACGCGACCGTGCTCGACGGCACCGGCCGCCGCCTGGACGACGCCGACGTGCTGATGCGCGACGGCCGGATCGTCGCCGTCGGCACCGCGCTGGAAGCGCCGGCCGACGCGGTGCGCGTCGACGGCACCGGCAAGTGGGTGACGCCGGGCATCATCGACGTGCATTCGCACCTGGGCGTGTATCCGAGCCCGGGCGTGAGCGCGCATAGCGACGGCAACGAGGCAACCTCGCCGGTGACGCCGAACGTGTGGGCCGAGCATTCGATCTGGCCGCAGGACCCCGGCTTCGCCACCGCATTGGCCGGCGGCATCACTTCGCTGCAGATACTGCCGGGTTCGGCGAACCTGATCGGCGGCCGCGGCGTCACCCTCAAGAACGTGCCGGCAACGACCTACCAGGCGATGAAGTTCCCCGGCGCGCCGTGGGGCCTGAAGATGGCCTGCGGCGAGAACCCCAAGCGCGTGTACGGCCAGAAGGGCGGCCCGTCGACGCGCATGGCCAATGTCGCCGGCTACCGCGCGGCGTTCATCGACGCCAGCGAGTACCTGCGCAAGAACGCGCCGAAGAGCACGAAGCCGAAGAAGCGCCACTGGTGGCAGAGCGCGTCGAGCAACGGCAACGGCGCCGACAGCGAGAAGGACACCGGCGGCAAGCGCGATCTCAAGCTGGACACGCTCGCCGGCGCGATCAACGGCGACATCCGCGTGCACATCCACTGCTATCGCGCCGACGAGATGGCGACGATGCTCGACCTGGCCAAGGAATTCGGCTTCAAGATCGCCGCCTTCCACCACGGCGTGGAAGCCTACAAGCTCGCCGACCGCCTCGCCGCCGAGGGCGTGTGCGGCGCACTGTGGGCCGACTGGTGGGGCTTCAAGATGGAGGCCTTCGACGGCATCCAGGAGAACATCGCCCTGGTCGATCGTCCCGCCAACAGTTGCGCGATCGTGCACTCCGATTCGGAAGAAGGCATCCAGCGCCTGAACCAGGAAGCAGCGAAGGTGATGGCGCACGCCCAACTTGCCGGCATGGACATCGCGCCGGAGCGCGCGATCCGCTGGCTCACGCAGAACCCGGCCAAGGCGCTGGGCATCCTCGACCAGACCGGTACGCTGGAGAACGGCAAGATGGCCGACGTGGTGGTATGGAACCGCAGTCCCTTCAGCGTCTATGCGAAGGCCGAGCAGGTCTACATCGACGGCGCGCGCATCTACGACCGCAACGATGCGACGCGGCAGCCGAAGTCCGACTTCATGCTGGGCCAGGGCGTGACGGGAGGTGTGCGATGAAACGCTCCGCATTGAAGGCGCTCGCCGCCGCACTGCTGATGTCGATGGGCGTCGGCGCGCAGGCGCAAGACGTGCTGATCAAGAACGCCACCGTGCACACCGCCACCGCGCAGGGCACGCTGCAGAACAGCGACGTGCTGGTCAGCGGCGGCGTGATCCGCGCGGTAGGCAAGGGCCTGCTCGCCACGCCGAACGCGCAGGTGATCGACGCACAGGGCCGGCCGCTGACGCCGACGCTGTTCGGCGGCATCACCGAAATCGGCCTCGAAGAAGTCTCCGGCGAGAAGGCGACGGTAGACGCCGCAGTGGCGCTGGGCGCGGCCACCAAGCAGATGTCGGTGCGTCCGGAGTTCGACGTCACCCTCGCCTACAACCCGGATTCGGTGCTGCTTCCGGTGGAGCGCATCGAAGGCATCGGCTGGACGCTGCTGGGTGCGAACGCCACCGAAGGCGGCTCGATCATCGGCGGCCAGGGCGGCGTGGTCCGGCTCGACGGCAGTCCGGATCCGATCGGGCCGCGCGTGCTGTTCGTCAACCTGGGCAGCGATGCGTCGGGCCTGACCGGCAATTCGCGCGCGGCGCAGTGGATGCTGCTGGACCAGCTGATCGATGAAGTGCGCGGCCGCATCGCGCCGACGTCGAACATGGCCCTGCTCACGCCCGCCGGCCGCGCGGCCCTGGCCACGTACATCGACGGCGGCGGCCGCGTCATGGTCAGCGTGCACCGCGCCGCCGACATCCGTCAGCTGTTGCGCTGGTCGGCGAAGCACAAGGTGCGCGTCGCCATCGAAGGCGGCACCGAGGCATGGAAGCTCGGCCCGCAACTCGCCGCGGCGAAGGTGCCGGTGTTCGTCAATCCGCTCGCCAACCTGCCGGCCAACTTCGACGAGATCAACGCGACGATGGAGAACGCGGCACGACTGCGTGCCGCGGGCGTGACGGTGAGCTTCGCGCAGGACGGCGATGCCTCCCACAACGCACGCAAGATCCGACAGATGGCAGGCAACGCGGTCGCCAATGGCTTGCCATGGGAAGACGGACTGGCGGGGCTGACGCGCGTTCCTGCCGAGACCTTCGGCGTCAGCGACCGCCTCGGGACCATCGCGGTGGGCAAGCGCGCCGATCTGGTGCTGTGGAGCGGCGATCCGCTGGAAGTGAGCACGGTGGCGATGCAGGTGTGGCTGGATGGCCGCGCGATTTCGATGCGCAGCCGCCAGACCGAACTGCGCGACCGCTACATGCGCGCGGCGACACCGGCGCAGGCGGGCGGGATGCCGCGGGCGTATTCGCAAGGCGAGTAAGCAGTTCTCAAAAAAACGCGCCCAAGATGTGTGGGAGGGCAGGCGGTGCCGGTGGGTAGGCGCGACTGTCGGCGGCATGGATGCCGCTGACCAAGCCTCCATGGACGGATTCACGGCGTGTCGCGCCTGCCCACCGGTGCCGCCTGCCCGCGCCGAGAAGACAACAGCAACTCGCTGCGCTCGCCTCCCCTCATCTGCCCTTCGGGCATCTTCTCCCCGCAAGCGGGGAGAAGAAAAAGCAGGCTACGGCACCACCGCGCTCCGCCGCTCCGCATCGTCACGGCTGTCCAGCACCACTACGCGATTGCGGCCTTCGTGCTTGGCCCGGTACATCGCCGCATCCGCGCGCTGCAGCAGCGACGACGTGCTGTCCATCGCCTGGCACTCGACCACGCCGATGCTCAGGGTCAGATTCACCGGCGCGTTCTGCACCGTCTCGCAGCGCGCCGCCACCTGGATGCGAATGCGCTCGGCCAGATCGCGCGCATGCCTCCGGGCCGAGCCCGGCAGCAGCAGCAGGAACTCCTCGCCACCGATGCGGCCCAGCTCCTGCTCGGGCTGCATTTCCGCGCGGATCGCCACCGTCACCGCGCACAGGCAGGCGTCGCCGATCGCGTGTCCATGGGTGTCGTTGATGCGCTTGAAGTGGTCGAGGTCGAGAAACAGCACCGACAGCGGCACGCGGCGATGGCGGCTGTCGACGATCGCCCGATCGAGCCGGCGCATCATGCCCGCGCGGTTCAGCACTCGCGTCAATGCGTCGTGCTCCGCATCCTGCTGAGCCGCATCGCGCTCGCGTTGGAACGTGCGCATGCGGTGCGCCAGGCCCAGCACCAGCACGACCGCCGAAAATGCCTGCATCAACGGCAGGCCATATTCCAGCCAGGGAGCGAGCGGTTGACCCGCGCCGAGTTGCAGCGCGCGAGCGGTGGTGACGCTGACCAACGGCACCCAGGCGATCAACACGAAGCCGGCGTGGCGTCCGCCGCGCGACCACACCACCGCCAGCGTGACGATCGCGAGCAGATTGGCCAGCAGCAGCAGCCCGTTGCCGATCGGCGGAAACCACGCATTGCCGGACGAACCCGGCAGCAGCCCCGAAGCGACCAGCGCCACCAGCAACAGGCCCGGCAGCAGCGCACCCACCACCCACAGCGCGCGACTCAGCCGCGGTGCACGCGGCCGCAGTTCAGCGAAATCGAGCAGGAAGTACACCGTCACGATCGTCGAGCTCGTCGCGACGAACCAGATGCCCGGCGCGCCGAACCGTGCCAGCCAGGAGAGCAGGCCCAGCGCGTAGGCATCGCCGTAGGCCAGCAGCACGTACAGCATCTGCAACGCCATCGTCGCGGCGAACAGCAAGTACACGCGTTCGCGCAATTGCAGCCAGAACAGCAGCGTCACCAGCGAGACGCCGATGAGGATGCCCAAGCTCAGCCACAGCACGCGCACGTGGCCGTAATCCTCGACCGCGAACTCGCGCGGCGAGCGCACCGCAACCTGCAACGGATAGCGCGCGTCTTCGACACCGATATAGACCGGCTGCGTGGTGTCGAGCCACATGAACGCGAGCGCGCGGCGGGAGTGCCCACTGCGGACTTCGGTATCGAAGATCGAGCCGCGCCGCGGCCGATAGTCGGGCGGCGCCAGCACGGTGAGGCGGGCGCTGTAAGGGTGATAGACAAGCAGCAGGCGCGCTTCACCGACCGGCAGGGCATGCACCCGCCACCAGCCGCGGCCCTGCTGCGCACCGGCCAGCTGATGCGGCTCCGCCGTCGCGCTCCAGGCGCTTTCGGGCTGTCGGCGGATGTCCTGGGGCGCCACCGCCGCGTCCTGCAATCGTTCGATGCGAGCGACCCCATTGGCCGCATGCGCCTGCACGGCGGTTGGCAACGCCAGCCACGCGAACAGGCACATCGCCAGCCATGCTGCCCTCATGCCCTGTCTCCTGGCTGTACTGCAGTGTCCGTCCGGGCGGATGACATCGCAAGCCTGCGTGTGGCCTTATGCTGACCCTTCATCGGGGGATGGAAGGGGGATAGACATGTCGATGGACATCAATTGGCTGGCGGTGGTCGCCGCGGCCGTTTCGGCTTTCGCGCTCGGCGGTATCTGGTATGGGCCGCTGTTCAAGAACGCGTGGTGCCGTGAAGCCGGCGTCGATCCCTATTCGAAACCGCCGCACCCGGCACGGGTCTTCGGCAGCGCCTTCGTCCTGGCCCTGATCGCGGCCGTGGCGTTCGCCTGCCTGCTCGGCCACGCCCCGTCGCTGGCGCTGGGCCTGCATCACGGTGCGCTGGTCGGCTTCGCCTTCGTGGCCACCAGCTTCGGCATCAACTACGCCTTCGCGCAACGCAGCCTCAAGCTGTGGCTGATCGATGGCGGCTACCACCTGCTGCAGTTCGTCCTGTACGGCGCGATTCTGGGCCTGTGGCATTGAGCGCCATGCCGATCCGCTGGTACTTCGACTTCATCTCGCCGTTCTCCTATCTGCACTGGCAGAAGGTGCGAGCCCTGCCGGAAGCCGTCACGCCGGTGCCGATCGTGTTCGGCGCCGTGCTCGGTGCATGCGGGCAGAAGGGGCCAGCGGAGATCCCGGGCAAGCGCGAGTTCACCTATCGCCACGTGCTCTGGCAGGCGCGGCAGGAAGGCGTGAGCCTGCGGTTTCCGCCTGCGCATCCGTTCAATCCGCTCGCCGCGCTGCGCCTGTGCGTGGCGGCGGGCGCCACGCCGCAGTCGGTCGATGCCCTCTTCGACTGGATCTGGAAAGAAGGCCAGCCGGGCGACAGCTGGGAGGCACTGGCCCCGGTAGCGGCCGCGTTGGGTATCGACCGCGATGCCGCGCAGGGCGACGTCGCCAAGGCACAACTACGCGCCAATACCGAGGCCGCGATCGCGGCCGGCGTGTATGGCGTGCCCACCCTCGCCTTCGACGGCGCGCCCTTCAACGGCACGCTGTTCTGGGGCAACGACGCGCACGACTTCGCCCTTGCTGCACTGCGCAACCCGGCGCTGCTGGAGGACGCGGAAATGCAGCGCGTCAGCCAGCTGCCCGTGGGACTGCAGCGGCGCTGAAACGCCACAAGTCGCAACTCCCTTCATGCGCTAAAGCCCGTGCTCGGGCGTATGCTGCGCGGACTTTGATCAAAAAAGCGCCGCCACAGGGGAGGCCTTGATGCGCATCGGGATCGTCGTCGACTCGCCGTGCGACCTGCCGGAAAGCTATCTGCAGGCGCACAACATCTCCATTCTTCCGACCACCGTGCGCATGGGCTCGGCCGTGCTGGCCGATTACCGCAACCCGGAAGCGGCGCTGCAGTTCCTGCAGACCCACCTGGCCGAACGCGGCTGGGAAGCCGAGAGCAGCCCGTTTTCGGTCGAGCAGATCCGCGAGCTGTTCCTAAGCAAGCTGGTCATCGATTACGACTTCGTGTTCTGCCTGACGATCACCAAGACCCGCAGCCAGATCTTCGAAAACGCACAGCAGGCGAGCTTCGCGATTCTCAACGAATACAAGGAGCCGCGCGCGGCAGCGGGCAACCACTCGCCGTTCGCGTTGCGCGTGATCGATACGCAGAATCTGTTCGCCGCGCAGGGCGTGATGGCGGTGGAAGCCGTGCGCCTGCGCGATGCCGGCGAAGGCTCGCCGAAGATCCGCGCGCGCCTGGAGAACCTGGCTCTGCACACCCAGGGCTTCCTGATCCCGCGCGACCTCAACTACATGCGCGAGCGCACGCGCGTGCGCGGCGACCGCAGCGTGAGCTTTCTCGCCGCCAAGCTCGGCACCGCCTTCGACATCAAGCCGATCCTGCACTGCAACCGCGGCGAGACCGGCCCGGTCGGCAAGGTCAAGAGTTTCGAGAGCGCCGCGCAGAAGCTGTTCGACCACGCGATATCGCGCGTGGAGAAGCGCGAGCTGCTGACCCCGACGATGTGCGTCAGCTACGGCGGCGTCCTCGAAGAACTACGCGAGCTGCCCGGCTACACCTCGCTGCGCCAGGTCTGCGCCGCCCACAACATCGAGTTGTTCGAGACGGTGATGAGCCTGACCAGCATGGTCAACATCGGCAGGGGCGGCCTGGCCCTGGGCTATGCGGCCGAGACGCCACGGATCGAACTCTGACCGCGCGCTTGCCGGCCGGCAACGCGCGCGTCGCAATTCACAGTCGCGAAATAAAAGCGCGCCTAAGCTGCGATGAGACTCCAAGACAGGGACATCCGGGATGGCAACGCGCTACTACATCAGTCTGCCCGAGCCGACACTCGCACGCGGTAGCGATCCGGCCTTCTCGTTCCAAGCACATGGAGCCGAGGAATTCGCCGCGCAGCTGCAGGATGCGCTACGCACGACCTCGCTGTTCGATCGCTGGCGTAAACGCCAGGAAGACCCCGAGGGCGTCAACCCGGCCTATGGCGCGACCGATCCGGAGGCTTCCGTGCACGGCCAGCAGGACGACCTGCACGTCGTGCTGATCGTCACCAGTACGATTCCGGGCAACGTGCTCAAACATCGCCTGCGCTTGCTCGCCGGCAGCGGCTGGGAACTGCGCGACGTCACCGCGGCGTGAGGGTGGTGAAGCGGGAGTAGATGAGGCGCACGCACTAAACCAGCGAAGACTCGTCCACCTGCGCCTTGCGCTGTTCCGGCCGATGCAACGCCAGCAGCGCCACGCGGCCGCTGATGCCTTCGCGTTCGAAGACCTGGTGCAGATGGCTCTTCACCGTCTCGGGGCTGATCCCGAGACGGCGGCCGATCTGCTTGTTGCTCATGCCCATCGCGGCCCAGTGCACGATCTCGCGCTGGCGTTCGGTGAGATGGCCCAGGTTGCTGACCGGGGCTGGCGCGCGCCGTTCGGCGGCAAGGGCGCGGGCGAGCAGGCCGCTGTCGACGGCGAACAACCCCGATTCCACTGCACGCAGCGCGCGCAGTAGCACGTCGGGGGGCGCCATTTTCTCCAGACAGCCGCATGCACCCAGGCGCGCGCAGCTGCGCAGGCTGCCGACGTCCGGATTGCGGTAGCAGTAGATCCGCGGCGATTGCTCGTCGGGAGCGGACATGCGCGCGGTGCGCAGGTCGTCGCCGTCCAAGAGCCAGATCGCCGCCCGGGTCACCGGGGGCGCGCCATCTACGGTGAAGAAGCCGCTCCATTCGAGTTCGCCGCGCGGTGCAAGCACGCGCTGCAGGTGCGCGGCCCAACGCCGGTCGCGACCAAATGCTAGGACCGGCAGACCCGACATGGGACCTCCCCCCGCGGCGCGCGTCACGCGCACCTGTGTGGATGACAACGCATGCGGGGAGGCAAGGCGGCCACCCGATCGGGCGTCCCCCGCACGGGGCGTGTACCCGTGCGGGCGATTCCTCTGAATCAGGGGCGAGGAGGACGCTCCGGGGACCGCAGGCCGCACCCGGCTGTGGCCCTGCGCCTACCCCGCATCCGCGAAGGAGGTCTTTCATGTCCCCAAAAATTCCTAGCCGTCCCCGGCCTCATTGGATGAGCGCAGCCCTGGGGACCGTCTTTGGCGCCACCATCGTCGGCGCCAGCCTATTCACCATCGCATACGCCATCGGCTCATTCGACACGCCCTTGGAGCTCGACGGCAATGCCGTCGACAGCAGCGTATTGAGCGGCACCGACTGGAACGCCGAGTACACCGCAGGCCGCCTTTCCGGGTCCGGCGGCGCGTTCATCGACGATCCGATTCTGTCCTCGGCCGATCCCATCTTCACCGGCGGCGGTTCCAAGGACGACAACGACGTCACCGGCTGGAAAAACACTATCGGTTCGGTCCCCGACAAGGACAACATCAACACCGCCTATGCGCGGGCAATGACCGACACCAACGGCCACCAGCTCATCTATTTCGGTGCTGACCGCTTCGACGACTCCGGCGATGCACAGATGGGCTTCTGGTTCTTCCAGAACGAGGTCAAGCCCAGCGGCGCCGGCTTCACCGGCACGCATACCGACAAGGATCTGCTGATCCAGGTCGGCTACGACAACGGCGGCGCCCACGCGGTCATCCGCATCCTGAAGTGGCAGAGCGACGGCACCGGCACCTACGGTTCGCCGAAGAAAGTGCTCAAGGAACTGGGCATCGGCGACGGCGCCGGCGTGGTCTGCAATGTCGCAACCCCTGGCGAACCCGCACCTCCGGGCGCGGCCTGCGTGACCACCAACAGCAGCGACATCACCGTGGCATGGCCGTACTCGTCCAAGACATCGGGCGGCGCCACCACCACGACGGTCCCGACGCATCACTTCATCGAAGGCGTCGTCGACGTTACCGCGCTGGTCGGCAACGTGTGCATCACCAGTTTCATGGCGACCACTCGCTCCTCCGGCCAGACCGTGACTTCGCAGCTGAAGGACTTCGCGCTGGGCAACCTCAACACCTGCAGCATCACGGTGAGCAAGGCCTGCGACGCGTCGAAGAAGGGTTACGACGCGGCGACCGACACGTTCAAGACCGAACACGTCATCACCATCACCAACGATGGCGGCGGCAAGGTCTACGACGTGCAGTTCCAGGACAACTCCGTCAACAACACCACGATGTGCAACATCATCAAGATCGGCGGCGGCCCGGCTATCTCGGTGCCCATTTCCTCGGCTTCGGCCTGGAACAATGCGGTGAGCGAGCTGGCAGGCAACAACACGTCGGTGGATGTGCGCATCCTGTGCCTGTCGGAGGCGGGCTTCGCCAACCAGGTGACGGTGCGCGCGAGTTCGGCGGCAGGAGGTACGCCAATACCCGCCAACACGGACGACTCGGATACCGAGGACGCGGATAACGTCGCGGCCTGCGCTGTCGACATCGAACCTGCGGTCGATCTGACCAAGGACTGCAAGGGCCTGTCGCTGGTGGAAGGCAATGACGGGAAACTCGCGGCCAAGGTCTGCGCGACGATCAACGTGAGCAACCCGATCGCCTCGGGCCAGTTCCTGGACGTCACCGAGTTCAAGAACTATCCGGGAACCGGCGGTGTCTCCGGCACGGGTGCGAGCGTCCTGGCGGCGTTCACCACGGCCAACGCGGCACTGGGACAGATCCCGGATCCGAACGATCCGAGCAAGTTCAAGTACCCGGGCCATACCGGAGCGGTGCTGCCCAACGACGGCGTGCCGGTGTCGTTCGACATCTGCTACACGCCGACTGCCGCGGACAGCGGCGCGGGCAACCAGGACGGCACGCTGGATCCGAGCAAGGTGAAGTACAGCGACACGGTGCAGGTGAAGGGCACCGGCCGACTGGGGAACAAGTCCGTCCATGACGAGGACGACGCGTTCTGCAAGCTGTGTCCGGAATGTCCGGACTGCGGCTGAAGCTACAAGGCCTGAAAACAAGGGCCGATAAGACAAAGGGTGGCAGGCCAGGCCTGCCACCCTTTTTTATTCGCGACAACGCCGTCAGGCGAATCAGCGCACGCTGAAGCTCGAAGTCGCCGTGGCGCTGCCGCCGCTGCCGGTCGCATCGGCGCGCAACTGATACGTGCCGATGGCGGTCTTGGCCTTGCCGGTCTTGTAACTGGCACGGGCCACGCCATCGCTGCCGCTGGTGGCACTCACGGTCGTACTTGCGCCGCCCGGCAAGGTGATCACGAAGCGGACGCTCGCACCGGCCACCGGCGCGCCGGCGTTCGACACGCGTGCTGTCATCGCCACGGTCTCGGCGCGCACGTAGCTGGTCTTGTCGGTGCTGACGGTTTCGCTCAAGGACGAGGCCGCGACCGAATAGGTCGAGCCCGCATTGGCCGTGTGCACGCTGCCCGCACTGCTGCTGGCGCCGGCGCCGACACCGTAATTGCCCGCGGTAGCGGTCGCCGGCGAGGTCACCGCCAGCGTGGTCGTCCCCGAGGCGCCCGCGCTGAGCGTCAGGCTCGATGCGCCAAGCGCGCCGCTCCAGCCAGTGGGAACGCTGCGCGCCAGCGAGAAGGTGGTCGCCGCACAGCCGCCGCTGTCCTTGTTGCTCACGGTCAGCGTGTAGTTGTTGGCGCTGCCCGCCGCCACCGCAGCGGTCGGACCGGCAAGCGTCAGCACCGGCGCGGCGCGCGTGCAGGTCGTTTGCGCCGCACCCACGTTCACGTCGACAACCGCACCCGCCGCATTGGCGGAGACCAGGGTGATGGTGACGCCGGCCGTCGGATCGCTGTAGCTACGGCCGACACCTAGCGCGCCGTCGATCATGTCGTAGGCGTCGTTGCTGTTGCTGTTGGGCGTCATGTCGAGCAGCAGGCTGGTCGCGAAGGCGCTGCTGGTGACCGTGCCGGTGTGGATCAGCACACCCTGGGTCAGATTGCCCGGGTCCTCGATCAAGCTCGCGTCGAAGCCTGTCGGCTGACGGTATTCCACGTAGTACCAGGTCTTCTGGCCGGTGACCGGATCGGTGCTCTTGAGGATCTTCAGCCCTTTCACACCGGTAGTGGCGGTGCTGATCGGCTCGATCGTGTAGCGGCCGCTGCTGGCGACGGTGGTCAGGCTCGGCATGCCCGCCGCATTGAACCAGCCCAGGCGCTCCTTCTGGAAGGCATTGAAGTGGGCGCCACGGTTGCCCATGGTGTCGGCCTGATCGTTGTACGACTGCTGGCTGCAGCTCGTGCCCAGCGTGACCGCGCCGCAATCGAGCGCATCGGAATGGAACAGGCCGAAGCGATGGCCGATCTCATGCGCGATCACCTTGAAGGTGCGCGCGCCGTTGACGAAGACGAGGTTCTCGCCGCGATCGCCGCGATTGTTCGCGCCCGACCAGAAGCAGGCGCCGACATACGGGAACTGATAGATCACGAAGCCGTAGCTGGACAGGTCCACGCCGGCGCGCGCCGCGGCGGCGTTCGCCTCACGCGCGATGCCCGCTTCGTCGCACGTGGTCGAGTCGAGCGGCAGCGTGTAATAGCCGTAGGTGTCGCCGGTGAGAAAGGTCTTTTGATAAGACGCTTCCCAGAAGAAATCGCTGACCTGCCCGAACACCAGCGTGCTCGCGTCCGTGCGGCTGATGGGCTGGGAAGGATTGTCCTGGAAGTTCACCAGGATCACGGCGGTCTTCAGCTCACCGGTGGTCGCTGCGCGAGCCGTGGGCGCGACGAGCAGCAAGCACGCCAGGGAGAAGAGGCTCAGGAAGGCGGCACGCACAGCCGCGGCAGGGAAGTACATCGATCTAGACCTCGGAGGGGGACGAACAACCGCGTCCTGCGTCGCCGAGATCACCCGAGGGCGGCACGGCCATGGCGGCCGGCACGTCCCGTGTCGACCCGCACAGCGACTTCCCTCGAGCCGCTGTGCGGGGCGCATGTTGCTTATTCAGATGAACCGGTTCCGATACCGGGTCCACAGTTCGCCGATGCGCTGGACAAAACTTCGCCAGCGGATTTTCGCGATCGAAGCTATCCCCTGTTCAGGCTTTTCCGCGCGCCCAGGTAAGCTGCGCGCATGATCCCCATCCTCCTTTCCTGGAGCGGCGGCAAGGACGCGGCCTGGACCCTCCATGCACTGCGCCGCCGCCCCGACGTCACCGTCGTCGGCCTGCTGACCACCGTGACCGACGGCTACGACCGCATCGCCATGCACGGCATCCGCCGCGACATCCTGCTGGCGCAGGCGGCGGCGACCGGGCTGCCGTTGATCGAGGCGCGTATTCCGCAGCAGTGCGATAACGCGCAGTACGAGGCCGCGTTCGCCGCCGCGCTGGCGGAGGCGAAGACGCGCTGGCCCGGGCTGGACACGATCGCCTTCGGCGACTTGTTCCTCGAAGACGTACGCGCCTGGCGCGAAGCGCTGTGCGCGCGGCTGGGCTGGCGTGTCGACACGCCGCTGTTCGGCGCGGACACCACGGCCCTGGCGAGGGAGATGATCGCGGGCGGATTGCGCGCGACCCTGTGCTGCGTCGACACCACGCAACTCGCGGCCGGCTTCAGCGGCCGCGAGTTCGATGCGTCTTTGCTGGACGAGCTGCCCGCCGCGGTCGATCCCTGCGGTGAGCGCGGCGAGTTCCACACCTGCGTGCACGCCGGTCCGATGTTTACGCACGCGCTCGACCTGCAAACGGGCGAGCGCGTGCTGCGCGAGGAACGTTTCGCCTACACCGATCTGGCGCTGGCATCGTGATGCCAGCGCCGACGCGTTTGCCGCATGAACTTCAGCGCGGCTGCGGCACGCAGTGGTCGATGTCCATCAGGAAGCCCGGCGCGCACTGATCGCTGCTACGAACGATCGTGCGGCACAGGCCGCTGACCGGTTCGCAACCATAGCCCGAAGCCGCGCAGTCGTTGCGCTCACCGGCGCTATTGACGCTCAGCGTGGGCGTCTCGCAATAGGCATGCACCATGCTGCCGCCCTTGCGCGTCCAGGCCGCCAATTGCGACTGCAGATTCGCGTTCTCCTGGCGGAGCTGCTGGTTCTTCTCGCGTTCCTTTTCCCACTGCTGCTTGTAGTCGATCGCCATGGCGCCCACATTCGGCGCCATCATCGGCTTCACCTGGCTCACGTTCTGTGCGGCGAGCGGCGCGGACACCATCAAGGCCAGCAAGGCCCAGCGCGAAAGCTGCTTCATGATTTTCCCCAGTGGCATGTAGGCCGCCCCTCCGGCGGCGTAGCGGAGCATAGCGTCCATGGACGCCGATCACGCTTAACGCTGCCTAGCCGGTCGTGGGCACGGCTACACTCTACGGCCGGCGCGGGGAGCGCACTTCCGGGGATTCACATGCCCATCCTGGGTATCGGTCTGCACGTCATCATCGCCATCTTCTTCGCCATGCATGCCATGCGCACGGGGCAGGATCGGTATTGGCTGATGATCCTGTTCGCGTTCCCCGGCGTAGGCAGCCTGGTGTACGCACTGATGGTGTGGCTGCCGGAGATGCGCCATACGCGCCACGGGCATGCGCTGGTGCGCGGCGTGAAGCAGGTACTCGACCCGACCCGTGAGTTGCGCGCGGCGCAGGAAGCCTTCGAGGAGTCGGCGACCACCGGAAACCGCCTGCGCCTGGCCGATGCCCTGCTGGCGTCGTACCGCGCCTCCGAAGCCGTGCCGCAATACCAGGCCGCGCTGCGCGGTATCCACAGCGACGATCCGGACATCCAGGTGCGCCTGGCCCGTGCGCTGCTCGAATCCGGTCACGCCACGGCGGCGCGCGAAGTGCTCGACGAAGTCATCGGCAAGCGCCCCGACTTCCGCTCGCAGGACGGCCACATTACCTACGCGCGCGCCGTCGCCGCCGAGGGCAATCGCGCGAAGGCGCGCGAGGAATTCGAAACCCTGCTCGGCTACGCCAGCGGCTTCCAGGCCCATGTGCGCTACGCCGAAGTGCTGCAAGGCTGGGGGGAGACCGACAAGGCGCGCGGGCTGTGCGAGCAGGTGCTGTCGCGCGCCAAGCGCATGCCGGGGTATGCGCGACAGCTCAACAAGCCGGAGCTGGATCGGCTTAAGCAGTTGTCGGTGCAGTTGGCTAGGGGTTGAGTCGCTACGACGGCCCCTCACCCTGCGTCGCTGCGCGACGCTGTCCCTCTCCCCGCAAGCGGGGCGAGGGATCAAGCAATGCCCTTCTCCCCGCCTGCGGGGAGAAGGTGGCGCGAAGCGCCGGATGAGGGGGAGCGAGCGCGGCGAGCTGCTTTGAACTAGCCGGTGTTCTGAATCCCCGCCGCAATCCCATTCACCGTCGCGATCAGCGACTGCAGCATCGCCTCATCCTCGCTGCCGCCCGCGCGCCAGCGTGCGAGCAGATCGACCTGCAGCAGGCTGATCGGATCGACATACGGATTACGCAGGCGGATCGACTGACGCAAGCGCGGATCGTCCGCCAGCAGTTCACGGCTGCCCTTGATCGCGAACACCGCATCGCGCGTGCGCTCGAATTCCGCCGCGATGCCGGAATAGAAGCGTGAGTGCAACTCGCCGGCCAGCAGCGAGTAGCGCTCGAAGATGCCCAGATCGGACTTGGCCAGCACCATCTCGACGTCATCGACGAGCGTGCTGAAGAACGGCCAGTCGCGCGCCATCTCCGCCAACGCCTCGCGGCCGTGACGCTGCAGCGCGACCTGCAGCGCCGTGCCCACGCCATACCACGCGGTCAGGCCGGAGCGGTTCTGCGCCCAGGCGAACACCCATGGGATCGCGCGCAGCGAGGCGATGCCCGGCGGACGCGTCACGCCTTCGCCGCCGGCGCGCTTGCTAGGGCGCGAACCGATCCGCAGGCGCTCGATCACGTCGATAGGGGTGGCCGCACGGAAATACGCCGGAAAATCCAAGTCGTCGTGTACCAGCGCGCGGTAATGCGCGCGCGCGTCGTGAGCGAGTTCGGCCGCGATCGCGCGCCAGCGCTGCTCGCGCGGCTCGGCCACGCGCGGACGCAGGGTCGCGCGTAACACTGCGCCGGTCGCCTGTTCCAGATTGCGCAGCGCGATCGCGCGGATGCCGTATTTGCGATGGATCACTTCGCCCTGCTCGGTGAGGCGCAGGTAACCGTCGACCGAACCGCGCGGCATCGCGATCACCGCGCGCTCGGTCTTGCCGCCACCGCGGCTGATCGAGCCGCCGCGACCGTGGAAGAACGCGATCTGCACGCCGCTGTCGCGCGCCAGCTGCGTCAATGCCACCTGCGTTTGCTGCAAGGCCCAGCGCGATGCGAGCAGGCCACCGTCTTTGGCGCTGTCCGAATACCCCAGCATCACCACCTGGCGGTTGCCGCGCGTCGCCAGATGCGCGCGATATACCGGGTCGGCGAACAACGCCCGCAGCGTGTCCGCCGCCGCATCGAGATCGTCGACGGTTTCGAACAGTGGGGCGATGTCGAGCGGAACCTCGCCGTCCTGATGACATCCGCCCAGGCGCGCCAACGCCAGCACCGACAGCGCATCGGCCGCGCTGCGGCTCATGCTGATGATGTAAGGGCCGAAGGCGCGTGTCCCGTAGCGCGGGCGCAGCCGCGCGATCGCCTGGAACACGTCGAGCGTCGACTGCGACGTCGCGTTGCCGGCGGCGCCGGGGACTTCTTCACCGCGCACGAGGCGATGCAGGCGCTGCGCGCGTTCCTCGACACTGCGCGACGCCCAGGCGTCGTCGCCGAGCAGCGCTGCGATCGCCGCATCGTGCGTCGCCGAATCCTGGCGCAGGTCGAGGCCGGCCAAGTGGAAGCCGAAGCAGGCGATCCGGCGCCGCAAGCGACGCACCGCGAAGCCGCCGGCATGTTCGCCGCGGTGTTCGCGCAGGCTGTCGGCGATCAGCGCGATGTCGGCGTCGAACTCGGCGGCATCCTGATAGCCCTCGGGCTCCTCGTGCTGCGTGGCCCACAGCCGCTCGAAGATGAAGGTCAGCAGCTTGCGGTACGGCATGTCCGCGTGCCGAGGCTTGAGCTTGGCCGCGGCGGCGGGCATGCGTTCGCGGTAGTGATCGATGCGTGCCAGCACCGCGGCGCTTACACCGACACGCGTGAGCGACTGGCTCAGCGCCTCGCCCAGCGACAGCAGATCGCGCCGGTACGCGGCAAGCACCAGCGCGCGCTGGCCGGCCAGCGTCGCCGCGATCGTGTCGGCGCCGACGTTTGGATTGCCGTCCATGTCGCCGCCGACCCAGCTGCCGAAGCCGAGCACGTCGGGCACCGTGCCCTCGCCATAGGCATCACGCAGCGCGTCTTCGAACACTTCGTAGAACACGGGCAGCGCGCGGTACAGCACTTCCGACAGGTAGTAGCCGACGTGCTGAAATTCGTCGGCGACGCTCGGTTTCTCCGCCGGGCCTTCCGCGGTCTGCCAACTGGTCGTCAGTGCGAGACGGATACGCTCGCGATCGGCACGACGTTCCGCCGGTGTGCGGCCGCGATCGATGTCGGCGACCAGGCAGGTGACGATCTCGCGCTCCTTCTTCAGCAGCGCGCGGCGCACGGCTTCGGTCGGGTGAGCGGTGAACACGGGTTCGACGTGCAGGCGTTGCAGCAAGGCGAACAGCTCCTCGCGGCTGACGCCCTGTCGTGCCAAGTCGCGCAGCACGTCGCGCAATCCACCGGGCTGCGGCGAAGCCTCGGCGCGCTCGTAATCGCGACGGCGGCGGATGCGGTGCACACGCTCGGCCAGATTCACGGCCTGGAAGTAGGTGGAAAACGCGCGCACCAGGTCGTTGGCGTGTTCCAGCTCGATGCCTGCCAAGGCCTGCGCGAGTTCGATCGCCGGCGCCTGGCGTTCGCGGCGATTAATGGCGGCACGGCGCAGGCGCTCGACGGCTTCGAGGAATTCCGGCGAGCGCTGCTCGGCCAGGATGTCGCCGACCAGCGCACCCAGCATGTTGACGTCCTCGCGCAGCAAGGTGTCGGTGGGGGCGAATTCGACGGTGCGGAGAGGCATGGCCAGCATGGCCGCGGCGGCAAGCAGGTTCATGCAGCCGAGTCTAGGACTGAATCATGCTGCGTGGCAGCATGATTTCAGGTGTAACCAAAACTCCTTCTCCCCGCTTGCGGGGAGAAGGTGGCGCGAAGCGCCGGATGAGGGGGAGCGAGCGCAGCGAGTTGCTTGTGCCTTTGCACAACAACAGCAACAGCAGCTCGCTGCGCTCGCTCCCCTCACCCGCCCTTCGGGCACCCTCTCCCCGCAAGCGGGGAGAGGGATATCCCGCATGTGGTGCGGCTCAGTACGCGAACTCGCGGAACACCCGATCGATATCGCCCTGCCACTCGCCATGGAACAGCGCCAGCTTGCGCTCGGCCGGCGTTTCATTGGCTTCGGCGAATTCGATCAGCGGTTCGAGGAAGCGGCTTTCGTCGGTGCCGTTGCGGTTGAAGCGCGCGCGGCGCTGCAGGCCGGCGACTGAAATCTTCAGCGCTTCCAAGGCGAGGTCGCGCACGCTGCCGCCGCGGAAGGGCAACTTCAACGCATGCTTGGGCACCCCGTCGCGCAAGGCGTTGCGCTCGGCCAGACTGAAGTCCTTGACCAGATCCCACGCGGCATCGAGCGAAGCATCGTCGTACAGCAGGCCGACCCAGAAGGCCGGCAAGGCACACAGGCGATTCCACGGGCCACCGTCCGCGCCGCGCATTTCCAGGTACTTCTTCAGCCTCACTTCCGGGAAGGCCGTGGTCATGTGGTCGGACCAGTCGCGCAAGGTCGGCAATGTGCCGGGCAGCACGTCGAGTTCGCCCTTGAGGAACTTGCGGAACGACTTGCCGCTGGCGTCCACGTACTCGCCGTCGCGATACGAGAAGTACATCGGCACGTCGAGCAGGTAATCGACGTAGCGCTCGAAGCCGAAGCCGTCTTCGAACACGAAGTCGAGCATGCCGGTGCGATCCGGATCGGTGTCGGTCCAAATGTGCGAGCGGTAGGAGAGATAGCCGTTGGGCTTGCCCTCGGTGAAGGGCGAATCGGCGAACAGCGCGGTCGCGATCGGCTGCAGCGCCAGCGACACGCGGAACTTCTTCACCATGTCGGCTTCATCGCTGAAGTCGAGATTGACCTGCACCGTGCAGGTGCGGGTCATCATGTCCAGGCCGAGGTCGCCGCGCTTGGGCATGTAGGCGCGCATGATCTTGTAGCGCCCCTTGGGCATCCACGGCATCTCCTCGCGCTTCCACTTGGGCTGGAAGCCCATGCCGAGGAAACCCAGCTGCAATTCCTGCGCGACGCTCTTGACCTCGTCGAGGTGCGCGTTGGTTTCGCGGCAGGTCTCGTGGATGTTTTCCAGCGGCGCGCCGGAGAGTTCGAGCTGGCCCGCGGGCTCCAGCGTGACCGAGGCGCCGTCGCGGGTCAGGGCGATGGTGCGGCCATGTTCCTGCACCGGCTCCCAGCCGAAGCGCGTAAGCCCAGTGAGCAGCGCCTCGATGCCGCGCTCGCCATCGAAGGTCGGCGGGCGCAGGTCGTCCACGCGGAAGCCGAACTTCTCGTGCTCCGTACCGATACGCCAGTCCGTACGCGGCTTGCTGCCGCCGGCGATGTATTCGACCAGTTCGCGGCGATCGGTGATCGGAGATTCGGCGACGTTGCTCGGGCTCGACATGGGGTGCCGTCTTCTTCCGTGGGCTTGGGGCGTGGGCGATATGGGGCCTGTGCCCCCGCATCGCAATCCAGGCAGGATAGCCCGCCCTCATGACGCGATTGTCTGCCCTGCCGCCTTGGCTGTGTTCCAGCCTTGCCGTTACGTCGGCGCGCGGGAAGCGGATCGGTGCACCGGCGCTGACTACGTTTTCATCACCTCTGTGGCACCAGCCGCAGGCACGCAGCTGCATAGAATCGGTGCGCGCCGATCCGGCGCGGCCAGCCGGGGATTGGGCATGAGGCAAGTGTTCGCGTTGTGCTTGGCATTGCTCTTCAGCACCGGCGCCGCCGCCCGCGGCTATGCGATCCAACACCTGGAACCGGCCAGCTGGTGGGTCGGCATGCAACACGATCGGGTCGAATTGCTGGTGCATGGCCCCGGAATCGCCGCGTTGGCGCCGCGCGTGGATTGGCCCGGCGTCACCGTGGCGGAGGTCGCCAAGGTCGACAACCCGAACTACCTGTTCGTCACCCTCGCCATCGCGCCCGATGCGAAGGTGGGCCGTTTCGCCATCGACTTCATGGACGGCGACCGCATCGCCGTGCGCCATCCGTGGCGACTCGATGCGCGCGAGAAGGATTCGGCGCGACGGCACGGCTTCGATGCCGCCGACGCGATCTACCTGATCACGCCCGATCGCTTCGCCAATGCCGATCCAGGCAACGACAGCGCTGCCGGCATGCAGGAGCATGCGGACCGCGCCAATGCGAACGGCCGCCATGGCGGCGACATCGCCGGCCTTCGCAAGCATCTGAAGTACGTCGCCGGGCTCGGCTTCACCCAGATCTGGCCAACGCCTCTGCTGGAAAACAACCAGCCTGCGTACTCGTACCACGGTTACGCGATCACCGACCTTTACCGCACCGATCCGCGTTTCGGCAGCAACGAGGACTACCGCGCGCTGTCGCACGAGGCGCGCGCGCAGGGCCTGGGCCTGATCATGGACGTGGTGCTCAACCACGTCGGCTCGGAGCATTGGTGGATGCGCGATCCGCCCACGGCCGATTGGTTCAACCACGCCGATCGCTACGTCGAGACCAACCACCGCCGCACCGCGGCGCAGGATCCGCACGCCGCGCCGGCGGACAAGGCCTTGTTCACCGAGGGCTGGTTCGTGAAGTCGATGCCCGACCTCAACCAGCGCAATCCGCACCTGGCGCGCTATCTGATCCAGAACTCGCTGTGGTGGATCGAATACGCCGGGCTGTCGGGCATCCGCGAGGACACCTTCGGCTATGCCGATGCCGACTTCCTCAGCGCCTGGGGCAAGGCGGTGCTGGACGAGTATCCGGACTTCGCCATGGTCGGCGAGGAATGGAGCGCGAATCCGGCGATCGTCGCGCACTGGCAGCGCGGCAAGCGCAATCCCGACGGCCACGTGCCGTACATGCCGAGCATGATGGATTTCCCCCTGCACATCGCGCTGCGCACCGCGTTGTTGCAGCCGGAGGGATGGGACTACGGCTGGGTCGGGCTGTACGAGATGCTGGCCAATGATTTCCTGTATGCGGATCCGGGCCGACTGGTGGTGTTCGCCGAAAACCACGACACGCCGCGCGCGCTAGCGCATCTCAACGGCGACGTCGCGCTGTGGAAGATGGCCATCGCCTACACCGCGACGGTGCGTGGCACGCCGCAGTTCTACTACGGCTCGGAAGTGCTGCTGCAGGGCCCGCGCGAACGCAACGACGGCGAATTGCGCGCGGACATGCCCGGCGGCTGGAAGGGCGACAAGGCCGATGCCTTCACCGGCAAGGGGCTGACCGCGGCGCAGCGCGACGCGCAGGACTACGTGCGCACGCTGTTCAACTGGCGCAAGCGCACGCCGGTGGTGCAGAACGGGAAGCTGCAGCATTTCGCGCCGGCGAACGGGGTCTACGTGTACTTCCGCTACGACCCCGCGTCTGGCGAAGGCGTGCCGGGCAAAGGCCCGCGCACGGTGATGATCGCGCTGAACAAGAACCCGACGACGACGACACTGTCGCTGGATCGCTTCGCCGACTTCATCCACCCCGGCAGCCGCGGCCGCAACGTCATCAGTGGCGAGACGAAGGCGCTGGGGGCTTCGCTGGAACTGCCGGGCAAGGCCGCGACGATCATCGAGATCGAGTGATCGCGCGGGCCGGGATACAGGCGTAGATACCAGGGCTAGCGCAGGGTTTTTTGCGGCGCTGCCTTGGCGCGCTGCTGTGCGATGTATTCCAGTTCGTTTTGCGCGCCGCGATCGTCCGGGTCGAGCGCCAGGCATTGCTTGAACTTGGCTTCCGCCGCATCCAGGTCGCCCTGCTCGATCAGCACGAAACCGATGCCGCGCTTGGCGCGTGAGAGATCGCGAACGCGTTCTTCTTTACGGGAAAATTCGGCCGCATCCTCGGCGGCCTCATATTGGCTGCGCGCCAGGTCCCACTCGTGCCGGGTCTGGTGAATGTTGCCAAGTTCGGACAAGTACTGCGAGTTGCGCGGGGTCAGGTACAGCGCGCGCTCCAGTTCGGCCTTGGCGGCGTCGAGCTGGTTCAGCTCGTACAGCGCGTACGCTTTCATGTAGTGCGCATCCGCCCAGAGCACCCTGAGGGTCGTCGCGTTTGCGTGGACATGACGCCCTTCGTCCGCATCCGCAGCCGCGCCCACCAGGTACAGCAAGTCTTCCTCCGGAGTACGCGTCACGTACCAGCGCGTGCGGCCCTCCGGATACTTCTTCGCGTAGTAGTCCAGGGTCTGATCGATCAGCGCGATGGCTTCGTCATGGCGCCCGTTGCCGATCAGCTGCTGCGCCTCGGTCAAGCGTTGCAGCTGCGCGGCCTCGCCGGCGTCCTTCGCCTTTTCACCCGTGGCGGCGACGGCAAAAGACACGCCGAGCAACAACACCAACACCCATCTGATCGCACGCATTCCCTTTCTCCTGGTCCAGGTCCGATTGCGCGAACGCGGCACGGCGGCGGTCGGGGTTGCGGGCTACAGCTCCAACCAACGTCCCAACACCGCCCGCGCCTCTTCCACGCCTTGCTTCGACTCGCCCGAGTACGTCTGCACGCTCACGGTGTCGCCGAAGGCGCGCGACAGCTCCATGCGCACCGCCTGGAGGGTATTGGCGGCCGCGCCGCGGCTGAGCTTGTCGGCCTTGGTCAGCAGGACGTGGGCCGGGATGTCGCGGCGGACGGCGTAGCCGAGCATCTGCCGGTCGTAGTCCTTGAGCGGGTGGCGGATGTCCATCACCACCACCAGCCCGCGCAGGGCCTGGCGGGTGGCGAAGTAGCTTTCGATGAAGGCCTGCCAGTGCGCTTGCAGTTCCTGCGGGACCTTGGCGTAGCCGTACCCGGGCAGGTCGACCAGGTACTTGGCGCCCGGTTCGGGCTGGGCGTTGGTCGGGGCGAAGTCGAAGAAGACCAGCTGCTGGGTCCGGCCGGGGGTCTTGGAGACCCGGGCCAGGGCGTTCTGCTGGCAGATGGCGTTGAGGGCGCTGGACTTGCCGGCATTGGAGCGTCCGGCGAAGGCGACCTCGAAGCCGCCATCGGCGGGGAGCTGTCTGGGATTGTGTGCCGCGAGCAAATAGCGGGCGCGGGCGAAGGGGTTCGGGGCGGTGGCCATGCCGAAAGGATGGCATAGGCCGCAAGTCGGGAGGCGGAACCCCTCCATCGCGTTGACCGTCCCGCGCCCCGCAACGATAATTTCGCGGTTTCGTCCTTCGACAAGCTCAGGGTCCTTCGACAGGCTCAGGATGAGCGGAAGAGGGACATTTCCCAGTTTTGGAGCCCAGCCTCATGCGCCACGCCCGCGTCTTCGGCATGGTCGGCGTCACTGCCGCCGTCCTCGCCATCCCGCTCATCCTGAGCCTGTCGAAGGACGCCTTCGCCCAAGCCACGGTCACCCCGGTGCCGGACAACGCACCCGTGCAGACCGCGCCGCTGGTCGAAAAGCCGGCGACATGGGGCGACGCCAAGGCCGGCGCCGCCAAGGCCGGCACCTGCGCCGCCTGCCATGGCCTGGACGGCAACCCGACCGATCCGCAGTACCCGCGCCTGGCCGGCATGCCGGAGCGCTACATCGCGCACCAGATCGCCCTGTTCAAGAGCGGCGAGCGCAACACCGGCATGGCCGCGGTGATGAAGCCGTTCGCCGACCAGCTGACTGCGCAGGACGCCCGCGATCTGGGCGCTCACTTCGCCATGCAGAAGGCCGCTTCGGGCGTCGCCGACGACACCGTGATCACGGCCGGTCCGAACAAGGACAAGAAGTTCTACGAGGTCGGCCAGCAGCTGTTCCACAGCGGCGACAAGGCCCGCGGCATCCCGGCGTGCATGGCGTGCCATGGCCCGGTCGGCGCCGGCAACCCGGGCCCGGCCTACCCGGCCGTCGCCGGCCAGCAGGCCGCCTACGTGCAGCGTCGCCTGGAGGAATACCGCGCCGGTACCACCACGCAGAAGGACCCGCACCTGTTCAACATGATGGCCACCGTTGCCGGCAAGCTCACCGACGAAGAGATCGGCTCGCTCGCCAGCTACGTCCAGGGCCTGCACCCGCGCGCCGACGAAGTCGCCGCGGAAGCCGCGCCGGCCCCCGCCGCGCACTGAAGCTGAACTTCACCACGTTGCGCACGGTCGAACCGGGCGCACGGGTGTTCAAATAACGCCGACCGTGCTCGTCACGGTCGGCGTTTTTGTTTGCCCCGCTTGTCGGGGCTCCTTTCCCTCCAATCCGATTCCGGCCTATGCGCTTCCGCCTCAGTCTGCTGCTCGCCCTGCTCCTCCCCGTCGCCGCCGTCGCCGCTCCGCCCGCGCCCGTCGAGGGGAAGGATTACGAAGTCATCACCAATGGCGCGCCCTACGACCCCGTCGCCGGCCGCGTCGAGGTGGTGGAAGTGTTCGGCTACACCTGCCCGCACTGCGCGCACTTCGAACCGGCCGTGCAGGCGTGGAAGGCGAAGCTGCCCAAGGACGTGAAGTTCACCCCGGTGGCGGCGCCGTTCGGCGGCCAGTGGATGCCCTTCGCGCGCGCATATTTCGCGGCGAAGGCACTGGGCATCGCCGATCGCTCGCACGAAGCGGTGTTCCGCGCGCTGCACGAGGACGGCACGCTGCCGCGCAATCCCAGCGACGACGAACTGGCGCAGTTCTACACGCAGTTCGGCGTGCAGCCGGCGCGCTTCCTGGCCACGCTCAACAGCCCGGACGTCGACGCGCAAATGGAGCGCGCGTATGGCTTCCTGGAGCGCAGCGGCGTCGAAGGCACGCCGACGATGATCGTCGCCGGCAAGTACCGCATTACCGCGCCCCAGGCCGACGTGCTGCGCGTGGTCGATCAGCTGGTGGCGCGCGAACGCGCCGCGGCCAAGGCGCGGCGCTGACGCCGCCCTCGCGGCTCTGGCCGGTATCCTTGCCGGCCAGAGCGCAGAACAGCGCTTCCATTCACGCGGAGAAAGTCTCGATGCGCCTGCGCCCGGCTTTGTTGGTGTCCACCCTGCTGCTCGCCGGCTTGGCCGCCTGTTCGCGCTCATCCGCGGTGCCGGCAGTCGCGGCTTCGGGCGGCGCAGCACCGGCCGCCACGACCGCGGTCGCGAACGCACCGACACCCGCCGAGCCTACGCCCGCGGCCAAGCCCGACGTGCCGGTCGGCCCCGCGCCGGTCGCGGGTATCGATTACGCCGACATCGCCGGCGGCCAGACCTACGCACCCGCCGACGGCCGCATCGAAGTGGCAGAAGTCTTCAGCTACACCTGCCCGCACTGCGCGCACTTCGAACCGATGCTGCTGGAATGGCGCGCCCGGCAACCCGCGGACGTGAAGTTCGTGCCGGTGGCCGGCTTCTTCGGCGCTAATCCGGAGCCGTTCACGCGTGCGTTCTACGCGGCCGAAGCGGCGGGCGTGCGCAACAAGAGCCATGAGGCGCTGTTCAACGCCATCCATGTCGATGCCACCCTGGATGCGATGCGCGCCACGCCGCAGACCGTCGCCGCGTTTTATGGCCGCTTCGGTGTGGATCCCACGAAGTTGGCCGCGGCGATGACCAGCCCGGCCACCAACGAAGCGATCAGGCACGCGAACGCTTTCATCCTGAAATCGGGTGTCGACGGCACGCCCGGGATAGTGGTGGCGGGCAAGTACCGCGTGACCGGCAAGACCATGGAAGACATGTTGCGCATCGCTACGCATCTGGTCGCGAAGGAGCGCGCGGCGCGCGGCGGCTGAGCCGGCGTCCTCGGGCCATGCAGGCGTCTACCGGCCACCGGCGGCTCAAGCTGCTCAGCGCCAACATCCAGGCAGGTTCCAGCACGCGCCGCTACAGCGACTACGCCACGCGCAGTTGGTCGCACGTGCTGCCGCTGGGCAACAAGCACGGCAGCCTCGATGCGATCGCACGGCTCGCCGGCGAGCATGACATCGTCGGCCTCAACGAGAGCGATCCCGGCAGCCTGCGCTCGGGCTTCACCAACCAGACCCATTACCTCGCGCAGCGCGGCGGCTTCCACTACTGGAGCCATCAGCCCAATCGCCGTGTCGGCGGCGTCGCCTCCAGCGCGAACGGCCTGCTGAGCAAGCTGGAACCGGTCGAAGTCGTCGATCACGCATTACCGGGGCGCATCGCCGGCCGCGGCGTGCTGCTCGCGCGCTTCGGCGACGACGACGAGGCGCTCACCATCGCCATCGCGCATCTGTCGCTCGGCGCGCAGTCGCGCGCCTCGCAGCTCGCCTTCATCGCCGAGCTGCTGTACGACCACCCGCATGCTGTGCTGATGGGCGACTTCAACTGCGATATCGACCGGCCGGAAATGGCGGCGCTGTTCCGGCGCACGCGCCTGCAACCGCCGGCGCACGTCGTGCCGACTTTCCCGAGCTGGCGCCCGCAGCGCGCGATCGATCACATCCTGCTCGGCGACGGCCTCACCCGCCACCACGCGCGCGCGATGCCGGCGGCGCAGTCGGATCATCTGGCGCTGTCGCTGGAGCTGGATGTGCCGGAGCGCGCGATCCGAACCTGAGGGGCTCGGATTGCTTGAAGCGGGTGCGTTTAAACCTGGCCGCGATTGAAGTCGCCGATGCCTTCCACGATCGCGGTCATCGCCTGGCGCTCGGGCAAGGTCAGATGCGGATTCCATGCGTCCATCAGCAGGATCACCCGCGTGTCGTCGCTGCGATTCCAGGCTTCGTGCAGCCAGGTATCGTCGAAGGCGATGCATTCGCCTTCGCGCCAGGCATGCACCTGGTCGCCGACGCGCAGCGCGCAATCGCGCGGCACCAGCAACGGCAGGTGCACCACCGCGCGGATGTTGGTGACGCCGTGGTGGGGAAGGATGTGCGTTCCGGGCGAAAGCACTGAAAAACATACTTCCGGTGCGTGCTCCGCAATACGCAGTAGTGGCAAGCCTTCCAGTGCATGCGAGGTGGCCGGACTGCGGCGATGGTTGTCCGCGAACGCGCGTCCGTGGCGGTAGAAGAAGAAGGCATCCCAGTGCGGCGCCGTGTTTTCGCCTTGCAGATACTCGCTGAGGTCGGCTTCGGCCGGCGCGTCCAGGAAGGGCGTCAGCGCGCGCGGATCCTCGAGCACGGCACGCGCTTCCTTGCGAATGTCCGCCCAACCGGCTTCCAGCGCGGGGATCCAGTCGAAATCCCGAGTGGAGAAATACGGCGTGGCCGGCAGGTCGGGAAAGAACAGAAACTTCGGCTTCTGCGCGGCATCGGCGGGAGCGATGGGCTCGAGTTCGAAATAGCCGCGCAAGGCGCGTTCGACGCGGCGCATTGCCTGGTTGCCGTGCTGCTCCACCAGCGGATCGAGCAGATAGGCCAACAATTCCGGGCGCGACGCTTTCACGAATACGGCGGCATGCGCGACCTGCGCTCGCAACGGCGGCGGCGTGCTCGCTTCGTCGAGCCATTTCTCTTCGAGTTGGGCACGACTGAGGGCGCGGAAGTACGCACGCATCGCGCCGAGCCGGTCTCCCGCCCGCTCCATCAGCCGGCCCAACTGCAGATAGGCCATGTAGAAACCAGGCGCGATGCGCACGGCGTACAGCAGCGCCTGGCGCGCCTCGTCGGCATAGCCCGCCGCCTCGGCGGCCACGGCGAGATGCGCGAGCAACGTGGCATTGCCCGGTTCGTTGCGGCAGGCCTGCTGCAGATGATTCAGCGCGACATCCGCACGCCCGCCCGCCAAGGCATCGCGCGCGATGAAGACGCGCGCCTCGGATGACTCGCCCTGCTCCAGCACTTGCCGATACGCCGCCAGCGCGCGCGGATCACCCGCCTGCGCCCAGCTTCGCGCTTGTGCAAGCAGGGTGCTCATGCTCGGCCTTCCGGCTTGCGTGCCTCGACGAACAGCGAATAGTGGCGATCGCCGTACTTCGCCCCGGCGACCTCGCTGTTCGCGTCGACCTGCAACTCCTCATGGCGGCTGGCATTGAACTGCGACTGTTCGATGTCCGTGAAGCCGGCGCGTTGCAACGCCCGGCGCAGCGTCGCGAAGTCGTAGCCGAACTTGTGCGCCTGGAACAGCCACGCCGGATCCGGTCCCGCGCCGGCGTAAGCGAGAAAGTCTTCCAGCCGCGTGGTCTGACCATCGCCGGCGCCCCAATGCTCGATCCGGTGTTCGAAGAACGCCGCGTCGTCGCGCTGATAGGCCTCGATGCATTGCGCGATGTCCGGCACCACGATGCGCACGACGCCGCCGGGCTCCAGGACGCGCAACAGCTCGCTCAGGAAAGGCATCACATCGTTGGGATAGAACAGGTGTTCGAGCAGATGCGACAGGAAGATCAGCCGCACGCTGCCCTCGGCGAACGGCAGCCCCCACAGCACATTGGTTGCCAGCGGCGCCGGGTGCACGTCCAGGTTGATCCATCCGGGCAGCAGGCACGGACCGCAACCGATATGCAGCTTCAGGCCGCGCGCGTCCTGGCCGACGTCGAGCGCCTGCAACTGTGCCTGCAGATAAGGCGTGCGTCGCTCCGCCAACTCCCCGCGCAGCGTGGCGACGGAAGTTCGCAGGGCCTCGAGCCGCGCCGCCAAGCCGATGCCGTCGCGCTGTCGCAACGCCGATTCGGCATGCGGACCGAAACCGGCGACGTCGCAGCCCAACTCGTAAACGGCCTGGGCCAGCGCGGCGAGGTGTTCGCGGCTGCGCGCATGCGCGGCTTCGATGTCGGCCTCACCGGAGTCGTCGCGAACGGTCAGCGCACCGATTTGTTGCAGGTAGGCCACGGCGCGCGCGGCGAAGGCACGCGCACCTTCGGGCAAGGTCCCCAATGCCGTATCCACTTCCACCGGTTGGGCGAATTGCGCCAACCAGCCGATGAGTCCGGGCTGATCGGTGACGAAAGGCGCCGCCGATGTGCCGGTATGGATGAGCATGCGTCCCTGCTGGAAGCGCACGGCCGCGTCGGCGGAAAACACCAGGCGGGTCGATGCGGAACGATCGTTTTCCACAGTCAGCACTGCTCAGAACAGGAAATAGGTGGACAGGATGTACTTGTCGTTGCTCAGCGGCGCGCGTCCGGCGTGCTGGAACATCCAGTAAGGCGGGAACATCAGCAGCCGGCCCGCCTTGGGCTTCACCTCCAGCCCCATGTCGACGAAGGCGGTTTCGCCGCCCTCGGCGACGTCGTTGAGATACCAGAGGAACACCAGGTAGCGATTGCTGACCTCGCCCAGCGAATCGAAATGCGGCTGGAACTGCTCCTGGCCGCCGGGCTGATAACGCTTGATGATGAATTCGCTGGTGTGCTGCGTCGCCGGCACCGGAATGGTCAGGCCGACGGTCTCCACGTAGCGCGCCAGATAGGCATGCATGTTCGCCAGCAGCATCGCGCGAAAATTGGCGTCGGACAGTGCGCTGATGTCGAGCTCGGTCCAGCGGCTGTCCTCCAGGCCGCCGCGCACGCCTTCGCCGTTGCGGCGATGGAAGCGCGACAAGGCATGGAACGACTCGATCATTCGCTGGCACAGGGCGCCAGGCAGCGCATCGTCATACACCTGCACGAAACGGTCGAGGGACGCGGCAATCGGCACGCTGGAATTCCTGGTCATGGCGGCGGCGCGGAAGTGCGCTCGGACAGGGCAAATACTACGGTCGTCGGGCATCATAAAGGCATGTCCGTACCCCACGACGCCAGCCAGGACGCACTCCGCGAAGCGCTGCGGAATCTTCAGCGCGGCGACGCCCGATCCGCCGGCGAGATGGCGCAGCGTGCGCTGCTCGGCGCACCGGACGACGCCGGCTGGATCGGCATCCGCGCCGTGGCGCTCAGCGCGCAGGGCCAGGCCGGCGAGGCACTGCCGCTTTACCAGCGCCTGGTCGCGCTCCAACCCCAGCAGGCGACGCATTGGTCGAACCTGGGCAACTGTCTGTGCGAACTCGGCCGCGCACTCGAAGCGCGCGAACCGCTGGAGCGCGCCCTTGCCCTTGGCGCGCGCGATGCGGCCGTCCACTTCGCCATGGCCCGCGCCCTTGCTGCCGCTGGAGAATTGCGCCCGGCGCTCGCTCATGCGGAACAGGCACTGGCGCGCGATCCGGGCGACTTCGAGTTTCGCCTACTGCGCGCGCAGCTCCTGGGCGGCCTGGACGAATGGAACGCTGCACACGGCGAGGTCGATGCCTTGCTGCGGCAACCGCTGGACGCAGCCCAGCGTTGCGAACTGGGCTATCTGTTGTCGCGCGGCGGCAGCCATGACGCAGCGGAGCGCGTGTTCGCAGAGGTCCTTCGCGACGACCCTGGGCAGACCGATGCGCGCATCGGCGCCGTGCTTGCCCTGGAACGGCTGAACCGGCTGGACGCCGCGCTGCGCGAACGCGCGACGCTGGAATCGCAGCTGGATGCATCGGCGCGCGAACGCCTGAGCGACAAGCTGCTGCAGCTGGATGCGCGACTGGCCGGACGACAGAACGACCCTGCGGCGGCGCGCGCGAAGCTGGAGGCGCTGCTGTCCCGTCCCGATCTGGACATCACGACGCGGATCAGCTTCGGGTTCGATCTGGGCGCAGCTCTCGCGAAAACGGGCGATGTCGATGGCGCAATGAAGGCCTTCGCTGAAGCACACGCGCTGCGCTTTGCACAGGCGACCGCCCTGCATCCGGCATTGGCGCTGCGGTCGGATCTGTATGGCGTGATGGACGAACCTCTGCCCGATCCTGCCCCGCCAGCCCTGCGGTTTGCGGACGAACGTCGCGATCCGGTGTTCGTCGTCGGTTTTCCGCGCTCCGGCACGACGCTGCTGGAGCAATTGCTGGACGCGCATAGCGAGCTGGCCTCCTTCGACGAGCAACCGTTCGTGCAGGGGTTGGCTCAAGGCCTTTACACGCGGGCCGATACGATCCAGGCCGCGTTGCGCACGCTGGATGCATCGAGCCGCCAGCAGCTGCGCGAGCGCTACTTCGCTGACGTTGATGGCGTCCTGCCCGCGCCACTGGGCGTCGGCGCACGTCCCGTCGACAAGAACCCGCTCAATCTTTTGCGGCTGCCGCTGCTGCCGCACTTCTTCCCGGATGCGCGGGTGATCCTTGCCGTGCGCCATCCCTGCGACGTGGTGCTGAGCTGCTACATGCAGCATTTCGGCTCGCCTGCGTTCGCGGTGGTATTCGACACGCTCGAGTCCTGCGCCGAGCTGTACGACCGCGTGTTCGACTATTGGTTGCGTACGCGCGACGCAATCGGCCTTCCGCTGCATGTGCTCCGTTACGAGGATCTCGTGGCATCCACGGAAGCGGAGGCGCGACGCCTGATGGCCTTCCTGGACTTGCCGTGGCAAGACGATCTCCTGCGCTTCACCCAGCGCGCGCGCGAGCGCGCCATCGGGACGCCGAGTTATGCGCAGGTGGTGGAACCGGTGAACCCTAAAGCGGTCGGTCGCTGGCTCGCGTATCGCCGCCATTTCAGCGAGCGAACGCTCGAACGGCTGCGCCCCTGGATCGAGCGCTTCGGGTACGAAGCCATCTAGTCGCCGCGCATAGCGCAACTGCAAAACAAAAAAAGCCGCGCAGCTTTCGCTGCGCGGCTTTTGATTTACACCCGGCCGAATTACTTGAAGTTGGCCGTGAAGTTCACCCAGTAGTAGCGGCCCACCGTGTCGAACGTCTGCGGGTCGGTATTACCGTCGGCGGTGTTGTTCTGGTACATGATCGGCGGCTTCTTGTCGAACGCATTGTCGACGCCGACGCGCACCATCATGTCCCACGGCAACTTATAGCCGAACTCGATGTTGTGGTACGTCTGCGCACCGAAGGTCAGCAAGCAACCCTCGCTACCCGGCGAGATCGCACGGTCCGCGCAGGGAACGGTGTCCACGCCGGGCTTGGAGCCGATCTTGAAGCCGTGCACGTAGCGAGTCGTCCACTGCGCGTCGAAGTTGCCCAGGTTCCAACCCAACACGCCGATACCGCGCCAGCGGCTGTAGTTGCCGAGGCCACCATTGGCCGAACCCAAGTAGGTGCCCGCGTTGTGCTGCTCGGCCGTGACGACGCCGTTGAAGATCGTCTTCACGTCGTACTGCGCCAGGTACGTGGTGTCCAGGCTGGCGCGGATCTTGCCCCACGGGGTCTCGGTCTTGTAGCGGAAGCCGATGTCGATGCCCTTCGTGTCCGTCTCACCCACGTTGGCGGACGCGTCGAACAGGCGGATCGGGTCGCCACTGGCCGGGTCGCGCGAGAACAACGAGCAGAACGGCGACGGATTGGCGATGGTGCTGTTGAAGCACTGGTTGAGGATGGTGAAGGTACCGAAGGTACCGATCGTGTCGTCCAGGTGCACCTTCCACGCATCGATGGTGGTCGAGAAGCCCGGCAGCCATTCCGGCTCGTACACCGCACCGATGGTGAAGACGCTGCCTTCTTCCGGCTTCAGATCCGGGTTGCCGCCGAGGAAGGCCGACAGCTGCGTATCCGGCGCGCGGTAGCTACCGTCGTTGGGCACGTTGATACAAGCCGGGTTGCCGTTAAGCGGACCGGTGTAGCCCACGCACGGATCGGTATAGCCTGCCGAGAAGGCGAACAGGCCGCTGTACAGGTCGGTGACCGTCGGCGCGCGGAACACCTGCGCATAGGTGCTGCGCAGCAGCAGGTTGTCGATCGGACGCCATTCCACGCCCAGCTTGCTGTTGGTCGTGTTGCCGAAGCTGTTGTAGCGCGAGTAGCGGGTACCCAGCGTCACATTGAGCGACTTGGCGAACGGTGCATCGGCCAGGATCGGGATCAGGACTTCGCCGTAGACTTCCTTGGTCTCGGTGTAGCCGGAGGTACGCGAGGCGCAGGCTTCACTGGAGATCTCGCAGGTGAACTCCGCATCGGGGTTCAGGGTGGAGAGCGAGTCGGGGGTGAAGTTCAGGCTGACCCGACGCCACTCGAGACCCACGGCAGCCTTGACCGTGCCGGCGGGCAGATCGAACAGGTCGCCGGCGAAGTTCGCCTGCGCACCCTTCATCACCTGCACCTTGTGCGTATGCGAGGCGACCGTGATGGCGGCCAACGCGTCGCGCGCCGCCTGGCCTACAGGCGTGCTCAGGTCGTACGGGACGCCGAAGAAGTTCAGCGGCACGCAGTTCGGGATGATGTCGGTGGGGGTACCACAGCGCGGCACGCCGCCGGCATCGATGAACGACGGGCCCAGGCCATCCTGCAGCTTGGACGACTGGATGTAGCCGGTGGTGGACAGGTCCTGGGTGATGCGGCCATAGCTGGCACCGGCATCCCACGACCAGGAGCTGTCGCCGAAGTTGCCCTTCAGGCCGCCGTTGAACTGGTTGACCTCGGTGTTGAACGCGAAGCGGCGATTGCCCAGGTCGGACAGGCGCAGACGGCTGTCGGTGATGTCGACGCCGAACGGGTTGTAGATGTTGTCGGCGGAGATGACGACGTTGTCGTTGCCCGGACGGCCGTCGTACGGCAGCGGCGCGATCTGGCTGGCGGAGCGGGTGCGATTGACGAACGCGTCGAGGTACGCCGTCACGCCCTCGGTAACGTCATAGTTGCCGGTGACGAAGAAGCCCGCGCGTTCCTGCGGGGTCAGTTCGACGTTGCCGACGGCCTGGTAGTTGAAGAGGTCGGCGCCGGTGAAGCAGCGGAAATCCGAAGGCGACGTGCCCGCGGTGCCCGCGATGTGGGTGAGACCGGCGTTGTCGGCCAGATCACCGTCGCCGTTGCAGTCCAGACCAGCGACGCTTTCCGGCACGGTGTAGCGGCCAGTGGTGGTACGGCTGGAACCACCAATGTTGACCGCGCCCGCATACAGCGTCAGCGCGTTCTTCGAGAAGTCGCGATCGGCTGCGCTGACTTCCTTCTGCTTGTGGTAGTTGATGCCGAGGATGAAGCTGCCGCGGTCGCCGCTCAGGCCCAACGTGCCGTTGATGCCGTAACGCTCGCCGTCGTCCTGGTCGCTGATGCCGTAGTCGACGCTCACCTGCGAGCCGTCGAAGTTGCGGCGCAGGATGAAGTTGACCACGCCGCCCACGGCGTCGGAGCCATAGATCGCCGAGGCGCCGTCCTTGAGGATTTCGACGCGCTCGACCATGGACATCGGGATCGAGTTGACGTCGTTGGTGACGATGCGGCGGCCGTTGATCAGGATCAGCGTGCGCACTTCGGTCAGGCCGCGCAGCGAGACGGTGGCTGCACCGGTACCGCTGGGGTTCGGGCCGCCGGGGCCGCTACCGCCGTTGTTGACCGACGGGTTGGTCGCGGCACCCGCCATCGCGGGGACCGACTGGATGAAGGCACCGATCGTCTGCGCACCGGTCGAGTCGATCGCCTGACGATCGATCTGGAACACGGGGCTCGAGGTTTCGATGTCGGTGCGCTTGATGCGCGAACCGGTCACCGTGATGGTGTCGAGGGTGGTGGCCTTCTGGCCCTGCTCGGGGGCCGGTGCAGCGTCCTGAGCGGCCGCGAGGCCGGGCAGGCTGATCAGTAGCGACAACTGGATGGCTTTCGCCAGAGGTTGGTGGCGCAGCGCTTGCATGATTCTCTCTCCTGGAATTCTTTTGGGGGCGCGCGGTGGGCCGCGTCTAAGGTGCGGCCTCGGAGTTGTAAACAATTAGTGAAGCGGCCACAAGCGGCAAGAAGTCACGCCTGCGATGGCATGACCTCCGTCACGAATTGCCGACGGCCAATGCGATAGCCACGGCAGCCAAAAAAGCCGCGAACACCCGCCGCAAAGTGGCCGGATCCAGGCGGTGCGCGAGGCGCATGCCGTAGGGGGCGGCAAGCACCGAGGTCGCTGCGACCCCGATCGCGCCAGGCAAATACACGTAGCCCAGAGAGAATTGCGGCAGTGCACCATGCGGTGCGTGCAGGACATATCCGACCGCACTGGCGAAGCCGATCGCCACCCCGCAGGCCGAGGAGGTTCCGACCGCGCGCACCGGCTGCACGCCGCGCCAGACCAGCAGCGGCACGGTCATGCTGCCACCGCCGATGCCGACCACGGCCGACACCGCGCCGATCAATACGCCGGCGGCGGTCATCGGCACGCCGTGCGGAGCGACGGTCGCCGTGGCCTCCGCGCCGGCACGCGTGCGGCCGAACGCGAGCTGCGCGGCCGCCAGCAGGCAGTAGCCTGCAACGATCCAGCGCAGCACATCGCCATTGATGCGGACGGCGACGCCGCTGCCCAGCCAGCCGCCGATAAGCAGCCCGGGCACCATCCAGCGCACGGTCGGCCACAACACACTGCCACGGCTGTTGTGCGCGCGCGCCGAAGCCGCCGCGGTCAACACGATGCTTGCCAGCGAGCTCGCCAGCGCCGCATGCATAGCCGCCTCCTTCGGCACGCCGACGCTGGGAAGCAACCACGCCAGCGCAGCGACGAGCACGAGCCCACCGCCCACGCCCAACAGCCCCGCGAGGATGCCGGCGACGGCGCCCAGCGCCAGGAACAACAACAGCGAAACGAGCATGGACACTCCAGCGGCGGGCGAAATGCCGCGATCGTAGCGTGTGCGACGAGAGGCGATGCCACGCGCGCGCGACGCGCCATTGCCGACGCACGCGACCGCATCTACGCCGACGACGGTCTATTCATCTAGCTCGGCTATAGTCCCCCGATGCTCCCCCGCATCCTCGTCACCGCACTGGTGGCGGCCGTGGCCGGCACCCTGCCCATGGTGTCCGGTCCATCGTCGCTGCACTGGAATACCCAGGCCCAGGCCTCGCCATTGGCAGCCGCCATCGTGGCCGCCGACCCGCAACTGCTGCGCGTGCAGGCCGCCATCGAAGCGGCCGAACGTGGCGACTTCGATTCCACGCAATTCGGCGATCTCGTCCGCCACCCGCTGTATGTGTGGATCGAATACGCCAACCTGCGCCACAACATCGACGATGTCGGCGAAGCGCAGGCGCAATCCTTCTTGAGCCGCTACGACGGCCAGGCCGCTGCGGCCGCGTTCCGCGAAATCTGGATCGCGCAAACCTCGCGGCGCGAAGACTGGGCGGCGTTGCTGGCCGCCTGGCGTCCCGCAGTCGGCAGGAGCGTCGACTTGCGCTGCGCCGAACTGCGCGCGCGCCAGGCGCTGGGACGCGACGACGCGCAATGGAGCGCCGATGCGCAGGCGTTGTGGCGCGACTCCGGCAAGCCCCTGCCCCCCAACTGCGATCCCGTGTTCGACTCGCTTGCCGCTAAAGGCGGTCTGACCCCCGAACTGCGCTGGGAGCGCATCGACAAAGCCGGGGCCGAATGGCAGCCCGGTGCGATGCGCGCCGCCGCACGCGGCCTGCCCGCAGAAGACGCGACACTCGCCAACGAGTACGCGACTTTCCTCGACGCGATCAATCCGCGCGCATTACAGTGGCCCAGGACCGAACGCAGCCGGCGCATGGCGTCGTACGGCCTGGCCCGTCTCGCCACGTCGGTGCCTCTGGCGGCCGAAGCGCAACTGCCGCAGTACGCCGATGCGCTCGGCTTCACCGACGAAGACCGCAGCCGCGTGCTGTACCAGATCGCGCTGTGGACCGTCGCCTCGTACGAACCCGAATCGGCGCGACGCCTCGAGGCCGTGCCGGCCAGCGCCTACGACGAACGCCTGCACGAGTGGCGTGCGCGCGAGGCGATGTCGCGTTCCGACTGGCCTGCCGCGCTCGCTGCGATCCGCAAGATGAGCGACAAGCAGCGCAGCGATTCGCGCTGGCAATATTTCGAAGCACGCCTGTCCGAGATCACCGGCGACAAGGCGGCCGCGCAACGCCTGTATCGCGAAGCCGCCAACAAGCCCGAGTACCACGGCTTCCTCGCCGCCGACCGGATCGGCGCTTCGTACACGCTATGTCCGTGGATGCCGAACGACACCGGAGCTCAGCGCGCGACCGTGGCCGCCGATCCCGCGCTGGTGCGCGCGCTCGACCTGTATCGCATCGACCGCCGCGGCTGGGCGACGCGCGAATGGGACGACGCGCTCAGCCGCTTCGACGACACCCAGCGCCGGCTCGCGATCGAAGTCGCGCAGTCGCACGGCTGGTTTGATCGCGCCGTGTTCGCCTTGGGCAAGACGCCATCGGGCGAAGCGCGGCCGGAAGAATTGCGGCTGTACACGCTGCGCTTCCCGCTGCATCACGACGCCCGCATCCGCCGCGAGGCCGCGAACAACCGGCTCGACCCGGCCTGGGTGGCGGGCGAGATTCGCGCCGAAAGCGTGTTCGACCCGCGCGCGCGTTCCGGCGCCAACGCGATGGGTCTGATGCAGATACTGCCCGGCACCGGCGCCACGGTCGCGCGCGATCTCGGCCTGAGCTGGGGTGGCGCCGATTCGCTCTACGACCCGGACACCAATATCACCCTCGGCAGCGCGTATCTGCGCCAGTTGCTCGACAAGTACGGCGGGCAGCCCTATCAGGCCATCGCCGGTTACAACGCCGGTCCCACGCCGCTGGAGCGCTGGCAATCGCAGCGCCCGGGCATGGATCCGGATTTCTGGGTCGAAACCATCAGCTACAAAGAGACGCGCGATTACGTCGCGCGGGTGATGGCATTCAGCGTGCTCTACGACTGGCGGCTCAAGGGCACTGCGTTGAGCCTCACCGAACGCATGCGCGGACGCCTGGACGGCCCGCGCAAGAAGTTCGTCTGTCCGCTCGCGGTGGCACCCGCGCCGTCGGTCGCGCCGACCACGCCGCCAGCGAAGAAGCGCCCGCGACGCTGATAATCCGACCGCGGACAACCGCTTACACTTCGGCAGATGAAAACTTTCCTCGTCGGCGGTGCCGTCCGTGATCGCTTGCTTGGCCTCGGCCATGGCGATCGCGACTTCGTCGTGGTCGGCGCGACGCCGGGGGCGATGGAAGCGGCCGGCTTCAAGGCGGTCGGCCGCGACTTCCCCGTGTTCCTGCATCCGGACACGGGCGAGGAGTACGCCTTGGCGCGGACCGAGCGCAAGTCCGGCCGCGGCTATCGCGGATTCGTCGTCGACGCAGATCCGTCGGTCACGCTCGAGGAAGACCTGCAGCGCCGCGACTTCACGATCAACGCGATCGCGCAGGACGAAGGCGGCAACCTCATCGATCCCTACGGCGGTCAGCGCGACCTCGAGGCGCGCGTCCTGCGCCATGTCAGTCCTGCATTCGCCGAAGATCCTTTGCGTGTGTTGCGCGCCGCGCGCTTCATGGCGCGTTTCGCCCAACTGGGTTTCACCGTCGCACCCGAGACGATGGCGCTGATGGGCGAGATGGTCGCCAGCGGCGAGCTGGAAGAGCTCACTCCCGAACGGGTGTGGCAGGAACTGCGCCGCGCCATCACCAGCCAGACGCCTTCGGCGTTCCTGCGCATCCTGCACGACTGCGGCGCCCTCGCCGTGGTGCTGCCGGAAGTGGACGCGCTCTACGGCGTACCGCAGCGCGCGGAGTTCCATCCGGAAGTCGATACCGGTGTGCACGTCGAACTCGTCTGCGACATGGCCGCACGCCTGGCGCCGGGCGACGAACTGGTCGGCTTCGCTGCGCTCACCCACGACCTGGGCAAGGCACTGACGCCCGAAGCGGTGCTGCCCCGGCACATCGGCCACGAGGAGGCTGGCATCGCGCCGCTGCGCGCGCTGTGCGAACGGCTCAAGGTGCCGGTCGAACATCGCCAGCTCGCCGAATGCGTGTGCCGCGACCATCTCAACGTGCACCGCATGGAAGAGCTGCGCGCTTCCACCGTGTACGAACTGATCGCGCGCTGCGACGGCTTCCGCCGCCCTGAACGCATCGTCCGCGTCACCATTGCCTGCGAAGCGGACAAGCGCGGACGCGCGGGCATGTCGGAGCTGGAGTACCCCGCGGGCGCCCTGCTGCGCGAAGCGCACGCCGCGGCGATGACCGTGCGCGCGGCGGACCTGCCCGGCGACCTGCAAGGACCTGCCCTGGGCGAAGCGGTGCGCCAGGCACGCATCGTGGCGATTGCGTCGGCGACCGGGAAGAAGCTCTGAGCTGATCTGCTGATGATCTCCCTCTCCCCGCTTGCGGGGAGAGGTGCCCCGAAGGGGCGGTGAGGGGGAGCGAGCGCAGCGAGTTGCTTTGGCTGTTGCTTCCGACGCGAGCCGGAGCAAAAGCAACTCGCTACGCTCGCCCCCCTCATCTGCCCTTCGGGCATCTTCTCCCCGCAAGCGGAGAGAAGAAAAAAAACGGGCGACCTGAGCCGCCCGTTTTTCCAACCTTGTCGCGTCGGATCAGAACTCGAAGCCCACCTTCACATACCACTCGCCGCCGTTGAAGCCATACGGCGAGGACAGTGGGTACTGCGCGCCCAGGAAGTTCAGCACGTCGTTGGTCTGCTTGTCCGGGTAGGTGTCGAAGATGTTGTTGCCGCCGACGGTGAGATGCGCCTTGTCCTGGAACAGGTTGAAGGTCACCGCCAGGTCGAACAGCCACTTCGCATCGAACGTCGCGGTTTCGCCGAAGGTCACGTCTTCCCAACCGTCGTAGCGGTTCGCGCGCGCGGTCAGGTCGAAGCTCCACGGCGAGCGCCAGTCGAAGGTCAGCACGGTGCGGTTGTTCGGCAGCTGGTTCTCCAGGTCGGCGACGCGTTCGCTGCCGATGACCGGGGCGCCGTCGAACGGGTTGATGTCGACGCTGTCGACTTCCTGCTTGTTCCAGCTATGGCGGGCGTCGAAGGTACCCGTACCCCAGTCGCCGAAGTCGGCCTTGTAGATCGCCACCAGGTCGATGCCCTGCACCGTGCTGTCGAAGCCGTTGGTGAAGTACGACACCTGGCCCGGCAGCGCGGACAGCGGGATGCCGGCATTGATCAATGCCTGCTCTTCCGGCGAGCCCGGGGCGATGCTGATGTTGCGCAGCGCGATGCGGTCATCGACCTTGATGTTGTAGTAGTCGACGGTGAGGCTGAAGTTGCTGCTCGGCGTGTATACGACGCCCGCCGAGTAGGACATCGACTCCTCAGCCTTCAGCGGCACGGCGCCCAGCGCGATCGCCGCGGGACTGTTCACCGGGAACGTGCCCTGCGGGATCAGATTGCCGTTGGCATCGGCCGTCGTGGTGACGTCGAGCGTATTGATCTGGCCCGGCGTCGGCGCGCGGAAGCCGGTGTTCACCGTGGCGCGCACGGCGAATGTATCGGTCGCCTGGAAGCGGCCTGACACCTTCCAGTCGAAGGTGCTGTCGAAGGCCGAGGAATCCTCGAACCGTCCGGCCAGACCGACCGTGAGCTTTTCGACCACATCGGCTTCGAGGTCGATGTACGCGGCGCGGCTGAACTGGCTGAAGTCGCCCGTAGCGCCCGGTGCGTCGCCCTGGAAGCCATCCGAGCCGAAACCGAACACCGCGGCACCCGGACCGACTTGCCACGATGCGAAATCGCCTTCGCCGATCTTGTAGGTTTCCTCGCGCCACTCGCCACCGAACGCGACGTTGATCGGCGAGGCGAAGACGTCGTTCTCCCACGCGAAGGAGAAGTCGGCGTTGGCGCCGCGTTCCAGCTGGGTCAGGATGCCCGGCTCGAAGGCGATGGGGCTGAGCCTGCCCAGGCTGGGATTGATCGAATTGATCAGCTGGTAGTACACGCGGTTTTCGCCCTGACGCAGGCTGACATCCCAGTTCAAGCCGTTGCCGAACTTGCCCTTGGCGCCGAACACGCCTTCGTAGTCCATCAGGTCCGCGGCGATCGTCGGCGTGTAGCCGCCCGGAAATTGCGTGTAGATCGGATTGAGCGCGACGTAGCCGGAGGGGCTGGTGCCGCTGGCCGTGAAGTAGTCCGCCGGATTCAAGCCTTGGCCGATGATGTTATTGATCAAGGCCTGGTCCACGGCGTCCGGCTGGCCGTCGCCGTTGCCGTCCACCATCAGCGTGCTGCGCGGCGATACACCCGCTACACCCACCGGCTCACGGTAGAAGAAGCTCGAGTCGAACTTCGAATCGGAGTAGCTGCCGAAGCCGTACAGGCTGACGTTTTCGCTCAGCGGCAACTCGGCGTTGAAGAACGTGCGCAGGCCCTTGCCGTTGGGATCGCCCCAGCGCTGGCCCAAGCCTTCGAACGGCACCGAGCCGGGACGCGCGGCCTCGACTTGGGCCGCGGTCGCACGCGGTACGCCGCGCGAGGTGAAGTCGCTTTCGAAGTACTCGGCCGTGAGGTTGAAGAAGCCGTCTTCGGTCAGCGGCAGGCCGAGGTTGAACGAGGTGCGCCACTTGTCGCCGTCGCCCTTGAAGGTCGAGCCGTACTGGGCATCGATGCGGACGCCTTCGGCGTTGTCGTTGAGGATGATGTTGACCACGCCGGCGATGGCGTCCGAACCGTACTGCGCCGACGAACCGTCGCGCAGCACTTCGACGCGCGAGATCGCGGCCGAGGGAATCAGGCCGTAGTCGACGGCCTGCGAGCCCTGGTTGACCGTGCCGAACGGCTCGGCCTGCAGATTGACCAGCGCCGAACGGTGGCGACGCTTGCCGTTGATCAGCACCAGCGTCTGATCAGGCGGCAGGTTGCGCAGATTGGCCGGGCGGATGAAGGCCGTGCCGTCCGCGATCGGGAAGCGTTGGGTGTTGAACGAAGGCGCCACGACCGAGAGCTGGTCGGTGAAGTCGGCCGAGGCCTGGCGTTCGAGATTGGCGGGACGGAAGACGTCGATCGGCGAGAGCGACTGGGTCGGCGAGCGGCCCTGCACGCGCGTACCGGTGACCACCAACTGGTCGAGTTCGACGGGTTTCTTGGCGGGTTGATCGCCCGGTGCTGCGCTCTGCGGCGCTGGCGTGGTCTCTTGGGCGAAGGCGGGCACTGCGAAGCCGGCGGCCAGCGAGGCTACGACGGCCAGCGCCAGACGATTGCGGTGGATGGCGGGCATGCTCGGAATTCCTTGAGTGGTGGGCAAGGGCTCCCCCTGCGAGCCCAGACCGGAGCTTCAGGAATTTTTAACTTTTGTGCAATCAGGTCGGATGCATTGCCGAATCTGTCTTGGGGGTACACCCGACGTCCGTCACAAAGCACCACCCCGCGCCTCCCGCGTGCGCAGGCATCGTGCGCTGCACAAGAGAAAGTGCGGACTCAGTTCCAGCGCGCGTCCAGGCGCTGCAGCCAACGGGCCGCAGGCGTGAACCCCAGTAGCAAGCCGAGCACCACTCCCGTGGCATTGCTCGCCGCGTCGACCGGATCGGCCATACGCGTGGTGGTCAGCGCAGCCTGGGCGAACTCCATCGCGATCCCCAACAGGATCAGCCCCACGCCGGCCACCCATTGCGTGCGCCGCTGTGCGAACAGCAGCACCGCGCCGAGGGCCAGGGTGCCGTAGCTCAGCAGATGCTCGACCTTGTCGAAGTTGCGCGGCACCGACATCGGTGGCGGCGGCGTCAACGAGAAGACGATGACCAGCACGATCGCCAGCACCCACAACCCCAGCCACAGGCGCGGCCGTCGGAAATCGCGCAGCGCCGGATGCGCAGACCGCTGCGACGCCATCACAGGCGGAAGCTCAGATCGCCGGCCATGAACGCCACGCCGAACTCCACGTCCTTGGCGAAGCCCATCACCTGGAAGCGTTCGCCCATCTCGCTCGGCAAGGTGAGCTTCTTCACTTCGTTGCGGCGCCGCTGTTGCTCGGCGGGGTCGTGCATGCGTTCGATGCGTTCGAGCACACCGGCCATGCCGTTGCCGAGCAGGAAGCTGGCCTGCGAGCAGTAACCGGCGAAGTCGAATCCCGCGGCGACACCAGCTTCGGCCAGTGCGGTGAAGTCGACCGACGCGGTGAGATCCTGCAACCCAGGCCACAGCAGCGGGTTCTCATGCATGCGATGGCGGTAATACGCGCGCAACGTGCCGTCGCTGCGATCGGCTTGATAGAACTCGCCGCGCGGATGACCGTAATCCACGAACAGCATCGCGCCGCGGCGCATCCCGCCCAAAACGGCCTGGATCCAGTACGGCAACTGCGGCAGCACCTCGGAGCGATAACCCTCTTCGAACGTGCGCCCGAGGCTGCGCTCGATATGGCGCACGGCGTTGCCGAGGAAGGCATCGGCCGGCCGCAGCGTGCGCGCGAAGGCGTCGCCTTCGGCCACGACGTGCTCCTCGTATACCTCGCCCTCGCGGATCGCGAAGCGCGGCGTCGGCAGCGCATCGATGACCTCATTGGCGAACAGCACACCGCTCCATTCGTCCGGCAGCGGACCGTTCAACCATTCCACCAGTTCGAACAAGGGCGGCGGCAGGTGTTCCTGCAGGCGTTCGCGCTGACGTTCGCGCAGGTCGGCGCTGGGCTCGAGGATCAGGTAGCGGTCGGGCAGCGCGTCGAGTTCGAGCAGGCGCTTGAGCGCGACCTCGGCAAAGGCGCCGCTGCCGCCGCCCAGTTCGAAGAACAGCGCACTGGGACCCAGCTGCTGCAGCACCGGCGCGACGCTCTCGGCCACGCAGGCGGCGAAGATCGGTCCGATTTCCGGCGCAGTGACGAAATCGCCCGCCTCGCCGAACTTGCGCGCGCCCGCGCTGTAGTAGCCCAGCCCCGGTGCGTACAGCGCCAGCTCCATGAAGCGGGAGAACGGGATCGCGCCGGCGTTGCCCGCAATCTCCTGGCGGATGTAGGCGGACAGGCGCTCGCTATGGGCGAGCGCATCGGCGTCGGGCGCAGGCAGCGCGGTCACGGAACCGGAAGTCGTAGCGCCCGGAGTCATCGATTCTGAAGTCATGCGGCATTATCTCCCGCGGCACGTGCACACAACCGCCTTCGAAGGATCTCCGGCCATGACAGCCCCCCGCCCCGTCGCCCTGGTCACCGGCAGCGCCCGCCGCCTCGGCGCGGCGATCGCGCGCGCCCTGCACGCCGCCGGTTACGACCTGGCGCTGCATTGCCGGCATTCGCGCGGGGACATGGATGCGCTGGCGGCGGAGCTGGAGCGGGCGCGCCCGGGCAGCACCTTCGTACAGCAGGCCGAGCTGGCCGACTTCGACCGCCTGCCGGAACTGGTCGCCTACACCATCGGCCGCTTCGGCCGGCTCGATGCGCTGGTGAACAACGCGTCGAGCTTCACGCCGACGCCAATCGGATCGGTGACGCCGGCGCAATGGGATGCGCTGTTCGCCAGCAACGCGCGCGCGCCGTTCTTCCTCGCCCAGGCGGCCGCGCCGCATCTGGCTGCCACCCGCGGCGCGATCGTGAATCTCGCCGACATCTACGGCGAGCGTCCCCTGCGCGAGCACACGGTGTATTGCATGGCCAAGGCGGCACTGCTGATGCTGACCAAGTCGCTGGCGCTGGAGCTCGGCCCGGCCGTGCGCGTCAACGCCGTTTCGCCGGGCGCGATCCTGTGGCCGGAAGAAGGCAGCAACGACGCCAAGCAGCAGGCTCTGCTCGCGCGCACGCCGCTCGCGCGCACGGGGAAACCGGAAGAGGTTGCCGAAGCCGTACGCTGGCTGCTACAGGACGCGCAGTACAGCACCGGGCAGGTGCTGCATCTGGATGGCGGGCGCTTACTGGATGTCTGATTTTCCTTCTCCCCGCTTGCGGGGAGAAGGTGCCCGATGGGCGGATGAGGGGCGCTTTTGCTTGGTGCTCGTCACGTCCCCTCACCCTGCGTTGCTTACGCAACGCTGTCCCTCTCCCCGCAAGCGGGGCGAGGGATAAATCGCTTACTTGGGCTGGAACGCGTGTTCCAGCTGCAAACCGCGGAACGCCGCCGGCGCTTCGCCCTGCGTCGCAAAGCGATAAAGCGCCGCGGAATAGATGCCGCTCAGCGCCGCCTGGTACACGCCCAGCAACAGCAGCGCGATCACGAACACCACGCCGACGCCGATCGCCAGCACCATCGATACCTGCGCCGCCACGTAGGCCAGCAGCGCGCCGATCAGGATGATGCCGAAGCTGAGCAAGCCGAAGAACACGCCGATGCCGACGTTGCCGATCGCGTTCTCGCCCCAGGTGCGCTTGAGCAGGCTGGCGCTCTGCTTCAGGGCATCGATCGGACCGACGTTCTGGCTGACCAGCACCGGCACGACCAGGAAGGTCGCCAGCGTCCACGCCGCGCCCAGGCCGCTGCCGAGGATGCGCATCAGCAGGTTGTCGTCGTCCTTCATGCGCTTAAGCACCAGACCCACCGTCGCGGCGATGGCGGCGTAGCCCAGGATCGCGGGCAGCCGTGCCTTCGCGGCATTGAAGCCGTCGGCCAGTGTGGGATCGCCACCGTCGAGGCGGATCATCGCCGCACCGACCAGCGCGCAATTGCAGAACAAGATCACCGCGTACTGGCAGAAGTAGAAGGCGAACACCACCAGGGCGCCGACCAGGTTGAAGCCATCGGTGAACAGGCGCAGCGCCCACACCGGCAACAGGAACGTCGCCAGCACCACCAATGTCAGCAGACCCGAGATGATCGGGAACAGCATCAGTTCCTTGTCGGAGCGCAACACCGCGGCACTCGCCTTGGCCAGCTCCCAACTGCGCGAAAACCTGTCGAACATCATCCCTTCCCCTATGAATGCCTCATGGCAAGCCCGCATCGTGGGACGGGAAGATGAAGCACGCAAGTCAGAGGGCGACGACGTCCATGGGCGTCCGACGATCGGCATGGCCGTCCCACAGTTCGGCCAGCGTGTAAGTGGTGCCCGGCACGACCACGTCTGGCGCGATCTCGGCCAGGGGCCGCAGCACGAAGGCGTGCTTCAACTCGTGGCGCGGAATCTGCAAATGCCCGTCGCCCTGCAGCATCAGGTCGTCGAACAGCACGATGTCGATGTCAAGCGTGCGATCGCCGAAGCGCGGTCCGCTGCGATCGCGGCCGTGGGCGTCTTCCAGGGCGTGCAGCCAGGCGTTCAGGGCGAACGGATCCAGCGAGGTTTCCACGATCGCGGCCGCGTTGAGGAAGTCGCCGCCGTCGAAGCCCACTGCGCGCGTTCGGTAGACCTTCGACAGCACGATCTCGCCGAAGTGCTTGCGCAGCGCGGCGATGGCTTCGCGCAGATGCCGCTCCGGCTCGCGGTTGCTGCCGAGGCTTAGATAGGCCTTGCTCATCGCGAAGCTCAGACCTTGCTGCGTTCGATGATCACCCCGACCGCGCGCGCGCCGCGCACCGCGCCGGGCTTGCTCAGCTTCACGCGCACATGCTGCACGCCGAACTCGTCGAGGATGATCGCCGCCACCCGCTCGGCCAGCGTTTCCACCAGGCCGAAGTCCGATTGCGTGACGTATTCGATCAGGCGCTTGCTCACCGCCTTGTAGTTCAGCGTGTCCTCGATCGCATCGCTCGCCGCGGGCACGCGGTTGTCGAAACTCATCTCGACGTCGAACAGCAGCGGCTGGCGGATGCGGCGCTCCCAGTCGTAGATGCCGATCAGCGCCTCGATCTCGAGGGCTTCGATGAAGACTTTGTCCATTCGCTCGCGGATTCGTAAACGACGGTGGGGCGCAAACGCTACGCGACTTCCGGCAGCGAGGCCATGTCCCAGCGCGGCGTCACCCGCACCGAAGCGTCGCTGTGCTGGCCGGCCTGCAGACGCAGTGCGCCGGCGAAGGCGATCATCGCGCCGTTGTCGGTGCAGAACACCGGCCGCGGGAAGCTCACGCGGCCGCCGCGCTTTTCGGCCATCGCCTGCAACTTCGCGCGCAGGCGCTTGTTGGCGCCGACGCCGCCGGCGATCACCAGCGTGTCGAAGCCGGTGGCGTCTAGCGCGCGTTCGCACTTGATCGCCAGGGTGTCGACCACGGCGTCCTCGAAGGCACGGGCGATATCGGTGCGGGTCTGCGCGCTCTTGTCGCTATCGCGCCAGGCCAGCAGCACCTGGGTCTTCAGGCCGCTGAAGCTGAAGTCCAGGCCGGGGCGATCGGTCATCGGCCGGGCGAACTTGAACACGCCCGGCCGACCTTGTTCGGCCAGCGCCGCCAGCTGCGGGCCGCCGGGGTACGGCAGGTCCATCAGCTTGGCGGTCTTGTCGAAGGCCTCGCCGGCGGCGTCGTCGAGCGTCTCACCGAGCAGGCGGTAGCGGCCGATGGCGTCGACCGCCACGAGCTGGGTGTGGCCACCCGACACCAGCAGGGCGACGAAGGGGGGCTGGGTGCTGGCGTCCTCCATCAACGGAGCGAGCAGATGCCCTTCCATGTGGTGGACGCCGATCGCCGGGACATCCAGCGCCCAGGCCAGGGAGCGGGCCACGCCGGCCCCGACCAGCAGCGCGCCGACCAGGCCCGGCCCGGCGGTATAGGCCACGCCATCGATGTCGGCGACCGTCAGCTCGCACTCGGCCAGGGTCTGGCGGATCAGGGGCAGCAGCTTGCGCACGTGGTCGCGGCTGGCCAGTTCGGGCACCACCCCGCCGTATTCCGCGTGCAGGGCGATCTGGCTATAGACGGCGTGGGCGCGCAGGCCGGCTTCACCGCCGCCGGCGCCGGTGCTGTAGACGGCGACGCCGGTTTCGTCGCAGCTGGTTTCGATGCCGAGGACGTTCATGGTGGAGAATATGGGGGCGATGCGGAGAAAACCGGCAGGCCACGCCGGAAAAGCGCGCCCACCAAAGGCGCGTTCACCGGAGCGGGCGAAGAGGTTGCATGCCGCCGGCCTGCGCCGCTATCATACGCGGCTCTCCGGGTCTGCCCGGGTTGGTCCCTTAACGAGATTACGTATGCCCAGCGTCAAAGTCCGCGAAAACGAGCCCTTCGAGTTTGCGCTCCGCCGCTTCAAGCGCACCTGCGAAAAGGCCGGCGTCCTGGCCGAGACCCGCAAGCGCGAGTTCTACGAGAAGCCGACGCAGGAACGCAAGCGCAAGGCTGCCGCCGCGGTGAAGCGTCAGGCGCGCCGCACCTCGCGCGACGTCACCAAGCGTCAGCGCCTGTACTGATTGCCTGGCGGGTCGGGCCTTAAGCCCTGTCCCGCTGCAGTCGACGCAGAAGCCGGCCGCGCTCAGCGCTGCCGGCTTTTTGCATTTCTAGTCGCCGGGGCCAGGCCCGATTCGAGGCCGCCGCCCCGCCCGTCTTCCAGATTCAGGAGATTTCCATGTCCCTCAAGCAACGCCTCACCGACGACATGAAGGCCGCCATGAAGAGCGGCGACAAGGACACCCTCGGCGTGATCCGCCTGATCAACGCCGCGATCAAGCAGCGAGAAGTCGACGAGCGTATCGAGCTGGACGATGCCGGCGTGATCGCCGTGCTGGAGAAGGGGGTCAAGCAGCGCAAGGACTCGATCAGCCAGTACGAGGGCGCCGGCCGCGAGGATCTGGCCGCGATCGAGCGCGCCGAAATGGTTGTGATCGAACGCTATCTGCCCGCCAAGATGGGCGAAGCCGAGGTCGTGGCGGCCATCGACGCCGCCATCGCCGAGACGGGCGCCAAGGGCCCCGCCGACATGGGCAAGCTGATGGGCGTGCTCAAGCCCAAGCTGGCCGGCCAGGCCGACATGGGCCAGGTCTCGGTCCTGGTGAAGCAGCGCCTCGCCGGCTGATCCACCCGATGCCCGTTGCCATTGCCACGAACCGCCCGGGCGTCACCCTGCGCCCGGCTACGCGCGACGACGTGCCGCTGATCCTCGCCTTCATCCGCGAGCTGGCCGAATACGAGCGCGAACCCGACGCCGTGCAGGCCGACGAGGCGACTCTCGCCGCCAACCTGTTCGGCGAGCATCCGGGCGCGGAGGTGGTGATTGCGGAAGCCGATGGCAAACCCGCCGGCTTCGCCCTGTTCTTCCACAACTTCTCGACCTGGCTGGGCCGCCGCGGCCTGTACCTGGAAGACCTGTTCGTGCGCCCGGAATTCCGCGGCCGCGGCGTCGGCCAGGTGCTGATGGCGTATCTGGCCAAGCTCGCAGTCGAACGCGGCTGCGGCCGCTTCGAATGGTGGGTATTGGACTGGAACACGCCGGCGCTGGATTTCTACCGCCGCCTCGGCGCCGCGCCGATGGACGAATGGACCGTGCAACGCATGACCGGCGACGCGTTGCAGGCGCTGGCGGCGAGCTTCGACGCGCCGCGCGGGTGAACCACGTCCGCATGGGAAGGCGGCGGCTTTCCATGGGACGATAGAACTCCATGGCACGCATCCCCGACGCCTTCATCGACGACTTGCTCGCGCGATCCGACATCGTCGAGATCATCGGCGCGCGCGTGCCTTTGAAGCGCCAGGGCAAGGAATATTCGGCGCGCTGCCCGTTCCATGACGAACGCTCGCCGTCGTTCACCGTGTCGCCGACCAAGCAGTTCTATCACTGCTTCGGCTGCGGCGCGCACGGCACGGCGATCTCGTTCCTGATGAATTACGACCGCCTCGAGTTCCTCGACGCGGTCGAAGAACTGGCCAAGCGCGTCGGCATCGAAGTGCCGCGCGATACGCAGCAGCGCAACGTCAACCCGGAGACGAACGATCTCTACAGCGCGGTGGAAGCCGCGGCGAAGTTCTTCCGTAAACAGCTAGGCACGAGCGCGAAGGCGCAGACCTATCTCGACGGCCGCGACGTCAGCGCCGCGATCCGCGAGCAGTTCATGATCGGCTACGCGCCGGACGGCTTCAGCGGCCTCAAGGATGCGCTCGGCACCGACGAGCGCCGCATGCGCTTGCTCGAACGTGGCGGTCTGTTCTCGAAGAACGAACGCGGCCATGTCTACGACAAGTTCCGCGACCGGGTGATGTTCCCGATCTTCGACCGGCGCGGCCGTGTGATCGCCTTCGGCGGCCGCGTGCTGGAAAAGGACGACTCGCCCAAGTACCTCAACTCGCCGGAAACGCCGCTGTTCCACAAGGGCCGCGAGCTTTACGGCCTGTGGCAGGTGCGACAGGTGCAGCAGAAGATCGAACGCCTGATCGTGGTCGAGGGCTACATGGACGTGGTCGCGCTGTTCCAGCACGGCGTGACCCAGGCCGTGGCCACGCTCGGCACCGCGACCACGCCGGACCACGCCGAGCTGCTGTTCCGCAATGCGCCCGACGTGTTCTTCTGCTTCGACGGCGACCGTGCTGGCCGCAACGCGGCGTGGAAGGCGGTGGAATCGGTGTTGCCACGAATGAAGGACGGACGCCAGGCGTTCTTCCTGTTCCTGCCCGACGGCGAGGATCCCGACACCCTGGTCCGCAGCGAAGGCAACGACGGCTTCGAGACGCGCCTGCGCAACGCCACTCCGCTGTCGCAGTTCTTCTTCGACTCGCTCAGCGCCGACGTCAATCTGGGCACGCTCGAAGGCAAGGGCCGCCTGGCCGAACGCGCCAAGCCGTTTCTCGCACAGATTCCCGACGGCGCCTTCGGCGACCTGATGAAGCAGCGCCTCACCGAGCTCACCGGTGTAGGCGCGCGCACCAGCACGCCGGAAACGCACGTGCCCGCGCAGCGTGCTAACGCGCGCATGGGCGCGCCGCAGGCGAACAAGCCTTCACTCGTACGCACCGCGATCACGCTGCTACTGCAGCAACCGGACGTCGCGCTGACGGTGCCCTCCTCACTGCATTTCGCCTCGCTCGAACAACCCGGCGTGGAGCTGCTGGTGGAAATGATCGAACTGGTGCAGCAGCGCCCCGATATTTCCACCGGCCTGATCCTCGAACATTTCACCGACCGGCCCGAGGCTGCCGCGTTGACGCGACTGGCCATGGCGCCTGCCGTCGAATCGACGGCGGCGACGCAGGCGGACGAACGTGTTTTCGAGGATGTAGAGATGCGCAGGCAGACCTTTCTCGACACGATCGCACGCCTCGACGCGCAAGCGGTGCGGCAGCGCATCGGTCAGTTGGAAGCGCGCGTGCGCGAAGGTGGCTTTGCGGTGCTGAGTCAGGCCGATAAAGCCGAGCTGCTGGAATTGCAGGGCGTTGCGCGCCGGCAGGATATGGGCGCGATCTGAGTTCGCCCCCGGTTCACTGGCTTCTATCGTTCCGCAGAACTTCCGAGCATCTGCGATGAAGGCCGTAGATTTCCGGTCCCGCATAACGCAAACGGCCCGCAGCAATGCGGGCCGTTTGTCTTCGCAGTTGCCCTGCTTGTTCATCACCCCTGCGGACTTGCACCTCGGCCTACCACTTCGGCCACCGCCCCGCCCTCGCAGCGCGAGAACAGGTCAAGGCCCGCGCGGTACTCCGGTGTACGCACCTGCATCAGCCCGAGCACCGAAGAGAACAGGTTGTCCTGACTGACGGCGTCGGCGCTGCGTGTTTTCAGGCAAGCCGTATCGACACCGCGCGAAGCGGCGAATTGCGGCGACAGCCAGACCAGCAGCGGCACGCGCGTCTGTGTCTCCGGCGCGATCGCATACGGCACGCCGTGGAGGTACAAACCGTTTTCGCCCAGCGATTCGCCATGATCGGAAAGATAGATCATGGCGGTGTCGCGCCCGCTCTGTTCCTGCAGGAAGCGCAGAGTACGGGCGAGGAAATCATCGGTGTACAGCACCGCATTGTCGTAGGCGTTGACGATCTGCTCGCGACTGCACTGGTTGAGGTCGGAGGTGTCGCAGGTCGGCGCAAAGCGGCGCAGTCGCGTCGGATAGCGCGCGTAGTACGCAGGTCCGTGATTGCCCAACTGATGCAGCACCACGACCTGGTCGCCCGGGTTGGCGTCGATGCGCTCGGCCAGCCCGTGGAGCATCGCTTCGTCCAGGCAGCCTTCCTTCGTGCACGCGCCCGGCACCTGGCCGTGTTCGAACGACTCGAACGTCAGGCCCTCGCACACGCCCTTGCAACCGGTCTGGTTGTCGCGCCACAGCGTGCGGATGCCGGCGTGCTCGAGCACGTGCAACAGCGATTCGGAATGCGCGATGCGGTCCTTGTCGTAGTTGGCGCGGCCGTACATCGAGAACATGCAGGGCAGCGAGATCTCGGTGGCCGAGCCGCACGCGGTCATATCGCGGAAGTTGATCGGCCCATCCGCGCCCTGCGCCAGGGCGGCGAGCTGCGGTGTGGTCTGGCGTGCATAGCCGTTCAGGCCCCAGTTCTGCGCGCGCACGGTTTCGCCGACGACGATGACGAGCAGGCGCGGCTTCGCGTCCACCGGGCGGCCCACCACCTTCGCCTGCGTGCCGATGGGCTCGCGCGGGCGGTTGCGATCCTTGTGCGCATCGCGTGCGACCTGGACCAGCGAGACCAGATAGTTGCCCGGCGTGACCAGATAGCGCAGTTCGCGATGGTTGCGCATCAGCGCGGACACGCTCTGGAACGATGCCAACAGCGCCCCGGCCGCGAGCAACACGGCGAGCAGCAGGAACGCCACGCGAACCCCCACCGCCCGCAGCAACGGACGCCGCTTCAGGCGCAGCCGCCACAACAGCACCGCCGGCAGCACGCCGTACAACAGCAGCGATGGCACGGCGGCGACGGAGATCAGCTCGTGCGATTCCTTGCCGTCGGTATGCAAGATATTGCGCAGCATGTCGGCATCGAAATACACCGTGTAGGACGACATGAAGTAGGCCGCGGCCGCGCTCGCCAGCAACAGCACCGTCAGCAGCGGCTTGGCGGTCCAGCGGTTCAACAGCAGTCCGAGCAGTACCGAATGCAGCGCCACGATGGCGACGAACAGGCTGACGGCCGTCAGCGCGCCCTTGCCGCCCTGCAGCGCGCCCGTCGCGGCGACGGCGCGGAAGAAGGTCTGGTTGCAGGCGATCGCGAAGTAGACGCTCGCCGCGGCGATCAGCGTTTCGACGCTGATCTCGGGACGCAGGCGCAGGGCTTCGCGGAGCAGGCGCTGCACGCGCCCGACGGGAGAAACTTCGATGACACTCATGGCGACGGCGAGGTAGAGATCGCGCCGCCCAGCGACGGCGAAGCGGCGGATGCGGACGATAGCGACGTGCGCACGCCCAGCAGACGGAAGGTCACCACCGCGCACGTCCAGCAGATGGCTGCGGCGGCGATGTCATGCGAGAGGAAGTGCGCGCCGCGTAACTGCTGCGCGATGCCGAACAGCAGGCCGACACCGAGTCCGACCGCCAGTCCCCACCAGCGCCACTGCGGCCGCACCATCGCGAGGAAGAAGTACAGGGCGAGCCACGCGTAGCCGCCGCTGGCGTGACCTGCGGGAAAGCACATGCCGCGCGCGAGGCCGGCGGATTTCGCTTCGAACAGGCCGAAGTAGACGCGGGTGCCGCCATAACGAGCCAGATCCCAAGGACAGTCCACATTCGACCACGACTTGACCCACGAGACCAGCAAGGTCGAGGCCGCGACGGCGACCAGGAGATATAGCAGCGGCCGGCGCAGCGATTGCGCGCTACGCCGGAAACGCGCCACCAGCCATGCGGCCAGCACAGTCAGCCAGGCCCCGATACTCAGGTCACGGCCGAATTGATGAATGACGTTCTGGGTAAGCCAGGCATGGCGCAGCGACCAGGCATGGCCTTCCAGCGCGTAGAGCCGGTCGGCCAGCCAGAGATCTCCGTGCAGCGCGGTCCAGACGACGAAGAACAGTAGGAGCAGCGCGGTGGCCTGCAGTCCTTGGAATCGCGCGGCGCGCAGAGACGACGGCACGCGCGGGATCGCGGGGACGGGAACGGATTTCGCCATGCGGATTGGACTGCGCAGACCGGATTGCCAGGGCTGCGGCATGGTCCGGTCCGGCGTGTCGGAGCGCGGTCGGAGCCGTATTCGCTAAGCGTTAACCGGTGCGACGGGGTTCACATTTGTCGCGGGTGCTATCGTCGCGACACCCTTGGCGGCCCGTTCGACGGTGTTCCGACGTCGGGACCCGCAGGCTGAACAGCCGGCGGAGCCGGCCAAGCCCGATGGAACCGATGCATGCGCGTGCTGGTCGTGGAAGACAACCGGAACCTGGTCGCGAACCTGTTCGAATATTTCGAGGCGCGCGGCTATTCACTCGACGCCGCCCCCGATGGCCCCACGGGACTGCATCTGGCATTGACCCAGGACTACGACGCAATCGTGCTCGACTGGACGCTGCCGCGCATGGACGGCCGCGAAGTGCTTGCGCGCCTGCGCGATGCCGGGCGTTCGGTGCCGGTGCTGATGCTTACCGCACGTGCCGAACTCGACGACAAGGTCAGCGGCTTCCGCAGCGGCGCCGACGACTACCTCACCAAGCCCTTCGACCTGCCCGAACTCGAAGTCAGGCTGGAAGCGCTGGCGGCCCGTGCCACCGGTCGCGGCCGGCGCGTGCTCGAGGTCGCCGACCTGCGCTACGACCTGTCCACACTGGAGGTGACGCGCAGCGGCCGCACCCTGCACTTGTACCCCGCCTGCCGCAAGCTGCTGGAACTGCTGATGCAGGCCAGCCCCGCCGCGGTGTCGCGTGAACGCCTCGAACGCGGCCTGTGGGGCGACAGCCCACCCGACGGCGACATGCTGCGCTCGCATGTGTACGAACTGCGCCGCAGCGTCGACGGACCGTTCGCGCAAAAGCTCATCCACACGTTGCCGCGCGTCGGCTATCGGCTGGCCGCGGCCGAGCACGACGACGGCACCGAGGATCGCGATGAAGCCTGAAACGGACGCCCCGCGCCGGTTGCGCAGCCTGCGCACGCGGATCCTGCTGGCGCTGCTGACCTATGTAGTGCTGCTGGCGGGCGTGGTGATCGCGCAAGGCAACCTCGTCCACGAGCGCGCCGAGCGCCTGGTGTGGCGCGCGATGCTCAATTCCGAACTCGATCACGCCGTCGAACGCATGCGCACCGAGCCCGGCTACCACTGGGTGAACACCAACACGCTGGCGCTGTATCAAGACGGCGATCTCGCACTGCCGCCGCCGCTGCGCGGAATGGGCCCGGGGTTGCACGACGACGTCGCCATCGGCGACCGCGTCTACGTCGTGATGGCACGCCGCACCGACGGTCGCATGCTCCTGCTGGCGCTCGACGTCACCGACTTCGAGCGGCGCGAGGTGCACACGGCCGTGAACGTCGTCGGCGCGGCGCTGGTCCTGACGATCGCGCTCGGATTGGTCGTGGCCTGGATGGCGAACCGAATGGTGCGTCCGCTCAGCCGCATGGCCGAGCAGATCGGCGGCCTGCGCCCGGACCAGCCCACCCAGCACATCGATATCCGCGAGTCCTCCAGCTCGGAACTGCACGTGATCGCCGACGCGCTCAACGATTACCTGCACCGCAACGCACGCTTCGTCGAGCGCGAGCGCGCCTTCATCGACACCGCCAGCCATGAACTGCGCACGCCGGTCGCGGTGATCTCCGGTTCCGCCGACCTGGCGCTGCAGCAGCCGGGTCTGCCGCCCCCCGCTCAGCATCAGCTGTCGCGCATCCGCCGTACATCTCGCGATGTGGAGCAACTGATTTCGCTTTTGCTGGTGCTCGCCAAGGATCCGGCCCGACTCGCGCAGTCGAGCGAGCCGGTAGCGCTGGACGAGTGGTTACCGCAGATCGTCGAGGATCATCGCCATCTCACGCGGGACAAGGCGCTCACCATCGCGCTTGCGCCACTGCCGCACATCGAGATCGTCGCGCCGCTGCCGATCGTGCAGGCCGCCATCGGAAATCTGCTGCGCAATGCGATCGAGCACAGCGACCGCGGCGAAATTCGTATCCGCCTGGAAGGCCCGGCTACGGTGGTGATCGAAGACCCTGGGCACGGCATGACGCCGGAAGAAATCAGTGCGATCTATGCGCGCATGGCACGCGGCGCCGACAGCGATCGCGACCGCGGCGGCGGCATCGGCCTGGAACTGATTTCCCGCCTGTGCGAGCACTTGGGCTGGCGGTTGAGCCTGGCCTCGGATGAGGGCAGCGGGACGACGACGACGCTGACGTTCGCAGCAAGCTGATGTCCGACGCGCCGAACGGCGCGTCGACAAAATCACTTCCCGCGCGAGTCCTTCACCACATCGCCGCCCTTCATCACGAAGGGAACCGACTCCAGCAGCGTCACGTCCTGGGTCGGATCGCCGGGTATCGCGATCAGGTCGGCGAAGCGGCCTGCTTCGAGCACACCGCGATCTTCACGGCCGAGCGCTTGCGCGGCATTCACCGTCGCCGCCTGGATCGCCTCGGTGGGCGTCATCCCGTACTTCACCATCCAGCGGAACTGCTTGCCGTTGTCGCCGTGCGGATAGACGCCAGCATCGCTGCCGAAGATCATTTTCGCGCCGGCGGCGTGCGCCTTGCGGAAGTTCTCGCGCTGCACGTCGGCGATCTCGCGGTCCTTGCGCAGGTTGTCTTCGAGCACGCCGTTCTTCTTGCCTTCGGCCTGGGTGTACTCGGTGTTGTAGATGTCCATCGACAGCCAGGCGCCGCGCTGCTTGGCCAGCTTGATGCCTTCGTCGTCGATCAGGCTGGCGTGTTCGATGGTGTCGACGCCGGCGCGGATCGCGTCCTTGATGCCCGGTGCGCCGTGCGCGTGCGCGGCGACCTTGAGGCTGGCCATGTGCGCCTCATCCACTATCGCCTTCATTTCCTCGAGCGTGAGCTGCTGCGCGCCCGGCTCGTCGCCGTGCGAGAACACGCCGCCGGTCGCGCAGATCTTGATCACCTGGGCGCCGTACTTGCGCAGCGTGCGCACGACTTTGCGGCCCTCTTCCGGGCTGTCGATGTTGTACGGAGCCTTCTCGTCCATGGACGGCGGGAAGAAGGTGGAATCGCAGTGCCCGCCGGTCGCGCCGACCGCGTAGGTCGCGGTGATCACGCGCGGGCCGACGACCTTGCCCTGGTCGATCGCCTGGCGCAGACCGACGTCGTTCCAGGCATCGGCGCCGACGTTGCGCACGGTGGTGAAGCCCGCCTGCAGCGTCTTCAATGCATGCGGCACGGTCAGCACCGACCAGAAGCGGTCGCCGTATTGCAGGCCGGTGTAGCCGCCGTAGCTGGGATCGCTGTCCAGATGCACGTGCATGTCGATCAGACCGGGCAGCAGGGTCATGTCGCCCAGGTCGTAACGCGGAGTATCGGTGGAGACGACGCCGTTGTCCTTGCCCTGCAGCACCTGCTTGATGTGACCGTCTTCGATCTGCACCGTTACGTCGTGGAGCATGCGGCCGCTGCGCACGTCGAGCAGGCGCGCGGCGGTCACGACGGCGTTGCCGTGGTCGAGCGCGTAGGCGCTTCCGATCGGCAGCAGGCACAGCAAGGACAGCGTCAGGGTGCGCAGCTTGGGCATTTCCGGTGACCTCGTGAGGTGGCGGCCGGCGTCAGCCGGCGCTATGGAATGCGGCCGGCATCAGCCGACCTTCTGGAATTCGAGCGGCGACAGCGGCTCCAGCCACGGCAGCAGCCAATGGTCTACGAGCAGGAAGGCGAACAGCGCCATCAGGTAGACGATGGAGTAGCTGAAGACCTTCATCGCGTACAGTTCGTCCGGCGGGTCCATCAGTTTCCACGCATGCCAGATGAAGACCGTGCCAAGCACCAGCGCGCCGCCGAGATAGAACAGTCCGCTCATGCCCGCTGCGTAGGGCAGCACGGTCACGACCACCAGCAACACGGTGTAGAACAGGATCTGCCAGCGCGTGTACTGCACGCCGTGCGTCACCGGCAGCATCGGCACCATGGCCTTGCGGTAGTCCTCGCGGCGGAAGATCGCTAGCGCCCAGAAGTGCGGCGGCGTCCACACGAAGATGATCAGCACCAGCAACAACGCGTGCGGCCAGTCCCATTCGCCGCGCATGCCGGTGATCGAGGCCCAGCCCAGCAAGGGCGGCGCGGCGCCGGCGATGCCGCCGATCACGATGTTCTGTGGCGTCGCGCGTTTGAGGAACACCGTGTAGACCACGGCGTAGCCGATCAGCGAGGCGAACGTCAGCAATGCGGTGATGACGTTGACCCACAGCACCAGGACCAGCATCGACAGCGCACCCAGCGCCAGCGCAAACAACAAGGCCTGCCGCGGCGTGATCTGGCCGGCGACGATCGGTCGCCACGAGGTGCGCGCCATCTTCGCGTCGATGCGCGCATCCAGCAGCTGGTTGATCGCGGCGGCGCTCGACGCGGCCAGCCAGATGCCGAGGAAGCCGAGCAGCCCGAGCCGTGTCTCCTCGAGCGTCGGTAGCCCATCGATCGCGAGCAACATACCCACCAGCGCGGTGAACACGATCAACGCGACCACGCGCGGCTTGGTCAGGTCGAAGTATTGGCGCAGCGTGGTCATCAGTGCTCCGGCACGCGCAGACGCGCGAGCAGCGAGACCAACAGGAACAACAGCAGCGCCGCGCCGGCGTTGTGCAGTACGGCCACAACCAGCGGCAGACCGAGCTTCACGTTGGCGATGCCGAGGCCGACCTGCGCCAGCACCAGCACCACCAGCGCCCCGCCCCAACCGCGCATGCCGGGCGTGCGCAGCAGCTTCAGCGCGAACCACAGCAGGTAAACGAAGACCACGAAGGCCATCATTCGATGCGCCATCTGGATGGCGATGCGCGACTGGCCGTCGAGGATGCCGCCTTCGTAATCGACGCCGACGCCGCGCCAGAGGACGAAGCCTTCGCGGAAATCGTGCGGCGGCCACCACTGGCCCACGCACTGCGGGAAGTCATTGCCGCAGGCGAGCGCGGCGTAGTTGGCGCTGGTCCAGCCGCCCAGTGCGATCTGCAAGGCAAGGAGCGCCAGACCGATCATGACCCAGCGGCGCATCGTGCGCGCCTCGGCGAGCCGGATCGGCTGGTCGGTCGCCCGCCAGGCCATCCACGCCAGCAGCGAGAACGTGGTGAGGCCACCGAGCAGATGCCCCATCACCACGATGGGCTTCAGCAGCCAGGTCACGGTCCACATGCCCAGCAGCGCTTGAAAGATGATCACTGCCAGGGTGAGTACGGCGACGCGGCTGAAGTCGCTATTGCTCCAGCGCCACGCGGACGCCAGCAGTATCGCTTCGCCCAGCACCGCCAGCATCGATGCCGGACCGTGCAGACCGCGCATGTACAGCGGGATCGCAATCGCCACCAGTGCGGCAGCAACGATCACCGGCCATGCCATGCGCGCGCGTTTGCGCGCCGCCAGCAGCGCCAGCGTCAGCACCAGCACGCCCAGCAAGGCCGCGATCATGCGGTGCACCTGTTCGCGCCAGGCCTTGTGCGTCTCGAACGGGCGGATCGCGCTCGCGGCGTGTTCGCTGACTTCCTGCGCGGCGGCAGGCCAGGTGGCGCGGCCGTAGCAGGTCGGCCAGTCGGGGCAGCTCAGGCCGGCGTTGGACAGACGCACGAACGCGCCGAACACGATCACGCCCAGTGCGAGGGCGACGGCGAGCCAGGCGATGCGATGGAAGTTGCGGGTCGGTTTGGTCAGGGCGGTCATGCGCGGCGTGCCTTACTTCAGCTTCAGCAGCTTGGCCAGGTCGGAGCGCAGGTCGCCCGGGTCGGCGCCGGCAGCGTAGCGCAGAATCACGAAACCGTTCGGATCGATCACATAGACCGGTACGCCACGGCCGCCCTTCCAGGTCACGGCATCGACGCGCGGCAGCTGCGTGCGCAATGCGGCATCGGGCTGCAGCAGGCGCAGGTTCGCCAGTGCCGATGTGCCTGCCGGCTGCGCGCACGGCGTGGCTGCGCACAGCCACAGCACGTCGACGCGCGATGCGTCGCGGCCGAGCAGTTCCCACACGGTGTGGATGTCGTGCGCGGCCTGGGTGCACTCGGCGCCGCAGTCGGCCGGCGGGGCCAGTGCGATGCGCCAGGTGCGGTTGATCGGATTCCACTTGTATTCGCTGCCGTCCAGCAGCTTCGGCGTGGTCGCGCGCAGGTCGGCCGGCGGCTGCAGCAGCTCGCCCTTGTTCTTCATGCCCGCGGGGCGCCAACCGGAAAAGCGCAGCACGCCGGCGAAGATCAGGCTGCCGAAGAACAGCGCGAAGATCGCCAGCAGCATCATCCGGTTGCGATTGCGCGTGGCGCGGTCGGGCGTGGCGGAGTTTCTATCGGTCATGGCGGGATTTGCGGAACGTAAGAATCAAGGCCGTGACCAGCACGGCGGTAGCCAGCGCGAACCACTGCAGCGAATAGCCGCGATGGCGTTCAGGCGGCAGGGTGTTGGCGAGCAGTTGCAGGTCGCGGGGATAGCCCAGCGGCATTGCGGGATCCAGGCGCAGGACGCGCGGTGCCAATGGCCGGGGCAACTGCAACGTCCGCGAAATCACCTCGGTATCGATGCGCGTGAGCACCCAGCCGTCGCCTTGCCGGGCGATGCCGACGCCGATCGCGAGTCCAGCCGAAGGAGGCGCCGTGAGCAGGCCGCGCACTTCGACATTGCCTTGCGGCAGGGCGATCGCAGGCATCGCACGATTGGCGGGCAACGGCAGCCAGCCCAAGTCCACCAACAGCGGCGCCGCACCGTGCTCGGGAAGGAACACGCGGTAGGCGTGCACGCCAGGGCGACCATCGCGTTGCTGATTGTCCAGCCAGAGCGGCCCAATGGCGGCAAATTGGCCGCGGCCCGCGCTCCAGTCGTAGTCGTGGGTGTGCGGCCGATCGGCGGCCTGCGAAAGCGGTTGCGGCTTGCGTTCCTTCAGCACCTGCGCCACCGCATCGAGCATCGCTTGCTTCTCGACCGCGCGCTGCGCCTGCCAGACGCCGAGCCGCGCGAACAGCGCGATCGTCAGAATGGCCAGCGTCCAGCCGACTACCAGGGTGCGGCGACGGCTCACGCGCGGCTTCCCCGCGGCTGCGATAATGCGTCTGCAGCTGCGCTCGGGAGCATCGTCATGAAGACCCTGATAATCATCGCCGTCCTGATCCTCATTCTCTGGAACCTCGGTGCCGGCCTGTATTACATGATGGTCGACAAGGGCGAGAGCAAGCGCACAGTGAACGCGCTAACCCGTCGCGTCGCGCTATCCATCGCGCTCATCATCGGCGTGGTCATCGCCGCCAAGATGGGCTGGATCGAATTCCACGGCATCGGCCGCAATCCATAACCCCCTGTCGCGCCGCTGTACGCGCGGCGCGACCACAAAAGCAAAAGGCCCGGGACCGCGGCTTTTCAGCCTCAGCCCGGGCCTTCGCGTGTCGTCTTACAGCACGTAGACGAACAGGAACAGGCCCAGCCACACCACGTCGACGAAGTGCCAGTACCAGGCCACCGCTTCGAAGGCGAAGTGGTGTTCCTTGTTGAAATGCCCGCGCGCGCAGCGCAGCCAGATGATCGCCAGCATGATCGTGCCGAGCGTCACGTGCGCGCCGTGGAAGCCGGTGAGCATGAAGAAGGTCGAGCCGTAGATGCCCGAGCCCAGGGTCAGGTTGAAGTGCTTGTACGCCTCGATGTACTCGCTGCCCTGGAAGTACAGGAACAGCGCGCCCAGCAGCACGGTGGCGCCGAGGAAGGTCAGCAGCGTCTTGCGGGCACCGACCTTGAGCGCGTGGTGCGCGATGGTGACGGTCACGCCCGAGGACAGCAGGATCATGGTGTTGAGCAGCGGCAGGCCCCAGGCCGGCACGGTCTGGAAGGAACCGCCGACGCCCGCCGGGCCGTTGGTCGGCCAGCCGGCGGTGTAGCCGTTCCACAGCAGCGCGTTGGTCATCACGCCGTCGCCTTCGCCCGACAGCCACGGCAACGCGTACTGGCGCGCGTAGAACAGGGCGCCGAAGAACGCGGCGAAGAACATCACTTCGGAGAAGATGAACCACACCATGCCCATGCGGAACGAGGTGTCGACCTGCTTGTTGTAGTTGCCCTTGATCGACTCGCGGATCACGTCGCCGAACCAGCCGAACAGCACGCCGGCCAGCAGCGCGATGCCGAAGAAGAACACCGGCTTGCCCCAGTGGATGGCGTTGAACCAGCTGGCCAGGCCGACCATGGTGGTGAACAGCGCGATCGAGCCGAGGAACGGCCAGCGGCTGCTGTGCGGCACGAAGTAATGGTGGGCGTCTGCGTGTGCTTGTGCCATGGCAGGTGTTCCGTCAGGTGCTGTGCGAAGAAGATTCAGGGCGCTGCGTGCGAGGCGGCGGTGGTGCCCGCCAGCTTCGACGTCAGCACGTCGTTTTTGTAGAAGGTGTACGACAGGGTGATCGTGTTCACGTCAGCCGGCAGGTTGGGATCGACGATGAAGCGCACGGGCATGTCGCGCGTCTCGCCGGCCTGCAGGGTCTGGGCGGTAAAGCAGAAGCACTCGGTCTTGTTGAAGTAGCCCGACGCGCGGGCCGGGGCCACCGACGGCACCGCGCTGCCGACGATGGCGCGCGCGCTGGTGTTGGTGGCCCTGTAGGTCGCCTCGTACTGCTCGCCCGGACGCACGCTCAGGGTCACCTGGTTCGGAGCGAACTGCCACGGCAGCTTCGAATTGACGCCGCCGTCGAACTGCACGGTGATCACGCGCGTCTCGGGCGTCTTGGCGCCGTGCTCGGCCGCGTTGGCGGCCGTGCGCTCCAGGCGGATGCCCAGCACTTTCTCGCAGGCGATGCGGTACAGCGGGATCAGGCTGAAGCTGAAGCCGAAGGCGGCGATCGCCACCAGCACCATCTTGGTGATGCCGCTGGTCGGCTTGCGTGCGGCGTTGTTGCCTGCGCCGTTCACTTCTGCGCCGCTCATTTCGACAGCCCCACCATCGCGATGAAGCCGGCATAGACGACCACCGCGATCAGCGCGATCCACAGCGCCGTGCGACGCGCGCGCTTGCGGCGCGCGTCGGCATCCTGCGGCGAGAGCTGTTGCGGGTTCATCGCAGCCGACTCGTGCGCCTTAGTGCGTGATGTCGCCGTGGGCGAGATCGCCGTCGCGAATCACCGGCGGCACGCTGAAGGTGTGGTGCGGCGCCGGGCTCGGCACGGTCCACTCCAGGCCACGGGCGCCTTCCCACGCGCGCGCATTGGCCTTGGCGCCGTTACGCAGCGAGTGCCACAGGATCAGGGCCATCATGAACGGCGTCAGGAACATGCCGAAGGCACCGATCGAGCTGACGAAGTTCCAGTCCGCGAACACCACGTTGTAGTCCGGGATGCGGCGCGGCATGCCGGCCAGGCCCAGGAAGTGCTGCGGGAAGAACAGCAGGTTGACGAAGACCATCGTCCACCAGAAATGGACCTTGGCGAAGCCCTCGTTGACCATGCGGCCCGTCCACTTCGGCCACCAGTAGTACACGCCGGCGATGATGCCGAACAGCGCGCCGGTGACGAGCACGTAGTGGAAGTGCGCGACGACGAAGTAGGTGTCGTGGTACTGGAAGTCCGCCGGCACGATCGCGAGCATCAGGCCGGAGAAGCCGCCGATGGTGAACAGGATCACGAAGGCGATCGCCCACAGCATCGGCGATTCGAACGAGATCGAGCCGCGCCACATCGTGGTGACCCAGTTGAACACCTTCACGCCGGTCGGCACCGCGATGAGCATGGTGGCGAACATGAAGTAGATCTCGCCACCGAGCGGCATGCCGACGGTGAACATGTGGTGCGCCCACACGATGAACGAGAGGAACGCGATCGAGGCGGTCGCGTACACCATCGCCTGGTAGCCGAACAGCGGCTTGCGGCTGAAGGTCGGGATGATCTCGGAAGCCACGCCGAAGGCGGGCAGGATCATGATGTAGACCTCGGGGTGACCGAAGAACCAGAAGATGTGCTGGAACATCACCGGGTCACCGCCGCCGGCGGCGTTGAAGAACGAAGTGCCGGCGTACTTGTCGGTCAGCAGCATCGTCACCGCGCCGGCGAGCACCGGCATCACCGCGATCAGCAGGAACGCCGTGATCAGCCAGGTCCAGCAGAAGATCGGCATCTTCAGCAGGTCCACGCCCGGGGCGCGCATGTTGAGGATGGTGGCGATGATGTTGATCGCGCCCATGATCGAGCTGATGCCCATCATGTGGATGGCGAAGATCGCGAAGGCCACGTTGTTGCCGCCCTGCAGCGACAGCGGCGGATACAGCGTCCAGCCGCCGGCCGGCGCGCCGCCCGGCATGAACAGGGTCATGAGCAGCAGGGTGAAGGCGAACGGCAGGATCCAGAAGGACCAGTTGTTCATGCGCGGCAGCGCCATGTCGGGCGCGCCGACCTGCAGCGGGACCATCCAGTTGCCCAGGCCGACGAAGGCCGGCATCACGCCGCCGAAGATCATGACCAGCGCGTGCACGGTGGTCATCTGGTTGAAGAACTCGGGATTGACGAACTGCAGGCCCGGCTTCATCAGTTCTGCGCGGATGATCACCGACATGCCAGCGCCGATGACAAACATCACGAACGAGAACACCAGGTACAGCGTGCCGATGTCCTTGTGATTGGTCGAGAAGAACCAGCGCTCGATGAAGCCCTGCTTGTGCTCGTGGGCGTGGTCGTCGTGGTGCACGGGCGCGTGCGTGGCTTCGTAATGCGTCGACATGGTCGTGCCTCGGTATTCGGATCAGCCGGCGACCGCAGGAGCGGCCGGGGCTTGGGTGGCGGCAGCGGCGGGCGCTGCCTGCGCGGGCGCGGCTTCGGCCGGCTTCTCAGCCGGTGCGGGAGCGGCCGGAGCGGTCGGCGCCGGAGGCGCGTTCTTGGCCTTCTGTCCGGCCAGCCACGCGGTGTACTCGTCCTTGGGCAGCACGCGCACGACGATCGGCATGAAGCCGTGGTCCTTGCCGCACAGCTCGGCGCACTGGCCGCGGTAGACGCCCGGCTCGGTCACTTCGGCCCAGGCCTCGTTGACGATGCCCGGGATCGCGTCCTGCTTCCAGCCCAGCGCCGGCACCCACCAGGCGTGGATGACGTCGTCCGCGGTGATCACGAAGCGCACCTTGGTGTTGACCGGCAACACCAGGGCGTTGTCGACGTCGAGCAGGTAGTTCGGATGGTTGGCGGTACGCGCGTCGACGTGGCTCTGGCGGATCTCGTCGCTCTTGCGGTCCAGGCGGCTGGTGAAGCTGACGCCTTCGCCCAGGTATTCGTACTTCCACATCCACTGGTAACCGGTGACCTTCACGGTCATCTTCGATTCGCGGGTGTCGTACATGTTGATCAGCTTGCTGGTGGCCGGGAAGGCCATCAGGACCAGCAGCACGATCGGGATCACCGTCCAGATGATTTCCAGCTTGGTGCTGTGGGTGAAGTCCTTGTCCGGCACCGCGCCCTTGGAATGGCGGAACTTGAACATGGCGACGAACATGGCGCCGAACACCAGGATGCCGATGCCCACGCAGATCCACAGCGACAGCATGTGCGCCGAATAGGCGTTGTGCGCCAGCGGCGTGGCGCCTTCGCCCATGTTGAGCTGCCAGCGGTGCGGCGCATGGCTCCATGTATCGCTGGCGGCCTGGGCGAAGGCGAGCAGGGGAGCGGCCATCGCGGCCACGCCCATTGCCCACTTTCCCGCGGTCCGAAGCTTGCTACGACCGGCTTTCATCAGTTCGAGCCCCGAAAAGATCAGTTGATTCGTGATGTCGCTCCGCGGGCTGCCTCGGTCGGCGCCGCTTCGATGGCGAAGCGGCATCGGCTCCGGCGGGGAGCCGCGCGGAACGAGGTGGCTGGCAGGTTCGGACCGGAGAGGTCGGAACCCATCACGCCGGAGGCATGCCCTTAGGGCGGGAGCTTCGCGGACGCTACGGAATAACTGCGAAATGGTAGCGACCGGGCCGCGGTCGGGCAACCCGCAGTGCAGGCCCCGACCGAAGGGTTCAGCGCGAAAAAGCGGCAAATCCGCCACAAAACCGCGTCCGCGACATGACGATTCCGACTGCCGGCGGGCCGCGCGCGCCGGTGCGCAGGCTCTAGACTATGCGGCTTCCCCACCGCAGTTGCGGACCCGATGAACCCAGTCACCACCGCCACCGCCCCGGCGGGCGCCGTTTCGCCCGCGCCCGACCTGATCAGCCCCGAAATCCCCGCCCCGCCGCCCGGCCCCCGCGCCGCGATCACCGCCGGCTGGGTACGCGACGAGGCCGCCCACGTCCGCCACCTGCTCGAACTGGCGCGCCTGCCGGAGACCGAGCGCCTGCAGGCGCAGGCCACCGCGGCCGACCTGGTGCGCCGCGTGCGCGCCCGGGCCAAGGACCAGGGCGCGATCGAGGCCTTCATGCGCCAGTACGACCTGGGCAGCGAGGAAGGCGTGCTGCTGATGTGCGTGGCCGAGGCCCTGCTGCGCATTCCGGACGAAGACACCGCCGACAAGCTGATCCGCGACAAGCTGGGCGATGCGGACTGGAAGAAGCACATGGGCCAGTCCGATTCCGTGCTGGTTAACGCCTCGACCTGGGGCCTGATGCTGACCGGCCACCTGGTGGACCTGGCCGACGAGACCAAGCGCGACGTGCACAGCGCCTTCAAGCGCCTGCTCGGTCGCGTCGGCGAGCCGGTCATCCGCCTGGCCGTGCGCCAGGCGATGAAGATCATGGGCCACCAGTTCGTCATGGGCCGCACCATCGGCGAGGCACTCGCGCGGTCGCAGAAGGGCGACAACGCCAACTACCGCTATTCGTTCGACATGCTCGGCGAGGGCGCGCTGACCACCAAGGACGCACTGCGTTACCTGCAGGCTTACCGCGACGCGATCCACGCGATCGGCAAGAGCGGCAACCACACGAGCAAGGAGGTCTTCGGCGTGCCGTCGATCTCGGTGAAGCTCTCCGCGCTGCATCCACGCTACGAGCATGCCAAGCGCGAACGCGTCTTCGCCGAACTCACCCCGCGCGTGCTGGAGCTGGCGCAACTGGCCAAGTCCTACGGCATCGGCTTCACCATCGATGCCGAGGAGTCCGACCGCCTGGAGCTGTCGCTGGACGTGATCGCCGCCGCCTACGCGGATGCGTCGCTGGACGGCTGGGAAGGCTACGGATTGGCCATCCAGGCCTACCAGAAGCGCGCGCCGGAAGTGATCGATTTCATCGCCGATCTCGCCCGCAAGCACGGCCGTCGCATTCCCGTGCGCCTGGTCAAGGGCGCGTACTGGGATAGCGAAGTCAAGCGCGCGCAGGTCGACGGCCAGCTCGGCTATCCGGTGTTCACGCGCAAGCCCAACACCGACGTGTCCTACCTCGCCAACGCACGCAAGATGCTGGAAGCAAGCGACGCGGTCTATCCGATGTTCGCCACCCACAACGCGCACACGATCGCGTCGATCTGGCAGCGCGCGAAGTCGATGGGCCGCGAGCGGCACTTCGAATTCCAGAAGCTGCACGGCATGGGCGATGACCTCTACGCCGAAGTGATTCCGGCCGGTCGCCTGGGCGTGCCGTGCCGCGTGTACGCGCCGGTCGGTTCGCATGAGGACCTGCTGCCGTACCTGGTCCGCCGTCTGCTCGAAAACGGCGCCAACTCCAGCTTCGTCAATCGCATCACCGACGAAGACGTCGCCATCGACGACCTGGTCCGCGATCCGGTCGAGACCGTTTCCGCATTCGAATCCATCGCGCATCCGCGCATCCCGCAGCCGGTCGACGTGTACCGCAGCTTCGGCATAGACAGGAGCAACTCCATGGGCGTGAACCTCGCCAACGACGACCAACTGCGCACGCTCGCCGAGCAGATCAACGCGGCCGCGAAGCAGGAATGGCGCGCCACGCCGCTGGTGCCGGGCGCCAAGGTCACCGGCGCGAACATTGCCGTAACCAACCCAGCCGACCGCCGCGAGACCGTCGGCCAGTGGCAGCCCGCCGACAGCGCGACCGTCGAGAAGGCGCTGCAGAACGCCGTCGTCGCACACGAGACCTGGAACACCACGCCGGCCGCTTCGCGCGCCGCGATCCTCGAAAACGCCGCCAACCTGCTCGAACAGCGCATGCCGCAGTACATCGCGCTGTGCACCAAGGAAGCCGGCAAGACCATCCCCGACGGCGTGGCCGAAGTGCGCGAAGCGGTGGATTTCCTGCGCTACTACGCCGCGCAGGCGCGCGCGCTGTTCAAGCCCGAAGCGCTACCCGGCCCGACCGGCGAATCCAACACGCTGCAGCTCTCCGGCCGCGGCGTGTTCGTGTGCATCTCGCCGTGGAACTTCCCGCTGGCGATCTTCCTCGGCCAGATTTCCGCGGCGCTCGCCGCCGGCAACAGCGTGCTCGCCAAGCCCGCCGAGCAGACCAACCTGATCGGCTACTACGCGATCAAGCTGCTGCACGAAGCGGGCGTGCCCGAAGCCGTGGTGCAGTTCCTGCCCGGCGACGGCGCCACCGTCGGCGCGGCGCTGACCCGCGATCCGCGCGTGGCCGGCGTGGCGTTCACCGGTTCCACCGATACCGCGCGCGCGATCAACCGCGCACTGGCCGCACGCGATGCCGCGATCGGCGTGCTGATCGCCGAGACCGGCGGCCAGAACGCGCTGATCGCGGACTCCTCGTCGCTGCCGGAACAGGTGGTGAAGGATGCGATCTCCTCGGCGTTCACTTCGGCCGGCCAGCGCTGCTCGGCCGCGCGCGTGCTGTTCGTGCAGGACGACATCGCCGACAAGGTGACGCACATGCTGGGCGGCGCGATGGCCGAACTGAAGGTCGGTGACCCGGGCCTGCTCTCGACCGACGTGGGGCCGGTGATCGATGAGGACGCGCTGAAGATGCTGCGCGACCACGCCGAGCGCATGGACCGCGAAGCGAATAAGATCGCCGAAGTCGCACTGGACGCCGAAGCCGCGCACGGCAGCTTCTTCGCCCCGCGCGCCTACGCGATCGGCTCCATCGATGTGCTGCACAAGGAAATCTTCGGCCCGGTGCTGCACGTGGTGCGCTGGAAGGCGGATCAGCTCGACGCGGTGATCGACGCGATCAACGGCACCGGCTACGGCCTGACCCTGGGCATCCACTCGCGCATCGACGAAACCGTCGAGAAGATCGCCTCGCGCATCAAGGTCGGCAACTGCTACGTCAACCGCAACCAGATCGGCGCGGTGGTCGGCGTGCAGCCCTTTGGCGGGCAGAACCTGTCCGGCACCGGTCCCAAGGCCGGTGGCCCGCACTACCTGCCGCGCTTCGCCACCGAGAAGACCATCACCATCAACACGACGGCGGCCGGCGGCAATGCCTCACTGCTGACACTGGGCGACTGATGTCGCCCACGGCGCCGCCGCGGCGCGAGCGGTGGCGACGATGCTGGATCGCCACGGCGCAGCAAAGAAAAAGCCCCGCAAATGCGGGGCTTTTTCGTGCAGCGGTGAAGCGCAGGATCAGAACTTGAACTGCGCGGCGACGCCGTACAGGTCCGCCGAGCCTTCGGCTTCGCCGGTGATGCGCGAGCCGCTCGACGAGACCACGTCGAGCTTCGGGTTGTCGACGTCGATGCGCTGGTAGGCGGCGTCGACGCTGAACGCATCCGAGATCTGCCAGGTCAGGCCGATCGAGTACAGCGTGCGATCGTTGTCGGGCAGGCGCGGGGTACGGGTTTCGTCGTGGGTCGGGGTCTCGTCCTGGCCGTAGCCGGCGCGAACGGTGAACGCGTCGTTGATATCCCACTCGGCACCGATCGAATAGAACTCGGTGTCCTTCCAATTGAACGCTTCGGCGCCCAGCGAGGTGCCGTTGCTACGACGCACGTCGACGGTGCGCAGCGACGACCAATCGGTCGCCTGCCAGTCGGCGAGGAGGCGGATGTTGTCGTTGATGTCGTAGCGGATGCTGACCGTGTCGATGCTCGGCGTGGTCAGATCGGCGCCGCCGGGGCCGTCGGCGAAGTTCGCCGCGCGCGGGCCCAGACCGGCCTGGACCGAACCCGGCATGGTGAAGTCGATCTTGCCCTCGATCTCCTGATCGATTTCCGAGCGGTGCGAGTAGCCGATCGTCAGCGCGTCGGTCGGGTGCCATTCCGCACCGACCAGCCAACCGATGCCGGTGCTGTCGCCGTCGATGCTGATAGCGCCGTCCTGGGCCTGCGGGTGGAACGGGAAGGCCGGGTTGAAGCAGTTCAGCGGGTTGCCCGAGCCGGTGCACAGCGCGGTGCCGAAGTCGATGGCCTTGGTCAGCGTGGCGTCGGCGCGCTCGTAGATGAAGCCGGCGCCGACCGAGAAGCGGTCGTGCAGCTTGACCGAAGCGGACAGGGTGAAGTCGACGGTTTTCACTTCCGACTTCAGTGCGTGGTAGCGGCCAACCCAGCCTTCGTCGTACTCGGTCTTCAGACCGAACGGCGCGCCGATGCTGGCGCCGATGGTGAGGCCTTCGAGGGCGCCGTGCAGCGGGAACACCGCGGCGATGTTCGGCACCGGGGTGAGGTCGCCGGCGTCGCCGCCGTCGCCACCGGTCAGGGCCGGCGCGGCCGGACCGAATGCAGCAGCAGCGTGGCCGGTCGCGTGGACCTTGAAGCTCAGATCGATCGCGGTGACGTCGGCACGCACGGTGGTCTTGTCGAAGTTCGACATCGACGCCGGGTTGCCGGTCACGACGGTGGCGTCGTCGTTGTAGACCGCGCTGCCCGCATTGGAACGACCCAGGTTCTTGACGCTGGCTTCACGCAGCTGGAAGCCGCTGGCGAACGCGCTTCCGCTGGCCAGCACGCCGGCGATGCCCAGCGCCAGCATGCTGACGGTGATGCGATTTGCATGATTCATGTGTGTACTCTCTCCAATCGACGGAATGTAGACGGCAATGTTTTCTTGAAGTCTTCTTCTTGGTCGTCTGCGCGGCGCCGGCCAGGCCGTTGCCGTCGCGCGCCGAGACCCCTCCCGACGTACGACACCGTATGCACTATAGCGTGGGTATTAACCGGATGCTAACAATGCCCGGACGCCTCGGTCGCCTGTCCGACGGCTGGCAAGAGCGAGCGCCGGACGCGCCACCGGGCGGGGAAAATCGGCCGTGAGCGTGTTCGTTTCCTTGCCCTCGCGCGAGCGCACGCCGCGACGCTGGGCGGTCGCGGTGCTGTTCGTGCTGTTGTGGGCCTGCTTCCTGGCTTACGCGGTGCTGCCCAACCCGCAGCAGCAGCGGCTCATGCTCGATTGGGGCGCCTTGTCGGGCGGCCTGGCCGCGCCTCAGGACTGGCTGCAATGGCTACGTGATGGCCGCGTGTTGCGGCTGTTTACCGCCCTGTTCCTGCATGCGGATTGGGCGCACCTGCTCGGCAACCTGGTCTTTCTGCTGATCTTCGGACTGTCGGCCGAGCGGGCGATGGGGCCATGGCGCTTGCTCGCCCTGTTCCTGCTCGGCGGCGCGGCCGCCAACCTGGCCGCGGCGATCATGATCGGCACGCCCGACCGGCTGATCATCGGGGCCAGTGGCGCGGTCTCGGCCCTGATCGGCGCCTATCTCGCCCTTTTCCCGGGGGCGAAGCTGGGTCTGGTCGTTCCGCTCGGCTTGTTCCTCCAGTTCGTGAAGGTGCCGGCCGCGTTGCTGATCGGCGTGTGGGCATTGCTGCAGTTGGTCTTCACCTTCACCGGTCCGGCATTCGGCGCCGTGGCCTGGTCGGCGCACCTGGCGGGCTTCGCCTTTGGCGGCGCCTTCGCGTTGATCGCCAAGGCAGGAATCGCGCGGCGGATGCGGCGGCGGCGCGGTTTCTGACGAGAGTCGGAACGGGGAGTGGTCGAATCTTGTGACCCGCACTCCCCGACCCCATCGTGACTACTGCCGTCACCCTTGCTCTGGTTCGTTGCCCCCATGAAGCCGCTCTACAAGATCACCTTCTTCAACGCCGGCAAGATCTACGAGCTGTACGCGCGCAAGATCGGAAGCGGCACGCTGTGGGGATTCACCGAAGTCGCCGAACTGGTCTTCGATGTCCATGAGGGCGTGGTGATCGATCCCACCGAAGATCGCCTGCGCGACGAGTTCGGCAATACGCGCGTGCTGCATCTGCCGATGCAGAGCATCGTGCGCATCGAGGAAGTGGAGAAGAAGGGCCAGTCGGCGATCCGCGACGCGGTGACCGGCGAGAAGGTCGTCACGCCGTTTCCGATGCCGGCCAAGCCGCGGTAACGCGGCTCCCGGTCGCTGCGATTTCCGGTCAGCGCTTCGTCGCGGACTGCGGCGCGCTGGCTACCGGCTTCTTCAGTTCCGCCAGTGCCGCGGTGATGGGCCCATCGCCCTCGAGCACCTCACCGGCGTTCGAGCCCGGCAGGTCGTCTTCCTCACCGCTCAGATGACCGCGCAGGCTCGCCTCGGTGTAGTCGGGCTTGCCGCCATTGGCGGCGTCCTTTCCTGCATGCAGCTCGACGTCGGGCACGATGCCCAGCGCCTGGATCGACTTGCCGCTGGGCGTGAAATAGCGCGCGGTGGTGAGCTTCACCGAATCGCCGTTGTCCAGCGGCAACACGGTCTGCACCGAGCCCTTGCCGAAGGTGCGGCTGCCGACGATGCGCGCGCGCTTGTTGTCGCGCAAGGCACCGGCGAGCACTTCCGACGCGCTCGCCGAACCCGCGTCGACCAGCACGACCACTGGCGCGGCACCGCTGCGATCGCCCGGCGTGGCGCTGAATTCGGCATCGCTGATCGGCACGCGTCCGCGCGTGCTGACGATCTTGCCCTTCTCCAGCAGGCTGTCGGCGATCTGCACCGCCGAGGTCAGTAGACCGCCGGGATTGCTGCGCAGGTCGATCACCAGCCCGCGCAGCTTGCCACCCGACTGTTCGCGCAGCGAATCGAGCCGGCGATCGAAATCGGCCGCGGTGTCGGCCTGGAACGAGGCAATGCGCAGATAGCCATAGCCGGGTTCGAGCATGCGGCTCTTCACGCTGACGATGCGAATCGTCTCGCGCGTAAGCGTGACGTCGAACGGCTTGGGCTTGTCCTCGCGCACGATGGTGAGCGTGACCTTGCTGCCTGGATCGCCGCGCAGCGGACCGGAGGTGTCGCCTTCGTCGGGCTTGAACACCTTGCCGTCGATCGCAGTGATGATGTCGCCGGCCTTGATGCCGGCGCGTGCGGCCGGCGTGTCGTCGATCGGGGCGATGACGCGCAAGGTGCCGTCGGGCTGGCGCTGCAGTTCGACGCCGACGCCGCCGTAGGAACCGCGCGAGGCTTCGTCGAACTGCTCGGCCGTATCGTGTTCCATGTAGACGCTGTGCGGATCCAGATCGAACAGCAGGCCGCGGATCGCCGACTGCATGAGCTTCTTGTCGTCGATCGGCTCGACGTAGGCTTCCTTCACCGCGTTGTAGACGGCCACGTAGCGGCGGATCTCGTCCAGCGGGATCTTGGAGGCACTGGTGTCCTCGACGTCGGGGGCCTCGATCGGCGCGGGATTGCTGCCGCGCGCGGGCTGTTGCTGCGCGAAGGCGGAGGTCGTCGCCAGCGCCAATGCGAGCGGAAGGAGGCGCAGGGAGGCGCGATGGAGGCGCGCGCGGCGAACAGGCATGGACAGGTACTCCGATTGGACGTCGTTCTTTGAATCGCGGTTTAGACCGCGGGCCGCGGCGCAGGTTCGGGTCGCAGCACGCCGGGATTATGGGCACAACCCGGCGCGGATTCGGCGAAGGAAACATTAAGCGGCGCCCTTCGGCGCCCTGCGCTTTGCGCTCGGTTCAGCGCAGCCAGGTTTTGGGATTCACCGGTTGGCCGTTGCGGCGCAGTTCGAAGTACAAGGCCGGGCGCCCATGGCCGCCGGAACTGCCCACGGTGGCCACGGTATCGCCGCGCTTCACGGCCGCGCCCACGTCCTTGAGCAGGGCGTCGTTATGCGCGTACAGGCTCATGTAGCCGTTGCCGTGGTCGATGATCAGCAACAGCCCGTAGCCGGTCATCCACTCGGCATACACCACAGTGCCGTCGGCTACCGCCTTGATCGGCGCCCCGGCGTTCGCCGCGATCAGCAGGCCCTGGCTGGCGCGGCCGTCGGGCATGGTGCCGCCGTAGCCGGCCAGCAAGGCGCCCGACAGCGGCCAACCCAGGCCCCCGACTTGCAGCGGCGCGGCGCTCGCCACGATCGGCGGGCGTGCGGTCGCGCGCTGGCCGGTCGCGGCCGCGCGTTTGGCATCGCGCGCCGCTTTCGCGGCGGCGGCGCGACGTTCGGCTTCGGCGCGCGCCGCGGCCGCGCGCAGCTGCTTCAGTACTTGCTCGAGCCCTTTCGCATCGCGGCCCAATGCCTGCTCGCGGGCGCGCTGATCCTGGTACTTCTCATCCAACTGCGCCAGCAGCGCGGCGCGCGACTGGCGATCCTGTTGCAGTTGCCCCAGCTGTTGCCGCTGCTGCTGACGCGTGCGGCCCAGGTCGGCGCGGCGCGCCACGATGTCCGCCTCCAGTGCGTCCAGCTCGCGCAGTTGCGTGGAGAGCTCGGCAATGCGCCGAGTGCGATCGGCCGACACATAGCGCTGATAGGTCAGCGCACGCTGGGCATCGGCGACGCGGTCCTGCGACAGCAGCGCTTTCAGCGGCGCGGCTTCGCCCTGGGCGTAGGCGGCCCGCAACAGGCGCGCGAGTTCCTCGCGACGGCCATCCAACGAGGTCTGCATCTGCGCGCGCTGTTGCTGTAGCGCGCTGAGCGATTGCTGATCGCGCGCGAGCCGCGATTCGGTGTCGCGCAGCACACGGTTGGAGCGACCCACCTTCTCGTCGGCAGCGCGCAGCTGCTGGGTCACGTCGCCGCGCTGGCCTTCGATCTGGCGGCGCTCGGCGGCGACCTGCGCCAGCTCGCGCTTGACGTTTTCCAGCTTGCGCTCGGTTTCGCCTCGGCTCTTCACCGTTTCCTGCGCGATCGCGGGCGCCGCCAGCACCGCAAGCGCGGTCGCCAGGACGATGGCCTTGACCAGCGCCGGAATGCTGGCGAGGACGCGTGAACTCATCCGGCGAGCAGCGTTTCCGCCTGCGCCACGCTGGCGAGCGTGTCTTCCGCCAGCAGACTGGTGCCGCTCATCTCGGGCGGGCGCGGCAGATCGAGCAGATCGAGGATGGTCGGTGCGACGTCGCGCAGGGCGCCGCCGCTGCGCAGCGTCGCCGTGCGCGGCCCCATGTAGACGAAGGGCACCGGGCCGACCGTGTGCGAGGTATGCGGCTGTCCGGTCTCCGGGTCGCGCATCATTTCGACGTTGCCGTGATCCGCCGTGACCAGCAGTGCGCCGCCGACTTCACGCACCGCCTGGGCGATCGCGCCGATCGCGATATCCACGGCTTCGGCGGCCTTGATCGCCGCGGCAAGAATGCCGCTATGGCCGACCATGTCCGGATTGGCGATGTTGCAGATGGCGACGTCGATGTCGCCGGAGCGGATGGCCGCGACGAGTTTTTCCGTGACTTCGGGGCAGCTCATCTCCGGCTGCAGGTCGTAGGTGGCGACCTTGGGGCTCGGCACGAGCACGCGGCTTTCGCCCGGGTACGGATCTTCGCGACCGCCGCTGAAGAAAAACGTCACGTGCGCGTACTTTTCGGTTTCGGCTATGCGCAGCTGCTTGAGGCCGTTGGCGGCCAGCACCTCGCCCAGCGTATTGCGCAGATCGTCGGGGCCGAAGGCCACCGGCGCCGGCAGCCTCGCGTCGTATTCGGTCAGGCAGACGAAGCGCGACAGCCGCGGGCGACGCGCCTCGAAGCCGTCGAACGCAGGAGACACGAACGCAGAGGTCAATTGGCGCGCACGATCGGCGCGGAAGTTCATGAACACGATCGCGTCGCCGTCGTGCACGCCGCGATACGGCGCAGCGTGCCCACGTATGACGGTGGGCACGACGAATTCATCGTTCTCGCCACGTGCATAAGCCTCGCGCAACGCGGTGAGCGCATCGGGGGCGTAGTGTTCGGCGGTCGCTTCGACGATCGCATCCCAGGCGCGGCGCTGGCGGTCCCAGCGCTTGTCGCGATCCATGGCGTAGTAGCGGCCACTCACCGTCGCGATGCGTGCGTTGCCGGCCTTCGCGCAGGCGGCTTCGAGCAGTTCCAGGCTGGGCTGCGCCGATCGCGGCGGCATGTCGCGGCCGTCGAGGAAGGCATGCACCGCGACGCGCGGCACGCCTTCGCGGCGGGCGAGTTCGAGCATCGCGAAGATGTGATTCTCGTGGCTGTGCACGCCGCCGGGCGAAAGCAGGCCCATGAGGTGCAGCGTTGCGTCGTTGTCCTTGGCGGCGGCGCAGGCGGCGCGCAGCTCAGGGTTGGCGAAGAAACTGCCGTCTTCGATCGCCGCGTCGATCCGGGTGAGGTCCTGGTAGACGATGCGGCCGGCACCGAGGTTCATGTGGCCGACCTCGGAATTGCCCATCTGCCCGTCCGGCAAGCCGACGAAGCGGCCTTCGGTGTGGATCAGCGTGTGCGGATTCTGCTCGACCAGGGCGTGCCAGTTGGGCAGGCTCGCCTGGGCGAGGGCGTTGTCGATCGGATCTTCACGATGGCCCCAGCCGTCGAGGATCAGGAGGACGACGGGTTTTGCAGCCGCGGGCTGAGAGCGCGGATTCGACGGCACGATCGGCATTCCGGTGACTTCGGGCAGGGGCGGATTGTAGCGGAGCGGGGTATTTAACCGCTTCCGGCCGTGTAGACCGGGCCAGTTAAACCGGGAGCCAGCCCGGTGCATCCAAGCCGATAGTCCTCCAAGGAGTCCACCATGACCCGTACCCGCCTCGCCCTTGCCCTGCTGGTCGCTTTTGCTTCCGTTCCGGCGTTTGCTGCGGACCCCGACGTGTCCAAGGTCAACGGCAGCATCACCGTCGACAATGGCCAGCATTACGGCTCGCTCGATACCGTCAACGGCAGCATCGAGATCGGCTCCGACGCCCGCGTCGCCAGTGCCGAAACCGTGAACGGCGGCATCGAGGTGGGGGCCCGCACGCAGACCGGCTCGCTCGAGACCGTCAACGGCGGCATTCAGATCGAAGAAGGCGTCACCACCGGCGCCGTCAGTACGGTCAACGGCGGCATCTTCGTCGGCCGCGGCGGCAAAGTCGGTGGCAAAGTGGAAACCGTCAACGGCGCGATCGGCCTGGTCGGTACCGAGGTCAGCGGCGATGTCGAAACCGTCAACGGCGACGTCACGGTCGGCGCCAATTCGCACGTCCGCGGCGGCCTGCACTACACCAAGCCGAGCACCTCGTTCTTCCATATCGGCAAGCAGCGCATCCCGCGCGTGATCATTGGTCCGAACGCGCAGGTGGACGGTCCGCTGCGCTTCGAGCGCGAAGTGACGCTGTACGTGCATTCCACCGCCAAAACCGGGCCGATCAGCGGCGCAACGGCGATCCGCTTCGACACGCCGCAGCCGCCGGAGCGTTGATCGGCTAATCGATACCGCCACACGTACGGACTTCACGTTTAGACCGATCTTTCACGGAAGCCGGCAATATCGGCACGGTCCGCGCCCTGCGGGCCGTGCCTAGAATGGGTCTCCGATGGGTTAGGAGACCCCATGAAGCCGCTTTCTCTGTCCCGCGCGCCCATCGCCGCCATGGCGATCGCCGCCGTGTTGGCCGCCGGCTGCAAACCACACCCATCCCAGCAGGACGCGCGCAACGGCAAGGCGGCGACGCCGGAAACGCCGAACGCCGTGCATCCCGGCATCGACGCCGACGATTTCGCCCAGCACGTTCGCACCCTCGCCTCCGATGCGTTCGAAGGCCGTGCGCCCGGCAGCGTGGGCGAGGACCGCTCGGTGGGTTACATCGAAGCGCAGTTCAAGCGCCTGGGCCTCAAGCCCGGCAACGGCGACAGCTACTTCCAGACCGTGCCGATGGTGGAAACCATTGCCGAAGAGAACGTGGCGCTGCAGTTGAACGTGGCCGGGCAGCCCCGCGCGCTCCGCTTCGGCACCGACATCGTCGTCGGCACCCGCACGGGCAAGCCGGAAGTGAAGCTGGACGGCAGCGATCTCGTCTTCGTCGGTTACGGCGTCAACGCGCCCGAGCTGGGCTGGAACGATTACGCCGGCGTCGACGTCAAGGGCAAGACGGTGGTGATGTTCGTCAACGACCCCGGCTTCCATCAGCAGGATCCGACGCTGTTTGAAGGCAATCGGATGACCTATTACGGGCGCTGGACGTACAAGTTCGAGGAAGCGGCGCGTCAGGGCGCGGCCGCAGCGCTGATCATCCACGACACCGAGGGCGCGTCCTACGGCTGGGAAGTGGTGAAGAACTCCTGGAGCGGAGCCCAGTTCGACCTGCGCGCGGCCGACGATCCCTCACCGCGGGTGCAGGTGCAGGGATGGATCAGCGGGGAAGCCGCGCGTTCGGTGTTCTCTGCGCTGGGGCGCAACCTGGATGCGTTGTACGCCGCCGCCGGCAGGCGCGGTTTCAAGGCGATCCCGCTGGGTGCCAAGGCCTCGATCGATCTGAAGAGCCGCATCAGTGAAAAATCGTCACGCAACGTGATCGCACGCCTGGACGGGACGACGCGTCCCGACGAAGCGATCGTCTACATGGCGCATTGGGATCACCTGGGCAATCACGGGCACGATGCCGACGAGCACGGCCCCGCCAGCACGGGTACGACGGAAGACACGATCTACAACGGCGCCGTCGACAACGCGACGGGCGTGGCGGGGATACTGGAAATCGCGGATGCCTTCGTTCATCAGCAACCTCGGCCCAACCGATCCCTGGTGTTCATCGCGCCGACCTTGGAAGAATCGGGACTGCTCGGTTCGCGCTACTACGTGGCGCATCCAGTGGTGCCGCTGGAGAAGACCGTCGCCGTGATCAACCTCGACGCCATGCCGGTCATCGGCAAGGCGCGCGACATGACCGTCGTTGGTTTCGGCAGTTCGGAGCTCGAAGATAAGCTGCGAGCCACCGCGAAAACCCAGGGGCGGACTCTGCATGCCGAGGCCACGCCCGAAGACGGCTTCTATTTCCGCTCAGACCATTTCAATTTCGCCCGCGCCGGTGTGCCGGCGCTGTATGCGAAGGGCGGCGACGATCTTATCGACGGGGGCACCGCCGCGGGCCGGCGCGCGCAGGTCGACTATCGCGATCGGCGTTACCACAAGCCTTCCGACGAATACGACCCGGCGTGGAAACTCGACGGGGTAATACAGGACCTCGAAGCACTGTATGGCGTCGGCCGCGATTTGGCCGGCAGCGACGAGTTGCCGCGCTGGTATCCAGGCAATGCGTTCTTGGCCGCGCAGGAAAAACTGCACGCCGGCGCCAAAAGATAGTTGGACTGCACGGCGGGTGGAGCGCCGCCCGACCGGGTGCGCTAGGCTTCCGGCAATTCACGACCGGAGAAGCGCGGATGAGCCTGGCCATCGCCTATTGGTGTGTTCTGATCGCTGCCCTGCTGCCCTATGTCTGGGTCTCTATCGCGAAAGGCAGCGGCGAGCGCTACGACAATCGGGATCCGCGGGGCTGGACTGCGCGGCAGACCAATCCACAGGTGCATCGGGCGAATGCGGCCCAGCTCAATAGCTACGAGTGCTTTGCTCCGTTCGCGGCCGGTGTGGTGCTCGCGCAATTGGCAGGCGTAGCCGCGGACCGCATTGCCCTGCTGGCAGTGCTGTTCGTCGTATTCCGGATCGCGCATGGCATCGTGTATGTCGCCGGCTGGACGCACACGCTGCGCAGTTTGGCCTGGTTCGGCGCGTTCCTTTGCGTGCTCGTCTTGATGGGGCAGGCGGCGCTGCGGGTGGCATGACGCCATGATCCTGAATTCCATGCTCTCGAACAGCCCGGTGTTTCTTTTCCTCATGTCCGGGCTGTTGCTGGCGCTCTATGCGATCGCACGCCTGATCCAGGCGTGCATCGGTCTGATGCGAAACTGGCTGTCGCATCCGCGATCGGCGCAGGGGCCTTTGGTTCGCTAAGGGCCCGCTTGGGCTGTCGACGTTCGGGCGAACTAACTCCTTCGAGAAAGTCTTATTAAGCTTCGTCGGTGAAGGCAAATATCCACCGAGGTAAATGCTACGCCCGGTCCTTCGTGTCGATGGCATCGACCTCAACGCCCATGCATTTTCCATCCGAGCAAAGAAGAACCCCCGACCTTTTGGGCCGGGGGTTCGGAGTAAATGCTCAGCGATGACCTACTCTTGCA